>CAWHIX010000008.1:0-517484 GCA_963829545.1 uncultured Actinomycetes bacterium
AGTGTGCTGGTTGTTCCTGGACCCGGGCTCCTGGACGCCCGCATCGGCGACGTCTATGCTGATCAATCGCCCAGGGGTCCCCTGATGTTAAGAGCGATCGGCCAGGCATTGAGTGGTACGAGAGGACCGCGATTCAAAGGAAGCCTCTCCAGTCTCGGCGGTCAGGCGTAGCCACCTTCCAGTGGCGGCATCCGCTGGTACTCGGGTTTGTCCTCGATCATCTGCTGAAGCTTTTTGAACCACTCGTTCAAGGCTTGCGCCTGCTGCGTCCCAGGAAAGTCACCGTGTTCCCAGACGATGGTCTTCTCGATATCTCCCGCACGCAGCTCCAGCCGATACAATGAGCATCCCGGAACAGGGTTCTCTGCTGCTGCGGTTCGTTGGCTGTCTTCGGACGGCCGACGCTATCAGTGCAGACACTGATAGGCGGTCTCGGCGGACCTTTGCAGCCTAGGTAGTGCTTGTTAGGAGGAGGCGAGAAGCGTGACGCCGAGTCTCGATCGCTCATGGCGCCTTCCAGTGCTGACCGCCGATTTCGAGCGGTATCTCCGAGCGTTCGAGCAAGCTCCGCCGTTCACTCGACGGGGCCAGCTCGAGTTCCATCTGGAGACAATCGCCCTCCGCAGACGACACGACACCGTCGCCGGGGCCCTCGACGATCCCGATTACCTGCACTCGCTATACAGGACTCTCCAGGCCTGGGGGATTGGAGCGCGCGGCTCGTACCTAGTGCCCTTCGAGGACTTCGCAGGGCGGCTGCGTTTCAAGGAGCCGGAGTTGAGCGCTCTGGCTGGCGTCTCGATTGATGAACCCATGGACGTGACAGCGGTCTCGGGTGTCCTCTGGCACATGATCGAGACACTGGGAATAGTCGAGAACAAGACGCCAATCGTGTCAGGAACCAAGGCGCTGCACCACGTCCTTCCGGACCTTGTTGTGCCCGTAGATCGAGCCTACACGCAAACCTTTTTCGGTTGGCACAGCACCGAGTTCCAGATGGTCAGCGGGAGTTCTTTTCGCTCTCCTTCAGCACGTTTGCCGCACTCGCGAGTGAGGTCAATCCCGGGAGCTTCGTGGGCGAGGGATGGAACAGCAGCCGGAGTAAGGTCATAGACAACGCCATCGTCGGCATGCTCCGCTCGGAGCAGCCTCGGTCTGTTGGGACCGTCGGTCGAGTTGACGCGAGCCGTACAGCCACTCCCGAACGGGCGCACAACAGGGGGCACGGGGCCATGACCACTACCCCGCGAAGAACCAAGTATGCTCCGCTTGTCGAGTACCTCAAGCGGCAATCCGGGGACCGCGTCAGGCTCTCGTTCGCGGAGATCGAGCACATTCTCGGCTCGACGCTGCCGAAATCGGCACGAACGCCTTCCGCGTGGTGGGCGAACGAAACCGACGGCACGCACACGTGGGCGCACGAGTGGATGAAGGCCGGCTGGCTGAAGGACGAAGTATCTTTCACACACGAATGCGTCACCTTCGTCCGCGGACGGTCGTGATGGGTGTGCCGACGACGAGGGTCGGCGGGCAGGACGCGCGACCCAGAAGACCTGGGGAACGCGGGTGACCATGAACGAGACGACAAGTGACGGCAGTCCCCAGGGAGAACACTAAGCCTATCTTTACCGAGACAAAGTGGGGCGAGTACGGTCCGCCGGATACGGCCGAAGCCTTGCGGAGAGCGTCTCGTTCCACCGGCACCGAGACCGGGAGTTGCCACCAGTCGATCTGTCCGATCTCGCCGGGGAGATAGCTCGTGCGCTGGTAGTCTCGGCGGCCAGGAACTGGGGCCGGACCGGCTTGAGGTACTCCTTGAGGATGGTCTTCGCGCCCCGGCAGGGGAGGAGTTGCGTCGGTGAGCACGGAGACTTGACCAGCGGGAATACGATGCCTACAGTCGTATTAGCTTGGGACTCGTAAGGCATGGGGAGGTGTGGAATTGTCCGTCGTCAATATCCATGAGCGTGAACTTGGTGCCCCGGCTGCCGTGGTGGGCGAGTTACTGGACAGCCTAGCATCGGACAATGATCGTTTGTGGCCGCATGATCGGTGGCCCGCCATGGAACTCGACCGGCCACTCGGGGTCGGAGCCGCGGGGGGTCACGGTGGTGTGATCGGCTATGTAGTGGAGTCGTATGAACCCGGGCGCAGTGTCGGCTTTCGATTTACGCAGCCGAAGGGCTTCGTCGGAACCCATCGATTTGAGGTGGACGAAAGAACGGATGGCCATTGTGTCCTACGGCATACCATAGAGATGGAGACCAACGGGGCGTCGAGACTTACCTGGATAGGTGTAGTTCGACCGCTGCACGACGCTCTGCTTGAAGATGCGCTGGACCGGGCAGCAGTCTACACGGGAGGGCAGCCACGGCAGCAAGGCTGGTCTGCTCGGGTGAGGACGCTGAGGTGGATGCTGAGCCGAGGCAGCCAGTAGGTCACGCTTGGCAGGGCAAGCGAAGTCGTCCTAGGCGACCCCAGTAGTCTGCGGGTAGATGGTGGGCTCTACTGGGTTTGAACTCGAGCCCGCCAGGCGGCGGTTGACTTGTACGCTCTCTGCCGTTGCCAGGCGGCACAAGATGTCGGTGGTTGATCAGGCCGGGCCCCGCTCCGGCTGACGACGGCCCTCTCCTGTCATGCACAGCTTCGGCGGAGGAAGGCGAAGCCTCTCAGCATGTGTCCCATCCGTGCGCTCCCGGGTCCCGCCACCTCACGATCATGCACATCCTTGTGTGTCAGCCCCTCGGGCCCGGGTCAGGCCAGGACCAGCCGAAACTGCCTGGGGAGTCTTGCGCTTAATTCAGTCCGGGCCCCCGCTACCTTTTCACCTGCAAATCGGGGTCTTATTTCAAGACGCGGGTCACGTCCTGTCAAGTGGTGTACGAACTCTCGGTTGCTCCATCCTCTAGTTCGTCACATCAGCTCGCCATGAGCAGCGGCACCACCTCCTCTTCGAGCTCCGCGGTGGACCGCCGCAGGCTCCATGGCCTTGGCCAAGGATTCCTGGCTCATGTAGCGCCGGGCCACCTGCCATTCGTCGTGCTGCTCGGCAAGGACGGCGCCGACCAGGCGGATGATGGAGCTTCTGTCCGGGAAGATGCCCACCACGTCGCTTCGGCGCCTGATCTCCCGGTTGAGGCGTTCCTGGGGGTTGTTGGACCAGATCTGCCGCCAGTGCTCCACCGGGAAGCCGGTAAAGGCGGTGATGTCAGGGGCGGCATCTTCCAGCATCCGCGCCACCTCGGGGAATCGATCCTCGAGCTGATGATGACCCGCGAAAGCTGGGCCTGCACCTCATCGGCTGAGGGCTGGGCGAAGATGGTCCTGACCAGCGTGGCCACGAAGGGCTGAGCCGATCGGGGCACGCGGCAGAGGATGTTGCGCATGAAATGGGTCCGGCATCTCTGCCAGGCACATCCGGGAAGAACGGCGGCGATGGCCGCGACCAGGCCCTTGTGGTCGTCGGAGATGACCAGGCTTGACCCCGGAGAGCCCCGGGCCGCAAGACCTCGCAGGAACTGGGTCCAGGCGGCGCCGTCTTCAGCCGTGAAGGTATCGAGTCCCAAGATCTCGCGGTGACCATCGGCGGAGACGGCGGTGGCAGACGACGATGGCCACGTTTATCACCCGCCCGTCTTCGCGGACTTTCACCGAAAGAGCGTCCAGCCACAGGTAGGGATAGGGACCGGCGTCCAGCGGCCGGGAGCGAAAGGCGGCCACCTCGCCGTCGAGGGTCTTGGCCAGCGCTGAGACCTGGCTCTTGGATATCCCCTCCATCCCCAGGGTCTTGACCAGACCATCGACGCGGCGCGTGGAGACGCCGCGCACGTAGCACTCGCAGATGACGGCCACCAGCGCCCGCTCCGCCCGGCGCCGGCGCTCGAAGAGCCACTCGGGATAGTAGGTGCCTTGGCGGAGTTTGGGGACCCGGAGTTCGATGGTGCCGGTCCGGCAGTCGAAGTCGCGATCGCGATAGCCGTTGCGGCGGTTCACCCGGTCGTCGCTCCGTTCTCCATACGGAAGCGCCGCAGAGAGCGTCAGCTTCCGCGGACATGAGGTTCTCGGCGAACGTGCGCACCATCTCGCGCAAAAGATCGACATCTGCGGTCTCCACCTGCTTGCGCAGCCACGCCAGGGGGTCCATCCTTAGTTCGACCACTGTGTCCTCCTCGGTTACGGACTTAAGCCATCCTCGAGGATGGAGCAGTGGTCACCTCATCTCAAGACCTCAGGTGACCGGAATCTCGTACACCACTTCTGTGGACACTAACTCAAGACCCCGATTTGAACCCTGCGATATCGTCAAACGGTAGGTCATGGAACGTCAGGAGAACCTGGGCCAGGAGAACCTGGGCCGCATGCTCTTGGCTGCCAAAGACGACGCTCATGTCGCTGGATTCGATATGCGTACCTATCTTAAGAGCGCCGCCTCGGCCTATACTCTAAGTCATAGGGTCCGCTGGGGAGGTGAAGCGGTGGCACGGGATTCATCGGTGCGGAGAAACATCGTCACAGGAATCGCGGTGCTGGTGCTTATCGTGATTGCCCTCTACTTCGTGCTGGGCTCGCGCGGCTGCGGACCAAGCGTCTCCAGCCTGGAGGAGGAGGGGGATATTCCCGGGCTGATCGCCATGCTCCAAGGAGATGACCCGACGCGAGCAGGCGACGCCGCCACCTCCCTTGGAGAACTGGCTGATCCTGCGTCGGTGGAGCCGTTGATAGAGATCATCGAGGCCGACCCCTTCTCGCCGGCGGCAGGCTACGCGGTGGAGGTCCTCACCACCATCGGTGACAAACGGGCAGTCCCTGCCATCATCAGCGTCCTCGAGACCACGCCGTCGGCTTCGGAGAAGAGCCGCGTGGAGCGCTACGAACAACCGGCCGCCATCGAGGCTCTGGGCACGTTCGCCGATCCGCGGGCTGCCGAGCCGATCGTCAGCTGGGTGAAGGACAACGGACCGCCGCTCTACGTGCCGGGTGATGAGAAGGCCGTGGTCGATGAGGCCCTGCTGGCCATTGGGGCGGGTTCTGTTGACCCTCTCATTGCGCTGGCCGCGGACGACAAGGCCCCTGGCTCCGCGCGAAACTGGGCGGTGAGACTCCTCGGGGACATCGGTGACCCAGCCGCGGCTTCGGCCCTGGTCGAGTTGCTCGCGGGGGCTGAAGTGGTCCGAGACGCGGTCTTGGCGTCGCTCGCCAAGCTCGGCACCGGAGCGGTTGATGCTCTGCTGACGGGGCTCAACAGCGCTGACTGGGTGGTCGTGAGCTACTCGGCCAAGGCGTTGGGGCAGATCGGTGACAAAGGAGCTGAAGCGGGCCTGCTCACCCTGATGACGTCCAACGTAGAGGAGACGGGCGCTTCGAACGTCCGACTATCCGCCTCTGATGCCCTTGCGCTCATCAACAAGGACGACCCGGCCAAATTGGTGGAGTGGCTCGCAGCGAAAGAGACGGTGTTCATCTACTACGGTCTCATCCACCTCGGAATACCCGAGACCGAGACGCCTCTTCTGGAAGCTTTCGATCGCCAGGCAAACAAGGTGATGGCCGAGCACTTTTTGAACTCTGGCAATAGCGCACTCAGCGGAGCAGCCAAGAAATGGGCCGAAGCCAACGGCTTTGACGTCATGACCTTCTCCAACCTGCCCGCTGGGGAAACTGGCTGGGGGAGCCTGGCAGGCGAGTAGACAGATCTGCGGGTCGGCAGGGAAGCAAAGGGGAGGCTCATGTACTGTCCGCAGTGCGGCAGTCCGAACCACGAGGATGCCAGGTTCTGCATGAAGTGCGGCGTGGACCTGGTTCCCTACCGCAAGTGGGCTCCACAGGCGCGAGCAGCCTTCCCGCAGAACCAGATGGCCCACCAGGTACGGCCCCAGCAGCCCGATCTTCCTCCGCAGCCACCAGCTTCTCCGCCGACCGAGCGAGGGGTGTCTTCTGTCTCCTTGGAATCCCCGACGGTGGAAGCGAGCGAACGCGATGAGGTTTCCCTGCGCCCAGATGCCTCGCAAGCCCGAGCGGCTGCGTCGCCGGCCTCCGGGAACACCTTCACGAGGAGCGCCGGCGTGCGACTCACCGCGGGCGTCATACCCTCCGGGCTCCAACGGGCAGGCTACAGCCTAATCGAACTTGGATACATTGGGTTGTTCCTTCTGGGACTCTTGCAGTGGTACGAGGGCACGGTAGGCGGCCGCCTGAACGATCTCCTTGACGACGAGGTCTTTGTGGCCACGCGAGGCGGCGATGTCCTCACCATGGGTTGGGGCTTTCTCGCACTCGCCGTCGCGACCGCTGTCCTCACCATCGGCTCTTTCCTTCTGCCTCGGGCAGGCCGGGGGCTCCGCATCAGCGGCTACGTGCTGATGCTGTTGGGGGTCGCCAGCGGTCTGGTCGCACTCTGGCGGGGCTGGGCCGACAGTGCCATCTACGTCCTGTTATTGACCTCTGTCTTGATCGTGGCGGGCGCGGTCCTTGTGGGGAAAGGGACGGGCCCGTTCAGGAAGGAATGGAAGACTCGCCTGGGCGGGAACAGGCCGTATCGGAAGCGATGGCTCCCGATCCGGCTCGGGGTCGTGGCCGCGCTTTGGGTGTTCGGAGCGATCGGGTACGTGCTGATGCTCACTCTCGACAGCGGTTGGACCGTTCAACCTGGAGGGTACATCGGCGGAATTCTGCTGGCCGTCGGTGTCATTGGTGCCCTCGCCCTGCTCGCAGGCCTTCGAGGCCGGCCGACGCTCTGGATCGACGCCGAGGGTCACCTCGTCGATCGGGCCGAGTGAAGAGGCTTGCAGGGCAGTCGCTGCCATGCCGAGTTGACCGCTTCATTGGACCATCAGCCCCGACCAAGAGCCGGACGGGCAAGCAAGTAGCGGGCCGGGACGCTGGCGGACAATCGTGCTGAGATTCGAAGGGTTCTGGAGGACGGCGTCATGAGCCTGAACGAGAGGTATTTCGAAAGTTGGGGCAATGCGCAGCACCAAGAACTCATACGGCTGTGCGGAGTGCTGCCCGTACTGCCTCGGGAGAAGGTAGATACCTTTTTTGCTGAAGCTGAGAGAGTCGCGGAAGACAGTCGAGTACCGAAAGAGTGGCCGGCCGCCATGCTCTTCAGCTCTTTGGGCAGTACCCTCGCCGCCTCCGACCGACAAGACCTAGACGTGAGGTGGCAACTGGGGTCTGGGAGCATTGCGGACGGCATACTGATAATCGAAACGCACGACCCCGTATTGGCCGTGCTGCAGTGCGTCGCTCGCCTCTCTGAGGATTCCTTCTTGACCCGGGTCTTCGCGTTCAACGACATTGCGGCTGTGAAGCGCCTGGTCGGAGGCAGCGCTGCGGAGCTTCAGACGCAATCACAGCGCCCCACTGGAGGCAGACCGCTGGAGGAAGAGACGGAATACTGTCCGCAGTGCGGCAATCCAAACAGCGCGTCAGCCAGATTCTGCATGAATTGCGGTATGGACATGGCGCCCTTCCGACTGGACGTTCAAGGAGTGCGACCCAACCCTTCGGAGGCGCAGCCGGCCTATCAGCCCCAGCACGCGAGTCAGACCTATGAGCCACGCCCTGCGGCACCGCCCGCAGCATCTCAGAGAGCGCCGTATCAGATGCCGGGACACCCCCCGGCGGGGCCAGTTCCCCACTTCGGAGCACCCGTACAGGTCAAAAGCTATCTTGGCTGGGCCATCGCCACGCTCATACTCTGCTTCTGGCCCACCGGGATCGTGGCGGTGGTGCATGCCACCAGAGTTGGAAACAGGCTGGCAGCTGGCGACTATATCGGCGCTCAGGAATCTTCCCGCAAGGCCAAATGGTGGACGCAACTATCGTTCAATATCGCTGTGGCTTTTGTCGTGATCGCTGTGGTGATTACCATTTTCGCGACGATCGTCGCGCGCTAACAGCGGGGGTAAGCCAGCAGACTACGTCACGCCTGTGAGGCGTGGCGCCCGCTGATGACGGCGGCCGATGTCTTCGCCTACGGGTCTATGGTCTGGGGGATCGCTCAGGCCACCTACGACCGCTTCCAACAAAGGCGGCCGTTGGTCCGATGCGCCGCCACGCTTCAGCCAGCGGCGGCTTCCCACGCCGTTGACTCGGAAGCGGGCCGGCCTATACTCAAAGCAAGCACGTATTCCCGGTGAAAGCTTGGGGTGGCCTGTGGACGGAGAAGGTGCAGCCAACCGCGATGGCATCACTGGTAGGAGACAGGTGGTCAGACCGCTGGTCTCACATCCGCTGGCGTTCTTGGTCGTGCTGGTGTGTGTGCTGCTTTCGGTTGCCGCGGTAGTAGGGGCCTGCGGCTCGACGGCCACCGGCGTTGAGACTTACACCGACCCCGCTTACGGCTACAGCTTCGACTATCCGGCCGATTGGAAGCTGAAGATATACGAGGTCACCGCTGAGACTATCCCTGACAGCGGCGGGGCGCTTGCCTGGGGCGGCAAGGTGAGCGATGTCGGCGTGCTCGACCACGACGGTGCTGTGGCAGCGGACATGTACATGGATTTGGCCGAGGTGAGGGCGTTCTACATGGGCCAGCCCATCGACGAATCCGACATGTCCAGCCTGAAGAGTCAGATCGAATCGGCCGACATCACCTGGGGCACTGGGGTGACCGACGTGAAGACAGTGGAGGCTTTGACCGAGACCAATATAGGCGGGATGAGCGGCTTCAGGAAGACCCACAGCTTCGTCAAGGACGGCGTCCCGTTTGTCACCACTCTGTACTTCTTGTTCTCTGGCCCTATGGAGTACCACGTGCAAACGCAGGCGGCAGAGGAGAACTGGAGTGCGAATCAGCCCGTCTTTGACGCTCTTCTCGCCAGCTTCAAGCCCGGCGGGGTCACCATGGCTGCAAGTACAACAACCCCTATGGTGACCAACTCGACGAGTGCAACTACGTCTGGGCTATCCGAACTGCCCGAACCGCAAGAGGGAGAACGTAGGATCGCCGTCATGGGGCCGGTGGTCACCACTGCCGAGACTGGGGGTCAGTTCGGGTTGACGGACGCCAAATCCACGGCTACGGTGACGTTCGAGGACGGCAGCACCGCGGAGGTCGACGCCAGCATCCCTGAAGGCGCGACGAGCGAGGAAACTCTCGCCTGGACCTTGGCCAAGACGCGGGATAAGAGCGACGTGGCCGTGGAGTTTCGCGACGGCAAATGGGTGCTGGTCGCCATATACTAGGGCCGCGAAGGGGGCAGTCATGCGACGTTGTGTCTTGCTTGTTGCTCTGGTGTTCGCTTTCTCCCTGTTCTGCACCGTCGGCCCCGCTCAGGCGGCGTCCGACGACGACATCCCCGGTGACCCGCTGGCGCTGGCCAGCGCTGTGTCCCAGAGTGTCAGTTCGGGAGATGTGAACGATGTCTATGCAGTAACCCTGACTGCCGGGCAGGAAGTCCACATCCGCTGTGACCCCGGGACCACGAGCGGGCCGAAGGGCTCCCTCTACCTGCTTGTCCCGGGGGCTTCTTCTATCACCGACTCAGCCGACGACTGGGAGATAGGCTATACGCTCAGCGGGGGCAGTTTCATCCGCTTCTGGGCCGACTACGACTACATCCCGGCCAAATCCGGCACCTACTATCTGTGGGTCGAGTGGGAGGCGGGAACCCTCAACTACCAGCTTTCGGTCACCCGGACGGCTCGGGCGCCACTGGCCATGGCCGCGGACAGCGATGATATCCCCGGCACGGCCATCGGTGTGGGCACGGTGACGGGGGTGGTTTCCTCCAAGGCCGATGCGGACGACCTCTACGCGGTTGGTCTGACCGCTGGCCAACCGGTGACCATCCGCCTCCTACCGCTCACCCCATACAACAACAGCGGCTCCTCTCTCGCCTACCTCAGTCTGCTCGACCCCAGCACGCCCTCGATCTCGAAATACTACAATCACCAACTGGGTGAGCGCGTGATGGCCAAGAACAACAAGGATGCAGCCTCACGGGAAGCCGCCGAGATCCAGTACACGCCCACTCAAACCGGCACCTATTACATCTGGGTGGAGCCGAATCCGTACGGTTACAACTTCGCCTACTGGCTGGAGGTGTCCGGTGGTGGTTCGCCGGAACCTCCGGACGGCTTCCCCGACGTACCTGCCTCCCACCCGTACCGCGAGGCCATCGCCGACCTTGACTCCCGCGGCATCATCAGCGGCAAGACCGACGGCAAGTTCTGGCCCGATGCTGAGGTGACGCGGCAGCAGTTCGCCAAGATGATCGTGGGCACGCTCGGCATCCCTCCCAACACTTCCACCGCAACTCGTTTCACTGATCTCGGGTCTCCCGATGCCGCCGGCTATCCCCACGTCTATGTGCAGGCCGCCTATGACAACGGCATAACCACTGGGATCAACCTGGCCCAGACCCTGTTCGCTCCCACGAACCCCATCCACCGCGACCAGATGGTGAGCATGATCGTACGGGGAGCCAAGAGTACCCTCCCCGGCACACTTGAGAATCCCCCGACGGGGACCCCGTCCGTGTTCGCGGGAGTCGGCGAACCGCATGGAACGAACCTGCGTATTGCGGAGTACAACGGCTTGCTCGATGGCCTCGTCGGCATGGGCTCTGGGTGGAACGTCTATGCCAACGCCACGCGTGGCGAAGTGGCCCAGGTGCTGTGGAAGCTACTTTCGAAAATGGGGGGTTAAGGGCAGGAGCAGGCCGGACCCCCGCGTCGCTTCGTGAATTCTCTTTGCTCGACCCCCAAAGGATGGCTACACCAGGACCAGCCGAAACTGCCCGGGGAGTCGTGCGCTTAATCCAGTTCGGGCCTCCGCTACCATCAAAAGGCCCGGATTACCGGGTCTTTTTCATTGCGGCTTGCCAGGTCCGCTCGGCCAAGAATCGCCGATCTGCAAACATTCTGCAAACGGACACTGCAAACGGACACTGTGTGGTCCTGCGCCATCGTCGGATGGTGGGTCGTGCGGACCCCAAGAGAACCATGGGCCGCATGGTCATGGCGCGGGTCCTCTCGGGGAGCCCGGGCGACCCCACAACCTGTTCTTCAAGGGGCAGATGGCTGCGCGCCGTATGCTGTTTCTGCATCGGGCTCAACGATTTGAGTCTCTATTGAATCTAGGTGGTTCAGTGCATCGTTGTAGATTGACGCGGAGTAGAGCCGACCTATACTGAATCCATACGGGGAGTGGATGTCCCTCCCCACACATAGCTCGGACGGGCCGCCGACACGGGGCCTTGCACGAGACCCTACCCGCGCATCGCTTCGTGCGGACACCAATCCTGCCCGAGGAGGAGGTGCGCGTCTTATGAAAGCCAAGAGAGTCTTGTTGATCTTGCTGGTGTGCGCCGTTGCCGTCTTGTGCGTCAGCGCGACCGCGTATGCCAAGTCGGCGGACACGCCGATCAGTTGGGTGAAGGGTGGTTTCAACTCGCACAATCTCCTGCTTCACAACCCCGATCCCGATATCCCGGACTACCACGGCGGGATGGTGGTGAACGTACAACTGAAGAACGGCACTCTCCAAGGGGACCTGGTACTTAAGGATCTTCGTGCATATGACCCCGTCACGGGACTGCGGTACCACGATCTGATCAAGGTCAATACCTTTATTGATCCCCCAATCGATGATTTCGGATTGCTCTTTGACCCCCCGATCCCTGATTACGACTGGCCTGGTTGGGGTCTTGAGCGGGCAGACTTCTGGCATGGGGCCGACTATGTGTGGCCAGCAGAGCTGAGTTTCATGGGAACGCCGAAGTATTATCAGGAATACACGTATGCTGGCGCGGAGATAGCCGACTTCGTGGCATACATACCGTTTGCCCCAACGCTTGACGCGCCGGTACCGAGCGTTGCCGCGAGGTTTGTGTTCATCGACTTCGGTGAACCGGGACGAAACGACCTGATGCAGTACTACCTCTACGTGCCCATTGCCCCCGGTTGGCTGGAGTGGATACCGTACAACATGGCCGATGACGCGTTCTATGAAGACCATCCGGACTTCCTGCCTGGTGATCCGATCCCTGTTACCAACGGCAACATCCAGGTTCACGTAGGGGCGACCGACGGCTAGCTCGTGGCATGTGTGTACCCAGTGCTTCGTGGGCGCATCACGGCATAGAGAGAACAGAGAAGACTACGGAGGTCCTTCGGGGCCTCCGTTCTAGTGCTTAATCCTGCCCCCCGATTGGCTGCCACCAAGCTCCGCCTGCGGGGGCTCCCATCCCGAATCTACTCTTGATTATTCCTTGCTTCTTTCTTCCAAGAAACCACTCTTCCTGGTCGCGTTCGTCTTGCTCGTGGTCGTGCTTGTGCTGGGCATCACCGGACTGGCCGTGGCCGCTCCGGCGACGGCCGTCAAGGGGACCTGCGAGTTCGTTGACTATTTCTTCAACTGGGAGGGCATGGTCGTCGACCCCGTGTCCGGCGACTGGGTGATGGAAGAAAACTGGGTGCTGTACGAAATGCAGGGAGACCTGGAAGGCACGTACCTGGAGGAAGTCACCTACTACGGGAACATGAAGTCTCCTGTTCACTGGAGTGAAGGGATGGCCACCTTCGCGGGGACGCTCAAAGGAGACCCTGGATTCAGTTGGTCTGCTCGGTTATACGGCGTCACGAAGATGGACCCGGACTACGATTTCGCGGGATAGAGCAATTACAGAGACACTCTCACCTCGGGCATGACGGGGCAGATAACCTTCCACAATAGACTTGATTACGGGGACGGCCGCGACTACCACGTCTACACAGGCGAACTCAAGTAGGGCTAGACGGGACGCCGCGTGCGCGGTGCATCTTGCTCTCCTCCCCGACCTGGTGACGCATGGCAGACGCCGAAGACCCGGACAGGTCCCTAGATCACCCAACTGGCCGTGTATTCCCAGCCGGCAGCGGTGTTCTCGGGAAGGGGCCGGTCAGTCACCCAATGTCCCTCGACGCCCGCCTCGCGGGCCGCCAGTTCGAAATGACACATGGCGATGCCCATATCTACACGCTGCAGGTCGGCCGTCTTGATCAGTGAGGTGAGCGGACCCTTGCCGTAGCCCCTGGTGCGGGCCAGGTAGAAGTGCCAGGCTCCGTCCTTGCGGATCAGGCGCCAGGGCTGCTTGTTGGACGCAGAGGGAGCCCATCTGACGGCCTCGAGGATAGCGGCCAGTTCGCCGTCCGCGGCGGGGTCCAGGGGCGTTGCCGGTTTCTCATCAAAGAACAGCTTCTCCGGCGGCAGCCGGCGCTCGCTCCCCGCTCCGCGCCTGAGCCAGTGTCTCCTGCTGGTCTCCGTGGGATAGCCTGTGGCGATGACGGCGGGGACCACCTCATCCGGCCGGGCGTCGATCTTGCGGGCGAAGGAACTCTTGGTGAACGTGCCGCCGAGCCAGCAGGTGCCCAGTCCCAGGTCGGTCGCCTCCAGGACCGCACGTTCCAGCAGGTAGCCGTAGTCCTCCATGTCGAGGGGGCCGCGTTTGACCGCTCCGAGGAGGAAACCGGTGGCTCCTTTGATGAAGCCGTACGTCCCCAAGCCCTTGAGGGCGGCGCGGTCGTCCGGGGTGCTGGCCAAGAGAGCAGGACGGCAACGGTTGCCGAAAGGGCCGGCGTCAAGCGAGGCAAGCGCGGCGGCAAGGGCGGCCCGCTCGGCATCGCCGATGGGGCGTTCGATGTAGTCCCGGCAGGAGTACCTATGCTTGATCAGTTCACGGACGGAGTTCTTCACGGCTCACTCCCACCTGGTCTTCGGTCGGACTCGCACAGCGGCTCAGTATGGCCTACCGCCTGAACAGCGGCAAGAACCCCCGCTTGGCGGGCGGACGTCCGCGGAGTAGGTCGTGCAGAAGCGTCGAGGCCCGCCGGTCCCGTCCCCACCATGCCTTCGGGCTGTATGCTGGGGTTGTTGTCATCGAATCGACACGGTGCCCGCTAACCCGAAGGACGACCATGGACAAGATCGATCTCGGCTCCCAAGGTTTCCTCTATCCCATGCCGATGACTCTCGTCGGCGCCGACTCTCCGCGGGGCCGAACTTCCTTGCGGCAGCATGGGTGACCCGTTGCCAGCCCAACCCGCCTCGTCTCGTGGCGGCTCTAGGCAAAGCTCACGCCACCAACGCGGGCATTCGCGAGCACGGGGAGTTCAGCGTCTGCATCCCCAGCGCAGACCAAGTGGCGGTGACCGACTGGTGTGGTCTCCGTTCGGCGAGTCGGGGCGTGGACAAGGCCTCCCCGTTCACCCTTTTCCGCGGGTCCCTGGAGCATGCGCCCATGATCGCCGAGTGCCCGCTCTGCCTGGAATGCCGCCTCTATCAGACGGTCGACCTCGGATCTCACGAGTTGTTCGTGGCTGATATCGTCGGCACCTGGACGGAGGAACGCTTTCTGTTGCCGGACGGGAAGCCCGACCTCGCGCAACTACGCCCCTTCGTGCTGACCATGCCCGACAACCACTACTGGGCCGTGGGGGAGCGGATAGCGGACGCATGGAGTGTGGGACGGGGATACGGGGCTTAGCAGGCTGCTGATTACAGAGCCGCCAATCCTGCCCCTATCCGTCCGCTCTGGGTCCGGTGACCTCCCTCTTCTGCACGCATGTCTCGGGCCGCCCTCGGCTACACAAGGACCAGCCGAAACCGCTTGGGTAGTCTGCGCCTAATTCAGTTCAGGCCCCCGCTATAGTAGGCATCGCCGCTCGGGGAGCGCGTCCGGCCGACGCGATGACGACCGCCACCCTGAGACCGGGGGCGCAGCCCTCAGAAAGTGAGCCGATGTTTGTGAGCCACGACCCGATCGCATCACTGGACCCTGAGCTCAGGGAGCCCGTCAGGGAGATGATGGGCGAGTTCGTAGTCCTCGACGACATACCGGCAGCTCGTCTCGCCATGAAGTGCTTGATGGAGGCGAAGGAGGCCGCGACCTCCGTTCTGGACCAGGTCGAGGTAGAAGAACGGAGTGCGCCGGGCCCCGAAGGCGCGCCCGACGTGACCCTGACGATCATCAGGCCCAAGGATCGCGAGCGGCTGTTGCCGGCTCTGCTCTGGATGCACGGCGGGGGCTACGTAATGGGGTGCGCCGCCGAGGACGAAGCGGCGTGCGCCCGAATGGCCGCGGAGGCGGACTGCGTCACTGTGGCCGTCGAGTACCGCCTGGCCCCTGAGGACCCCTTCCCAGCGGCATTGGAGGACTGTTACGCCGCATTGCGATGGATGGTGATCGCTGCCGACGAACTGGGGATCGACCCTTCTCGTATCGCTATCGGCGGCGGTAGCGCCGGCGGCGGACTGGCGGCCGGCCTCGCGCTGCTGGCGCGCGACCGAGGAGAGATGGACGTGGTCTTTCAGCTTCTCATCTATCCCATGCTGGACGATGCGAACGTGGGACTCGCCGATGATCCCCGCCCAGACGCACTCTTCTGGACTCGGGCGAACAACCTTGTGGGTTGGCGTTCATACCTGGGGTGCGAGCCCGGGGGTGAGGATATCTCGTGTTACGCGTCAGCTCCCCGGGCGGCGGACCTCAAGGGGCTGCCCCCGGCATACATCAGCGTCGGCGACCTCGACTTGTTCGCGCAAGAGGACATCGCCTACGCCGGCAGGCTCATCCAGAGCCGGTGTTCCCACCGAGCTTCACGTCTACTCGGGAGGTTGTCACGGCTTCGACCTGATCGTGCCGCAAGCGGACATCTCCGCGAGATTCACCTCGGATATGCTGTGTGCTCTGAAACGGGCCCTGCACCCACCGGCGGACCGCACGGCGGAGCGGCAGGCGCCGGGGCTGTCGGTGCCGCACGAAGATACGAACCTGGAGGATACGAACATGGATGAATCCTTGGCAGAGAAGGTCCAGTGGTTGGTCGATCGAGCGCAGATCAGCGAGTTGCTCCACAGCTTCGCCCGTTCCCTGGACACGAAGGACGCGGCCGGCTACGTGAACAACTATGCCGACGGTGGCGTCCTCGAACTACCCGATCCGACTTCCTCTACCGGAGAAGTCGTGACCATCTCACGCGACCAGATGATGGAGTTCGTGCAAAAGGGGTTGATGGACTCGTACGGCGGGACTCACCACATGAGCAGCAACCACCAGATCACGGTCACGGGAGACACGGCGCTGTCGAGGTCGTACCTGCAGGCCGTGCACGTTCGCGAGAGCCCCTTCGATCATTGGGATGCCGGTGGCTGGTACGACTGCAGCTACGTGAGAACGCCCCAAGGGTGGAAGTTCACCAGCGTGAAACTGACCGCGGTGTGGATGGCGGGCAGGCCGGATGATGGCGTTACCGCGGAGTACACTTAAGCCGTGGCCTGTCGGGCGGGGTCGGTCTGATCGCCCTGGACCTCGGTGAGCCGACGTCGGGTATGGACATTATGGGAGGTGCGTGATGGTGAGGGCGAGTGAAGTGGAGGGCAAGGAACTGGGCAAGATCCAGGACTTCCGCTTCGACGAGCGCACCGGGGCTTTTGTCGGACCGGAAGCAGAGTCGACCATCCAGAAGGCGTAAGGTCGTGGAGTCGCGACCGGGCATGGCGAGCCAAGTAGAGAAGACGATCCTGGAGCCCTCGCGGCGGTTGAAGGTCTGTCGGGAGACCGAGGTGCTGGTCGTCGGGGGCGGGCCGGCCGGAGTGGCCGCCGCGCTGGCGGCGGCCCGGAACGGAGCCGATACAACCCTGGTCGAGCGCTACAACCACCTGGGCGGCATGGCCACGGGGGGCCTCGTCATCCTCATCCCCAACATGAGTGCCGGCACCGAGGAGCAGGAGATCGCCGGCATCTGTGACGAGATGATGCGTCGGGTCGCCGCAAAGGGCGGAGCCCGCCACCCGCAGAGACGGCTCATGGGGTCGACCGATCCGCAGGTCATCGAAGAGCTGAAGCACTACCACGATTTCGTCGTCGACGGACGCGTGCGCATGAGCGTCATCGTCGACCCGGAGATGCTCAAGTGCGTCCTCAACGAGATGATCGAAGAAGCGGGCGTGAAGCTCTACCTCCACTCCTGGGCAAGCACAGCCATGGTCGACGGTGACCACGTGCGGGGGATCGCCTTCGAGAGCAAATCGGGACGCCAGGCCATACTGAGCAAGACCACCATCGACGCGACAGGGGACGGGGATGTCTTCGCCTCCGCCGGTGCGGAATTCGACGGAGTCGTCGACCCCAACCTGCGCAGCGCCTCGGTCGCGGTGGTCTGGCGCATGGGAGACGTGGACTTTCCCGCGTACAGCAGTTTCCGGCACTCTGAGCCCGAGGCCTTCAAAGTGCTGATGGGCGAACTGCGCGAGGCCATCGGTTTCGACGCCTTCCCTCTGCCGACGCACCGCGACGACCAGGTCTGGGTGAACAACTGGGTGCTGGGGAGGGATTGCCTCGACGTCGACGACATCACCTGGACCGAGGTGGCGGTGAGAAAGGCCATGCTCAAGGCTCACGACATCCTGAAGCGCAAGATGCCGGGCTTCCAGAAGAGCTTCATCCTCGACACCGCTTCCCAGCTGGGGACCAGGGGGAGCCGGCGGCTGATCGGCGAGCATGTCGTCACCGAAGACGACGTACGTTCGGGGGTGGTCTTCTCTGACACGATCGCCGTGATCCCGCCCTTCCACATCAAGACACCGCCCAAGGCGATACCCTATCGCTCGCTCGTGCCCGTCAAGGTGGACGACCTCCTCGTTGCGGGTCGCTGCTTCTCCTCGGATCCTTTTGCCAACGATCTGCTCAATCTGATCCCCTTCTGCGTGGCCATGGGTGAGGCCGCCGGGACGGCGGCGGCAGTCGCTGTCGCCGACGGGGTGCAGCCCCGTAAGGTGGACGTGGGCAAGGTCCAGAGGAAGCTGGTCGACCAGGGAGTCTGGCTGCCGAAGGAACTCAGAGGGTAGCGAGTCGTGACCGGAGGGGAGCCCTCCGGCGGTCACGCCGAGCGGGGACCCTGTACGAGCGACACCAGAGCGCCGGCGACCGCCAGCCCAGCGGCAACGAGCATGGCCGCGCTGTACCCGTTCGAGAAAGCTGCCGCGGCGCCTTCGCTGGCCTCCTCGCCCAGGAAGAGCACCCGCCCGCCGGTGGCGCCGAGGCTCGAAGCGGCGATCGCTCCCAGCAGCGCGATGGAGACACCCTGACCGGTCGTGCGCATAGTCCCCAGGAAGCCTGAGGCGAGACTGAGTTCAGATCGCTTCACGGAGCCCATGACCGACGAGGTGTTGGGCGCGCTGAAAGCGGCCAAGCCGATGCCCACGAAGCCGAGAGCAAGCAGCACGCGCCACGCTGGGCACGGGGTGGGGAGGAGGCCCAACTGGAGCATACCGGCCGCTGCCAGCAGCATGCCGGAGGTGGCAAGGACCCGCGAGCCGACGCTGTCGGAAAGGCGTCCGAACACGGGGGAGAGACCCACCATGAACAGCGGCTGTATGAGCAGGATCAGTCCGGCCTGCTGGGGCGAATACCCCTGGACGATCTGCAGGAACACCGCGGTGAGGGTGGTCACCCCGTAGATGGCGGCGTAGTTGAGGAACGTCGCGGAGGTACCCGCCGCGAACACCCGGTTCTTACGCACCAGATCCAGATCGAGCAGGGGATCTCGTACGCGGCTCTCGACGACGATGAAGGCCACCAGGAATACGACGAAAGCCGCCAGCAGAACGAGCGTGAGCGGATTCAGCCAGCCCCAGAAGGGGACGGAGATCAAGGGCACGAGGAGGCTAACGAGCAGCAACCCCAGCAGTGCGGTGCCGGCCCAGTCGAGGGACGCGCCGATGCCGGTCGCAGGCCCGGCGCCGGCCGCGGCCGGCGCGGGCTGTCCCTCGACCCGTCTCTCGGCCGCCGACCTCTCGCGGGCCGCTGCGCGGTCGCGGCGTTCGGCTCCGAGCAGGAACCAACCGTTCACGAGGGTGATGATCGCCAAAGGCACGTTGATGAGGAAGATCCAGCGCCAACTGGCATGGCCGACTATCAGGCCCCCGATGGGCGGGCCGGCCATCAGGCCCAAGTAGCCCGCCATCGCGTTCAGGCCCAGTCCTCGTCCCCTTTCTTCGGGCGGAAAGACCGCGGTCACGAGAGCAGGTGAGGTAGCTGCCATGAAGGCTGCGCCGGCCCCCTGCAGGCTGCGTGCCGCTATCAGGAACGGTCCGCTGAAGGCCAGCGAGCAGGCGATGGAGAAGACGGCGAAGATGGCGAGGCCTATGAGGTAGAAGCGCATGAGGCCGTGCCTGTCGGCGAGACGGCCCACGGGGATGAGAAAGACGCTCATAGTCAGCACGTAGGCGGCCTGTACCCAGAGCGCCTCGGAGTAGCTGAGCTGAAGTGCGGGGCCGAGGACCGGGAGCGCGACGGCGACGACCGTCGTGACGAGCGTGCCCATGAACATTCCGATGGAGCCAAGGACGAGCACTCGCCAACGATGGCGCCCCAACTCGGTCTCCGGCGCCGCAAGTGGGGGTGTGTCTACCACGCCTCCGCTCGGACCGGGCTTCATCACGCGGTTCTCGAAGGCTCGGGCGCGTGCGCCAGATACCGGTTGAGGTGGTCGATCATCAACCGCCAGGCTTCGTCGGCCTCGGGTCCCCCTTGATGGGTGAACGCGTGGCGAGCGTCCTCGAAGCGCTTGAAGGTGACGAGCACTCCGGCTTCGATCAGCTTGTCCTTGAAGGCCTCGGCCTCGGCGGCGAGTGAGTCCTGGCCCGCCGTGATCACCAGTGTGGGCGGAAACGACTTCACCTGGTCCACCGTGGCGTAGCAGGGCGAGACCAGAGGGTTCTTCGCTGCCTCCCGGCTGCCGGTGTAGGCCGCGTCGAAGAGACGGCACATCTTCGGTGGCAGCGCCTCCTTCGGCTGGGGCTTCAGATAGGGGTCGGTGTGGACATCGAGCGGGGGATAGTCCAGTATCAGAGCCTTGAGACCCAGCTGCTTCCTCTCGGCATCGAGAAGGCAGACGGCCGCGCTCAGGTTCCCCCCCGCGCTGTGCCCTCCCACGGCGATGTTTCTGCGGGTCGATGCCCAGTTCCGCCGCGTGCTCCTTGGCGTACTTCACCACGGCGTAGCACTCCTCGAGTGCCACGGGGAACATCGCTTCCGGCGCCAGGCTGTAGTCGATGCTGAGGATCTTCACATCGGCCTTGGCGGCGACGCCGGGCATGAAGCGGTCGTCCATCTCGGCGTGCCCGATGGTGAAGCCGCTGCCGTGGATGTTCACGAACAGCGGCAGCGTCCTGGGGTTCTCGAGATCGTAGGCAAGCACCCGGACTCGGCCCGCCTCGGTGTCGAGGTAGAGCTCCTTGCCGGCCCGCCCGCCCCCGCCGCCCATCATCTTCCGGCCCAAGATGGGCATGAGGAACCGGTAGAAGCCCACCTTACGCTGGATCTGCTTTCTCGTGAGCGGCTTCTCCGGAGGAACCGTGGTCATCGGGTCTATACCTTTCTGGAGCGCAGAGGACGATTTCTTGGCTTGGAGACCCATGCTTCTCCGCTGCAGGTCGTCTGTCAAGGGGCGTCCGTGAGGGCCGCCGCCCGGACGACAGCGCGGGGACCACTCCCGCCACCAGGGCCGTGTCGAGAGAGGCGCTCAAACTTGCTACCATCCCCCTACTGTTCGGCCTCGGAGCTGTTGCTCCACGAGTTGGGGAATGAAAGGGAGGGCAAATGGGGTCGAGATACGAGCACGTGTTCGCGCCACTTAGGATCAGGGGAGTCGATTTCAAGAACCGCTTGGAGTTGGCCCCGCCGTCTCCCAACCTGGCCTCCCGAGACGGGCGGGTGACGACCGAGTTCGTCGACTTCTTCCGGGTCTTCGCCAGAGGGGGAGCGGCCGTCCTTTGTGTCGGCAACTCCGTCGTCGACATCAAAGAGGCGAGTGACGAAGAGCGCCAACTCGATCTGGGCACCGACGAGTGTCTCCTCCCGCTCAGCCGTTTTGCGGAGATGTGCGACGGCTTCGGGGCGCTCGCTTCGCTGGAGATCAATCACAACGGCAAGGACTCCGATCCCGGCAAGACGGGGAAAGCGGCCTACAGCCCCTCGTCGATCATTCCTTCCCACGAGATGTGGCGGGCGAAGCAGCAGGGTCGGGAGATGCTCCACACCATCGAGATGGACCACGCCAAGATCCGGCAGACCGTCGAGAAGTACGCCGCCGCCGCCCATCGCTGCCAAAGGGCCGGCATGAAGATGTGCATGATCCATGGCGGTCACGGGAATCTGATCGCCCAGTTCGCCAGTCCCCTCTACAACAAGCGCACCGACGAGTACGGCGGCTCTCTCGAGAACCGGGCTCGCTTCGCCATCGAGGTGCTGGACGGGGTCCGGGCGCTCTGCGGCGAGGACTTCGTGATCGAATACCGCATCTCGGCCGACGAGATCCATCCCGACGGCATGCACCTTCCCGAGACGCTCCAGTTCATCGAATTGATCCAGGACAAGGTCGATATCCTGCACGTATCCGCCGGACTGCACGGCGAGCTCCAATATATGCGCAACTGGTGGCAGAACTACCTGATGGACAGGGAGTACAACGTCCACTACGCCGCCAGCGTCAAGAAGGCCTTCCCCAACATCGTCGTGTGCACGGTGGGCTCCATCATGGACATCGCCCGCGCCGACGAGATCATCGCTTCCGGCAAGGCCGACATGGTTGCCATGTGCCGGCCGCTTCTGGCCGACCCGGAGATGCCGCGCAAGTACGCCCTGGGCAGGGAGGAGGACCGGCGTCCCTGCTTGCGCTGCCAGTACTGCGGGTTCCGTCTGATGATCCCGGCGGTCATCAACTGCGCCGTCAACCCCTATCTGGGCAACGAGACCGAGTTTCCAGAAGGCAAGGTCCAGAAGGCCGAGGTCAAGAAGAAGGTGGCGGTGGTCGGCGGCGGCCCCGCCGGCATCCAGGCCCTGCTGACCTTGTGTGACCGCGGGCATGACGTCACGCTCTACGAGAAGAGCGACCGTCTGGGCGGGCACGTGGTGCCCGGGTCGGCGCTGCTCCTTCAAGCAGGACGTCAAGGACTACCTCGATTACCTGGTGGGGCAGGCGAACAAGGCTCCCGCGAGCATCCTTCTCAACACCGAGGCGACCAAGGAACTGCTCGACGCCGAAGGCTACGAGGCGCTCATCGTGGCTGTCGGCTCGCGGCCCATAGTGCCGAAGCTTCCCGGCATAGAGAAGCCGCATGTCCACTGGGCGCCGGAGGCCGACACGGGCGCGGTGACACCGGGCGACAAGACGGTCATCGTGGGCGCGGGCTCCGTGGGCATCGAGTGCGCCATCGGCCTCAAGCGCGCCGGCAAGGACGTGACCGTCATCGAGATGCTGCCGGACATGTCCAGCCTCAGGATCTCCGCCGGGGGCGCGGCCATGGAGCTGATGGGGCTGGTTGAACAGCTCGAGATCCCCGTGCGATTGAGTGCCGGCTGGAGGAAGTGACCGACAATACCGTGGTCTGTCGGGACACGGTCACGTCGGAAAGGATCGAGCTTCCTGCCGACACCGTGCTCCTGGCCGTGGGTATGGCCGCGCGCCACGACGTCGCCGACGCCCTGCGCCGCAGCGCCCCGGAGACCGAAGTCTTCGTGGTCGGGGATGCTTCGGAGGTGGGGACGATCGCCGGGGCCGTCAGGTCCGGCTTCAAGGCGGCCGCTTACATCTAGGCCCGCGCCGCTCCTGTCCTGGATAAGTCGAGGCCCCGTCTGCGCTGAGCGCAGACGGGGCCTCGGCCACTCAGTGTGCGGGGCGCGTCGCCCTAGACCAGATCGAGCTCCGTGCGCCTGATCACGTCGTCCTGCAGACCCTTGTGCAACTCGACGAAGTAGGCGCTGAAGCCGGCGATGCGTACGACCAGGTCTCTGTGGTCTCGGGGTGGAGTTGCGCGTCCCTCAGCGTCTCAGCGCTGGCGATGTTGAACTGCAGTTCCATGCCGTCGAGCTCGAAGTAGGTCTTGATGAGCGCGACGAGCTTCTCCTTGCCCCCGCCTTCGAGCGCCTGGGGATGGAACTTCATGTTGAGCAGGGTCCCGTTGCCGCTGTGCCGGTGATCGATCCGTAGGGCAGACTTGAGCATGGCCGCGGGACCGCTGGTGTCCATGCACTGGATGGGCGAGATGCCGTCGGAGAGGGGTTCGCCCGTCTTGCGGCCATCGGGGGTCGCCCAGGTGATCTTTCCCCAGGCTACGTGAGTAGCCACGGGATAGAGGCCCGCCGACCAGTGATTGCCGCGGGGACCGACGCAGGATCTCACCTTCTCCGTGATCACCTTCGACATCCACTCGGCTATCTCGTCGGGATAGTCGAGGTCGTTCCCGTAGTGCGGGGTCTCTTTCATGATGCGCTGGCGAAGCAGTTCGTGTCCTTCCCAGTCGGCCATGAGGGCGTCGTAGAACTCGCCGGGCGGTGCAGAGCTTCTTGTCGAAGACCATGTACTTGATGGCCACGAGACTGTCGACCGCTGTGCCGATGCCCACGCCCGCGAAGCCGGTGCCGTTGTATGTGGCGCCTCCGTACATAACGTCCTTGCCACTCTCCATGCAGCCGTCCATGGTCGCGGAGACGATGGGAAGGGGCATGTGGTAGCGCGCGACGTATTCGCGGACACTGGTGAAGGAGACCTGCCAATCGATGAAGTGCTCGATCTGGCGTCTTGGTGGCGTCGAGCACCTCGTCGAAGCTCTTCATCTCGTACAGGTAGCCGGTGGGAAGGCCCGTCGGTGCTGAGGCTCACCGTCAGGTCGAGGCATAGGGTTCTCGCCGTTGTTGATGGCGAGGAGGACCGCACCGGGTATCCTCCAGAACGTCTCCTGACCGGGGCCTCCGTTCGCGGGCCAGTCGTTTCCGCATCCTCCAGGCTCCACGCAGCCGATGAGGCAGTAGTTGCGGGCGGATTCGAGGGACATGCCCCTATCCAGCAGTGTGGGGATGATCACCTTGTCGCTCTCGAAGGTCGGCACCCCCCCGCACAGCCTTCGTAGTCTCCACGGCCACGTCCCACAGCAGGTCGGGCGTGCCCTCGTGGATGCGGAGCGACATGGGAGGATCGTGCAGCAGCAGACGGCGCGCGCACTCCAGAAGCATGTAGGTGACCTCGTTGGTGGCGTCGAGGCCGTCCTTCGTGACGCCCCCCAGGGTGATGAGCTGCCCGGAGGTGTAGCCCCCCGCGGCCGCGGTGGCGAACGAGGGCCAGATCTTGTTCATCTCGGCGACCTTGAGGCAGAAGAGATCGAGGATCTCCTGAGCCCGCTCGCGCGTGATCCTCCCGGCGGCCAGATCGTCTAGGTAGAAGCTGTTCAGGTATTGATCGACGCGGCCGAAAGTCAGGCCGTGCAGGTTGCCGTCCAGAGACAGCGACGATCTGATAGAGGTACAGGCACTGGACGGCCTCGGTGAAGGTGCGCGCCGGGTTCTCCATGACCCAGTCGAGTCCCTCCGCCATCTGCAGCAGCTCCGCGCGGCGAACCTCGTCGGTGCATCTCCGCCGCCTGCCGACGGCATTCGGCTGCGTAGCGTTTGGAGAGCGTGACTGCGGCGTCGCAGACGATGGTCACGGCGTAGTAGAACTGCTCCCGCTCGGCACTGTCGCCATACAGCCGGCCCTTCATGCCCTCGATCTTGTCCTGCGCCTCGCGCCTGATGGCGGCGAAGCCCTTGCGGATGGCCTTGTCGTAGTTGGTGCAGAAGTGGCCCACCGGTCCGGCGCCGGTGTGCTTGTCGCCGAAGGTCACGATGCCGTTGCCCACGATGTCGTGGAACTCGGGAGGCAGGGCGTCGTCCGTGAAGCGGCTGAGGTCGTTCTTCGCCCAGAAGTCCTCGAACTGCATGACATAGTCCATGTCTTCCTGATCCATGTCGTACGGGTCGAGGGCGCGGTTCAGGAATTCGCCGCTCCTGATCTCGTCGAACAGCCAGCCCACAGCGTATTCGGGGAAGAGTGCCGAGCCGTGATAGGTGGAGGCCAACTCGCCGACTATGACCTCGTCCTCGTGCACGATCACGGGCATCTTCTCGCACAGATTGGCAAGGTTCTTCGCCCGCTTGATCATGGGCGGAAGGGTCGGGTTGTCCTGATAGAACTCGGTGACGAGCCTGAAGCGCTCTATGCACACCTTGGGCTTGGTGTCGCGATATCTCTTGCGGATCCGCGCTACCCGCGGTGCGATCGGAGAAAACTGGTACATGCCACGGCGCCTTTCTAATGAACCTGTACGGTCAACCCATACTCTTCAAGGATCGCTTTCAGTCCACCCATCCGCTCGTCTGAAGGAGCCGTCGCTTCGAGGATGGGTCCATCATGCCTGATCCGCTCCAACTTGGGAACGCCCAGCGCGTGGTAGGGGAGCAACTGTACGAGAGTCACTGCCCCGCCCAGTTCCTGCACAAACCTGCCCACCTGTCTGAAGTCCTCGTCGGAATCGTTGAACCTGGGGATCACGGGGATCCGTATCTGCATCTTGCCCCCGGCGGCCGCGATCCTGCGGGCGTTGTCGAGGATGGGCTCGTTGGGGACCCCGGTGACGGCCTTGTGCTCAGGACTGTCCATGTTCTTGAGATCGAGGAGGAACAGGTCGACGAAGGGGAGCGCCTTCTCGATGACGCCCCAGGATGCCAGACCGGTCGTGTCGAGCGCGGTGTGGATTCCCTGTTCCTTGAGCGCCTGCAACAGCGCCAGCGTGAACTCGGACTGGGAAAAGGGCTCTCCGCCCGAGACGGTGACGCCACCGCCGGACTTGTCGAAGAAGGGTCTGTCGCGGACCACTCGGTCGACCACCTCGGAGACCGTGTAGCGCCGGCCCCACATGGAAAGCGCGCCTGCGGGGCATTGCTCGGCGCACAGACCACAGTCGTCGCACTTGGCCCAGTCGACCTCGATCAGCTGAAGGCCGTCCGATCGCGGTCGGCCGCGGCATCCGTCGGCGGCCGTCGCACCGGCGCTTGCGGCTGCCTCGGCCTCCGCGGCCTTCGGCGCCGCCGGCGCCGCGGGGCTGATGGCCCCGTGCGGGCAACAGGAGAGGCACAGGCCACATACTTCCGTGCCGATGCACTTTCGCCACTGCCACGACAGTTGGACGTCGAAGCGTTGCGACTCGGGACTGTGGCACCAGGGACAGTGCAGGGGACAGCCCTTGAGAAAGACGGTGGTCCTGATCCCGGGTCCGTCCTGCACCGAGAAGCCCTGGATGTCGTAGATGGTGCCGATAGGTTCCTATCCCCGCTGTCCCCGCAGGCACCGCTGTCCCCCAGGCCCCGCTGTCCCCCCAGGCACCTCTGTCTCCCTAGAGGACGTTCTCGGTCCGGTTGATGATGTCGTTCTGCATCCTGGGGCTGAGCTCGACGAAGTAGGCCGAGTAGCCGGCGATGCGGACCACCAGGTTGCGGTAGGAGGCCGGGTCCTTCTGCGCGGCCCGCATGTCGTCGGCGCTGACGACGTTGTACTGGACCTCCAGGCCGCCCTGATCGAAGTAGGCCTTGGTTACATCGCGCAGCTTCGCAGCCCCCTCCGCGCCCCTGAGGGCCGTCGGGTGGATCTTGAGGTTCACCGCGATGCCGCCGAGGTAGTGGCTGTGGTCGAAGCAGACCTCGGAGGCGAACACGCTGGTGGGCCCGCATAGGTCTCTACCCTGCGCTGGGGAGGCGGCGTCGGCCAGAGGCTCCCCGGTACGCCGCCCGTCGGGGGTAGCCCAGGTGTGCGCCCCCTGCGCCACGTGGTCGGCCGCGCCGTACAGGCCCGCCTTGTAGATGCTGCTCCTCGTGCTGTACATCTGGCTGCAGGCGTCGTAGTAGAGGTCGCAGATCCACTTCATCTGCTCGTCTGCGTAGGGGTCGCCGTTGCCGAAGTGGGGGACCTCACTCAGGACCCTCTGGCGCAGGGGCTCGTAGCCCTTCCAGTCGGCCATGAACGCGTCGTAGAGCTCGCGGGCCGTGCACAGCTTCTTGTCGAAGACCATGTACTTGATTGTGGCTAGGGAGTCGGCCACCGTCGCCAGACCGGTGGCGGTGCCCCCGAAGGAGTTGTACTTCGCGCCGCCGCGGACGCAGTCCTTGCCCGACTCCATGCAGCCGTCGATGGAGATGGAGAGAGCAGCGTGAGGGCTCACCGTCATGGCGATGTGCTCGGAGTAGTTGTTCATGGTGACCAGCCACCTGAGGAAGTACTCCACCTGGGCCTTCACCGCCGCCTGGACCTCTTCGAACGACTGCATGTCGTAGAGGTAGCCGCTCTTGACCGCTCCACTCCTGCCGTTGATGGGGTTGGTGCCGTTGTTGAGGGCCATGTCCAGGATGACGCCGTAGTGGATCGTGGCCTTGCACATGGTGCCGTTGGGGGCGGGGTAGTCGTTGCCGGAACCCACGATCTCCTGGCAGCCGATGAGGCTGTAGTCCCGGGCGTCTCGGAGCTCGAAACCCCTTTCGACCAGGGCCGGGACGATGACCTCGTCGTTCTGGAACAGCGGTAGTCCGCCGACCAGCTTCGTCATATCGATGGCGCGCTCCCACAGGTCGTCGGGAGTGTCCTTGTGGATGCGGATGGAGATGGTCGGGTCGTGGAGCATCAGCCTGCCCATCGACTCGAGGATCATGTAGGTCACCGGGTTGCCGGCGTCTTCGCCCGTCTCGGGGTCGACGCCGCCGATGGTGGTGTGCTGGTAGGTGTTGCCCACGCCCACGATCTCGTTGAGGAAAGGCGGGCGCGGCGCGGTAGAAGCAGTTGGCCTTGAGCAGGAAGGCCTCGACGATCTCCTGCGCCTCGTTCCATGGTGAGGCGCCCGGCGCTCGAGGTCGGCCTCCAGGAAAGGCCAGGTGTACTGGTCGAAGCGGCCGAAAGCCAGAGCCGGGTAGCGGGCATCCATGTAGAGCAGAAGCTGGTACATGACGGTGGCCTGCACGGCCTCCCAGAACGTGCGGGCCGGCTTCTCCGAGATCCACAGGAGGCCGTCGGCCATCTTCTCGAGCTCGGCCTTGCGTGTCGGGTCGGTGCATCCCTCGGCTTTGCGGTCGCACTCCTGGGCATAGCGCTCGGATCATGGCCGTGGCGGCGTCGCAGGCCAGGACCGCCGACTTGTAGAACAGGTACCTCTCCACGTCGTCGCCCATCAGGTTGCCCCGGTGGGCGTCCACCCAGTCCTGGGCCTGCTTGCGGATGGCGGCGTAGCCCGTGTTGATGATCTTCGGGTATCCGGCGGTCAGGTGCCCGCTGGGCAGGTCGCCGATGGGCTTCCCCGGGAAGTAGCTGGAGGCTCCGATGGCGCGCCAATCCTCGAACCCGTCGGGGTACCAGGAGTCCATGTGGTCCGTGACGGTCTTGCCTTTCCAGAAGTCACGGATGGAGTAGAGCCTGTCCTTCTCTTCCTCGGTGATGGACAGTCTGCGTGCCCATGTCCTCGCGATGGTAGACGCCCTGCTCGTCGCGCTCCCAGAGTCCGCCACCGTCGAACTCCTGGTAGAACCATTCGCACCCCTCCTCGGGCCACATGGCGGAGCCCAGGAAGCTGGTGCCGAAGTTGCCGACGATGAGCTCGAAATCCTCGACGCGGCAGGTCATCTTCGAGCAGACGTCGTACGTGGCCGTCGCCCTCCTGATCTCAGGGGGCACCATCAGGTTCTTCTTGTATGACTCGGTGATGTTGAGCGCTCTCTCCGCATCGATGGCGATGACCCTGTCCCGGACGAGCTCTCTCATCTGGGCTATCCGATCGGTCACAGGTCCGAACATGTGGATCTCGTGTCCTTTCCGTGCGCGGAGCTGCTCTGCCCTGAATGTCACAACAAGATACCCGGAAATCTGCGCCTTTGCGCTTCCCATCGGGAACCTTCAGGAGTCTCAAGACGACTGTTTGACACGGTCGGTGGTCGGTGTTAGGCTACACCGATAGTAGCACTACTATCAAGCTGGCGGCGGGGAGGACGCGGCGTGATGGTGGACTCTGGCTCGGATCTTTCGCAGCGCATCATGCGGGCGGCAAAGGAGCTCTTCTTTGCCAGGGGGTTCGCGAACACTTCGCTGCGCGCGATCGCCAACGAGGCCGGCACCAGCGAGAGCGGCGTTCTCAGGATCTACGGGAGCAAGGACGGCCTCCTGCGCGCCGTGTACGCGTCCTGCTGGACCGAGATCAACACCCGCGTCGACGAGGCCATGGCCGCCGCCGCCAAAGACGACCCCGATCCTCGCAACCTTCTTCTGCAACTCACGCGCGCCGTCTGGCAGGGCTACCAGGATGATCCTCAGACCAGGGTGTTCGTGATCAATCATTTCGGCTCTCGGGAGACCACCGGCCTCAGGAGTCTGGAAAACGTCGATCCCAGTATCGACGAGAAGGTCAGATGGGAGTACCACCATTACTTGACCCGCATCCACGATCTCTGCGAAGCGGTGGTGGAGAGCCAGCCATCCCTCGCCCGGGCCGGTGTCACCTCCGTCGCCCTGGGCCACGTGTTCACTTCGATCATCCACGGCATCCAAGCGGGTTGGAACGCGGCAGCGCAGGAGGATGAGCCCGTGGCCCAAGTGACCATGGAAGAGGCTCTGATCTACGGCGAGGTTCTTTCTCTATCCAGAGGCGTTGGCAAGTTGATGAGCTCATCCACCGACCGAACTGTACCCGCAGCGAGAGAAGCGGTTCGTCGACGCTATCCGCCTGGAAGCAACCGATCGTGTCCCGCTGGAAATCAACGTGCACTTCGACACGACGGATATGTTCAGGGCCAAAGACGTCCTGGGAGGGCATCTGTGTATCAGCGGGAATGTGCCGGTCACACTGCTCGCGGTGGGTACGCCGGACGAAGTCAGGCAAGTGGCCAAGCGACTCATCGACTATTGCGGACGCGACGGCGGTTTCGTCATGTCCTCGCGTACGCCGGTCGACGACGCGCGGCCGGAGAATCTCAAAGCGCTGATCGATTTCACCATCGAATACGGCAGGTACGCATAGGTGTTCGCAGCGTCTCACATCCATCTTCCAGTGGCGGAGAGGTAGGTACCACATGGTCACCTACATAATCCGACGTCTCCTATGGGGCCTGGTGGTCCTCTTCATGGTCTCGCTGATTGTCTTCTTCTCCGTCCGTCTGCTGCCCGGGGACCCGGTGCTGATCTTCGCGGCGCAGATGCAGTCGGGGGGAATGATCACCGAGGAGGCGCTCGACAAGTTGAGGGAAGAATACGGGCTGGACAAGTCGGTTCCCGTCCAGTATCTCAACTGGGCGAAAGGGGTCCTCACCGGAGACCTGGGCAAGTCGATCATGTACCGGGAGGATGTGGGCCAACTGTTATGGGATCGCTTCCCTGTGACCCTGTGGCTTGGTCTCATCTCCATCGTCATCAGCACGGTGTTCGGGATCTTCTTCGGGCTCATCGCCGCCGTACGACGAGGGAAGTGGATCGATTCAGTGGTGACATTCCTCTCGTATATCGGGTTGACCATCCCCGTGTTCCTGCTCGGACTCCTGCTGATCTACTTCTTCGGGCTCAAGATGCGCTGGCTGCCTATCGCCGGCTATACCTCGCCGCTCGCCAACTTCCCGCTCAGCGTGCAGCAGAGCATCATGCCCGTCATCTGCCTGGCGGTAGTCCCTCTGGCCGTGACGGCCCGGCAGATGAGGTCGAGCGTGCTCGAGGTCAACAACATGGACTACGTGCGCACGGCGTGGTCCAAGGGCCTTAAAGAAAGGGTCGTCGTCACCCGGCACGTCCTCAAGAACAGCATGCTTCCCGTGGTCACGATGCTCGGCATCAGCATCGGCCTCGTCTTCGGCGGCTCGGTGATCATCGAGAACATGTTCGCCATCCCCGGGGTGGGTCGGCTCCTGGTCGGCGCCGTCTTCGGCCAAGACTACGTGGTCATCCAGGGCGGCACGCTCATGATCGCCCTCATCATCATCATCGTCAACCTGATCGTGGACATCTCCTACGGCTGGCTCGACCCAAGGATCCGCTATGAGTGACACTCTTGACATGAACGCAGTGCCGTTAGCGAACGGGCCGATGCCCGGCCCGGAGCTGGACACGGTGACTGCCCCGCAGGTCAGTGAAGCGAAGCGCTTCTTCCGGATCATGTTCCAGCGCAAGCTGGTGATGTTCGGGGTGGGCGTCCTCGTGATCCTCGTGCTCGTGGGGATATTCGCTCCCCTTCTCGCTCCGTACAATCCCTATTTGAACGACATGGCTCAATCCCTGCAGCCGCCAAGCTCGGAACACTGGCTGGGGACCGACAACCTGGGGCGCGACACCTTCAGTCGCCTCCTCTACGGCGCCAGAACTGCCCTGATCGTAGGCTTCGGCACGGTGGCCGTCGCTTCTATCGCGGGGATGATCCTCGGGCTCATTGCCGGCTATCTCGGTGGGCTCCCCAACACGATCATCATGCGCATCATGGACGCTCTGATGGGCTTTCCCATGCTCGTGCTGGCCCTGCTGCTGGCGGCGGTACTGGGCGGGGGCATCCAGAACGTCATCATCGCCCTGGCCATCGCCACCCTGCCAGGCTATACGCGGCTGATGTGCGGCGAGACCCTGAGTGTGAAGGAGAACGAGTACATCACGGCGCAGCGGGCCATGGGTGCGAAGAACATGCGTACGATGGCCAGGCACATCCTGCCCAACGCCTTCCAACCGGTCCTGGTTCTCATCACGGCCATGCTCGGCAACGTGATCCTGGCCGAAGCCGGCCTCAGCTTCCTCGGTATCGGTATCAAGCCGCCCGGGGTCGCCTGGGGCAGCATGGCCGCCGACGGGTATCGCTACCTCGAGAGCCACCCCCAGCTCGCCTTCGCTCCCGCCGTCGCCATCATGGTGGTGGTGTTCGCCTTCAACATGGTGGGCGACGGTCTTCGCGATGCCCTCGATCCCGAAGTTGCGAGGTGTGCTGTGAGCACCCAGACATCGACGGCGAGCCGGCAGGAGCAGGCCTGCGACATCACACCGGCCGGTCGGCTGCTGGAGGTCAAGGACCTTCGGACCGAGTTCAAGATCGAGACGGGCATCGTCCACGCCGTCAACGGGGTCTCCTACGTGGTCGACGAGCGGGAGATCGTGGGTGTGGTAGGAGAGAGCGGCTGCGGCAAGTCGGTCTCGCAGCTTTCCGTGATGCAACTCATCAGGAGCCCCGGCCGCATCGTCGGAGGGGAGGTGCGGTTCGAAGGCAGGAACCTTCTGGACTACGCTCCCAACAGCTCGGAGATGCGCTCCATCCGCGGGGGCAAGATCAGCATGATCTTCCAGGAGCCCATGACCTCGCTCAACCCCACGTTGACTATCGGGCGGCAGCTGACCGAGTCGCTCGAGTTGCACCTGCTCATGGGCAAGAAGGAATCGCGCAAGCGCGCGGTGGAGTTGCTCGAGCAGGTGGGTATTCCCAGCGCGGCTGCCCGGGTGGACGACTATCCGCATCAGTTCAGCGGTGGGATGCGGCAGCGGGTCATGATCGCCATCGGCGTGGCCTGCCAGCCCAAGATGGTCATAGCCGACGAGCCCACCACCGCGCTGGACTGCACCACCCAGGCCCAGTTGCTCGAGCTGATGCTGTCGAGCATCGACGGGTGTCGCGGCGCCCTGGTGCTGGTGACGCACAACCTGGGCGTGGTCGCGCGCTACGCGAAGCGCGTCTACATCATGTACGCGGGCAGGATCGTCGAGCAGGGCACCTGCCGCGACCTCTTCTACCGGCCCAGCCATCCCTACACGATCGGACTTCTCAACAGCGTCCCGCGCTTGGACGAGACAGCAGAGCCGCCGGCTGGTGCCTATCAGCGGGACCCCGCCCAACCTGCTCCAGCCTCCTACCCACTGCGCCTTCCTGCCGCGCTGCACCGAGCGAGGCGAACGCTGCTACACCGAGCCCTGGCCGGAGTTGGAGCCGGCGGACGGTGAGGGTCACATGGTGCGCTGCTACATGCGTGAAAAGGGAGCCGGAGCATGACCGAGGGTGCCGAACAACGTGATCGTCGAGGTCGACTCCCTCAAGATGTACTTCCCCATCACCCGAGGACTGCTCAAGAAGAAGGTGGGCGAGATCAAGGCCGTCGACGGCGTCTCTTTCACCATCAAGCAGGGGGAGACCCTTGGATTGGTGGGCGAGAGCGGCTGCGGCAAGACCACGGTCGGGCGTTGCCTGTGCCGGGTATACACGCCGACGCGCCGGCCGCATCTGGTTCAAGGGCCGGGAGATCTCCTCCATGCCCGAGAACGAGTTCCGGCCCCTTCGCCGCGAGATGGCCATCATCTTCCAGGACCCGTATTCGTCGCTCGATCCCCGGCAGACAGCCGGTGGCATCGTGGGTGAGCCTCTCAAGATCCACAACATGGTGCAGAGCAAGGCGGAATACGACGAGAGGGTGGCTGCGCTGTTCGCCAAGGTCGGACTGGACCCCGACCTGCGGTCGCGCTATCCCCACGAGTTCAGCGGCGGCCAGCGACAGCGTATCGGCATCGCGCGCGCGCTGGCCGGCGAACCCAGCTTGATCATCTGCGACGAGCCGGTCTCGGCGCTGGATGTCTCCATCCAGGCTCAGATCATCAACCTGCTCATGGATCTCAGGGAGGGTTTGACCAGCTCACGTACGTCTTCATCGCGCACGATCTCTCGGTGGTGAAGCACATCAGCGACCGCATCGCCGTGATGTACCTGGGCCATATCCTGGAGATCACGACCCCGACGGAGCTCTACGCCAATCCTATCCATCCCTACACGCGGGCCTTGCTGTCGGCGGTCTGCGTGCCCGACCCGGACATCGAGGCGACTCGGGAGCGGATCATCATGCAGGGCGAGGTGCCGAGCCCGGCCAATCCGCCCTCGGGCTGCGTGCTGCACAACCGGTGCCCTGATGTCAGACCGGAGTGCCGCACCACGATGCCGACTCTCACAGATGTGGGAGACGATCACCAGGTCGCCTGCCTCGCGGTGGGGTCCGAAGGCAAGCCGGCGTGAGCGTGACTCGGGAGACGGAAGTGGCTGACTTGGGGACTCAGAGGGGCAACATCGTCACGACCTATCTGGCCGATACGAGCGTGTTCAAAGGCAGCGCCATCACGCCTCTGGCGTTCATCGACGGGACCTTCGTCCCGGGATCGTTCTATGCGGAGTGCGTCATGATCCACGAGCCCTCCAAGGGCTCGCCGCCCGAGCATAGTCACGATGATTTCGACGAGATCATCATGTTCTTCGGTACCGACCCGGAGCGGCCACACGACCTGTGCGGGGAGGTCGAATTGTGGATGGACGGAGAGAAGTACATGCTCACCGAGAGCTGCATGATCTTCGTCCCCAAGGGGATGAGGCACTGCCCCTTGTATGTCCGGAGGGTGGACAGGCCCATTCTCAACCTGTCCACGGGGCCTTCGGAGAGCTACAGCAGGGATGGCATCGAGCAGCAGCCCGCAGGCTGAACAGGCGCAAGAGGAGAGTGGGCACGTGGCCATAGACTTCGTTTACCGGTGAGCTACATCCGAAAGCCGGCCATATGATGCGGGAGTGCGGCCGGGGTGGCGCTCTGATGTGAGAGTGCTCTATGCTCAGGGAAGCAGACGTCCAAAGGAGGTGCGTATCTCAGGTACTCGGGGGGTAGGGCAGGGTTCCGTTGTGTGCGTGACAATCGACGAGGCTTGTGTAGCTGAAGGCGACTGCTGTCCAGGACTGGGGGTAATGAAGTGAGAAGTAGGACAAAGAAGAGGACCTTGTGGAGCATCGGAGTCCTTCTGTTGATCGGCCTCATGATGATGCTTATGGTGGGCTGCGGGGAGGACGAAGAGACCACCACGACCGCGGCGGAGGGTGAGACCACCACCACCGCTCCCGCGGAGACCACGACGACGGCGCCGGCAGAGACTACGACAACGGTTGCGGCCGGGCCTGTCACCGGCGGCATCCTGAAGCTGATCCACAACGCCACGCCTCAGGACGTCGGCTACTGGCCCAAGATGGGCCCGGTCGACGAGGGCGGCATCTTCCCCGGCGTCGAGAGGATCATGCGGTTCACGCCCGAGCGCACGCTGGCACCCGATCTCGCAGTGAGCGTGGTCGAGGATCCCGATGCCCTCACCATCACGGTCCAGCTCCACGAGGGCGTCATGTTCCATGACGGCACGGAGCTGACCGCCGACGTGGCCAAGTGGAACTACGACATCGGCGCGGCCGGTGGCAAGCTCCAGTTTGCCGACGCGATCAAGGAATTCGAGATCGTCGACAAGTACAACTACGTGCTGCACCTGAACTACTGGCACAACCAGCTGCTTCAGTCCCTCGGTTGGGTGCCCATGTTCTCCCAGGCCGCCTTCGAGGCGAACGGCGGAGAAGAGTGGGCCATGAACAACTTGGTGGGCACGGGTCCCTTCCTCCTCAAGGAGTTCAACCGCGACCAGTCCCTGGTCTGGGAGAAGAACCCCAACTACTGGCGCGAAGGGCAGCCGTACATGGACGGCATCGAGGTGACTATCATCCCCGACGCCACGACGGCTTCCGCGGTCATGCAGGCCGGGCAGGCTGACATCTGGCAGTCGGCCGACGCTCAGGGCCGGGCCGAGATGGTCGACAAGGGCTTCACGGTGCAGACCGGGTGGGCCGGGTTCCAGTACCACCTCATGCCCAACACCACCGACCCCGCCTCGCCGCTGGCCAAGCTGCAGGTACGCGAAGCGGTGGAATACGCTCTCGACAAGAAAGCCATCACCGACGCCATCGGCTTCGGGTTCTACTTCCCCATCCAGGTCGTTTCGCCTGAAGGCGAGTGGGGCTCCGACGCGGTCGTGGTAGACCGCCAGTACGATCCCGAGAAGGCCAAGCAGCTGCTGGCCGAGGCCGGCTATGCCGACGGCTGTCCCATCGACCTGCTGGCTCTGGCCGAGGGTGGTGGCCGTAACACCGGCGCCGAGGCCGTTAAGGGCTATCTGGACGCTGCCGGGTTCGTCACCAACATCGATATCGCCGACCCCGGCCGCTTCTACGGCTCGGTCTTCGGCACGGGCTGGAAAGACCTGGCCTTCATGTTCAGCGGCAACGACTACAACTACCTCATGTCGTGCAACGCCTGGTGGGGCCCGACGCCCAAGACCAACCTGGCCAGCTTCACGCGGCCTGCCTGAGTTCGCGGCCCTCTTCGAGCCCGCCAACCAGGCCCGTGAGGCAGCGGCTCAGGAAGCCGAGACCGGCAAGATCGTGGGTATGATGAACGAGCAGGCTCTGATGATCCCGGTCTTCCACTACCCGAACGGCATCGTCATCCAGAAGTACGTCCACACGGAGTACCCGATGGAAGGCGGCTTCGTGCACTGGTCCTGGAACACCACCTGGATGGACGCGCACTAGTCAGCGAAACCAGATGAGGTGCGGCCCGCACGGCGGGCCGCGACGGCGCGAGCCCCCCAGACTTCGGTCTGGGGGGCTCGCGCCTTTGTCCTTCCTGGGCCGTCTCTGCGGACTTACCCCTTGCGCGCTTCCAGGCCCCACTTCCTGAAGTACTCCTCGTAGAAGGGGGGCTGCTGGAAGTCGGGCTGGAGCGAGAGGTTGAAGCGCCGGAATCCCCTGCCCGACTCCTCGAAGTGGTAGATCCCGTCCATCAGCTCCTTGAGTCTGTGTCGTCGGCACCGTCAGGACCATCTCGTCTTCCTGGGCGCCGGCCCGCTCGAAATCACCGGGATCGGGCACGGTGACCTGGCATTCCCCGTTCAACAACGAAGGGACGACGGAGTGCACGCAGGAACCGATGGGGTCGAGGGTCGAGGTGACCTGCGTCCCGTGCAGATAACGCAAGGCAAGGAGCAGATGCCGCAGTTGCGCCGAGTTGCAGTAGATCATCACGAGGTCGGGCTCGAAGTTGGCCGACTTGAGGGGCCCCATCACCATTCCGGGGTACTGCCCCACAGGCAGGCGCGTCATCTGGCGGGAATGCTCCTCAGCCGCCTGCTTGTCGGCGATGAAGAAGGAGCTCGTGGAACCCTCCAGGTAGTCCTGAGGCGTCTCGACCAGCCCATAGGAGATTATCGGTTCGAAGCACCAGTGGTCCTCCAAGAACATGGCGATGGTCATGCCCTGGCGGCGCGCAAGCGCAAAGGCCTGGCATACGGCGTAGTGCTCGTCCCTGTCCTTCTTGGGCCGGACGGCTCCCTCCGGGACCTCGGATTCGCTCTCCAGCATCTTGATGGCGATGGGATACGTCCTCAAGCAGAGAAACTGCTCGAGGTCCGCGCCGTACGTGTTGAACTCACTGTGCGTAGTCATGTCCCGGTCTCCCCCTTTTTGGATCCGCTGCTCAGGCCGAGATTGCGTATCGGGCTTTTCGGCTGAGGCTCACTCAAGATAGAGCATCTCATCCGGCTCCGCCAGAGAGGGTCCTCCGTCAGGCCGCCGGACCCGGCGTAGCTACTCGGTCACGACCCGGTTCCCCCTTACGAACTTGCCCATGACCATCGCGTACACGATGGCCCCCAAGAACACGCTGACGTAGTTGAGTACGGCTATGGCTGTGTACTGAAAGAAGAACGCATATACGTACACTCCCAGGACCTGGGAGCCGACGAACACTCAGACAAACCCCCACTGCGCCGGGGCGAAGGGGCTCTTTGCGAAGTGGCTCCTGAAGTAATCCCTGATGAGATAGATAGCGCCAAGAGCCCATACAACCGCAACGCCGTACGAGGCAGTGATCAGCAGTGACTCCCATCCGTGCAGTCCAGAGGCGAGGTGAGGCTGCATGTACTCTGCTATTCGGTACGCACTCAGACCGTAGAGGCAGGCAATAGGGACGATTAAGAAGAACGCCGGCAGTATCGCGGTGGCGGGCAGCTTGGCGGCTCGCACGTGTGCGTAGACCAGATACGCCACCTTATACACCAGCAGCACCGAACCAACGACCAGTGTGAACAGGGTAGCGACGGCAGCTGTGGTACGGATCACGTCGTCGCTGGCCATCGAGACGATGCCGGAGCCCGTCAAGCTGACCAGACCAAAGGCGAAGGCGTCGAGAAGCCAGACGAAGTTGAACTCCCTTCTCTGCACGCCTCTGGAGAACCAGGTCCTACCAAACGTCACTTGGAAGAAGAGCAGCGCTGACAAGAGGATGCCGAAGACTATCAATGACGGCACCATCAACGCCTGCATGTTCGAGGACACCTGCGGGACGAAGAAGCCGAAAGGGGCCCAGAAGACGTTGACCGTCATCGATAGAGAGGCGACGATGGCGAATATGCCCGTGTTCTGATTCTGATGCGGGTTGTTCTTGAAGCCGCCGTAGGCTCCCGGCTCCCCAAGCCACGTGGCCAGACGATAGAGGAAGTATCCTGTGAGCACAAAGTTGAGGACGGTGAACGCCAACATCACGGCGACCAGGGGCGCGTAGAGGGCAATCTGCCCCCCTGTCAACGTCCCCCACGAAATATCAGACGACGTGATCAACCCCTCACCATGGGGGATAGCGAATTGGAGGTAGTTGAACGCCATCAGGGCAACGCCGCCTGCTGCCAACGACGACTGGAACAACAGCGGGTGGAACTTGATACTGAGCTTCACGGCTGCTCCCCGTACACATTGCAATATGGCCAGATTGCGATATTATAGCGCACGATAGCGCAAGGCGAACCAAGACAAGGAGGCCCGATGGCATCTGTGCTTTTCGTGCTCAATGACGCTCCCTACGGCGCCGAGCGCTCCTACAACGCTCTTCGACACGCGATGGCCGTGTCGAAACAGCCAGGATACCGAACTCAGACTGTTTCTGACGGCCGATGCCACCGCATGTGCCCTGGCCGGCCAGAAGACCCCCGAGGGCTACTATTCCATCGAACGGATGCTCAAGGGTCTTCTGGTGAAGAAGGCCATGGTGGCCTTATGAGGCACCTGCATGGATGCCCGTGGTTTGGCATCCCTACCCTTGGTGGAAGGCGCTCAGCGGGGCTCCATGGATCTTCTCGCCCAATGGACGCTCGAGGCCGACAAGGTGATCGTCTACTAGTCATGCTGCCTGAGAGAGGCGCTGATGGCCGATAGGATCGACCCCACCATCCTCGAATTGCACGCGAGGGTGTGCAAAACCATGGCCCATCCCCTGCGCTTGGCTCTGCTCAACGCTCTCCGCGAGGGCGAACGGAGCGTGGGCGATTTGGCCGAGGAAATCGGCGCGACCCAGCCCCTTGTCTCGCAGCATCTGGCACTACTCCGCAACCAGGGACTCCTCCGCAATCGGCGGAGCGGCAACGAGGTCTACTACAGCATCGCCTACCCGAAGATGGTCCAGGCTTGTGATCTGTTGCGGGAGGTGCTTTTCGAGCACCTGCGGGCACAGGAGGAGTTGACCCGGCGCGCCGAACAACGCACGCCCTGATGAAAGGCTACGAGTGAGCCACACGTCTATCGGCGAGCGCCCGATATACCTGGATTACAACGCGACCACGCCGGTTCTCCCCGAGGTGCTGGACGCCATGCTGCCCTACCTGCGGGAGCGTTTCGGGAACCCCTCCAGTCTCCACCCCTACGGGCAGGAGGGGCGGCGTGGGGTGGACCGGGCGCGCGAGCAGGTGGCTGATCTGCTCGGATGCAGTTCTGACGAGATCATCTTCACCTCCGGGGGAACAGAGTCGAACAATCTGGCCATTTTCGGGACCACCCGGGACACGGGCGGCCCCGGCCACGTGGTCACCTCGGTGATCGAACACCCTGCGGTCCTGCACCCATGCCAGATGCTGGGACGTCAGGGCCACAAGGTGACGAGGCTCGGAGTCGACCGTCTGGGCGTTGTCGACGTTGGGCAGGCTCGGGAAGCGCTTGACGACCTGCCGCTTCTCCTCACGGTCATGCATGCCAACAACGAGACGGGGACGATACAGCCGATCAAGAAACTGTCGGCGCTTGCCAGGGAGCGAGGCTCGCTGGTGCACACAGACGCCGCCCAGTCGGTCGGGAAGATTCCGGTCGATGTTGAGGACCTCGGCGTCGATCTTCTTTCCATTGCCGGGCACAAGCTCTACGCACCGAAGGGAGTCGGCGCCCTGTACGTGCGCCGCGGCGCACCTCTGCTCCCGGTGCTGGTCGGAGCAGGCCACGAACGCGGTCGTCGCCCAGGCACCGAGAACGTGGCGTCGATCGTGGGGTTGGGGGCGGCCTGCGCGTTGGCGAGAAACACGCTGCATGCGGAGTCGGCTCGGGTTCTCGCGCTGCGCGAGGGGCTGTGGGGCCTGCTGGGTGAGGGAGTGCCTGGCTTGAAACTCAACGGGCATCCGACCGATCGTCTGCCGAATACTTTGAACGTGGTGTTTCCCGGCGTACGGAGCAGCAACCTCCTGAAGGCCGCGGCTGGGGTGGCAGCCTCGGCCGGTTCTGCCTGCCACGAAGGGGGTGAGACGCCGTCGCCGGTGCTCGCGGCAACGGGCCTGAGCGACGACGACGCACTCGGCTCGGTCCGTCTCTCGCTGGGCCGGCTGACGACGGAGGTCGACATCACCACGGCGGCCGGTGGACTCGTTGCAGCATGGCGGGTTCTCCGGGGCACCTGACCCGCCGGCACTGTGGAGCCGGCCCATGCGAAAGGCCGAGGGGCCGCAGGCCGCGGCCCCTCGGGAACAAGGTTTGAGCTAGTAGACGGTCGTCGGGGACTGCTCGCACGTACCTCCGCAGTTGCCCCTGCCGCCCCGACCCTGGCCGCCGAACGGGCCGACGTCGGTTTCATTGATGCGCTCCGAGAGTCTTTCGCCCATGTTTTCGTACATGTAGTCGGCTTGCTCTTGGCTGATCCTCCCCGCGGCGATCGCCTCGTCCAGGGCCGCCTTGCGGGCCGCGAGCATGGTGCTGAGCAGGGCTTCGGTGCTCACGCCCTTGGTGGCAGCGATGTCAGCCAAGCTCTTGCCGGCCTGCCTCTGGGCCGCGAGTTCGGCGGGATCCATCCCCAGCAATTCGGAGACCGTGGTCGAGACTCCGCCGCCGCCGAACATGCCGCCGTATCCCACTCCGCAGGGGGCAGGATCCGTCGCACTCGCCGTCGAGTCCGTAGCTGCCGAGGCAGGTATCGCTATTGCTAGAGCAAGCACGACCGCGAGTACTGCCGCAAAGACCAGTTTGTTCCGTCTACGCATAGTGGCTCCTTCGTTCCGCTTTCTGTGACCAGGTGCAGTCTGAAGATGGAGGTACGTCCTTCTCTGCCATCACCGCCAGCATACGGTGGTAGGTATAAGGGGACCGTAAGCCGGGCACAACCTTGCGGGCGCCCTGTTTCACCTCGTCGCTGAACGGGCAGCCTGCAAGTGAGTTCACTCGTGCAAAGGAAGAAGCGGCATGAAGAGAACGTCCACCATAGCGGGAATAGTCTGCATCGCGGCCGGTGTGGTCCTACTCATCGCCCTGTCGCTGCTGTGGGGGCCGGGCGTCTGGGGCCTCGGCGCAGGTATCTCCGGTGGCGGTCCCGGCGGCATGACCGGAGACATCGATCGCCATTTCATAGAGCAGATGATCCCCCACCATGAGGATGCGGTGGCCATGTCCGAACTGGCGCTTACACGGGCGGAACACCCGGAGCTGAAGCAACTGGCGGAGACCGTCATCCGAGACCAGACTCGAGAGATAGAGCAGATGAGTGCCTGGTACAGGTCCTGGTACGGCATAGAAGCACCCACGGATGAGGGCATGTCCGATGGCCGAGGTATGGGTGGGGGCATGATGGGGGGAGGCATGATGAACGATGGCACCGACATGGAGGTGCTCGAAGCCGCTCCGGTCTTTGACAAGGAGTTCATCGAGCAGATGATCCCCCACCACGAGATGGGCGTGATGATGGCCCAGATGGTCCTCGCCCGCTCAGACCGGCCGGAGATCCAAGAGTTGGCCCGTTCGATTATCGAGACTCAGACCGCGGAGATCGAACAGATGCAGGATTGGTATCAAGAGTGGTACGGCAGATGAAAAGAAGCGGGATCGCCGGCCGGGCACAGGGACCCAAGGAGGCGCGTGATGATGTGGAATGGTGGCTTCGGCATGGGCGGCTGGGGCGGTGCTATCGGGATAGTGGTAATGCTCGCCGTACTGGCGCTTATCGTGGTCGGCATTGTTCTTCTGGTCCGGGGTCTTTCGGGGCGTCATGACGCCGGCCAGGCGGGATACTCGCAAGGGCTGCCACCGCAGGCAGGGCCCGCGCCCACGAGCGCGCTGCAGATTCTCGAGGAGCGCTACGCTCGCGGCGATATCGAACAGGAGGAGTTCCTCAGGCGTCGGGCCGACCTGACGAGCAGATCCTGAGGGAAGCCGGTGCTCAGACCTCGGACTCGAGCACCAGCGGGGCGATCTCGGACACCCGACCGGCTTCTTGGGGCTGTCTCGCCTTGATGGTCAGCACGCAGAAGATGTTGACCAAGGCGGCCACGCCCACCAGCATCGCCGACCAGATGAGGGTCTCCTCCGCCGGAAACGTCATGCTCACGGTGCCCCCGGCGCCCTCGACCGGGATGGTGATCTGGCGCAGGGTGAGGATGTAGCCGACGACGGCCGTGGCGACGGCCGCACCGATGGCTCCTGAGGTGTTGCAGATAGTGCTCACGATGACTCCCCGCTCCGGGGGCACCGCCTCCGTCGCGACGGCGTAGCTGGCCGAACCCGCCCAGGCAGGCACGGCTCCACCGGCGGCCAGCCACACGAGAGTGATCCATATCGATCCGTGCGCGAAGGCCAAGCCGAAACCGCTCAGGCCGAACATCGCTCCCAGCAGCATGGTCCTCCTGGCGCCGTACCTGCGCATGAGCGGGGCCGCGGTCGCGGAAAGGACCACCATCGTCACGGCGGTGATCGCGAGAGCGAGCGAGACGACGAAGATGCTCTGGCCGAAGCCGAAGCCGGAGGCTGTGGTCGTCTGGAAGAGATAGGGCATGGTGGTCGCCGGAACGCAAACGGTCAAGCTGAGGACGAACCAGATAACGGCCCCCTGCCATACGCCCATGCGCTTCAGCACGCGCAGGTCGATGAGCGGCGCGGGACGGCGCAGTTCCCACCACACCCAGAGTCCCACCACGGCGAGTCCGGGCAGGAGCATCCCCAGCACCTTGCCACTGCCCCATCCCCAGGAATTGGCCTGACTCAAGGGCACCAGCAGCAGCAGCGCCCAGACCACGAGCCCGATACAGCCCAGGAAGTCGATGGGCACCCGGGTGCGTTTGGTCTCCTTGATCAGGATGAACGTCAGGATGAGGTCGATGGCGATGGCGCCAGAGAGGATCCAGAACATGGTGCGCCAGTCTCCACCGGCCCTCCATATGAACCCGCTGGCCAGATACGCGGTCACCGCGCCCAGGCCTATGGCGAGGACGATCATGCTTATCGCCCGGCGCATGGCGTCGCCGCGCCAGTAGTTGGCGATGATCCCGATGGCCAGGGCCTGAATGGCCATGCCCACACCCTGCAGCACGCGGCCTGCGATGAGGACGGTGAGATCAGTCGAGAGGGCGGCCATGAGACTGCCGGCGAGGAGCAGGCCGAGCGTCACGAGCAGCATGCGCCGGTTGCCAAAGACGGCGCCCAAGGCGGCCGCCACGCCGCCCACGCCCACCGCGATGACGTGGAAGGCGATTATGGCCCAGACGACCTGGTTGACCGGGCGGCCGAACTCGGTGGAAAGGGTGACTACGTGCGGGAACATGCACACGCTGGCGAAGTTCGCCACAACGGTGGCAAGCATGAGGGCGGCCAGCACGACCCCGCCTGCTTGGCTGGGTCCTGCCTCGGAGACCGTGTCTCCGTCGCGGTTTAGCTCTTGCGTTGTCATTGTCGTTCCATGAGTGCTCGCTCAACAATACATGGATTCCCGGCGTGGAGTGAGGTCTTCCCGCGGCTCCGTACGCCTCCCGCTGCTTCCCCCGACGGCTCATTGATGCGAGGATGGATCAGGAATCAAGCGTGCCCTGGGGGGTGCCGGTATGACCATCGACATCATCGTCACCGTCGTCGCGGGCATTCTCATGGCCGTCGCCGTGTTCGGGACGATCTACCCGCTGCTGCCCGGTAGTCCGGTGGCCCTGGTCACGCTGATCGCGTGGGGATGGGTCCTCGGGTCGGCTGCATCGTGGACGGCCGCCGGCATCGGGGCCCTGTTCGTCTGCGTGGGCTGGTCGGCCAGCGCGGTGTTGACGGGCCGCAAGCTCAAGAAGCAGAGCATACCCAAGGGTTCGATACTCATCGCAGCGCTGGCGGGCATAGTGGGGATGTTCGTGATCCCGGTGTTCGGCCTTTTCCTCGGCTTCGCTGGGGGGCTGTTCTTGAGCGAGTATGTGCGACTGGAGAGACTCCCGCGCCGCGGGAAGATCCAGCATCGAGACCCTGAAAGCGATGGGCATGGGCATGCTGATCGAATTCTTGATGGTGTCTCTTGCAGCATCGGTGTGGACGATAGGGGTGATCGTCCACTTCACGGTGGCGTGAGCGGGGCCCCCGCGTAGACGCGCGCTTCCGCTCTCCGGACCACAGCTGGCCGGCCCACGGCTGCTCTACCGCTCCCCGTCGGATGTCCGCCCTTCGGAGCATCACCCGGCCGAGCCAGGAGGTCCTCGAAGCGTTGGGCCGCTCTCTCCTGCTCCGCGTCCTTGGCCGCGAGCACCTTGGAGGCTGCCTCGTCGAGGGCCGGCTTCTTGCGCTGAGAGCTTGCCAAGAGGCCGTCGATCGTCACCGTACCCTGCTCCTTGGCCGCCTGCTTGAGTATCTCCAGCAACTCCTCGTGCAGAGACCGCTGGTTGAGGGCTGCGCGGTTACGAAGGCCGCGGGCGACGTCGTCGGGCACGTTCTTGATGGAGAGGTTGACGGGCATCCTGGTCGCTCCTCTCTGGTTCTCTGAAGGAATCCGTGCTCGACGATTCTAGCCCGGTCGGCGGCCGTTCGCCCACCGTGCCGCACCTCGACGTTCGTGGCCGGTTCTCATTCCCGCAGTGACGCCGCCGTCGAGGTACCCCATGGCCGACATGACGTCGGGGCCGTCCTTTGTCTCGTAGCCGTGCTCTTCGACCATCGGCTCGGTGACGATGAGCCTCCCGCATTTCGATTCGGTGATGTGGCCGTTATCCTCCGCGTCTCGTGTCAGTGCAGCGCCGTCCGCAGAGCGGCCTAGCGAACGAACCTCAAGAACTCGTCTACCGCGATGCGGGTCCGTGGGAAGCGATTGACCGGCGCGTTCCACTCCGGGTAGCCGATAGCGATCGCCACCACGAATTTCTGCTTGTCCGTCCCGGGGATCAGCTTTCGTAGAAGCTCGGGGTAGCGGACGTTCGAGCCAGTGATACAGGTCTCCAGACCCCGGGCGTGAGCCGCGAGGGCGATGCCCATGGAGAACAGCCCGGCGTCGAAGCAACCGTAGCAGTCCGAGAAGCCATCGTCGAAGGTCAGCACCAGCACCGTCGGCGCTCCAAAGATCTCGGCCCCGGCCACCAAGGGGGATACGGGCGGATCGGGTTGGGGCGTGCCCAGCTTCGCCACTTCGGCCGCCACGAACGCGGCCCTGGTCTGGAAGAGGTCCTGCTGCCTGGCCAGAAGGGCCGGCGGCATGGCCGCGCCCGGAGGGAAGTCCGGATTGGGCTCCGCTTCGGACTCCGCGTATTGTCTCAACTCCGCCTTGAACCTTTGCAGCGGCTCGCCGGAAAGCGCGTACACATACGTGGACTGGGTGTTGGTAGCGGACGGTGCCCACCTGGCCTCGGTGAGTATCTCCCGCAAGACGTCATCGGGCACCTGATCCGGCTTGTATGCGCGGACGGCCCGTCTCTCCAAGATCGCGGCGCTCACTTCCAGGCCCATTGCTACTACCTCCTCGGTCTCGGACATCGTTGCGGCTCGTTACTTCTGATGATAGCGTGCTAGGCGACATGAGCACGCCGTGCCAGCCAGATATCGAAGAGCACACGCTGAAGGAGATCGTCGACCTCGAGTGGGCGATGTTCCATGAAGTGCAGAGTCTCGACGGCCCCGCCGCCTGCCAGCAGGATCCCAAGACGTTTGAGATCATGCGCTCCAGCCAGCTTGCCGCGTGGAGCGAGGAGGTCGCCGAAAGCTATCTGGACGACCTCAAGCGGGCGCGCACGACCGGCCGCAATCTCATGACCGAGAAGTACGCCCGCATGATGGAGTACACGTCTCCCTGCGAGTTTCGACGCATCGCTCCGAACCTTCCCGCTCTCGACCAGAGCGCCGTACCGGTGATCGAGCGGCTCTCACACCTGTCGGTGCGCTGGATGGAAGAACTCGTGGCCAAGTACCCGCGGCTCGGCGCCCAGGGCCGCCCCATCCACGCCCTGGACGACAACAGGTACCTCACGTCGTTCGAGACCTACAATCGTGGAGAGCTCTCCACCTACAGCGCCAAGACGCTGCAGCTTCTGGAAGAGCACTACCTGAGGCTGACCGCCGCGGGGGTCAATCCTGCGGAGAAGATCCTGGAGCATACGGTGGCCAGGAGCGGATTCTCCTCGCTGGAGGCCGCCGAGGCGGCACTGGAGGCTCGGGCGACCAAGGGGCGCTGACAGGCGGGTCGTCGCTGCTTCCGGCACTGCGGGACCGGCACGCGGAGCGGCGGTGCGGGCGGCGCCCGCACTCTACATCTCGATCAGTCCTCTTCCCAGGCGATGTCCACACCTTCCGAATCTCCCACCGCTTCCCGCAAGATGCTGACGAGCTCGGCACTCGCGCCGCTCTCCTCGAGCAGGTCGATAGTCATGGGGGTGATGTAGTAGTCGGTGTCTTCTTCGTCTTCCTCCACGAGCTGGTCGATCAGCAACTGCAGATCGTCCTCGTCGACGGTCCCGATGACGTCTCCACCATCCTTGAGTGACAACGTGATCACTGGGTGAGCCTCCCCTTTCGCGTGTGCTTGCGCCGCTCACTGTACCATCGCGGTCTCTGGACGGGCTGGGTTCTCCGGATACCCTGGATGAGGGCCGGCGGCTGCTTGCCCTCGGCTGTCTCAAATCAATGCTCGACGTCTGAGGAAGGTGCCGCTCGCTCACGTCAAGGGACCGTACCACGGCTGGACCCACGGCTGGCGCAGGCTAACCGGTGCCCGAGTCGGTGTCGAACTCCAGGCTTTCGGAGGGGAGTATCTCCATCTGCACATCCATGCCGTAGAGTCGTCCGGCCAGGCTGTCCCGCAACGCTTCTTCGGCGGGTAGCGCGCCACTTCCCACCACGACGATCCTCATCGTCCCTTCCTTGGCCTCGGCGGAGACGTAGCGGTAGTCGGTGCCGTCTATCCAGACCTTCGTGGCCTGCGCAGCGCGGCTTTCGGCCAGGTTGTCGTGAGCGATCTGGACGCTGGTGAGCCCCAGAGGGGTGGCGATTATGATCACCATGACGGCGATGAGAACGACGGCCACACGTCGGGCCCGCAGCGACTTCTGGACCAGTGAGGCTCCTGGATACCCCATAAGCCCGAAGACCAGCGCGCCGGTGATCAGGATGGCGAAGTAGTTGGTGACGAAGAGAAGCAGGCTGCCGAGAGCGAGGTCGATGCGGCCGGCCGCAAGGAGAATGCCGACGTTGGTCAACGGGGGCACCAGCGAGATGGCGATAGCCACCCCCGGCAGGGTGTCGGAGACATCCTTCCGCCCCGTCGCGAACGCCCCGGCAAGTCCGGTGGCCAGCGCCGCCGCCAGATCCACCAGCCGTGGAGAAGTGCGGGCCATGATCTGCGAGTTGGAGGTGGGATCGAAGGCCTCGCCCACGCTCTGGGCAAGAATGAAGCCTACGAGTACAGCAGTGGCCATGCCCGCCACCCCGACGAGGATCGAGCTCACGATGGCCCTCCGGTCGCCGATGCTGATGCCGAAGGCCAGCCCCATGATGGGGAGCATCAAGGGGGCTACGATCATGGCGCCGATCACCGTGGCGACCGAGTCACCCAGGAGGCCGTAGGTGGCGATAGCCGAGGCAAGTATCAGGAGGGCCCCGAAGCGGATGAGCCGTCTTTGAAGGTCGGGAGGCTCGAACAAGAGCACGTCCCGAACCCGTGCGACCTCGCTCGCATCGAGCCGTCCTCCGTGCAGCAGATCTGCCAACTTCGACATCACTTCCCCTGGTCTAGCCGTGGATACCGTGCTCGGTACTGTCGAGCCACAAGTACGAGCAATCGCGATGGATTCCTGCCTCGTGCTGCCGGGCGCACATCCTCTCCTGGTGGCCAGTGTCAAGGCTGTCCCGCGGGGGGGCGACATCCCTCGTGCGCCCGGCATGATTGAGCCATGCACCGCCGGGCACTTTGGTTCTTGTCTGGGGGCGCGGCCGAGTGTGATAACCCGCAGCGGCGGGCACTACACAGACAGCAAGCTTCGGGTAAGGAGGTCGAGATGGGCAAGGGTGGGATCATCGCCATCGTAGTGGTCGTAGCCGTGATCGTCCTCGCGGCCGTCTGGCTCGGTCTCGGCTTCGCGTTGAGTCAGTTCCACGGGCCCGGTGGTGACCGAGGAGCGCGAGGTGGCGGGCTTCAGCAAGGTCGACGTGAGCGGTGACGGCACGTTGGTCGTCGCGATGGGGGATGTGTCTGCGCTCCGCATCGAAGGGCCGGAGGACGTCATCGGCAGGATCGATACCAGTGTCCGCGGCGACACGCTGCACATCGGGCAGCGCCTGGGCTGGCTGCGCTTCGGCCCGTTCGGGTACACGGGGGATGTCATCTACTACCTGACCGCGCCCGAGCTGACGGGTATCGAACTGAGCGGAGCTATCGACGTGCAGGGCGAGGCTGCCTTGGAGACCGGAGACTTGGCGATCGGATCTAGCGGCTCGTCCGTCATCGACCTCGATCTCCAGGTAGGTGTGTTGACGATCGACACCTCAGGGTCGTCTGACGTGACACTGCGGGGGACTGCCGACGAGGCTGCGTACGGCATCAGCGGCTCAGCCGACATCAAGGCTCGAGACCTCACGAGTCGGTCGGTGACGATCGACTGCAGCGGGTCGTCCAACATCGAGGTGAACGTCAGCGAGCAACTGACGGTACACGCGTCCGGGAGTTCCAACGTCTCTTACTTGGGCGACCCGGCGCTCGACACCGACATCTCGGGTTCGGGAGAGGTGAAGAAGCTCGAGGAGTAGCCGAGGACCAGGATCCGGCAGAAATGCTTTGAGGTCGGTGGGGCGCCGCGGCATGCCGCGGCGCCCCACCGAGTCGTCCGCGTCATCGGTGCGGGACTTACCCTAAGCTCTGTTTAGCGGTAGATTGGGGCAGCGGAGGTCAGTCGCCGAGCGGCCACACGAGTGGACGCACGCCATCCAGCGTGAGGGGACGGCGTGCGGTCGACAGGGGGAGCCTTGAGAAGCCCAGCGGAGAGAAGTCCCTGCATATGAACTTGCCCGGTCGCGGCCGACCTCGCTACTTCTACGGATATCTGAACAGCCTCTTCGTCGGCATCTCCCTCTTCCTGCTGGGCGGCGCCAACTATCTTCTGCCGGCTTTCTCCGGTTTCATGAAGGACGATCTGGGCTGGACGGCCACAGGCACGGGCGGAGCCTTCTCGGTCTACTACGTGGTGTTCGGAGCGGTGACCTTCCTTGCGGGCAGTCTGGTGCTGCGCTTCGGGCCTCGGCTGCTTATCGCTGCGGGCGCCTTGGTGGTCGTGGTGACGAGCGTGCTTCTTTCCATGACCCAGGAGCTCTGGCAGTTCTACCTGTTGGCCGGCGTGTACGCGGTCGGGGTGGCCGGCGGCGGAGTGGTGACCGGACCCCAGTTGGCAGGCAATTGGTTACACAGACGCCGCGGCTTGGTCATCGGTCTGCTGTTGGCCGCCACGGGGCTGGGGGGGGCCTTCCTGACCTTGGTGGGCGAGCGCGTGATGGAGGCTTACGGCTCGTGGCGCCCCAGTTGGCTGGTCATTGCGGCCATCATGATGCTGTCGGTACTGCTGGCCGCCCTCTTCGTCCGCAATCGGCCCGAAGAACTGGGGCAGTACATCGACGGGGTCAAGGATCCGGCCGAGCTGGCAGCGATGTCCGAGCGACGCTCCGGGGGAGCCTACAAGTCCCTGCACGCCTGGACCATGGGCGAGGCCGCCCGTACTCCGACCCTGTGGCTCATCGTCCTGACCTTCGGCTTCAGCGACTACGTCTTCCTGGGGACTCTGTCTCACCAGGTGACCTACCTCACGGGGGAAGCGGGCGTGTCGGCAAGCGCTGCGGCCGGCGCGCTGGCCCTCATGGTCGCCTTCATGGCCGTGGGCAAGGCCGGGGGAGGCTGGCTGGCCGATAAGGTCGAACCTCGCAAGACATTGGGACTCATGTCTCTCATGTTGGCGGCGGGTCTCCTCGTACTCTTGCTCTGGCATGCGACACCCGCGCTCTATGTCTACGTCATCCTGCTGGGCGTGGGCTTCGGCGCCAGCATGGCGCAGACCTCAGCCACGCTCGCCAACTACTATGGGCGCAAGAACCTGGCCAGCATCATGGGACTCGCCCACGGAACGGCAGCCCTGCTCGGCGCCCTCAGCACCACTCTCACCGGCGTGATCGCCGACCAGGCGGGGAGCTACGTGCCCGCCTTCATCGTCATGCTGATCCTGGCCGTGGCCGGAGCCGTTTGCGCCTTCCTGGCGCCCATCCCTCGGCGCAAGGAGGGCGAGGTGACTACTACCGTGGGCCAGATTCGTGAAAGGAGCGCAGTCGATGGCAAAGCATCCTGACGACTTGATCTTCGTCCCGCCAGTCCCTCTCTCCGAGAGCGGCTATCCCGGTCTCCGGCCACGAACGGAACGCGCTCGGGGGATGGTGATCGAGTACGACGTGGCCGTCCCCATGCGCGATGGGATCACGATCTACGCCGATGTCTACCGCCCCGACCGGCCGGGCCGCTTCCCTCCGCTGCTGCAATGGGGCCCCTACGGCAAGCACGGCGCGACCTTCTACAACTTCCTGGGCAACTGCCTGGTCAACGACGAGGACTTCAACGAGTTCTGTAGGTTCGAGGCGGGTGATCCCGTCTACTGGTGCCGCAACGGCTTCGCCATCGTCAATGTCGACTCCCGGGGCTCCTGGTCGTCCGAGGGCGACCTCACCTGGATGAGCGAGCAGGAAGCCGAAGACATGTACGACACCATCGAGTGGGCGGGGACCCGCGAGTGGAGCAACGGCAAGGTGGGAATGCAGGGAGTGTCCTATCTCGCCTGGAGCCAATGGAGGGCGGCGGCGGCCCAGCCACCTCATCTCGCCGCCATAAACCCCTGGGAAGGGGTGAGCGACTTCTATCGTGAACTGGCCTTCCACGGGGGCATCCCGGAGACGCTCTTCTGTACCATGTGGCAGAGCAACGTCCATTACTCCACAACCCGCGTGGAGGACTTCCTGGCCATGCAGGACCTCCATCCTGTCTTCGACGAGTACTGGGCGGGGAAGAACGCCGATCTCTCCAAGATCACGGTTCCCGCTCTCGTCGTGGCCTCGTGGACGGATCATGGACTGCACACCCGCGGCACAATCGAGGGCTTCAGGCAGATGTCGTCGGCGGACAAGTGGCTCATCGTTCACGGACGCAAGAAATGGTGGCACTTCTACCTGCCCGAGAACGTGGAGAGGCAGCGGCAGTTCTTCAGCCGCTTCCTCAAGGGCATCGACAACCACGTCAAGGACTGGCCCCGGGTGACCATCGAGGTCCGAGAGAAGTACTACGTGGGCGAGACCCGCACCGAGAACGAGTGGCCCATCGCTCGGACCGAGTACATCAGGTACTTCCTCGACGCCGCCGGCGGGAGCCTTAGCGTCACTCCTCCGGCGGAGGAAACGGTGGCTCGATACAACGCGGACCGCGTCTACGATCAGGACCCCACCCAGTGCAGCCCTTACTTCCTGGAGGGCCTGCGGCAGGTACAGTGCTCACCATCCGCGGCGACGCGGCTGCCGAGCGAGCCCACGCGAGCCACGTTCGAGATGGAGTTCCCCGAACGCACCGAGCTCACGGGCTACATGAACCTCCGGCTTTGGGTGCAGGCAGACGGCAGCGACGATCTCGACCTCTTCGTGGCCCTGGAGAAGATCGATCGGGCGGGTTATCTCGTCCCGCTGGCTTTCTTCGGCAACCACGACGACGGCCCCGTCGCTCTGGGCTGGCTGCGCGCCTCGCATCGCGAACTGGACGAGGAGAAGTCGACGCCCTGGCAGCCGATCCACAAGCATGCCCGCGAACTCAAGCTGGCTCCGGGTGAGATCGTGCCCCTTGACATCGAGATCCTGCCCACCAGCATCCTGTTCGAGAAGGGGGAGAGGCTCCGTTTGGTCGTGCAGGGCAGTGACATCTATTGGTACCCTACCGAGGGCCATACCAACGGGCACCTCCATACGGTCAACAAAGGGGATCACGTGCTCCATACGGGAGGGCGATACGAGTCGTTTCTCCTGGTTCCCGTGATCCCGCCTCGGCAGGCGACGTAGTCCGCCGGGCCATGGCCTAGGGCGCCGAGAAAGGCCCGAGCGGCCGGAAAGGAAGGCTTCATGGTGAACGAACTCGCATCAGACAAGCTGCAGATCAGGGAGGTCGTCGAGAACTGGGTCGTGTGGCGGGACTCGGCGGATTGGGAGCGTTTCGCCACCGTCTGGCACCCGGACGGCTGGATGACGGCCACCTGGTTCCAGGGTCCGGCCTCGGAGTTCATCGAGGTGAGCCGGCGCGGCTTCGAGGCGGGCGTGAACATCCTGCACCAACTGGGTGGGTTCTCGTGTGAGGTCGCCGGCGGACGGGCCGTGGCCCAGACCAAGATGACCATCCACCAGCGGGCGTCGCTCGAGGGCATCCCTACCGACGTGGTCTGCTGGGGACGGTTCTACGATTTCTTCGAGAAGCAGGACGAACGCTGGGCGATCGTCCGGCGCCAGCCCATCTACGAGAAGGACCGGCTCGACCCGGTGGACCCGAGCGTCCGGTTGGAGCTCGACGCGGCTCTGCTGGCTACGTTCCCCGAGGGCTACCGGCATCTGGCCTACCTGCAGACCAAGGCCGGCTTCACGGTCAAGCAGGGTCTGCCGGGGCTGCGGGGTGAGGCGGTGCAGAAGCTGTACGAGGAGGGCACCGCGTGGTTGAAAGGGGCGCCCCTTCCCGGCGAGCCGCTGTGAGGCGGCGGCTCATCGCATCGCACGCGGAGGAGCGGACAGAAGACTCGACGAATCGAACCGAGGAGGAATGATGGGAAGGGTGCAGGACAAAGTAGCCATCGTGACCGGTGGGTCCACGGGGCTGGGCAAGGCTACCTGCGAGCTCATGGCCCGAGAAGGGGCCAAGGTGGTCATCGCCGACATCCAGGACGATCTGGGGGCGGCCGTGGTCGGGGAGATCAACCAGGGCGGCGGGGCGCCAAGTACTACCACATGGACGTCACCAACGAGGAGCAGGTCAAGCAGGTCTGCGCCGACGTGTTCAAGACCTTCGGCAGCATCGACATCCTGGTCAACAATGCCGGCATCACCGGCGCGCCTCTGCCCACCCACGAGATCACTGTGGAGGAGTGGGACAAGGTCCTGGGCGTCGACGCCAAGGGCGTCTTTCTCTGCACCAAGCACGCGGTCCCCTACATGAAGCAGAGCGGCGGGGGCAGCATCGTCAACATCTCGTCGGTGTACGGCATCGTGGGTGGCATGGACGTCCCGCCTCCCTTCCTCTACCACGCCGCCAAGGGTGCCGTGCGCGTGATGAGCAAGTCCGACGCCATCTGCTACGCCGCCGACAAGATCAGGTGCAACTCGGTCCATCCGGGCTGGCTCTGGACCCCCATGCTGGAGGGAGTGGGCAAGAACGCCACCGAGGGCCCGGAGGAGTTCCACAAGCGGATACTGAGCCGTCTGCCGCTGGGCCACTACGGCGAGCCCCTCGACGTGGCCTACGGCGTGCTCTACCTGGCCTCGGACGAGTCGAAGTTCGTGACCGGCACCGAGCTGGTCATCGACGGGGGATACTGCACCTGGTAGGGGCGCCGCGGCGCCCGCGAATTCGTCGAATACTGGATGCTCGAGGACCAGGACGCGGCGGCGGCTTCGCCGCTGCCGCGCTCAGTCCCGTCGGGAGCCGGCGTGGCTACCGGCGGGCAGAGACCGGCATCACGGTGGGCACTTGGCGCAGATGGACCTGAACTGCATGGTGCTCAGGTAGCGGTCTCCCCGGTCGGGCAGGATGACCACGATGGTGCCGTGGTCGATCATCTTTGCCAGACGCAGGGCCACGGCCACCGCCGCGCCGGCTGAAGTGCCCACGAACAGGCCTTCCTTCACCGCCAGGAGCTTGGTCGCCTCAAGCGCCTCACCGTCCTCGACCATCTCCTTGAGGTCCAGTTCCTCGGGGTTGTATATGCCGGGGACCATGGACTCGGTCATGTTCTTGAGGCCCTGGATGGTATGGCCCATGACCGGCTCCACCCCGACGACCTTGACCGACGGCTTCACGGACTTCAGGTAACGGCCGGTGCCCATCAGCGTGCCCGTCGTGCCCATCCCTGCCACGAAGTAGTCCACCTCCCCAGCGGTCTGCCGGAAGATCTCGGGGCCCGTGGTCTCGAAATGGGCCAGCACGTTGGCCTCGTTGTCGTACTGGTTGGGCATGAAGTACTTGTCCGGGGCATCGTGCATGAGGCGATGGGCGTAGCGGATGGCGCCGTCGATGTTCTCCTTGGCCGGGGTGAGGAAGACGTGCGATCCGAGCCCCTCCAGAATGAGCCGCCGCTCCGTGCTCACGCACTCGGGCATGCAGAGTTGCACCTCATAGCCTTTGGCGGCGCCGATCATGGCGATGGCGATGCCGGTGTTGCCCGAAGTGGGCTCCAGGATGGTCTTGTCCTTGGTCAGATCACCGCTTTCCTCGGCTTTGGTGATCATGTAGAGAGCCGGGCGGTCCTTGACCGATCCCCCGGGGTTACAGCCCTCGAGCTTGCACAGGATCCTGGCGTTCGCGTTGGGCCTCATGTTGCCCAACTCCACGAGAGGTGTATTGCCGATCGCCTGCAGCAGATTCATGACCGAGATGTTAGCAGGTCGCGCAGGAGAGGCTTCGGCCCAGAACTGCGAGGGAGCGCCGGCTGAATAGCTTGGCGCCCGTCGGCGTGGCCGGCGAAACGAGCGAGGTCCCGGCAGTCGCGATTGAGTCTCCTACGCGGCGGCTTGGAGAACCATCCCGTCGTCGCACCTGATCTCGGCGCCGCAGCTCAAGCACGACAGCGCAGGCTGCTCCTGAGCGTCGCTTGAGGGGGATAGGGATGCGCCGCAGCAGAAACAAGGGCTGGTGGGACACTGGGCCCCGACGAAGTCCCCGAGCGTGGGTCCGAAAGCTTGAAGATCGGCCTGTGCTCGGGCATCCAGTTCCGTGGTCGAAGTTCTCACGACACCTCCCTTTTTCGAGAGGACCCTGTCACTGGAAACGACGTTACCGGGGCTGCGGTCGTTCCACGTAACAGCAAGGAAACGGGAACGCAAAATCGGCGCAAGCACAGCGCCCTGATGGAAGGGGATGAGTCGCAACCACCGAAGGGGGCTACTCGACGGTCACCGTCGCCTTCATGAACGGGTGCGGAGTGCAGTGGTAAGGATAGGTCCCCGGGGTGTCGAAGGTGAAGGTGTACGACTCTCCCTTGGACAGCAGGGGCCCCTCGAAGGCCCCGTCGTCGGCCGCCGCGTTGTGCTGGACGGCGTCTTCGTTGGTCCAGGTCACGGATTCACCTGCCTTGATGGTGATGTCGGCCGGCTCGTACTTGTAGTCGGAGATGACGATCTGGGCTCCCTCCGGCTGACCCTGGCCGCTGGTGGAGCTCGTAGCCGCGGTGGTATCGGTGACGCCGGCCGAGGTGGTGGTCTCGTCGCTGCCGCCGCAGGCGACCAGTAGAAGTGAGCTGAGCAGTGACAGCAGTACCACCAGCCCGAGAACCCGAACCGGCAGCCAAGACCGTGTGTTTCTGAGCTTGGACACGATGCCTTTCCCCTCTCCAGTGTCGTTCCGTGCTGTAAGCGTTATGCCCCGAGGGCTCAGACGTGAATCCTCACATACAGATGGATTCCCAGGATGAGGGTCACCGCCCACAAGATGGCGGCCGTGCGCATGATGGCCTTGAAGCCCCAGTTCGTCTTGATCACGCCCTCGAACACCAGGTTGACGTAGATGAAGAGAAAGATCACGAGCAGACCCAGCGAGTGGTGGACGATGCCTCGGTCGTCAGTAGACGCAACGGGGGTGGCTCGCGGACGAAATCGACCAGGGGCCAGGTCATCGCCCGGATAATGGACAGGATCTCGATGGCGATGACAGTGCGCATCACCCGGCAGTGCCAGCGTAGCTTGTGCCTGCGGGCGAGGAAGTACGCGACGATCACGCCCACCGTCAGCAGGATCTGGACGATCAGATTGGCTAGAGCCATGTTCCCTCCCCGCTCGATGATATCAGCCCCGCGAAGCGGCTCTTCGGCTCATCCAAGGCTCCGGCCATGACCGATCGTCCTGATATAGTCTCTCCTTGATCATGCAGGCGGCCATCGTCACAGAGAAACTCAGCAAGGCCTATGGCCGACGCCTGGGCATCGCGGACCTCGATCTGGAGGTCCGGCCGGGAGAGATATTCGGCTTCATCGGCCCGAACGGGGCCGGCAAGACCACCACCATCCGGTTGCTGCTGGGCCTCATCCGTCCCACCGGTGGCCGGGCCATGGTGTTGGGGCGTGATGCCCGACGAGAGAGCGTGGCCGTGCATCGCTCCATCGGCTACCTGCCGGGTGACTTCGGGCTCGACGTGCGGATGACCGGCCGTCAGCTCATCCGCTACTTCAGCCGCCTGCGCGCCGACGACGGCGGCGGCGGTGCGGCGCCTGCTACGGGACAGTCAGCGCTCGGGCCCGGGCGGCCGGCCTCGCGGACGTCGGCTTCCGAGGCGTCGGCTCAGGAGTTGGCAGATCGCCTGGGGCTCGACCTCGACGTGCCCATGGGCCGTCTCAGCCGCGGCAACCGGCAGAAGATCGCTCTGGTCCAGGCCCTCTACCATCGGCCGCCGCTGCTGATCCTCGACGAACCCTCCACCGGTCTTGACCCCCTCGTGCAGGACACCTTCTTGCAGATCCTGCGCGAAGCCCGCGACGAGGGGCGCACGGTCTTCCTTTCCTCGCACGTGCTCAGCGAGGTCGAGCGGGTGTGCGACCGGGTGGGCATCGTGCGCGCCGGCCGGCTGGCGGCGCTGGAGACCACCGATTCGCTCCTCGAGAAGCGCCGGAAGCGTGTCTCCCTGGTCTTCGCGGCCCCCGTGGACGCCTCCCTGTTCGCGGCCCTTCCCGGCGTGAGCGACGTGTGGGTCGAGGGCCCTCGGCTCTCACTGCGTCTTCACGACGGTATCGACGCCGTCATCAAACTCGCCTCGCGTCATACCGTCCTCGACATGGTCGTGGAGAACCCCACGCTGGACGAGGTCTTCATGAGCTACTACGACGAGGGCCGGCCATGGCAGGCCTAGGCGGCGTGTGGACGCTGGCGTCCCATCAGCTCCGGGGCCGCCTGCGCCAGATCATCATTTGGGGCGTCGTTCTCGGTGCCCTGGGTGCCCTCTACGTAGCCCTCTTCCCCTCCATGGGGGGCATGCTGGAGGAGTACATGTCCGAGGCGCCGGAGCAGATGCAGCAGTACATAGGTTCCACGGGGGGAGAGCTCACCATCGAACAGTGGCTGGAGATGGAGTTCTTCAACGGCATCATCCCGCTGGCGCTGCCCTTCTTCATGATGGTCATCGGCGCCAAGGCCATCGCCGGCAGCGAGGAACGGAAGACCCTCGACCTGCTCCTCAGCAACCCGGTGCCGCGCTGGCAGGTGGTGGTGGGTGCTCTGCTGACCATGGTCCTGGCCTTGGCCGGAGTACTTGCCATCACGTGGCTGCTCACCTATATCGCCGTGCCTGCGGCGGGGGTGGAACTCAACCCGGGCAGGCTGGCGCAGGGATTGGTCACACTCCTGCCCTTCTGCCTCTTCTTCGGCTCGCTCGCTCTCCTCGTGTCGGCACTCGTCCGCAAGGCAGCTTTGGCCATCGTCATCCCGGGAGTCGTCCTGGTGGGGATGTACGTCGTCGACGCCCTCGGCCAGGTCTCAAAGTCGATCGAGCCTCTGCGCGTGCTGACGCTTCAGCATCATCTGGGGGGCTCGCTGGGCTCGGATTTCCCCTGGACGGCGTTCTTGGTCTACGCTACTGGTAGTGTGCGTGCTCGGAGTCGCGGCTGCCGTGGCCTTCGCGCGCAGGGACATATACACGTAGAGGGACTCGCCGGCCCGATCACCGGGGCTCGCGGCTGCCGCCACCAACAAGAGGAGCCCTGCGCTCTCCGACGAGGCTTGCCGGAGGCGTGCCTCGGAGGAGAGGGCAGGGCGACGACTGTTCCGCCCGGGGTGCTTGGTGTGACACAATATTCAGGCCTGCAGGCGCGCCCCGAGGCGCTACCGGTGGCCGTTCGAGGTGTTCAGGGTGATACTGGCAAGTAAGAGACGCGATTGTCGGGAGAGATGATGAAGGTCCTGGTCAAAGAGAAGATCGCGCAGGCGGGGGTCGATCTGCTGAAGGAGCATTTCGACGTCGAGGTCAGCACGGACATGACCGACGAGGAACTCAAGCAGAAGATCGACGAATACGACGCCTTCATCGTACGCTCGGCCACCAAGGTCACGGCCGAGATCCTGGAGGACGCCAAACGGGTCAAGATCATCGGCCGCGCCGGGGTGGGCGTGGACAACATCGATGTCAAGGCCGCCACCCAGAAGGGTATCGTGGTCGTCAACGCCCCGGGATCCAACAGCCTCTCCGTGGCCGAGCACGCTCTGGGCCTGCTGCTGGCCCAGGTCCGCGACATCCCCAACGCCAACGCCTCCATGCACGCCGGCAAGTGGGAGAAATCGAAGTTCAAGGGCGTGGAGATCACCGACAAGACTCTGGGCATCATGGGCCTCGGCAAGATCGGGGTGCTGGTGGCGCAGCGGGCCAAGGGCCTGCGCATGGAGGTCGTCGGCTACGATCCCTACGTGTCGGTCGACCGCTTCCGGGAACTGGGCATCGAACGGGCGGAGACACCGGAGGACCTATACGGGGTCGCCGACTTCATCAGCGTCCACCTGCCCAAGACCCCCGAGACCAATGGTCTCATCTCCGACGCCGCCTTCGAGAAGATGAAGAAGGGCGTGCGCATCATCAACACCGCCCGGGGCGGGATCGTCGATGAAGAAGCCCTGGTGCGGGCGCTTGAATCGGGCAAGGTGGCCTCGGCGGGGCTGGATGTCTTCTCCTCCGAACCCGTGCCCGCCGATTTCCCTCTGGCCAAGTTCCAGAACGTGATCATGACCCCGCACCTGGGTGCAGCTACCGCCGAGGGACAGGACCGGGCCGGCGTCATCGTCGCCGAGCAGGTCGTGGCCGGACTCAGTGGCGGGGTCGTCACGTACGCGGTCAACATCCCCTCCATATCCAGAGAGGACATGGATGCCATAGGACCTTTCCTTCCCCTAGCCGAGATGCTGGGACAACTCCTTAGCGCCGTTTCCGACGGCCCGCTGTCCAAGGTAACCGTGCAGTATGAGGGCGAAGTGGCCGAGCACGACACGCGTCTGCTGACCCTTGCCGTGACGAAGGGCCTCGTGGCGGCCGGCTCGGACGAGGCGGTCAACTTCGTGAATGCGCCCACCATCGCCGCCGAGCGCGGACTGCAGATCGCGGAGACCAAGGAGCGACGCTCGCTCGACTACACCAACCTCATCTCTCTCACCACCACCGACCGGCAGGGCGAGATGACGGCGGGGGGCACAGTGTTCGGGCCCAAGAACCGGCCCCGTCTGCTCAAGATCTACCGGCACAACATCGACATCGAACCGTCGGAGCACATGGTGTTCCTGCGCTACGACGACATCCCGGGCATGATCGGGCGGATAGGCACCATCATCGGCACCCACAAGGTGAACATCGCCTTCATGAACGTCGGCCGCAAGAAGGTGGAGGGCAAAGCCGTCATGGGTCTGGCCCTGGACGACTCGCTGCCACAGGAACTGCTCGACGAGATCCGCGCCGTCCCCGAGGTCGACGATGTGCGGGCGGTGGAGTTGTCGCTTCCGGCGCTTCCGGCGACGGCAAGGACGTAGCCGAGAGGAAGTCACCGCAGCGCTCAGCGGTCATTGAGATAGAAACGCTACGGCCGGTATCGCGAAACAGGCTCGCGCGATCGGCTGAAAGGAGGATCACAAGCGCATGAAACCCAACGTCCGTCCGCAGAACCCCTGTTTCTCCTCGGGCCCCTGCGCAAAACGGCCGGGCTGGAGCACGGCCGCCATTGAATCAGCTCTCGTCGGCCGGTCACACCGGTCGAAATCGGGGAAGGCCCGCATCCAGGAGGTGCTCGACAGGTCTCGGCAGCTGCTCGGGGTGCCCGACGAATATCGCATCGGCCTCATGCCGGCTTCCGATACCGGAGCGGTGGAGGCGGCTCTCTGGTCGCTACTCGGGCCACGCGGCGTGGATATGCTGGCCTGGGAGAGCTTCGGTCAGGGCTGGGTCACCGACGTCACCAAGCAACTCAAGCTTTCCGACGTGCGCGTGCTGGCGGCCGAGTACGGGCAGATCTCCGACCTGGCGCAGGTGGATTTCGGCCGTGACGTCGTCTTCACCTGGAACGGCACCACCTCAGGTGTCCGTGTGCCCGATGCCGCCTGGATTCCCGAACAGCGCGAGGGCCTGGTCATCTGCGATGCCACCTCGGCGGTCTTCGCCATGGAGGTGCCCGTGGCCAAGCTCGACGTGGTGACGTATTCCTGGCAGAAGGTGCTGGGCGGCGAAGGGCAGCACGGGATGCTAATCCTCAGCCCGCGTGCCGTGGAGCGCCTGGAAAGCTATGTGCCGTCCTGGCCGATGCCCAAGATCTTCCGCATGACCAAGGGTGGCAAGCTGGCTGAGGCCATCTTCAAGGCCGACACCATCAACACTCCTTCCATGCTCTGTGTGGAGGACGCAGTGGACGGCCTCCGCTGGGCCGAGGGGATCGGCGGGCTCTCCGAACTCATCCGCCGCAGCGAGGGCAACCTGGCCGCCGTGGCCGAGTGGGTGGCCGGCACTCCCTGGGTGGAGTTCCTGGCTGAGGACCCGGCCGTCAGATCGAGCACCTCCATCTGCCTCAAGATCGTCGACCCCTGGTTCACCGGGCTCTCGGCGGAAGAGCAGGCGGCCATCCCCAAGAAGATGGCCTCGCTGCTGGAGGCGGAGAAGGCGGCCTACGACATCGCCTCTTACCGCGACGCGCCGGCGGGTCTGCGCCTGTGGGGCGGGGCTACCGTCGCCCGCGACGACCTGGAGGCAGTGTTTCCCTGGCTCGACTGGGCCTACGCGGAGGTCAAGCAGGGGTAGAGCGTCCGCCCAAGACACGAGATGAACAGCGCGAAGGGCCCGGGAGACCGGGCCCTTCGTTTGGGCGCCGCCGGCCCATCGGGCCGGCGGCGCCCAGCTCGTATGTCTGACGACCCTACCTGGCCAACCTCACCAGCATCGCCTTGGCGAAGGCGGCGTGTCCGCGTCCGATCCACTTGACGACGTGCAGCCAGGCGATCAGGACCACGGCGCCGGCGATCACGGCAAGCGGGGTCGCCCACAGCGGAAACCACCACTCGTAGGTGACGCTCTCGTAGACGAAGCTGTAATCACTCACCCAGATCCAGAAGGGCGTCGTGATCAGGCCGAGGCTCAGGGCCAGGCCGGTCACGGCGATAGTGAAGTAGATGATGCCCAGGGGAAGCATGAGGATCATGTAGGCCATGGAAGCCCAGGTCCGGCCGTCCTTCACCCAGAACAGCATCCGTTTCAGGAAACCCGCATCAGGGGGTTCGGCCCGCGGACGGCGGGGCATCCGAGTGCCCAGAAGCACCTCCACCAGCCGTCCTTCGAACAGCGCCATGCCGCGAACGATACCCAGCACGAGAAGCAGCAGAGGGATACCGATCACCAGTATCAAGAGCCCCGCGGCGGTCGAGACCCCGGTGACGACGATCGTGAAGTACGCGACTCCGGTGGCCAGGGAAATGAGCATGTAGAGAAGCGCCTTGTAGACACGCGGGTCGACGAAGACTCCGAAGATCTGCCGCCAGGGGCTCGGCGTGGTGCCGGCCGTGGCGACGGCCATGCCGGCTTGGACGCCGGCGGGCGCCGGAGGAATCGGGGTCTCGACTGGGACGGGTGACCAGGCTGAGTCTGGCAGCGGGCCCCCGGCGGCGGCTGGAGCGTCACCGGCAGCTTGACCGGGAGTTGCGCCCAGGGTCGCCCCAGCGGTCGGCGTTGTGAGGGTCGCCGAAACGCCGCCCGGTGCCGGGCCGGGCGCAGAGGGCGCCGGCGCCGCAGCTGCGCGTTCGGTAGCCGTCCCCAGATAGGCCGCCGCCACTTCCTCGGGGGCGCCGTAGCGCTCCACCACTTCCGCCCAATCGGCCCCTGCGGCCAACTCGGCCTGCAGGTACTCCTCGGCGTCGAAGACGGCATCCTGCACCAGAGCTCGGTCCGCTCCGGACAGCGCGGCTTGCAGATCCCTGAGATAGCTGTCTATGTCGCTAGCCACGATGGCCCTCCAGAATGGCGTCGATGAATGCTCGAGTGCGGGTCCAGGATGCCTGCCACAGGACGATCGCCTGTCTGCCGTCCTCGGTGACACGATAGTAGCGGCGGGGCGGTCCGGTCACGGAGGGCTCGACCTCGCTCGACAGCAGGCCCCCGGCTTCGAGCGACCGCAGCACGGGGTAGAGGGTGCCTTGCTTCACCGGCATGCCCTCTCCGAAGCCCTCCAACTCCTTGGCGATCTGGTACCCGTAGAGGGGCTCGTCCGCGTGAGCCAGAAGCGCCAGCAGGGCGAGCGAGACGATGCCCGAGCTCAGCTCCTTCTGGAACTTGCGCACGCTCGCGGAGACGGCCTCGGAGGCGTCCGCGGGCGGTTGAGGTGTGGGTGATGTCGGTGTCATGCAGTCTCGCCTCCGCTGCCTCATCGAGGAGGGCGCCGCCCGCGAGCGGCGCGGCCCCCAACTCCTCTGCTGTTAAGCACATTATAGGATGAACTTAGTAATAGTCAAGTGGCGGCCTTACGGGCGGAGCCATCGAGCAGGTCAGGCCGTGCGGCGTGGCCTGAACGCGAGAGGAAGTTGAACAAAGAAAATTAATGTGGCTCTTGACTTTCTGAATCTAAGACACGATACTGGTTGCAGGAAGTCAAGAGAAGGGAGTCACATGGCTCAGTGGAATGAACTGACCGATCTGCTAGGAGATCGTCCTTTCGTGATCACCGCCGTGCGCCTGACGACCGGCGACATCACCATCAAGGGGGAATTCGAACTCCCACCGCTGGCCGGTCTCCGCTATGAGGACCAAGTGTTCGTGAGCGAGTTCGTGCGCTGTCATGGGTCGATCAAGTACATGGAAAAGGCCTTCGGGATCAGCTACCCGACGGTCAAGAACAGGCTGAACCGCATCGTGCAGCAGATGCAGTTGGTGGAAGTCGAGCATGTTTCCGCGCGCGACGAAGTCTTCGATCTGCTCGAGCGGGGCGAGATCTCGGTGGAGGAGGCAACGGAAAGGCTGGAGCGATGAAGATGCCCGCCGTACGTGGTCTCGATGCGTATCGAGGAGGAGGAACGCACCAGGTTCCGTCTCTGGTTCCCTCTGTTCATCCTGTGGCCGCTGGTCCTGGCTCTCTTGCTGCTGACCCTCGTGATCACCTTGCTCGTGGACCTGGCGAGCCTGATGTCCCGGGGCAGCCCGCGCTACACGCGCTTCGCCCTCGGCTGTATGGGAGTGATAGGCGAGACTCGGGGCACCGAGGTCTTCGTCCAGGAGAGACGCAACAGAAACCGCACCGTCGCCCTGACGGTGCGCTGACGAAAAGGAGAACATCGTGAGTGCTGATCGGACTCGTATCCTCGACCTTCTGGCCGCCGGCAAGGTGACCGCGGAGGAGGCCTCTCGCCTGCTGGACGCTCTCGACTCGGTGGCCGCCAAACCGGCGGAACCGGACCAGCCGACGAAGGAGGCCAGTGCCACTCCCGCGGGTCTGCCCAAGTTCATCTACGTGAAGGTGGTCAGCGAGAAAGGCGACAACGTCAACGTCAAGATCCCTCTCAGCCTGGTGAGAGCCGGCCTCAAGCTGACCTCGTTCATCCCTCAGCCGGCCATGGAGCAGATAAACAAGTCCATGGGGGAACACGGGCTGTCCATGGATCTCCTCAACTTCAAGGCCGAGGATCTGGAGGAACTGATCGCGGCCCTGCGCGAGACGGAGGTCAACGTGGATGCGGCCAACGGGGACAACGTGCGCGTCTACGCCGCTTAAGCGGCGTAGACGCCCCGACCGACTGCCCACCTCCAAGCCGCGCCAGACACTCCAAGAGGGCAGAGTCGAGTCGTGACTTGACTATTACTAAGTTCGTAGTATAGTCGAGTTGAGAACAAGACTAGTCTAGGAACACTGCTAGCTGCGAGTATGCGCGCGACACGTGACGAGAGGGGATCAACATGCGGACTTTGCGGAACGTCTTTCGGCGAAAGCTCAGGGTGCTTCTCACCATCTTCGGGATCACCATCGGGGTGCTGGCCCTGGTGGTCATGGGGAGCATGGCCGAGAAGATCAACATGCTGGTATCGGGCGGGACCAAGTACTACTCCGACAAGGTGACCGTGCAGGCGGAGGGCACGTCGCTGTTCTCGGACGCGCCGCTCTCCCTGGGCAAACGGGATGCTCATCAAGAGCGTGCCTGGGGTGGCGGAGGTGTCGGCTTCCATCGACACACTGCTCGACACCGAGACCTCTGTCTCCTTCGGGATGCCGCCCATGATCTCGGGCAGCGATCTGCTGGGACAGGATCTGGAGAGCTTCGAGATGTCGCTACGCCGAGGGACGGGCGCTCACCCCTGGGGACGTCGGCTCGGTGGTGGTGGGAGCCGACATGGTGGACAAGCTCGGCGCAGAGGTGGGAGGCAGCGTCACGGTACGGGGCGAGGAGTTCACGGGTAGTCGGGATACTCGACAAGACCCTGACCGCCCCCGACACCTCGGTCTATCTGGTGCTTCCCGATGCCCAGCGCCTCTTGATGCAGGACCTGCCCGAGGTCATCCGAGGCCAGGTGGACCAGAGCGACCTGGTGACCTCGTTCGTCGTCTACCCCACGCCGGGCACCGATCCGGAGGAGCTGGCCGCGGCCATCAACGAGAGCGTCCCCGGCGTTCTGGCCACCGGTCCCGCAGGCCTTCCAGGATCAGGTCGCCAGCTCCATGGGGATCTTCAACGCCATCCTCTACGGCATCGCCATCATCGCCCTCTTCGTGGGCGGACTCTCCGTGATCAACACCATGACCATGTCGGTGAACGAGCGCACCCGCGAGATCGGCGTGCGCAAGGCCATCGGCGCCTCGGATGGTCAGATCGTGGGGCAGTTCTTGAGCGAATCCGGTGTCATCGGCTTTATCGGAGGGGTCTCGGGTCTGTTCCTCGGCTGGGTTGCGGTCACGGTGACCGACATGCTCCTCGAGCCGCGCAACCTCGATCTGTTCCTCGTCACTCCCAGGCTGGCCCTCGGTTCGGTGGCCTTCGCCGTGCTCCTGGGTCTGGTGAGCGGACTCTATCCCTCCCTGCACGCAGCCCGGCTGCAGCCGGTCCTCGCCCTCCGCTACGAATAGGAGAGAACGAGCACGATGCGACAAGCACCATCTCCCGCGACGAGACCGAGGAGGGCGTGAGAACCCGCAGATCCGCGCACGCCGGTGACCAAGCCTACATCGACGAGATCTTGGACAGCTGCTGGAGCACCGATCCCGAGACTCCGCGGCGACCGAAGCTCCTCGCCGAGGCGCGCGGTGAAGACGGTCATCCGCGGGCATGGGTATCCACAAGCGCTACGTGATGAGCGAGGACAACTTCGTCGACGCGCTTCAGGACGCCTCTCTCGAGATCCGGGAAGGGCGAGATGGTGGCCATCATGGGTCCGTCGGGCTCCGGCAAGTCCACCCTGCTTCACATCCTCGGCTGCCTGGATTCGCTCGACTCCGGCGAAGTGTGGCTCGACGGCCGCCGGGTGGACAGACCTAAGCCGCCGCGATCTTGCCCAGCTGCGGCGCGAACGAGGTGGGCTTCATCTTCCAGACCTTCAACCTCGTGCCGAGCTATACGGCTCTCGAGAACGTCATGCTGGCGGCCGAGTATGCCGGCAAGGGCAGGCGCGAAGCCCGCGAAGCGGCGAGGAGCGCTCTGGCCCAGGTGGGACTGGCCGACCGGGAGGACCACCGGCCCACCGAGCTCTCCGGCGGTCAGCAGCAGCGGGTGGCCATCGCCCGTGCCCTGGTCAACGGCCCCAAGGTCATCTTCGGAGACGAGCCCACCGGTAACCTCGATTCGGCCAGCCTCCGGCCGAGATCGTCGCAGATGATGCACCGAGATCAACCGCGACACAGGCACGACCTTCGTCCTGGTGACCCACGATGCGGGCGTAGCCGGCGACCTGCGACCGGGTCTTCCAGATGCTGGACGGGCGGGTGACCAACGGTCATCGTCAGGAGTGAGGTGAGAGGGAGATCGCGGCGTCGCTGTGGGAGGGCCGGTGACCCTTCTTCACGCTCGTACGCGGAGCAGCCGGGGCAGCACCTCTATCTCCAGAGGGAGCGAACCGAGGGCCTCTCCGTCGACGTCGAGCAGAAAGCCGCGAGAGGCCCGCTCGTCGTCCAGCGACAACTCGATCTTGCGGCACGGGAAGTGGTGCACGGTCGGCTCCTCCAGGTGGCGCCCCGCATAGACCCCGCGCACCCGGTTGGCCAGGTAGGGCTTGCTGCGGGCAGTCACGGTGATGACTTCCAGGCGGTCGTCGTCGGGCAAGGCCATGGGGGCCACATCCATCCCGCCGCCGAACCAGCGACCGTTGCAGACGGCCACGAGGTAGGCGGGGATGACCTCTTCCCGGGTCTGGTCGAGCCACGTGATCCGCGCTCGCACGGGCTGTTCGCGGCTGACGGCCACCGCCTGGAGCGAGGCCAGGAAGTAGCCGGCGCGGCCGCCCAAGAAGGTGGGCATGCTCTCGATGTAGCGGTCGACCAGCCCACCGAGCCCGGCCGAGAGGACGTTCACGAAGTACTGCTCGGTGCGTGTGCCCTCTCGGTCGTGGAAGCGGGCCCTTCCCACGTCCACCAGCCGCTCCCTTCCCAGGGCCAGCGCCGCCAGGCACTCCTCTACGCCAACGCCGATGCCCAGGGAGCGTCGGAAATCGCCCCCGGTGCCCAGATTGATGATGCCTACCGCCACGTCCGGCGCGGCCGGCCCGGGGTCTGGGTCTGGGAGCGTCTCCGCGTGTCCCTGCGCTCCGGTCCGGGAGGCCTCCAGCACCCCGTTCGCCACTTCGCTCAGGGTCCCGTCACCGCCGACGGCCACCACGAGGGAGAAACCCTCCTCGACTCCCTGGCGGGCCAGTTCACGAGCGTGCCCTCGCCTGGCGGTGAAGCGGATGACGACATCTCCCAGCACTTCCTCGACCCGCTCCAGGGCGACCGGGATGCCGCGCGCGATACGCCGCGAGCCGCAGGCCGGGTTGACGATGAGGAGAGGTGGCTTCACGTGCTCAGGCTACCACCGACGGGCAGTTGTCTTCAGGAGTGGCCTGGGCTGTGAAGCCGCCCGCGCGCTGTCGCATCGGCGGGGTGACGGGTAGTATGAGTGGAAGCAAGCGGGGAGCAGGACAAGAGGGGTGGCGACACCCGTGACGGGGCGACCACAGAAGGCGGTGACGTGAGCGGAGGTGATGCGACTGTGACCCATCAGGGCGAGAATGCCTCTGCTGGCCCGCTGGTGCGCGTCGGCCCCCGGCGCCCGGCGAGAAGGAAGGTCGTCCTGGTGATCCTCGCGGGGGTGCTCCTGCAGGTGGTCATCTTCTGGGGTCTGAGCCTCTTGGATTCTCCCCGCTACTACCTGGGGATACCCGGGCCTGCCGCGACGCTCGTCGGCATCGGAGCGGCTCTTGCCGCCGGTCCTCTCGCCGGGGTCATCGTCGCGCTGGCGGGAGGGATCGCCTACATCGTCCTTCTGACGGACTTCGGGCAGGCGGTCGTCTGGCCGACGATCATCATCTCCATCTTGCTCTGGACCGTTGCGTCGGTACTTGCGGCTCTCGTGGCGGACCGAGTGCGAGAGGAGGCGGCAATTCGAGAGATGGGCCTTTCGCAGGCGGTCGCAGACCGTGACAAGCTCATGGTCTCTCTCCGGTCCAGCGAGGCGAAACAGCGCGAGGCGGCCGAGGAGAACGCCCGGCTCTACAGGACCCAGCAGGAGATAGCGGAGACCCTCCAACTTGCCTTTCTCCACATCCCCTCACAGATCGGCCGAGTCCGGTTCGGGCACCTGTACCGCTCCGCCACCGAATCGGCGCTCGTCGGGGGCGACTTCTACGACGTGTTCGCGGTGAGGGACTCCAAGATCGTCGTGCTCATCGGCGATGTCGCCGGTCATGGCATCAGCGCGGCGCGCACCGCGACCCTCGTGAAGGACGTGGTTCACGCCTTCGCTCACGATCAGCGCGAACCCGAGGAGGTACTGCAGAGCACCAACAAACTGCTCGTTGAGAAGGAGCTGAAGGGTTTTGTGAGCCTGTTTCTCGGCGTCCTCGATAGCGACACAGGGCGGTTCTGCTTCGTCTCTGCCGGGCATCCCGGCACCTTCCTCAGACGCCGCTCCGGCGAGGTGGAGACGGTCGGTGCACCTGCGCCTCCCCTGGGTGTGTTTCCCGATGCCACCTGGCGGCAGGCGGAGGTCGGTCTCCAGGAGGATGACGTGCTCCTCCTCTACACGGACGGCCTGATCGAGGCGCGCCGGGGCGACGAGTTCTTTGGCGAGTCCGGGCTGCGCGCTCTCCTCGCCGGAGGAGTAGACGGCCGTCGAGCAACTGCCCCAGGTCATCCTCGATGAAGTCCTTTCCTTCTCGGGCGGCTCCCTGAAGGACGATGTCGCCATCCTCGCGGTCTCCCTTGGTATCCGAGCGGCAGGCTGTGGCGCCGCGCATTCCCTGAGCGTACACTGATAGTAGTGTCGCCAAGCAGCCGGGAGCGGGCGGGGGCTAGTGGAGCAGTCGCCGCAAACGCATATTCTCGTCGTGGCGCGCCGGGACCCCCAGGAGCCCATCGGGGGGATGTTGAAGCGTGCCGGCTACGCCGTGACCTGGGCGGGCGACCTACCCGGCGGCGGCTCGTGCCATGGAACGGTCACCCTTCGACCTCGTGGTCGCGCACGGCCCCTTCCTGGGGCACCCCATCTCAGAGAGGGTCAGGAGTCTGGCCGAGGAGCACGGTCTGCCCATGCTGACTCTGGATGGGTCGGAGAGCGATGACCCGGAAGCTCGGCGGCGTGCCCTGGCCGGCCGGGTCGAGGCTCTTCTCGCAGCGCGCCTGCCCGAACTCTGTGACGTTGCCGTCCTGGTTGTTGGAGATCTCTCTCTCGATCTCTCGCGCCACGCTGCCGTTGTCGGAGGTCGACCTCTCGTTCTCACGGCCCTGGAGTTCGATCTGCTGCGCCATCTGGCGCGCCGTCCAGGCTGGGTCTGGAGCCGGCAGCAACTGCTGGAGCAGGTATGGGGGTACGAGGTCGGTGACCTGCGAGTGGTGACGGTCCATATCGGTAACCTGCGCAGGAAGCTCCGCCGGGCCCGGCCAGGACGGACCTACATAGAGACCGTGAGGGGTGTCGGCTACCGTATGGCCGAGCTCGAGCCCGAACCTCCGGCCCCAGCGTTTCGCGAAGGACTTTCGGGAGGCGTCGGCGCGCGGCAGGCGTCCCCCCGGATACGCGCCGATCACCCTCCCTTCGTGGGTCGGGAGGCCGAGATGGACGCCTTGACGAGCGCCCTGGCGGCCGCGGTCAGAGGTGAGGTCCGTGTGGTGGGTCTGGCCGGCGAGGCCGGGCTCGGCAAGACTCGTCTGGCGGAGGAGTTCTCGGGCTGCGTCGCGGAAGCCGGTCTTGGAGTCTGGTGGGGCAGTTGTCACATGGGCAGGGTCCGACCCGCCTATGAGCCCTGGGTCGATGTTCTGGAGGCCTGGGAGCGCGAGACAGGCCGGCGCTATGTCGAGCATGTGTTCCGGCGGGCGGCGGCCGAAAAGGCCCCCTCTCACCGAGAGGGAGGGCAGGCGCGCCTCCAGCTCTTCCACGAGTTGGCCGAGGTGGTCCGGATCAGAGCGGCCGAAAACGGGATCTGCCTCATATTCGAAGACCTCCACTGGGCCGACACGTCCTCACTTCTGGCGCTCCAGTATGTCGTGCGCCATCTTCGCGACGTGGCTCTGCTGCTGCTACTCACCTACCGACCTTTCGAGCGGTCACCCGAATCCGGCCCCGGTCGGCTCCTCACCGACGTCATCGCCGAGGTCGCACGCAGCGATGAGGGATTTGTCCTTTCTCTGGCTCCGCTGTCCCGTGACGAAGTCGGCCAATTCGTCGAGCTGTTCGGGCTCGATCCGTCGGTCTCGGGCGCGGCCGACCTGAGCACGGAGGCCTACCAGCAGACGGAGGGCAACCCCTTCTTCCTCACTCAACTGATGCGGCTCCTCAGAGTGCGATCGGGGGGGTCCGAGGCGGGCATGCCTCGCCTGGGGCGGGACGAGGGCGTGCGCAGCGTCATCCTGCAGCAGACGTCCGCCCTCTCCGGACCGTGCCGGCGTTGGCTGGAAAGCGGCAGCGTGTGTGGACGGGAGTTCAGCGCGATCATCGCGGCGGAAGCGGCGGGTTTGGATCCGGCGGCGCTACCGGAGGTGATGGCGGAAGCCGGCGGTGCGCGGCTGATCACTTCTTGGGACGATGCCCCCGAACTGTGCTGCTTCGGTCACGGCCTCATCCAGGAGGTCCTCCGTGACGGGCTCGCTCCGGACGAGCGGGCGAGGTTGCAGGCAAAGGTGGCGACCATCCTCGAACGGCGATCACAAGCTGACGAGAGGCCTACCCACTACAGGCCTACCTGAGTCTTTATCGACTGCGGCGCCGGCTATTCCTCCGTGCTCTGGCCGGTGATGATCTCTATGGTCTGCATCTCCACGAAGGGACCCGCCTGGTAGACGCTGGCGTCCCGGGGGGTTCCTATCACGCTCACGTATTTGCCGTCGTAGGAGTTGATGGGCCCGGGGATCTCGTTACTGGCGCCCAGTACGGCCACGATGTCGGCGTCGGCGGCTTCTGCCGGGTCCTTCGTGTCGACCACGGCCCAGAATCCTCCCTCCAGGTCACGGAAGGTGAGGATGCCGACGGCCTGCACCGTGCCGTCTTCCTGCTCGTGCATCCCCGGGTCGGGCACCTCTTCCGAGGACGACCCACCTGACGAGCCGTCATCTTCAGAACCAGAGCCGTTCTCAGCCGCTGTGGTCTCCGTCTCGATCGTCCCGGCAGTCTCACCGTCGTCAGAGCAGGCAGACAGAACAAACGATGCCGAGAGCAGCAACGTAAGCAGCAGCAGAACGGCCAGTGCCGGCTTCCAGGTGGAACGCATGGTCTCGACCTCCAGATTCATGTCGTATCATTGTCGCAGCAGTGCGCGTATGGGTCGGCTCGCGGGTAGCACAGGAGGCCACGATGGCGAAGTGGGAATACAAGACGATCATCATGAACCGCACCGGCACCCACGAGGAGTTTAGCTACAACTGGACGTATGGTCCATGGGAAGCGATAGGCCTCGGCCCAAGCGGGAGACTCGCCCTTGCGGCAGGGCTGCAGGAGATGGGTCGGGACGGATGGGAGTTGGTGGGGGTCGTTCCGACCGATGTCTGGGTCGAAGGCACCAGATCGGCCAACGCCTCCCACGGCGAGAGGACCATCTCCTACACGCTCCTGTTCAAGCGGCCGTTCGAAGAAGGCTCCTGACCTTCAGGCTGAGCCTCAGGTCACTCCCGCGGCTCGTAGGTCCTTTCTGCCGTCTCGATGAACCGATCCTGGTCGAACGGGTCCAGGGGCGCTATGGGCATGCCCCAGGCCTTCATCCCTTCGGTGATCGCGCGGACTTCACTGGCCGCGATGCGCGACTTCCACTCCTCGTAGTCGCTCTCCAGGGTAGCGGGGACCTGCTCGTCCAACTCCTCCTTGGAGCGCGGCACCGTCCCCGTCGCCCGGTCCCACTCGCGCATGACGTCATAGGCGTCCATACATCCCTCCTCTTTGTTCGACATTCTCAAGGTTAGCGCAATCGCGCCGCGGTGGCGATGCGACTGCATTCTCTCCCTCGCGAGCCGTGCGGTAGTATCTAGATGACGCCAGGTGACGCGCGACAGGTGACGCGCCGCAACAGTAGAAACGCCTGCGAAATGAGGCCCCCATGCCAGTGTCCCAGCCGGCGGCCGGTGAAGCTGAAACAAAGGGCGGCGACATCCGTGTCGTCCCCGGGCGTTGTCACGAGTGCCACGTCCAGTGCGCCATGCTCGTCCACGTCCACGACGGCCACGTGGTCAAGGTGGAGGGCGACCCCCGGTCGGTGAACCAGGGGACCCTCTGTGCCAGAGGGCTCGCCACCGTCCGCAATCTCTACCATCCGGAGCGTCTCGACTACCCGCTCATGCGCACGCGTCCCAAAGGCGACCCCGATCCGGGCTGGGTCCGCATCAGCTGGGACGAGGCCCTGGACAGGATCGCGACCCGGCTCAAGGAGATCCAGGCCGAGTACGGGGGACACGCCATCGCTATCGGCCAGGGCACCGGACGCTACACAGTCGCCCAGCACCTGCGCCTTAAGAACTCGCTGGGCTCGCCGAACACTCTCACTCCCAGCCATGTGTGTCGCGGCCCGAACGCGGCCGCGACGACTCTCTCGGTGGGACATCACCTACGGGGTGACTACCCCGCCTCGGCCTGCCAGGTCTATTGGGGCAAGAACGAGGCCTGGGCCCATCCCGCCTTCCTGATGCATGCCGTCATGGACAACATCGTCGAGCGGGGCTCCAAGGTGATCGTGGTCGACCCGCGGTACGAGCATCCTCTTGCCCACAAGGCCGATGTGTATCTGCCCGTGCGACCGGGGTCCGACGCAGCGCTCATGCTGAGTTGGATGAACGTCATCTTTGAGGAGGGTCTGTACGACGCCGACTTCCTGGCCGCGTGGACGAACGGGCCGGCACTGGTCTACGCCGACACCCTGGAACTGGTGAAGGAGGGCGACGTCTATTCGGAGGGCGAGAAGCGCGACTTCCTGCCCTATCCCGATTCGGTCGCCGACAGGCGCAACCGGCGGCCGCTCGTGGTGTGGGACGAGACCACCGGGTCCCCGCGACGGGCCGACGACGAGGGGACCAAGCCGGCCCTCTTCGGGACTTTCGATCTCGGCGGACGGGTCTGCAAGACCGTCCTTCAGGTCCTGCGCGAGCGCGCGGCTCAGTACTCACCGGAGAAGGCCGCCGGCATCTGCTGGACCGGTTCGGCCGACAAGATCCGCCAGGCGGCGCGTCTGTACGCCAGCAGTCCCTCCGCGTGCCTGCGACGTGGGCAGCTTCGGGATCCAGGGATTGGAGGGCGGCCACACAAACACCTTCGGCATCCTGAGGTCCCACTTCTGTCTGGCGGCTCTCACGGGCAACATCAACCGTCCCGGCGGCGAGGTGGGCACCCCGAGCTGGCGCTGGATCGCCGGCGACTGGCATCGCGAGGGCGGGCCGCGCACCATGACCCCCTGGGGCGCCCCGGGAGACGATTTCGACCGCCTCATGGAGGGTCCCCACCCGCACGAACCGGCCCTGAACGAGTATCCGTTGCAGCCGGGTCTGACCTCCATGATCGACGCTTTTCGGTCCATGAAGACGGAGCGAACCCTATCCCATCAAGGCCTACGTGATGGTGCAGGGCAACCCGCTGGGGGGCTGGTGCGAGGACCAGCAGACGGTTCGCGAGGGCCTGCTGGCGCTGGACTTCCTCGTAGATATGGACCTCTACATCACACCCACCAACTCGCTGGCCGACATCGTGCTGCCGGCCGCGCTGGGGCCCTTCGAGCGGGGGCCCGACAAAGTGATCGAGCCGCTGTACGAGCGCTGGACCGACGAGAAGTTCTACGTGGAACTGGGCCATCGACTGAATCCGGAGATGTGGCCCTGGGGCAGCGTGGAGGAGTGGAGCGAGTGGGCGGCGGCCGCCCGCGGTCGCGATTTCGCCGAGGCGGCCCAGGCAGGCTTCGCCGTGGAACGGGGAACTGTGGCTCCGCCACTGGACTTCTACCGGCGGATCGATCCTGCGACGGGCCGCCCGGTAGGGTTCGCCACTCCCACGGGGCGTCTCGAGATCTACAGCGTCCTGGCCTTCCAGCACGGTGTGGACCCGTTGCCCTACTACGAGGAGCCCGCGCAGAGCCCCTACTCCGCGCCGGACCTGGCGCGCGACTATCCGTTGGTGCTGACGACCGGCGCGCGGCTCCCCGTCTACTACCACTCGCAGCACCGCAACAACCCTCTGCAGCGCGAACTGTTCCCGCAGCCGCAGGCGGAGATCAACACCCGCACGGCGGCCGAGTACGGCATCGCCGACGGGGACTGGATATGGATCGAGAGCAAGACCGGCAAGATCAGGATGCAGGCCCGGGTGACTCCGGGGCTGATTCCCGACGTGGTCTCCATGGCTCACGGCTGGTGGCAGGGCTGCGAGGAGCTGGGGCTACCGGGCTACGGTTGGGACGGCGCCAACGCCAACCTCCTCGTCTCCGGTGACGAGCACGACGCGGCGCTGGGCGTGCCGGCGGTGCGGTCGCAGCTTTGCAGGGTCTACAAGGCGGACGAGCCGCCCTTCGTATGGGAGCCGCCCTACTACGGCACCACCAAACCCGACCAGAGGCCCGGCGGCAGCGCCCCGGGGCCGGCGGCGGTCGTGGGAGAGGAGGGGCGATGACCAGGCGGGCCATCGTAGCCGATCTCGACCGCTGCACCGGCTGCCTCACCTGCGTGGTGGCCTGCAAGGAGGAGAACCATCTGCCGGCCGGTATGTCGTTCATCCGTCTGGTCCAGGTGGGACCTCACGGTGACTTCCCCGAGCTTTCCATGTACTACCTGCCGGTGGCCTGTCAGCAATGCGACCGTCCCGCGTGCGCCGCGTCATGCCCGGAAGCTGCTATCGCGCGTACGGCGAGTGGGATCGTGGCCGTGGAGGCCGAGAAGTGCACCGGGTGTGGCGCCTGCGTGGAGGGCTGCCCCTACGGCGCCATAGTCTTCGATCCGGCGATGAACCTCGCGCGCAAGTGCGAACTCTGCGCGGCGACGGTACCGGCTGGCCGCGCGCCGGCATGCGTGGCCGCATGTCCCGGCAAGGCACTCCAGATCGTCGACGCCGATATCGAGCAGACCGAGGCGGTGGCCCCAGGAGAGCCGCGGAGCGCCTACGCCCTCAAGCCGGGCGCAGGCACGGAGCCGGTGGGCCGGTTCATCCTCGCGCGACAGGAGTGGCGCGACCTCTGCTAGGCGGCGCTGCGCCCGCCGGCCCGACTTAAGAGGCGGCCGGCTCTATGTGGAACGAGGCCGTGATAGGCGTCGAGCCCTTGAGCATGGCCCACACCGGGCACAGCTGCTCTTCAGCTATGGTGAGCGCCCGTGACACGCTCTGGGCGTCGAGGTCAGACCCGGTGAGCGCGAAGTCCAGGGCGATCTCGGTGAGGACCGTGGGGTGCTCGTCACGCCGCTGTCCGCGCGCCGTCACCTGAAGGCCCGCGACTTTCTGCTTCATCCGCTCGAGCACCAGCACAAGGGTGCTACCGCTGCATACGGCCAGGCTGCTCAACAGCATCTGCAGAGGAGTGGGTCCGGCACCCGTCTCGCCAGGCCCGAGCGGGTAGTCAAGACAGACGGTGTGCGCGCCGGCCGTAGTCGAGAAACACATCCCGCCCTGGTGGACGGCCTGAACAACCAACTCGCTCGACATGCGACCTCCTGATGCTCGGGTGTGATGCGGCTACCAGCTTAGCGTGCCCGGACTGCCCTTGAACGGCCCTACGATCTCGCTTGTTATCCACCCTCCGTAGAAGTGGCCGGGCTGCGGGGTGACCTGCTCACCGTCCACAGTCACCTCGTCGAAGGCCCAGGCGTAGAATGCGATGTACCCTGCGATCTCTTCGTAGCCGGGGCTGGGGTAAGGATAGTACCAGGCTACGTTCTCACGCTTGACCCCGTTCACCATCAGGGTGTAGTAGTGCGCCGTGCCCTTGTACTCACAGAAGCTGGTATGAGGACTGGGCACCAGGAACTCCACCATCACGTCCTCCGGGGGAAGGTAGTAGGTAGGGGGGTGGCTGGTCTCCAGGACTCTGATCGGCCGCCGCGTGTCGGCGATCGCACGGGCGCCGACGATCGCCCGGATATGCCGGTCGACCCGCTCAACGGCCGGCGGGCGCGGGTAGTCCCACACGGATTCCTTGGGGCGTTCGGTCATGGCGGTGCCAGGATCGGGGGATGTGTTCACTCGGCCAGCCTAGCAGCAAGGTCCGGGACATGCGCGCCGGCTGGAGGTGTAGACTCGGACCTACGTCAGCGACCGGAAGGAGCACTGTATGGCATCCGGCGTCGAGAAGCTCAGCGCGCGCACCATCATCGTCGGCAGCGGACCGGGCGGGGCGACCGTGGCCCGCGGGCTCGCCCGCCGCGGCGAAGACGTCCTCATGCTGGAGCGGGGGGCCTACCACAAGCGCATCGGCACCTGGCCCACGATGTTCCGCATGATGGACCGCATGGGCATGCTGACCTCGGTCGAGGGGACCATGATGGTCCGCCTGCTGACAGTGGGGGGTAGCACTGTCACCTTCTGCGGAGTCGCGCTGCCTCCGCCGCCCTGGCTGAAGGAGCGCCACGGCATCGACCTGGCTCCGTACGTGGAGGAGACGCAGGAGGAGCTCGGCCTGGCGCCTCTGCCCGAGCGTCTACTCGGCCAGGGGGCCCTTCGCGTGCAGGAAGCCGCGCGCAAGGAGGGCCTCGACTGGGCTCCGCTGCCCAAGTTCATCGATCCCGAGCTCTGCGACCTGTCCTGTCCCAAGTGCATGATCGGCTGCGCCAAGGGGGCCAAGTGGACCGCGCGCGAGTATGTGGAGGATGCATTGGGCGGGGGCGCACGGCTGCGTACGCGCATGAAGGTCGAGGCGGTCCTCAGCGACGGCGGTCGGGTGACTGGCGTACGCGGCAGCGGTCCCTCGGGTCCGTTCGAGGCTGAAGCGGACCGGGTGGTCCTCTCCGCGGGTGGCATCGGCACGGCGGTCATCATGCAGGCCTCCGGCTTCAGCGACGCCGGCCGTGGCTTCTTCATCGACCCTCTGCAGCTGACCACGGCCATCTCTCCCTGGCAGGGAGCGTCGCACGACATCCCCATGACCTGTGGCACCACGGACCTCGTGGACGAAGGCATCATCATGACCGACGTCATCGATCCCTGGCCGCTGTACATGTTCGGGCTGGCGATGGGCGGACCGCGCTCTCCTCGCTACTTTCTCCGCTATCCGCGAACCCTCAGCATCATGACCAAGGCGCGGGATCCGCTGACCGGCAGCATCTCGGCAGACGGCACCGTCTCCAAGCCTTTTGGTGCCAAGGAACAGGCCATGCTGCGCCGCGGCTCGCAGATCGCCTCGAGTATCCTGCGCCGGGCCGGCTGCGATACCTCCACCATCCAGTTAGCCGCGCCGCGCGGCGCTCACCCGGGTGGGACCGTGCGCATCGACGAGATGCTGGACCGGGACCTGCAGACCTCTGTAGCCGGCCTGTATGTGTGCGACGCGAGCGTCCTTCCGGAGCCCTGTGGTTGGCCGCCCGTGCTGACCATAATCTCTCTGGCCAAGAGACTGGTGAACGAGCAGTTCGCGGGCGGCGCGGCTGGCGTGACCGACGCCGCCGGTGTGGCTGCCGTGCCGCTGCCGCGGCAGACCGGCGCGTCGCCTCCGGCGACGGCGGCGGCGACGCCGACCGCCCAGGCCAAGGAGGCTTGAGCATGGCGGCGAAGCCTCCGGTTCCCTGGCAAGTGCTGCTCGAACCCATTCGCATCGGTCCCCTGGTTGCGAAGAACCGCATCGAGGCGGCTCCCACGCTCACCTGTATCTGCAACAGAGACCAGTCCGTCACCCGGGAGTTGGTGGAGTTCTACCGGGTCCAGGCCAAGGGCGGGGCCGGGATCATCACCGTGCACGAGACGGCCGTCGACGCCGACCGGGCCATCACCCAACCGACTCAGCTCAACCTTGGGGACGACTTCTACATCCCCGGACTCGCGGCCGTTGCCGAGGTGATAAAGGACGGAGGCGCGTTGGCCTCCATCCAGCTCAACCACGGCGGTCGTCAGGCGGTCTCCGAACTCAATGGCGGCCGCAACCCCATCGGGCCGTCCGCGCAGGTAGGCCGTTTCACCGAGGACCGTCGTCGCGGGGAACAGGTGGTGGAAGAGATGACGCCGGCCATGATCGACGAGGTCATCGACCACTTCGCGGCCGCCGCCTATCGGGCCAAGCTGGCCGGCTTCGACATGGTCCAGATCCACGGGGGACACGGCTGGCTCATTTCCCAGTTCGTCTCTCCGGCCGTCAACAAGCGAACCGATGAATACGGAGGCAGCCTGGAGAACCGCGCCCGCTTCGCGATCCGCGTGGTGGACGCCGTCCGGGAGCGTTGCGGCGCCGACTTCCCCATCGAGTGGCGCCTGAGCGCGAGCGACCTCGTCCCTGGGGGCCTGGAGATCGAGGACGCCGTAGAGTATGCGCGGCTTATGCAAGACCGCATCGACTGCTTTCAGGTCTCCGCGGGGATGATCTCCGAGCCTCGCACCTATCCGTACACTCACGCCTCGGTCTACCTGCCTCACGGCGAGAACGTGGAGCGGGCTGCGGCCATCAAGCGGGCGGTCACCAAGCCCGTTGCGGTTGTGGGCGCCATCATGGACCTGGAGGAGGGCGGCGAGTGGGTAGCCGCGGGCAAGGCCGACCTCGTCGCCATGTGCCGCGCCCTGCTGGCCGACCCCCAACTTCCCAACAAGACTTTCAGGGGGAAGAAGGACGAGATCATCCCCTGCATCCGCTGCAACACCTGTCTGGCGCGCGGTGTCCATATGAACCAGGTGCGGTGCACGGTCAATCCCCGCAGCGTGCGCGAGGATTACTATCGCTGCCTTCCATCCGCGGCCGTGCGGAAGAAGGTGGTGGTGGTCGGGGGCGGGCCGGCCGGCATGGTAGCAGGCATCACAGCGGCTGAGCGGGGGCACGAGGTGGTCCTCTTCGAGAAGGAGGGACGGCTGGGAGGCAACCTGTTGATCTCGTCGGGGCCGCCGTTCAAGTCCGACTACCGACGCTATCTCGACTATCTCCTCGTGCAGGTGGACCGCTGGGTGGAGCGCGGCGCCCTGGTCGTGCAGGCAGGCGTGGCCGGCACACCCGACCGAGTGTCGGCGGAGTCGCCGGACGTGCTGATCGTGGCCGCGGGAGCGGAACCTGTGTGGCCCGACGTCGTGGGGCTCAAGCGGGGCAACGTCTTCTGGGCCGGCGATGTTCTGCGGGGCGGTAACATCCTTTGCCAAGGTGCGGTGCTGGCGGCCGACGAGCCGCTGCGCGGCGGAGACGTGCTATGTGCCGGCGAGGCGCTTCTGGGCGTCCAGATGCCCGGCGGCCGCGTGGTGGTTGCGGGGAGCGGCGGTATGGGAAAGGAGGCCGCGTTGGCGCTGGCCCGAGAGGGGATGCAGGTGACCATCGTGGGCATCCCGGGCGGTTCGGAGCGGGATCAGACGGTCAACTTCCTGGATGTCATGGCGCTGGAGGACTGTCTTGCCGAGCGGGCCGTTGATATGAACTCCGCCTTCGTCCTCGACGAGGTGCACACGGATCGCGTCGTGACCCGGGGGCCCGGCGGCGAGCCGCTGATGTTGCCCGCGGACGCCGTCGTGGTGGCCACCGACCTCAGTCCGCGGGCCGACCTGGTCAAGAGACTGAGCGACGTGGCTGAGGACGTGCGCGTGGTCGGCGACTGTCGCAGTCCGCGCATCCTGTACCACGCCGTCCACGAGGGCTTCGAGGCGGCTATCGAGATATAGGTAAGGCGGGTAGATCAAGCGGTCGCTGTGGCCTCGCGCCGACGGCCCATCCTCAAGGAGCGTGATGACATGAAGGCTCTGGTCGTGTACGAGTCGCTGTGGGGAAACACGGCAACGGTCGCACGGGCCATAGCGGAAGGCATCGGGCCGGAAGCCCGGGCCCTGTCCACCGCCGAGGCGACGCCCCTGATCCTGGAGGGCGTGGACCTGCTGGTGGCCGGCTGCCCGGTTCATGCCTTTCGCCCACCTACCGACGAGAGCAGAGAGAACATCCGTCGAAACCCCGGCAAGGGCGGACCGCCGGACCTCTCTCATCCTGCCCTGCGCTCCTGGCTGGCCTCACTGCCTCCGGGACAGGGCTCCGCAGCGGCCTTCGACACCCAGGTCCGCGGGCCCTTTGGAAGTGCCGCCCCCTTCGTGCTCAAAGAACTCGAGCGGGCAGGGTACCGAGCGGTCGGCAAGCCGTTGGGATTCATGCTCAAGGGTAAGTACGGACCCGTTCGCGACGGCGAGCTGGAGCGGGCCCGCGCCTGGGGCGCCGAGTTGGCCGGGCTGAGCTCCTAGAAGGCTCCCAGCTGACAGGGCTCTATCTTGAACTCAAGAAGCTCGCAGACGGCGGCGACCTCCATCCGTTCTATGCCCAGAGTGTCCGCGATCTTCCAGCACGCCGCGCAACTTATGGTCCCGTCGGCGCCGAAACGGCTCAGCTGTTCGCGCACCTCAGCTGATGCTTCCTTCGCAGGCTCCACTATCTTCTTGTGGGGGGAAAAGCCGAACAGGCCCAGCTGGCATCTGGTGATGCGATACTCGAGCAGGTCGGCGGTCTTTCCAATCGCGGAGGGGGACACCTTCAGGTCGGCGGCCACGTCGAAGGCGTCCGCGCAGGTGATGGTGCCGTCCACGGCTCTGTCGCCGAGTGCGTCTGCGACCGCTGGATCGCTCGGGGTGCCAGCGGGGTGCTTGGCGCTGTACTTGGGCGCGTCTTCGTGTGTCATGACGGTATTCTCCGCTGGTTGTACTTGAGGTTCTCCTTCTATCATACTGGGCCGAGGCGGAGACCGGGCCGGCGTCTCCCTGGCCACTCGGCCGGGGTCGCAACCCAGCACCCGGGTAGCAGCCAAACCATCTAGGAGCAGGGCGTTTTGCCCGCCGCCGCGCCCTATCATCGTCCTTGTCAGCCACCGTCAAGCCCATATGGGCGATAAGGACGCGATAATGACCAAGTCCGCTACTCATCTCGACCCGGGATGGGAAGCCTCCGTCGATCGAACCGTCTCAGCGCACGAGGCCCGCTCTACGGCCGTGACGGTCGGCGAACGCGTGGTCTTCTGGGCGGCGGGTGGCCTCATGGGCCTGAACGTCCTCGTGGATTCGTTCGTGGCCATGCGACCCGGCGCAGAGCGCTCGGACCACATCCTTGCCGCCGTTATCCCCTTGGTCCTGCTGGCGGCGGCCGTGTGGCTGTATCCGCGCATGCGGCCTGGACTTCGTGCCTGCGTGGCGCTTCTTTTCGGGGCGCTGGCGCTGGTCTGGGGTGGTCTGGCCGGTGCCGCGACGGTGCAGGAAGGCCTCTCGGTCGGTCTGATGACCGGTCTGCTTCTCATACCGGTGGGGATCGCTCTGATTGCCCTGGCAGTCCAGCTACTGTGGCGCTCGCGCAAACGAGATCGCCTGAGCTACCTGCGGCCGGTGCTCTACCTGATCGCCGGACTTCTTGTCGCCTATTGGGTGGTGTTGCCGCTGGGCATAGCCGCCTACGCCACGCACCGGCCCCGGGTCTGGGTGGCGGCGGCGGAAGAGATGCCCGACTACAGGGAGGTGACCCTGACCACACGCGACGGACTGGAGCTGCGCGCCTGGTACATCCCGAGTGAGAACGGCGCCGCTGTGGTCACCTTTCCTCGGGAGACGACCGTGCCCCACGCCGTCATGCTGGCCGAGCCCGGCTATGGGGTGCTCATGGTCGACATGCGCGGCTACGGCGATAGCGAGGGCGACCCCAACGCCTTCGGCTGGGGCTCCGGCCAGGATATCGACGCGGCCTTGGCCTACCTCGGATCGCGTCCCGAGATCGAACCCGGGCGGATAGGCGGGCTGGGTCTGTCGGTGGGAGGCGAGCAGATGATCGAGGCGGCCGCCGCGAACGAGGCCCTCGCGGCCGTGGTGTCCGAGGGCGCGGGCGAGCGGTCGGTCGCGGAAAGCCTCATACGCGGACCCAAGGGATGGCTGGCCGTCCCGGCGATGGCGGTGCAGACGGCGGCCGTAGCGGTGCTCAGCGGCGATGCTCCTCCGGCCTCGCTCGAGGACCTTGCGGCAGGCATCTCGCCTCGGCCGGTGTTCTTCATCCATGCCGAGAACGGTGGCGGCGGGGAGGAGTTGAACCCCGATCTACTTCCTGGCTGCAGGCGAGCCCAAAGAGATATGGCAGGTGGAGGACTCGGGTCACATCTCCGGAATCACTGCCCAGCCGGAGGAGTACGAACAGCGGGTGGTCGGTTTCTTCGACCGGTGGCTGCTGGGGAGGTAGAGGGACTAGATACCGTTGCCCCCTCGGGTATACACTCAAGGAGATACCAGTAGTCCTTTGATGGGGTGGGCGATGCTGACGCCGCGGCAACTCAAGAAGACCGTCCAGACGACTGATGGTCACACGCTGTGGACCGGGGCCCTGGCCAACGGCTATCCCGCCGGCAAGCACGAGGGGAAGACCGTCTACCTCAAGCGCCTCATCTGGGAGGAGAGCAACGGCCCCATCCCCGACGGCTCCGTAGTCACCTCAAGTTGCGGCCATCGCAACTGCATCGAGCCCAGCCATCTGGCCTTGAGCCCGCCCGGACGTTACCCCAGCGTGCGTAACGAACGAGGGCGGTATACGAGCGCGCAGCCGCAGGATTGAGCATCACGGGACTTCTTCGCTTGTCCTCCATCCTGGCACCCTGAGATCCCCGCGCCGGCAATATCGAAGCAGCGGACCAGGCGATGGACGAGGCGGCGCGAGTATTCGGGATACCGATCCGACGCTCCTGTGGGCCAGGCGAGAGCGTCAACGGGGGAGCGTCGCGAATCCCTCCTGACGGAAATGCCGGTCTGTGGCGACGGCTGTGTCGATGCCGAGGCGCCGCATCATCACGAAACTCAGACAGTCGGTCAAGGTGTACCGCTTATCAGGTCGGTCGAGGAACAGCGACCATGCCTTGTGTTCCTCCGCAGCGTCGGGATGTTCGAGTCGAACCTCGGCGGCCTTCCTGATCTGTGCTCCCGCCCGCACTGCCGTGGCGTGGTCGCTTCGCACGAGAAGCAGCGCGACCAGTTCGTCCAGTACGTACGTGCTGGTGACGAACCGCGCATGGGGTCGTCTCGCGAGCTCAAGGATCTCCGCGTGGCTCGGAGAGCCGGAAAACAGTAGGTCGTACCAACCGGAGGTGTCGACAAAGAGTGGTTTCGCGTTCACTCGGGGCTTGGCTCCGAGGCCGGCTCACCGTAGAGGATCGCATCGTGATCCTTGCCGGAGAAGTCACTCTGGGTGATCAGGCCGGCCAGTTCCCACACATGAGGTGCGTCGGCGGCAGCGCGATCCATACGTTCTCTCACCAAGCTACGCACGACCGCCGAGAGGCTGATCCCACTAGCGGTGGCTTGGGTCTTCAGAAAGCAGTACTCCGCCTCCTCGAGGGTGATCTGCGTGCGTGTCATGCGGGCCATCATCGACCACCTTCCGAAAAAAGACGCTAGGACTTTGGTCGGATCATGTGTCGACTCTACCATGCCATATTACATCATGTGGCATCTGGGGTGCGGAGCCACACCATCGGCGGATATCAGGTGCGTGCCACCTGTCTCACGCCGGCGAAGGAGGCAATCGCACGCTTCAAGACTGAGGAGAGGGACAACCTCTCGGGCGCCGTCCCGACGGTCACAGCTCGGAACCAGCTGAAGGTGACGCCCCAGGGGAGTACAGTGAACATGTTCGTCAATGGGACCCAGGTCTGTGAACCCACAGGGGCCGTCTTGACTGAAGGGCAGATGGGGCTCGCAGCTGGCTGGGCCGCTGCCGACGTTGTGTCTCTGGCTTTCGACGGCTAGAAGGTCTGTTCCGCGGCTCGATCTCACGACCATTCAGCCCTAACCGAGGAAAGGACCACCATGAGCAAGCTGTTCGTAATCCTAGCCTGTCTGTTGATCGTTGCTCTGCCGCTTGCCGGCTGCAGCGGCTCCGATTCCGATACCGCGGGAGAGACTGCGTCGAGTCAGGCGCAGGCGACCGACCAGACCACATCCACCGCTCCAGCGTCGGCCACCGCGGCACCCGGTGGCACTGACTCCACCGCCGGCACCCAGACCACTACGGCCACCGAGCCGCCCATCCCACCCTCGGATTCCGGTACGTCGGGCGACGGGGAGTGGATCACGGTCATGACCATGACCTCGAGCGATGAGCCGTGGCAGGGTATGGACAACATCCTGGTGAGCGAGCCCTTCTCCGCAAGCGGCGAAGCCCGGCTGGTGCTCGACATGCCCGACGCAGGCAAGCTCGACGGGGTGATCGTAGCGGTAGTACCCGCGGACAAGATCAGCGACGTCACCTCACTCCTGGATGCCATCCAGGAGGCGGCCGTGGTAACTCTCATACCGTCGTCGCCGGCCAAGACCGTCAACGACTTGGACGGCACTTATAGGTTGGTGAACACGGTCCCCAGCGACACTGCCTGGACTCTTGAGCTGCAGACGAGGTAGCCACAAGGCGCGCAGCAGGGGAGAGCGGCGCGGGTCGAGGCCCTCACCTCCGCGATGATGGTCACCGTGGAGCGGTTGTCTTTGCCCGAATGAGCTGCGAGCAGGTGCCCGAACGCTGTCTGAGCCGCCGGCTCGTCGAAGCGCTGGCGGAGGAGTCAGGCCACAGCAAGAGCATCCTATCCCGCCGCCCGCGGCATCGCGACGAAAGCGCGCTGCAGGCCGATGGCCAGGGCGACCAGGCCCCCAAAGACCTCCAGCAGCGGCAGCCCGAGAGTGAAGTGGGCCCGGCCCACCAAGTACACCGACACCACAGTGACCACCAGGGCAAGGATGGCCCAGCCCGCCAGCCGCAACAGCACCAGGATGAAACTGAATCCCGTGGTGTCGAGCGCAGCAACGTTGATCAAGTTCGTGGACACCCGTCCCCCGCGCCGCGCCGAAAAGGCCGCGGCCAGCACGACGATCAAAGACAGGGGGATCACGAGCAGCATCATGGTGCCAAAGGCGCCGGCGGTCACGTATCCCAGCGCGGTAGCGCCCGCCACAGCCAGGGCCCCGGCCACCACGACGATCGCCGTGGGCAGCAGGCAATGCAGCCACAGGATCTTGTCGAACGGCCAGGGTAGAAGGAGGCGCGCCGTCGCCGGGGAGTCGACTTCAAGCCGAAAGGGCTCGAGCAGAGAACTCGCCGCCAGATAGAGCGCCACCGCCCCGGCCCAGAGCGTTCCCTGGCCGGTCGGTTGCAGCGCCAGAAGAACCATGCCCGCCCCGGCCAGCATGATGCCCCAGCCGAGCCGGACCGGAGATCGGAGCAGAGCGACCGTGCTGTGCCAGGGCACGATGAGTATCTGCCGTCGAGGCAGGCGGATTCGCAGGCGCGCCTGCCACCGTCCTGGCCTTCGACCCTCTGCTCGCCAGTCCGACGCTACGGTAATCGAGGGCATGCAGGCTGGCGACTACCTGGGAACGGGTCCGCGCCCGGCTGCGAAACTCCTCTATCGGACAGTCTCCGGCGCTACGGAAGAGGCTGATTCCCGCGGCCAGCGCCAGGCCGCACAAGAGAACAAGGCCTATCACCCCGTACGAGGAGCCCTCCGTCGATACCGGCAGGATGCCCCAGCCCCAGGGACCCGACCAGAGCACGGCCTTCCTGAGCGTCGACCCGGCCCCCTGGGCAAAGCCGAGGAGGATGGTGAGGCCGAGGGCCGGCAGCGTCAGCCGGAGTACCCACACGGTGGCCCAGCGGAGGCGCTGCACGTGCCAGCTTCCCGCCACCACGATGACTCCCAAAGCGAAACCGGCGAGTGCGGCTTTGCCTATCCGACCGCCGGATTGCGCCGTCCCAGGGGAGACGATCGCGATGAGACCACCGGCCAGCGCTCCCGCCGCCCCGACGAGGACCGCCACCGTCCCGAGCCGCGGCAGCACCAGGTCCTTCCTGCGCAAGGGAGCCGGCAGGAGCAGCAGGCAGTCGGGCTCCGAGAACGAGACGAAACCCTGGACGGTGCTGTAGCGAAAGGCGGCGAGGAAGACCAGCACGATCGCCGGCGCCCCCCAGGCGAAGTGGTAGAAGTCGGCTACTTCTATCAGTAGCGCCCCGAGCCGCTTCGAGAGTCCCCAGAACATACCGAGGATGATGGCAAGCGTGAGCAGGGACACGTAGAGGGTCTCGACGCGGGCCATCCAGGATCGGCCGGGCCGTAACGAGGCCAGGAGTGCCAGCACGCCGCGGGCTTCTACGGGGGAATAGGCTTCGTCCCCGGAGGTGTCGGGAGCCAGCAGGACGCCGCCGAGCGACGGCATCCTAGCCATCGAGGATATGACCCTCGGATATGTGAAGGACGCGTGTGGCGACCGAGGCCGCGAACTCCTCCGAGTGGGTCATGAGGAGGACCGCCTTCCGCGCGGCGATCGACTCCAGGAGAAGATCCTGCAGCGCGTCCATCGACGCGAGATCCAGGCCGATGGTCGGCTCGTCGAGCACCAGCACCGAGAAGGGCCGGATGACTCCGCACGCGATGGCGGTCTTCTGCCGCATCCCGCGGGAGAGCTGGGAGGGGAAGAAGTCGGCGCGTTTCTCCAGGCCGAGCGAGCCAAGCAGGTTGTCACACCGCTCCACGAGGTCTTCTCCGTCCACACCGTGGGCCGCGGCGACGAGACGAAGGTGATCGCGGACGGTCAGATCCTGATAGAGATAGGGGTTGTCGGGAACGTAGCTGAGGTGCTTGCGCGCCGCCAGAGCCTCCGCTTCGTGATCGAGAGAGAAGCCGGCGATCCTGACCCAACCCTCCGTCGGTTCCTGCAGGCCGCTGATCAACTCGGCGGCGGTGGTCTTGCCGCTGCCGTTCGGGCCCATGAGGGCGACGCACTCGCCGGCGACGATGGTGAGGTCGAGGGCCTCCAGAGCCGCGACCGGGCCGTAGTAGCGGCTGAGGCTGTCGGTCTCGAGCAGGATCTGTGCGGGCTGTTTGGCCGTCTCTAACTCCCTCGGGTGGCGTCCGACGCTATGGTAGCAGTGCGGCCGCGATATCCTTGGGGCCGGGGCCAAGCTTCGCAACCGACAGCAAGGGGGATCCATGGCTCAGATGGACTACGAGAACAGGCTGAAGCTGAAAGCGCACGATTTCGCCGTGCTGGAGCAGTTCGACTTCGAGTACGCGCCGGTGGGTTTCAAGTTCTTCAGCGCGGAGGGCGACCTCGACGGCTTGGGACTGGAGCCGCTCGACGGCAAGATGTCGTGGTGCCAGATGCTCCGTCAAGCCCAGGGCGGGCGGGCTTTCTATGCCACGGCCGAGAACCACAGCTGCGAGCCGGGTATCTTCCTCACCGGTCACGGGCCGCTGATCCCCTTGGCCGCCGGGGGGCGGATCGGCACCGCCTTCGACATCTACCCCGACGAACGAGCCAACCGCCGCGTATACAGCCACGTGACCATGCTGGCCGAGGGGACCACCTTCGCGACCGGCTTCGCTGCCGTGGACAAGCTCACCTTCGAGCCCGACGTGCTCATCATCGGGTGCGACAACATGGACCAGGGTGAGGCTATCCTGCGGGCTACCCAATGGGACACGGGCGACATGATCACCAGCCGCATGACATACGTCATGGGCTGCAACTGGCTGTTCACCCATCCGTACATGAGCGGCGAGATCAACACCCTTTGGACCGGCATCTGTCACGGCATGACGGGCTACGACCTCCACCCGCCGGGGCTGCCCATGGTGGCGATCCCCTGGCCGCACATCGACCGCGTGCTGCGCAACATCCGCGAGATGCCGCGCAAGCTCCCCGCCCACACCGAAGAGAGGGACGAGGCCCACCGCAGGGGAGGCGAGCGTCTGGGCGTGGAGGGGATCATCTAGAGGCTCCGAGATCCGACCTGTCCGACCCTCCTGCTAACCTTGGACCATACAGAAGCAGGAGGGGGGTAGAAGGCAGTGGCTCGAGTTCCCAGGCTCTCAAAGTCCCGTTTCCAGGCGGGATTGCAGTGCCCCAAGCATCTATGGCTGCTCTGCCACGCTTATCAGCTGGCTGATCAGGTCACCGATTCTCAGCAGGCCGTGTTCGACCAGGGTCACACGGTCGGCGCGCTGGCGCGAGAGTACTTTCCCGGCGGCGTACTGGTAGAGGAGGACCACCTGCACTGCTTCGAGGCGCTGCGGACCACGGAACATCTTCGCAGCGAGGGCTTCTCCTGCCTGTACGAAGCTGCGTTCGAACACGATGGCGTGCTCGTGCGCAGCGACGTCGTGGTGAAGGACGACTCCGGGGCATGGACGTTGGTCGAGGTGAAGTCGTCCACCGAGGTCAAGCCCGAGCACATCACCGACCTCGCCGTCCAGGCCTACGTGGTTCGGGAGTCCGGCATCCCTCTGGCGGGTTGTCGCCTGCTGCACATCAACAACACCTACGCATATCCGGGCGGCCCCCACGACCTTGGGCAGCTATTCACTCTGGTGGATGTGACGGCACAGGTGGAGCAGTTCCTTCCCTCGGTGCCGGGCCTGATCCTTCAGATGAAACAAATGCTCGTAGGCCCGTGCCCGGACGTGCAGATAAGCAAGCGCTGCGAGCAGCCGTACACCTGCCGTTTCCATGGCCACTGTCACGACTATCTGCCCGAATTCCCCGTCACCGAGATCCCCCGCGTCAGCAACGAGCTGCTCTGCGGTCTTGTTGCCGACGGCTATTGCTCCATCCGTGAAGTCCCCCTCGACTATCCCGGCCTCAGCCCGCTGCAGCGGACCGTCTGCCACGTCATCCAGTCGGGCGAAGCGCGCTTCGGCCCCGGGCTGGACGCGGAGTTGAGCGTGCTCGAGGAGCCCATGCACTTCCTCGATTTCGAGACTTTCCGGGCCGCTCTTCCCGTCTACGTAGGTACCCGGCCCTACCAGGCGGTGCCCGTACAGTGGTCGTGCCACACTCTCGACGGGAGCCTCGGTCACCAGGAGTTCCTGCACACCAACGGCACCGACCCGCGGAGGGCCTTCGCCACCAGCCTGCTGTCGGCGCTCCCGGGCGACGGGCCTATCGTCGTCTACAGCTCGTACGAGAACACCATCCTCAGCTCTTTGGCGAGCGATCTGCCCGACCTTGCCGACTCGATCGCGGCGCTCCAAGCGCGACTCTTCGACCTCGAGAAGGTCGTCCGCAACCACGTGCAGCATCCCGACTTCCATGGGCGGACGTCGCTCAAGTACGTCCTGCCGGCCCTGGTGGACGATCTTTCCTACCAGGGGCTGGCGGTGCCCAACGGGGACGTCGCTACGCTGCGCTACGGGCAGGCGGTCTTCGGGGAATGCTGCGACGCAGAGCGCGAGGCCATCTTCGGCGACCTGCTCGCCTACTGCCAGACTGATACCCTGGCGCTGGTGAGGGTATACGAGGAGTTACTGAAGGCGAGCTGAGGCAGTGAGAGCGCGAGTCATCGATCTGGAGAACCATTTCATCACGCCGGCCTGGCTGGAGGCGTTGGAGAAGAACGAGGGCTATCCGCGGCTGGAGAACGGCGGCGAGAGGCTCTCGTCTGAAGTGTGGAGCTCCATCGCCAAGAAGAAGGAGATCATGGACCTGGGCGAGGGCCGCATCGCGGCCATGGACGAGGCCCACATCGACTTCGCCTATCTGTCTCTCACGTCGCCGGGCGTGGAAGCGCTCCCCGTAGACGTGGGCGTCACGGTGGCTGAAGATGCCAACAACGTCCTAGCCGAGGCCATCGCCAGGTACCCCGACCGTCTGGGTGGCTGGGCGACGCTCGCTCCCAAGAACGTCGAGCACGCCGTTCACGAACTGGAGCGCTGCATCACTGAGTTGGGCTTCAAAGGGTGGGACACGCAGTCCAACTTCGGCGACTCTTTCCTGGATGATCCTGCGTACTGGCCCATCCTGGCCAAGTGCGAAGAGCTGGACGTCCCCATCTACCTTCATCCCGCCATTCCCATGATCCCCCAGCTGAGGGAGTTCGGCTTCGTGCTGGCCGGCCCCACCTTCGGTTTCGGGGCCGAGACTGCCTACGTCTTCATGCGCATGATCGTTCGCGGTGTGTTCGACCGCTATCCGAACCTCAAGATGATCCTGGGGCACTACGGAGAAGCCCTGCCCTTCTGGGTCAATCGCGTCGATTGCGCCTACCGGCAGGGGAAGGGCGCCCCGAATCCCGAGTTCGGGCCGGGCAGCGAGAAGTGGGCCAGTCACTACGTGCTCAACAACCTCTGGGTGACCACCAGCGGCAACTACTTCGGTCCGGCCTACTACTGCACTCGCGACGGCATCGGCCTGGAGAAGATCCTGCTCGGCTCCGACTACCCCTACGAGCGGATGGACTCCTGCACCATCTTCCTCGACGGATTGGGGCTGCCCCATGAGGAACTGGCTCAGGTGTACGAAGGCAACGCTCGGGCACTGGGGTTCTGAGCGCCGGCGGCGCCTCCGCGCCCCGGGCGGCGCTCATGGGGGCTTCGCGCTGTCGGCCCGGCGGCGCTCGCGCCCGCGGCCTCGCCTCCTTCGCCCGGCCTGCCGCACTGCTACCGGGTCGTCTCCTCCTCGATCAGGTTGCCCGCGCCGTATCTTTCGCGCAGCTTGGGCTTCTCGATCTTGCCCGTGGCGTTGCGGGGCACCTTGTCGAAGATGATCTTCCGCGGACGCTTGTAGCGTGGGAGGCCGGAGCAGAACTCCATGATGTCTTGCTCCGTCGCCGCGTGGCCCCGCTTCAGCTCGATGATGGCCGCGGCGATCTCGCCCAGACGCTCGTCGGGTAGGCCGATGACGGCGACATCCTTGATGTCGGGGTGGCGGTGGAGAAAGTCCTCTATCTGCACGGGGTAGAGATTCTCACCGCCGGTGATGACGACGTCCTTCTTGCGATCGACCAGATAGATGAAGCCCTCGTCGTCCTCGCGGGCCATGTCGCCTGTCAGCAGCCAGCCGTCCTTGAGCACGGCGGCAGTGGCCTCGGGATCGTTGTAGTAGCACTTCATGACCCCGGGGCCCTTGACTGCCAACTCGCCCACGCTTCCTTGCGCCACGACCGCGCCGGCCTCGTCGACGATCTTGGTCTCCCACAGATGTCCGGCCTTGCCGATGGCGCCTACCTTGTGGATGTTCTCGACGCCAAGGTGTACGCATCCGGGGCCGATGGATTCACTGAGGCCGTAGTTGGTGTCGTACAGGTGGTCGGGGAAGTACTTCTTCCAGCTGTGGATGAGGCTGGGCGGTACCGGCTGGGCGCCGATGTGCATGAGCTGCCACTGGTCGAGCTCGTAGTCGGCCAGGTTCACCTCGCCCGCTTCGATGGCGTGGAGGAGGTCGCTTGCCCAGGGGACCAGGAGCCATACATTGGTGATGCCTTCATCGGAGACGGCCCGGAGGATCCAATCCGGCCTGACACCACGCAGCAGGACGGCCCTGCTCCCGGAGAGCAGGCTGCCGAACCAGTGCATCTTGGCACCGGTGTGGTAGAGCGGGGGGATGCACAGGAAGCGGTCCTCGCGCGTCTGCCCATGATGGTTCTGTTCCACGATGCAGGCGGAGAGGACGCTGCGATGGTCGTGCAGGATGGCCTTGGGAAAGCCGGTGGTGCCGGAGGAGAAGTAGATGGCGGCGTCCTCTTCATCGGCCAGTTCCACGGGCGGAGCGTCCGCAGAGACGCCGGTCACCGACTCCCAGTAGCTCTCGGCGAAGGTGGGCGTGGAGCCGTCCAAGAAGAAGCGGGGGTCGACCTGAGGGATGCGGTCGGCGATGGCCTCGATGCGGCCGATGAACTCGGGGCCGAACACCAGTGCGTCGGCCTCGGCCAGCTTGAGGCAGTACTCGATCTCCTCGGCGGTGTAGCGATAGTTCATGGGTACCGCGACTGCACCACTCCTGAGGATGCCGAAGTAGATAGGCAGCCACTCGAGGCAGTTCATGAGCAGGAGAGCGACTTTGTTTCCCTTGCCCAGGCCTCGTTCGAGAAGCAGGTTGGCAAAGCGGTTGGCTGCCTCGTCGAACTGGCGCCACGTTATCTCTCGCCGGGAATGGATGGTGGGATTGGTCTCGATGAGCTCGTAATCGCGCCAGGTCACTTCCCGCTTCTCTTCGTTGCAGGGATTGAGTTCCACGAGGCACACTTCGTCCGCGTAGAGGGCGGCGTTGCGGGCAAGCAGATCGGTGATGGGCACGGTGGCGCTCCTCCTGGAGTCTTACGACGGTCGTTGCATCATGACACAAGCAACGGGCGGTTGCGCTGCCCGCGGGCGCGGCTGGGCGCGCCGATGCTTGGCGGGACACGCGCGGACTGTGTCGCTTCCGTCAGGTAGCCTCGCTGCTCTGCGGACCGGGCGCCGTCGCGGGCTGCCGCTCGCGCACCAGGGACACCAGCGCTCCTATGAGGGCGATGCCCGCGCCGACCAACATCGCCTGCCGGTAACCGGCAGCGAAAGCCAGGGCGTTGGTCACTCCGGCGTTCGTCCCCAGGAAGATGACTCTGCCGCCCTCCTCGCCCAGATGCGAAGCGGCGATGGCTCCCAGGATGGCGATGGACACACCCATGCCTGCGAAGCGGGTGGTGGCGAAGAGGCCGGAGGCGACCCCGAGCTCCGACCGACCTACCGAGCCCATGATGGCGGAGAAGTTGGGTGTGCTGAAGATAGAGAGTCCCAACCCCAGGGTGGCAAGGGCGCCCACGATCTGCCAGGTGGAAGCCGAGAGGGAGAGGAAGGCCAGTTGCAGCATGGCGCAGGCCGTCACCACCATGCCGAGCGCCGAAAGCCCCCGCGATCCGTAGCGATCGGAGAGCCGGCCGGCCACCGGGGTGACGATGGTCATCACCAACGGCTGGACGAGGAGGATCAGTCCCGCCTCCTGCGCCGATCTGCCCTGGGCTACGACCAGAAAGACCGCTGTGAAGATCATGACCCCGTACGCGGCCGCTTGATAGAGGAGGGAGGCGGCGTTGGCCGCCGTGAACACGCGGCTGCGCCGGAACATGTTGAGATCGAGGATGGGGTCCGACGTCCTGTCCTCAAGGACTACGAACAGCGTGCCGACGACTACGCTGCCCAACAGAAGTCCGATGGTCCGCCAGTCGTCCCACCCCCAGAGGGGTGAGAAGATCAGGGGCACGAACAGTAGCACCAGGAACAGCCCCAGCAGAGCCGCCCCGCGCACGTCTATATGCACGGACGGGCGCCCTCGATCGCGTGAAGCCGCCAGTCTGTCCCGACGTTCCGAGCCCAGAAGATGCCACCCCATCACCAGCGTGGCCAGGGCGATCGGAACTTTGACGAGGAAGATCCATGGCCAGCCCAGGTGGGTGACGATGAAGCCCCCCAGCGGCGGACCCATGGTCAGACCCAGGGTGACGGCCATCATGTTCAGGCCGAGGGCTCGGCCGCGCTCCTGGGGCGGGAAGGCCGCGGTGACGATGGCCGCGCTGGTGGCGAGGATCATGGCTCCCCCTATCCCCTGCAACACCCGACCGGCGATGAGGAACGCGCCGTTGAATGCAAAGGCCACCAACACGGAGAAGACACCGAAGAGCAGCACGCCAAGCCAGTAAGTCCGGTAGAGACCCCACTTCTCCCCCCACCTGCCGGCGGGAATGAGGAGGATGGTGACGATGAGGATGTAGGAGGTCTGCACCCAGAGGGCCTCGCTGAAGTTCAGCTGCAGATCGGCGGAAATCGTAGGGAGGGCGACGGCCAAGATGCTCGAATCGAGCGAGGCCACGAACAACCCGATGGAGGCTACTACCAGCACTCGCCAGCGAAGCCGGCTCAACTCGGATGTCGTTCCGCTCATGATGCTCCCCCCAGGCACGCAGCAAGTCCCCGGGCCCGGGCGCTTTGCCCAATACCGGCTCGCCGCGCGGCACTGCGACCCTCTGTCGCCCGACTTCCAAGAAGACGTTTGACAACACGTCCTGCGCCGTCGTAAGCTTGGCATTATCCGGGAGGACTGAACTAGGTTCAGTATACATAACTCTCGCGGCACAGGATAGACCTGGACGAGGACCCGGACGTCAGCGCCTCAGCGGCGGCAAGGATGGTCCATATGGAAGCCGAGCACAGGACCTATACGGGTCGGCAGTCGAGAACGGGACGGCTGTCCTCGTCCTTCGTGTCGGCACCCCGAACTCTGTGCGCCGCTGCTCTTCGTGTCCCCACCAGACTATCGCCGTTTCACTTCGCCGTGGGTGCGGACCCCGCTCAACGTCGCAGCGCCAGAAGGAGGTGTGTCCACTGACCAAGCAGGAAGTCGGGGGAACTAACGTGAGCCTTCGGGCATTCAAGGCGCAGGGTTGACCAAGCAACTGAGGCAGGAAAGGGAGGAATGTGTGATGAGGAAACGACTTCTGGTGGTGGGGCTGCTCGTATTGCTTCTGGCGGTAGGCGGGCTAGCCGTGGCCTGCGGCGGCGATGAAGCCACCGAGACCACCGCTGCGCCGGAGACCACCGCCGCACCGAGCAGCGACACCACGGCGGCGCCGAGCAGCGATACTACCGCCGCTCCCAGCAGCGATACTACGGCGGCAGCTGGCGAAACCAAGACCCTCAAGATGGGCGTGATCACGTCGCTGACGGGCGTCATGGCTCCTGGCTTCAAGGCCATCTACGACTCGGTGGGTCCGGTCCAGGAACTCATCAACTCCAAGGGCGGCATCAAGGTCGGCGCCGACACCTACAACGTCGAGATCGTGGCCTACGACGATCAGTCGACGACCGAAGGCGCCATGACGGCCATCAACAAGCTGATCGAAGACGATGTCAAGTATCTCTATGCTCCGATGTTCATGCCGAACAACCTGGCCATCGCGCCACTGTGCGAAGAGAACAAGATCATACGCATCAAGTCGTTCGGAGCGGGCAACATCGAAGTCAATCCGGACAACCCCTTCATGTTCTTCTCAAACTCGGGCGTGGAGAACATCGATCCCTTCTACGACTACGCCCTCGAGAAGTACCCGAACGTCAAGAAGGTAGCCATCATCGCGCCTGACGACCCAGGCGGCGCCACCTACATCGAGCTTTTGAAAGCCTCCGTCGCAGCGCATGGCCTGGAAGAGGTGTACTTCGAGCTATACCCCATCGGGACAGAGGACTTCTATCCCATCCTCAACAAGGCCCTGGCTGCCAATCCGGACGCGATCGACGTCGTCTACGGCATCCCGCCGTGGACCTCGGCCATCATCAACCAATCCCGGGAGCTCGGGTTCACAGGCCCCATCTTCGCGCCCTGCTGCGCCGGCGATCCGAACATCGTCCTTGCCATGCTGAAACCCGAATACGCGACCGATATCCTCAACGCGGCTCCGGATGTCAACAGCGACCAGATGCTGCCTCTCGTCAAAGAGCTTGGTGCCCTTGTCAAGGAGCAGGGGACCAGCTTCGAGATGGACAGCCTGCACCTGCTCGACACCTTCACCGTCCTGGGACAGGCCATGACGGGCGCCGGTAGCATCGACACCGAACAGGTTCAGGCCTACATCGACTCCGGGAAGATGACGAGCTTCGACACCATCTACGGACCGGGTGCCTGGGGGTCACACACCGAGGTGTACGGCAACAACCACTGTGGCCTCAAGCCTCTACTCATGTCGGCCTACAAAGACGGCAAGATCACCTTCGAGTTCGTCCAATAGCAGACAACGCGGTTGCCGGGGTCGCGCCCGGTGACCGTGCGAGCATTGCGCGGGTGGAGAGCCGGCCCGACCCGGCCTGCTCTCCACCCCCACTCAAGTAGGAGCTCGGGGGCGCACAAAGGGTCTAGTGACCGGTCTAGTGACGGAGGGGTCGATTGGGCGACGCTAGCATTCTGCAGGGAGTCCTGAACGGGCTGACCTCGGCCGGTATCTACATACTGGTCGCCCTCGGTCTTGCGCTCCTGATGAGCATCATGAACATCGTGCAACTCGCTCACGGCGAGGTCTACATGATCGCCGCCTACTTCGTCTACTACTTCACGGCGAGCGTAGGCATCAGCTTCTACGCGGCCTTCGTCATCGCCGTGCTGGCCGTGGGCATCCTCGGTATCTTTCTGGAGCGTTTCTTCTTCCGTCCGTTCCGAGGAAAGCCCGATCAGGCCCTTGTCCTATCCATAGGCTTGATGCTGGTGTTCCAGAACGTCGTGCTCGCCATCGCCGGGGGGACCCCGAAGTCCTACGACAGTCCCTTTGAGAGTGTGGTCACCGTGGGAAACCTCGCTCTCTCCATGGAGAGGGTGATCATCATCATCGCCGGCTTCGTGCTGGTGACGGCGCTCTTCTTGTTCATCAAGATCGGCAAGAACGGTCAAGCCATGCTCGCCATCTCCCAGGACCGGGAAGGGGCGGCGCTGCAGGGCATCAACATAAACCGCCTGTCGGCCATCGCCATGTTCGTCGGCTGCGCGATGGCGGGTGTAGCCGGAGCTCTGTGGGCGCCCTCTTCACGCTCACCCCGACGATGGGGGGCGCGGTGCTGATGAAGGGCATCGCCGTCATCATCCTGGGCGGGCTGGGAAGCATCCCGGGTGCCGTGCTGGGTGGCCTCATCATCGGGCTCATCGACGGCATCGTCCCCGTCTTCACCACTACCTATCTGGCCAGCCTCATCGGCTTTGGGATCGTCATCCTCATCCTGCTCTTCCGGCCACGGGGGCTCTGGGGCCATGAATAGGAAAGGGGGAGCCCAGCTGGGCGTAGCCATCGCGCTGCTGGTGGTACTCGTTCTGGTGGGCGTCGTCGTGCAGGGCCAGTATCTCCTGCACCTGTTCATCGTGATGATGATGAACATAGTGCTTGCCTCCAGTCTGCGCCTCATCAACCTGTCCGGGCAGCTCTCCCTGGCTCACGGGGGGATGGTGACACTGGGGGCCTACACGGCTGCGCTCCTGGTGATGAAACTCGACACCTCCAGCTGGCTGGCGCTCGTGGCAGGGGGCGCTCTCGCCGCCGTAGTCTCCTTTCTGATCGGTTTCCCGTTCACGCGGCTCAAGGGTATCTACTTCACGATGGTCAGCATCTTCTTCGTGCAGATAATCGTTCTGACCGTCCAGCAGTGGCGCAGCCTGACCGGCGGAGCCAGCGGCCTTTACGGCATCCCCCGGCCCGACGGGTTCCTGGGCATCGTGTTCAAGTCGAAGCCCTCCTTCTACTTCCTCATCCTCGGCATAGCCGTCGTGTCGCTCGGCATCATGTGGGCCATCGAGCACTCCCGAGTCGGACTGACCTTCCGGGGGATACAGCAGGCCGACTCGCTGGCCGAGAGCGTGGGCGTGAACACCACCACCTACAAGGTGCTGGCCTTCACCCTGGGGGGCTTCTTCGCGGGCATCATCGGCGCTTTCTACGCCCAGTACATCTCCACCCTGGATCCCACGGCCTTCAGCTTCCTGCTACACCATCTACATACTCATCTACATGATCGTGGGTGGGGCGGGCAGCTCTCCTGGGCCCCATCATCGGGGCGGCCTTTCTGACCCTCGTACCCGAGGTGGCGCGGCCGCTCGAATCCTACATGCCCCTCCTGCTTCGCAGCCATCCTCATGGTCATCATCTTCCTCATGCCCGAGGGACTGGTGGGGTTGCCCGCCAGATTGAGGAGGGCCTTTGGCAAACGAGTGAAAGAGCAATCCGATGTTGCTGGTTGAGGGTCTGACCAAGAACTTCGGAGGGCTGGCCGCGGTCAATGCGGTAGACATGAGCATCCAGCCGGGCGAGCTCGTGGGACTCATCGGGCCGAACGGGGCAGGGAAGACCACCTTCTTCAACCTTCTCACGGGCTACATCGTGCCCAGTGAGGGCCGGGTGAGCTTCGAAGGAAGGAACTTGACGGGCAAGAAGCCGCACTACGTCGCGGCAAGAGGCGTGGTGCGCAGCTTCCAACAGGACAACGTGTTCGCCGACTTCACGGTGCTCGACAACCTACGGCTCGCTGCGCACCTGAACTCCGGCATCAACTTCTGGCAGACGGTGCTCCATACGCCGGGCTCCCGGCGCAGGGAGAGCGCCATCCGAGAGAGGTCGGAGGAGATACTGGAACTGGTCGGTATCCAGCGCCTGGCGAAAGTGACGGCGGGGTCGCTGCCGCACGGTCACAAGCGCATGTTGGGTATCGCCATGGCCCTCGCCTGCGAGCCCAAGCTCCTGCTGCTCGACGAACCGCTCGCCGGCATGAACATGACTGAGGTGGACGAGACCATAGCTTTGGTCCGCCGGCTGTGGGAGAGCGGACTCACAGTGCTCTTGATCGAGCACAACATGCGCGCGGCGATGAGCATCTGCGAGCGGTTCTTGGTGCTCAGCTTCGGCCGCAAGATAGCCGAAGGTACGCCGGACGAGATCAGGAACAACCAGGAAGTCGTCAAGGCCTATCTGGGGACGGCCGCCAATGTTGCTTAGACTGAGTGGGGTGTCGGTGAGCTACGGAGGCGCCGTGGCCATCACCGAGATCGACCTGTCCCAAGAGGAAGGGACGGTCGTCAGCGTCATCGGGGCGAACGGGGCCGGCAAGAGCACCATGCTCAAGGCGATAAACGGGTTGGTGCGGCTGCGCTCGGGCACCATCGAGATGGATGGGAAGCGGATAGACGGCCTGGCTACCGATGCGATCGTCAAGGCGGGCATCTCCTGCGTGCCCGAGAGCCGCAAGCTGTTCCCCTACATGACAGTGGCGTCGAATCTCAAGCTGGGGGCTTACCTGCGCAAGGACAAGCAGGAGATCGCGGAGGATCTGGAAGGCGTGTTCGCCCTCTTCCCCAGACTGAAGGAGAGGCTGCGGCAGCAGGCGGGGAGCCTGAGCGGAGGCGAACAGCAGATGCTGGCCATCGGCCGGGCGCTGATGTCCAGACCCCGTCTCCTGATGATGGACGAGCCGTCTCTGGGGCTGGCTCCCATCGTCATCGACAACCTGGCCGAGAACATCAACGAGATCAACCAGCGTGGCGTGAGCGTCTTGTTGGTGGAGCAGAACGCCGGACTGGTGAGCAAGGTGGCGCAGCACTGCTACGTGATCGAAGTCGGCAGGATCGTGGCGCAGGGCGACATCAACGAGATGATGTCGGACGATTCGGTGCGCCGGGCGTTCCTGGGATGAGGTCCTTCCCGTCCCCAGGGCTTGACAGACGCGGTCGGACTCCATAAGATGGCCGGAATGGACGCTATACTAAACTCGATACCGCCTACTGAACCGAAGCTGGACGAAATCACGGCTGACAGCGGCAAGGATTCCTACCTCCAGCTGGTGCCGGCGGTCGACCAATCCATCCGGCTCCTCTTCGCGTTGGCCGATACGGTGGGGGGCGAGGCTTCTCTCACCCAGCTCACCAAAGAAGTCGGCATCAGCAAGAGCAAGGGGTTGGCCATTCTCAACACGCTGCGCAATGCGGGGCTGGTGACGCGCAACGAACGCTCGAAGAACTACCGCTTGGGTCCGAACATCCTGGTGCTGTCGCGGGCGTTCACCAATACCACCGACCTCGCGCAGGCTGCCGCCCCGTACCTGGAGGAGTTGGCCGCGGAGACGGGCTGCAACACTCACCTGGGGATCATCTCGGGAGAGACGCTGTTCGTCGCCGCCCGGCGGTATCCCCGGGGCGGAACGTACGTCGCCGTCGACGTAGGGCACCGCTACCCACTCACCTGGGGTGCTCACGGCCGGGCCTACCTGGCCACGCTGTCACCCGAGGAGCTCGAAACGCGTCTGGGAAGGAGCTCGCTCCTACAGGCTGGTTTGACCGATCGAGAGGGCATCGATCGAGACGTCCTGCTCGCGCAGGTCGAAGAAAGCCGGCGGCAGGGCTATGGAGTGAGCATCGGGAATACCTGGTCGGGGTTGAACGCGGTCAGCGCGGCGCTCACCGTGGGAGATCCAGACTTTCCCGGAGGGCGCCGAACGGCGGGCTTCATAATCACCGTCGGATCGTTCACCCCCGAACGCGCACACGAGATAGGCGAGCGGACGGTCGCGACGGCCAACCAGGTGGGCGACAAGCTCGGCCCCCTACTCCGCTCGGTGAACCTGCAGCATTTCGAACTTACACGCTGATCTGAAAGGACGCCATGAGTCAGGCCGACACCCCCACCGTTCCCGACGCCGCCGAGGTGTTTGCCGCCAACTTCCGCGACCTCACCTTCCAGGATCTCCCGCAGGACGTGGTAGCCGCGACCAGGAACCAGGTGCTCGACTTCTTCGGTGTGGCTCTGGGCGGTTCCCTGGAGGCCGGAGTGGCCGAGATGAGGGACATGGTGCTGGAGTGGGGCGGCACGCCTCAGAGCAGCATCCTGCGCTGGGGCGACAAGCTGCCGGCGCCGAACGCGGCCCAGGTGAACGCCACCATGGCCCACTCCCTCGACTTCGACGACGTCCACGAGGACGCAATCATGCACCCGGGCGTGGTGGCCATCCCCACCGCCTTGGCAATGGCCGAGTACTTGGGCGGGGTGAGCGGAGAGGAGTTCATCACTGCCGTGGCGCTCGGCAGCGACTTCATCTGCCGCCTGGGCCTGGCGACCAGGCCGGGCGAGAACATCCACCAGTACGGCTGGCATCTCACCACGCTGTACGGGTACATGACCGCGGCCGCCGTGGCCGGCCGCCTGCTGGGTCTGGACGCTGCCGGCCTCACCAACGCCATCGGCATCGGCTATCACCAATCGTCGGGCAACGGGCAGTGTGTCAAGGACGGCGCCCTCACCAAGAGGATGGGTCCCGGGATGGCCGTACGGGGCGGCATTGCTTCGGCCCTCATGGCCAAGCGGGGCATCACCGGCGCGCGCAACTCCCTGGAGGGCAAGTCAGGGATCTATCAGGTCTACCATCAGGGGCGCTACTCGCGCGAGGCCTTGATCGGCGATCTGGGCAAGCGCTTCGAGAGCGTCAACGTGTCCATCAAGCCCTACCCCTGCTGCAGGGGAGTGCACCCCTTCATCGATGCGGGGCTGGGGCTGGTCGCCAAGCACGATATCCGTCCGCAGGACGTCGAGGGTATCCTCATCAACTGCGGCGAGGGCACCAACTACCTGCTGGCGACGCCGTTCGAGGCCAAGGCCCGGCCGCGCACGTTCGTGGACTCCCAGTTCAGCATCGTGTGGGGCGTGGCCACCGCGATCGCGCGGCGACGGGCCGGCTTGGACGACTTCACCCAAGAGGCCATCGAGAGCGCCGACATCCTGGAGGTGACGGCGAAGATCTCAGTGGAGGTCGACCACGACCTCGATCGCGGAGACGTCGGCATCGAGCCTGCCCGCGTGACTGTGACCATGCGCGACGGCGCGGTCTTCACAGAACAGGTCGATCTGCCTACCGGCACTCCGTCGCGACCTCTCTCCTTCGCCGACGTGGAGCGCAAATTCGGCGACTGCCTCGCTCACGCCGGGCAGCCCATCTCGGAGGCAAGCGCACGGCGGCTGGTGGAGAGCATCGCGAGGCTCGAAGAGTTGGAAGACGTTCAAGAGCTGATACGAGCCGCGATCTAGAGCGAAAGGGCTGATCGGTGGGCTATTACATCGGAGTCGACGGGGGAGGCACGTTCACCGACTGCGCCGCCATGGACGACGTCGGCCGCCTCTATTTTGCCAAGGCCGCCACCACCAAGGACGACTTCGCGGTGGGTATGTTCGACGCTCTGTCCGCGCTGGCACAGGACTGCGGGACCGACGTGCCCGATCTGATCGCCTCGACCGAGCGCTTCAGCCTCGGAACGACAGTGGGCACCAATCTGCTGGTGGAGAGGCGGGGGGCCCGGACCGGCCTCCTCGCGACCGCGGGACATGGGGATTCCATCCTCATCATGCGTGGGACGGGACGGACGGCGGGGCTGGAGCTGGACATGCTCTTCCATCCTCAGGCTACGCAGAAGCCGGCTCCGCTGGTGCCCCGCGGTCTGATCAGGGAGATCGACGAGCGGATCGACTGCTCGGGGCGAGAGATCGTGCCCCTGGATGAGGCGACGGTGGAGGCGGCCGCTCGCAGTCTAGTGGAGGAAGCCGGAGTCACGGCTATCGCCATCGCCTTCCTCTGGTCGTTCAAGAACCCTGCCCACGAGTTGCGCGCCCTGGAGATCATCCGCGAGGTCTTTCCCGACGTGTACGTTTCCTGTTCGCACCGGATAGCGCCCCGCATGGGCGAATACGAGCGCACCGTGGCCACGGTCATGAACAGCTACATCGCCCCTGCATCGGCAGCCTACTTCCGTCGGGCGGCGGATCGGCTGAAGGACGCCGGTCTCAGGCATCCTTTGCTCATCATGCAGGTGTCGGGCGGGGTGCTGCCGGCGAACAAGGCTGTGGAAACACCGCTCACGTCTCTGGGATCGGGCCCGGTGGGAGGGATCATGGGCTCGCTGTCTCTGGCCCGACAGCTCGGCCACAGCCACATCATCGCCACCGACATGGGCGGGACGTCCTTCGAGGTGGGGCTCATCATCGACGGAGAGCCCCTGGTGGGCGAAGAGCACATCATCGATCAGTACCGCTACAAGTTGCCCCAACTGGAGACCACCTCCATCGCCTGCGGCGGGGGAAGCCTGGCCCGTGTCGATCCGCACAGCCGCTCGGTCCGCGTGGGACCGGAGAGCGCCGGAGCCTCTCCCGGGCCGGTCTGCTATCGGCGCGGAGGCACCGAGCCGACGGTCACCGACGCCGACGTGGTCTTGGGGCTGCTTTCCGCCGACGGGTTCCTGGGAGGTCGCATGCCTCTCGACCGTGGGGCCGCCCTGGCGGCCATGGCGGCCCTGGGGGAACAGGTGGGCTTGAGCGCCGACGAGACGGCTGCCGGGATCCTGCGCATCAACAACGCGCGGGCGGCGGAGCTCATCAGACAGCAGACGGTGGTACGGGGATATGACCCCCGCGATTTCGTGGTGTACGCCTACGGTGGGGCCGGCCCCCTGCACGCCTTCGCCTACGCCAAGGAGTTGGGCGTGAAGGGCGTAGTCGTACCGCTGGGCAACGGCGCCTCCACGCTTTCGGCCTACGGCTGCTCCACGTCCAATCTCGTGCTGAACGTGGAGAAGGAGGGGCTCTTCTTCGCCCCCCTCCCGGTGGACGAACTCAACGTTCTTCTGGCGGGACTGGAGAAGCAGGCTCTTGTCTCCATGTTGGAGATGGGCAAGTCGGCCGAAGAGGTGGAGATGGAGCGCTTCGGGCTCATGCGCTACAGCGGTCAGTGGCTGCACAGCCTGCTGGTGCGCATGCCTTCCGGCGAGTTGACCTCCGCCGCTCTCGAGCGGGTGGTGAACGACTTCCGCTCCATGTATGACGCGCTGTACGGCCACGGAGCCGGTGTGGTCTCGCAAGGTGTGGAACTGATAACCACGAGGGTGCGCGCCGTCGTCAGGTTGCAGCGACCCGCTCAAGCGGCCGAACGGGCCATCGAGAAGCCGGCCGCCGAAGCCGGCCGCCTGGGATCGAGAGAGATCTTCTGGCCCGACCGCATGGAGCGCCTGGAGAGCGAGGTCTACGACGGCCGGGAACTGCGCTTCGGTCACCGCGTTCTGGGACCGGCGGTGGTGGAGCTACCCTACACCTCCATCGCCGTGGGGGTGGACCAGTCGCTCGAGTGCGATCCCTTTGGCAACTTCGTGCTGAGCCTCGAGCGCCCCACGGGGCACATCCGCCCCGACGACGAAGCGAACCTCGTCGATCTGGAGCCGTCTGTTCAGGGGGGCCGGCGCTGATGACGGCCGAAGCTCGGAACGCGCCCATGGCGGCGGACGTGCTCTGGGACGGCATCGCCCGCGGCTACGCCCCGCCCGAGGTGCTCTCCATCAGCCCGAGGCTGCGCCTGCAGACCGCGGAGGATCCCGAAGTGGATCCCATCTCCTACGAGGTCATCCGTAACAGCCTGCAGAACATCAACCTGGAGAACGGCCACACCATCCAGAAGCTCAGCATCTCGCCCATCACCATGATCAATCGCGACTTCCAGTGCGCCATCCTCACCGAGACCGGCGACGTGATGTTCATGGGTCCCTACCTCATGTATCTGGCCAACACTCTGGGCATCATGACCAAGTGGGTGCTCGAGAACCGCAGCGAGTCTCCTGGGATCGACGACGGCGACGTGTTCCTGTGCAGCGACCCGTATGTGGGGAGCTCGCATCAGCAGGACACCGAACTGACCTCTCCGGTGTTCTGGGAGGACGAGCTCTTCTGCTGGGTGGCCAACTCGGTGCACTACAGCGACGTTGGCGGTCCGGCCCCGGGAAGCTTCTGCCTGAGTTCTCAGACCATCTGGGAGGACCCGCCTCTCTTCCCGCCCATGAAGCTGGTGGAGAGGGGCACTCTCCGTGCGGACATGGAACAACTCTTCCTGCGCCAGTCGCGAGTGCCGGCCACCGTGGCCATGGACCTGCACGCGGCGCTCGCCGGTCTGACCGTTTCTCGACAGCGCATCCTCAAGCTGCTTGAGCGCTATGGGGCCAAGACCGTGAAAGCCGTCATGAAGAAGACCCTGGACGCCAGCGAGCGGGCCTTTCTCGAGAAACTGCAGATGATCCCCGACGGACGCTGGTCGGAGCGCATCTACACGGAGGCGGCGCTCCCCGGCGACACGGGCATCTACGTGAGCCAGGTGAACATCACCAAGGAAGGCGACTACCTCTACGTGGATAACGAGGGGACCTCGCCCCAGGTGGGCGCCATCAACAACACCTATGCCGGCTTCGTGGGCGGCGTGCTGGCCCCGCTGACGCTCATGCTCGCCTACGACCTGGGTGGTGTCTGCGGCGGTCTCAGCCGCCGGGTGAAGTTCCGTCCGGTCCCCGGCACCATCACCTGCGCGGACTACCCGGCTCCCGTGAGCGGCGCGGGAGTGTGCAACATGCCCATGGTCGTGGCCACGGCGACGGGGGCGACGGCCAAGATGGTGGCCTGCGCAGATCCCCCGCTGCGAGACAAGGCCATCGGCATCGCCGACGTCCATGCCTACGGTGGGTGGATCTTCAACGGCATCAATCAGCACGGGCAGTTCTTCATGGCCATGCATTCCGGGATGGCACCTGGTGCCGTCCCGGCCTCCACGAGCCGCGACGGCATAGACACGGGGGGCATCTACTGGGTTCCGGGTATGGAGGCCTCCAACGTGGAGGACAACGAGATGTCCTGGCCGGTGCTCACCCTGTACCGCAGGGAGAACCGGGCCGGCGCCGCCGGCGCCGGCCGCTACCGGAGCGGGGTCGCCGCCGAAGAAGCCTGGATCCTGCACGGCACCGACAGCCTGGACACGCAGGTGTACAACAACGAGAGCTTCGCCAAGTGCCAGGGGCTCCTGGGTGGCAATCCAGGGGGCCGGGCCTTCTTCCGGCTCAAACGGGATTCGGACGTGCGCGCCCGGTTGAGCGCCGGCACCGTTCCCCAGGACTTCGACGGCATCGAGGGCCAGGAGCTGCCTCTCTACTGGAAGGGCAAGCCCATCGAGTTGGAGCAGACCTCGGTGTGGACGCTGAACCTGCCCAACTTCGCCGGCTATGGCGACCCACTCGACCGCGACTCCGAGGCGGTAGCCTGGGACGTGTCGGAGGGCAAGACCAGCGCGGCGGACGCGCTCGAGGTCTATGGGGTGATCGTCGACGAGACGGGTGCGGTCGACGAGCAGAGGACGGTGGAGGAACGGGCGGGGCGCAGACGGAGACGACTGCTCGGCAGCACGCCGCCGAAGGAGGCTGGAGCCGGCGCGGGGCCGCTCGACAGCTCCCCTGGCAGGACCATAAGCGACGCGCTCCGGACTGTGCGCACACCGGCCGGTGCCCGCTACGCCTGCGTGTGTGGTCGGGACTTGGGGCCGCTGGACCAGAATTTCAAGGATTCCTGCTCGGTGAGCGAGGGCGCCGTCGATTCTGTCGGCCCCGGCTATGCCTCCTTCGCGCCCGAGATGATGGACAAGATGTGCTTCAGGGAGTTCTTCTGCCCGGGCTGCGGCGCGCGGTTGTCTACGGAGATAGCCCGCCGCGGGGACGACTACCTGTGGGATATCGAGCTACGGCTCTGAGCGAGGCAAGAAAGCCCGACAAGCGCCGCCATGCGGGCGCTGTCGGCCGGTAAGGGGAGGCATTGATGTTGCTAGAAGATCGGGTGGCCATCGTCACGGGGGCGGCGAAAGGGATGGGCCGGGCCATGTGCGTGCTTTTTGCGCAGGAGGGCGCCCGCGTGACCATAGCCGATATCGACACGGCGCAGGCCGACGAGACCCTGCGCGCGGTCCAGGCGGCCGGCGGCCAGGGTCTGGTGGTCAAGTGCGACGTCACGGACCCCGTCCAGGTGAAGGAGATGGTGGCGGCTACGGTCGCGGCCTTCGGCAAGATCGACATCCTGGTCAACAACGCCGGGGCCGTCGTGGGTGCGCACGGCAAGCCGACCAACCTGAGCGTCCTCAGCGAGGAAGCCTGGGACCGCGTCGTGGACCTCAACCTCAAGGCCGTCTTCCTCTGCAGCAAGGAAGTCGTGCCCCACCTCAAGGCCAACGGCTACGGCAAGATCCTCAACATGTCGTCGCTGGGTGCCATCAGTCCGCCGTCCCCACACCCGCACTATCACGCAGCCAAGGCGGGAGTGCTGGGGCTCACCTACGACATGGCGGCCGAGCTTGGGCCGCACAACATCTACGTCAACGCCATCATGCCGGGTCCCGTCCGCACGCCGTTCTTCGACGAGATCGTGGAATCGAAGACCCCTGAAGAGACCGCTGCTTTCTTCGCCATGATCGGCGGAATGGCGCCCCTGGGCCGCATGGGTGAGCCGGAGGATGTCGCCAAAGCCGCGTTGTTCCTCGTCTCGGACATGTCGTCGTACGTCACCGGCGCGGTCCTTCCCGTATCCGGGGGGCTGCCGCTCCCAAATCAGGCTGGATAAGGTGAAAGCATGACGGACGAGAAGACGATCGAGAAGCCCTGGAGCGGCATGACCTGCAAGATACTGCGGGTGGACCTCTCCAGCGGGGAGACCTCTCTGGAGGAGCGGGACGAGCGCTACTACCGCAAGTGGCTGGGTGGATCGGGACTGATCGCGCAGATCCTGCTCACCGAGGTGCCGGCAGGGGTCGACGCGCTCGGCCCCGAGAACAAGCTGGTGTTCGCCCTCAGCCCCGTCGCGGGCACGCCGGTCTATGCGACCGGCCGCAACGGCGTGGGCGGAAAGTCGCCCCTGAGCGGCGGCATCGCCCTGTGCCAGGTGGGTGAGACCTGGGGAGCCGAACTGAAGAAGGCGGGTTACGACGTCCTCATCGTGGAGGGCCGGGCGGAGAAGCCTGTCTACCTGTACATCAAGGATGGCGAGGTCACCATCCGCGACGCCGGCGCGCTGTGGGGTCTGCAGACCAAGGAGACCCAGGCTGCGATACGCGAAGAACTGGGCGACTCGCGGACCCGCGTGGCCATGATCGGGCCCGGCGGGGAGAACCTGGTTCCCTACGCCTGCATCATGAACGGCCCCTACGACGCCGCCGGCCGCGGAGGACTGGGGGCGGTCATGGGCTCGAAAAACCTCAAAGCGGTCGCTGTGCGGGGCACCGGCCGGCCGCGGGTGTTCGATCGGGAGGGCGTCAAGGCCTTCAACGCCTGGCTCACGCAGAAGCACTGGAAGGAGTTCTGGCTGCAGCAGGTGCTGCCCGAGTACGGCACCGGGGGACCCGAGATGGAGGGAATGGAGGCCATCGGTCATCTTCCCGTGCACAACTGGAGGGGGGCTCCGTTCGCGGAGGGGATCAAGAAGCTCCACGGCGGCGCGCTCAAAGAGAGGATGGGCCTGTCTCAAGAGGGTTGCTACAACTGCCCGCTCCGCTGCAAGAAGCGGCTACATTCCGGCGCGCCGTATTTCGTCGACCCTGAGTACGGAGGACCTGAGTACGAGTCGATGTGCGGCCTGGGAACCAACCTTGAGGTCGACGACCCCGAGGCCATGGTCAAGGCCAACGAGTTGTGTAACGCCTACTCCCTCGACGCCATCTCGTGCAGCACGACCATCGCCTTCGCCATGGAGTGTTTCGAGAAGGGTCTGCTGACCCTTGAAGACACCGGAGGCCTGGAACTGCGCTTCGGCAACGGACCGGCGCTGGTGAAGTGCGTGGAGCTTATCGGCCGGCGTGAGGGCATCGGCGACTTGTTGGCCGAGGGCTCGGCCCGCGCCGCGGCCAAGATCGGCCGCGGGGCCGAAGCCCTGTCGGTGGAGGTGAAGGGTGTCCATCCGGGCATGCATGAACCTCGTCTCAACCCCGCCTTTGCTCTCGGTTTCATGGTCAACCCCAACGGTGCCGATCACTGCGCCAACGTGCACGACGACCTCTTCGCCGCAGAGCACGGCATCAAGGACTTCGCCATGCTCGGCTTCTACGACACGGTGCCGTTCGAGGACATCGGCCCGCGCAAGGTGGCCCTGTTCAAGGTGGGGCACATCCGAGAGTTCCTCAACGACTGCCTGCTCACGTGCCACCTGGCGTACGTGGGCGTGACCTTCGACGCACCGGTTGAGATCCTCCGCAAGGTCACCGGTTGGGACGTCGGTGTGGCCGAGCTGATCCGCAGCGGAGAACGCATCCTCACCGCCGCCCGGCTCTTCAACATCAATCAGGGTCTTACGGCGGATGACGACCGACTGCCTCCTCGCTTCTTCGAAGACAAGACCGATGGTCCGTTTGTGGCCGGACTCGACCCGGAGAAGATGGAGAAGGCCAAGAAGTACTACTACACCCTCATGGGTTGGGACCAGAACGGAGTGCCTACGCCCGAGAGGGTCGAGGAACTCTACATCTATGACTGAGCGGCGCTACATGACTGAGTGGACGCCGGACGGATCTCGCGGCGCGAGATGGGAGGAGCGACCTTGATCAAGGTGAAGCAGCAGCGCATCGACGAAGATGTGTTCATGGAGAAGCGCAAGGAGGTGCTCGCCCTCTGGCCCACCGGCAAAGAGGTGGACCTCGAGGAGGCCGTGGAGTATCAGCGGGCTCTGCCCGACAGCAAGCGCTTCCACAAGGTGCTGCAGAAGGCGCATGAGGAAGGCCGTATGATGCTCTTCCCCAGGCAGGGGACCCCGCTGGTGGACGATGAGATCGCGCTCATCCGCTCGCTGAACGAGTTGGGCATCTACCTCATCCCATTCACCACCGACAGCTACACGCGCAACCTGCAACTGGACAAGGTCGAACAGGGCCTGCAGGAGAGCATCAGGACGGGCAAGCCGGCCCTCAACGGCTATCCCATCATCAACCACGGGGTGAAGACCAACCGCAAGGTGGTGGAGGCGACGGAGGGGGCCCTCGACCCGCGCTCGTCCCGCATCGGCCAGGCGCTTGTGGCCGAGATCGCCTTCGCTTCGGGCATGACGGCCATGCCCAACAGCTTCTTCGGCTGGATAGCCGGCTACGACAAGAAGGCCACCGTCGAGGAGTGCATCGAGACGGCCCAGTATTCGGGCCGGCTCATCGGCTACTACGCCGATCACGGCGTCATCATCACTACCGACTGCCACGGTTGGCTGCCCAACTTCGTCATCCCCATGAGCGTCAACATGGCCACGCAGATCATCGAGGCGCTGGTCTCCGCCGAACAGGGCGTCAAGAGCGTCTTCCCCCAGGTCAACATGCAGGGCTGTTTGCACCAGGACCTGGCCGACATGCGGGTGCTGCCCAAGCTGCTGCGCCACTATCTAGATAAGTTCGGGCACAGCGACGTGATGATCCCCGGAGTGTTTGGGAGCCAGTCACCGCTCTTCCCCTTCCCGCAAGACCTGGGCAGCGCTTTCGGCTACATCGGCTATACGGCCATGACGGCGGCTCTGGGGCGGCTCGACGTCTGCTCGGTGAAGACGGTGGACGAGGCGGCGGGTGTCCCCAGCATGGATTCCCATCGCCAGAGCTACCTGGCCGCCCAGTGGATCTTCGGGGTGATGAAGGGTCAGGATTTCGACATCGACAACGCGGCCGTTCGCCAAGAAGAAGAGGTCTGCACCGCGGAGGTCACGGCCATCCTCGACAAGGTGATCGAACTGGGAGCGGGCGACATCGCCGTCGGCACAGTGAAGGCGGTGGAGGCGGGCGTGCTCGACTCGCCCATGTCCATCAACATCCATGCCCAGGACAAGGTGCTCGGCATCCGCGACAAGAACGGCGCCTGCCGCTATCTGGAGTTCGGTAACCTTCCCATCCCCGAGGACGTCAAGGACTTTCACCGGCAGAAGGTGGCCGAGCGGGAGCAGGCCGAGGGTCGCAAGTTGGACTACTATGCTTCCATCGATGATTTCTGGGCCATCAGCAAGGGCAGGCTCAAGGGTCTGCCGGGGGTGCAGTCGTAGCGTGGCGATGGCGATACCAGCACAGGTCGACGTGGTGGTGGCCGGTTCCGGGGCGACGGGCTTGGCCGCGGCCGCGACTCTGTGTGAGGGCGGCGCCTCCGTGGCGCTTTTCGAGAAGCAGCGCGCTCTGGGCGGCACCTCGAACTTCTTCCACGGCACCTTCGCGGTCGAGAGCCAGATGCAGCGCGAGCGTTTCGTCGACTACAGCCGCGACGAAGCGTTCAAGAGCATCATGGAGTACAGCCACTGGAAGGCGAATGCACGCTTGGTGCGGGCCATAGTCGACGAATCGGCGGCGACGATCGCCTGGTTGCAGGACCAGGGGGTGGAGTTCACCGGCCAGATGGTCAACATGCCCGGCGCTCCCAGCACCTATCACGTGGTCAGGGGCGACGGCGAGGCGGTGGTCAAGGCCCTGGCGAACCAGGCCAAGAGCAAAGGCGCCCACGTCCAGCCGGGAATGCCGGTTTTAGGGCCTCTCCAAGACGGCTGGCCGTATCACCGGGGTGACGGTGGACGATGACGGCCACGAAGTGGAGGTAGCGGCCAGGGCGGTGGTGATCGCCACCGGTGGCTATCTGAACAACAGGGATTGGGTCAAGAAATACACGGGGCACGATCTCGGAGTCGACCTCATCGCCGTCGGCAACACGGGCAAGACGGGGGACGGCATCCGCATGGCCTGGGAAGCCGGCGCCGTTGAAGACGGCATCGAGGCGCTCGAACTGGTCCGCGTGGCGCCGGTGGGACCGGAATTCGCCATGGGCAACGCCATCGAGTTGGTGGCCATGCAGCCCGACCTCTACATTGATGCCCGCGGCCGACGGTTCTGCGACGAGAGCATCGCCTTCCACGACACTCATTCGGGCAACGCGAACGCACGGTGCGATCGTGACGGCTTCACCTTCAGCGTCTTCGACGAGTCGATCCTCGATCGCGTGCTCGAGGACGGCGTGGACAGAGGCCTGAGCATCGATCTCCCTCCGGGCAGCAAACCGAAAGACGTCCGCAGAGAGCTGGCGGCGGCGACCGGGAGTGGCAGCACAGAGGTCTTCGCGGCCGACTCGGTGGAGGAACTCGCCCGCATGATCGGGATCGACCCCGAGACACTCCGCGCCACGGTCGACGAGTACAACGGCTACTGCGCCGGGGGACACGACGGCTTGTTCGCCAAGCCTGCGAAGTTCTTGCGCCCCCTGATCGGTCCCAGGTACTACGCGGCAAGGGCCCGTACCGTCTGCCTGGGCACTATGGGCGGCATCAAGATAAATGAGAATATGGAAGCTCTGGACAAGAAGGGCGAGGCGATCCCGGGGCTGTATGCGGGCGGCTACGATGCGGGGGGGATGTTCGGTGATAGTTACCCCATCCGCGATTCTTCCGGTCTTTCCTCCGCTTTTGCCATCAATTCAGGCCGGATCGCCGGAAGGAACGCACTGAGGTACCTCGGGCTATGAGACTTGACGGCAAGGTAGCGATAGTGACGGGCGGCGGGACCGGGATCGGCCGGGCGGTGGCCGAGCGTTTCGTCGCCGACGGTGCCTACGTGTGCATCACCGGCCGGCGGGCCGAAGTTCTGGAGCAGGTAGCCGGGGCGCTGCCTGCCGATCGCATCAAGGTCTGTCCTGCCGACATCTCCGATGCTGCCGCGGTCGCACGCGTTGTCGAGACCGCGTTGGCGTTCGGCCGCGGGCTGCACGTGCTCGTGAACAATGCCGGCATGGATCAACCCATGGCCGGCGTCGTGGATCTCGACCCCGCCATCTGGAACCGGGTGATCGAGGTCAACCTGACGGGCCCGTTCCTTATGATGAAAGCGGTCATCCCCCACATGATCGCGGCGGGCGGCGGCTCCGTTATCAACATCTCGTCACTCGCCGGACTGGTGAACCCGCCCGGTCTGCCCGCCTACTGCGCATCGAAGGGCGGCCTCATAAGCCTTACCAAGCAGGCGGCCGTGGATTACGGTTCCCGCAAGGTGCGCTGCAACGTCATATGCCCGGGCGCGGTCAAGACGGAGATGATAGTGAGCTCCATGACCCCGTTCGCCGAGGCCTGCGGGATCAAGGTCGACGACGTGCTCGCGACCTTCTCCCGTGATGTCCCCCTCCAGCGCGTATCCAGGCCCGAGGAGATCGCCGGGCTGTGCAGCTATTTGGCGAGCGACGATTCCAGTTTCCTCACAGCGGCAGTCATCCCTCTGGACGGCGGGGCCGTCGCCGTCGACGTGTCGGGGGCCGCGATCAACCAACTGGCAGCCCAGCATGGGCTCGCAGGAAACGCCGGGGAGTCGTAGATGCCGGTCAAGATCAGGATCGTCGGCGAGGTGGCGCGGTTTGCCGGGTCGGAGCCCATGGATGTCGATAAGGCGGGTTGCACCCTGGCGGTGGCTCTCCAAGAGCTGGCAGCGCGTTATCCGCGTCTGGGGGCGGAGATGTTCGATGACGAAGGGCGCATGCGCCACAACTGGGTACTGGCTCTCGACGGAGCGCGGGCGCAGTGGCCGCGCGATAAGGAACGACTGATTCCCGATGGTGGGGAGTTGCTTGTCACCCGCTTCTATGGAGGCGGCTGAGATGACATCAGGAGAGGGATTTCATCCGCGCGGAGAAAGGGGGATCTTGGGGCAACACAGCTGTGTGGCGTTTAGGGCAACTCAGAAAGAGATCGAATGCTATTGAGACTCGTCAGGGGGACGACATGAGAAGATCGAAATGGGCCGTAGGGTTCCTGCTTCTAGCTATGGTGCTGAGCCTCCTCGTGGTCGTGGCCGGCTGCGGAGGAGAAGACGAGACCACGACCACCGCCGCCGCGCCGACCGAAACCACCGCGGCTCCGACCGAAACGACCGCAGCGCCGACCGAGACAACGGCGGCACCGACCGAGACCACGGCCGCCGCGGCTCCCATGGAAACCCTCAGGATCGGCGCCATCCTGTCGCTGACCGACTGGTACTCCGTGGTCGACGCAGCCGACAAGGTAGACCTCGAGTACGTCGCGCAGATGATCAACGACGACGGCGGCATCAAAGTCCAGGGCAAGGGCTACAAGATCGAACTGGTCATCGAGGACGGCAAGAGCAGCCTCGACGGTAACACCGCCGCCGCCACCAAGCTGGTGCTTGACGAGAAGCTCCAGTTCGTGGTCGGCCCGGGGGCGTTCTTCAACCTGGCGACCACCCCGATCTTCGAGCAGAACAAGGTCCTGCACGTCGCCAACTACAACGGCCTCAACCCGGCTGAGATGAACGCTGATACGCCGTACGCGTTCCTGGGACTGGACCCGATCACCCAGCATTCGACCACTCTGAAGGCCCTCAAGGAGTACTACCCCGACATCAAGACCGTGACCTTGGCCTCCGAAGACGCGACGTTCCCATCCTTTGAGCCGCACTTGCTGGCTGCCGCCGACAGGGCCGGTCTGACCCTCGCGGGAGATCCGGTGCTCTTTGCCACCAACGCCGAGGACTACAACCCCACCGCCTCCGCCATCATGGCCCAGAACCCGGACGCCGTGTGGTTGGCCATCGGCATCGACCCGTCCTTCTTCGGCATCATCAAAGGGCTGCGCACGCTGGGCTATGAAGGGCCTATCGGCTTCCCGGTAGACGCTCCGTCGGCGATCGGCGCCCTTGGCGACTCGGCGACCGGCCTCGTGGGCGTCCTGAGCAAGCAACTCGCCGACCCGAACATTGCGGCGCCGATGAAGAGGCTGTTGGAGATGGGAGACCCCAACCGGCACGTATTCGGTTTGGCACCGAACGCCCTCTATCTGCTGAAGGGTGCCATCGAGGCCGCCGACAGCCTCGATCCGACCGTCGTGGCCCAGAAGTGGGAGACGCTGACCAGCCTGCCCACTCTCTACGGTGACGGATTCCCCAGCGGGAACGAGCTGTACGGTCTGACGAACCATGCCTGGGCCAACCCGATCCCGGTGTGCCTCATCAACGACGGACAGGTCGAGTACAAGCCCTGGATCATCCCCGACGTGACCCCGTAACGACTGATAGTCAGCTGACGGCGAGCTAGCCGACAGCGCAGCACGAGCCGGCCGGTGCGGGTAGGTGGCACCGGTCCTGCACCGGCCGGCTTTTCGCTCCGGACACACGACAAACGACTTGACATGCTGAAAGCGGGCAGATGGTAATTCAGACGGTGATCAACGTGGTCCTCCTGGGCGTGGTCTACATCCTCATGGGCATGGGGTTCGCGTTCATCCTCAATCTGCTGGGCATATTCAACCTGGCCCACGGCGCCATCTTCATGGCGTCCTCCTACGGCTGCTATCTGCTGGTGGTCAGGGTCGGTCTGCCGGGCTTCGTCGCCTTCCCACTGACCGTCCTCATGGCCGCGGCATTCGGGATACTAGTGGAGAGGTTCCTGTTCCGGCCCATGAAAGCCGATTTCAACCGCACCATGATGGTCTGCATCGCCCTCTCCACCATCCTCGTCACCACCTTCAATCTGTTCCTGGGCACGAAGGTGCTCGCCATCCCTTCCTTCATCGAGGGAACGACCGGTGTCGGCCCCTATCAGGTGCAGACCGACAGGATCCTGGCCTTCGGAATCGGTGTGGTCATCCTCGTCGGGATCATCCTGTTCGTCGATCGATCGCGCTGGGGCGCTCAGATGCAGGCCGTCACCCAGAACAGGGAGGGCGCCGCACTGCAGGGCATACGCTTCAGCCGCATCGCCATGATCGCCGTTTCGGTCGGTTTCGGCCTTGCCGCCATCGCCGGGGTGTTCATGGGCTCGCTCTACAACCTCACCCCGTTCATGGGCGACATCACGCTCATCAAGGTGCTGATGCTGGTCATCTTGGCCGGAGTGGGCAGCTTCAACGGCATCTTCTACGTGGGAGCTCTTCTGGGCGTGCTCTACGGGGCGCTGCCTGTGGTCCTCCCCGGGGCCATGGTCGATGCCTTGGCCTCCATCATGGTGCTGGTGCTACTGGTAATCAGGCCGCAGGGGTTCTTCGGCCATGAGTGAGCAGAGGAAATCTCTGTGGAAGTCGAAGAGCCGGTGGTGCAGAGGCAGGCTCCTCGAGCGAAGCCGCGGCGCTGGGCCGGTATCAGGCAGCGTGGGCTTGTTCGTCATCGTGCTGGCCCTGCTCCCGTTGGCGATCTCCGGCTCGTACTACATGCACGTCCTCATCCTGGCCTTCATCTACGTCGTAGTCTCCAGCGGATTTCGGACCATATCCATATCGGGACAGTTCAACATCGCCCAAGGGGCCTTCATGGGTATCGGCGCCTACGCCGCCGCCATCCCCTCGGTGTGGCTGGGTTGGCCGCCTTACGTGACCATCCCCTTGGGGGCCGTGGCGGCTACCATCCTGGGCGCGGCTATCGCCTATCCGTTCGCCCGCTTGCGAACGGTGTACTACGCCATGGGCACGCTCTTCCTGGGCTACGTGGTCATGAACCTCATCACGGCGGGCGGCAAGACCACGGGCATGAGCACCGGACTGGGCGGGGTAGAGCCCCTGTTCGAATCCCGCACCTCGTACTACTACATGGGCCTCGTTCTGATGCTGGTGAGCCTGGTCTGCATGTACAGGTTCGAGTTCAGCCGCATAGGCATCAAGATGAAGGCCGTGGCGCAATCGCACCAGGTGGCGGCCAGCGTGGGCATCGGGGAGAGGCGCAATCGCATTCATGGCCGTGGCGTTCAGCAGCCTTCTTCACGGGTCTTCTGGGCGCCTTCTACGTTCACTACCAGGGAGTCGCCTCACCGAGCAGCTACGGTCTGGGGGCCACACTCTGGATCATCATGTACGTCCTCGTCGGAGGGCTCAACAGCTTCTGGGGTCCGGCAGTGGGCGTGGGGGTGCTGCTGATCATTCCCGAGTTCTTCTTCCGCGACCTTAAGGGCTATCTGCCTTACGTCACCGCCGCCATCCTGCTCATCATCGCCTTCACCATGCCCAACGGCGTGGTCGGACTGGTGAACGCGGCCAGAGCCAGGATCTCGCAGCGGCGCGGCAAGGGGGAGGTGAGCGGCGATGCTTCTTGAGGTGAGAGGGCTGACCAAGGAATTCGGCGGACTGAGGGCGGTCGGTGACTTCGACATCGAGGTCGCCGAGGGGGAGATAGTCGGTCTGATCGGCCCGAACGGGGCCGGCAAATCGACGGTCTTCAATCTAATCACCGGTGTCATCAAGCCCACCAGCGGCACGGTCAAGTTCCAGCGGCAAAGACATCACACACAACGCGCCTGAGCGCGTAGCGGCGCTGGGTATCGGCCGGACGTTCCAGCTCAACCCGCTGTTCCCCGAATTCACCGTGCTTGAGAACGTCACCTCGTCGTTCGAACTGCACCCTCGCTCGAGCATGTTGGACATCTTCTTCAACACTGGGAAGTACCGGCGCAACGAGGCCTTCATCGAAGAGAAGGCTCACGACATACTGGAGCTGTTGGGCATAGCGCATGAGGCCGACGAGCTCGCGAGGAACCTGGCCCACGGGCATCAGAAGATGCTGGGAGTGGCCCGGGCGCTGGCCACCAAGCCCACCCTCCTTTTGCTCGACGAACCCCTGGCGGGGATGAACCCGGAGGAGATCCAGCATACCCTCGATGCCATCAGGGGTATGCGCGACAACGGCATCACCGTCCTTATCGTGGAGCACAACATGCAGATCCTCAATCTCTGCGACCGCGTGGTGGTCATCAGTTTCGGCGAGAAGGTCTGCGAAGGGTTGCCGGACGAAGTCAGGTCCAATCAGGAAGTCATCTCCGCGTACTTTGGAGCTGACTATGTTTGCTGAGATAACGAACGTATCCGTCTACTACCGCAAGTCGCTGGCCATCAAGGACGTCACCGTCAACGTGCCCGATGCGGGTGTGGTGAGCATCATCGGCGCCAACGGCGCCGGCAAGAGCACCATCCTCAAAGCCTTGGTCGGTCTCGTGCCCATTCAGGGCGGCGACATCGTCTTCGAGGGCGAGAGCCTGGCCGGCATGGAGACCGCGGACAGAGTGAAGAAGGGCATCGTTCTCGTGCCCGAAGGGCGGCAGCTCTTCCCCTATCTGTCGGTGATGACCAACCTGAAGCTGGGGGCGACGCTCCGTCGGGACAGGGCCGGTATCGCCGAGTCCCTCGAATACGTCTTCCATCTGTTCCCGCGCCTGAAGGAGCGACTGAAGCAGAATGCCGGGACTCTGAGCGGCGGCGAGCAGCAGATGCTGGCCATCGGCCGGGGACTCATGGCGAACCCCCGACTGCTGTGTCTGGACGAGCCCTCTGTCGGCTTGGCTCCGATCGTGGTCGAGCAGGTGGGGAACGTGATCAGGGAGATCAACAAGCGCGGCATCAGCGTCCTTCTCGTGGAGCAGAACGCCCATCTCGCGCTGGGGGTCTGCCAGACCGGCTACGTGCTGGAAGTCGGCAGGGTGGTGTTCTACCGGTGACGCCGAGGCCATCAGGTGCAGCGACATCGTCAAGCGGGCCTACCTGGGCGGGTAACGGGTCCGCCCAAGGAGGATGTGGTGAGCGACATGCAGTTCAGGAGGATGGGCAGATCGGGTCTCAAGCTCTCGCGCTATGACTCTCGGTACCCTGTGGTTCGGCTCGAAGGTGGATGAAGCTACCGCTCGGGGGATCGTCGACCGGGCTTTGGACGCCGGCATCAACTGCGTCGATACTGCGGATATCTACGGCAAGGATCGTTGGGATACACCCACGCGAGGTCCGTCGGAGGAGATCGTCGGCCGGGCGCTCAAGGGCCGGCGCGAGTCGGTGGTCCTGGCGACCAAGGTCGCGGCCGTGACCGGCCCTGGTGCCAACGACAGGGGGCTCAACCGCAAGCATCTCCGCCAGGGCATCGAGGAGAGTCTGCGCCGCCTACAGACCGACTATATAGACATCTACTACCTGCACGAGCCCGACTACACCACCCCGCTCGAGGAGTCGCTCGACACGCTGAACGATCTGGTGCGGCAGGGCAAGGTGCTCTACATCGGCATGTCCAACTACTACGCCTGGCAGGTCTGCAAGGCTGTGGGTTACGCAGACAAGAAGAACCTGGCCGGCATCGATTGCATCCAGATGGTCTACAACCTTCTCGCCCGAGACAGCGAGCTGGAGATGACCAAGCTGTGCGAGGCCGAGGGGATCGGCGTCAACGTGTGGGGAGCACTTGCCGGCGGGATGCTTTCGGGCAGGTTTCTGGAATGCGACCCCGGGCAGGCCCCGCCTCCGGGAGTCAAGCCGTATCCAGCGGTGTGGGATCGTCGCTACTTCGACGCCGTCGCCAGGGTCAAGGAGATCGCGGGCGGGAGGAGTCTCTCCCAGCTGTCTCTGGCCTGGATGCTCAGCAACGACTTCGTGAGTTCGATCGTCTGCGGAGTCTCCTCGGTCGAGCAGCTGGAGGAGAACCTCGGTGCCCTCGATCTGGAACTGAGCGCGGAGGACCTGCGGGCCTGCGACGAGGTGTGGAGGACGCTCAGACCTGCTCCCACCATGTTCTACGCGAGGGGTTACGGCATCAGTTTCGAATGAAGCGATCCCGGTCGTCTGCTGCGGCCGGATTGAGAAGCGACAAACGAAGAGGACACAGACCATGTTGATAGTCACGGCCAAAGTGAAGCTGCAACCTGGCAAGGCCGAGGAGTTCCTCGAAGCATACCGGTGGATGAAGCCCCAGGTGCTGAACGACCCCGGGGCCCTTCTCTACGAACTGCACCGTTCGACAGACGACCCGGAGACGTTCCTGTTCTACGAGCAGTACGAGAGCCAAGAGGCTTTCGATTATCATCTGTCCACCGAGCACTTCAAGACGCTCGCGGCAAGGATCGACCCCCTGATGGCTGCGCCGGGCGACATCGGCATGTGGGAGATACCTCATGACTGAGCCCGCTCTCATCCCCTTCAACCCGGTGGTGCCGTTTCACGGCGACGTGAAGACATTCGGGATGATAGGGCCGATCCAGGCGGCTATGGAATACAACGGCTGGCGCGAGGAGTCCCAGGCGTGGAAGGAAAGCGCCTACCTGGGCGCGGCTCTGGGGCTCTCACCCATCTACTCGGTCAAGGGTCCCGACGCCGAGCGCTTCTTCAGCGAGAACTTCGTCAACGACTTCCCCAACATGCCCGTCGGCGGCTTCCGCCACGGGATCATGTGCGATGAGCAGGGCCGGATCATGATGGACGGTGTTGTGATGCGTATCGCCCAGGACGAGTTCTACACCTGCTGGCTGCTGCCCTACATCGACTACGCTCTGTCCAGGGGCTCTTACGACGCCGTGGGCGAGAACCTGTCGGGCCGGCGCTTCCTCTTCCAGGTGGCGGGGCCCAGGTCGCTGGAGATCCTGGAGCGCGCGGCGCAGGCCGACCTCCACGACATCACGTTCGGCCACCACCGCACGGCGACCATCGGCGGCGCCGAGGTGCGGGTGTTCCGGCTGGGCATGGCCGGATCGCTGGCCTACGAGGTCCACGGCGACGTCGCCGACGGGCAGGACGTCTTCAACACCATCTGGGAGGCGGGCCGGGACCTGGGCATGAAGAAGCTGGGCCACGTCGCCTACATGCTCAACCACACCGAAGACGGCTTTCCCCAGGCCTACTACCACTTCCCGTACCCCTGGTACGAGGACGCCGACTTCGCGGCCTACCTGGACGCCCGCCCCGGCGCAGGGTGGATGATGTACCGGCCGCGGCTGCTCGGCAGCATGGGTGACGGACATGCAGGCCCGGTTTGTCACGCCCTTCGACACGGGCTGGGAGAACCGCATCGACTGGGACCACGACTTCCCCGGCAAAGAGGCCCTGCAGGGGATGGCCAAGGCGCCGCGGCGAACTGTCGTCACCCTGGAGTGGAACACCGAGGACATCGCCGATGTGTACGCCTCGCAGTTTCGCGACGAGGAGCCCTACGAGCCCATTTCCGACCGGCCCAACGATATCCGCTACGACCCGGGTACGCTGGATCAGGCCACCGGCCAGATCCGTACCTTCACCTACCATCAGGACAAGGTGATGAAGGACGGACGCGAGATCGGCTTCTCCTCGGGGCGGGCGGTCAGCCAGACCTACCACCGCATGATCTCCCTGGGCTTCATCGCGCGGGACCTCGCCCAGATCGGCACCGAGGTCATCGTGATCTGGGGCGGCCCCGGGTCGCGGCAGAAGGAGATCCGGGCCACCGTAGCCCGCTTCCCCTACCTGCAGGTGGAGCGCAACGACAAGGTCGACGTGAGCGCGATACCCCGTCTGTACTAGTGGGTAGCGATCAGGACAAGTACATCGAGCGCCGCGGGGGCTACTCGGGGCTGTCGCGGGCCATGGAACTCGGGCCCGAGGACGTGCTCTCAGCGCTGCTGCGGACCGGTCTCCGGGCTTCTGGGGACGGCCGCAGCGTCGCCACTGAATGGGCGACATGTCGGGAGGTCGAAGCAGATGAGAAGTACGCCATCTGCAACGCCGTCGATTGCGACGCGCGGGCGCAGACCGCTCGCCTGCTCTTGGGCACCGACCCTCATGCGGTTCTGGAAGGGCTGCTGATCGCGGCCTTTTCCGTGGGCGCGTCGCGGTGCTACGTCTGCATCAACGCCGACTATCGCGAGGAAATCGAGACGGTCGAGGAGGCCCTGCGGCAGATGAGCAGCCGGGGGCTGGTGGGCGACGACATCCTCGGCTCGGGCTTCTCCTGCCACGTGACGATCGAGGAGATCGCATCTTCCTTGATCGCCGCTGAGCACACGGCGCTCATACGCGCGCTGGAGGGCAGGCAGCCCCTTCCCTATCTGGCCACTGAGGATATCTGTGTGTGTGGTCTTCACGGGCAGCCGACGCTCATCGAGAGTGCGGAGACCTTGGCCAAGGTGTCCGCGCTGTTTCAGGAGTATCCCGCAGGCGCCGCGGCTAAGATCGTGACCGTCTGCGGTGATGTGAGCCATCCCGCGACGGTCGAGGTTCAGCTGGGCACGACCATCCGCGCCGTGCTGGAAGGCACTCAAGGGGCGAAGGTGGCCGAACTAGACCTCAAGGCCGTGCAGTTCGGTGGGCCAGCGGGGGCCTTCTTCGCCGCCGAGACTCTCGACACGCCCATCGATTTCGAGAGACTCGCAGAAGCGGGCGGTGCGATGGGCTCGGGCAGCCTTTATGTCTATGGCGCTGGCTGGTGCGCTGTGGAGATGGCCCGAGACGTGACGGCTCTTCTGCATGAGGAGTCCTGTGGCAAGTGCGTGTTCTGCCGGGAAGGCACGCGGCAACTTCTCGATATCCTCGACGACGTGGTCGAACAGGGAGTGGACGAGGAGCAGATGACGCTCCTGGTGGAGCTGAGTGAAGCCATGAAGGACGGCAGCATCTGCGCGTTGGGCCGGCAGGCTTCCGCGCCGGTCCTAAGCAGCCTGCGCCTCTTCGCCGACGACTACAGGTCGCACAACGTGGACAGACGCTGCCGGGGGGCGACGCAGTGACCGGGCCCGAAACGATCGAGCTGCTTATCGACGGGCAGAGCGTCGTGGCCCGGGCCGGCGACAGCGTACTCCACGCCGCCCTGGAGGCCGGCATCTACGTGCCCCACCTGTGCCATCACCCGGACCTGCCCGTGGGCGGAGTCTGCCGGCTGTGCGTGGTGGAGGTGGACGGTGTGGGGGGAGTCGTGGCCTCGTGTGCCACGCCGGCGCGCGAGGGCATGGTGGTGCGCACGCAATCCGAGGAGATAACCCGGCTGCGCCGCCTGGCCTTGGAGCTGCTGCTGGTGGGCCACCCCCCGAGTGCGGCACCTGCCAGAAGTATCTGAACTGCGAGCTGCAGTCGCTCAAGCAGTACCTGGGGGTCGAAGAGCTGCGGGTCAAGCGGCATCCGAGACTGATGCCCGTCACCACCAGCAACCCCCTGTTCGTGTACGAACCCAACAAGTGCGTGCTCTGCGGACGCTGCGTGCGGGCCTGCTGCGAGCTGCGCGAAGTGGGCGTGCTCCGCTACCGCGAGCGCGACGGTGAGAACTACGTCTACACTTCCGACGACCGCCCGCTGGCGGAGGCCGGCTGCCGCTTCTGCGGGGCCTGCGCGGAGGCCTGTCCCACAGGGGCCATCCAGGACAGAGAGGAGCTGCTGCGCGACAAGAACCGCAAGGCGGCTCTCGTTCCCTGCAAGAGCAACTGCCCGGCGGAGATAGACGTGCCCCGGTATGTCGGCTTCATCAGGAACGGCGACTACGCGGCCGCCACCGCGGTGATCAGAGAGAAGGTCCCCTTCCCACGAGTGCTGGGTTACGTCTGCGACCACCCCTGCGAGAGCGAATGCCGCCGCGGCGAGGTCAATCAGCCCATCGCCATCAGGGAGCTTAAGCGCTTCGCGGCGGAAAGTGACGACGGAGCCGACCGGACGCCTGAGGTGGCCCCCGCGGCCACCACCGAGAAGCGGGTGGCCGTGGTGGGCTCCGGACCGGCAGGCCTGACGGCCGCCTACTATCTGCGCCTGCAGGGACACGACGTGACGGTGTTCGAGACCCTGCCCCAGGCCGGCGGGATGTTGCGTTACGGCATCCCCGCCTACAGGCTGCCCCGGGCAGTCATCGACAGCGAGATCCAGAGGATCGCCGATGCGGGTGTGGACATCAAGACAGGCACTCCGGTGGGATCCCTGGACGAGCTCTTCGAGCAGGGCTACGACGCCGTGCTTCTGTCTCTCGGCGCCCATCAGGGGCAGAAGCTGCGCATACCGGGGAGCGGCAGCCAAGGGGTCTTGCTGGGTACCGACTTCCTGCGGGGGGTGAACCAAGGTGACGACGTCGCCCTGGGCAAGAGGGTGGTCGTGTTGGGGGGCGGCAACGTGGCCTTCGATTGCGCCCGGGTGGCGAGGCGTCTGGGAGCGGAAGAGGTCCGCATCGCCTGCCTGGAGTGTCGGGCTGAGATGCCGGCCAGCGCCGACGAGATCGAACAGGGCGAAGATGAGGGGATCACTGTCGACGACGCCCATACCTCTACGCGCATCGTCGCCGAGGACGGCCGGGTGGCGGGGGTGCAGTTCCTCGACGTAGCGGCCTTCTACTTCGATGAGGATGGGGCACCGCAGATCGAGGTGGTCGACGACTCGGAGCACGTGGTGGAGGCCGACACGGTGATCTTCGCCATCGGCCAGCGTCCGCACCTCCCTGAGGGCCTCGACGTGGACCGGACCGACCGCGGGCTCATCGCGTTGGACGAGTTCACCCAGGGAACAAGCCGGGAGGGCGTCTTCGCCGCCGGCGACGCCGTCTCGGGCAGCGCCTCGGTGATCAAGGCCATCGCCGCGGGCCGGCGTGCTGCTGTGGCGATGGACAAGTTCCTGGGGGGCAACGGCCGTATCGACAGGAAGCCGGCCCCGCAGGTCGAACCGCCGGCGCGTCTGGGCTCGGGAGAAGGTTTCGCGGCTCTGGGGCGGGTGGGCGAAGCCTGCGTCATCCCCGACGAGCGGCTGACCGGCTTCTGCGAGGTGGTTCAAGGGATGACAGAGGATCAAGCCGGCCAGGAAGCGCTCCGCTGTCTGCAGTGCGACCTGCGACTGAAGATGACCACAGTGAAGTTCTGGGGCAGCTACTGAGAATCTTGAAGACGATCGAGAAGGCTTCAGCCGAGCAAAGGGGATGCGATGAGCGAGGTACCTGTAAGCGCTGATGTTGTCATAGTCGGGTCCGGGGCCACAGGTCTGGCCGCCGCGGTCACGCTGGCCGAGGGTGGCGCCTCGGTGGTGGTGTTCGAGAAGCAGCGCTCGCTGGGGGGGACCTCGAACTTCTTTCAGGGCACGTTCGCTGTCGAAAGCGACATGCAGCGCGAGCGCTACATCGACTACACATGCGATCAGGCGTTCAAGAACACCATGGACTACAGTCACTGGCGGGCCAATCCCCGCTTGGTGAGGGCGATCGTCCACGAGTCGGGTCCCACCATCAGTTGGCTGCAGCAGCAGGGCGTGGTTTTCGCCGAGGCCACCATCAACATGCCCGACGCCCCTCTCACCTATCACGTCGTGCAGGGCCGAGGGGAAGCGGTGGTGAAGGCACTGGTCGACCGGGCCAAGGCCATGGGCGCGAAGGTCATTCCAGGCGTCCCGGTCGTCTCCCTGCTCAAGGAGGGCGGCCGTATCTCGGGCGTCATCGTCGACGACGATGGCGAGGAGGTGGAGGTGGCGGCCAAAGCGGTGGTCATCGCCAGCGGCGGCTTCGCCAACAACAAGGAGTGGATCAAGAAGCACACGGGCTACGACCTGGGGGTCAATCTCATGCCTGTGGGCAACACGGGCAAGACGGGCGACGGCCTGCGCATGGCCTGGGAAGTGGGCGCAGCCGAAGAGGGTGTCAATACCATCGAGATGTTCCGGGTCGCGCCGGTGGGCGACGAGTTCGCCATGGGCTGCAACCTGGAGCAGGCCTGCGCGCAGCCCGATCTCTGGGTGACTGCTCGAGGGGAGAGGTTCTGCGACGAGACCATCGGCTTCTACGACACGCCGGTGGGAAACGCGCAGGCCCGCTACAAGGCGGACGGCCACACCTTCAGCATCTTCGACGACTCCATCATTGAACGGCTCCTGGAGTGGGGCCTGGACAAGGGCGTGGGGGTGGATTTCCCTCCGGGCACCAAGCTGACCGATCTGCACAGAGAGATCCAGGCCGCTCTCGACAACGGCAGCAAGGAAGTGTTCGTGGCCGACTCGGTGGAAGAGTTGGCGCGAGCAGATCGGCGCCGACCCAGCCATGCTGCGGGCCACTGTGGACGAGTACAACCGCTACTGCGCGCAGGGCCACGACGAGCTTTTCGCCAAGGACCGCCGCTTTCTCCGGCCCCTGCTCGGACCCCGGTTCTACGCGGTCCGCGGGCGGGCCGTCTTCCTGGGCACCATGGGCGGTATCAAGGTCAACGAGCAAGCTGGAGGTCGTGGACAAGAAGGACCTGCCTATCCCCGGACTGTACGCCGGTGGTTTCGACGCCGGGGGCATGTATGGGGACAGTTACCCCATCAAGAGTTCCTCGGGCCTCGCCTCCGCCTTCGCCCTCAACTCGGGGCGCATCGCCGGGAGGAGCGCTCTCCACTACATCTCCACTATCCAGAAACACTGAGTCTGACAGAAACTGAGCCGGCCCGCACAACGGAGGGTGATGATGGAGCAGAGGATCTTCAAAGGAAAGGTGGCCCTGGTCACCGGGGCCGCTACAGGCATCGGGAGGGCGGGCGCGAGGTTGTTCGCGCGCGAGGGCGCCAGCGTACTGGTAGTCACCGGCAGTAACGTCGCCGGCGGTGAGCAGACGGTGCGGATGATCAAGGAGGCGGGGGGTGAAGCCTCCTTCGCGCGTTGTGACGTCTCCTGCGAGACGGACGTGGAGGCCATGGTGAAGGAGTGCGTGAGCCGCTACGGCCGCCTCGACTATGCCTTCAACAACGCGGGCATCGGCCCGGACGGCGTGCGCGTGCCGGTGGTCAACATCGTCGATTGCCCCGCGGACCTCTGGAGTCGCACGCTGGATGTCAACCTCACGGGGGTCTTCTACTGCCTCAAGTACGAGATGCGGCAGATGTTCGAGCAGGGCGGCGGGGCCATCGTCAACACCTCGTCCGTAGGCGCGGTGAAGCCCCTGCCCGGTTTCTGCGCCTATTCGGCGAGCAAGGCCGGTCTGAACACTCTCACGAAGACGGCCGCCCTGGAGGGTGCGCCGCATGGAGTGCGGGTGAACACGATCATGCCCGGCCCCACCCAGAACACGCTGCTCTTCGAGCACCTCACGACCACGGCGCCCGAAGAGAAGGTGAACATGATGAACGCCATCCCCCTGAAGCGCATCGCCGAACCCGAGGATATGGCCGAGGCTGTGATATGGCTCTGTTCCGAACGGGCTTCCTTCATCACCGGGCACTGCGCTCCTGTCGACGGAGGGCTGTCGTGCGGTTGAGCGCTGCGAACAAGGAAGTGGTGTCCCGCTTCTATCAGGACGTCTTCATCGGGCACGACCTGAGCCGACTCGACGAGTACATGCACGACGACTACATCCAGCACAACGGCGACTGCCCGCAGGGCAAGGCGGGTTTTGTGGAGTTCTTCGAGACCATCTTCAGGGCGGTGCCCGACTTCAAGTACACGCTGCAGAGAATGGTCGCCGAGGACGACATCGTCATGGCCTACAGCACCACCAGCGGCACGCACGCGGGGGGCGAGTGGCTGGGCAAGGAGCCCACGGGAAGCAGGCTGGAGTTCAACGTGGTCGACATCTTCCGTGTGCAGGAGGGCAAGATCGCCGAGCACTGGGACGTGGCCGACACTTTCACGTTCTTCTGCCAGCTGGGGGTTGCGGCGGACCGTATGGGCGATGTTCGCGGGCTGGCGGAATCTTGACAAAAGTGGTCCGACTAGAGAAAATGAAGCAGTAGAATCCAGAACATAGTTCAGTATACGGAACATACGGGTGGACATGTAGACCACCGACCGTAGTCGTGAAGGGAGACAGAATGACACCTGAGACCCCGAAGATCGTTCCCGTGGTCACCGGCACCATCGATCCTGAGGCAGCCAAGGAGATCGGCTCCGTGGCGGTCATGACCGAGCGCCTCAAGAAGCTCAAGAAGGAATGGGAAGACGCTGCACCTCAGGTGTATGTCGATGACACGTTGCTCTTCACCGAATCCTGGAAAGAGACCGAGCAGCTGCCCGTGGATCTGCGCTGGGCCAAGGCTTTCCAGAAGAGGATGGAGGAATGCCCCATCCTCATCCGCGATCCCGAGATCATCGTGGGCTCCTCCACCAAGTTCATCCGCGGCAACAACATGCTGTGTGCCATGAAGCCGAACGAGATCCTCACCATGTGCGAGACGGGCAAGTTCGACCGCAAGCTGAGCGACATCTCTTCAACGGTGATCGACCCCGAGGATCTGAAGAAGCTCAAGGCCGACGCCGAGTACTGGGTGGAGCAGATGAACCCGGTCAACTACGTGAACGTGGCCCTTGAAGAGGAACTGGGTAAGGAGCACTTCGACCTGCTCTTCGACCACGCCATGATCCTCGAAGGCCGCGCCGTGCGCGAGAACCCCGACCGCGGCCTGTTCCAGGGCAACGGTGCCTTCGGCGGCGGCGTGGTCCAGCCCAGCGGCGACGTGCTCAGGCTGGGCTTCAACCACGTCATCGGCCTGGCCAAGGCCGAGATGGAGAAGATGAAGACCGAAGGGTTCGGGGAAATGCGCGCGAGCACCAATGCGCTGCGCAAGTGGTACCTGCTCAAGTCCATCGTCATCATGTTCGAGGCCCTCATAACCTTCGCCAAGCGGCATGCCGCGCTGGCGCGCGAGCTGGCCGAGAAGACGACCGATCCGGTCCGCAAGGCCGAACTCCTCAAGATCGCCGACGTGTGCGAGCGCGTACCGGCCGAGCCGCCGCGCGATTTCTGGGAGGCCGTCCAGTCGGTGCGCTTCATGCATCTGTCGGCCTGGAAAGAAAGCTCCGACCGCGCCGAGGTTCCAGTCGGTCGTATCGACCAGTTCTGGTATCCCTACTACAAGGCCGACATCGAGAGCGGCAAGATCACGCGCGCCCAGGCCGCCGAACTGATCGGGGCGATGTGGCTCAAGATCCGCGAGGTCGAGAACCTGGTCACCATCAAGCGCGAGCACCGCGCCGCCCCGGGCAGCCAGTTGCCGAACGTCACGCTGTGCGGGCGCGACAAAGACGGCAACGATCTCACCAACGAGCTTTCCTGGATCGTCCTCGAGGTCATGGCTCAGATCCACTTGTCCGAGCCGGCCGTCTACGTGCGCTACCACGAGGATCAGGACGAGGACTTCATCGTCCATGCCCTCAAGTGCAACCGTGAGTTCGGCGGCGGCAACCCCGCGTTCCTCAACGACGAGCTGGGCACTCGGCGCTACCTCGATCGCGGCGTACCCATAGAGGACGCCTGCAACTGGAACGCCAGTGGCTGCCTCGGCTACCACATGGAGTGCGCGGAGCACATGGCCGGCGCGTTCAACTTGGTGCAGACCAAGGTCATGGAGGTGACCCTGCACGATGGTTTCGACCCGCGCACCGGCAAGCAGATCGGCCTGCATACGGGCGACCCGAGGAACTTCACCTCCATCGAGCAACTCCACGAAGCCTTCCTCAAGCAGGAGGACTACTTCGCGGAGAAGATGCGCGAGCACTACTTCATCTGGTGGACCACCGAGGCCGCCAACAGCCCCATGAGCGGGCTGCGTGCCGGCATGCTGTTCCGCGACTGCATCCCCGCCGGTATCGCCTCACGCGAGGGCGGCTGCCGCTATCCCGTGGGGAAGGCCTCGTGGGTGGGCGACAAGGGCATCTGTGACTGCGCCGACTACATGGCCGACATCCAGTACCTGGTCTTTGACGAGAAGAAAGTCACCATGGCGCAACTGCTCGAGGCCATGGACGCCAACTGGGAAGGCCACGAGGACATCCGCCAGATGTGCCTGAAAGCTCCCAAGTACGGCAACGACGACGACTACGTCGACGACTGGTATGTCCGTCTGTCGCGGGACACCCAGGCGATCCTGCAGAGCCGTCCCGACCCCATCACCGGTGAGAAGCCCATGCTGTTCAAGGGTGCCGCAGCCGGTCATGTGACCCAGGGCAAAGCCGTGGGCGCCATGCCCAACGGCCGCTTCGCAGGCACTCCCATCTACGACGGCGGCACCTCCGCCATGGCCGGTGGAGACGTCAGCGGCCCGACGGCCCTCATACTGTCCGCCACCAAGTACCCGACCGCCTACGAATGCGCCGGTGTGGCCCATAACATGAAGTTCTCCAAGGCGGTCCTCAATTCGCCTGAGAAGCTGCGCAAGATGGCGGCGCTCATCAAGACCTTCAACAAGCGCGACGGATGGCACATCCAGTTCAACATCCACAGTGCCGCCGAGCTCATGGAGGCCCGCGAGAAGCCCGAGGCCCACAAAGACCTGCTCGTCCGTGTGGGCGGCTACAGTGCGTACTTCGTCGATCTGCCGCCCGAACTCCAGGAGGAGATCGTAGAGCGCACCATGCACGAAGTCGGGTAAGCAAGACCGTTCATCCCTGGGGCGCCGCCGCCGAAGGCGGCGGCGCCCCGAAGGGTTCTCTCATGATTCGAGCGAGGAGTGATCGGCAGTGACCAGCGTTACTGGGACCGTTTTCAATATCCAAAGGTACAGCATCGACGATGGTCCGGGCATCCGCACTACCGTCTTCTTCAAGGGTTGCCCGCTGAGTTGCGTGTGGTGCTCCAACCCGGAGTCTCAGAGCCCGGAGCCGGAACTCATGCATCGCGAATCCCTCTGCAAGCGCTGCTACCGCTGTGTGGAGGCCTGCTCCGTCGGTGCGGTCAGCATCGGCCCTGACGGTGTCGTCATCGACCGAGACCTCTGCACCGTCTGCGGGGATTGCGTTGAGGCTTGTCCGCACGACGCCATGCGCATCACAGGCAAACAGATGTCGGTGGATGAGGTGATCGCGGTGGCGGAGCGCGACCTGGACTTCTACCGCGACTCGGGTGGCGGCGTCACCCTTTCCGGGGGTGAGGTGCTGCTTCAGCCGGAGTTCGCCCTGGAGATCCTCAAGCGCCTGCACGACGCCGGCCTCCATACCTGCCTGGATACCTCTGGGCTGGGAGACACGGAAGGGCTGCGCAAGCTCCTTCCCTTCGTCGACCTCGTCTACTTCGACATCAAACACATCGACCCGAAGATCCACAAGGCCCAAGCCGGCCGTACGAACGAGGCCATCCTGCGCAACTTTGGCGAGGTGGCCGCGAGCGGCGTCGAACTGGTGGTGAGGGTGCCCGTCGTCCCCTATTTCAACGATTCAAGCGACGCCATCTCCGACATCGCCGAGTTGGTCGCCGTGCATGCGCCGGGCGCGACCGTCCATCTGCTGCCCTATCATCGCTACGGACAGCAGAAGTACGGGATGCTCGGTCTGGACTACGAGCTGGCGGCGGCCGAATCTCCGTCACAGGACTTCATGAAGGCGGCCTGCAAGATCCTGCAGACCCGTGGGCTTACCTGCGAGGTGGCCGTCTAGCGTCGGCCGCCGACTATCAGAGAGAGGGGACTGATGGAGGACCATCTGGGCACTGTCATCACAGGGACCATCGGCGTCGACGCCCATGTGATAGGCACGAAGGTCATATCGAGGGCTCTGCGCGAAGCCGGCTTCAAAGTCGTAGAACTGGGCGCCCAGACACCGGCCGAGGAGTTCATCATGGCCGCCCAGGAGACTGCGGCGGACGCCATGATGATCAGTTCTCTGTACGGCATGGCCGAGATGGATCTCGAGGGTTTCAGGGACAAGTGCACCGAGGCGGGTCTGGAAGATATCCTGCTCTACGTGGGCGGCATCCTGGGCGTGTCGCGGCGCAACTTCGCCGAGGACGAAGCCAAGTTCAAGGGGATGGGGTTCGATCGCGTATATCCGCCGGAGACCGATATCCGTGAGGGTATCGCCGATCTCAAGGCCGACCTCAGCCTTAAGCTTGCCGAGCGCCCCTAAGGTCCGGCGGGCGGATCTTCACGGGTAGGTCGGTCTTCGTGAGCGACATCCGGCTCTTCGTCGATTTCGGCAGTACCTTCACCAAGCTGGTGGCCTTCGACCTGGAGGCCGAGGAACTTCTGGGCCGGGTACAGGTGCCGTCAACGGTCGATCGAGATATCACCGTCGGCCTCGAAGAAGCCTTCTCTCTCCTGGCTGAGACGGTCCCCATCGGAGAGGCCGAGCGCCGGCGCACGGTGGCCTGCAGCAGCGCCGCCGGCGGGCTCAGAGTCGTGTGTGTCGGCCTGGTGCCGGAGTACACCACCGAAGCGGGTCGGAGGGCGGCTCTGGGGGCCGGAGCCAAGATCGTCGGCTCCTACTCCTTCGAGTTGACCGAGGCCGAGCTGCGCGAGATCGGGGAGATAGCTCCGGATATCGTCCTGCTCACAGGGGGGACCGACGGCGGCAATCAGAAGGTGATCACGCACAACGCCGCCATGCTGGCACGGTCGGGGCCCGGCGTGACGAACATCATCGTGGCGGGTAACAAGTCGGCCTACGACGCCGTCGAGGCGCTGTTCTCCGGCTCCGGCAAGAACGTCATCTACACCTCCAACGTCATGCCCGAGATCGGCGTGCTCGAGGTCGATGCGGCCAACGGCAAGATTCGCGACCTGTTCATCGCCCGCATCACCGAGGCCAAGGGCATCGGCCGGGCTCGGAGCATGATCGCCGACGTGATCATGCCCACGCCGGCGGCCGTCCTCGAGGCTGCGAAGCTGCTCGCCGACGGCACCGCCGGGCAGCCGGGTCTGGGCGAGTTGCTGCTGGTAGATGTCGGCGGGGCCACGACGGATGTGTACTCCGTCGCCAAAGGAACACCCGCAAACGGCTCGGTCCACGTCGTCGGCCTGCCCGAACCCTACGCGAAGCGAACGGTCGAGGGCGATCTCGGCCTGTTCCACAATCTGGATACCTTGCAGGAGACCGTGGAACCGGACAACATGCCTCCGGGCTTCCCCGAGGCGGTTGCAGCCATGCGTGCCGAGAACAGCGTGCCCTCGGGAGTGGAGCAGGTCGCCTGCCACCTCTTGCTGACCAAGGCGGCCGTCCGCTCGGCGGTGAACCGTCACGCGGGTTCGCTCAAGTCTGTGGCGACTCCCAACGGAGAGGTATGGCTGCAGCGGGGCAAGGACCTCACTGAGGTCGGCTGGCTGGTGGGCGCCGGGGGTCCCGTCTGCTTCTCGGCCGATCCCGTCCAGGTGCTCGAGGGCGCAGTGTTCGAGCCCGGCTTCCCCATGTTGCTCAAGCCCAAGGCGCCGCAGATGCTCCTCGACGCACACTACATTCTCTTTGCCCTGGGCCTCCTCGCCCAGAGCGAACCCTTGAAGGCCCTGGCGCTGATGCGGAGGTACGTGACGCCTCTGCAGTCTCCACGATCGCCGGCTCACGAGGAACGCACGACCAGCCAGGAAAGGACGGAGGAACATGTCGGGGTCTGATGCGCAGAAGTACTTTGTTAGTAGACCGGCCTACGAGATCGTCCCGGCCGTCGAGGTGGCGGGTCGCATACCCGCCATGACCCTGCTGAGCAACAACCTTATCCCCGGCGCCGACAACTACGTGGAGGCCGGCTGGATACTGGCCATGCCCGATCCGCCGACCCACATCTTCGAGCACGTGCACGACTACGACGAGATCGTCATGCACATCGGCACCGATCCCAACGATCCGGAGGATCTGGGGGCCGAGATCGAGTTCGTTGTGGACGGAGAGCCGCTCATACTCACCAAGACCTCTTCCGTGTTCGTGCCCAAGGGTGTGAAGCATGGTCCCTTGACTTGGAAGTCGTTCAGCAAGCCCCACTTGGAGATGACGGTCATGCTCGGCGCCGGCAGTCTGGCCGAAGCCGATCCCGGTGGCCACATGGAGAAGATGGAACAGGGCGGTGTGGAGAAGTGAGCGAGTCGAAGTACGGCAAGTACATCCTCACCGAGGACCGCATGCCGCCCATGCCCGAGGCGATGGTCAAGGCCATGGATGATCAGGCGAAAGAGGGCAAGACACTCGACCGGACGATGCTGCTGGGCATCATGGACTCCATCGTGCCCGGGTGCTCGCTCTTCGCGGGCTGCGAGATCCTGTGGGGACTCCCCGGGGGCCAACCGGTCGACATCGAGATACCTCACAGCCACGATTTCGACGAGATCATTGGGTTCGGCGGGACGAACCGGAACTACCCCCGGGAACTGGGCGGCGAGATCGAGTTCCACATGGGGGGCGAGACGCACACCATCACCAAGACCTGCCTCATCTTCGTGCCCAAGGGCGTGGAACACTGTCCGGTCACCCTCAAGCGTATCGATACCCCCATCTTCATGTTCGAAGCGGCCAACGACCCCGACTACGTGAAGCAGTTCCAGCCTGAGACCGTAGAATGAGGAGAGACTCATGGCGATGACCTACGACGAGTTCGCTGCCTGGATAGACGAGTACTTCGAGGCCTTCAACCTTTATGGCCAGGACCCGGCTGAGATCCACCGCATGGACAAGTACTTCTCCAAGGATGTGGTGTACAACCCCTACATCGCCTACGTGGGCAAGGTGACCGGCCGGGACAACTGGTACAAGGTACTCACGTCACACCCCTCCGGCATCGAGCGGTTGACCCCCGAGCACTTGGTCATCGATGAAGGGCGGCAGGTCTTCGTCGCCCAGATAAGGACCGACATAATCGACCGCGACACCCAAGAGCTACTGCTCACCAAGCGCTATCTGTGCCGCTATCCCCTGGTGGAAGAGGACGGTGTCATGAAGATCGAGCGCCTCGACTTCTTCTGGGAGATCCTGCCGGCGGGCGCCCTGGAGATCGACGATGTCTTCGAACGTGACTGGAAACAGAACGCCGACGGACCGCAGCGCATGCTCGGAGGAGGAACAGAATGAAACCGACGCGCGACGACATCGTGAAGTGGATGAACGACTATTTCGCCGAGTACAACGCCAGCGCGCAGGACGCTGAGACCGTTCACGCCATGGACACGTACTTCGCCCCCGACCTCACCTTCATACCTTATATGAGCGCCTTCGGCGGGCCGGGAGCGGCGATCACCGGCAGTGAGAATTTCTACCGTACGCTGACCACTCATCCCGACGACTACGAGAGGTTCGAAGTACTCGACATCTTCGTCGACGAGGAGCGCCTGGTGTCGGTCGCGTTTCTGATCGCGCGGATCTTCAGTACGAAGACCGACGAACTGCTGGTGCAGAAGCACTACCTGCCTCTCTATGAACTGGCCATCAACGACGACGGCGAGCTGAAGATCAAGACCATCCGGTTCTTCTGGGAAGCCTCTCCCCCGGAGGTCGACGCAAACTACTCAGGCGCGGCGAAGGGACGATAGCAAGATGACGTCTAAGTACGAGAAGCTCCTTGAGCCCGGCCGCATCGGGCCCGTGACCACCCGCAACCGCATCCTCAAAACCGGTGCGGGCATGCTCATGTGGCACGAGGACGACGTCCACATGCGGCCGGAGATGCTGGCCTTCTACGAGCGCATGGCGCGCGGGGGCACCGGTCTCATAATCGTCGAGTCGCCCACCATCGACTACCCCGCCGGGGCGCGCTGGCGCCAGCGCTACCGTATCGACGACGACCGCTTCATCGAGGGGATGAAGGAACTGGTAGACGTCATGCACAAGCATGGCTGCCCGACCTTCATGCAGATGAACCACGATGGTCCCTGGCAGGTCAATCTGTCCCACATCGAGCCCAACCAGGTGTTCGCGGGGCCGCCCTTGGGCGCCTCGCCGGTCTCGGTGCCCTGCGTAGCCGATTTCCACAACGAGGTCCCGCGCGAGATCACCATCGCGGAGATCGAAGGCCTGGTGGACAAGTTCGCCGCGGCGGCGGAGCGGGCCAAGAAGGCGGGCTTCGACGGCGTCGACGTCAACGCCGCCAGCAGCCATCTGCTCCACAACTTCCTGTCCCCGTTCTGGAATCGCCGCACCGATATCTACGGCGGCTCGAGCGAGAACCGCTCCCGCTTTCCCGGCCAGGTGATCACCGAGATCAAGCGCCGCTGCGGCAAGGACTTCGCCTGCACCGTCATCATCAACGGGCTCGAGGTCGGCCAGGTCCTGGGCTTCGAAGACAGCCAGATGCTCACCCCGCAGATCGCTCGCGAGAACGCGCGTTGGCTCGAGAAGGCCGGGGCCGACGCCATCATGGTGAGAAGCCACTGGCTCGGCTACCACGTTCCCGGGTATCTCACCGACCTGCTCTTCTACCCCGAGCCGCCCATCCCGCTGGAGGACTTCCCCAAGGAGTACTACGCCAAGGAACTGGGGGCAGGTGCCAATACCCTGCTTGCCGCCGGTATCAAGAAAGAGGTCTCCATCCCGGTCACGGTCGTGGGCAGGCTCGACGCCGACATGGGCGAGAGGGTTCTTGAAGCGGGCATGGCCGACTTCATCGGCATGACCAGACGCCTCCACGCCGATCCGGACTACGTGAACAAGTTGCGCGAAGGCCGTCTGGACGACATCGCCCCGTGCACCGGCTGCGACAATTGCCTGGGTACCAAGCGTTGCAGGATCAACGCTCTGCTGGGCACGCCCTACACCGACATCGAGAAGGCCGACAAGAAGAAGAAGGTTCTCGTGATCGGCGGCGGTCCGGGCGGTATGGAAGCCGCCCGTGTCTCGGCCCTTCGCGGCCACGACGTGACCCTGTACGAGAAGGCCCCCAAGCTCGGCGGGCTGCTTCCCATCGCCGCCATCGTCAAGGGTCCTCATCCCGAGGACGTGCCCCTGATCGCCGAATACCTCGAGGGCCAGATTCGCAAGCTGGGTGTGAAGGTGGTCACAGGCAAAGAGGCCGGCATGGCCACGGTCGAGCAGATCAAGCCGGACGTGGTCTTCATGGCCACCGGCGCCACGGCGACCATCCCGGCCATCAAGGGGATCGACCGGTCGAACGTGGTGAGCGGCGCGGCCTTGCACAAGAAGCTCAAGATGGCCACACGCTTCGTGTCGCCCTACAGGCTTCGCTACCTTACGAAGTTCTACATGCCCATGGGCAAGAAGGTCGTCGTGATCGGCGGCGCGCTTCAGGGTTGCGAGCTGGCCGAGTTCTTGGTCAAGCGCGGCCGCACCGTGACCATCGTCGAGCAGGCGGAGATGCTGGGCGACGGTATGATCGACGCCGTCCTTGGCAATCTCATGATCTGGTTCGAGAAGAAGGGCGTTCGCATGCTCTCCGGCGTGAAGGAGTACGTGGAGATCACCGACCGGGGTCTGACGCTGGTGACCGGCGACGGGATGACCGTGACCCTGGAGGCCGACACCTTCGTCTCCGCACTACCGCTGACGTCGAACGCGGATCTTCTGCCGGCGCTGAAGGAGAAGGTGGCGGAGGTCTACCCCATCGGTGACGGGAATCAGCCCGGCCTCATCGCCGACGCCATCGGCACGGGCCTGCGCACGGCTCGGGAAGTGTGAGCATGGTCCACGCGGGCGATACCACGAGCGGAAGCGGCGCCAGGGCGCGGCACGGCTACATGGGGAAGCTGCTGTTCGTCGACCTGACGAACAGGACGTTTCACGAAGAGGAGCTGTCGGAGGATACGGCGCGCCACTTCGTGGGCGGCTACGGCATCGGCGCTCGCATAATCATGGAGCGCACCAAGCCGGGGATCGACCCCCTGGGCCCGGAGAACATCTTCGGGATCGGGACCGGTCCGCTCACCCTTTCCGGTGTCTACTCCACCTGCCGCTTCTCCACGATGGGCAAATCGCCGCTGACCGGCTACTGGGGCGATGCCAACTGTGGGGGCGATTTCGCCAATGCCTTCAAGGCCTCCGGCTACGATCTCGTCTTCTTCTCGGGGAAGGCCCCGTATCCCGTCTATCTGCTCATCACCGATGGGAAGGTGGAGCTGAAGGACGCCCGTCACCTGTGGGGCAAGGACACCACGGTCACCGAGGAGCTCATCAGGCAGGAGAACGTCAACAAGAAGCTCAAGGTGGCCGTCATCGGCCAGGCGGGCGAACGTCTCAGCCGGATCGCGGCCGTGATGAACGACCGGGGACGGGCCGCCGCGCGCTCGGGGCTGGGAGCGGTCATGGGCTCGAAGAACCTCAAAGCCGTGGCCTGTACGGGCAGCGTGCGGCCTGAGCTGGTGGACAAGCCCCGCATCCAGGCCCTCATGAAGGAGATGATCAGACAGACGAAGGAGACCCCCTCGGGCATGTTCTATGGCCTCAGCCACGGGGGTACGCCAGGCGCCATGGTAATGCACATGCACGACCACGACGTGCCCATCAAGAACTGGAGCGGCAACACCGTCGACGACTTCCCCGAGTCCAGGTGGGGCTCGGTCGCGCTCGACGGCATGCTCAAGTACATCAAGAAGAGCTACGCCTGCACGGGCTGCCCGGTGGCCTGCGGCTCGGAGCTCACGGTCGAGGAGGGCAAGTACCCGGTCCGCGACTCGCACAAGCCCGAGTACGAGACCCTGGCCGCCTTTGGGCCCATGTGTCTGAACGACAACATGGAATCGCTGATCTACCTGAACGAACTGTGCAACCTGCACGGCATGGACACCATCTCGGCGGGCGCCACTCTGGCCTTCGCCATCGACTGTTACGAGAACGGCATCCTCTCCAAAGCAGACACCGACGGCCTCGAGCTGACCTGGGGCAACAGCGACGCCCATGTGGCGGTGCTGGAGAAGATGTGCCGACGCGAGGGCATCGGCGACATCTTGGCCGACGGGGCCAAATGGGCCGCGGAGAAGATCGGCGGGGGCTCGGAAAGCCTGGCCATGCACGCCGGCGGAGAGATGCTCGCCATGCACGATCCCCGCTGCTTCCCCGGCTGGGGGGCCACCTACATCTCCGATGCCACCCCGGGCAGACATACACGGGGAGGAACGGCCTTTCCCGAGCACGGCGGCGTGAACGAGATCGTGTATGCGGGCCTGGGCGTGCCCTTCAAACTGGACCCCTACGATTCGACCGACAAGGGGAAGTACCATGCCCTGCTTGCCGGATGGCAGCATTGGGTGAACACTTCGGGTGCCTGTCTCTTCGGCGTCGACAGTATGCCTCTCGACTTCGTGGGCTGCATGCGCGCCATAACCGGTTGGGACCTCGACTACGACGAGATCATCGAGACCGGTAACCGCATCACCACGCTCCTCCACGCCTTCAACCTACGGGAGGGCTTTCAGCCGGGCGACTTCAGGCTTCCGGAGAGGGCGAGGGGCAATCCTCCGCTGGAAGCAGGCGGTCTTGAGGGCGTGACCGTGGATTCCGAGGGTCTCAAGCGGCAGTTCTACGAAGCCATGGGTTTCGACCCGGCGACGGGGGCCATCGCTCCCGAGCGGATCGTCGCCCTGGGACTGGATGATGTGCTGTAGTGCATACAACTCGACCATACGGAGCCGACTGATGTATCTCGAGAACAGAGTGGCGATAGTGACCGGCGGAGCCAAGGGCATGGGCAGAGGCATCGCCCTCAAGTTCGCCGAGGAGGGAGCGGACGTGGTGGTCTGCGACCTGGACCTGCCGGGCGCGCAGAGCGTGGCCCGGGAGATCGAGGCCTTGGGCCGAAAAGGCCTGGCCTTCAGGACCGACATCACGAACAGCTCGGAGATCAAGGAGATGGTGGCCGGCACCCTCGAGGGGCTGGGTACCATCGATGTGCTGATCAACTGCGCCGGCGGGGTGGGGGGAACCCACGGTTCGGGCGCAACTGGGACCATGAGCGAGGAAGAATGGGACAGGGTGCTCGCGATCAACCTCAAAGGCCCCTGGCTGGTGACCGAAGCCGTGCTGCCCACCATGAAAGAGAAGAAGTACGGCAAGATAGTCTTCATCTCCTCTACGGGGGCCGTGTCCCCGGTGGTGTCGGTGCTTCACTACCATGCCGCCAAAGCCGGCGTGATCGGCCTCGCTCTGAACCTCGCTTTTGAGCTGGCACCACAGAACATTTGCGTGAACACGATCGTCCCGGGGCCGGTCGAGACTCCCTTCTGGGATGCGCTCATGCCTGCCGGCCCGGAGCGCGACACTTTCTTCGCGGCCGTCTCGAAGCACGAGGTACCGCTGGGCAGGATGGGACAACCGAAGGACATCGCCGGGGCCTGCCTCTTCCTCTCCTCGGAACTCTCCGACTACGTGACCGGGCAGACCATCTGCGTGGCAGGAGGCCAGCCCATGCTGTCCCAGCAAGCCACCTTCAACATCGAAGCCTATCTGAAAGATCGAGGCCTACTATGAGCGACCTACAGGGAAAAGTCGCCCTGGTCACAGGAGCGGCGGCCAAGAGGAGCATGGGTCGCGCCATCGCCGCGCAACTGGCCAAGGACGGGGCCGACGTGGCCGTGGCGGACAAGTTCTCTGCTCCCGCCAGCATCTGGCCCGGCGATGAGGGCTGGACTGGGCTCGACGCGGTGGTGGAGGAGATCGAGGCGCAAGGTCGGAAGGGTCTGGCCATCGCCGGTGACGTCAGCGCGAGCGCCGACGTCGACGCCATGGTGGCTCGGACGCTGGAGAAGTTCGGGAAGATAGATATCCTGGTCCATTGCGTGGGCGTCCGCGGTCCCGTACCGGTGCCCATCGTCGAACTGGACGAATCCACGTGGAGGATGCTCCTCGACGTCAACCTGACGGGCGCCTTCCTGATCTCCAAAGCGGTGGCCAAGAACATGATCCCGGACGCAGCGCCGGGGGCGCCCCCGGCTTCCGCCGAGGGCAAGAAGATCAGTCCTCATCTCTTCCATGGCCGGGGTGGGGCCCTATCCCGGCGGGGCCGGCTACTGCGCCTCCAAGCATGGGGTGCTGGGACTCATGAAGACCCTGGCCCGAGAGCTGGCGCCCTACAAGATCAACGTCAACGCCATCAACCCCGGGGGCTTCGACACCAACTTCCGGGACGACAGTCTCATCAAGCAGGCGGAGCAGCGGGGCATCAGCGTGGAGGAATCGCTCAAGACCCCGCCGGCCGGACCCACCGGGAACGCCGGCCCGCCGCCCATCCCCTTGGGTCGCCTGGGTACCCCGCAGGATGTCGCCGATCTGGTGTCGTTCCTCGTGTCAGACCGTGCCAAGTACATCACCGGCGAAGACGTCAACCTGGCCGGGGGCGCCAGCTGAGACCGACGGTCTCGCCGAGCTGGAGAAGGAGGTATCTCGCATGCCACAAGAGCCATATACGCTGCGCATCATCCGCGTCGATCTGAGCACCGGGGAAGTCAGCGAAGAACTGATCGACGGCGAAACGACCCGGCAGTACGTGGGGGGCACGGGCCTGGCCACCAAATACCTGTGGGAAGAAGTCCCGGCCGGTGTGGAATGGTCGGATCCCGAGAACCTGCTCACCTTCTTCACCGGCCCTCTGGCGGGAACCAGGGTCTCGGGCTCGGGGACCTTCTCGGTGACTACCCTGGGAGCGTGCACGGGTATGTGCGGCACCGCACAGGCCAACGGGTTCCTCGGCGCCTTCATGCGCCAGAACGGCATCGACGGCGTGCTCGTGCAGGGCGCGGCGGAGAAGTGGACCCGCCTTCACATCGAGGATGGCACGGTCCATCTTCTCGATGCGGAGCATCTGCTCGGGCAAGGACACCTGGGAGACCGAGGATGCCGTGAAGGAGGAGACCGAAGGCCGGTGCAGCGTCTTCAGCATCGGGCCGGCTGGCGAGAACCTGGTCCGCTTCGCGGCCATCGTCGGCGACCGGGGCCACGTGGCGGCCCACAACGGAGTGGGCGCCGTCATGGGCTCCAAGAAGCTCAAGTGCATCTCGGCCGTGAAGGGCGATCTGAAGCCTCGGGTGGACGACCCCGAGCGTCTCCTCGAGAACGCCAAGAAGCTGGGCGCGTTCACCAAGGAGGTCGACCAGGGCCTCGTCAACTTCGGCACCAACGCCGGGCTGGCGCCACTGGCTGCCATGGGCGCCGTGCCCATGCGGAACTACACCACCAACGTCTTTCCCGAGGACAACAAGTACGTGCCTGAGTACATGCGGGCGCATTTCAAAGCCAAGCCCTCGTCCTGCTGGGCCTGCGTCGTGGCGCACTGCCGCATCATGGAGGTCACCGAAGGCAGGTACGCCGGCTTTGTCGGTGAGGAACCTGAATACGAGGGGACGGCCGAGATGGGTCCCCTCATCGGGATGACCGAGCCGGGCGAGACTGTCTACTTGTGCAACATGGTGGACCGGCTGGGCTTCGACATCAACGAGTCCGGATACCTGATCGCGTGGCTCATGGAATGCTACGAGAAGGGATACGTGACCAAAGACGATCTGGATGGCGTGGAGCTGAGGTGGGGCGACTCGGAAGCGGTCGACGTCATGCTGAAGAAGATCGCCTACCGCGAAGGCTGCGGGGACCTCTTCGCCGAGGGCACGAAACGGTCGGCCGAGAGGGTGGGGGGTCCAGCCCAGGACTGTTGTGTCTACACGCTCAAAGGGGCTACGCCCCGCGGCCATGACCACCGTGGCCACTGGATGGAGTTCATCGACACCTGCCTCTCCAACACGGGCACCATCGAGACCAGCGGCCACCTCTTCACGCCCCCCAACCTGGGCCTGGAACGGGTGAAGGATCGCTTCGACCCCATCGCCATGTCCACCATGAACGCCCTGCTCAACGGGGGCAGGAACGTGGAGGATTCGCTGGGCATCTGCCGCCTCTGTACGCCCAATCTGGCCCTCACCCTGGAATGCATCAACGCGGTCACGGGGTGGGACTGGACGGTGGAGGACGCCAAGGAGATGGGGCTCCGCATCGTCAACCTCATGCGCATGTTCAACTTCCGGCACGGGCTGACCAAAGAGATGGAGGCGCCGTCGGTGCGCTACAGCTCCACGCCCGTCGATGGGCCGGCGGCGGGCATCGGCATCCGCGAGCACTGGGATGCCATCCGGGACAACTACTACGAACAGATGGGCTGGGATGTGCGAGACGGGCCGTCCCCTGCCCGAGACGCTGCAGAAGTACGGCTTGGAAAAACTTTGTGTACCAAAATGATTCTATGTGCTGAAATATAGTTTGCCGATGACCAACGACGAGCGACGGCAGCCGGCAGGCGGCCGTCGCCCATCCAGGGGGTGAACGTATGTCGCAAGAGGCGAAGGATGGACAAGGGGAAAGGACTGTCTACCGCGGGCTGAGTTTCATAGGCATCGCGGCCGATGCGAACAGCGTGCGCGTGGAGTGCAAGGATGGCAGGATCATCCGCATCCGGCCTCTTCAATACGACGAGAAGTATCCCGGCCTGGAGCCGTGGAAGCTGGAGGCTCGGGGCAAGAGCTTCTCCCCCAAGATGCTGTCGGCCGTTCCGCCGCTCAGCCTCGGCTACAAGAACCGGGTCTATTCCCCCAACCGGGTGCTGTATCCGCTGAAGAGGGTGGATTGGGACCCGACGGGCGCCCCCGGGTCCACCGGCCCCGGCGGGCGCAACCCGCAGAACCGCGGTCTCAGCAAGTACGAGCGCATCTCCTGGGATGAAGCTCTCGACATCGTGGTGGCCGAGATCGAGAGGGTCAAAGAGAAGTACGGCATGGAGGCCATCCTCTCCCAGTCCGACGGGCACGCCGAGACGAAGACCATCCATTCCGCTCACGGCTGTCACCGCCGTCTCCTCAGGATGCTGGGCGGCTACACGCTCCAGACCCGCAACACCGACAGTTGGGAGGGCTGGTACTGGGGCGCCAAACACGTGTGGGGTTGCGAGCTCCTGGGACAGATGGTGCCGGTCGCCAACGTCATGTCGGACGTCTCCAACAACTGCGACGGCATCCTCTTCTGGGGCTGTGACCCTGAGACCACTCCCTGGGGCTTCAACGGGCAAACGGCCAGTCGGCTGAGCTACTGGTGGACCGAGTTGGGCATCAAGCAGATCTACATCGCTCCCGACTGCAACTACGGCAACGCCGTCCACGCCGACAAATGGATCCCGGTGCTGCCCAACACCGACGCCGCCCTCTACCTTGCCATCGCTCACGTGTGGTTGACTGAGGGCACCTACGATCAGGAGTACGTCGAGACCCATGCCGTGGGCTTCGAGAAGTTCCGGGCCTACGTCCTGGGCGAAGAGGACGGCGTTCCCAAGAACCCCAAGTGGGCCGCGCCCATCACGGGCGTGCCTTCCTACACCATCAGGGCCCTGGCCCGCTACTGGGGCAAGAAGACCGTCTCCATAGCCATCGGCAACGGTGGCCCGGGCATCAGGGGCCCGTACTCCACCGAGCCGGCCCGCCTGCAGGTATTGCTTCTGGCCATGCAGGGCGTCGGCAAACCCGGGGTGCACCAGTTCAAGATGATGGAGTGGGGGCTCTACAACAAGAAGTCCAACAACCCCCTGCCCCCGCCCAAGTACATACCCCTCATGATGGGGGCCAACCGCGGCTGGCTCTACACGGACACACCGCCGCAGTTCATCCCCAAGGACCTCATCCCCGACGCCATCCTCAAGCCGCCCCTGAGTTGGTACGGCACCACGCTCTCCCGGGACTCGGTCGATCAGCAGTTCATCAAATACACCTATCCGCGTGAGGGCGGCACCGAGATCCACATGATCTGGACCGACAGCCCCTCCTGGATGACGTGCTGGAACGACACCAATTCGTTCGTCCGGGCTGCGCGCGACCCCAAGATCGAGTTCGTGCTCGCTCAGCACCCCTGGATGGAGAACGACTGCCAGCTCGCCGACCTGGTGTTGCCCTCGCTCACCATGATGGAGGTCGACGACATCGGCTGTGATTCGCTGAGCGCCATCTTCTACGTCGTGTTCCATGAGCCCCGGGCCATCGAACCCAGGGGCGAATCGAAGAGCGACTACGAGATCGTCTGCGCTATCGCCGAGCGCTTCGGGATATTGGAGGAGTACACAGGCGGCAACAGTGTCGACGACTGGATCAAGGTCGGATACGAGACCTGCGGCGTGGCCGGCGACATCAGCTTCGAAGAGCTGAAGGAGAAGGGGTACTTCGTAGTCCCGCACGATACCGAAGTGCCGAACGACGGCAAGGCCGGCCTGCTCGACTTCTACGAGGACCCGGAGGGCCATCCTCTGACCACGCCCAGCGGCAAGATCGAGTTCTACTCCGAGCGGCTGGCCACGCACTTCCCCGACGATAACGAGCGGCCGCCCATGCCGCGTTGGATCCCGGAGGGAGAGTCGCACCAGGAGAGTCGGGACGGGGAGCGGGGCAAGAAGTATCCGCTGCTCGTCATCAGCAACCATCCCAGGTGGCGCGTGCACTCCCAGCACGACGACATGACCTGGCTGCGCGAGATCCGTACCTGCAAGGTCAAGGGTCCGGACGGATACCAGTACGAGCCGCTCTGGATCCACCCCTCCGACGCCGAGGCGCGTGGCATCGCCGACGGCGAGGTGGTCACCATCTACAACGAGAGAGGCGCGGTGCTGGCCGGGGCCTGGGTCACGGAGAGGATCAGGCCGGGAGCGGTCTACATCGATCACGGGGCCCGCTGGGACCCCATCGTGCCCGGGGAGTTGGACCGTGGCGGTGCCATCAACACCATCACTCCCCACAACATCACCTCCAAGAACGCCACGGGCATGGTGTGCAGCGGCTTCCTGGTGGAGGTGGAACGGGCCGATCTGGATGCTCTGAGGAGGGCGTATCCGGAAGCGTTCAAACGGCCGTACCGCGCCGACGCCGGTCTCCGCTTGGAGCGCGTGCTGGAAGGGGGTCGGTGACATGGGCAAGGTGATGGTCATAGACATCACGAAGTGCAACGGCTGCTACAACTGCCAGATAGCCTGCAAGGACGAGCACTGCGGCAACGACTGGTCGCCTATCGCCAAACCGCAGCCGCTCAGCGGCCAGTTCTGGCACAAGGTCACCGACCGGGTGCGCGGCCAGGTACCCAAGGTCAAGGTGGCCTACGAGCACACCATCTGCCAACACTGCGCCGATGCGCCATGCATGACGGCCTGTCCCGAGAAGGCCATCTACAGGCGCTCTGACGGAGCCGTGGTCATCGATCCGCAGGTCTGCAAGGGCAACCACAGTTGCGTGGAGAGCCTGCCCCTACGAGGGCGTGGTGTACTTCAACGAGGACCTCAAGATCGCGCAGAAGTGCACGTTCTGCGCGCATCTCCTCGACAAGGGATGGACCCAGACCCGCTGCTCGGAGGCCTGTCCCACCGGGGCCATCTCCTTCGGGGAAGAAGAGGAACTTGCAGAACTGATCGCCGGAGCGGAACTGCTCCGTCCCGATCTGGATACAGGTCCGCGCGTGTACTACATCGGCTTGCCCAAGACCTTCATCGGGGCGACCGTCTATGACCCCGAAGCAGACGAGGTGGTGGAGCAGGCCCTGGTGACTCTGGAGCGGCTGGGAGACGAGGCGCCGGTGACGGCGCATACCGACGAGTTCGGCGACTTCTGGGTCGACGGCCTGCAGACCGGCGTCTACAACGTATCCGTGGCGAAGGATGGCTACGTCACCATCGACATGGCGGCGGTGACGGTCGACAAGGACCTGAATCTCGGCGACCTTCCCATGCAGCAAGAGCGGAGGCGGTGAACGTGAGAGCCATAGTGAACATGATGTCCGGCAAGGTGGGCGGCGTTGTGGGCTGGCGTGCCCGTGAGATCCGCGTGGACAAGCCTACCGTGACCGTTGAGGACATCTTCCGGTCGGTGACCCTGAAGGATAGCGACACGACCCTGTACGACCTGATCTGCGAGGAGCAGGGGCTCAAGCCGGAGTATGCGGTGTTCATCGGCGGCGAGTTCATGCGGGGCGCCTACGACTGGCAGCGCCCCATCATCGACTCCGAGCAGATCCACGTGGCCGACTGGCCAATGAGCGACTCCTAGACAAGGGGCGGACACGGTGGAAAAGACGGTATTGAAGGCCCTGGGTCAGTGCTCTTTCACCCGGAACGGAGATCCGGCGTCCATCGACGTGAAGGACGGCAGGATACTGCGCATCCGGCCCCTCCACTTCGAGGACAAATACACCAAGAAAGAGCTCAAGCCGTGGAGACTCGAGAAGGACGGAAAGGTACTCGATCTCGCGCTCAAGAGCTACCTGGCCCCCTACATGCTCGGCTACAAGAAGCGCGTCTACTCGCCCAACCGGATCCTCTATCCCCTCATCAGAGAAGACTGGGATCCAAACGGGGAGCGCAACGTCGAGAACCGGGGCAAGAGCAAGTACAGGCGCATCTCCTGGGACGAGGCGACCACCCTCATCGCCGGCGAGATCAAGCGGGTACGCGAGACCTACGGACCCTATGCCGTTCTCTGCCACGGTGACGGCCACGGCGAGACCAAGTGCGTGCACGGTCCCCATTCGTGCCAGATGCTGCTGATGGAGAAGGTGGGCGGCTATACGCAGGCCGTGCGCAACGCCGACAGCTGGGAGGGCTGGTACTGGGGCGCCGAGCACGTGTGGGGAGAGGGCATCCAGGGTCACCCCATGCCGGCCGACAACCTGCTCAACGACATCACCCAGCACACGCAGATGCTGGTCGCCATCGGCTGCGACTTGGAGACCACGCCTTGGGGCTTCGGCGGCCAGTTCCCCAGCAACGTCTGCTACTTCTGGTCCGATCTGGGGATCAAGCAGATCTCCATCGCCCCCGACCTCAACTACTACGCCGGCGTCCACGCCGACAAGTGGATCCCCATCCTGCCCAACACCGACGCCGCCCTGCAACTCGCCATCGCCTACACCTGGATCAAGGAGGGCATCTACGACAAGGAGTACGTCGCCACCCACGTGGTCGGTTTCGAGACCTTCCGCGCGTACGTCATGGGCGAAGAAGACGGCGTGCCGAAGTCGCCGGAATGGGCGGCCGAGAAGACGGGCGTCTCCGAATGGACCATCAAGGCGCTGGCCCGCCAGTGGGCGGAACAGATCACCTCGACGCTGCACTACTACGGCGGCTCGTACATCCGCGGCCCCTTCGCGCACGAGCCGGCGCGGCTGGAGTGCGTCCTCATGGGCATGCAGGGACTGGGCAAGCCGGGTCGCCACGTCTACGCCAAGATGGGCGACGGACTGTCCCAGGGCGACCTACCCAGGCCGACCGTCGCGCTCCAGCTGGGCATCATCCGCAGCCAGGTGTGGAGCGGTCGTGCCCTGCTCGAACTCACGCCCCAGATCATCCCCAAGACCCAGCTTCACCAGGCCATCCTCGACGGTTCGGTGAGCTCCTGGGGGAGCACGTCGCTCTACGCGCACATCGAAGATCAGTTCAAGAAGTACACCTACCCCATCCCCGAGGAAGAGGGCGGGAGCGAGGTGCACATGATGTGGATGGACAACCCCTGCCGGACCACCTGCTGGAACAACAGCATGGAGTCCATCCAGGCCTACCGCAGCCCCAAGCTGGAGTGCATCGTCGTGCAGCACCCCTGGCTGGAGAACGACACCGTCTTCGCCGACATCATCCTGCCCATCAACACCAAGTTCGAAGAGGAAGACTTCGCCCAGATCTCGAGCGCGTCCCCGCTCAAGGGCATTGCCTACGAGAAGAAGGCCATCGAGCCTCTCGGCGAATCGCTGAGCGACTACGAGGCCGTCGGTGAGGTGGCCAAGAAGATGGGTCTCTACGAGGAGTACACCTCCGGCATGACCGTGCCTGAGAAGATCAAGTGGGCCTACGAGGTGTGCGGACTCAAGGACAACCTCACCTGGGAGGAGTTCCAGGACAAGGAGTACTACTACATACCCACCGAGGACGACTGGGAGAAGTACCCGGCCGGCATGCGGCTCTTCTACGAGGATCCCGAGGCCAATCCGCTGATCACTCCCAGCGGCAAGCTCGAGTTCTACTCGCAGCGTCTGGCCGACCACTTCCCCGACGACGAGGAACGTCCTCCCTATCCCAAGTGGATCGAGAAGGGGCCCAGCCACGACGAGCGCCTGTCCAGCGAGAGGGCTGAGAAGTACCCCTTCCTCTTGGTCAGCAACCACGCCCGCTGGAGGACCCACGCCGAGAACGACGACATCACCTGGCAGAGGGAGATCCGCACCTGCAAGATCAGGGGTTACGACGGCTACCAGTACGAACCGGTCTGGATCCATCCGGAAGACGCGGCCTCCAGAGGTATCAAGGACGGGGATCTCGTCAAGCTCTTGAACGAGCGGGGCACGGTGTTGGGTGCCGCTCTGGTGTGGGAACGCATCATGCCCGGCGTGGTCTACCAGGACCACGGGGCTCGGGCGGATCTCATCAGCACCGAGGCCGGCAAGTCCATCGATCGGGGTGGGGCCAACAACCTCATCTCCCCGGCCAACGGCACCTCCCAGAACTGCTGGGGCATGGCCACGAGCGGCTTCCTGGTAGACGTGCAGAAGGTCAGCATGGCCGAGATGGAGGAGTGGCGTCAGAAGTATCCCGATGCCTTCACGCGGGAGTACTCGCCGGCCGCGGGTCTGCGCTTCACGAGCTGGATCAAGGGAGAGGAGTAGCCGTGGCCGGGAAGGTGTTTGTCATCGATATAGCCCGCTGCAACGGTTGCTACTGCTGCCAGCTTTCCTGCAAAGACGAGCACGTGGGCAACGACTGGACGCCCTATGCCAAGCCGCAGCCCGACACCGGGCAGTTTTGGCTCAAGCTGAACGAGTTCGTGCGGGGCACGGTACCCAAGGTGAAGCTCCACTATATGGGCGTGCCCTGCCAGCACTGCGACCAGGCTCCCTGCCTGGAGTCCTGCCCTGTCGAGGGCGCCATCTACAAGCGCGACGACGGCCTGGTCATCATCGACCCGCAGAAATGTACCGGCTGCAGAGAGTGCCTGCTCTCCTGCCCGTACGACGCCCTGTTCTTCAACGACGACCTGAACATCGCCCAGAAGTGCACCGGTTGCGCCCATCTGCTCGACAAGGACTGGAAGGTCCCCCGCTGCGTGGATTCCTGCCCGACAGGGGCGATGAAGTTCGGGGACGAAGCGGAGTTCGCCGAAGAGATCGCCAGAGCCACTCTGCTCGGGCCCGCCGGCGAGACCAAGCCTCGCGTCTACTACCTCAACGTCCCCAAGCGCTTCGTCGGAGGGCTCGTGTACGACCCGGTGGAGAAGGAGATCGTGCGGGGGGCCCGCTGCACTCTGGTGGACGCGGAGACCGGCGAGCAGCGGATCGTGGAGACCGATGGCTTCGGCGACTTCTGGTTCAAGGATCTGGAGGAGAGGACGTACTCGCTCACTATCGAAGCGGAGGGCTTCGCTCCCGTGCAGTACCCGTCGCTGGACACCAGCGACGACATCAACCTGGGTGAGATCGCCCTCAGCCGCCCGACATGAACGGGATGACCATCACGTGGTCGCCGTCCTGCAGACGATGGTGAAGCCGGACGTAGACCCCGTTGACGAGGATCGCTTCGGTGTCGCCGGGAACGTGGAGGATCTCGAGCAGATCGTCCAGGGTCATGCCGTCTACGAGCGGCACGCAAACAGTCGGACGACCCTCCCTGGCCGGGAAGGTCTCCACGGTGACCGTGCTCTGTCTTTCGGCGTTCATGCCTGCCAGTTTACTCGCTGTGGGCCGTGCATGTGGCAAAGAGTCCACGTCTAGTGGAGGGTTAGACTAACATGGGCGTCGAAGAGAAGAAGATCGTCTGCTGGGCGTCGCCGGGCTGCATCCATCAGTGCGGACTCATCGCCACCGTGAAGGACGGCGAACTGGTCGGCCTACGGGGCAACCCGGACTATCCCACCCCCAATCACGGCTGCGGCGACCGCATGCCTCACCACGCCAAGTGGCTGTATAGCTCGGAGCAGCTTCTCTATCCGCTGAAGAGAAAGGGCGAGAGGGGCGAGAACCAATGGGAACGCGTCTCCTGGGATCAGGCCCTGGATGAGATAGCGACTAAGCTCGTCGACCTCAAGCAGGAGTACGGCGCCGAGACCCTCGCCGTCCAGGAGGGGACCTATCGCAACGATCACTACGGCCTGCGCGCCCGCTTCCTGCATCTCTTCGAAAACCCCATGAACATCGGCTGCGCCGGCACCATCTGCCGCTGCAACACTATCGCCCTCAACTACGCGCTCCTGGGCATGACCAACTCCAGACCGAAGCTGCCCAACCTCAAGTGTCTGGTCATCGAGGGCTGCAACCTCAGCGACACGGCCCCGCTCGATTTCCAGCGGCTCAAGAAACGCATGGCGGAAGGCGACCTCAAGCTCATCGTCATCGATCCCCGGCGCACCGAGGCGGGCAGGCTCGCCGACATCTGGGTGCAGTTGCGTCCGGGCACCGACACGGCTCTCTTCATGGCCTGGATCAATGTGATCATCGAGGAGGGTCTGTACGACAGGTCTTTCGTCGAGCAGTGGACCTTCGGCTTCGACGAGTTGCGCGCCCGGGCCGCCGAGTACACCCCCGAGAGGGTCGCGGAGATCACCTGGGTCTCCGCGGATGTCATCCGGGAATCGGCGCGCATGTACGCTACCAATTGGCCGGCGGGCTTCCACTGGGGAAGCGCCACCGACATGCTGGGGCGCAACTCCATCAGGGTCGAGCAGGCAAGGATCTGCCTGCGGGCCATCACGGGCAACCTGGCCATCGGCGGCGGGGAGGTGATCGTCGGGCCCGGGCCCATCATCGGCGGCACCATCGGCGTGCGCGATTCCATGCTCGCCCTGCCCGAGAAGGTCAGCCCCGAGCAGCGGAAGAAACAGCTCGGCGCCGATAGGTTCAAGCTTCTCGGGTGGCCGGGCTACGAGGCCATGGGCAAGTATCACGAGGAGACCTACGGCGTGCCCTTCCCCACGGCGGCCCACAACTTCGTGGCGGTGCAGCCTCTCATCTGGAAGGCGGTCCTCGAGGAAGACCCCTATCCGGTGAAGGCCATGATCACCTGGGGCAGCAACGTGCTCCTCAACGGGGGAGACGTCAAGACCATCTACAAGGCGCTCAAGAGTCCCAACCTGGAGTTGCACGTGGTGCTGGAGCACTTCATGACGCCCACGGCACTCCTGGCCGATTACGTGCTTCCCATAGCGAGCAAGCTCGAAAAGCCCATGTGCGCCACCCACGAGGACTTCGCACCCAACATCGCCTGCGGCGAGGCGGCGGTGGAGCCGCGGGGCGAGCGCCGCGGCGACTTCTTCGTGTGGAAGGGGCTTGCCGACCGCCTGGGCTTCGGCGAGTACTTTCCCTGGGCGACGGAGGAGGAGTTGGCCGACTATCGCCTGGCTCCTCTGGGCCGGACTTTCAAGGAAGTCGCCACCCAGGAGTACTTCGTGCGTAGCGACGAGCCCTGGACCTACGACACCATCAACCCCAGGACGGGCAAGCGGACCGGGTTCGCCACTCCGTCGGGCAAGGTGGAACTCTACTCCAACGTGCTGGAGCAGCTGGGCTACGACCCCCTGCCCTTCTACGAGGAACCCCCGGAGAGCCCCATCAGCACCCCGGAGGTGGCCGTGGAGTACCCGTACATACTCATCACGGGCGGCAACTTCCGGCCCATGTTCCACTCCGAGAACCGGCAACTGGGTGTCGGCACCCGCGAGCAGTACCCCGACCCCATCATGGACATCCACCCGGACACCGCCCGAGAGCACGGCATCGAGGAGGGCGACTGGGTGTTCGTCGAGACCCGCAAAGGCGTGATCCGGCAGCGGGCCAAGCTCACGGACGAGATCGACCCACGGGTGGTCAACGTGCAGAGCCACTGGTGGTTCCCGGAGCAGCCGGCTCGAGAGCCGTGGCTGCATGGTCTTTGGGAGTCGAACTGCAACGTGCTCACTGCCGCGGACGACCCGGATACCTTCGACCCGGTGACCGGCGGTTGGCCGCTGCGTGCGCTCCTGTGCAAGGTCTACAAGGCGGAGACCGTCGGTGGGCGGACTCCATCGCCCCGAAGTACGTGAAGCGTTCTGGGGGCGAGAGCGCCGCAGAGAAGGAGAGGCTCATGTCGAGTGACGGACTTCGTGGCATCGAGCCGGCGGGTGGTCGGGGAGAGCAGTCGTTCGTTCACCACCCGCTTATCCCGTACGACCCGAATGTCGCCCTGTATTTCGCCGCCGGCCCCGTGCTGCTCCCCTTCGAGTACACCGGGTGGCAGGACGAAGTGATGTCGTACAAGCAGTCCTGTTACATCAGAGGTTCTGGCCATGAGCGTGAAGGACCGAGGCTCGACATCGGGGCCGAGCGGCAGGTCATCCGCGGAACCGGTCTACTCGGGCCCGGAGACTCGGGACCGCCGGCCCTCGTGCACGTCAAGGAAGACAGGATCACGAGGATCAGGCCCCTGAACTACGAGCTCGAGTACGACAAGAAGGACTTCAATCTCTGGAAGATGGAGGCGAGGGGAAAGACCTTCGCACCTCCCCTGCGTGCAGTCCTAGGTCCCATCGGTCAGGCCTACAAGAAGCGCGTGTACTCCAAGAACCGAGTGCGTTATCCGCTCAAGCGGGTGGACTGGGACCCCGAGGGCGCTTCGGGGTCCGACGGTCCCGGCGGGCGCAACACCCAGAACCGGGGGCGGAGCAAGTACGTGCGCATCGGCTGGGACGAGGCCGCCGAGTTGGTGGCGGCGGAACTGAAGAGGATGAAGGAGACCTACGGTCCCGAGGCCGTGCTCTCCCAGTCCGACATGCATGGCGAGACGAAGCACCTCAGTCCCAGCCATGGCTGTGCCAACCGCCTCCTCTCCCTGTTGGGTGGCTACACCGTCCAGATGCGCAACCTGGACAGCTGGGAAGGGCAGAACTGGGGCGCCAAGCACGTGTGGGGTTGCGAGCCGGTAGGGGAGATGGGGCCGACGGCCAACCTCTACCCCGACATCGCCGAGCACGGGGAACTGCTCCTCTTCTGGGGTTGCGACCCGGAGACCACCGCCCATCCCATCCAGGGCATGCTGGCCAGCCGGCTCTGCTACTGGCTCTCGGACGTCGGTCTGAAGTCCGTCTACGTCTGTCCCGACCTCAACTACGGCGCCGCCGTGCATGCGGATAAGTGGATCCCCGTCCTGCCCAACACCGATGCCGCGCTGCAGCTGGCCATCGCTTACGTGTGGATCACCGAAGGCACCTACGACAAGGACGTACATCGCCACCCATTCCTACGGCTTCGACAAGTTCGAGGACTACGTCCTGGGCAAAGAGGACGGCGTGCCCAAGACGCCGGCGTGGGCGTCTGAGAAATGCGGCGTACCGGACTTCACCATCAAGGCGCTCGCTCGCGACTGGGCCGATAAGATCACCAGCCTCATCCACGGCAATGCCGGCCCGGGCATAAGAGGCCCTTACTCCACTGAGCCGGCCCGCCTGGAGGCCATGCTCCTGGGCATGAGCGGACTGGGCAAGCCCGGCGTCCACCAGGCCAAGATGATCGAGTGGTTCCTGTGGCACAAGTGGCTGCCCTTGCCGTATCAGGGCAAAGTCACGCCCGCCCTGCCCCTGTTCGCCGAGCAGGTGCGCCCGGCAGGAGCAATGACCTTCAAGGACGGCATGATGGGCACCTACGCGGGTACTCACCCCGAAATGCGGGCCCTGACCGCACCCGCGGCCAATCCGCCTCTCCAAGTCATCCCCAAGTGCCTCATCCACGACGCCATCCTCGACCCGCCCATCAGCTGGTGGGGCCTGCACGGTTTTCTCGAACCGGTCGCGGAGCAGTTCAAGGAGCACACCTATCCGGCTCCGGGATGCTCGGAGGTGCACATGATCTGGACCGACTCCCCCTGCTGGATCACCTGCTGGAACGACTCCAACAGCTACATCAAGGCTCTCCAGTCGCCCTCCGTCGAGTGCATCGTGGCCCAGCATCCCTGGCTGGAGAACGACTGCCTCATGGCGGACATCATCCTGCCGGTAGGGACCCGCTACGAGATGCTCGACATCGGTGAGGACGTGGGTAGCGGTGTCGTCATGTCCATCTATCTGCAGGATCACTGCGTGAACCCAGTGGGGGAATCGCTGTCCGACTTCGACGTGGTGGCGAAGATCGCCGAGAAGCTGGGTCTGCTGGAGGATTACACACAGGGCAAGACCATGGAGGAGAAGCAGAGACTGGCCTTCGACGGCTCCGGCGTGGAAGACCTCATCTCCTGGGAGGATCTAAGGAGAAGCAATACTTCGTCATCCCCTGCAGCGACGACGTGAAGGACCAGCCGCCCGGCCTGCGCGATTTCGCCGACGACCCGGCAAGGCCAGCCCTCTGAGCACCCCCACCGGTCTGCTGGAGTACTCGTCGAGCGCTCTGGAGGAGCACTTCCCCGACGACCCGGAGCGGCCGCCGGTGGCGCACTGGATCGAGAAGGGCGAGAGTCACGACGAGCGGCGCAGCAGCGAGCGGGCTGCGGAGTATCCGCTGCTCTGCATGTCGAACCACCCTCGCTGGCGCATGCACGCCCAGGGCGACGACATCACCTGGACCCGCGAAATACCGACGATGAAGATCACGGGAGCGGACGGTTATCAGTACGAGCCGGTGTGGCTCAACACCGCCGAGGCGGAGCTGCGGGGCATCGCTCAGGGCGATATCGTCAAGATCTACAACGAACGGGGCATCGTCCTGGGCGGCGCCTTCGTCACCGAACGGCTCATGCCCGGCGTGGCCTACATGGACCACGGAGCCAGGTGGGACCCCATCATCCCCGGCAAGCTGGACCGGGGGGAGCCATCAACACCATCACGCCGCACAAGGTCACCTCCAAGAGGGCGACCGGCATGGTGGTGAGCGGGTTCCTGGTCGAGGTGGCCAAGGTGAGCGACGAGGAGATGGCCGGCTGGCGCCGGGACTACCCGGAGGCCTTCGACAGAGACTACGACGCTCGTGACGGGCGTGTCCCTGTCCGGCTGGCTTCAGGAATAAGGAGGAGAGATGGCCAAGAGCATTCGTCATAGACGTGGGACGCTGCTGCGGCTGCTACAACTGCCAGCTCGCCTGCAAGGACGAGCACGTCGACAACGACTGGACTCCCTACGCCAAGCCGCAGCCGGACACGGGGCAGTTCTGGCTGAAGATAGAAGAGAACGTGTGCGGCACCGTCCCCAAGGTGCGGATGCATTACATCCCCCGGCTCTGCAACCACTGCGCGAACGCACCCTGCATCGACTCGTGCCGGGATGCTGCTATCACGCGGCGCGATGACGGGCTGGTGATCATCGAACCGGAGAAGTGCACGGGGTGTGAGGCCTGCGTGACGGCTTGCCCGTACGAAGCCATCTATTTCAACGACGAACTCGCCCTCGCGCAGAAGTGCACAGGCTGCGCGCATTTGCTGGACAACGGCTTCAAACTGCCCCGTTGTGTCGAATCCTGCCCCACGGATGCTATACGCTTTGGCGAGGAAGAAGACCTGCAGGAGCTCATCGCCGGTGCCGTCGTCCTCAAGCCGGAGACGGGCAGCCGGCCGCGCGTCTACTACCGGAACATACCCGGCAAGTTCATCAGCGGCACGGTGTTCGACCCGGTCGAGCGGGAGGTCGTCATCGGAGGGCGCTGCCTGCTGACCTCGGGTGGCAAGGTGGTCGAGACCTTCACCGATGCCTACGGCGACTTCTGGTTCAACGACCTGGCGGTGGGCAGGTACGACGTGAGTATCGAGGCCGACGGGTTCACGCCCAGGTACTTCTCCGCTCTCGATACCGCCAAGGACGTCAACCTGGGCGAGATACCGCTCACTCGGAAATCCTGAGGGGCTGGGGAGCAGCTCACATGGACATCGGCGCGGACAAGCAGGTCATCCGGGGCTCGGGCCTCATCGGATCGGGAGATTCCGGTCCCCCCACCCTCGTGGACGTCAAGGACGGCAGGATCACGAGGATCAGGCCCCTCGACTACGAGTCGAAGTACGACAAGAAGGACTTCAACGCCTGGAAGATGGAGGCGAAGGGAAAGACGCTCGATCCTCCCCTGCGCGCCTCGCTGGGTCCCATCGGCCAGGCCTACAAGAAGCGGGTCTACTCCAAGAACCGGGTGCGCTATCCGCTCAAGCGCGTGGACTGGGACCCGGGAGGGGCGCCGGGGTCCGTCGGCCCCGGCGGGCGAAACACCCAGAACCGGGGCACGAGCAAGTACGTGCGCATCTCCTGGGACGAGGCCGCCGAGTTGGTGGCGGCCGAGTTGCGGCGCATGAAGCAAGACCTACGGTCCCGAGGCCGTGCTCTCCCAGGCCGACATGCACGGAGAGACGCAAGCACCTCAGCCCCAGCCACGGCTGCGCCAACCGGCTGCTCTCGCTGCTGGGCGGCTACACCATCCAGATGCGCAACCTGGACAGCTGGGAAGGCCAGAACTGGGGCGCCAAGCACGTGTGGGGCTGCGAGCCGGTGGGGGAGATGATGCCGGCCGCCAACCTCTACCCCGACATCGCCGAGAACGGGGAGCTGTTGCTGTTCTGGGGCTGCGACCCAGAGACCACGTCCGCACGCCATCCAGGGCCAGTTCGCGAGCAACCTGTGCTACTGGCTCTCCGAGGTCGGCCTCAAGTCCGTCTACGTCTGCCCCGACCTCAACTACGGCGCCGCGGTTCATGCCGACAAGTGGATCCCCATCCTTCCCAACACCGACGCCGCGCTGCAGCTCGCCATCGCTTACGTGTGGATCACCGAAGGCACCTACGACAAGGAGTACATCGCCACCCACTCCTACGGCTTCGACAAGTTCGAGGACTACGTCCTCGGCAAAGAGGACGGCGTGCCCAAGACGCCCGCGTGGGCCTCGGAGAAGTGCGGCGTCCCCGACTTCACCATCAAGGCGCTGGCCCGCGACTGGGCGAAGAAGACCACCAGCCTCATCCACGGCAACGGCGGGCCCGGCATCAGAGGGCCGTTCTCCTCCGAGCCGGCCCGGCTCGAAGCCATGCTCCTGGGCATGCAGCGGCCTGGGCAAACCCGGCGTCCACCAGGCCAAGATGCTCGAATGGTGGATCTGGGGCGAGTGGTTTCCCATCCCCTATCAGGGCAAGATCAGGCCCAACCTGGCCGGCTTCTCCGAGCAGTGCCGCCCGGTCGACTGCATGGACCCGACGCGGATGATCCCGCCCCTCTACTTGGGCGCCCATCCGGAGATGCTGGAACTGACCAAGCTCACCGACCAGCCTCCACTCGCAGGCCATCCCCAAGTGCCTGATCCACGACGCCATCCTCAACCCGCCCATCAGCTGGTGGGGCCTGCACGGCTTCCATGGAGCCGGCAGAGGAGCAGTTCACGCAGCACACCTATCCGGCCCCGGGGCTGCTCGGAGATCCACATGATCTGGACCGACTCGCCCTGCTGGATCACCTGCTGGAACGACTCCAACACCTACATCCAGGCCCTGCAAAGTCCCTCGATCGAGTGCATCGTGGCCCAGCATCCCTGGCTGGAGAACGACTGCCTCATGGCCGACATCATCCTTCCGGTCAGCACGAGGTTCGAGATGCTGGACATCGGCAACGACCTGGGCAGCGGCGTGCTTCACCTCCGTCTTCCTGGAGGAGCCACTGCATCGACCCCGTGGGCGAGTCGCTCTGCGACTTCGACGTCGTGGCCAAGATCGCCGAGAAGCTGGGGCTGTGGGAGGAGTATACTCAGCGGCAAGACCATGGAGGAGAAGCAGAAGCTCGCCTTCGATGCCTCGGGCATGGACGAGCTGGTCATCCTGGGAGGAGCTGCAAGAAGAAGCAGTACTTCGTCATGCCCTGCAGCGACGAGGTCAAGGACCAGCCGCCCGGCCTCAGCCCGTTCGCGCAACGACCCGAAGAACAATCCGCTGACCACGCCCACCGGCCTCCTCGAGTATTCCTCGAGCGCCCTGGAGAAGCACTTCCCCGACGATCCCGAGCGACCGCCTGTGGCTCACTGGATCGAGAAGAGCGAGAGCCACGACGAGCGCCTGAGCAGCGAGCGGACCGAGCAGTATCCGCTCCTCTGCATGTCGAACCATCCGCGGTGGCGCATGCACGCCCAGGGCGACGACATCACCTGGACGCAGAGAGGTTCCCGACCATGAAGGTCAAGGGTCCCGACGGCTATCTCTACGAACCGGTGTGGCTCAACCCCGCGGAGGCGGACTCCCGGGGCATCGCGCACGGCGACATCGTGAAGATCTTCAACGAGCGGGGCATCGTGCTGGGCGGCGCCTACGTCACGGAGCGGCTCATGCCCGGGTGGCCTACATGGATCACGGGGCCAGGTGGGACCCGATCATCCCCGGCAAGCTGGACCGCGGGGGGGCGATCAACACCATCACACCGCACAAGGTCACGTCCAAGAACGCCACGGGCATGGTCGTGAGCGGGTTCCTGGTCGAGGTGGCAGAAGGTCGACCGACGAGGAGATGGCCGGCTGGCGCCGGGACTACCCGGAGGCGTTCAGCCGGGACTACGACCTGGCGACGGGCGTGTCGCTGTCGGGCTGGCTGGAGCAATCAGGCGCGGCGCTGCCCAGGCGGACCCGCAGAAGGAGTGAGACACCACATGTACACGTGTAAATACCCGCATCTCTTCGCGCCCATCCGCCTGGGCGGAGCCGTCTTCGCCAACCGTCTCTTCTCCGCTCCCATGGGCTACGAGTACCTGTCGTCCAGGAACTACCCCCTGGACGAGACCATCGCCTTCTACGAGCGCCGCGCGGTGGGGGGCGCGGGCGCAGTGAGTGTGGGCTCTGCAGTGGCGGACAGCAGACGGGGTTGCATCGGGCTCAGCAACACCTATCTCGACGACCCGACCGCGCTGCCCCCTATCTACCGTCTGGCGTCGGCCATCAACCGGCACGGAGCCGTGGCCGCGATCGAGCTGCAGCACTCCGGGGCCAACTCCTATCATTCGGCGGCGCAGGGCAACCAGATCTACGGGGCCGTCGACGGGGAGAACGCTCTGGGCCAGTTCGTCCCGGCCATGCCGGCCGAGATCATCGAAGAGACCATCGAGGCCTACGGCGACGCGGCGGCCTTCGCCAAGTTCTGCGGCTTCGGCCTGGTGACCGTTCACGCCGGTCACGGCTGGTTGCTCAACCAGTTCCTCGACCCCAACGTGAACGATCGCAAGGACGAGTGGGGTGGCGGCCGAGAGAACCGCTGCCGCTTCCTGCTCCGTATCGTGGAGCGCATCAAGCAGAAATGTGGTTGCGGATTCCCCGTCGACGTCCGCATGAGTGGGTCGATGTGCCACGAAAGCGGATACGGCATCGACGAGGGCATCGCTATCGCCAAGCAACTCGACGGTAAGGTGGACCTCATCCACGTGTCGGCGGGCAGCCACGAGATCCCCGAGGTCTTCACGGTCACGCATCCCAGCATGTTCATGCCGGATGGGCCCAATGTGGTGTTCGCGGCTGAGATCAAGAAGCACGTCCAGACTCCGGTGGCGGCCGTGGGTGCCCTTGGCGACCCCGAACTCATGGAGGAGATCATCGCCTCCGGCCAGGCGGACGTGGTGTACGCCGCCCGAGCCCTCATGGCCGACCCCGACCTGCCCCGGAAGGCCCGCGCCGGGCAGGATGAAGAGATCAGGCCCTGCATCCGTTGCTTCGAGTGCTTCGCCGGCATCACGACCAAGCGCCAGTACCGGTGCGCTGTGAACCCGGAAATAGGTTTCGAAGAGGAAAGCCGGCACGCTCTGCCGACGGCGAAGCCGAAGCGGGTCCTGGTCGTGGGTGGGGGAGTGGCCGGGCATGCAGGCCGCCCTCACCGCTGCCGAGCGGGGGCATGAGGTGATCCTGTGCGAGAAGTCCGACCGCCTGGGCGGTGTGCTCCGGTGCGAGGAGAAGGTGCCGTTCAAGAGGCTTCTGTCCCAGTATCTGGACCAGCAGGCGGGGATGATCAGGCGGGCGCCCATCGACGTCCGGCTCGGCACCTCAGTCACGCCCGAACTGGCGGAAGCCGTCGAGGCCGACGTCGTCCTGGCAGCCCTGGGCGCCCGTCCCTGCGTTCCCGGAATCCCGGGGATCCACGGCCCCAACGTCCTCGGGGCTGAAGAGGCCTACCTGTCGCCGGAGCGGACCGGCGATGGGGGCGACAGCGTCGTCGTCCTGGGCGGAGGACTGGTGGGCATCGAGTTGGCCGTCTTCCTCGCCGGTCTGGGGCGCGACGTGACCATCATGGAGATGATGGAGACTCTCAGCGACGGAGGCAACCCCGTTCAAGGCCTCGCCCTGATGAAGGAGATCAAGCGCTTGGGAATCAAGGTCTCCACCTCTACCAGAGCTTCAGAAGTCGACGAAGAAGGGTGTCATAGGGGAGTACGTGGGGAGCGCCTATACGCTGCCGCCATGCCGCACGGTGCAACAGGCGGTGCTGCAGTCGAACAGCTTCGGCAGGGCCGTGCGCGCCGACATCGAGGTGGGGAGCAAGACGCTGTTCGCCGCCGATACCGTCGTCTACGCGACGGGGCAACAGCCGCTCCAGGACGAAGCGGACGCGTCTGCGCTTCTGCGCACCCGAGTTCTATCAGATCGGGGACTGCTGGAGACCGAGGAACATGGTGGAGGCCACGCGCATGGCCTTTGCCGTCGCGCGCGACCTGTGAGCGACCAAGGAGGAGGGGAGGATGTCATGAGTTCGTCAGAATATGAGAGGTTCGCGGTTCGCTGGCCGGAGCCGCAGGACGGGTCTCTCGGGGTCGGGACGGGGCAGGGATCCGCCGTCACCCTTCTGAGTGACGCGCAGGTGCCGGGGGCCGGCCATCACGTCCGCCTCGCCTGGATCCGTGGCATCCCGGAGGCCGGGCCCGGGCAGGTCGAGCAGGTTCTCGACCACGACCAACTGCTCCTGCACGTGGGCATGGACCATACGACGCCGCAGGATCTGGGCGCCACCGTCCGCCTCTACCTCGGCGGTCAGCCCGTGGTGTTCAACACCACGACCGCGGTCTTCATCCCCAAGGGCACCCCCTACGGCCCCTTCACTTGGGAGGAGTTCCGCCGGCCGTACGTGCAGCTCTCGCTGGTGTTCGGGTCCGGGGAGAGCCCGGCTCCGAAGGCCGCCGAAGATGCCGCTGCTGGCCGTGATGGCGCCATCCCACGCAAGAGGGAGGTCTTCGACTACGAGCAGTACGTGGTCCGCAGCCCCATGCGAGAGGCGGGACCGGAGTTCGTGGAGGGCCGGCAGAACCCCACCATGACCTACCTCAGCCGCACCCAGGTCAATGCCGTGAACAACTATCTCGAGTTTGGCTGGATATGGGACGTGCCCCGGCCATCCATCCCCAAGATGCGCCACGACAACTTCGACGAGATCGTGCTCCACATCGGCAGCGACCCCGACCATCCCGAAGACCTGGGCGGGATACTCCAGTTCGGCATCGGTGACGAGCTGCTCGAGTTCGACACCACCCATTGCGCCTACATCCCCAGGCGGGTGGATCACGGTCCCCTCATCTGGAAAGAAGTGCGCCGGCCCCTCATCGAGATGGCTCTCATGCTGGGCGCCGGCGATCTATGCCGAGGGATGGGAGAACAGCTTCTTCGACCTCCCCGATGGAGAGCGCCGCGGCGCCAGGTAACCACCCGCAGGAAGGATGTCCACCATGCCCGAATCCGATCACAGCAAGTACATCATCACCGAGCGCAGACGTGACTCCCGCGACGCGGTCATGCCGCCCGGGGTCGATCCGGCCTCGATCACCGACACCAAGTCTCATTTCAAGCTGATGAGCCTGGACGACCACGTGCTCAAGGGTTCCCTCTACACCGAGGTGGTGTGGATGTGGCCCGGCGGGAGCGACGTCTACCCGGAGACGGCCGAACCCGCGCCCCACGCCCACGAGTACGACGAAGTGCTGGGCTTCTTCGGGAGCGACTTCGACGCCCCCTACGATCTGGGCGGCGAGATCGAGTTCTGGTTGGAGGACGAGAAGTTCCTTGCTCACCAAGAGCTGCCTCATCTTCGTCCCCAAGGGCATGTACCACTGCCCTCTGGTGATCCGGGAGGTAAGAAGGCCCATCTTCCACTTCTCATCCGGCCCGGGAGGCACCTACGTGCAGGAGACGGCAGAGGCGTGAGCGAACACGGCCCGGAAGCCGGGCGCCCGAGCGACGCCGGCAGGGAGCCGATGAGCAGGCCCATCACCGACCTTGCGCGGGTGATGGACGTCTCGGGTCGCAAGGTGATCGTCACGGGCGGGAGCCGCGGTATCGGGTGGGGTATCTGCCAGGCATTTGCGCAGCGGGGCGCCGACGTGGCCATCCTGGACATCGACGTGGCGGCCGGTGAGGCTGCCGCCCAGGAGCTTCGCGAGAGCGGGGGCGACCACGTGTTCGTGGAGTGCGACGTCACCGACAGGGGCATGGTCGAACGTGCCGTCGGCAGCGGTCGGCCGCCCGTTTCGGCCACATCGACGTGCTGGTGAACAACGCCGGCATCGCCGCCATCAAGCCCTTCCTCGACATGGACGACGACCTTCCCGAGTATCACCGGGTGATCGCCGTGAACCTGCACGGCACCGTGTACATGACGCATGCCGTCGCCCGGGTCATGCGCGCCGCCGAGCGGGGGCGGCCTCGATCATCAACATCTCGTCCATCGGCGGAGCTCGTTGCTCCGGATCGAAGGATCTGCCCCAGGTGGGCTACGTGGCCTCGAAGGCGGCGGTGAACCACCTGACGGCGTTCCTGGGCCATCGAGTTCGCCGAGCACGACATCCGCGTGAACTGCATCATGCCCGGACCGACGCGCTCCAAGCTGGACGAGCAACTGACGCCGGAGTGCCGGGCGAGGATGATGCAGGGCCTCCTCGACCGGCGCTACGGCGAGCCGCTCGAGATCGGTGCGCTCTGCGTGTTCTTCGCCTCAGCGGAGGGGGCCCATCTGAACGGCGTGGTCATGCCGCACGACGGCGGTTTCCTATGCATCAACTAGGCAGTTCGATCGGACCAGGATCGAGCGGACGCGAGGTTCCTGGGTGTACGTGTACAGTAGGCGGCATCGAAGCGAAGGCGACAGCAGGCAACATCGAGCAAAGCGGGGGTCGACATCCACATGAGCACCAACACCAGCAATGATTCAAAGCCCGGGATCCCACAGGATCCGATGTTCTCCGGGTGGGAGCAGCTGGACTGGAAGGAACGCCGCGAGCGCCGCTTCGAGCGCTGGAAGAGTGCCCCGGACGTCCAGTTTGCGAGCGAGTCGGTCAAGCGCGACTACCAAGAGCGCGCCCAGAACCTCATCGATGCCATCACCCTCAAGAAGCCGGCCCGCGTGCCGACCACTGCCTCGGTCGGCTACTACGTGGGCAAGTACAGCGGGCTCAGCAAGAAGGAGTCCATGTACGATTACGAGAAGTCGGCGGCGGCTCTCGTCAAGTATCACGAGGACTTTCGCCCCGATTTCCAGACCTCGGCGGTGGCTCCGGCCAAGGTCTTCGAGAAGCTCGGCCTCGAGCTCGTCGACTGGCCGGGCAGGGGCCTGGCGGACGACACGCCCTGGCAGTATCTCGAGACGGAGTACATGCGTGAGGACGAGTACGACGCCCTCATCGCCGATCCGGAGGTCTACTTCCGGCGCAGCCTGCTGCCCCGCTTCGGGTCGGCTTTCGCTCCCCTGGCCGGGCCGGCGCCCTTTACCGACATGATGGAAGCCACCACCATGCTCTTCAGCATCCTGCCCTTCGCCGATCCGGCGGTGGTTGAGGGAGTGCAGAGGCTGGCCGACGCCGCTCGGGAGTGCCTTGCCTACCTGACAGCCATGGGGGCCGCCGGCGCGGATGCGGCCGGGCGATTGGGCATCCCGTCTTCGTTCGGGGGTCTCGCCAAAGCTCCCTACGACATCCTGGCCGACACCCTGCGGGGCACGAAGGGCATAATGGTCGACCGCTTCCGCCGGCCGGAGAAGATCCTCGAAGCCTCCGAGCGGCTGGTGCCCATCGTGGTCGAGTGGTGCACCCGCCAAGCCTCGCGGCCGGGTGGACCGCTCATCATCTTCGTTCTGCACAAGGGCGCCGACAGCTTCATGTCCGATGCCGACTTCCGCACCTTCTACTGGCCGACGCTGAAGGCGGTCATGAAAGGCGTCATCGAACAGGGCATCGTGCCCACCATGTTCGCGGAGGGGGGCTACAACAAGAGGCTGGAAGTGATCGCCGACCCCGAACTGCCCACCGGCAGCGTGCTGTGGCTGTTCGACCAGACCGACATGGCGCGCGGCCAAGCGGGCGCTGGGCGGCCACTCCTGCATCGCCGGCAACGTCCCCACGGCGCTACTGGCCTTGAGCACCGTCGACGAGGTGAAGGCCTACACCACCGACCTGCTCGACACCTGCGCCAGGGACGGCGGCTTCATGCTCGAGAACGGTGCCGTCCTGGACGATGCGAAGCCCGAGAACCTCAAGGCCATGCTGGAGACGGGTCAGAACTGGCGCGGCTGATGACCTGCGAACTCAGGCGCGGTTTCTTCGGCCGCGGTTTCTGTTGATCGACAACAAACTAGCGCGCATCGGCGCCCTGGTGAGAACGGAGGCACGACATGAGTGACATACCCAAGACCTGCAAGGCGGCGGTGCTGGTGGAGTACGGCCGGCCTCTCGAGATCCAGGAGGTGGCTATCCCCGAACTCGAGAGCGGGGCCATCTTGGTGAAGGTGGAGATGGCCGGCATCTGCGGCACCGACGTCCACCAGCAGAAGGGCGAACTGACCATCAAGAGCCCCCTGCCCAACATCCAGGGTCACGAGACCATCGGTCGGATCGTCAAGATGAGTGAGGGACGGGTCATCGACGCCGCGGGTGAGCCGATCAAGGTCGGCGATCGCATCATGTGGGCCCACGCCGACTGCGGCGAATGCTACTGGTGCCAGATCGAGCGGGACCCCGTCCTCTGCGCGAAGAGATCCGGGTACGGCTGGGCGCCGCCCGTCGCGCTCCGGGGTGGTTTCGCCGAGTACGAATACGTCACGCCCAAGACCAACGTCGTGAGAGTGCCCGACGAACTGACCGAAGAGGAGTCGGTCGGGGTCGGTTGTGCCTTCCGGAGCGTCATCGCTGGATACGACCGCTTTGGCAAAGTGGGACTCATGGAGGACTTCGTCATCCAGGGTTGCGGTCCGATCGGGCTCTACTCCACGGTGGTCGCGCGCGAGAGCGGTGCCCGCAACATCATAGTGGTGGGAGCCCCTCAGAATCGTCTGGAACTTGCCAAGCGCTGGGGAGCCGACCACGTTATCAACATCGACGAGGTCAAGACTCCCGAAGAACGGAAAGAGATCATCCTCGGTCTCACGAAGGGCAGGGGCCCGGAGAATGTGGTCGAAGCGGCCGGCGTGCCTGCAACGGTAGCCGAAGGTCTGGACATGATCCAGAAGGGCGGGAAGTACCTCATCCTGGGTCAGACTTCGGCCGCTGCGACACCCATCATCGTCAGCCGCATCAATGAGAAGGGGCTCACCATCGTGGGGAGCGTCTCGGCCCACGTCGTCCACTTCTACAGAGCCCTGCAGTTCATCAAGACACATCGCAGCAGGTATCCCTTCGGCGAGATCGTGACCGGCAAGTACCGACTCGAGGACATCAACGAGGCCCTCGCCAACATGGCGGCCGGCAAGGACATCAAGCCGGTCATCGACAATCGCGGCCGGTAGGAGGCACGAGAAATGACCTTCAAACCCTTCCTTCGACCCAACAAGGTCCTAGCGGCCCTGGAGGCGGGCGAGACCCCCTTGGGCATGCAGATGTACACGCACGACCCGGACCTGGTGGAGATCGTCGGCTACGCCGGTTTCGATTTCGTGATGCTCGACATGGAGCACAACCGCACCAACCCGGAGACCATGGTGAGCCTCATCCGGGCGGCGGAAGTGTCCGGGCTCACGCCGCTGGTCAGGGTCGGGGCGAACGACACCTTCCTCATCCGTTCGGCGGTGGAATCGGGCGCTCAGGGTATTGTCGTCCCCCACGTGAAGAGTGCCCAGGAAGCCGAAGCTGCTATGGCGGCCTCGCACTATCCGCCTGAGGGTAAGTGCGGCATCTGCCCCGCCATCCGCGCATCGGGCTACTCCCAGGAGAACTGGGAGGAGTACATGGCTGCGGCGAACCGTCAGATCATGTTCATACCCCTGCTGGAGGACGTGGAGGCCATCGACAACGCCGAAGAGATCATCGGGCTGCTGAAGCCGGGCCGCGACGCCGTGGGAGTGGGAGGAGCGGACATCGCCAACGCCCTGCTGACGGAGCCCGGGGAGAAGGTGCAGTGGGCGCACCCCTATCTGCGGGAAGCCAATCTGAAGGTGAAGGCGATCTGCGAAGACAAAGGCATCCCCAGCATGGGCATGGCCTTTCCCACCTCAGATCGAGCCGGTGTGGAGGCAGCGAAAGCCAACGGGACGAAGATCGTCATCTTCTATCCCGACAGCCACATCTGGATGGAAGCGTGCCGGAAGATCATCAAAGACGTCCGGGGCTGATCGCGGTGCCCGGTCGGTTGTTGCAGCCCGAGGATGGTGAAGCCGGATGAAGCTCTTCGTCTTGGACGGGGGCCGCGCGCACCTGCCCGACATGAACCACCTGACGCCGGACCGCAACGTGGGCAAGCCCATCACCATCCCCATCGTGATGTTCCTGATCGACCATCCCAAGGGACTGGTGGTGTTCGACACGGGTGTGGATACCGACGATAAGGACGATCCCTTCCTCGACGCCGAGCCCGGGCAGCGCATCGACAGGCAGATCGAACGTTTGGGCTACAAGACGAGCGATGTCAAGTATGTGGTCGTATCTCACCTGCACATCGACCACATCGGGGGCATGGTCTTCTTCCCCGATGCCACCTTCATCGTCCGGCGCCAGGAACTGCGGGCCGCCTGGTGGCCGGACGCTTCCGAGCGGGGCTACGACTTCGAGAGGCTTCTGCCCACCCGCGGTCTCAGATATCTGCAGCCCGCCGAGGGGGAGACCGTGGACGTGTTCCAAGACGGCTCTCTGTTGTGCATCGACACCAAGGGGCACACGGAGGGCCACCAGTCGCTTGTCGTTCGGCTGCCCGAATCGGGCACGAGTGGTCCTCGCCGGTGACGCGGTCCAGGTGGCCGAGAACCTGGACGCTGTCGTGCCTCCCGGCCCGTGCTGGAGCAACCGCTGGGCGGTCCAGCAGATCGAGATGCTGCAGCACATGCGGGCCGAGGGGGCGCTGGTCATACTGGGGCACGAACTGGCCCAGCTGGATACTTTGAAGCTGGCGCCCGCTTACTACGACTGACCAAAACAGAGGCCGGGCGCCCCGAGGCGCCCGGCCGCGTCGACACGCTGGCGCTGTGGCTCTCGCCGTCCCTCCCGCTACTTCAGCCCCGCGATGATGTCGGCCAGCCCGTTGGCGGCCGCGCCGAGGCAACTCTTCGTGATCGTGGCGACCACGGTGTTGTAGCCCTTCGACTTGTAGGTCGTGTACAAAGTCCGGTAGTAGGGATGGGACAACACGGCAGCTGCCACCGTCTTCGCATAGGCGGCTTCGGCGTCGGCGATCGGTTCAAGGCTGTCCAGAACAGCCCATCCGGAGTTGGTGGTCGCCGACCTGGTCAGCGTGTCCACCTTCAGCTCATATCTGTTGTGCGTGAAGCCCTCCGTGTAGTAGTTGTCGGTATGCAGGGGATTGCACACGTCCGCGTAGTAGTGGGCCAGAATGCCCAAGGCTTTGCTTGCAGCGGACTTGTTGCCGGCGGCTACGTACGTCTTCACCTGCGCGTAGTAGAGCTTCACCTGGTCCGGGGCGGTGCCGTAGGTGGCAGGCACCGGGGTGGTGTCCGGCGCTAGCACCGCCGGGTGGTAGTTGTGATTGGCGTCAGGGGTACCGGTGTAGTCGGGATCGTCGCAGGCTGCCAGGGCGGTGCTCATCACCAGCCAGGGGACGGCGCTGGTGCCGCCCGCCAGTCTGACTGCTTGGGATACGATCCAGTCGTGGCCGCCGTAGGAACTCAGGTTTCCTTCGCCGTTCGCCCATCCCTGCGCGGCGGTTGCCGGCGCCAGCAAGGCGACCAAAATCATGATGAAGAAGAGAACGTAGAGAAGTGGATGCCGGCGTGTCATGACGCGTACCTCCTCGCGACACTTGGATGCGAACGGCTCTCTGGATAATCTCAGTATAGGCCGCGCCGTAGGCCGGTCAATCACCCCTTCTGCCCTCGTGGCGGGCGACGCCGCCCGCGGGCCTAGCTAGGTCGGCTTGACCCAGCGGGCTCTAGGTCGGCTTGACCCAGCGGCTGCCACAAAGGCCCCCGTCTCCAGGTGGTGCGCGCGTCCGGCCTCCTCGACCCGCAGGACCTGCTCGGGGGGATCGTCCTTCTGGAAATGGACTACCGTCTCGGTGTGTCCGGGGACGGAGGTCAGAGCCAGCAGTTCGTCGGGCGATCGGAAGTAGGCCTTCTCCAGGACGTGCTCCTGACCGCGCTCCGTCTTGGCCCGGCGCCGGGCCGCCCAGGGGCTGAGGCTGTTGAGGGTTCCGACCACGATAAGTCCGCCGGGTTTCGTGACCCGAAAGAGCTCGGCCACCGCCCCGGTGCCGTCCTCGATGAACTCGAGAGCAGTCACCGACACGGCCTTGTCGAACGACCCGTCGGCGAAAGGCAGCTGCGCCATGTCGCCGCTCACTGCCCGGAAGGGATAGCCTGCCGCCTTGCGGGTGGCCGCGTCCAGCATCGGTTGGGAGATGTCCAGCCCCACCACCTCAGCTCCCGCAGCCAGATAGTCGATGGTGAACACGCCCGTCCCACAGCCGGCGTCGAGTATCCTGTCATCCCCGCTCGGGCGCAACATCTCCAGTATCAGCCGGCCCTCGACCTCTCTAACGAGGTGTCCGATGGGCGTGGCGAACCAGGCGTCGTAGCGCTCGGGCCAATCGTCGAACAGTTCTTTCTCGGTCATGCCGACCTCTTCTCGATCTCTCAGGCAGTGCCCCAGCTTAGCCCCCCTCCGGCTGGGATGGAAACGAACGGATGCTGTAGTGGTGTAGGCTGGTCGTGGATATCCCTTTCCGTCCTCTGGGGGGAACATGGATCTGAGTCGGTTCGAAGAGATGGACGCCGCCGAACTCCGCGAGTACCTGGAGTTCCTCCTGTGGCACTACCGAGTGGTCGATAGCTTCTGGTTCATCTATGTGGAAGAGGGGCGGGGCAGGGCCGAGGCCGAGAGGTTGAACGAGCGCGTGTGGGAGAGGGTCTCGGGGCTGGCGGCGCGTGATCTGGTGTCGAGGTTCGGCATCACCGAGGGGGGTCTGAAGGGCTTTGTCAGACTTCTTCGCCTCTATCCCTGGGCCACGCTACTCGGTTACGAGTTCGAAGAGTCACCGGACGAGGTGGTGCTCACCGTACCCGTCTGCGCCACCCAGGAAGCACGCCGGCGCCGCGGCCTGCCCGAGTACGAATGCTGCGAGATGCATCGCCAGGAGTTCGTCGAGTTGGCCAAGGTGGTCGACCCTCGCCTGCGCGTATCGTGCGATTTCGCCCCGCCGGGCCCGCGGCCGGCCGGGGTAGACTGCCGCTGGCGGTACACGCTGGAGTCGGACGCGGCAGACACGTGATTCCCGCTCGCTGAACGGCCGTCATTCCCACCGTTCGTAGCAGACGATCTCGCCGAGGGGCTTGCGCTGCTTGGGCCGGGGAGGCGGCGTCGGCCGCGGGGTAGCCAAGGGTCATGAGTTCGATCACTTTGGCCGACTCCGGGATCCCCAGAACCTCCCGGACGGGGTCCTGATCGAAGGCTCCGATCCAGCATGTTCCGAGGCCCTCGGCCGCAGCGGCCAACGCCAGATGCTCCATGGCGATGGCGAGGTCGACCGCATCCCCCGGCACTCCGCAACGCATCACGCGGTCGGGCATCAGGCCCACGCCGGCGACGACCACCGGGGCCTCGGCGACGTGCCGCTGGTTGGCGCAGGCCACGGATAGGCGGGCACGGATCTCGCCGTCACGTACCACCACGAACCTCCACGGCTGGCGATTGGAGCCCGAGGGGGCCAGGCGGACGGCCTCGAGCACCCGCTCCAGCTTCTCCTGCTCGACAGGTCGGGGTTCGTACGAGCGGACCGAATGACGCGCGCTCACAAGCTCCAGAAAGTCCATGGTTATCTCCGTTCATAGCCCGTGGCTTGCGGGGCGCGCGGGTAGCTCTGCTTCCCGCAGGCTGCGGGAGGTCTCTCAGCCGCCGCCGATGGGAGGCATGATGCGGATCTCGTCTCCCTCCGCGAGGGGGGTGTCCAGCCCTCCGGCCTGACGGACGTTCCTTCCGTTGAGGAACACGCCCACCCACACGGTGCCGTCCTCGCGAAACACTCTGCTACGCAGCCGTGGTTCCTTGTCCACGCAGTCTGCGAGGGCCTCTCCGACCGTGGCCCCCCGGCATTCGAGGCGAGAGGTCCCGGCCGCGCCGACGAGGCCGGGCGGCAACTTGATGTAGGCGAGAGGCATCGCCGGCCGGCGCGGTCAGACTACCGTCAGGGCGCGGTCGGCCTTGCTCGTCTTGACCTCGACCGCAAGGACGTGTGGGTTCTGGCAGAAGGCGACGCACTGCGGCTCGCCGTCGCACAGGTCGCACTTGAAGGCCACGTGGCGCTCAGGATGCTCGAAGATCACGCCATGCGGGCACACTTCATAGCATTCCCCGCAGTTGGTGCAGAGCGTCTCGTCCACCCGCAGCACGTAGCCGGAGACGGCGTCGCCACCCGTGGGGTGCACCACGATCTCGTGCCGCTGGATGGCCTGCGCGGGGCAGACCTCCTCGCATTTGGCGCAGGCCGTCTGCAGGCAGGTGCGCCCTTTCACGACTATGACCGTCGGGTCCACGTCCACGCGCAGCCGGGAGACCGAGGGCCGATAGGCGCCCTCGTGCCAGGCCGAGCAGGCGAGCTCGCACATGTGGCAGCCGGTACACTTCTTGTTGCTGATCATGACGTGTGGCATGGGATCGCCTTTCCTCGCGCCTGGGATCAGAGACGCACGTCGACGCCGACCTCGGCCAGCTTGGCCTCGGTCGGCACCCCGTTCTCGTCCCATCCCCGCAGCCGATAGTATTCTCTTAGGCCCTCCGCGAACGCCTCCCGGCCTATGGCCTTGCCGGCCGCTGGGCCTTCGGAGAAGGCGTCGCCGAGCTCGACGAGCTTCGCAGGAACCGCGTCGGCCTCGACTCCTTCGCGCAGGTTGAAGAGCCGGCCCAGGTTCCAGATGCGCTCCCCGAGGCGCATGACGTCGTCCTCGGTCCACTCCTTGTGCCACACGTGGCGCAGCATCTGCGAAAGCTGGTCGGGGTCGACGCCCCAGAAGTCGCACCAGATGCCGCTGAACTTGGCCGAGCTGAAGTTCTGGCCGATGAAGCCGTCGGCCACGCGGCCGCCGATGACTTGGGCCGCCTTGCCCTCCAGGCTGTCGGGCGGACGCGAACCCTCCAGGATCTCGTCGGCTACCGGATAGGTGCGCATGTGACAGCCACCCCGGTCGGAAGTGGCGTAGGCCAGGCTCATGCCGAAGGTGCCCCGGGGATCGTAGCCGGGCAGTTCGAGGTTCTTGACCTCCATGGCCAGCTCGGGCACGCCATACTTGGCCGCCAGAGCCCGCGCGCCGAGCGCCAGCTCCGCTCCTGCGTCCCGACGAGCGGCGATGAGCTCGGGCATGCGCAGGTAGCCCTCCGGTTCGCCGAAGCGGACGCCGAAGTCGGCCACGCCTCGCTCGGTCATGTCCATGGCCAGGGCCACGACCGAGCCGGTGGAGATGGTGTCGAGCCCCCACTCGTCGCACTCGCGGTTGAAGCGCATGAGGGCTTCGATGTCGCCCATGCCGCAGTTGGTGCCGCACAGGGCGATGGTCTCGAACTCCGGGCCCTCGGACTTCACATCCCCGATCTCGTGCACCTGCCGGCAGGACAGGGAGCACTGATAGCAGCCCCGATTGCCGACCTTGATCTTCTGAAAGGCCTCGGAGTTGATGTTGCCCACCTCTTCGAAGCTGCCGGCGGACCAGTTGCGCGTGGGGATGGCACCCGCCCCGTCCACGGGGTCGACGAGGATGGGCGTGCCCTCCTCGTTGGCCCACAGGTTGGCGTCGGTGAGCACGTACTCCTTGTGCATGCGGACCATGTCGGCCAGGAAGGCCCGCGCGTCGCCCACGGACACCGACCCGGTGCCGCGAACGGCTACGGCCTTCAGGTTCTTGGCGCCGAAGAGGGCGCCGTGGCCGCCCCGTCCGGCCTTGTGGAACTGGTCGGTGCTGAGGCAGGCCCAGGGTAGGCGGTTCTCGCCTCCGGGTCCGATGGAAAGCACCTTCGCCTGGGGGTCGAGATCACGCCGCAGCGCCGCTTCGACCTCGGAGGTCTTCAGACCCCAATACTCCTCGGCGGGCAGGAACTCCACCTTGCCGTCCGCGATCCAGACCACCGTGGGGGAGGAGGCGGCGCCACTGATGATGACGATGTCGTAGCCCGCGAACTTCAACTCCGGGGCGAAGGAGCCGCCCACATAGCTGTCGTCGAGGATGCCGGTGGTGGGGCTCTTGGCTCCCACGACCAGGCGGGAAGCGGTGCTGACGTTGGTGCCCGCGAAGGGGCCGGTGACCAGGAAGACCGGGTTGTCCGGCGACCAGGGGTCGACTCCCGGTGGGACGTACTCCCACATGTAGCGGAGGAGGAGCCCTTTGCCTCCCAGATACAGCTCCGCCCAGTCCATGTTGAGCGGCTCGGTCGTCGCCGTGAGACTGGTGAGATCGACGCGAAGGACGCGTCCCTGGTAGAAGTCCACTTTGCCCCCTTACCGGCACGTGAGGGTGATCCGAATCTGCCTCGAGGATCGTGCCCGCGCCTGGCGGACGCCGTCGCCGCCATTGTACTCGCGGCCCCTATCGACAGCAATGTATATGCTGTTGCTTTATGCACCCTCTCTGTGAGATGTTGGGGGCGGTGACGTTCTCCGCGCCACGCTTCAAAGTGCGACGGTCGCCTCCCCTGTGCCGCGGCATTTCGCTTGAAGCATGGCCGCACTCACTGGCGTTGCTCGTGAGGGCCCACGGCGCGGGGGGAGAATCCGTAGGGCGCCTGTTAGACCGGCCGTAAAGGAGGGCACCACGTGGCTGCAGATGACGAACGCCCGGTGAAGTTGGACGTCGGCGAACACGGGCTCAAACAGCACGACCTTCGAGTCTGCGACCGTCATCTTCATGGTCTTCTCCCTCGTGGCGGCGGGCGCCTACGGCATCGAGGAGATGATCCCTGCGTCGGGTCGCGGGCCTGACGCTGGTCATGCTCATGGTGCTGCCCTTCTTGTGGGGATTGCCGTTCGGTCTGGTGGCCTCAGAACTCGGCTCCGTGAGGCCTCAAGAGGGCGGCTACTACAAGTGGGTGCAGGAAGCGCTGGGCGAGTTCTGGGGCTTTCAGGCCGGCTGGTGGAGGACCATCTCCGTCTATATCGACAACACCCTCTACGTGATCCTCGCAGGCGGCTATCTCGCATCTCAGTGGAACTTCAACGGCTACGAGGAGTTCGCGATCAAAGCCGCCATGATCCTCATCTTCACGTACATCAACATCCGCGGCGTCAGGGATGTCGGCTTCATCACCACGATACTGTCCGTCCTCGTCATCGCCGCGTTCGCCATCGTCGCGATCGCCGGCTTTCTCAACTGGGACATGAACCCGTTCGTAGCCCTTCACGTCGCACGGCGAGATCCTGGGCGTGGCGGGCATCTCCTTCGCCGAGTGGATCATGTTCATCGGCGCGGGCCTGGCCATCGGCATGTGGATGTACTCCGGCTATGAGTCCATGTCCACCCTTGCCGGAGAGCTCAAGAACCCGCAGGTCATCCCCAAGGCCACCCTCTCACCATTCCCCTGATCATGGCCGTCTACATACTGCCGACGATGGCAGGCCTTGCCTCCATAGGCCAGTGGGATAGCTGGGGTACGACTGCCGACAGTGTCGGGTACGCGGATGTCGTCACTACCTTCTGGGGGGCCGGATTCGGCATCTTCTTCGTCATCGTCGCGGTCCTGGCTCAGTGTTCGATCTACAACACGTACATCGCCTCGGGATCACGAGGGTTCTTCGCGCTGGCCGATGACCATCTGGCGCCGAAGATCCTGGTCAAGGTCGACAAGAAGCACGGCGTGCCGTACGTCGCGGTCATGTCTGTGGCGCATCGTCAACCTGATACTGTGCAACTTCGCTTTCACGACGGTCGTCATCGTGGACGTGTTCCTGCTGATCTCGTCGTACATCCTGGTCTACATCTCGGCGATGATCCTCAGGAAGAGGATCCCCGAGGAGGAGTACAAGTTCAAGATCCCGGGCGGGTACCCCTTTCTCGTGTTGCTCTGCGTCGTTCCCATCATCATCGGAGTGGTGTCGTTCTTCATCAACGGCACCGACTTCTTCATAGGCGGCCTGATCGGCATTGTCACAGGGCCGATCATGTACGTCATCTGGAAGTGATGTACGGCGGTCTTGCCAAGAAGGATCCGGTCGAACTACCCGCTCAATCCCACGGACGCGTCTGGGCGTCGGCGACCTGAAGCGGATGGCCGGCGTCTTCTTCGGTTTCGCGGTCGTGGGTTTCGTGGCCGTTCCGTGGCTGAGATGGTTCGAGGGAGACTGGGCGGAGGAGTACTACCGCGAGACCTACGGTCTCCTGGTCTCCGGGTTCTTGGGCAGCTTCGACAGCATGTTGACCGCCATCCTCGTCATCGCGGGGATCTTCTGTGGCGATAGCCATCGCCTGTACTATCGCCGCAATCAAGCTCGAGCCGAAGAAGGGTGCGGTGCCGCCGTCGTCCGTGGACTCGGACTAGTACCTGCAACACACGGCATAGCGAGGTCCAGATGAAGGTTCTGCTGGTGGGCGTAGGAGGCGTGGGCGAGGCCATCGCCGTTCTGACCAAGGACAAGCCCTGGGTGGAGAAGCTGGTGCTGTGCCGACTACAACGTCGACCGGGCCAAGGAGGTCTACGCCAAGGTGGGCTCGCCCGCCAAGATGCCGGTGGAGTTCATCGACGCGAGCGACCAGAAGCAGATAGAGGCGCTGGCCCGCAAGCACGAGGTCGACCTGATCCACAACGCGGTCGACCCGGTGTTCAACGAGGCCATCTTCGACGCCGCCTACGAGGTGGGCTGCAACTACATGGACATGGCCATGACCCTGTCCACGCCGCATCCGAAGACCCCTACAACGACCTGCGGCGTCAAGCTGGGCGACTACCAGTTCGAGCGGGCGGAGAAGTGGGAGAAGAAGGGCCTGCTCGCCTTCGTGGGTATGGGCGTCGAGCCCGGCATGGCCGACGTCTTCGCCAAGTACGCCGAGAAGAACCTCTTCGACGAGATCGAAGAGATCGGCGTGCGCGACGGCGCCAACCTGGAGGTGCGGGGCTACGAGTTCGCCCCCAACTTCTCCATCTGGACCACCATCGAGGAGTGCCTCAACCCGCCGGTGGTCTGGGAGAAGGACAAGGGCTGGTGCACCACCGAGCCGTTCTCCGAGCCCGAGGTCTTCGAGTTCCCCGAGGGCATCGGGCCGGTGGAGTGCGTCAACGTGGAGCACGAAGAGGTGCTGCTGGTGCCGCGCTGGGTCAAGTGCAAGCGGGTGACCTTCAAGTACGGCCTGGGCGACGAGTTCATCGGCGTGCTCAAGACCATCAAGATGCTCGGCCTCGACAACCGCTTCCCCATCGACGTCAAGGGCGTCAAGGTGGCGCCGCGCGATGTGGTGGCGGCCTGCCTGCCCGACCCGGCCCACCTGGGCGACCAGATGTTCGGCAAGACCTGCGCCGGCACCTGGGTCAAGGGCACCAAGGACGGCAAGCCGCGTCAGGTCTATCTCTACCAGGTGGCCGACAACGAGACCTGCATGAAGAACTACGGCGTGCAGGCCGTCGTGTGGCAGACGGCGGTCAACCCGGTCATCGCCTGGGAACTGCTGGAGACGCGGAGTGTGGAAGGGCGAGGGCGTGCTCGGGTCCGGAGGCGTTCGACCCCGATCCGTTCATGGAGCTGATGCCGAAGTACGACTTCCCCTGCGGCCTCAAGGAGATGAAGGCCTGAGAGCGAGTGGTCGACGACGTGAAGAAAGCGCCCTAGCGCACCCCGCTCCGACGGAGTGCGCAAGCTGGCGTGTCAAGGGCGGTGATAGCTCCCGGTGACCTGGCCGCGGTGCTCGTCGCAATAAAGGAGCTGTGAAGCAATGACCGCATCGCATGCTACGATCGACCGCAAGCTCGTCGCCGAACTGACGGAGCGCGAGGAGAAGCGCCTGGAGGACGAGACCCCCAAGTCATACGAGATGTTCAAGCGGGCGTCCAAGATCGCTGGTCAACGGGGTCTCGTCCACCTACCAGGTGCGCGACCCCTACCCGATCTACTTCACGCCACGGCAAGGGCATCGAAGATCTACTCGGTGGACGGCCAGCGAGATCAGCGACTTTCACAACGGCTTCGGCTGCATGGTGCAGGGCCACGCCCATCCGGCCATCGTCGAGACCATCAAGAAGCGCTGCGAGCTCGGCACGCAGTTCGCCCTGCCCACCGAGGACTCCATCATCGTGGCCGAGCATCTGGCCAAGAACTTCCGTCTGCCCAAGTGGCGCTTCGTGAACTCGGGCTCCGAGGCCACCATGGACGCCATCCGCATCGCCCGCGCCTACACCGGCCGCGACGTGATCATCAAGATCTTCGGCTCCTACCACGGCCACCACGACTACGTGATGGTGAGCCTGGGTGTCGCCGATTTCGGGAGACATCGGGCCCCGCGACAACTACAAGTCGATCTCCTACGGCGCGCGGCATCCCGCAGTCGTCCATCGACATGACCGTGGCGGTGCCCTTCAACGACGCCGAGAGCATGGGAAGCCCGCATCGAGCGGCTGATCGCCGAGGGGCGCAAGCCGGCCTGCGTCATCATGGAAGCGGCCATGATGAACCTGGGCGTGGTCCTGCCCGAGCCGGGCTACCTGGAGGCAGTGCGCGACATCACCAAGAAGCACGGCATCGTGCTCATCTTCGACGAGGTCAAGACCGGCATCTGCACGGCTCCCGGCGGCGCGGTGGAGCGCTTCGGCGTGGTGCCCGACATGGTCACCCTGGCCAAGGCCCTGGCCGGCGGGCATGCCCTCGGGCGCCATCGGCGGCAGCGAAGAGGTCATGGACGGTGGTCGCCGAGCGGCAAGGTCTACCAGGTGGGCACCTACAGCGGCAACCCCCTGGCCATGGCCGGCGCCCGCACCAGCCTGGAGGAGGTCATGACCCCGGACGCCTACAAGCACCTCAACTACCTGAACGACCGGCTCATCAGCGAGTGCGACGCCATCGGCGCCAAGTACGACTTCCCCGGCTACACCGTGGGCATCTCGTCCAAGGGCTGCGTCAACTTCGCCACCGGCAAGATCACCGACTACGAGTCGTTCATCAAGTACCAGGACGTGGAGCTGTGCACACTGGCCTGGCTCTACAACATGAACCGAGGCGTGATCATCGCGCCGGGGCGCGAAGAAGAATGGACCCTCTCCGTGCAGCACACCGACGAGGACATCGACCGCTACGTGAACGCCTTCGAGGAGATGGTGAAGGAAGTGACGAGGTAATGAGCGAGATGAGGGACACCGAGCAACTTCTCGGCGCTGCGGAACCAGAACGTTCCCCGCGGGGTGACGCAGTACAATCCCATCTTCGCCGACCACGCCAAGAACTCCATCATCACCACCGTCGACGGGCGTGAGTACATCGACTTCGCCGGGGGCATCGGGGTCATGAACGTCGGTCACTGCCCATCCCAAGGTGGTTGCGGCCGTACAGGGCCAGGTGGAGAAGTTCTCGCACACCTCGTTCAACGTGGTCATGTACGAGTCGTACCTGCGCCTGGCCGAGAAGCTCAACCAGTCCACGCCCGGTGACTTCCCAAGAAGACCATGTTCGTGAACTCGGGCGCCGAAGCGGTAGAGAACGGCATCAAGATCGCCCGCTACTTCACAGGCCGCCAAGCCGTCATCGCCTTCGAAGGGGCCTTCCACGGGCGGACGCTCATGGGCATGACCCTGACCTCCAAGGTGCTCCCCTACAAGACGGGCTTCGGGCCCTTCGCCCCGGAGATCTACCGCATCCCCTACGCCTACTGCTACCGTTGCCCGCTGTCGCTCTCCTATCCGGAGTGCGGGGTCCGCTGCGCGGAGCTTCTGACCCAGGCCTTCCAGCAATACGTGGAAGCCGAGACGGTGGCGGCGGTGATCGTCGAGCCGGTCCTTGGCGAGGGCGGGTTCGTGGCGCCCCCGCCGGAATACCTGCGGCGGCTGAAGGAGATCTGTGAGGACAACGGCACCGTCTTCATCTGCGACGAGATCCAGACGGGGATGGGTCGCACGGGGAGCCTGTTCGCCATCGAGCGCAGCGGCGTGGTGCCCGATATCCTCCTGACCGCCAAGTCGCTGGGTGCGGGCTATCCTCTGGCCGGCATCACCGGGCGCGCCGACATCATGGATGCTCCCCCGCCAGGGTCGATAGGGGGGACGTACGGGGGTAATCCCGCGGCCTGCGAGGCCGCTCTGGCGGTGTTCGACATCATGGAGGAAGAGGGCCTGCCGGCGCGGGCGGAGGCCATCGGCAGGCGTACGCGGGAGCGCTTCGAGGCGCTGCAGCAACGCTTTCCGGTAGTCGGTGACGTGCGTGGCGCGGGCGCCATGATGGCCATGGAGCTGGTCGAAGACCGCCAGACGAAGGCGCCTGCGGCTGCGCTTGCCAAGGAGGTGCGCCTGGAGCTGTTCGAGCGCGGGGTCCTCTGTCTGCTGGCGGGAGTGGGCGACAACGTGGTCAGGCTGCTCGTGCCTTTGACCATCGAAGACGAGGTCCTCGACCGGGGCCTGGATATGATCGAGGCCGGCCTGGAGGCCGCGCTAGCGAAACGGAGCGCCGGCTAGAAGCTCTTTGGAGGGCCCGGGCAGTCAGCGGCCGGCGCTAACCCGCCGTCGCGAATGCCCTTTCCAGGAGCCTCAGCGCCTCGTCCACCTCGGCCGCCGAGACGATCAGCGGCGGCGTGAGGCGGATGACGTTGCCGTAGAGTCCACCCTTGCCGATGAGCAGGCCCAGGCGGCGCGTCTCCTCGAATATGCGCAGCACCTTCTTGGGGTCGGGTGCCTTGCCGTCGGGTGAGGCCGGATCGATGATCTCCAGGGCCTGCATGAGGCCCATGCCTCGGACGTCTCCGATGCTGGGATATTTCTCCTGCAAGGCTTCCAGTCCCTCACGCAGTCGGCGGCCTTGTACCTCGGCGTTGTCGGGCAGGCGGTTCTGTTCGATGAAGTCGATGGTCGCCAGCGCGGCGCGACAGCTGACCGGGTTGCCGCCGAAGGTGGCGATGGAGAGACCGCTGAAGGTGTCGGCTACCGCCGCCGTGGCCGTGGTGGCCCCCATGGGGATGCCGTTGGCGATGCCCTTCGCAAAGGTCATGATGTCCGGTTGCACGCCCCAGTGCTCGATCCCGCACCAGGCGGTGCCGGTGCGCCCCCAGCCCGTCTGCACCTCGTCGCAGATGAACAGGCCTCCGTACTTGCGGGCGATGGCAAGGACTTCCTGGAAGTACTCCTTGGGTGGGGTGATGAAGCCGCCCACGCCCTGGATGGGCTCGGCCATGAACGCGGCGATCTCTCCCGTGGTCGTCGTCTGGATGAGTTCCTCCACGTCGCGCGCGCAGCGCAGTTCGCAGGAGGGGTAGGTGAGTCCCAGGCTGCAGCGGTAGCAGTAGGGGTTGTGGGCGTGCTTGATATAGGGGATGGCACTGGGCATGGTCCGCCAAGGGGCGTGCGCGGTGATGTTGAGAGTCACCTCGCTGCGTCCGGAATAGGCGTGCCGCAGGGCGACGATGTCGGAGCGTCCGGTGGCGTGACGGGCCAGAAACACGGCGGTCTCATTGGCCTCGGTGCCCGAGGAGGTGAAGAAGCTCTTCTGAAGGGCGCCCGGGGTGATCTCGGCGATCTTCTCGGCCAGCTTGACCTGGGGCGCGGTGAGGTACAGGGTCGAGGTGTGCTGCAGGGTCTCGTTCTGGTCGATGATGGCCCGGTTCACCTCGTCGTTGCAGTGGCCCACGCTGACCGTGAGGATGCCACCGAAGAAGTCCAGGTAGTCCGTGCCCTGGTCGTCGGTGAGGTACATGCCCTTGCCGCGGACCAGGGTGAGGGGCTGTTCGTAGTACGTGCCTACGCAGGGAAAGAGGTATTCGCCCTGCAGACGCTCGATCTCGGCTCCCATGCGACCCTCGCTTGTCATCACGCATCCTCCTCCAGTTGCAGCGGCACGTTCTCACTTATAGCCAATGTCCGCGCCCGTGTCAAAGCGGTGACTCGGGGCGCTCTGAGGGCCTGCTGCTCGAGCCGGGAACCGACAACGACCCGTGCCGTCTGGTATCTTGTAGCGTCCCCTCGAATCAGGAGCATGACTTTTCTTGGCTACGAAGAAGGCTGCCCACAAGCGTAAGCGCTCTCACAAGAGACGGCGCATCCTCCTAGCTGCTGGGATCGTCATCCTGGTTCTAGTGCTCGGGTTCCTCATCGACTCTGCCCTCTACTACAACAAGGTGCACGCGGGTGTGACAGTGTCCGGGCAGGATTTCGGCGGACTTACCCGCGACGAAGCCACTGTGGCCCTCCGCGACCTGGTGGAGGAGGCCGCGGAGAAACCCGTCACCCTGACGAGCGGCAATCGCACATGGCCCGTCATGCCGGACGATGTGGGTACCAAGATCGACGTCGTGGGAGCAGTCCTGCAGGCCATGGGCGTCTCCCGGGACAGCAATCTGCTGGTAGACGGCTTCGAGCGCATACTCCTTCATTTTCGGACCACCGACGTGCCTCTGGTAGGCAAGGTGGACGAGCAGAAGATGGACCAACTCCTGGCCGGGATCGCCAAGGAGATCGAGGTGCCCCCGGTGAATCCTGGTCTGGCCATCTCTGGGACGCAGATCAAGCCGGTGGAGGGACGCAAGGGGCGGATGGTCGACGAGGAGACGCTGCGCTCCGAGCTGAAGGCTCTGCTGTTGACGCTCCATTCCACCGAACTCGACATTCCCATGGTTATCAAGGAGCCGACACTGCAGGCGGAGGACACTGTCCAGGCTGTCGCGCAGGCGAAGACCATGATCGGCGCGCCGATCACTCTCACGCAGGGCGACAACTCCTGGAAACTCACCGCGGAGCAGGTCGGTGCCTACATGGACTTCACGACCGAGGATCGGAACGGTGTGGCCACGCTGGTCCCCTTCCTCTCGGCCCAGAAGATGGAGCCCTTCTTCGCGGAGATCGCCGACGCGGTCTACCGGAAGCCGGTCAATGCCACCTTCAAGGGCGACGGCACGCAGGCCTGGGTGGTGCCTGCGGTGGAAGGACACAAGCTCGACCCGGAGAAGACGGCCGCCGCGCTGACGGCGGCGGCGCTGAAGCGGGAAGGGCGCGCCGCCAAGGTGGCGCTGACCGTCACCCAGCCCGACCGCACGACCGAAGAGGCTGAGGCGATGGGCGTCCATGACAAGCTGGCTGCCTTCACCACCACGTGGGAGGGGACCAAGGACCGGCAGACCAACGTCCGCATCACGACGAAGTACGCAAACAATGTTCTCCTGGCTCCCGGCGACGTCTTCAATTTCGACGAGCAGATCGGCCCGCGCACGGAAGAGCGGGGCTACAAGATGGCGCCGGGTATCACGGCCGGCCAGCTGGAGGACCAGTTGGGGGGCGGGATCTGCCAGGTGTCCACCACCCTGTTCAACGCCGCCTTCTTCGCCGGCCTGGACATCCTGGAACGCAAGAACCACTCCATCTACATCGATCACTATCCCAAGGGCCGCGACGCCACGGTGAGCGGCGGGAGTCCGAACATGCGCTTCCGTAACGACACCGGCAACTACATCCTGGTCCGTGGGGCGTCCGACGGTGTCACGACGACCTTCGTGATCTACGGCACTAAGACCGGTCGCAAGGTCGAGTACACCACCAGCGAGTTCTACGACGTCGTCCCCATGGAGAAGGTGGAGTACAACAAGTCGGCACTGAGCCCCGGCAAGACGGAGATCAAGACGGCCGGGCAGGATGGCAAGTCGATCAAGGTGGTGCGGGTGGTCAAGTCGTCCAGCGGCGAGGTGATCCACAAGGACACCTTCATCAGCATCTGGAAGATGATGCCGCGTGAGACTTATGTGGGCGTCGGCTCGACGACCACCACCAAGGGCGAGTCGACGACCACCACGAAGAAGCCGGCGACGACTACCACTGTCACCGAGCCGACGACGACTACGGTGCCCGCGGAGCCGGAGGAAGGCACCGGCTAGGGCCTGCTGCGTCGGGACGCCCCGGTTCGAGGCAGGTGCGCGCAGGGCCGGGCGCATGCGGAGCGGGGGGCGCGCGGGCGGGGCGCTGCGGGCCAGACAGACAGCGAAACGGGGCGCAGACCCATTCTGGGTCTGCGCCCCGTTCACTAGAGAGTCCTTCTCGGGAGAGTTCCTCTAGGCGTCAGTCCTGGTTGGGGCAGTCACCGGTGCCGTCGCCGGCTCCGTTCGGGCCTCCAGGACCATTGGCGCCGGCGCCGCCGGCCTGAGAGCCGCCCGCGGGCACGCCGGTGCCGTCACAGTCGCCGTCCTGCAGCCGCTGCCGATCCTGAGTCTGATCACCGGCAGCCGTTCCTGCGCCGGTATCGTCGCACGTGCCATCACAGTCCTGCGCCTGCTCCTGCGTCTGCTGCCGGACCTGCGCTGCCGTTGTGGTGGCCTGGGCGGTCTGCGCAGCGGTCTGCTGCTGCGCCTGGGTGCGGACCGTGGCCTGCGCGCGGGCCGTGGTCGTGGTGCCGGCCGGGTCGCCTGCCTGCACCGCGGCGGCGGTCATCACGGCCGCGGTCACGCCGGCGGGGGCCACACTCGCGCCAGCTACGGTGGTCGCCGTAGCGCGCGGTCTGGGTCTGGTCGCCGTCGCAAGTGCCGTCGCAGTCGCCATTGCACGCGCCGGCGCCTTCGCCGTCACACGTACCGTCACACTCGCCATCGCAGGTTCCGTCACAGTTCTCGCCTGTGCCGTCGCGCATCTGCAGTTGGTCGGCGCCGTCGAGACAGGTCGTGTTGGGACTGGCGAGGTTCTGATACTGGTTCGCCGCGCCGTTGGGCGCCTTGTCCGGACCCCCAGCGCCGGCCGCCAAGGCCGAGCCGCCGACGGCAAGCACCAGAGCGGCCACGACCGCGAGGGTCACCCACATCTTGCGTGTTCTCATCGAATACCTCCTGATCGACTTCGGGGTTTCAGCCCCGGGCGGTCACTTGAACCGCCTGTCATCAGTCTGAGGCCTCTCCCTAAGTGGACCATTAGACGCAGATGAGACATTCCTTATCGAGCTAGAATACTTCGATCATGGGAAACATCGATCGCAGGACGTTTCTCCTAGTCTCGGGGCGCTGGTTGCTGTTGGCGGGGCTTACGCCGCTCGTGTCCGGCTGCGGCCGGGTGCTCAGCTGGTCGGAGTCTCAAGGGGGTTCCCCGGAGCCATACGGCGCCATTTCTGAGACCGTTTCCTCTACGAGCGTCTCCGTGTCCGATGCCGTCCCCCCCTCTACTACTACGGCTCCCGGCTTCGACTCGACCACTTCGTCCACGTCCCAACCGACGCCTGGGGCCGCGCCTGATCTGGTGGTCGTCAGCGGCGAAGCGCCCGACCAGAACGTGCGCGCCGCTATCTCGCGGCTGGGGGGTATGGAGCGGTTCGTAAGGCGGGACGCGAAGGTGGTCATCAAGCCCAACGTCCTCACGGGTAGACCACCTGAGTACGCGACTACCACCAACCCTTTGGTCGTTTCGGCGCTCATCCGCATGTGCCTCGAGGCAGGGGCGGCGGAGGTCACCGTACTCGACTATCCCACCAGCAGTCCGCGCGCGGCGTTCAAGGAGTCAGGGATCGCGCAGGCGACCGAGGAGGCGGGAGGCAGGCTGAAGTATCTGGAGGACCGCCATTTCGAGCGGATGGAGATCCCCGAAGGCCGCTCCATTACTCCTGGCCGTTCGTGACCGATGTCTTTGAGGCCGACACTTTCATCAACGTCCCCATCGGCAAGACACACGGCATGGCCGGCCTCACCCTGGCCATGAAGAACCTCATGGGCGTGATGGGCGACCCGAGGGGTCGCATCCACACCGACTTCCCCCAGAAGATCACGGACGTGAACACGCTCATCAAACCGCACCTGGTGGTCCTCGACGCATACCGTATCCTCGTACGCAACGGTCCAACAGGCGGGGATCTGGATGACGTGGAGATGCCCAAGACGGTGGTGGTGGGGACGAGCCAGACGGCGGTGGATGCATATGGTGCCACCATCATGGGCTGGAAGCCGACCGATCTGCCCTCGCTTGTGGAGGCGGCCGAGCGGGGACTGGGGGAGATCGATCTATCCAAGCTCCGCATCGAACAGGCGACTGCGTGACGGCAAGCGATACAGCCGCAGTGCGCCGCCGGGGACTCCATCGCTACAGACGCGTCTTCCAGATCTTCTTCCTTCTTCTGTTCCTTGCACTGTTGACTCTCACCGTGTGGCCGGTGGCTACCCTTGTCTTCAGCGGCTTCCTGCTTGCCGACCCTCTAATCGCCATCAACTCCCTGGTCAACGGGGTGCTCGAGTGGGAGTTTCTGCTGGCCGTACCCGTATTGCTGAGTCCGCTGTTCATCGGAAGAGCCTTCTGCGGCTATGTGTGTCCCACCGGGTTCCTGATCGAACTGTTCGGGCCGAAGCGCGAGCGCCATCCGGGGCCGCGGGCGCGCAGCGTGCTGAGAAGGGTCCCGCTCTTCGTGCTGGTGGGCGTCCTCGGGCTCATCCTCTTTGGTAGCGCGCTCTTTCTGGTCTTCGACCCCCTTTCTCTTCTCACCCGCGGCGCGACCACTCTTCTCTACCCGGCTATAGACCGGGGTCTCGGCCTGGCCGGCGACGTCCTCTATCTGGTCCCACCGCTCCAAGGCGGGGTCGACCGGGTGGGTGAGGTGCTGACGGGCCGTCTGATCTTCTCCAACGGCCTCGTCTACAGGATGCAACTCTTCATGCTGGTGATGCTCGTGGGGATCGTCGCCGTCTCGTACTGGGAACGGCGACTCTGGTGCCGTCACCTCTGCCCGCTGGGGGCGTTGCTCGGTCTGGTGGGGAGGGCGGCGCTCTTCGGGCGCGTGGTCGATCGCCAGGCCTGCACCTCTTGCGGGGCCTGCACGGCCTCTTGTCCCATGGACGCTGTGCGCGACGAAGGCGCTTCCACCGACTGCTCCCGCTGCGAGATGGGATTGGAGTGCGCCGACACGTGTCCGCAAGGGGCCATACGCTGGGGCCGCAGACCCTTGAAGCAGTACGAGTACGACCCTAGCCGGCGCGCGTTGCTCAAGGCGGGAGGCCTGGCTGTGGTCGGGGGCTTCTTCCTCTACACGGGGCTCGGCAGAATCCAGCGCTCTCCCGGTCTCATCCGTCCTCCGGGCGCTCGTGCCGAACTCGACTTTATGGCCACCTGCGCCCGGTGCGCTCAATGCATGAAGGCCTGCCCGACCAACGTCATCCAGCCGGCGGTCTTCGACGCCGGCTGGGAGGGGTTTCTGACTCCGCAGATGGACTACCGGCGTGGCTACTGCGACTGGAGTTGCAACGAGTGCGGACAGGTGTGCCCTAGCCAGGCCATCCGCACACTACCCTTGGAGGAGAAGCGGCTCAAGGTGATAGGACGGGCTGTCATCGACCGTAACACCTGCATCCCTTGGGCGGAGGGGAGGGAGTGCCTCGTCTGCCAGGAGTTGTGCCCCATCCCCGAGAAAGCCATCGTCTTGAGGGCAGGCGAAGCGGGAACTGAGGGCGCCTCGAGTTCGGGCACGAGGGGGTCTCACGCCGGCGTCAAGCTGCCGGTGGTGGTACCGGAACGCTGCATCGGGTGCGGTATATGCGAGTACAACTGCCCCGTAGGGGTCCTATCCGCCATCCGCGTGCGTGCTGTGCAGCAGACGGGCCTGTTCTCGAAGTAGCGGTCACGCATGCGGTCTACAGCATGCCCTGGCGGCGGAACCAGCGGAGCGTGTCGTCCAACGTCTCGGTCAGTGGGCGGGGCGCGAAGCCCAGTTCGTGCTCGGCCTTTCCCCGATCCATGCAGTGGTTGGAGTTGATCACGTCGACTGAATAGGTGGTGAACAGCGGTCGCTGTCTTCGCAACCGGTAGTAGGCGGGGGCGACGACGCCCGCCGCCCGCGCCACTTTCACGGGGAAGCGCAGCCGGGGTGCGGGGACGCCGGAAAGGCGCTCCAGTTCCTTGAGGAGGTCGATCACGCTTATCACGTGTCCGGCCAGGATGTACCCCTCGCCGGACCGGCCCTGGTCGGCGGCGGCGATCAGCCCTTGGGCGACGTCTCGGACATCGACGAAGTCGTAGGCGCCGTCTACATACGCCCACAGGCGGCGATGGAAGCAGTCCAGGACCAACTGACCCGTATGCGAGACCTTGTAGTCGTGGGGTCCGATGATCCCCGATGGATAGGCCACAACGGCGTCGAACCCCTGCTGTGCCGCTTGGAGCACGAGCAGGGTGGCCTCGGCCTTGGTCTTCGCGTATGGGTCGGGTGACCGAGCAGGGTCGATGGGGGTGTCCTCCGTGGTGCACGCGCCGGCGGGGGGTTCGACGAAGGCATGGACCGAACTGGTATAGACGAGGCGCCCGACGCCACTCGCGCGGCAGGCGGCAATCACGTTGCGCGTGCCCTCCACGTTAGCCCGGCGCAACCGTTTCAGCCCGCTGTTGGTTATGGAGACCACACCGGCGGTGTGGAAGACGACTTCCGCACCCCGGAAGGCCGCGGCCAGGGACGCTGGGTCGAGCACGTCACCGGAGACGATCTCAACCTCAAGCTCAGCCAGAGCTGCGCTGTTCCCGCCCCGGCGGACCATCGCCCGCACGGGGCCGCGATGCGCGGCCAACAGGGAACGTACCAGCACGTTCCCCACGTGCCCGGCGGCTCCGGTGACGACGATCATATGGTCCCCCGTCTCGTTAGTGGTGGTTCTTAACGCTCTCGGCCGTACGATATTGGACCATGCGACGGATCAGGTCCAGCGGCATAGGCCGATCGAGGGGGAACTGCACGGAGCCCTTGCCTCGCTTGTAAGGTGCGAGTTCTGAAGCGAAGGCCTCGGAGGCGCCGGTGGTGACCGGGTAGAAGCCGATGTGGTGGGCGTAGCCCGCGAAATGCACGAGGTGGCGTCCGCCGAGATCGAAGGTGGGGATTGCGTAACTCATTGTCTCCACGGCCTCCGGTGCGGCCGCGTGTATGGTCGCCCGCACCTCGTCGAGCACCTCCTGGACCTCGGGCGGGAACTCGGCTATGTACTCGTCGATAGAACGGGCAGCCGACCTCTTCTGTGTCGCTCTCTCTTCCATGCCATCGTCCCCTTCCCTTGGCCTCGGCGCGCGTCTCACAATCCGGCTGGGCGAAAACCTGCATCGGAACCCCATCGGGTGGTCGCATGTGTCCCGTCCCGTCTTTTCCCGCCCCTTGGCCTCCCAAACGCGCCTGAGTCCCGCTGGACCTCAGCCCGCGACTGACGTACTCTACCTCTCAGTCACGAGCGACCGCAGGAGGACCTGGGATGAGACTGGAAGGCAAGACCGCTCTGATCACCGGTGGGGGCGCCGGGATCGGCTGTTCCATAGCGGAAGTGTTCGCCGCTGAGGGTGCGAACGTGTGTATCACCGGCCGGCGGCAGAGTGCGCTTGACGAGACGGCGGGGACATTGCCCTCCGATTGCGTGCTCACCTGCGCCGGAGACGTCTCGAAACAGGAAGATGCCGAGCGCATGGTGCAGACGGCGCTCGGCTTCAACGGTAAGCTCGACATCCTCGTCAACAACGCCGCCATCGATCCGGCAGGCTCGGTGGTGGATATCGACGTGGATCTGTGGCGGCAGGTAATCGAGATCAACCTGACCGGTCCGTTCCTGATGATGAAGCACGCCATCCCCCGCATGATCGCAGGTGGCGGCGGATCCATCGTCAACATCGCCTCTCTGGCGGGCATCCGTTGCCTACCGGGCATGCCGGCGTATTGCTCGTCGAAAGCAGGGCTCATCATGCTGACCAAGCAGGTGGCGCTCGACTACGGGCCCGAGGGCGTCCGCTGCAACGTCGTGTGCCCGGGGGGGACGCGGACGGAGATGCTGGAGAACTCGCTGGCTCCCGCCGCCAAGGCGCTTGATACCGACCTCGACGGCGTCTTCGCGAGGATGTCGGCCAAGAGCCCCCTGCGCAGGATGGCGACGCCCGAAGAGATCGCGCGCATCTGCCTTTGCTTGGCCGGCGACGATTTCTCCTTCGTCACCGGGGCCGAGATTGTGGCCGATGGCGGTGCGCATATCGTCGACGTCAACGGCACCTGGCTCAGCGACGCGGGTCTCAAGTGGGGCGAAGCCTGAGCCGCCGCAGCTGTCTGCGGATGGGCACGGCGCCCGCGCCGCGGGCATGACGCCCAGCGACCAGTATGCGTAGCGACCAACTCACGAACGGGCCCGCCCGGGCTCCTCATCGCTCGCTTCTGCGCGCCCTGGGTATCGGCCGCGCCGACGCCGGCCGTCCGCTCATCGGGGTGGCGAACTCGTTCAACGAACTAATCCCCGGACACATGCACCTGCGCTCCATCGCCGAGCAGGTGAAGTACGGCGTGTACCAGGGGGGCGGCATCCCGGTGGAGTTCGACGTCATCGGGGTGTGCGACGGGCTGGCCATGAACCACGAGGGCATGAACTACTCGCTGGTCAGCCGCGAGGTGATAGCCGACTCAGTGGAGATCATGGCCCGGGCGCACGCGTTGGACGGCCTGGTGCTCATCCCCAACTGCGACAAGGTGGTGCCGGGCATGGTCATGGCCGCCGCCCGCCTGGACATCCCCGCCGTGATCGTCTCCGGCGGGCCGATGCTGGCCGGTTTCCATCAGGGCCGCAGGATCGAGAACAAGGACGTGCTGGAGGGAGTGGGCGCCTACTTCCGCGGGAGGATGACCGCCGACGAGTTGTGTGCGTTGGAGGACGCTGCCTGTCCCACCTGCGGCTCCTGCGCGGGCCTGTTCACGGCCAACTCCATGAGCTGTCTGACCGAGTGTCTGGGGCTGAGCCTTCCGGGTGACGGCACCATACCCGCTGTCTACTCTGCCCGTCTTTCCCTGGCGAGAGCGACCGGGGCCCGGGCGGTGGAAGCCGTGCGGCGCGCGTGGAACGCCCGCCGCTACCTGTCCTCTGCAAGCCTGTCGAACGCTCTGGTGCTCGACGCGGCCCTGGGCTGTTCCACCAACACGGTGCTCCACCTGGTGGCCATCGCCAAAGAGGTGGGCCTCGATCTTCCCCTGCGGACCTTCAACGAGGTCTCCGCCCAGACGCCTCACCTGGTCAAGCTCTCCCCGGCCGGTTCCTGGTACATGGAAGACTTTCACCGGGCGGGTGGCGTCATGGCCGCACTCCACCGCCTTGGAGAGGCCGGGCTCGTAGACGGTGGCGTGCCGACCATTTCGGGGCGCACGCTGAAGGAGCAGTACGAGACGGCCGTCCCCACCGACGCCGAGATCATCAGGCCCCTCGACCGTCCCTACAACCCCACGGGCGGGCTGGCGATCCTCTTCGGCAACCTGGCTCCCGACGGCGCCGTCGTCAAAGAAGCGGCTGTGCTGCCCCAGATGCTCGTCCACCGGGGTCCGGCGCGGGTGTTCGACGACGAGGACTCGGCCGTGGCTGCCATCGCGGCCGACGATATCGAACCGGGATGCGTGGTCGTCATCCGCTATGTAGGTCCACAGGGGGGGCCGGGTATGCCCGAGATGCTGACGCCGACCTCCACCCTGGCGGGGGCCGGTCTCGACGATCGCGTGGCCCTGGTCACCGACGGACGCTTCAGCGGTGTGACGCGGGGGGCGTGCGTGGGCCACGTCGTTCCGGAAGCGGCCGAGGGCGGTCCCATCGCCCTGATCGAGGATGGAGACACGATCTCCATCGACATCCCCGGGCGCCGCCTCGCTCTGGAGGTGCCCGAGACGGAGTTGAGCCGCAGGCGGGCCGCGTGGCGGCGCCCCGCGCCTCGGGCCACCAAGGGAGTCCTGGGTCGCTACGTGAGACTCGTGCAGGGCGCCGACAAGGGCGCCGTCCTGGGCGACGAGCCGCGCGCGTAGCAGCACCGCCGCTTCGCCTCGACGCGCCGTCGGTCGGCACCACAGGAGCGCGATTTGCGGGCTCTTTCCGTATACCCGAGCCAGTATTCTGGTATCATTCTCCAAGTCCGTAACGTCGACTTAGGAGCACGACATGCGGCTGCGAGACATACTTACAAGAGCGGGGCTGACGGCGGCGGCCGTGGGCCTCGGCGCCGGGTTGGCAGTGCAGGGTGTGGGGTGCGGCACCGGCCAGAGCGATCGCGAGTCGGGAATCGCCGAGGGAACCGGTTCGTCGGCTCAGCCGGCCCTTCCGGCACTCGATCTGAACGCACCTGCGGAGTTCCAGACCGCCACCTTCGCCTACGGCTGATTCTGGGGCACAGAGGCTCAGTTAGGGAGCCTCCCAGGAGTCATCCGGACGAGAGTGGGATACACGGGAGGGAGTACCGCGGACCCCACCTACTACAACTTGGCCGACCACACCGAGACCGTCCAGCTTGATTTCGATCCGACAAAGGTCGGCTATCAGGAGCTGGTCGAGGACTTCTTCGCCCTCCACGATGCCACTCGGTCTTCGTCGAAGGCGCAGTACAAGTCGGCCGTCTTCGTCGGCGACGCCGAGCAGGAGCGGATCGCCCGGGCGGTGATGGAGCGGGTGCAGGGGCAGACGAAGGGAACGCTCAAGACCGAGATCCTCCCGGCCGGCAAGTTCTACCTGGCCGAGGACTATCACCAGAAGTATGCGCTCCAGGGCAACTCCCGTTACTTCGGCGAGTTCCGGGCCATGTATCCGGACTTCTGGGACATCGTGGATTCGCCGGCGGCCACTCGCGTGAATGCGTATCTATACGGATTCGGCGCAGAAGAGCAGCGGGTTGCGGAACTGGACAGCCTCGGTCTCTCCCAGACGGCCAAGGAATCCCTGGGGAAGGTGCGCTCGGTCGCGGCCTGTCCGGTCGACTAGGGGCCGAGGCGCGATTCTCACGCCGGCCCGGGCCTGCTCAGGCCGACGAAGCCCGGCGCGACCGCTGGTCGCGCCACCAGAGGTAGTAGGCCAGAGGGATCACGATAGCTATGGTCACCAGAGCGATGACCTGCGCCTCCCTGAGCCCGAACACGATCACCTTGTTGACACGCAGGAACGACAGGAAGAACCTGCCCAACGAGTAGAGGCCGATGTAGAGCAGGAAGGCCATCCCATCTATCTTGATCCTGGGTATGGCGACGAGCAGGATACCCACTACGATGAGCAGCCAGATCTGCTCGTAGATAGGATTGGGATGGGTGGCCACGCCCAGCAGGCGGTCGGGGATGAACGACGCCGGGTTGACGTAGGTGATCCCCCAGGGAAGGTTCGTAGGATCGCCCCACGTGTCTCCGTTGATAATGTTGGCCGTCTTGCCGATTATCTGCGCCACGGGGAAGGCCAACGCGGTGCTGTCGAGGACTTTGAGCAGCGGGAGCTTCTTCCACAGGCAGTAGATGACGAGCCCCGCCAGTCCGCCCCCGATCACTCCGTATATGGCCAGTCCCACCAGCTCAGGGCCGAAGATCTCCCCGGGGTTCTCCCAGTAGTAGCCCAGGTTCTCGAAGACGTGGACCAGCCTGGCCCCGATCACCCCGCAGGGCACCGCGATGAGAGCGATTCCCCAGGCATGCTGGGTCCCGATCCCGCGCCGCGCGAGCCCTCGGGAGAAGATCACCACGCCTACGGCGACGGCGATAGCCATGATCAGTCCGTACCAGCGGAATACGAACGGGCCGACGCTGCCGATCACCGGGTCGATATCTATGGTCACGCTTCGGCTCCGGCGCTCATGGTCTCATCCCGCCCACAATCTCATCCTGTCGGTAACGCGCTCGCTTCGTGCGCCATTCTCTCATTTCGCCGGGCGCGGGCGCTGAGGGCGACGATGCGGTCAGGATCGTGACCAGGCCTCCCAGGTGGCTCCGGCAGCTCTCGGGGCGCAATCCGATCTCCTCGACGGTGCGCCGGAGCCCGGCCGCAGGGAAGAAGCCGGCGGACGACACCCTGAGGTAGTCGTGCAGTTCAGGGTCGCCGGCCAGCCAGGCGCCGATCCGGGGCAGGACCTCTTTGAAGTAGAAGTGGGCCGGAGCGGCCCAGCTGATCGCCTGGGGACGCGTGAACTCCAGGACCACGAGCCGCCCGCCCGGCCGAAGGAACGATGCCACCCTGGACAGAGTCCCGCGGACATCTTCCACGTAGCGCAGGCCCCACCCCAGGAGGACGACGTCGAACTCCACCAACCCCAGTTCGTCGCGCAACAGGTCGCCGGTCACGTAGCTCACGCGCGGGCGGGATTCTCGCCGGGCTTCGAAGCGCCGCTGCAGCCGAGCCCGGGCGTGAGCGAGCATGACGGGGCTGAGGTCGGCCAACACCAGCTCTCCCTCCGGTCCCAGGTAGCGAAGTGCCTGCTCGGCCAGCCCCCCGGGGCCCGAGAAGGCGTCGAGCACTCGGTCGGTAGGACTCAAGCGAGCCGAACGTACCACTTCGCGCCGCCAGAGGTCCACCTGGCCCAGGCTTGTGATCCGGTTGACCCACTCGTAGTAGCGGGCGCTGTCGCTGAACAAGTCGCGGAGATAGGTGGCTTCCGTGGGCCTGCGGATGTAGCCCGGTCTTGATTTCAAGGGCGGCCTCGCCGGTCTCCAGGTCTGTGAATGCCGAATCGTTTCATGCCCCATCTTACCGGAAGCGCGCATTTCCCAGTGAACACTGGCATAATGGGCGGGCAGCACCTTCGGTGAAATCGGTCACCACGAGAGCAGGGGGCAACGCGGGGAATGGCAGCTCGGGAGTCATCGGTAGTGGAGGGCGGGACCTCCAAACGGATGAGCGGGCCCGCGCGAAGGCGCTGCATCATCGAGGCGACCATCGATGTCATCGCCGAACACGGGGTGCAGGGGGCGACGACGGCCCGCATCGCCCGCGCCTCCGGCGTTTCGGAGAAGACGCTCTATTCGCACTTCGTCAGCCGGCGGGATCTACTCGTGGCCACACTCGATGCCGTGTTCGAGCGGGCGACACGCATCCTACGCGAGCGCCAGCACTCCGACCCCATCGAGCATCTGCGTATCGCCACCCGACTCCACTGGCCCTCGGAGAAGGAGTTCGTACATCCCCTTTTTGAGTTCTTCGCCTCCTCACCTCAGGAAGATCTGCGTGGTGAGCTCAAGGTTAGACATCAGGCCCACGTGGATCTGGTGGCCGACATCGTGGAGGAAGGCAAGGCCCGGGGCGTGGTCCGTCCCGATGTCGACTCCGAGCAGGCGGCCTGGGAGCTGTATTCCGTCTACTGGGCGGAGGACATCGCCTACATGCTGGGCTTCGACGATTTCGGCAGTAGCGGACGCTCGCGCATCATGATCGAACGGGTGTTGAGCGACATCGCGGTCTGAGCCGCGGCGCAACGATCGAGACAGCGGACATGGAGGTAACGTGGACAAGCACGAGCGCCTGCTGAAAGCCAAGATCCCGGGCGAGGCGACCGGTATCGAGGTGAAGAAGTCCATCTGCGCCATCTGCGATCCGACGACGCAGTGCGGTCTCGACTGCTACATCAAAGACGGCCGCGTGGTCAAGGTGGAGGGGTCGCTGGAGAATCCTCAGAACGTGGGCACCCTGTGCGCCAAAGGTGCCGCTCAGCGTCAATGGGTGTATCACGAAGAGCGGGTGCGCACTCCGCTCAAGCGGGTCGGTCCGCGGGGCAGCGGGCAGATGATGCCCATCAGCTGGGAGGAGGCCCTCGACACGATCGCCGGCAAGCTCCAGCAGATCAAGGCCGAGAGCGGCCCCGAATCCGTGGTTTTCTACTGTGGCTACCCCAAGCAGCCGCGGCCTTTCCTCCAGCGTCTGGCCATGCTGTACGGCTCCCCCAACTACGGCACCGAGTCGAGTTCCTGCTTCACGGCCGCGCTCATGGCCTGGCGTCTGAACTACGGAGCCATGGCCGGTCCCGATCTGGCCAATACCAAGTGCGCCCTCATCTGGGGCAAGAACCTCTTCCACTCCGGCACGACGGCGTCGCGTCACCTGCTGAACGCGCGCGAACGCGGGGTGAAGTTCATCGTCGTCGACCCGCGGGCCACCGGTCTAAACAGCATCGCCGACATCCATCTGGCCCTTCGGCCGGGGACCGACGGCGCGCTCGCCTTGGCCATGGCCGACGTGATCATCTCCGAGGGCCTCTACGACCGCGAATTCACTGCCGAATGGACGAGAGGCTTCGACGAGTACCGCGCCCTGGCGGCCCAGTTCCCCCTCGCCCGGGCGGAAGAGATCACCGGGGTGCCAGCCGACAAGATCCGGGAGGCGGCGCGTCTCTATGCCACCAGCAAGCCGGCGGCCATGTTCTTCAGCACCATGCCGCTGGTGCATCAGACCAACGGCGTGCAGAACGAGCGGGCGGTCATCTCCCTCGTCGGTCTCACAGGCAACTTCGATGTGCGGGGCGGGAACGTGTCCGAGGCGCCCAGCTGGCTGCACGTCAGCGGGGCCGGCTTCACCAGCCGCGAGCACGAGTTCGAGTTGCCCCGTCCCTGGGGCGAGTTGCCCCCGCGCCTCGGCCAGAGCCGCTTCCCGGTGTGGACGGAGATGGTCGACGAAGGGCAGATGATGGATCTGACCCGTCAGATCACGAGCGGCGACCCCTATCCGCTGCGCGGGTTGGTGGGCTTCGGCATGAACTACCGTCTGTGGCCGGGATCGGACAAGCTGCGCGAGGCGATGGAGAAGCTCGACTTCATCGTCGACGTCGACCTCTTCCTCACCGACACGGCCAAACTCGCCGACATCGTCCTGCCCACCTGCTCGTCCCTGGAGCGGAGTGAGTTGCGCTGCTATCCGCAGAAGTACATCGTCTACACCTCGCCGGTGATCGAGCCGCTCGGTGAATCCCGTTCCGATATGGACATCATCTACGCCCTCGCCGACAAGCTGGGGCTGGACTATCTGCCCGAAGGAGTGGTGGTGCCCGAGGGAGCCGGTGAAGCGGGCGGCATGTACCTCGACGGCGGCCTGCCAGACTTCCGCGCCGGCTTCGAGGCGTCTCTCGACTGGATCCTGGAGCCGAGCGGCATGAAGATCGAAGAGCTGAAGAAGCATCCGGCCGGCATGTTCGTGCCCGACCCCATCCGGCCGACCTACAAGAAGTACGCGAAGAAGGGATTCAACACCCCGAGCGGCAGGATGGAACTGTCGTCGGTGCTGCTGGAGAAGCACAGCGACTATCCGGGCATCGACGGCCTGCCTCTGTACGCCGAGCCCAAGTACAGCCCCGCTTCGGCGCAGGAGAGGGCGGCCGAGTACCCCTTCATCCTGAGCGCTGGGACGCGGCTGCCCATGTTCATCCATTCCCGCACCTTCCGTCTGCCGTGGACCCGGAGCCTGAGACCGGACGCGGCAGCCGACCTCAACCCCGGCGACGCCAAGACGCTCGGCATCGTCAACGGGGATCAGATCGAGCTCGCCACCCCCAGCGGGTCCATCCGCGTGCGGGCGAACCTCACGAACATGGTGCGGCCGGGGGTCGTACACATGTATCACGACTATCCGGAGGCCGACGTGAACACGCTCATCGAAGGTGACTACGTCGATCCTGTGTCCGGCTTCCCCGGCTTCAAAGCGCTTCTCTGCGCCGTACGGAAAGTGGTGCCGGCGGGCGCGGCTGCCCTGGCGGGCGCGGCTGCGGCGACGCCGACATCGGCTGCGGCGCCTGCGCAGCCGGCCGCGCCCGTGGCGCCCGGGGCGCCGCCCGCGCCCGGCCAGGGCGGAGCGCCGGAGGTGACGAGATGAGCCACGCTTTCTACCTCGACGTCGACCGCTGTACCGGCTGCATGGCCTGCGCCGTCGCCTGCATGGACCAGAACGACCTCGACATGAGCGGCCCGGGCGCCGGGTCGGCGGCCTGGCGGCAGGTCTTCACCGTGGAGGCGGGGGAGTATCCCGAGGCCAGGCTGCGCTACGTATCGCTGGCCTGCATGCACTGTGAGGACGCCCCTTGTCTCATGGCCTGTCCCACCGGAGCCATCGCGAGGGAGAGCGGCAGTCGCGCGGTGACGGTCAACAGCGAGCTGTGCATCGGCTGTCACAGCTGTTCCATGGCCTGCCCCTTCGGCGTGCCCCGTTTCGGCAAGGACGGCATCATGCAGAAGTGCGACCTGTGCACGGTGCGGCTTGAGAACGGCCTCGAACCTGCCTGCGTGCGGGTGTGCCCCAATCAGGCGCTGAAGCAGGGCGATCCCAATCAGATGACTCTGGAGCGGGAGAAGAAGGCGGCTGCGCGGCTGGCGGGCGGCTTCTGAGCCTCGAGCCGGAACGCCCGAGCGCGGGGCGCGGCGAGTCCGAGTATCGGGGCGTCGAGCAGGGGCCCATCCGGCCTCCGAGCGAGGCCTACAGCCTGCTGATACGGGTCAGCCGCAACTGTCCCTGGAACCGCTGCCGTTTCTGCGGGGTGTACAAGGGCGCCCGCTTCTCCCGCCGACCGCTGGAGCACGTCCTTCGCGACATCGACTCCATCGCCGACTTCGTCGACGGTGCTCCAGGCCGGGCGTTTGTCTGCGGCCTCCATCGGCGACCAAGGATCGGGGATGGGGTCCGTCGGGAACTGGTACAGCGCCGGTATGCGGTCGATCTTCCTGCAGGATGCCGACCCCCTGGTGGTGCCTCCCGCCGAACTCGTCACGATACTGCTCAGACTGCGAGAGCGATTCCCTCACACGGAGCGCATCACCACCTACGCGCGTTCGCGGTCGCTGGCTCGGGTGAGCGTAGAGGAGCTGGGCACGATGCGGGCCGCCGGGCTCGATCGCATCCACGTGGGCTTCGAGACAGGATCCGATCAGATCCTCACCCTTATGGACAAGGGGGTCACCAAGGCCGTCCATCGTGGAGGCGGGGCGCAAGGTGAAGGCGGCGGGCATGGAGCTTTCGGCCTACTATATGCCCGGCCTGGGGGGCCGAGCGCTGTGGCGGGAGAACGCGCTGGAGACGGCGGACCTCATGAATCAGGTCGATCCTGACTTCATCCGCCTGCGAACGCTGGCGGTGCCGGATCGCGTGCCCCTGGCGGAGGACCTCGCCAGGGGCACGTTCGTCAAGGGAAGCGACGTGGACAACGCCCGCGAGATCGTGCTCTTCCTGGAGAACCTGCAGGGGATACGGTCCACGGTGGCGACCGACCACATTCTCAACATCTCCCAGCACGTCGAGGGCAGGCTGCCCGAGGACCGGGAGAGGATGCTGGGCGAGTTGCGGGCCTTTCTCGCGCTGGACCCCGCGGAACAGGTGATCTACCGCATCGGGCGGCGCAGGGGCATCTTCGCCGGATTGTCGGACCTGGCCGACCCAGGAGCCCGCGCGCAGGCAGAGGGACTCTGCGCGCAACTGGGAGCTACGGTCGACAACATCGACGAGATCACGGACCGTCTGGTCACGCGCTTCGTCTAGGATGCGGCTCGCGGATCTCTGCGCGCGGGGCGTCCGGCGGCCCCGCGCCTGCTTGAGACCGCACTCTCTACCGGATGACTGCTATCCCCTGCTCCTCCAGGTAGTCTTTCACCTGACCTACCGTGAAGGTACGGAAGTGAAAGACCGACGCCGCCAGGAGCGCCGCTGCTTTGCCCTCCACCACGCCTTCATAGAAATGCTGCAGGGTTCCCGCGCCTCCCGAAGCAATCACCGGCAATCCGCCGGCTTCCGCGATGGCGCGTGTGAAGGGCAGGTCATATCCCGCCAGCGTCCCGTCGCCATCCATGCTCGTGGGGAGTAGTTCCCCCGCTCCCAACGACTCACAGCGCCGGGCCCACTCCACTGCGTCCAGACCGGTCGGTTTCTGGCCTCCGCTGACGACCACTTCGAAGCCTGAGGGTAGGGTCTCGTTCTGCCTCCCGTCGATGGCTACGATTATCCTCCCCGAGCCGAAGGCCTCCGCAGCCTCCCGCACCAACTCGGGTCTTTGCACCGCAGCGGAGTTGACCGACACCTTCGACACACCCAGTTCGAACAGCGCCTCCATGTCGGCAAGCGTAGCGATGCCGCCCCCCACGACAAGGGGAACGTCTATGGCGGAGGCTACCTGTCTTGCCCAGTCCAGCCTGGTCTTGCGATTCTCGACGGTGGCGGCGATGTCCAGCATGGCCAGTTCGTCGGCACCTTCGCTCTGGTAGTAGACCGCGTTCTCGATAGGATCGCCGGCGTCGCGGAGTCCCACGAAGTGCACGCCTTTTACGACGCGCCCGTCCTTCATGTCGAGGCACGGGATTATCTTCACGGGACCGGCGTGTGTCGCTCCGGCCGCGGTCTTGATCTGGTCGGGCTCTGTCATCGGATGTCTCCTTCTCTTCGTCTGAGACCTATCGACAAGGTCGCTCCGACCGCTACTGAGGTGGTGCGGTGATGGCCGACGAGGAGTCGGCAGGGGGCTGCTCCGCGGGCATCTGCCCCGTCGACAGCGGCGTCTGTTCACCGGTGGGCTGCGCTCCCGCCCCCTGCGCCGGCGGGTACTCACCTGGCGCGTAGCGTACCGGACCTTGTTGCTGGGGCGGATACTGCTGCCCCTGATACCCCGTCGGAGGGTAACCGGGCGGGGGATATCCGCCTGGGTAGGCAGCCTGTGAGGTGGCGTCCGGTCGCGAGCGCCGAGCTCCGAGTACCACCAGCAGGATGCCGATGGCCAGCGCCACGAACCCCGCTACAAGGAGGCCGATGGCGATAGGCAAGAGGATGTCGAACTGCGCCCCGATACTCGCCTGCGCCTCGACTCCGGCACTGGCATCGGCGTTCATGATCACCGCCGTCCATTCCCCGTCGACGACCTCCCACTCGAGCGTCTCGACCTCAGACCCCGACGCGCTGACGACCCAGAAGTCCTGGTCCGCAGGTGGCGTGGACGGCGCCCCCCCATCCACGCTCCGATATCTGATCTGGTCGCCCGAGGTGCTGAAGTCGATCATCTGGTCGTGAGCCACGTTCGCGAGGTAAGCGTCCACCTCGTCGGCCGGTCCGATGCCCACGAAGATGTTTTCGCCGTCCGACTCGACCCGCAGCCGGACCGTCCCGGCCGCTCCTTCCGGGAGCCAATCCGCCCACTCCGATCCCACGTGGACGGTAACTTCGGGGGTGGTGAGAGCGTAGGAGTCGGTAGCTACCGCTCGGGAGGATGTCTCAAAGAAGCCCGATCCATCAGTCTGTGTCTGGTGTGCCCACAGGAGGAAGCCGCCGGGCAGGAGAAGGCCGAGGCCGACGAGGATCAGTAGGATACCGACGACGATGGAAACGATCTTGAGCGCGCGCATGTTCCCCTCCTCGTGCGAACCAGTCCTGGTGAGGCGCAGATACCCGTAACGACGCGGGCCTAATCCGGCGCACTGCGCCTGTCCGGGCCGTCCGACGAGTCTCGGCCGCGTCGGTGCCGGCCCGGTGTCGGCGCGGTCCTGCTTCCGCGACGCGGCCCACTGTGCCACACTATCGGATTGCGGGCCATGCTCGGCTCGGGACACGTGAACGAAGCGACGCTGGGGGACACCATGGGCATCATGGACGGTAAGGTGTGCGTGCTGACAGGGGGGGCGGGCAGCATCGGCCTGGCCAGCGCCTCTCTTCTTCTGAACGAGGGTGCGCGTGTGCTCTTGGTGGGACGGACGGCCGAGAAGCTGACCCAGGCGGCCGCCGGTCTGGATGCCGGGCCCGACTGCCTTCTGACCATGGTGGCCGACGTGGCCTCCGCCGAGGACACCCGGGCCTATATCGATCTGGCTGCGGAACGCTGGGGCAACATCGACGTGTTGTTCAGCCATGCAGGCATCTCCGGGGTGATCAGCCCGGTGACCGAATACCCCGAGGAGGTCTTCGACGCGGTGCTGGCCGCCAACGTGCGCGGGTCTTTCCTGGCCTGCAAGTACGGTCTGCCGCACATGAACGACGGCGGGAGCGTGATCATCACCTCGAGCATCATGGGGGTGACCGCCGACCCGGGCGTGGCCGCCTACGTTACCTCCAAGCACGCCCTCATCGGCCTCGCTCGGGTGGTGGCGAAGGAAGTCGCGTCGCGGGGCATCCGCGTGAACGTTCTCGCGCCGGGGCCCATCGAGAACGAGTTCCAGACGCTCATAGAGGACCGTCTCACCGACATCCTCGGGGAGAACGGCACCGACGTGCTCAATCGCGCCATACCGCTGGGCCGGCACGGACGGGCGGAGGAAGTGGCCCGCATGGTCCTCTTCCTGGCTTCGGACCAGAGTACCTTCTCGACCGGCGGCGTCTTCATGGTCGACGGGGGAATGCACATCTAGGGTACGTCGCGCTCGTCTGCGCGCGGCCTACCACAAGGAGGCAAGGATGAAAGTGACTGTCATCGGGGCTGCCGGTTCGGTCGGCGCACCCTCGGCCTTCTACATCGCGGCCTCGGGGCTGGTCGACGAGATGGTGCTCATCGACATGCGTCCCAACGTCGTGCAGCAGCACGCCATGGACATGAGCACCGCGGTCTCCGCGCTCGACATCAGCGTGATAGCCGGCACCGACGAGGATCTCGCCGGTTCCGACGTGGTCATCAACGCGGCCGGCGTGCACCAGGGACTCATCACCGACCGTATGGAGATGCTCCCCAAGAACCTCCCTCTGGTTCGGGAGACGGCGCTGAAGATCAAGCGCTATTGCCCGGATGCTTTCGTCATCACCGCCACCAATCCGGTCGATCCGCTCAACTACGCCATGTGGCGGGCAGGGGGCTTCGACCGCGGCAAGACCGTCGGATACTCGTTCAACGATTCCTTCCGGTTCCGCGAGATGGTGGCCCGGACCAAGGGCGTGAAGGTGAGCCAGGTCGAGGCCACCGTGCTTGGTGAACACGGCAGCTCGCAGGTCCCCCTCTTCAGCTCCGTCCGCATCGACGGCCGCCCTGTCTCCTTCACGGAGCAAGAGAAGACCTACATCCGGGCGGAGGTGCCGAACATCCTGCGGCGCTACGAGGAACTGCAGTCCGGGCGCACGGCCGGCTGGACGTGCGCCGTGGGCCTCGCCGCCATGATGCGGGCCATCGTCATGGACACCGGGGGCATCTACCCCTGCTCCTGCGTTCTCGAGGGCGAGTACGGGCAGGCAGGCTTGAGCATGTCGGTGCCGGTCTCGCTGGGTCGGGACGGGGTGCGGGAGATCAAGCAGTGGGAGTTGGCGCCCGACGAGTTGGAAGGCCTGGAGCGGACGACGGCAGTACTCAAGGCCTCGGCCCAGATCGTTGATGACTTCTTTGCTGAGTAGCGACGAAGAGGAATGCGGATGCGCTGCCGCGATGACCGCCTCGCGGAGGAGAGACATGAGCGATAGCACGCAGCGTTACGAGAGGTTGATGCAGCCGGGCAAGATCGGTCCGGTCACCACCCGTAACCGCATCATCAAGACCGCCAACGGCACGTCTTACATGGAACCCGACCAGACTGTGGGCGAGCGCATGATCGCTTACTACGAACGCCTGGCGAAGGGCGGCGTCGGTTTCCTGGTGGTGGAATCTTGCGGTACGGAATACCCCCTCGCCATCCAACACGTCCACTACTTCCCCGACGGCAGTTACGAGGGAGTGCAGCTTCACTTCGACGACGACCGCTTCATCCCCGGCTTCCAGCGGCTCACCGAAGCTGTGCACAAGCACGGGTGCCCGGTCTCCATCCAGTTCCAGCACGCCGGGCCGTGGAACCCCACCGGCCTGCTTCCCCGCGACCCTGCGATCCGCGATATCAAGTGCGCCTCCGCCCTCACGCAGGAAGAGCTGCCCGGGCCCGACTTCCTCCCCTGTCGGGCCATGACCAAGGAAGAAGTGGAGGACCAGATCGATCAGTGGGCCTCGGCCGCCGAACGTGCCTGGAAGGCCGGCTTCGACGCCTGCGAGATCAACCACGGCACCTTCCACCAGGGCAATACGTTCCTGTCCCGGGTGTGGAACAAGCGCGACGACGAATACGGCCCGCAGAGCTTCGAGAACCGCACCCGCTTCATCCGCAACATCATCACCGAGGCCAAGCGTCGCTGCGGCTCGAACTTCGCCGTCCACGCTCTCTTCAACATCGTGGAGTACAACCATCCTCTGGCCACCACCATCGACGAAGGCGCGGAGATGGCCAAGGTCATCGCCGAGGTCGCCGACGGAATCAATTGTCGGGCCGAGCGGTACGGCCACCGGGGCGGGCTCCTCCAGCCCGACCGTATCCTCTACCCGGAGCCGTCGCTGCAGGATCTGCCCGAGGGCCTCGACTGGAGCCGGAACGGCCGCGGGGCCACGGTGCCCCTGGTGGAAGCGGTCAAAGCCAAGGGTGTGAAGATCCCCGTGTGGACCGCCTGTCGCCTCGATGCAGATCTGGGCGAGGACTACCTGCGCCGCGGCAGCCTCGACTTCGTGGGCATGACCCGTCGCCTGCTGGCCGATCCCGATCTCCCCAACAAGGTCAAGGAAGGGCGCATGGAGGACATCCGCGTCTGCCACGGCTGCCTCTACTGTTTCGACTGCCGCAACAAGAACAAGAAGCTCGAGTGCCGGGTGAACGCGACCCTGGGGCGCGAGATCGTGCCCGAGTACCAGTTCCGCCCGGTCGAGAACAAGAAGAAGGTTCTCGTCGTGGGCGGCGGCCCGGCCGGCATGGAGGCCGCGCGCGTAGCCGCGCGGCGCGGGCACGAGGTCGTCCTCTACGAGAAGGGCCGCTACCTGGGCGGTCTCGAGCCACTGGCGGCCATGGTCAAGGACCTCGAGACCGAGGACATGATGGGCCACGTGAAGTATCTCGAGACCCAGCTGCAGAAGGAGAAGGTCACCGTGCGCATGAACCAGGCGGTGACGCCTGAAGTCGTGCGGGCCGAGAAGCCGGACGTCCTGGTCGTGGCTGCGGGAGCCGCCCACACCAAGTTCGACCTGCCCGGTGCGGAGAGCGACAGCTTCATCCCCACCGAGAAGCTGCACGGCCAACTCAAGACGGCCCTGCGCTTCTTCTCGCCGGAGCGGATCGAGAAGCTCAGCAAGAGGTACATGCCGGTAGGCGACAGCGTCGTCATCATGGGCGGCAAGCTTCATGGCTGCGAGCTGGCCGAGTTCCTGGTCAAGCGCGGCCGCCGGGTGGCGATCGTGCACGATGGTCCTGAATCCGAACTGGGCGAGGGGATATACAAGGACGATCTAGAGAACCTGTGGCCCTGGTTCAAGCTCAAGCACGTGCCCACTTTGGACCGACGCGACCTATCTCGCCGTCGTCAAGGACGGTCTGAGGATCCAGGTGCCGGACAAGCGCATCTTCACGGTACGGGGCAAGAACGTCATGACCACCCAGGATTGGGGCCCCAACACCAAGCTGATCGACGAGCTGTCGAGCCTGGGGGTAGAGACGCACGTGATCGGCAGCGCCAAGGACCCGGGCTGGATCGTGGACGCGATCCGTGAGGGTGCCCTCGTCGGTTACGCTGTGTGACACACGAGCTTCGGCCAGGGGTGGCTGCCGCGTAGGAGGGCTATGTACCGCGACCTGCGTTCGTTCCTGAACGGGCTGGAGCAAGAAGGCCAGCTCGTCCACTACACCCCGCAGGTTCTGCCCGAGCCTGACATACGCGCCATCCTTCGCGCCGCCGCCGACCTGGGGCGACGGGCCGGCGGTGATGATCCACGACATCAAGGGCTAGCGGAGGAAGGTGGTCGGCAGCGTCCACGGTTCTTGGGCCAACCACGCCCTCATGCTGGGCATGCCCAAGACGGCCACTCTCAAGGAGCAGTTCTACGAGTTGGAGCGGCGCTGGGACTCTACCCCGGCGAGCTCACCTGGATCGACCAGGCCCCTGCCAGGAGGTCGTTCGGGGAGGGCTTCAACCTGCTCGAGCTTCTGCCTCTGTTCGCGTGAACCTCAACGACGGCGGCTTCTACCTCTCAAGGCTCGGTGGTCTCAAGGATCCCGACGATCCTGAGAGCGTGGACAAGGAGAACGTCGGCATCTACCGCATCCAGGTCTCGACGCGGATACCTGGCCATGCAGGGCTTGGCTTTCACGATATCGCCATCCATATCCGCAAGACCGAGGACGCAACCCCCTTCCGTGGCCTTGTTTGGGCGTCAGCCCATGCTAGTTTCGTGGCCAGCACTCCCCTCGATACGCGCAATCGGATACAAGTACTGCGCGCTCTGGACGGGAGCCATGCTTTGACGAAGACACGACGGTCTCCGACGTCCGCCGGGGCCGAATACGTGTCGAGGGGGAGTTGCAGCCGCGGGTGCGGTTCCGAGGCCTTTGGGGAGTTCCCGGGTAGCTACTCGGGGGCCCGAAGCAGGTGGTCATCAAGGTCAAGCGTGTGACCCATCGCCGCGATCCATCTTCGAGAACCTCTACTGGGCGCCCCTGGACGAATCGACACGCTCATGGCCTGAACACCTGCATCCCTCTACAAGCAGATCCGGCAGACCATGCCGAGGTGAAGGCCGTGAACGCCATCTTCCAGCACGGCTACCGTCATCATCGCCATGGAGAGCCGGCTGGGTGGCTATGCGAAGTCGGTGGCCTTCCGGCGCGTCACGCCGCACGGCATCTCCTACGTGAAGAACATCATCCTGGTCGACGCCGACGTCGATCCCTTCGACCTCAACCAGGTGATGTGGGCCATGTCCACCCGCATCCGCGGAGCCAAGACGTGATCGTGATCCCGGGCACACCGGGGATGCCCCTCGACCCGGGCTCGGATCCGCCGGGCATGGGCGTCAAGGTGATCATCGACTGCACCACTCCCGTGCCGCCCAACCCCCATGCGCGATGTGGCCATGGTGGAGCATGTGGCCGAGGCGGCAGCGTTCAAGGACATCTTGGCTGAGTTGCACACCGCGGCTGCCGCCGTCGGGACGGGGAGGCGCGGGTGGGTGCGGTCGCCGCGGGCGAGGAGGAAAGCGATGAAGTGCGTCAGGTGTCTCGCGGGAGATGTGACGGTGGCCGCCACGCCCCCGACGGGAGCGGCGCCTGGGAGATCTACCGCTGCCCCGTTGCAACTACGCCTGGAGAAGCACGGAACCGGAGACCATCACCGATCCTGCGCGGCGCGACCCGTTCTTCCAACTGGACGGCGTCGACCTTGACGCGCTGCTCAGCCCCCTGCCCGTGCCGCCGCTTGTGGATGAGCCCGACGATCACTGAAGGAAGGGGATAGCATCATGTCCGGTCCGAACGACGACGTACTGATTCGCGTCTATGACCTGGCGTTCGCCTACGAACGCGACTACGGCTGCTGCTCGCAGTGCGTGCTGGCAGCTCTCCAGGATGAGCTTGGCATAGGGGACGACGCCTTGTTCAGGGCCTCGCATACCCTGGCGGGGGGAGGGGCGGTCACGGTAAGCGGGACATGCGGTGCTCTTGCTGGCGCTCTTCTCGCGGTGGGCAGTGTGTATGGGCGGCAGAGAGCGGATTTCGGCGCCGGTCCCCACGCCGAGTCCTTCCGTCAGGGAAAACGAGTCATCGACGCCTTCGTGGAAGAATTCGGGAGCCCTCTGTGCGCCGATGTTCAGACCAGGCTGATGGGACGCTCCTTCAACTTGTTGGATCCAGCGGATTTCCGTGCTTTCGAGGCAGCGGGCGGACACACGGACAAGTGCACGCACGTCGCAGGCGTCGCGGCGCAGATCGCGGCTCGGATCCTGCAGGAGGACTGACTCTCCGCCTGAGCGCCTCCTACTGCCCTCATTCCCTTGGCAAGTGCAGGGATGCACTTTCGTAGTACTATCGCACAGGGTCTTCTTTCGCACGTGCCTCTATCTCGTGTGCCGTTGCAGGCCACTTGATCGAGAACTATACTTCTTCTTAGCATTATCCTTAGGCAAAGAGATCGGGGGAGCTATCACATGGCTGCTGAGTCCTTCAAGTTCAAACCTGCCACTGTCCCCCAGGCTGAGCGGGGCTCAGAGGAAGCAAGTACGCTGCTACTGTCGAGAAGGTCCATGACTATCTTGCCGAACACAAGGACGTGCAGGCCGTGGAAGTAGAACTCGGCGATGTGAGCTTGAAGTCTGCCGTTGCCAGCTTTCGCAACATTATCGCCAAGAGATACCGTGACAGCCTCCGTCTGCAGCAGCGCGGTGGCCAGCTGTACATCGCCAGACGCGACTGACGCTCTGGGGGGCCCGTAGTCCCCGCACGCAGAGCAGGACCACTCGGGATTAGGAGCGCTTCCCGTGCGTCGTCGCGCACGGGAAGCGCGTTCTTTGTGCCCACGACGGAGAAGGAGGACGATATGGCTCGAGTCGACGGCAAGGTGGCGGTCATCACCGGGGCGGCGTCGGGCATAGGCCTGGCCGCGGCGAAGCTGTTTGCCCGGGAAGGGGCGAAGGTGCTGGCGATAGACATCGAGGCCGGCGCCCTGGAAGCCGCGGTGGCGTCTGCCGGGGCGGCGGTCCTTCCCTTCGTGGCCGACGTCACGCAGGAGGACCAGATCGCGCGCGCCATGGCCAAGGCCGCCGATGTCTTCGGGGGGATAGACGTGGTCATACCCAACGCCGGCATCTTCGGCACGCAGGCGCTCATCGAGAAATCCTCCATAGAGAACTTCAACCGAGTGATGTCCGTGAACGTCGCGGGGGTCGTGGTGACCATCAAGCATGCGGTTCCCTACCTGGCCAAGCGGGGCGGGGGGAGTATCGTCATCACCTCTTCGGTCGGCGCGGTCATCGGGAACGCCGAGGCGGTGGCCTACACGGCGAGCAAGCACGCGCTCACGGGGGTGATGAGGGTGGCTGCTCGGGAATTGGCCGGGAGGAACATCAGGGTGAACACGGTGAACCCGGGTCTCGTCGACACCCCCATGATGAGGATCGTCGAGGCCGAGATCTGTCCCGAGGATCCCCTGGCGGGCCGGGCCCAGCTGCAGCAGGCCACCCTACTCAAGCGCTTCGTGCAGCCCGAGGAGGTCGCCGAGCTCATGCTCTTCCTGGCGTCCGACGCCGCCATCAACTGCACCGGCGGCATGTACATGATCGACGGGGGGATGCAGTACGGCGGCGGCCAGGAGGCGACCACAGACTGACATAGGCGTCGGGCGCGGCCGAGGCCACACGGGGGGAGACCGGCGGGGCTAGACCGTGCGGGTCTTGGCCTCCTCGAGGCAGCCCGGTGCTGCGATATCGCGCAGGATCAGATCGAGCATGCGGAGATGGGATGAACGTGAGAAGGTCTCATCGCGCAGATCCGTAAGGCAGTGGATATCCTCAGCGAGGAACCATCCCACGAACTCATGAGTGAAGAGGGAGGCGTCCACATCCGCTCGGATGCTGCCCTGTGACTTGCCCTCCTCCACCAAGGCGGCGATCTTCTCCTTCATCCGATCGTTGTTCACTGCGACGTGGCGGTGGAGAGCCTCGTCGCTCCGGGTCATGGTCAAGAACTGCATGTAGGGAGCCGTGTACATATCGAGGTCGGAAGAGAGCATCTCCAGATGCCGCTCCCCGATCTCCTCGAGACGCTCGATGATGCAGGGATTCGATGAACAGTCCAGCCACTCGAGGATCCTGCCCAGGAGGTAGGAGTTCGCCTCCATGAGTATCTCGTTCTTGCTCTCGAAGTGCCTGTAGGCGGCCATCTCGGAGAGGCCGACCTTCGCCGAGATCTTGGACACCGTCGTCCCGGTAAGGCCCAGGGTGCCGATCAGGCGGACCGCTGCTTCGATCAACTCTTGCCGCCGCTGCTCGCGGCCCACCCGCTGGCGCTTGGGGAGCACCGGCTCGTGCGGGCGTGCGGGGACGGAGTCGATCCCCTGCGCGCGGTCATCCATTCGCTCTTCCTCCAAGTCGGGCGGGCACACGGCTTCGCCCGGGGATTATAGCCCGGCGCCTCTCGGGGTCAGGGCCGCGGGGCCTCAGGAGCTCGCAGCCGGACGGCACCGATCGGTCACGTAAGTAAGTGTGGACATACATACTAAGTTATTGTAGACTTCGACGCAAGGGCGATACTCGCGCAGTTGCCAGAGGGGAGGATCGGTATGGCGGCAGAGAAGACCGTGGACAAAGACACCATGCTCGGTCTCTATCGGACGATGGTGCGCATCCGCACCTTTGAGGAGACCGCACACAAGGAGTTCTTGAAGGGGGAGATGCCCGGCTTCCTGCATCTGTACAGCGGCGAGGAAGCCATCGCCACTGGGGTCATGTCGGTGCTCCAGCCCGACGACTACATCAGCAGCCACCACCGAGGTCACGGTCACCTGATCGCCAAGGGCGCCGATACCAAGCGCATGTTCGCTGAGTTGTTCGGCAAGGTGGACGGTTTCTGCCGGGGCAAGGGCGGGTCGATGCACATCGCCGACAGCTCTCTGAACGTACTGGGAGCCAATGGCATCGTGGGCGCGTGCATGCATATCGGCACGGGAGCGGCGTTCGCCTGCAAACACAAGCACAAAGGCCGCATAGCCGTGACCTTCCTGGGCGACGCCTCCACCAACCGGGGCACGTTCCACGAGGCCCTCAACCTGGCCGCCATCTGGGATCTGCCGGCAGTGTACGTGGTCGAGAACAACCTGTACGGCGTGGCCAATTGCCAGCGCGACTACATGAAGGTCGACGTCGCCGATCGCGCCGCCAGCTATGGCTTCCCCGGCGTGACGGTCGACGGGAACGACGTAGTGGCTATGCGGGAGGTAGCTCGGGAGGCCGTTGACCGGGCCCGCGCCGGCGGGGGTCCCACCCTCCTCGACTGCCGGACCTGGCGGCACTGGGGCCACTTCATCGGGGACGCGGCCACCTATCGCGACCCGGCCGAGCACGAGGCCTGGCTCAAGCGGGATCCGCTGATCATCACCCGCGACCTCCTCCGCTCCAAGGAATGGGCCACGCAGGCCCAGTTCGATGCGATCCAATCCGAGGCCGACGAAGAGATGCGGGCGGCACTGGAGTTCGGCAAGCAGAGCCCGTTCCCGGGCCTCGAAGAGCTCTACACCGACGTCTATACCGACTAGGAAGGGGGGTAGCGAACGTGGGCACCATAACCATGAACTACGGCGAGGCTATCGCCGACGCTCTCAAGATCGAGATGCGCCGCGACCCCGACATCTACATCTACGGCGAGGACGTGGGCAAGTTCGGCGGCAGCTTCGGCGTGACCGGCTACGGGGTCTTCTCGGAGTTCCCGGAGCGAGTGCTGGACACGCCCATCTCGGAGACCGCCATCGTGGGGACCGCGGTGGGAGCGGCGGCGGCAGGGTTGCGGCCCTGCGTGGAGATCCTCTTCATGGACTTCCTCCCCATCTGCATGGACGAACTCACCAACCAGGCGGCCAAGTTCCACTACATGTTCGGCGGACAGATGACCTGCCCCCTGGTGGTGCGCACCGCTCTGGGTGCCGGCATGGGCACCGCCGCACACCACTCGCAGTCGCTGGAGGCCATGCTGTGCCACACCGCCGGCCTCAAGACCGTCATCCCGGCCACGCCCTACGACGCCAAAGGGCTGCTCATCTCCTCCATCAGAGACGACAACCCGGTTGTGTTCCTGGAGCACAAGATGCTCTACGCCACGAAGGGAGAGGTCCCCGAGGGCGAGTACACCATTCCCATCGGTAAGGCTGAGGTCAAGCGAGAAGGCTCCGACGTGACCCTGGTCTGTTACTCGTCCATGGTGCGTGAATGTCTGAGCGCCGCCGAGACCCTGGAAAGGGACGGTATCAGCGCGGAGGTGCTCGACCTGCGTACGCTCATCCCGCTCGACAAACAGGCCATCCTCGATTCGGTGGCCAAGACACATCGACTGGTGATCGTGCACGAGGCCTGTCTGACGGGTGGCTTCGGAGGCGAGATCGCCGCAATCGTGGCCGGCGAGGGCTTCGACCTGCTCGACGCCCCCATCGTGCGGGTGGCCGGGCCGGATACGCCGGTGCCCTTCTCGCCGGCGTTGGAAGCGGAGTTCATAGTCAAAGCACCGAAGATCGTGGCAGCCGTGCGCGAACTGGTGGCGTGAGATGGCCGAGATCGTTGTAATGCCCAAGCTGGGTCTGCTGATGGAAACGGGCATAGTGAGCGCCTGGCGCGCGGACGAGGGCGATCAGATCAGCGTCGGCGACGTGATCGCCGAGATCACGACCGAGAAGATCACCTATGAGCTGGAGGCGCAGGCAGAGGGAGTGCTTCTCAAGATCATCCTCCCCGAGGACGGGGAGGCGCCGGTCGGCGACCCTATCGGAGTGATCGGTCAGCCGGGCGAGGACGTCTCCGCTTTCGGAGCCGCCCCAGCGGGTGGCGCCGCGGCCGCGCCGGCTGCCGCGCCGGAGACGCCCCTGGCTGCTGAGGCGGCGGCCCTGCCGGCCCCGCTGCGGGCGCCCGGCGAGCGGATCGTGGCCTCTCCGGCGGCCAAGAAGTTGGCCGGAGAGCTGGGTGTGGACCTAGCCTTTGTCTTGGGCAGTGGTCCCGGAGGACGGATCACGCTGGAAGACGTGACGGCAGCAGCGGCTCCGGCGGCGACAGCTGAAGCCTTCGCCACCCCCACGGCCAAGAAGCTCGCAGCCGAGTTGGGAGTCGACCTGGGGCACGTGATCGGCAGCGGCCCCAGCGGGCGCATCAAGGCCGACGACGTGGCTGCGCATGCGACCCTGCCGGCCCGGCGGGCGCATCGGCGTCGGCGGCGCCGTCCCTCGGCGCCGGAGCGGCCGACCTCCGCGGCGGCGTGGCCGAGGAGATCCCCTATGCGGGCATGCGCCGCCTGATCGGCGAGCACATGGACGCGAGCCGCAGGCTCTCTCCCACCGTCACTTACGACGGCCTGGCCGACGTGCAGGCGACCAAAGAGCTTCTCGCTCAGATAAACGCCACGCGGCCGCAGGACGACAGAGTGAACATCACCGCGGCGCTCGTCAAGGCCGTGGCCCTGACCCTGGAGAGGATGCCCCGCTTCAACGCTACTCTCGACGGTGACGTGATCAAGGTGTGGAAGGGCATCAACGTGGGCGTGGCTGTGGCCCTTCCCGATGGTCTGATCGTGCCCGTGGTCAGGGAAGCTGACCGAAAGTCTCTGAGTCAGATCGCTCGCGAGGTCAAGGACCTGGCCGGTCGAGCTCGGGAGAACAAGCTTCTGCCCGACGAGGTCAGCGGGGGGACCTTCACCGTGAGCACGCTGGGGCCCTACCGGTCGGTGGACTTCTTCAGCCCCATCATCAATCAGCCCGAGGCGGCCATCCTGGGTGTGGGGCGGATGAAGGACAGCGTGGTGGCAGTCGACGGTCAGCCGGCCGTTCACGCCACCATGGGTCTGTCTCTCACCTGCGATCACCGCATGCTCGATGGCGCGCCGGCTGCGGAGTTCTTGCGCATGCTCATGGACTATCTGGAGGAGCCCCTCAGCATCCTCGTGTAGAGCGGACCACGGCCTCGAGGAGAAATTCAGTGAGGAGAGGGGAGCCCCAGTCATGAAGACTGATCTGGCCATCATCGGCGCCGGTCCCGGCGGTTACGTGGCCGCCCTGCGGGCCGCGCAACTGGGCATGCAGGTGACCATCATCGAGAGCACTCATCTGGGCGGTATCTGCCTCAACCGAGGCTGCATTCCCACCAAGGCCATGTTGCAGACGGCGGCGGTGGCTCACGAGGTCAGGCGCGCAGGCACCTTCGGGGTAGTGCTCGACGGCTCCTACAGCGTCGACTACGCGGCGGCGCTGGCGCGCCGCGATGCTGTGGTCACTCGTCTCAAGGGTGGAGTTCGCGGACTGCTCAAGCACGGCAAGGTGCAGATCATCAGTGGTCGGGCCTCGTTCGCGGGGCCGAAGACGCTGGTGGTGGAGCCGGTCGGCGCGGATATCGGCGCCGGCAAGGGTACGACTTTTGACCAGACGGAGACCATCGAGGCGGAGCACATCATCGTGGCCACGGGCTCGAAGCCGCTGGCTCTGCCCATCCCCGGGGCGGACCATCCCCGGGTACTCGACTCAGACGGCGCCCTGGCGCTGACCGCAGTCCCCTCCAGCATCGTCGTGGTGGGCGCGGGAGCCGTGGGCTGCGAGTGGAGTCAGATCTTCGCTCGGCTTGGCGCGACGGTCAGCATGGTCGAGATGCTCCCCGCAGTCCTGCCCCGTTCCGACGCCGACATGGGCAAGGAGATCGCCAAGGCGCTCAAGAGCGAGGGGGTCGACATCCACACCGGGACCTCCATCACGGCCGTCAAGGAGGCCGGCGATCAGCTGGAGGTGCACCTGGTCGAACTGGCCGGAGGCGCGGGAAGCGTCTTGAAGGCGGAGTACGTCCTCATCGCCGCCGGCCGAGGGCCGCTGACCGAGGGACTCGACCTGGAGGCGGCGGGGGTAGCCACGGACGCCAAGGGATGGATCACCACCGACGAGTATCAACGCACGAACGTGCCCTCGGTGCTGGCCATCGGCGATGTCACTGGAAAGGCTCTGCTGGCTCACGTGGCGTCCCGCCAGGGCGTCGTGGCCGTCGAGAAGCTGGCGGGGCTGACCCCCGAACCGGTGCGCGACGACCGTATCCCTGCCGTCACCTACACCGATCCGGAAGTGGCTACCGTGGGGCTCACGGAAGACGAGGCCCGGCAGAAGGACCCGGCGGCCAAAGTGGGCAAGTTCGTCTTCGCGGCCAACGGGCGGGCGCTGGCGCAGGGCGTGGAGGGCGGTCTCGTGAAGGTGGTCGCCGACTCGCGCTTCGGCCGCCTGCTGGGCGTGCACATGGTGGGGCCGCACGCAGGGGAGATGCTTGCCGAGGCTGTCCTCGCTCTGGAGTTGGAGGCCACCCTCGACGAGTTTACGTCGGTCATACGCGCCCATCCGTCGTTGTCGGAGGCGCTGGGGGAGGCGGGACTTGCGGCCCAGGGTCGCGCGCTTCACATGTAGGGCGGTCGGGCCCGGCGGCGCCCGCATTCGAGGATCGAATCCCGGCGGGGATGTCCCGCGCCTCCTGCTATATTGTCCCTGTTAAAAGCGCGCGTTCGCATTCGAGTCCGAGATCCAGTCCTGGAGGGTTCATTCGTGGACAAGCTCTGCTCCGTCGATCAAGCAGTAGCCCTGATCAGGAATAACGACACGGTCAACCTGGTGGCCTCAGGCGGCGGCTTTCAGGACGCCGAACTGGTCTACAAGGGTCTCGAGAAGCGCTTTCTGGAAACGGGAGAACCCAAGAACCTCACGCTGGTACATGTGACGGGGGTCGGGTACGGCAACGAGACGGGTATAGGCCGGCTGGCGCACAAGGGCCTGGTCAAGAGGGTCGTCGGAGGTCACTGGCTCTGGTCCAAGGTTATGAGCCAACTGGCCATGGATGAGGAGATCGAGGCATACAACCTGCCCCAGGGAGTCATGTCGCTCCTGATGCGCGAGATCGCCGCCGGGCGGCCGGGGCTCTTGACTACCGTGGGTCTGAACACCTTCATCGATCCGCGGCTTGAGGGGGGACGGCTGAACAAGAGGGCTCAAGAGCCTCTCGTAGAACTGGTCGACTTCCAGGGCCGCGAGATGCTCTTCTACAAAGCCTTCCCCATCAACGTCTGCATCGTCCGTGGTACCACCGCTGATGAAGATGGGAACATCTCGGTGGAGCAGGAGGGGCTCGACCTGCACCTGTTGTCGTCGGCCCAGGCAACGTACAACAGCGGTGGGGTCGTCATCGCGCAGGTGAAGCGCATCGCTAAGAGGGGGACCTTGAGCCCGCGCTTGGTGCTGGTCCCCGCCCACATGGTCACCGCCGTGGTCGTCGATCCGGATCAGTGGCAGACGGCGGAGGGGGAGTACAACCCGTCTCTGTGCGGTGACGTCAGGGTCCCCACCGGTTCCATGCCCAGCCTCGAGTTCGGCATCCGTAAGTTCGTGGCTCGACGGGCGGCTCTGGAGCTCAGGCCCGGCGCGGTCGTGAACCTGGGGATCGGCGTCCCGGACGGCGTGGCCAACATCGCGGCCGAAGAAGGCATCATCGATGATTTCGTCTTCAGCATCGAGATGGGTGTGGTCGGCGGCGTGCCTGCCAAGGGCGTGATCTTTGGCGCGGCCTGGAATCCCGAATGCATCATGAGCATGCCTTCCCAGTTCGACTTCTACCATGGCGGCGGCTTGGATATGGCCTTCCTGGGGATGGGCGAGGCCGATGCGCGCGGAAACGTCAACGTGAGCAAGCTGGGCAAGCGCATCACCGGCAGCGGAGGCTTCATCGACATCTCCCAGAACGCCAAGACCATGGTGTTCTGTGGCACCTTCACGAACGGCGAGATCATCCTCGATGTTGCAGACGGGAAGATCGCCATACTCAAGGATGGTTCGACGCAGAAGTTTCGGGAGCGGGTGGAGCAGATCACCTTCAGTGGCGAGTACGCTACCAGGACGGGCCAGCAGGTGCTGTATATCACCGAACGAGCCGTCTTCAGACTGGAGGACGGCAAGATGGTGCTCACGGAGATCGCTCCGGGCATCGACCTGCAGAAGGACGTCCTTGCCCAGATGGAGTTCGTCCCTGAGATCGCCCCCGACCTGAAGACCATGGACCCGGCCATCTTCAAGCCGGACAGGATGATGCAGAGCAATCCCGCCCTCTTCAGTCACTTTGCCGAGCGCCATCAGTGACGGCTCCGGAGCCGGTGTGCACGCTCTCGACGACGTTCGTTTGTCGCGCAGACAGGGAATTGACACGGCATAGGAAGAATGTAGAAAGGAGACAACGTGAGCAACGAAAGTAAGGAGCAGATGTTCTATTCGAGGCGCCCCCACCACGTGGGTATCGTCGTCAAGGACATCGAGAAGGCCATCGCCCATTTCGAGTCGCTGGGCATAGGCCCCTTCAAGTTCGACGATGAGCACCGCACGTTCGATATCAAGTTCAACGGCGAACTACACGGCCGGCCTGCCGAGTGGACCACGCGCATCAGCAACGCCCTCATGGGCGACGTCGAACTGGAGCTGCTGGAGCCGGTGGAGGGCAACCAAGCCCTCTTGGAGACGTTGGAAGCCCAGGGCGAGGGCCTGCACCACATCGGCTGGCTGACCACCGACCTCAGCGGTGACATCGAGCGGGCTACCGCGGCGGGCTCGACGATATGGACGAGTTCTATCGTCCCGGGACAGCCGGGATTCGCCTACTTCGAGGGTTCCGCCGTGGGAAACCTGGCCGTCGAGATCCGGGAGCCGTAGGCCATGAAAGCTGCATTGACCTACGGACCGTTCGACACTCGAGTGGAAGACGTCCCCGAGCCCACGCCCGGCCCCGGGGAGGTCAAGGTAAAGATCGCCTACTGCGGCATCTGCGGCAGCGACCCCGAGATCTACGAGGGAACCTTCGGGCTTCTCAAGGCTCCCTGGTGGCCGCCGGCCCCCTTCACCACGGGGCACGAAGCCTCCGGGACCATCGTCGAGGTCGGCCCCGGCCTGCTGGGCGAATGGAAGGTCGGGCAGCGGGTGGCCATGAACTTCCGCAAGTACTGCGGCGGCTGCTACTACTGCCGCAACAAGCAGGAACAGTTCTGCGAGCACATAACCTCGTATGAGGCCGGTTTCGCAGAGTACGCGGTATACGACGAAAGCTGTCTGAACCTCCTGCCTGACGATGTCAGCATGGAGCGAGGCGCCATGCTGGAGCCGGTGACCATCGCCGTACACGCCGTCGACCTGGGCAACATCCTGCCCGGCAAGACCGTGGCTATCTCGGGCGCGGGGACCATCGGTCTGTTGGTGCAACAGGTGGCCATGAAGGCCGGAGCCGCCCGGGTCCTGGTCTCCGACCCCATGCCCGAAAAACGGGAGATGGCGATGAAGTTCGGGGCCGACTGGACCGTCGACCCGTTGAAGGAAGACCTGGTCGACGGTAGGCAGAAAGCTCATGGACGGGCGCGGCTTCGATACGGTGTTCGAGTGCAGCGGCCACATATCCGCAGTGCCGCAGACGATCGGGCTGGCCGAAAAGGATGGCACCATAGTGTGGGCGGGGTCCTATCATGAAGATGCCACCTTCCCCATCAACCCCTACTACATGTTCGCGAACGAATTGACCATCCGCTCGACCATCCTGGCGCCCTACGTCTTCCCGCGCTCGCTCAAGCTCCTGTCCAAGTTGGACCTGGAGCCCATGGTCACCCAGATCGTGCCGCTGGAGGACATCGCCAAGGCCTTGGCTTCGCGCAAGACCAGCAAAGACATCAAGATCCTAGTCAGGCCGTAAGGAACTGAAGGAGCGACAACGACCGGCAACAAGAGAGGTGCCTGAATGAGTGAAAAGATCAACTGCGGCAATTGCGACATGCTGCTCTACTACGGGGAGGAGATCAGCCGCCGCCTTTACATGCGCGCGATTCCCAACGAGGAGGCCATTTTCCACGCCTACAAGGACGCTTGTCCACGCTGCGGCAATCCTCTGGCTGACGACACCGTGAAGGTGGAGATCAAAAGGCGGAAGACCCATGTCTCATAACGATGCCCTCGTACTGGAGCTGGAGGCTAGGGCCAAGACCATGGCCAACCACTGCCTGACGCAGTTCTGTACGTTCAGCCAGGGCCACGTGGGCGGCACCATGTCAGTCATGGAGATCGTTACCGCCCTGTACTTCCACCACATCAAGTTCGATCCCAAGAATCCCGACTGGCCGGAACGCGACCGGGTCATCATGTCCAAGGCTCACTGCTGCGAGGCCATCTACGCGGCTCTGGTCGAACTGGGCATGTATCCCGAAGAAACGCTGGGCACCTACTACTGCTACGGTTCGCCCTTCCAGGGCCACGCCGACCGCTGGTGCACCCCGGGCATCGACTTCTCGGGCGGCTCGCTGGGGCAGGGACTATCCTTCGCCGCCGGGCTTGCGCTTGCCGAGAAGCTCAAGATCAAGCTCAACCCGCCTTCGCGGACTGACACCTTCCTGCCTCGCTACATCGTGCGCTACAACCCCAAGTTCCGCACCTACTGCATCATGGGCGACGGCGAGATGCACGAGGGCCAAGTCTGGGAAGCGGCCATGTTCGCAAGCAAGTTCAAGCTCGACAACCTCATAGGTATCGTCGACTACAACAAGTGGTCACTCGACGGGCCCACCAACGACATCATGCCCATCGAGCCGCTGGTGGACAAATGGAAGGCGTTCGGCTGGACCGTCTACGAGATCGACGGACACGACATGCGCCAGGTGCTCGACGGTCTCGACCTTGTGACCAAGCAGTACGGCGACAACAAGCCCAAGCTGATCATCGCCCACACAGTCAAGGGGCGCGGGGTCTCCAACTGGGAAGAACTCCATATGCACCTTGGCCGTGGTGACGAGATGATGAAGGGTGTCCAAGAAGGAAGGGCCAAATATGGCGACATGGAATGAGTTTGTAGCGATCGGTGAGCCCGCCATGACGGGCAAGGGGATCGGCAAAGCCATCAAGGCCGCTTTCCTCAAGGACCCCAACGCCCTCGCCATCCTCGAGGACATGCAGTTCCCCGAGATCGAGTGGTTCACCGATAACATGTTCGACCGCATGATCGAGTGCGGCATCGCCGAGCAGAACGCCACCTGTGTGGCGGCCGCCCTAGCGGCCGAGGGCTTCGTGCCGGTGACATACAACTTCCTCTTCGCCAGCATGAGCCGGACCTACAACCAGATCCGGCAGAGCATCCTGGTAGACCGCTTCAATGTGAAGTTCCTGGCCCGTGAGGGGGTGTGGGGTGAGGTCGGAGTGTCCCACGCCACTGTCGAAGGTTGGGGAAGCCTGCGGGTCCTTCCGAACCTGGTCATGATCAACCCGGCGGATGCAGTCGAGGCCGAGAAGGCCACCGAGGCCATGATGCAGTACATCGGCCCCGTGGTGCTGAAGATGGAGATGAGCCCGAACCCGTTCACCATCTTCACCGACGACTACCCGTTCAACATCGGCAAGGCCTACTCGCTGCGCGACGGGAAGGACGCCACCATCGTGGCCACCGGCTACATGGTCACCGAAGCCATCAAGGCCGTCGATCTGCTCGAGAAGGAGGGGCTGGACGTGGGCGTGCTCAACGTCAGCACCCTCAAGCCCCTCGACGAAGAGGCCATCATCGCCGCGGCCGAACGCACCGGTGCCATCGTGACCGCTGAGAACAGCAGCGACATCAACGGCCTCGGCGATGCCGTGGCATGCGCCTTGAGCGAGAACCTGCCCACGCCGCTGGTCAAGGTGGGCGTGGAGGACGAGTTCGGCCAGTCCGGGCTGATCACGCCGGAGAGGGACGAACTGATGGAGCACTTCGCCTTCTCGGCCGCCGACCTCGCGGTCTCGGTGAAGGAGTGCATCGCCAAGAAAGAGAGGCTGCGTTCCAGGAGCTGAGGGCGCTGCGCTGAGTGCCCGGGAGTAGCGATACCGAGCGAATGGGGGGCCGGCCGGTCCGATAATAATGGCCCGGCCGGCCCCTGTCACTGATAGAACGAACGGTGGGAGGTACGACATGAAGGCGCTGGTCATCGGTGGTAGCGGCCTTTTCGGCAAGAAGACCTGTTCGGCGTTGCTGGCCGACCCCGACTTCGACGGAGTGGTCGCGTTCGACGTCGTACCTCCGGCCGAATACTGGCTGAAGTCCATCGAGTCCCACGGGGACAAGTACAAGTACGTGCGTGGGGACATCTCCGACCTCGAGCAGATCATGGCCGCCTGCGTCGAGAACGGCTGCGACCGCATCATGAACTGGGCCATGATCCTCTCCAAGGACGCCAATCCGCGTGGGAACACCAAGATAGGCCTCCTGGGGATGTGCAACGTCTTCGAGGCCGCTCGTCTCCTGGGCATCAAGCGGGTGGTGTATGCGAGCTCGGAGACCGTGTACGGGGAACAGTCCGACTACGGCGACCGCGAGGTGCGTGAGGACGACCGGCTTCTGCCCTTCACCGGCAGCTTCTATGCCCTGGCCAAGTGCCTGGCCGAGGTGGTGGCTTCGCAGTACCTGGAGTTGTACGGCGTACAGCCCACAGCCCTGCGCCCCTGCATCGGCTACGGCCACGGCGGCACCAACCCGGTCTTCGTGCGCTGGTTCTCGCAGATAGTGTCTCTTCCCGCCGTGGGCAAGCCGGTGCAGTTGGAGTGCGTGGGCGACTGGAAGTTCTCCACCGTCATCTCCGACCAGGTGGCCGACTTCGCCCGTCTGGCTCTCAAAGCCGACTCCTCGCCCCATCCGGCTTACAATCTGGGTGGTGCTCCGATCACGCTCAAGGATGTGGCCGCGGCCGTCAAGAGGCTCATCCCGGACGCGCAGATCACCTTTGGCGACGAGCCCGAAAACTGCGAGCTGCCCTGGTTGGTCAACTGCGACCTGGCCAAAGAAGACTTCGGGTGGACGCCCATGACGCTCGACGAAGCGGTGTTGATGCACGCCAACGAAGCCCGGTCCGATGCGGGTCTGCCGCCGCTCAAACCTTGACCGTCCTCGACCATAACGGGGGTATCTGCAATGGCCGATAAGACCTGGGCGGACATGACGCCCGACGAGAAACGAGCCTGGCGGATCGACCGCTGGCGCAATCCCGACATCCCCTTCGTGAGTCCGGAGGCGGAAGCCGAGTACAAGGCAAAGGTCGACCGGTTGGTCACAGCCTTCGAGCTGCGGGAGCCCGACCGGGTGCCCATCAACCTCAACTGCGGCCTGTGGCCGGCGGTACACGCGGGCATCACGCCCTACGATTCCATGCACGATGCGCAGGCCGCCGCCAAGGCTTGGATCGACTTCAACCTGGAGTTCCAAGCCGACACCATCGTGAGCCCGGCCCTCTACACCACGCCGGCTTCGGTCTTCGAGACCCTCGACTACCGGCTCTACTCTTGGCCCGGTCACGGAGTGGCCAAGGAGGCCTCCTTCCAGTACAACGAGAAGGAGTGGATGCTCCCCGAGGAGTACGATCACCTCATCTCCGATCCGAGCGACTACATGCTGCGGGCCTACCTGCCCCGCACCATCGGGGCCTTCGCCGGCTTCGCCAACCTGAGCTCCTTGTTCGACTACATCGAACTGCCCTTCGTATCCGGACAAGTCGGTGGATGGGGCTCGCCGGAGATGGTCGACGGGCTGGAGCGGATAGCGAGCGCGGCCCGCGACGTGGCCGGCTGGGGCCAGGTCATCGGTGAGACGCACGCCACGTTGATGGGCCATGGCTTCCCCGCCTATTTCGGCGGCGGCTGCAAGGCTCCCTTCGACATCCTGGGCGACACTCTGCGCGGCATGCGTGGAGTGATACTCGACATGTTCCGCTGCCCGGACAAGGTGATAGCCGCGTGCGAAAGACTGGTACCGGTGGCCTTGGATTGGGCCCTCAAGCGTCCGCCTCTGGGCACGCCCATCGTCTTCTTGCCTCTGCACAAAGGCGCGGACGGGTTCATGAGCGACGAGCAGTTCCAGACCTTCTACTGGCCCACCCTCAGAGCCGTTCTTCTGGGGCTCATCGAGGAAGGTATCGTGCCGTTCCTCTTCGCCGAGGGGAGGTATGGCTCGCGACTGGAGGCCATCATGGACCTGCCCAAGGGTAAGACCGTGTGGCTCTTCGACCAGACCGACATGGTCCGGGCCAAGGAGACCATCGGGCAGGTGGCGTGCATCCAGGGGAATGTGCCCCTATCGCTTCTCCACGCCGGCACCATCGATCAAGTGGTCGATTACACCAAGAACCTCATCGACACGGCGGGCAAGGGTGGAGGCTACATCCTCGACATGGGGGCGGTGGCGGACGATGGCAGGCCGGAGAACCTGCATGCCATGATCAAGACGGCCAAGGAATACGGCGTCTACTAGAACGAAGATCGCGGAGAGGAGCTTAAGCATGGCCAGTAAGAGAAAAGTGATCATCACGGTCGCCCAGACGGGCAATTTCCAGGGCAAGGCCGCCAACCCCGCTCTGCCCGAGCAGCCGTCGGAGATCGTCTCCTCGGCGTACGACTGCTACAACGCAGGAGCCTCGATCGTCCACATCCACGCCCGTGACAAGGCCGGCAATTCGACCAACGATCCCGATATCTTTGCCGAGATCAACACGGCCGTCCGTGCGAAGTGCCCCATCATCATCCAGAACTCCACGGCTCCCGCGATGGGACCGGATTCCAAGGCCGATGACGGCGTGGCTCTGCTTGAAATGAAGGACAAGTCCTGCCTGCCGGAGATGTGCTCTCTGGACTGCTCCCTCATCACCACCGTCTGGGGCGATCTGTCCTTCATCTACAGGTGGGAACGCGAGTGGCTCCTCAAGAACGCGAAGAAGATGATGGACCTGGGCATCAAGCCTGAGCTGCGAAGTCTTCAATCCCTCCAGCATCGAGGACGTATTCAACGTGCTCGTGCCCGCCGGCGTGGTTGCCGATCCCGTGTCCCTCACCTTCGTCATGGGCATGAACAAGGTCAGCCAGGGCGCCATCTCTTTCAGCCAGCCGAACCTTGACTTCATGATCAGCCTGCTCCCCAAGGATCGTGATCGTCAACTGGTCTACCATGGCCATCGGCTCTCACCAGCTGCAGGGCGTGACCTACGGTCTGCTCAAGGGCGGCAGCGTCCGCGTCGGCATGGAGGACAACATCTACTATTCCTACGGCGAGCTGGCAAAGAGCAACGCCCAACTGGTTGAGCGAATGGTCCGCATCATCCACGAACTGGAGATGGATGTCGCTACTCCCGATGAAGCCAGAGAGATCCTCAAGCTTCGCCCGCTGAAGTAAACAGACGACTAGGCCGAAGACGCCGGGGGAATGGACGCTTGATATGAAGCTAGAGAGTGTGAACCACATCGGCATAATCGGCGCCGGCATGATCGGCGACAGCCTGGCCGTGCTCACGACGGGCCACGGCTACCGGACCACGTTGGTCGTGCGCCGTGCGGAGATGATCCCCGAGTACAAGAAGACCTACGACGCGTACTTCCGCCAGATGATCGACCAGGGCCTCATGCCCGAAGAGCAACTGGCCATCTGCGAGAAGTACCTCACCTACTCCGCCGACTACGCCGATCTCGCCGACTGCGACGTCATCTTCGAATGCGTGCCCGAGGACATCGATCTGAAGCACGAGATCTATGCGCGGATCGAGGAGACCTGCCCCAAGATCAAGGCCATCTGCTCGGTGAGCTCATCGCTCGTGCCCGACCGTCCTTGCCGAGAAGGCCGTGAAGTACAAGGACCGCATCATCGTCACGCACCCCTTCAACCCGGCTCACATGGTGCCCTTCTTCGAGCTCTGCGGCGGCGCCGCCACCGATCCGGACGTTCTCCAGTTCGCCAAAGAGCTGCTCGAGTCCCTCGACCGCAAGCCCGTCATCCTCAAGAAGCCCGCTCCCGGCTTCATCGGCAACCGCCTCCAGTTCGCCCTGTGGAGGGAGGCTCTCAACCTCGTAGAGAGCGGCATCGCCGATCCCAGAGACGTCGACACCTGCCTGAATTACAGCTTCTGCCCCCGCTACACCTCCATCGGCATCTTCGAGCACTTCGACAACGGCGACCTGACTCTGAACATGCGCACCTGCAACGCCGTGTTTCCCTCGCTCAGCAACATGACTGAGGCCCCTCCCGCCGTCACCGACAGGGTCGCCAGGGGCGATCTCGGCGCCAAGACCGGCGTGGGCTTCTACGATTGGCGCGGCGTGGACATGGACGCCTACCGCAAGCGAGTGAACGCCCCCTACTGGCACTTCATCGACTGGGATATGCCCAAAGAGTAAGGGAGAGGACCCCCCAATGGTCTACGACAACAACAAGGGCGGGGAGTACGGGAAGTACTTCGTACAGGAACTGCAAGAGCCCGCCAACATGGGTACGCCGGAGTTCCGGGAGCTGTACAAGCATTTCGCCAAGCGCATCCTGTGGATGGACAGCAACGTCTGCGAAGGCGCTTTTCAGATGAACACCGCCTGGTACTTCGCCGTCCCCGAGAGAGATCCCATCTTCACCGAGCACGTCCACGATTACGACGAGCTCATCGGTTTCTACGGGAGCGACCCGGACGACCCTTACGAGCTGGGCGGCGTTATCGAGTTCTCCATAAATGGCGAGGCGCACCGACTCACGCGCTCCACCATGATATGGCTCCCCGCCGGTGCCACCCATAACCCGATGCGGATACTCGAGGTCAACAAGCCGATATTCCATTTCTCTGTCGTCATGAATCCGATGTACGACGGGAAGGCGACCTACAAGTAGGTGTGACGCAACGAGCCTAGCGATGACATCCCGTCGGTGAACGTCGCGGCAACATCCGGCCAGGACGTGGTCCTGGCCGTCGACGTCGGCACATCCCTGGCCAAGTTGCAGTGTTTCCGCACCGACGGTACTGCCCTGGGCCCCATTCTTTCGACCCGTACCCCCGTGCAGTCGGATGGGACCGCCGATGCGCTGACCTTCGTGCGCGTGGTGGAGTCGCTGCTGGACCGCTTCTGTGCGGATCCTCCGGACGAACCTCCGGGGCGGGGCGTCGCGGTGGGCGGTTGCGTGCTCACCTGCCTATGGCACGGGTTGGCAGGCCTGGACGAGGCAGGCGACCCGTGCACGCCCGTCTCCACCTGGATGGACAGCAGCGCCGGCGCGGAGGCAGAGGAGTTGCGCCGGCTGGTAGCGGATGAGGCTGCGGTCCACGAGAGGACGGGTTGCCGGCTTCATCCTTCATACATCCCGGCCAGGCTTCTCCGTCTCAAGAGGACCGATCCCCAAGCGTGGCTCCGAGTGCGTTCCTGGGTCTCCGTGGGGGAGCTGCTGCTGGGGCGCTGGTGCGGACCGGACTCTCCTGCCTCTCTGTCGATGGCCTCGGCATCGGGTCTCTTCGACAGCACGTCGGGACGCTGGGACGACGAGCTGACCCGGCTGATCGGGGTGCCGGAGCACACGCTGCCGGTCGTGTCTGATGACTGGCGCCGGCTCTCTCCCGCTCAGGCGCGCCGCTGGCCGTCGCTTGCCGAAGCCCTCTGGATGCCTGCCTTGGGAGACGGCGCCTGTTCCGTCGTGGGCAGCGGCGCGGCAGGATGCGCGACTGCCAACGGCCGACATCTTCGAGGCGGTCTTCCCCGAAGGGTTCAGCGGGGGCGGGGTCCTCGGCGCCGCGCATGACGGCCGCCGTCAGTCTGGGCACGAGCGCCTCGGCCAGGTTGGTCACAACGTGGGACCGGCGCTTCGAGAGCCCGCTCAGCCCCGCGCTTTTCGGATACGCTCTCGACGCGCGACGGGCCGTGGTGGGAGTGGCGCGCTCCAACGCAATGAACATCATGCATTGGGCGGAACGGGTGCTCAAGTTCTCGTCCCTCGGGCAGGTGAACGACGTGGTGGAGCAGATCGTCCGTGAGCGGCTGCCGGGCTCGTCGGGTCTGGTGGTCTCGTCCGCGCTGGCCGGAGAGCGAAGCCCGGACTGGCCCGTGGCCGGCAGGGGCCTCCTAGATGGGCTGTCTCTGGGCACGACCTCTACGGACATCCTGCAAGGCCTGGTGGAATCGGCCGTAGTGGGGCTCGTGAGGTCGGTGCGCGAACTGGAGGCCTGGTCCGGTCCTCTCGATCTGATCCTCTCCGGCGGGGGTGCCCGCTCGACGGGCTGGCAGCATCTGATCGCCGACGGGTTTGGGCGGCCCATACTGCTCTCGGACGTCGCCGACACCTCTCTACGCGGAGCGGCGCTCCTCTGTCTAGAACGGCTGGGGTTGCTGGCGCCTCCTGAGGAATGCCGACCGGCTCTCGCCACCATCGAGCCTGATCCGTTGCGGAGCGAAGCTTTCGCTGAACTTGTCGCGGCCCGGGGAAGCCAGACTACGCTGAGGTAGGAGCCACTCTGACCGACTCCGCGTCAGGAACCACTCCTGACCGACTCCGCGTGCCACGGCTTGTTTACGGCTATGGAGAGCGGTGTACTATACAAATGAGGCCAGCGCAGCTGTAGGCCGGCGACCGCCCGCTAATTCAGGAGGACAAGATGCTTGTTCGTGACCGGATGTCCCGTAACCCCATCACCACGTATCCCGCGGCGACCGTACCGGACGCCTCTCAGGTGATGCGCGGGAGCAAAGTAAGGCAGCTCCCTGTCCTCAACGACAAGGGCCAACTGGTGGGCATCGTGTCGCTGGTAGACCTGCTCCGGGTGTCGCCCTCGCCGGCGACCTCACTCAGCGTCCACGAGCTCAACTACCTCATCGAGAAGATGACCATCGAGGAGGTGATGACCAAGGACGTCATCACCGTGGAGGAGGACACGGCCCTCGAAGAGGCGGGGCGCATCATGGCCGACAACAAGATCAGCGGTCTGCCCGTGATGCGTGGCGACGAGCTGGTAGGCATCATCACCGAGTCTCACCTCTTCAACGTCCTGCTCGAGCTGTTCGGCGCGCGTCAGCATGGGGTCCGCATGACGGTGACCACTCCTGAGATCAAGGGGACGGTTGCCAAGATCACCGCTGCGATAGCCGACCTCGGCGGCGCTCTCTTCGCCTTCGGTCTCGCGGACGAGCCCGAGAAGAAGGAACTCACGGCCACCATGAAGGTTATGGATGTCTCTCGCGAAGACCTTGTCGCCGCCATCAAGCCGCTGGTGCTGTCCATAGAGGACGTACGCGAGTCGTAGCCGGGAAGCCGCGCTAGGAAGGTCTCGGGGGGCCGGCGCGCTGGGCGCGCCGGCCCCCCGCTTGTCTTCAGACCTTCTCGATCTTGACGGCCGACACTTTGTATTCGGCCGTGTTGGCGATGGGGTCGAAGGCCGAGTTGGTGAGTTCGTTCACCGGCGTCTCCGCGAAATGGAAGGTCATGAACATAATGCCGGGGGGTACGCGGTCGGTGACGGCCACGCTGGTGACGACCGACCCGCGCCGCGAGGTCACCCGTATCTGATCGTCGCCTGAGATCCCGATCCGCTCCGCGTCCGCCGGGTTGATCTCGGCCCTCTCGCGGGGCGCCAGAGACTCGAGGATCTTCGCCTGCCGCGTGGAGATGTTGTACTGATACAGCATGCGCCCGGTGGTGAGCAGGATGGGATACTCGTCGTTGGTCAGTTCGGCGGGAGCCTCGTACTCGATGCCCATGAGCCGCCCCCGCCCTCGAGGGAACGTGTCTTCGTGCAGGTAGGCGGTTCCCGGGTGATCGATGTCGGGACAGGGCCACTGCAGTCCGCATGCGTCGACCCGGTCATAGGTCATGCCCGCGTAGGTGGGAGTCAGCGTCCGGATCTCCTCGAAGATGTCGGCACCGGCGCTGGGGCCCAAGTCGTAGCCCATCCGTCGGGAGAGGTCGCAGATGATCTCGGAGTCGGCCCGGGCCCGGCCGGGGGGCTCCACCGCCTTGCGCACGCGCTGCACGCGGCGTTCGGTGTTGGTGAAGGTGCCGTCCTTCTCGGCGTAGCAGGCGGCGGGCAGCACCACGTCGGCATGCTTGGCCGTCTCGGTGAGGAAGATGTCCTGGACCACCAGGAACTCGAGACCGGATATGGCCTTGCGTACGTGGTTGGCGTCGGCGTCGGTGAGGACGGGGTCCTCGCCCATGATGTACATGACCTTGACGTCGCCGGCCAGGATGGCGTCGAACATCTCCGGGATGCGCAGACCCGATCTCGTGCTCAGTTCCACGCCCCAGGCCTTTTCGAACACCGCCGCGTTCTCGGGCTTGGTGACCGGGCGATAGTCTGAGAACACGTTGGGGAGCGCACCCATATCGCACGCGCCCTGTACGTTGTTCTGGCCGCGTAGGGGGTTGACCCCGGCGTGGGGTACGCCCACGTGCCCGGTGATCATGGCCAGGTTGGCCAGATCGATGACGTTGGCCGTCCCCGTCGTGTGCTCGGTGATGCCCAGGGTATAGAAGATCCCCGCGCGCGGCGTCTGAGAGTAGATACGTGCGGCCTCGTAGAGCTTGTCTGCAGGCACGCCTGTGATCTCACTGACCACTTCGGGCGTGTATCTCTGCACGACGGCCCACAGGTCGTCGTAGTTCTCGCAACGGGCGTCGATGAACTCCTGATCCTGCCAACCCTCGTTGATGATTATGTTCATCATGCCGTTCACAAGTGCGGCATCGGTCCCGGGGACGAGTTGCAGCCAGAGTTCGGCGAGGTCGGCCAGTTCGGTGCGACGGGGATCGGCCACGATCAGGTGCGCGCCGTCGCGGACGGCGCGCTTCATCTTGCCGCCTATCACCGGGTGCGCCTCAGTGGTGTTGGAGCCGATGACGAACAGGGCGTCGTAGAACTCCACCTCGCTGAGGGAGTTCGTCATGGCAGCGCTTCCGAACGATGTGGCCAGACCGGCCACAGTGGGAGCGTGTCAGGTTCGTGCGCAGTGGTCGAGGTTGTTGGTGCGCATCACCGCCCGCACGAACTTCTGCATCGCCCAGTTGTCCTCATTGGTGCAGCGGGCGGAGCTGAGAGCCGCGAAGGCATCTGCGCCGTGGCGGTGGCGCACATCACGGAAACGCTCGGCCACCAGATCCAGGGCCTCGTCCCAGGTGGCTTCCGTCAACACCCCGTCCTTGCGGATGAGCGGGGTGGTGAGCCGTTCCGGGCTGTGGATCATGTCGGTGTGATAGCGGCCCTTGACGCACAGGGCCCGGCCGTTGACGGGAGCGTCCTCGGCGGTGGTCACGCCTATGACCCTGCCCTCGACCACGTTCAGATCGAAGTTGCAGCCCGTGCCGCACAAAGGGCAGGTGGTGCGCACGCGAGTGATCTCCCACTCGTGGGCGCTCTTGAGCTGGGTGTTGATGAGCGCACCCGTGGGACAGACATCGGTGCACTGGCCGCAGGAGACGCAGCCCGACTCCAGATAGGTGGCACAGGTGAGGGCCGGGTATCCCGACTCATCCACCTCGTACACGCCATACCGCTCCACCTCGTCGCACACGCGCACGCAGGTGTGGCATTGGATGCAGCGCTTGCGGTCGAGTTCCAGCATGGGCGGACTCGCGATGGGCTCGAATCGGCCGTTCGCCCCGGTGAACTCGGTCGTACCGGCCCCATAACGGATGGCCAGTCTCTGCAACTCGCAGGTCGAAGCCTCGTGGCAGACGCATTGCAGGCAGCGCTCCGCCTCTCTGCGCGCGGACTCCTCGTCGAAGCCCAACTCGACCTCGTCAAAGCCTGATCGCCCGGTGACGGGCAGCACGGGCATGGGGCTGCGCTGATCGTTGGAGAGAGGTTTTGCGCCTATGTCGAAGAACTTGGGCCGGTGCCGCTCCAGGCGCGCGCCCGGGTGCGCGCAGGCCAGTTCCGGCGATTCGCCCGAGACGTAGGCGTCGATGGCGACCGCGGCCCGTCGGCCGGCCGCGATGGCCTCCACCACGGTGGCCGGGCCGGTCTCGCAGTCGCCTCCGGCGAAGACGCCCTCCTTGCTGGTGAGCAGCGTCAGCTTGTCGGCTTCGATGGTGCCCCAGGGGGTGAGGGTACAGACCTCGGCCAGATCGTCTGCGTCGACCTCCTGCCCCAGGGCCAGGATCACGGTGTCGGCGGGCACTGCGAACTCCGACCCGGGGACCGGCTGCGGTCGCCGGCGGCCGCTGTCGTCCGGCTCACCCAGGACCATCTTCTGGCAGACCACCTCGAAGACCCTGCCGTGCTTCTGCGTGACCGAAATCGGTGAGGTAAGGAGCATGAGTTCGGCTCCTTCATCCTCCGCCTCGTCGACCTCGTCGGAGGTGGCCGGCATCTCCTCCCGCGTGCGCCGGTAGGCCACCGTCACCTTGTCGGCCCCCAGACGGAGCGCGGAACGGGCCGCGTCCATGGCCGTGAAACCTCCCCCCATGACGAGCGTCCGCCCCAGCGGCTTCGTCCACCGTCCGGCGTTGGTCTCGCGCAGGAAGTCCACGGCGGAGTAGACGCCCTCGGCATCTTCCGCTCCGGCGATGTTGCCGGTAGAGCCACACTGGGCCCCGATGGCCAGATAGACGGCGTCGTAACCCTCCTCCATGAGGCTGTCGATACTGAAGTCTTCCCCCAGCCGGCTGTTCAGCCGCAGTTCGACCCCCAGGCTCAGGATCTCGTCGACCTCCGCGGCGATGACCTCGCGCGGGCAGCCGATAGGGTGGGATGCCATGCAGGACCATGCCGCCCGGCAGTTCCAGGGCCTCGAAGATGGTCACCTGGTGGCCGTCGAGGGCCAGATAGTAGGCGGCGCTGAGGCCGGAGGGGCCACTGCCCACCACGGCTATCTTCTTGCCTGTGGGCGGGGACGTGATCTCGCCGTCTTCGCGCCGTCACCGTGGAGCTCGTCCGCCGCGAAGCGCTTCAGTTGGCAGATGGCTACCGCCTTGCCGTCCACCTGCGTCCTGCGGCAGGCGCTCTCGCAGGGACGGGGGCACACGCGGCCTATGATGCGGGGCAGAGGCAGGCGCTCTTTGACGATCCTGACGGCCTCGGCGTCGTCACCTCTGGCAATGGCCGCGATGTACGCGGGTATGTCGATCCCCGCCGGGCAGGCGTAGTGGCAGGGGGGCTCGCAGTAGGCGTTATGGTTCGACAGCAACTCGTTCAGTCGCTGCCTGCGCAGTTCCGACAGGGCCGGGTCGAGCGTGACCACTTCCATACCGTCGAAAACGCGGGTCTCGCAGGCCTGCACGGTACCGTGCCCACCGACCTCCACCACGCATAGGCCGCAGCGAGCGGCCGGAGTCACACGGGGGTCGTGGCAGAGGGTGGGGATGTATATCCCGTGGCTGAGAGCGGCCCGGAGGACGGTCAGATTCGACTCCACCTGCAGATGCTGCCCGTCGATGAAGATCGACACGGACTGGTCTCCGGCGGGCGGATACGACGGATGCGTTTCGTCCATCTCTAGATCTGTCTCCTGGTCTCGAGGACTTGCTCGCACAGGCGGACCCCGTGCATGGCATCGGTGGTCCAGAGGTCGGCTCCTATGAAGCGGGCCACGTGCTCGTCCAGAGTCCCTCCACCGATGATGATCGTGGGCATGACGGCGAACTCGGCGGCATGCTCCCGGAGAAGGGTCACTGTGTCCCGCATGGCCGTGAAGGCCACGGTGAGCAGTCCGGACAGGCCGATTATGTCAGGGGCGAACGCCAAAGCCTCTTCCAGGAACTGCGGCGCGGGGACGTTCACCCCCAGGTCCCTGACGCTGAAGCCAAAACTGCGCAGCGTGAGCACGGTCACGTTCTTGCCGATATCGTGGATGTCGCCCTCTACCGTCCCGATGAGCACGCGGCCCGGAGACAGGCCCCACAGGGTCTTCCACGCTGCCGGGACGGGTCAGGGCCATAGCTCCCCGGAAGATCTCCCCGGCCATGATGAGGCCGGCCAGGAATATCTCCTCCGCCTCATAGCGCTCCCCGACGATGCGCATACCCTCTTCCACGGCCTGCAGTATCGTTCGGGAGTCGAGCTTCGAGGCGACGGCCTCGGCCACGAGGCGGAGGGACTCTTGCTCGTCGAGAGCCGCGACGGCGGTGGTGAGCGGGGCGAGATCGGGCTGGTGTTCCAGAGAACTGGTCATCGCGTGCCTCGCAGACCTACAGACGTCCATGGGCGCCCGGGGGAGGAGCGCCGAGGTGGGTCAGGAGGCGGAACTTGTCTGCCCGGCAGAAGAGCCTGCCCCAGCTGACGGGACGACCTTCGCAGTCATAGAAGATGTGCTCCAGGCAGAATGCCGGCGAGCCCGTAGGAACGCTCAGGATACCGGCCGCCTCGTCCCGCAGACACACGGCCTCGATGGCCAGGTCGCCTCGGGGCATGCCTTCCCCCGGAGTGGAGCGCAAGAGGCCGTTCAGAGAGGTGACCTGCAGCTGGGCTTCCACCAGGGGACGGTGCTCGTCGTAGACCAACTGCTCCAACTGGTACATGAGCGGCACCCCTCCTCGGGCGATGAGCCGGCGCATGAATATGGTGTGGTCTCCCACGGCACAATCGAGAAGTCCGGCCGCCCTTTCGTCCGCGGGGATTATGCTCGCCTGCAGGAGCGAGACGTCCACGGACTCGTCGTCGAGCACCTCGGTGATGGGCTGGAGGCGGAAGACGGCCTCACCGAGCTCCAGGTTGCGTACGAAAGTGCCTTTGCCTTGAGTGGTGGTGACGAGGTTGCGATCAAGGAGGATGTTGATGGCGCGCCGCACGGTCATGGGGCTGACCCCGAACTCGCTGCGCAGCTCGGCCTCGGTAGGCAGCTGATCGCCGGGCCGATAGTCGCCCGCCCCGATCCGTTCGGCTACGTTGTTCGCGATGTGAAGATACGCAGGTTCGGGAAAACGCCGGCGGGCAGCAGCGGACCGGCCACCGTCCGGGGTCGCGGCCCGCTCGGATCGACTTTCCTGTCCCGTTGTCAGGGCCATCTTCAGGACCTCTCGCCGAGGCTTGCCAATTTGTCTATATAAATATAGTATATGAGGGCAGCCAGGGGAAGAGACCCACGGAAAGGACGGATCGGCAAGCATGAAGAGCGACATCGAGATCGCACAGGAAGCGACCCCAATCCCCGTGATAGACGTGGCGGCCGGGATCGGCCTGGGTGAGGACGACCTCGACCTCTACGGGAAGTACAAGGCCAAGATCCACCTGGACGTCTTCGACCGACTCAAGGACAGGCCCGACGGCAAGCTGGTGCTGTGCACGGCCATCACGCCCACCCCGGCCGGCGAGGGCAAGACCACCACCAACGTGGGCCTGAGCATGGGTCTCAACAAGATCGGCCGGAAGGCCATCTGCACCCTGCGCGAGCCTTCGCTGGGCCCCTGCTTCGGCATCAAGGGAGGCGCCGCCGGAGGCGGCTACGCCCAGGTCATACCCATGGAGGACATCAACCTCCATTTCACCGGCGACATCCATGCCATCACGACGGCTCATAACCTCTGTGCAGCCGTGCTCGACAACCATCTCTTCCAGGGCAACGATCTCAACATCAATCCCAACGACATCTCCTGGCCCCGGGTGGTCGACCTCAACGACCGGGCCCTCAGGAACATAACCATCGGCCAGGGCGGCGAAGGGGTGGAGAGGCGACACGCGCTTCGACATCACCGTCGCCTCCGAGATCATGGCCATCCTCTGTCTGGCCACCGACCTGGAAGACCTCAAAGCCCGCCTCGATCGCATCATCGTGGGTTCCACTCTATGGGGACGCAAGGTCACGGCCCAGGACATCAAGGTCTCCGGCTCCATGGCCGTGCTGCTCAAAGACGCCTTCATGCCCAACCTCGTGCAGACTCTCGAGAACACGCCCGCCATAGTTCACGGCGGGCCCTTCGCCAACATCGCCCACGGCTGCAACTCCGTGCAGGCCACGCGCATGGCCCTCAAGCTGGGCGACTACTGCATCACCGAGGCGGGCTTCGGCGCCGATCTGGGGGCGGAGAAGTTCTTCGACATCAAGTGCCGGTACGCCGGTCTGGTCCCCGACTGCATAGTGTTGGTTGCCACCATCCGCGCGCTCAAGATGCACGGCGGTGTCGCCCTTAGCGATCTCAAGAAGGAGGACCTGGGGGCTCTCGGGGCGGGCATGGAGAACCTGGAGAAGCACCTGGAGAACATGCAGTTGTTCGGCCCGCCGGTAGTGGTGGCCATCAACCGCTTCCCCGACGACACCGACGCCGAAGTGGCCCTGCTCACCGAGCGCGTGGAAGCCATGGGCGCGAGGGTGGTCCTCTCCGACGTGTGGGCCGACGGGGGCGAAGGCGGCGTGGCTCTGGCCGAAGAGGTCGTGCGCCTCTGCGAGGGCAAGGAGAAGCCGGACTTCCGCTTCCTCTACGACCTGGGTCTCACCATCCCGCAGAAGATCGAAGCCATCGCAACCAAGATCTACGGCGCCGACGGGGTGGACTTCCACTACGAAGCCAACGCTGCCATCGAGCGCTTCACGCGCCTGGGCTACGGTGCGCTGCCCGTCTGCATGGCCAAGACCCAGTCCTCGCTCTCCGACGACAAGACCAAGATCGGCCGTCCGCGCGATTGGCGTCTGACCGTGCGCGAGATCCGTCTCTCTGCTGGGGCAGGCATGGTTGTGCCCGTCTGCGGGAAGATGATGACCATGCCGGGCCTGCCCAAGAAGCCGGCTGCGGAAAGATAGACCTGGTCGACGGCAAGATCATGGGGCTCTTCTAGCCGGTCCGTTCGGCGACGAAGCCCGCGGAACGACAAGGAGCTACGGTGATAGATCGCTACACGGACGGCAGCATCCAGGCCTACCTGGACCGGCTGGCCAGCGACTGCGCCCGAACCGGGTGGGGGCAGTGTGGCCGCTCTGGTGGGGGCGCTGGGCTCGGCCCTCGTCACCATGGTCACCGACCTGACCCTGGGGAAGGAGAAGTTCGCCGCCGTTCAGGACGAGATGGTCGACCTGCGGGCGCGCGCCGAGGCGGCGCGCCGCGAACTGGAAGACCTGGTGACCCTCGACGCGCAGGCCTACGCGGCCGTGGCCGCGGCCATGAAGCTGCCCAAGGAGACCGCTGCGGAGAAGGACGCAGCGCAAGCAGATCCTGCAGGCCGCACTGCAGGGAGCTGCGGAGGTGCCGCTTGCGCGTCGCCGAAGGCGCGCTCGCGGTGGCCCGCCTGTGCGCTGCCGGCCGCGGAGATGGGCAATCCGCACGCGGTGAGTGACGCCGGCGTGGCCGTCATCCTGGCCGACGCGGCCGCGCAGAGCGCGGCCCTCAACGTGCGCATCAACCTGGCCTGGATCGCCGACGAGGGCTTCAAGCAGAAGACCTGGGCGCGCATCGAAGCCATGCTGAGTCGAGACTGCCGGTCTGCGCGACGGCGTCCTGGCCCTGACCTACAGCAAGATCTGACGGAGGGAGCACTGGTGGCAGCGACCATAATCGACGGCAAGGCCATCGCGGCCGAGCTGCGCGCCGAACTGGCGGCCGAACTGGAAGAGCTCAAGCGCCTCGGTTCCAACCCGGGCATCGCCACGCTCCTCGTGGGCGACGACTTCGGGGCCGGCATGTATCGCGGGGCGGTGGAGAAGTTCTGCGCCGAGATGGGCCTGGGCTATCGCAACGAACTGCTGCCGGCGGAGACCACCGAAGAAGAGGTGGTCGCGGTGGTGCGCGACCTCAATGCCGACCCGGCCGTGTCGGGTATCCTGCCGCTGCGGCCCTTTCCCGCTCACATCTCCGACTCGGCGGTCATCGGTTCCATCCGCGTCGACAAGGATGTCGACTGCTTCCATCCCTTCAACATGGGCCGCCTGACCCTGGGAGAACCGACCTTCCCGCCCGCGACTCCGGCCGCCTGCATGGAGCTGCTCGAGCGCTACCTGCGGGCCGAGGGCCGCGATGTTACCGAGGCCCTGGAAGGCGCCGAGGTGTGCGTGGTGGGCCACTCCAACATCGTGGGCAAGCCCCTGGCGCTGCTGCTGCTCAACCGCAACGCCACCACGACCGTGGCGCACGTGTTCACCTCCAACCGGGGCAACCTGGAGAAGCACACGCGTGCGGCCGACTTTCTTGTCGTGGCCGCGGGGGTGCCCAGCCTGATCGGCGTGGACCAGATCAAGGAAGGGGCCGTGGTCCTCGACGTGGGCATCAACCGCGTGTTGGTGTGCCCGGAGTGCGGGACTTTCAACCGGAGCAAGAAGAACCCCTGCAAGAAGTGCGGTGCCGATCTGGCCGAAGCGCAGAACGAAGACGGTCGGCGACGTGGACTTCGAACGCCGTGTCCGCCAAGGCCGGGGCCATCACCCCGGTGCCCGGCGGGGTGGGGGCGGTCACCAACATGATGCTGGCCCGCAACACGCTTGCGGGCGGCGCGTCAGCAACTGGACGAAGAAGTAGTAGATCCTCCCCTCGGGGGAAGGGAGGTCTGTAGAGTTGATCATCTCTCAGAAGAAGCCTTTCGAAGAGATCGTCGAGGATCTCGAGGGTGATAAGAAGATAGTCATCATCGGCTGCGGGGAATGCGCCACGGCCACGCGGACCGGCGGCGAGCCTGAAGTGGCCGAGATGAAGGCCAAGCTCGAGGAGCTTGGCCATGAGGTCGTCTTCACCGACATCGTCCATACCGGCTGCCACGAACTGGACGTGAAGCGCATCCTGCGGCAGAACAAGGAGGCCGTGGACCAGGCCGACGCCTTCTTGGTGCTCTCCTGCGGTGCCGGCACTCAGGCCTGTCGCGCCGCGACCGACAAACACGTGGTCCCCGGCTGCGACCCTCTGTTTCTGGGCAATATCCAGCGCTCCATGGACTTCATGGAGAAGTGCTCCCACTGCGGCGCCTGCGTCATCGACGACTACGGCGCCATCTGCCCCATCACCCGCTGCGCCAAGGGCCTCGTCAACGGTCCCTGCGGCGGTACCAGCCACGGCAAGTGCGAAGTCGATCCCGAGATGGACTGTGCTTGGACGCTCATCCACGAGCAGCTCAAGAAAGAGGGCCGGGAGGACAAGCGCATCCTTCTGCATGAGCCGAAGGAGTGGGATGTCATCCGCCGTCCGGGCGCCGTCGTGGAGCGGGGGCCGGGCAAGTTGAAGATGGGGAGCGAACAGTAATGGGCACCTACCGCGACGCCTGCAACAGTGGCCGATTCGTCATCTCGGGCGAGATCGGCCCGCCCAAGGGCACGAACGTCGAGAAGATGCTGCACCACATCGACATGCTCAAGGACAAGGTCGATGGGCTCAACGTCACCGACAACCAGAGCGCGGTCATGCGCCTGGGCTCGTTGGCCGTGTCGGGAGAGATCGTGCGCCGGGGCGGCGATCCTATCTTCCAGACCACCTGCCGCGACCGCAATCGTCTGGGACTGCAGTCCGATCTGCTTTCGGCGGCCTTCCTGGGCATCACCAACGTGCTCTGCCTTACCGGTGACCATCAGATGGTGGGCGATCACAAGGGCGCCAAGGGCGTCTTCGACTTCGACTCCGTGCACCTCATCCAGTGCTGCAAGAAGATGAACGAGGGGCACGACTGGGCAGGCAACGAACTCGACGGGAACACCGACTTCTTCGTCGGCGCCGTGGTCACGCCCGAAGCCGATCCCCTCGAGCCCCAGATGTACAAGTTCGCCCGCAAGGTGGAGGCCGGCGCCGACTTCTTCCAGACCCAGGCCGTCTACGACATGGACAACTTCCTGCGGTTCATGGAGCAGGCGCGGGAGATCACCGCCGGCACCGACGTGAAGATCATGGCCGGACTGGTGGTGCTCACCAGCGTGGGCATGGCCAAGTACATGAACCGGGCCGTTCCCGGCATCTTCGTGCCCGACGCTCTGCTGGAGGAGATGGCGAGCGTGCCCAAGGAAGAGGCCATGCACAAGGGCATGGAGATCGCCGCCCGTCACATCCGCTTCCTGCGTGAGAACAAGGTCTGTGACGGTGTCCACATCATGGCCATCGGCAAGGAGGAGATCATCCCGGAGATCATCGACATGGCGGGTCTGGAGTAGCCGTGGGAGCCGGTGCCGGCGATACGGCTTTGCGCATCACCGTGCTGGGGGGAGGGCCCGGAGGATACGTCGCCGCGCTGCGTGCCGCCCGTCACGGGGCGGCGGTGACTCTCATCGAGAAGGACCTCATCGGCGGTACCTGCCTCAACCGGGGCTGCATACCCACCAAGGCTCTCTTGGCCAGCGCAGAAGCCATCAGCAAGGCGCGCGCCGGCGAGGAGTACGGTTTCGTGGTCGCGGGTGAAGTGCGTCCCGACCTTAACCGAATCATGGAGCGCAAGGACCGCATCGTCACACAACTCCGCGACAACATCGGCATCCTGCTCAAGAAGGCCGGGGTGCGGGTTATCAAGGGCACCGGCCGCCTGCAGTCCGCGGGTACGGTGCTCGTCGACACCGGCGAGGAGTCGACCTTGGTGGAAGCCGACCGCATCATCCTGGCCACGGGGTCGGAGCCGGCACAACTGCCCATGTTCGACTTCTCACAACCCACTGTGTTGACCTCTACTTCAGCCTTAGAGCTGCGTAAGATCCCTTCGTCCATGCTCGTAGTGGGAGCTGGGGTCATCGGCTCCGAGTTCGCGGCCTTCTTCACCGAGCTCGGGACCAAGGTGACCATGGTGGAGATGCTGGGCGCAGATGTTGCCTCTGGAGGACAAGCGCCTGGCCAAGCAGTTCCAGGGCGTGTATCGGAAGAGAGGCATCGAGATCCTCCTCAACACGAAGGTCGAGGCGGTGGAAGAGTACGCTGCCGATCACGTGGTCGCCCGGCTCTCCAATGGCTCGCAGGTGAGCGCCGAGAAGATACTGGTCTCCGTGGGTCGCAGCCCCAACAGCGCCGGCATCGGCCTGGAAGAGGTGGGCGTCGCCACGGACGCCCGGGGCTATGTCGTCGTCGACGAGTACTTGCAGACATCCGTCCCCAACGTCTACGCCATCGGCGACCTCAACGGCGGACTCCTGCTGGCTCATGTCGCCTCCTACGAAGCGTTCGTAGCCGTGGACAATTGTCTAGGGGCTCGGCGGGAGCGCGACCTCACGGCCACTCCCAGTTGCACCTACACCTCTCCCGAAGTGGCGAGCGTGGGCTTGAGCGAGGAGCAGGCCGTCGAGAGCGGGTATGAGCCGGTTACCGGCACCTACCGTTTCGCGGCCCTGGGCAAGGCCCTGGCCATCGGCGAGGAGACCGGCTACGTGCAGTTGATCGCCGACAAGGAGACCGACCTGGTGCTGGGGGCCTCCATGATGGGAGCCCACGTCACCGACATCATCCACGAAGTCGCTCTGGCGGTCGGCAACGGGCTGACGGTGAAGCAGGTGGGGGATACGATTCACGCGCATCCGACCCTTGCGGAGGCCGTGATGGAGGCGGCTCACGACGTGCATAATGAATCGGTCCACACTGCCGCGCGCTGAGGTGAAGCTCAGACGGCCGGATGGCGCTATGATTCTCAGCGGATCCGGCGCGGAGCTCGGTAGGCATGCCGGGAGGAGTGACCGGCACGAGATTCCCGGTTCCTGGGGGCGGGGGACCTGCCCTGGCAGCAAGCAAACACGATGAAGGAGATCGAGATGCATGAACTAGTCGAAGCCATGGCCAACATGAAGGAGAAGGAAGCCCTCCAGATCGTCGACGACATGCTGGAGAGGGGCGAAGACCCCAACATGATCCTCGACCTCTCCTCTGAGGCCATGCAGGTGGTGGGCGAGCGCTACCAGGAAGGCACCTACTTCCTGCCCGAACTCATCATGAGCGGCGAGATGCTGCGCAAGATCGGCGAGATCCTCAAACCCCGCTTGGCCGCCCAGACCGACACCACCAAGAAGCTGGGTATCGTGGTCTTGGGCACCGTCCGCGGCGACATCCACGACATCGGCAAAGACATCGTGGGCTTCATGCTGGAAGTGAACGGCTTCGAGGTGCACGACTTGGGCATAGACCAGCCCGAAGAACGCTTCGTGGACGCCGTCAAAGAGTACAAGCCCCAGGTGCTGGCCCTCTCCGGCTTCCTCTCCGTGGCCTTCGACACCATGAAGTCCACCATCGAGCAGGTGGAAGCGGCCGGTCTGCGCGAGGGCCTCAAGGTCATCATCGGCGGCGGGCAGATGGACGACACCGTACGCAAGTACACCGGTGCCGATGCCTACGGCGACGACGCCATGGCCGCTGTCGCCTTCGCCAAAGAGACCGTCGGAGTAGCGTGACATGGGCGCCAAAGCTTGGGAGGACATGACTCCGGAGGAGAGGCGCGACTGGAGGATCGACCGCTGGCGCAATCCCGAGGTCGAGTTCGCTTCCCCCGAAGCTGAGGCCGACTACAAGGCGCGGATCGACCGTATCCTCGCCGCCATCAACCTGCAGACGCCGGACCGGGTGCCCGTGCGGCTCAACATGGGGTTCTGGCCTGCCAAGAGCGCAGGTATGACGGCCTACGAGGCCATGACCGATCCCGCCCGGGGTGCCCAGGCTTGGAAGGACTTCAACCTGAAGTTCCAGCCCGATGCATCGGTCGACCCCGTGCACAACACCGTTCCCGCTCAGATGTTCTCCGCCCTCGACTACAAGCTCTACGCGTGGCCGGGCCACGGCGTGGCGGAGACGGCCAGCTACCAGTACAACGAGAAAGAGTGGATGCTGCCCGAGGAGTACGACCACCTCATCTCAGATCCCTCCGACTACCTGCTGCGCACCTACCTGCCGCGGACGGTGGGCGCGTTCGGCGGCTTCGCCAACCTCTCTTCACTGTTCGACTACATCGAACTGCCCTTCGTCTCCGGCAACGTCGGTGCTTGGGGAACGCCGGAGATGGCGGCCGGTCTGAAGCAGATGGCCACGGCGGCCGAAGCAGTGAGCAACTGGGCCTCCGCAGTGTTCCCGGTCATGGGCGAAGTGGCGTCCCTGGGCTTCCCGGGATACGCGTCCTGCGGCACCAAAGCGCCGTTCGACATCCTCGGCGACACGCTGCGAGGCACCAAAGGCGTGATCATGGACATGTTCCGAGTGCCGGACAAGGTCCTGGCCGCCTGCGAGCGTCTGGTTCCGGTGGCCGTCGACTGGGCTCTCAAGAGGCCCGGCGTTCTGCCGACGCCCGTCGTCTTCATGCCTTTGCACAAGGGTGCCGACGGCTTCATGAGCGACGAGCAGTTCCACACCTTCTACTGGCCCACGTTGCGCGCCGTGATCCTCGGTCTCATCGAGCAGGGCATGATCCCGTTCCTGTTCGCCGAGGGACGGTACGGGTCTCGGTTGGAAGCCATCATGGACCTGCCCAAGGGGTCGACCATCTGGCTGTTCGACCAGACCGACATGGCCCGTGCCAAGGAGACCATCGGTAAGGTGGCCTGCATTCAGGGCAACGTGCCCCTGTCGTTGATGCATGCCGGTACCACCGAAGAGGTGGCCGAGCATACGCGCAACCTCATCGACATGGCCGGCAAGGATGGTGGGTTCATCCTCGACGTCGGCGCCGTTGCCGACGAGGGCAAGGACGAGAACCTCGAGACCATGGTCAAGACGGCCAAGGAATACGGGGTCTATTGATAGCTTCCTGGGGAGCGGGGCGGGCGCTGCGCGCCCGCCCCGGCCCACCGTGTCGAGCTTAGGGTCGGAGTAGATACATGCTGAACAGGGTCATCCTGGCGTGCGAGATGATCGAAGACGAGGTCGGGTTGGCCCTGGAATCGCTGTCTCCGGAGTCGCGACCGCCCATCGTCTGGGTGGAGAGCGGGCTGCACGACCGCCCCGAACGGCTCAACGCCGCTTTGCAGGATCTGATCCATCGGCTGGACGAAGGCTCGCGCGAGCGGAACAGCCGTCGACCTGCCTTCTCTCACGCCTGGCCCGGGCCCGGCGGCCCAGCGGCGGGTGACGGCGTCTGTGGGACCGGTCTCGGAAGTGCTGTTTGCTTTGGGCTTCTGCGGCAAAGGTCTGCAGGGGTTGAGTTCGCAGGAACTGGACTTGGTCTTCCCCCGGGTGGACGACTGCATATCCATGTTCCTCAACCACGGCTGCGTACGGGAGCAAATACCCCGTGACACACGGAGTTACTACGTCACCCAGGGATGGTTTCGCCACAGCAGTTCCTTGACGCAGGCCTTCGAGGAGTGGACGGAGCGCTACGGTCCTGAACGGGCGGCTGCTCTGCGCCAGGCCATGTTCACGGGCTACGAGAGAGTCACCCTCATCGACACCAAAGCCTACGAAGTGGCGGACTGCATAGAGCAGAGCGAAGCCTATGCCGAGGAGCTCGACCTCGAACACCGGGTCGTGAGCGGCTCGGTCCAGCTATTGGAGCGTCTGTTCAAGGGGGAGAGGGACAGTGAGATCGTGGTGGTTCCGGCGGGCGAGGAGATAGGCTTCACCCACCTGTTCGCCGCCGCAGAAGCCGAAGGCTAGTCGGGCCGGCCGTCCCGGCCGGCGCCCTTCAGTGAATTCAGAGTCAACAGAGGAGACCATCATGGAGACACGTGTGCTGAGCGCCGACCACGAGGTGATCATCAGCGGTGACCGTCCCACCGTACTCATCGGGGAACGCATCAACCCGACCGGCAAGAAACGCCTTGCCGAGGCCCTGCGTGCCGGCGACCTCAGCGTGGTGCGCGAGGAGGCTCTGGCCCAGGTGGCGGCAGGTGCGGACATCCTCGACGTTAACGTGGGTGCCACAGGAGTGGACGAGATCACCATGCTTCCTCAGGCGGTGCAGGCCGTGGTGGAGACCGTCCAGGTCCCCATCTGCATCGACAGTCGCAAGATCAAGGCTCTGGCAGCCGCACTCGCCATCTGCCCAGGCCGGCCCATCGTCAACTCGGTCACGGGTGAAGAGGTCTCCCTGGAGGAGGTCCTGCCGCTGGTCAAGCAGTACAACGTCCCGGTCATAGGGCTCACTCTCGACGAGAAAGGCATCCCGGCCGACGCGTCGGCTCGCCTGGAGATCGCCTACAAGATCGTGGAGCGCGCCGAAGCGCTGGGTATCCCGCGCGAGGATGTCATCATCGACTGTCTGACTCTGTCCCTGGGGGCCAACGTCAAGGCCGGATTGGGCACCCTGGAGGCGACGCGCCGCGTGAAGGAAGAACTGGGAGTCAACCAGACCCAAGGGGCCAGCAACATCTCCCACGGTCTGCCCAATCGTCCCGTGCTGACGGGAGCCTACCTGGGTATGGCCATCCAGGCCGGTCTTACCTGCCCGACAGTCGATGTTGCCCTGGTGCGCATGGCCGTGCTGTCCGCCGACCTCGTGTTGGGCCGCGACAACTACGCCATGCGTTTCATCTCCGCCTTCCGCGAGGCTCAGAAGGCCGCCGAAGGGCAGTGATCGCCGGCAAAACTCGTCTCTATCGGCTCCCGAACGATGCGTTTCGTGAATACGAGCGGCCATCCATGAAATGGTTGCCGGTGGAGACACCGCCGGGGCGGCTTTGGGTTAAGCTTCGTGGGCATACGTTCCGGCGCGACTTGGGGGTGGGCTATGCCTGCCCGATCGCAACTTCATCTCAGGAGAGGAATATCGGATGGCACAAGGCGTGACAGAAGTCAAAACCCTCAACTACTGCATCGACGGTGAGTGGCGCGAGTCCGCCACCGAGAAGTACATGCCCGTTACTGACTCGAGCACCGGCGAGGTGTTCGCCGAGGCGCCCTGCTGTACCGCCGGCGAGGTGGATGCGGCCATCGCCTCCGCCCACAAGGCCTTCGAGACCTGGTCGAATCTTCCCATCCAGAAGCGCACCCAGGTGCTGTTCCATTGGAAGACCCTGCTCGAGCAGCACGAGGACGAACTCGCCTACATCTGCTCCCGCGAACTGGGCAAGAACCTGGACGAAGCCCGAGGCGAGATCATCAAGATCATCGAGGGCTGCGAAGTGGGCGTGGCCGCGCCCATGCTCACCAAGGGCGAGTCGCTCATGAACGTCTCCACGGGGCACGACACCGTGAGCTACCGTGAGCCGCTGGGCGTCTTTGCGGGCATCGCCCCCTTCAACTTCCCGGCCATGATCCCCTTCGGCTGGATGCTGCCCCTGTGCATCGTCACTGGCAACACCCTGGTCCTCAAGGCCGCCAGCATGGTGCCCACCTCGGGTATCCGTCTGCTCGAGCTTCTCTACGAAGCCGGTCTGCCCAAGGGCGTGGTCAACCTGGTCACCTGCAGCCGTAACGAAGCCGAACTGCTCCTCACCGATCCGCGGGTGCGGGGCGTCTCCTTCGTGGGCTCCACCAGCGTGGGCAAGCACGTCTACTCCGTGGCCGCCGCCCATGGCAAGCGCGTCCAGGCTCAGACCGAAGCCAAGAACCACGGTCTGGTGCTGGAAGACGCTTCCCTCCAGCGCGCCGCCGCTGGCATCATCAACTCCTCCTTCGGCTGCGCGGGCATGCGCTGCATGGCCCTTCCCGTCTGCGTCGTTCAGGATTCGGTGGCCGACGAGTTCGTGGCCTACATGAAGCAGTTCGCCTCCGAACGCGTCATGGGCTGCTCCTATCTTCCGGAGACTGAACTGGGGCCGGTTGTCTAGGCGCCGAGCACCAGAAGTTCGTCAAGGACTGGATCACCAAGGGCGTGGAAGAAGGCGCCGAGTTGGTGCTCGACGGTCGCAATGCCGTCGTCCCCGGCTACGAGAAAGGCTTCTTCGTCGGCCCCACCATCCTCGACCACGTCACCGAGGACATGACCGTGGGCCGCGACGAGATCTTCGGCCCCGTGCTGGCCATCAAGCGCGTCGCTGACTTCGAAGAGGGCATCACCCTCATGAACAACAGCCGCTTCGCCAACGGCTCCTGCATCTTCACCGAGAGCGGTTCCTACGCCCGCGAGTTCGCCAAGCCGCACCCATGCCGGCATGGTGGGCATCAACGTCGGTATCCCGGTGCCCGTGAGCTTCTTCCCCTTCGCGGGGCACAAAGACTCCTTCTTCGGCGAGAGCCATGTGTTCGGCCAGGACGGCATCCGCTTCTTCACCGAGACCAAGTGCGTCACCTCGCGCTGGTTCACGGAGTCCGACAAGAAGCAGAAGAAAGTCGGCACCTGGGAAGGTACGGTCGTCCGCTAAGAGACCGCCTCTCGCGCCCGACTCAGAAACGCGCTCCCAGAACGGGGGCCCCGCCGTCCGGCGGGGCCCCCGTTCTCTCATGTGCCCATCGCGGCCCGCGAGAGGGTTCATGTGGCTCCTGGCCAGGTCGGCCGTCTCACCTCATTGACGCCCTGAGGCCCGGTCAGGTCCCCCGCGCCATCTCGACCACGGCCAGCAGGATGAGGGCCACGGTGCCGGCCATGGGGAACAAGCTGGCGCGGTTGAAGTAGCGCTGCGCCTGCGGTTCTCGCGGGTCTCGTCTGAGGACGATGGCAGGCCAGGTCATGGTGACTGCTCCGATCACCGCCAGCAGCACGCGCGCCGGCCAGGAGGCCACCTGCAGCAGCCCCAGCACAGGCATGAGCGCGGCTCCGACAAGGATGGCCCTGGCAGCGACTCGTGGGCCGTGCACCACGGCCAGAGTGGCGATGCCCACCAGGCGGTCGTGGGTCACATCGGCCAGGTCGTTGGAGAGGTTGCGGCCGGCGATCTCCCAGAAGAGCAAGAGGAAGAAGAAGGCCAACGCTCCCCAACCTGCCTCTCCGACCGCGAACCAACCGGCCAGTCCGCCGACGCTCACCATGACGCCGGCGGGGATGATCTTGAGCCAGGTCTTGTGTCTCAGGCTGCAGTAGATGATCTGTAAAACGGCGCAGAGTACGAACAGCCAGGCGCAGAGGGGGCGAAGCAAGTAGGCTGCCACCAGCCCGATCAGTCCCAGCACGACGACCCACGTGATGGCCATCCATAAGGGAAGGGCGCCGGCCGCGACGGGATGTCGCAGCGTTGTGATATCAAGGTGCTTGACCTCGGGGTCCCATTCGAGGGGGTGGGCAGAGGCGAGCTCGATTTCCGCCCGGTCGGCTTTCAGGTCGAGAAGGTCGTTGAGGGCGTAGACGCAGAAATAGCCGGCCAGTGCGGCGAGTAATCCCAGCAGGATGACCCTGGTGGAGGGGAGGCCTCCCGCCGCCAGCAGGGCCCCCAGAGCAGGTTCGCCCAGCGATAGGACGGCGGACCGGCTTCGTGCCAAGTCCAGCAGAAGGAGTATCTTCCTCATTCCGCAGACGGTATCATTTTGCGGCCCGGCTATCGAAGCGCGCGTGGTGAGGAGTCGGGGGAATGGGCGGGGTTGGCCCGGAGTCCGCCGGTTGCCAGCGGCTCGTTCATGCTCTACAGTCGGGAGCAGGCTGGTGCGTGTCTGTTGACAGATCGTCTCCTCGACGGGAAGGACCCGAAGAGAGAAGGAGGAGTTGATGAAGGTATTTCGCGTGGTGATGCTCAGCGTGGTGCTGCTGATCAGTCTGACCTTGGTCGTGGCCGCCTGCGGTTCCGACGAAGATGCGACGGCGGAGCTGACTGCGGCGCTGGACAAGATCGAGCAGTCCGTGGCCAAGCTTCCAGGAGATGGGGCTGAGTTCCACGGTGCCGGAGATCAAGGCGGCCCGTGACGAGGTCGGCCCCGTGTGGGAGGAAGTCGTGACGGCGGCCGAAAAGGTGGAGGGCGCCGATGTGGAGGCCGTCAAGAAGGCCTGGGCGGATCTCGATGCGGCCGTAAGCGCGGTCCCGGATGACGCCAACATCGTCGAGGCGGCCGGCGTCCTGGCCCCCGTGCAGAACCTGCTCAAGGTGGTGGCCGATCTGCGGGCTTTGGTGACGCCTGAGGAGTGACCGCGGGTAGCAGCCCGAGGCATGACCCGGGGGCCGCTGTGGGGCGAAGAGGATGACTTGAACGGGGCGCGCCGGCATCGGCCGGCGCGCCCCGACGGTCTTACGCGCGCCCTACGCGTCGTTGTCTAGTCTCGGTCACAGGCCGGCCCTTTGCAGCCGTCGGACTGGTTGTGAGACGGTCGCTCGTCGTCTATGATTAGCCTCGATGACGTAACGACTGTCATGGCGAAGCCGGCGGAGCTCATGCTCGTCGGCTCGTTGTTTGAGAGGAGGACGCGAAGGCTTGAGTGAAGAGACCATCCTACTGATCGCAGTGGTGACTGTCGCGCTCTTCTTCGACCTTCTTAACGGCTTTCATGACGGCTGCAACGCCGTCTCCACGGTCATTTACACGGGCGCGCTCAAACCCCGCTTCGCCATCGGCCTCTCCGCCATCTTCAACTTCATCGGCCCTCTTGTCATGGGGGTGGCTGTCGCCAAGACCATCGGCGGGGTCATCAACGCGGCCGACGCCACGGCTCATCTGGTGATAGCAGCCCTGCTCGGAGCGTGCGTGTGGGAGATCGCTACCTGGCTGTGGGCGCTGCCCATCAGTTCGTCTCATGCCCTGGTGGGCGGGTTGGTGGGAGCCGGGCTGGCTGCCCTCGGCCCGGACGGGATCGTCTGGGAGAAGCTTCTACTCGTCTTTGCCGCGTTGCTCATCTCTCCCTTCCTGGGCATCATCACCGGCTTCATCCTCATGCACCTCAGCCGGTTGTTCTTCCGGAAGATGCGTATGGACATGGCCCGCAGCGACCGCTTCTACAGGCACATGCAGATCCTGTCGTCGAGCTGGGTGTCGTTCAGTCACGGCTCCAACGATGCCACCAAGGTCATGGGCATCATCGTGATCTTCCTGGCTGCCCAGGAGGGCTTGGACGTGACCAGGTACGTGGACCAGCACGGGTTCCCGCTCTGGGTCATCCTGAGCTGCGCGGCCGCTATGGCCCTGGGGACCTTCCTGTCGGTGAAGTCCTTCCGTCTCATCCGCACCCTGGGGGAGAAGATCACCAAGCTGCACCCCATCAACGGCTTCAGCGCCGAGACCGGGGGCGCCATCATCATCCAGCTGGCCTCGGTCTTCGGCCTCCCCGTCTCGACCACCCACATCGTCACATCGGCCGTGACCGGCACCGGCCTGGCCAACCAGCTGGGCGGGGTAAGCTGGAAAGTCTTCCGTGCTATCATGCTGGCCTGGGTGGTCACGCTGCCGTTCTGCATCATCGCGGCTGCTCTCATCTACTACCTCCTCGATCTGGTGATGGCATAGCTCAGAAGGGGCTCTCATGGCGACATCGCGACTGAAGAAGATCCGGCGTACCCTCGGGGGAGAGACCACTCTTGAGGGGGCCATCGATGCCATGGGCAAAGAGCGCGAGGAGCAGGTACTCGAGCTTCTGAGCGAGTTCATGAATCGCGTCGTGGTCATGGTGAGCAAGCTGCAGGACGTGGTGCAGCGTTTCGTGGATGACCGCTACGAGGAGCTGGAGGAGTCGGCCAAGGAGCTCGACGTCTGGAGAGCAAGGCCGACGACGTCAAGGAGCACATCCTCGACCGGCTCTCCCTGGGCGGGGTCTTCCCGATGCACCGTGCCGACCTCGCCAGGCTGGTAGGCTCCATGGACAGCATCGCCAACCTCTCGGCCGGCGCGGCCGATCGCATCGTCATGCGCAAGTTCTCGCTTCCACCGCAGATGAACCAGCTTCTGGTCGACCTCGCCCGGATCGACATGGAGGCGGTGGAGGGTCTCCGCGACTCCGTCGCGGCCCTGGACAGCGACCTGCGTGAGGCCATACGGCTCACCAGCGTCGTGGACAAGCTGGAGAGCAAGGCCGACGATGTGTTCGCCGAGCTGTACCGCTGCATGTTCGACATGGATACCGATTTCAAGACTTTCCACCAGCTCAAGGCCATCATCGAGCGGCTGGAGTCGATCGCAGACCGCTGCAGCCAGAACGCCGAGGCTGTGCGACACATGGCGCTCGAGTATCTGGAGAACGAATAGCCCTCATGCCGGCTGTGGACTTCGAGGGCATCCGGGCGTCCATCCTCGCCCCCGACGCCGTCAGCGCCGAGGCGGCACGTGCCCGTCAGGCCGAGCTGACCAAACCACTCGGCAGCATGGGGCGCCTGGAAGAACTCTCCATCCAGGTGGCGGGCTTGCGCCGTGCGCCGCGGCCGAACGTGGACCGCAAGGCCGTCATCGTCATGGCTGCGGATCATGGCGTGGTCGGGCAAGGCGTCAGCGCCTACCCCTCGGAGGTGACGCCCCAGATGGTACTCAACTTCCTGGCCGGGGGCGCCGCCATCAACGCGCTCGCCCGTCAGGCGGGAGCCAGGGTCACTATCGTGGACGTGGGGGTGGCCGCTGACCTGTCCGGTCACGCCGGGCTCGTGCACCGCAAAGTGGCGGCCGGCACGGCCGACTTCACTCAAGGACCCGCCATGACCGCCGATCAAGCGAGCGAGGCCTTGCAGGTGGGCATCGACGTGGTGACCGAGGAGGCAGACAAGGGCCTCGATCTGGTGGCCACCGGCGACATGGGCATCGGCAACACGGCGGCCTCGGCGGCCGTGACCGCGGCCATCACCGGTCTGCCTGTGGCTGAGGTGACCGGACGGGGCACGGGTGTCGACGACACGGGACTCGCGCGCAAGATCGCCGCCATCGAGGCGGGTCTGGCCGTCAACCGTCCCGATGCCGGAGACGCCTTCGACGTGCTGTGCAAGGTGGGCGGCCTGGAGATCGCCGGGCTGGCCGGGGTCATCATAGGTGGCGCCGAGCGCGGGATCCCCGTCGTGATCGACGGCTTCATCTCCGGCGCTGCCGCACTGGTCGCCGTGGGACTGATCCCCGAAGTGAAGCCCTATCTCATCGCCTCCCACCGTTCGGTGGAGCGCGGGCATCAGGTCGTCCTCGATCATCTGGGCATCCGTCCGCTCTTCGACCTCGATCTCCGGCTGGGCGAGGGGACGGGGGCGGCTTTGGCCTTCCACATGGTCGAGGCCTCGGTTCGCGTCCTCAACGAGATGGCGACTTTCGCCGAGGCCGGGGTTAGCGGCAAGGAGGACTGAGCCCGTGCTCGCCGACTTTCGGCGTGCTTTCTCCCTTCTGACCATCCTGCCTGCCGGCGGGCCTGTCGATGCTGAGGGTTCCCCGGGAAGAGCGATGGCCTTTTTCCCCGTCGTGGGAGCGGTCATCGGAGGCGTTCTGGCCGGGGTGGCGGCCCTTCTGGAGTGGTCCGGCCTTACCGGCCGGGTGTCGTTTCTCGCGGCCGCCCTCGTCCTGGTGGTGTGGACGGGGCTCACCGGGGCTCTTCACCTCGACGGCTGGGCCGACTGCTGTGACGGCCTGTTCGTGCCGGTCGACCGGGCCCGCAGACTCGAGATCATGAAGGACCCGCGTGTGGGCGGTTTCGGCGTCGTGGGACTTTTGCTGCTGTTGGCCGTCAAATGGGCGGCGCTGGCCTGGGTGCTGACGACCTCATACTCCCTGCTGGCGCTGGTGGCCGTGCCGGCGTTGGCGCGGTGGGCCGTGGTGATCGCCGCGCGCAGCTTCCCCTCGGCCCGGCCGGGCGGCATGGGTGACGTCTTCCGTCAGGGTCTGGATGGCTGGAGCCTCACCGTCGCCACCCTGGTTGCTCTGGCGGCCGCACTGCCTCTGTTGTGGGTGGGGGCGGTGCTGTGGGCCGTGACAGCGCTGGCCTTCCTCGCGCTTGCCTTCCTGGCCCGTGCACGCCTGGGCGGTCTCACCGGCGACGTCTACGGAGGCATCATCGAACTGGGGGAGACGGCGGCTCTGGTGGCGTTGTGCTTCCTGTGAGCGAGTCCTGTCCCTTTCGCGTGGGTGCTACGTCGTACGTCATCCCCGACCATATCCTGCCCAACGTGGAGTATCTGGCTCCCCTCGTCGACGACGTGGAGTTGGTGCTGTTCGAGACCGACGAGTACGGCAGCAACCTCCCCGACACCTCCGTGATCGAGCGTCTACTCGAACTCGCCGCAGAGCATGACCTCACCTACACGGTCCACCTTCCCCTCGACCTGCGGCTGGGGGAGCACGATGCTCCGGACGACGTGTCCCTTGTCAAAGCCCTACGGGTGATCGACGCAACCAGAGAGCTTCATCCCTTTGCCTACGTTCTCCACCTCGATGGGGAGACTCTCCTCGACTCGCCGGCGCCCGCCCTTGTCGGCGCCTGGCAGGAGCGGAGTCTGCGCGCCTTGGCCCTGGTATGCGGATGGCTCGACCGTCCCGAACTCCTGTGCATCGAGAACGTCGAAGGTTGGGATTCGGAGTTCTTCGCTCCCCTTCTCGACCGGCTTCCCGTCAGCCGGGTGGTGGACGTCGGGCATCTCTGGCTGCAAGGCGTCGATCCGGCGGCGGATCTGGAGCGTTGGTCGGACCGTACCAGGGTGGTGCATCTGCACGGCATCGCCGGTCGAGACCATTCCTCGCTGGCCGGTGTCTCTTCGGCTGTTCTCGATCCGGTGGTAGACGTTCTCATCCGCCGTTTCACGGGCGTGGTCACTCTGGAAGTGTTCTCTCTCGACGACTTCAGGGGCTCCTTGGACGCACTCGGCCGTTCGCTGGAGCGAGTGAAGGGGGAAACTGCGTGAGCAAAGAACTGATCCTTATCCTGGGCGGGGCACGGGGAGGCAAGAGCACGTATGCGGAAGAACTGGCGCACCAGCTGGGCGGCGACGACGTCATGTTCGTGGCTACCGCACAGGCACTCGACGAAGAAATGAAGTCCCGCATCGCGAAGCACCAAGCCGCGCGCCCTGCCGCTTGGAGGACCCTGGAGGCGCCGTCACTCGTTGCCCCTCCTCTCGACGACGCTCTGTTCGTTGCGAGGGTTGTGGTCCTCGACTGCCTGACTTTGCTGACGAGCAACGCTCTGCTGGCCACCGGCGGCTTCGCCGAGGCATCCGGCCTCTCCGACCAGGCGCAGGACGCCGAAGCTGAAGCTAGAGTGGAGGCTGAGGTTTCGGCGCTTCTGGAAGCGTATGAGCGTGGATCGGCCACCTGGATAGTGGTGAGCAACGAGGTCGGGTTGGGGTTGGTGCCAGACAACGTCCTCGGTCGCGTCTACAGGGATGCTCTGGGACGGGCCAACCAGCGGGTGGCTGCGGCGGCCGATACGGTGTTGTTCCTCATCGCCGGCTTACCCTTGCGACTCAAATAGGAGGGGCGCGTGAAGCTCGGTCTGGCCCAGCTCAACTCCCAGCACGACAAGGAAGCCAATCTGGCAGCGGCCGCCGAAGCCATCGCGACTCTGGCGGGCGGAGGGGCCGACCTGATCGTGCTGCCGGAGATGTTCAACCATCGCTGGACCGACGAGGCCAACGTCCTGCAGGCCGAGCCGATACCGGGTCTCAGCACCGCTTGGGCGCGTGCCCAGGCTCGTGAATACGGCGTGAACCTCCATCTGGGCAGCCTCATCGAGCTCCGGGGAGGCGCGCGCTACAACACCAGCGTGCTGTTCGACCGGCAGGGTCGGGAGTCGGCGCGGTACAGCAAGATCCACCTCTTCGACGTCTGCCTGCCCGATGGCACCGTCTATCGAGAGTCGCGCGTCGTGGCGGCCGGGGACAGCGTGGTCACCGCAGATTGCGAGGGCGTGTGTCTCGGGCTCAGCATCTGCTACGACTTACGCTTCCCAGAGCTCTATCGCGCCCTGGCTCTGAGGGGGGCGCATGTCCTGGTGGTACCCGCGGCTTTCACCACGCCTACCGGCATCAGTCACTGGGAGCCCCTGCTGCGCACCCGGGCCATCGAAAACGGCTGCTACGTGGCCGCCAGCGCTCAGTGGGGCCCCTCCGCGCCGGGTAAGGCTCCCTGTTACGGGCACAGCATGGTGGTCGACCCCTGGGGCGTGGTCATCGCTCAGTGCAGCGAAGGTGTGACCACCGTCCTTGCTGAGATCGATCTGGAGCATCTGCGGGCCGTGAGGAGCCGCATGCCGGTGCTCGAGCACCGTCGCCCCGACCTGTTCCGTCTCTGAGGGCCCGAAGGGGCGGTAGGTATCCCTCGGAAGAATCGCACCAGCGCAGCTGGAGAGGGATGCCTACCGCCCCTTTGCCACTCAGAAGTCCATTTCGAAGTGGTAGACCCCTTCGCTGAGGTTGCTGCGCACCTTGAACCCGCTGTGGTTCATTACCGACTGCATGGGCTTGTTGTCGCGCATCACCTCGGCCGTGAAGCCTGCGATGCCGTTCCTCTTGGCGACGTTCACCAGGTGCTTGAGTATGAAGGAGCCGATGCCCTTGTTCTGCCAGTCGTCGCGCACGACGAAGGCCACCTCCGCCCGGTTGGTCTTCTGGTCGAGGTAGTAGCGACCAATGGCGACGATCTCGTCCCCTGAGGCCTCCGGGACCGTGCCCACGATGGCTACCTCGTTCCGGTGGTCGACGTATACGAAGTTCTGCATCTGCTTCCGCGGGATGCGCTTCATGTGCGACATGTAGCGGTAGTACACGGTTTCCTGCGACAGAGAGTAGAAGAGGTCGCGCGTGCCCGGTTCGTCGGTGGGGTGGATGGGCCGGAACTTGATGAGAGTCCCGTCATCGAGGAGCATGGTCGTGCGCAGCTCTTTGGGTCCGATGAAGATGCGCCCCTCGACGTCCTCCATCTCCGGGTGCACGTACTTGTACTCGATGGCCTTGGTCAGCAGTTCCTCCCGAAAAGCGGGGTGGGCGATGGAGATGAGGGCCATGGCTCTCTCCTGCACCGTCTTGCCGTGCAGGTAGGCGATGCCGTACTCGGTCACCACGTAGTGGACTCCGCCTCGGGTGGTGGTGACGCCCGCGCCGGGCATGAGGGTGGCCACGATCCGCGAGATCGTGCCCTGTGCCGCCGTCGACGGTAGCGCGATGATGGCCCGGCCGTCGTTGGACCGAGCCGCGCCTTCGTTGAAGTCGGCCTGGCCGCCGATTCCCGAGTAGAACTGCGTGCCGAGCGAATCGGCACACACCTGGCCGGTGAGATCGATCTCCAGAGCGGTGTTGATGGCCACCATCTTGTTCTGTTGGCCGATGACGAAGGGGTCGTTGACGTACTCCGTGGGGTTGAACGAGAAGACGGGATTGCCGTCCACGTAGTCGTACAGGCGCTTGGTACCCATGGCGAAGGAGGTCACGACCTTGCCTCGGTCGAGCGACTTCTGGTTGCCCGTGATGACCCCGGCCTCGATGAGGTCGACGACGGCGTCGGTGATCACCTCGGTGTGGATGCCGAGGTCCTTCTTGTCCTTCAGGAACTCGACCACACCGTGCGGGACGCGCCCGATTCCCACCTCGATGGTAGAGCCGTTCTCCACCAGGGAGGCCACGTGCTCGCCGATCTCCCGGTAGATGTCGAGGGACTCGGACTTCTCCACAAGCGCCCCCGTGACCACGTCGTCGATGATGTAGCCCATGTCCACGGTCTCCGTGAGCGGATCGTCGACGGGCACGAGGATGTCCAGGTCGAAGACGCTGATGTAGCTGTCGCCCATGGTCCAGGGCATCTGCTGGTTGACCTGCGCGATCACCAAGCCGGCATTGGCGGCCGCGCTTCTGACTATATCCACGGAGATGCCGAGACTGCAGCGGCCCTGCCGGTCGGGCGGCGTGACTTGGATGAAGGCCACATCGAGGGGCATCTGCCCACTGGAGAAGAGCCGGGGGACGTCGGACAGCGAGATGGGCGTGTAGTCGCCGTAGCCGGCCTGGATGGTCTTGCGTACGTTAGCCGCGACGAAGAATGTGTTCACCGAGAAGTGATCGGAGAGCTCCTGGTAGGCATAGGGGGCTTCGCCCAGGGTGATGGAGTGGATGATCTGGGTGTCGGCCAGCTCGCCGTGCCGGGCGACGAGGGCCCTCACCAGACGCAGAGGCTGCGCTCCCGCCGTGGAGATGAAGATACTCTGTCCGGGGCGCACTTTGGCCACCGCCTGTTCGGCGGTCATGACCATCTCGGCGTACTTGTCCTGCCAATCGGGATCGTACCGGGTGACGGCCGGTTCGCTCATCGCTCACCCCCCGCTCTCAACTGGATTCGTGCGTCGGCGGCCACGGAGTCCTCACCCAATCCGGCCACGATGAAGGGGTTGATGTCCAGTTCCTCTATCTGCGGAAAATCGGTCACCAGCTGGCTGATCCGTTGCAGGGCCTCGCCGATAGCGGCCAGATTGACCCCCTCTTGGCCCCGTACACCCTCCAGCAGGCGATAGGAGCGCGTGCCCATGAGCATCTGCATGGCCTCCTCCTGGGTGATGGGAGCGAGGTGGAAGGTGACGTCCTTCATGACCTCCACGAAGATGCCGCCCAGCCCGAACATGAGCATGGGGCCGAACTGCGGGTCGCGCGTCATGCCCAGGATGACCTCTCGTCCCTTCGGCACCATGTGCTCGAGGTAGACGCCCTCCAAATAGGCGTCGGGCATCCGGCGGCTGATGCGGAGCATCATGAGTTCGTAGGCGTCGGCTACGTCCTGAGGGCTGTTGAGGTTGAGCTTCACGCCGCCCACGTCCGACTTGTGGACGATCTCGGGCGACACGATCTTCATGGCTAGGGGATAGCCGATACGAGGTGCGACCTCCATGGCCTCCTCCACGCTGGTCACCAGCCGGCCCTCGGGCACGATGAAGTCGTAGGCGCGGAGGATCTCTTTGGCCTTCGCCTCGCCCATATACATCCTGCCCGTGCGCAGTTGTCGGGTGATGACGCGCTCCACCCTGCGCTTGTTGACCGGAAAACGGGCCACGATGCGCGGGGGCCGGCGCCGCCAGGCCGCGTAATCGACCATGGCCTTGAGGGCCGCGGCGGCTCGTTCGGGAGAGGGGTAGTCGGGGAGATTGGCCGCCACCAATTCGTCGCGGCCGGGCATGACGTCCGTCCCGCCCATGAAGGCCGCCAGCAAGGGCTTCTGGCCGCTGGCCTTGGCCGCGATGGCTCGGGCCGTCTCGAGGGGTTGGGTCATGGCCTGCGGGGTAAGGATGACGATGATGGCGTCTACCGCCGGGTCAGACTGCGCCGCTTCTACGGCCTGGGCGTAGCGCTCGGGTCCGGCATCCCCGAGCACGTCGATGGGGTTGCCCACGCTGGCGGCCGCCGGCAGCTTCTCGCGCAGGGCCTCAGCGGTCTCCGGGTGCAGCGACGCGACGGTCATGCCGGAGTGCTCCACCGCGTCGGCGGCCATGATACCGGGGCCGCCGGCGTTGGTGATGATGGCCACACGGTCCCCTTTGGGTAGGGGCTGCATGGCGAGGGCGGTGGCGTAGTCGAACAGCGCTTCGAAGGTCTCGGCGCGGATGACGCCGGCCCGCTCGAAAGCCGCGCCATAGGCGATGTCGGCTCCGGCCAGGGCACCGGTGTGCGAGGAGGCGGCCTTGGAACCAGCGCTGGTGGTGCCGGCCTTGAGGATCACCACCGGCTTCACCGCCGCTACCGACTCGGCCACGCGCACGAAATCGTCACCCGAGATGATGCCTTCCAGGTAGCCGACGATGACCTTGGTCTTCTCGTCGTCGGCGAAGGCGGCCAGGAAGTCGGTCTCGTCGAGGTCGGCCTTGTTGCCGATGCTGAGCAGGGTCGCCAGCCCCATGTTGCGTGAGGCCGACCAGTCCAAGATGGCTGTGCAGAGGGCCCCCGACTGGGACAGTACGGAGATGCCCCCCGGCGGTGGCATGTAGTTGGCGAAGGTGGCGTCCATGTTGTGGTGCGTGTTCATGACACCCAGGCAGTTGGGCCCCATCATGCGGGCGCCGCGCGAGCGGCACAACTCGGCTATCTCGCGCTCCAGCCGGGCCCCTTCCTCGTCCACTTCTTTGAACCCCGCCGTGATGACGACGACCGCCTTGGCTCCCGCCCGCAGCGAGCTGAGGACGGCTTCCTTGACGGCTTTGGTGGGCACGGCGATGACGCTCATGTCGATTTCCTGGCCGTACTCCTCGAGGCTGGTGTAGAACTTCTGTCCCAGGAGTTCGCCGCCCGACGGGTTGACCGGGACTATCCGGCCCTGGAAGCCACCTTTGATCAGGTTGACCGTGACCGCGTTCCCCACCTTACCGGGGGTGCGGGACGCGCCCATCACCGCGATCGCATTGGGATAGAGCAGAGACTCAAGCATCGAAAAACACGTCCTCTCGCAGCGCTGGTATTGGGGACCGGCGGAGCCGAGGAAGAAGCGGCCAAGTGGCAGCCCCTGAAAGGATCTGTCCCATGCGGGGCAGATCACTCACGGCCCCCCAACCGGATCCGCGTAAAACGTCCGAATGCATTCTACTACTCGCGGGCTGGCCCGGCATCGGCGTGGAGAACGCTTGGCCGCGGGGAACGCATGGCGGCCGCAATGCATCGAAGCTACAATTGGCCCCAGCGATCACCTCGGGGCCAGAGGTCGACCCCCGGTGGGAACGAGGTACTTGCCCGTGCGGAATGCTTTGAAAGCGATCGCGGCCCTCTTGGCTGTCCTCGCGCTCTGCGCTCCTCTAATCCTCTGGTCGGCCGATGAGGGTGCGACCACGGCCATGGACCCGTCTGCGGCCACGCTCACGGTGCCTCCCACCGTGGTGGTCTCCACCACCGGCTCGGCGGACGACACGACCACCACGACCTCCGAACCAGAAGCCGAAGAGCCCCCCTCGTCCACGACCACGACCACGGAACCCATCCGTATCACCGTGGCGGCTATCGGAGACGTTCTCACGCACATGCCCATCGTGAACTCCGTGCGTAGCCCCATCGACGGATCCCACGACTTTCGCCCGGTGTTCGCACCTGTGGCGCCCTATCTGAGGAAGGCCGACTACACGGTCGCCAACCTCGAGACGCGCCTGGCCGGGGCTGAGCGCGGCTACAGCGGCTATCCGCGCTTCAACAGTCCGAAGCAACTTGCTTACACCCTGCGCTGGGCCGGCGTAGACCTGGTGGCGACCGCCAACAACCACTCGCTCGACATGGGCTGGGACGGGATCGTGAGCACTCTCGACAACCTCGAGGCTGAAGGCCTGGCCCACGTAGGCACCTACCGGTCGGCGGAGGAGAGGGTCGAGCCTCTCGTGGTCGACATCCAGGGCATCAGGGTGGGCTTCATCAACCACACGGCCAGTCTGAACGGGCTTGTGCCCCCGGCCGACAAGCCGTTCGCCGTAGCTCGCCTGGACGTCGACCGGGTGATCCAGGATGCCGCAATAGCCCGGGCCTGGGGGGCGGAAGTGGTGATCGCCTTGCTGCATTACGGCAACGAGTACGAGCGCGAGCCCAGCGTGGAGCAGCAAGAGATCACGCAGAAGCTGTTGTCCCGTGGCGTGGATGTCGTCCTGGGCTCGCATCCGCACGTGGTCCAGCCCATCGAGCACGTCTTCGAGTACAGCGGCTGGAAGGTCACCGATAAGTTCGTCGTCTACTCGCTGGGCAACTTCGTCTCGAACCAGCGCTGGCAGTACTCGGATAGCGGGCTGGTGGCCTACGTGCATCTGGAGAAGCGCGGCCTGCGCACGTACGTGACCGGCGTCAGCTACCTGCCCGTCTACGTGCAGCGCACCACCGCCAGCGGACGGACTGCATTCCGGGTGCTGCCCGTCCTTCCGGGCCTCAAGCCCGAGAGCGACCTGCCCATCAGCCCGGCCGAGGAAGCGCGCATGGCCGCCGTGTGGGAGGAGCTTCGACCCCTCCTCTATCGTCCCAACGAGAACATCTCCCCGCTCTATCCGGGACAGTCGGGTCCGTAGCCTCACCCCAGCCCATCTGGTAGCATCCCCATCCATGGTGGAGTTTGAGTTCAACAGCCGTGTGGACACCGTGGCTCTGGTGGAGTTCTTCGCCCGCTGCGGCTGGGAGGACTTGGAGGCGGGTGTGAAGCTGGAATGGGCTCTGGCCTCCTCCGAGGATTGGGTAATCTGTCGCGCCGACGGCGAGCTCATCGGCTTCGGTCGCTCCTGTCGCCTCGACGCCGTCAAGCGTGTGGTCTTCGACGTCCTCGTCGACTTCCGCTATCGAGGCGGGGGTCTGCGGGACCAGATCGTGGCCCTGCTGTCTGCCGGAGCGGGCCGTTTGGAAGAGGTCTCGGTCTTCTCGCAGTTCGACGTCTTCCCGCCTGTGGGCATCGCTTCCTCGGGTGACGAGGGAATGGTCGGACCCATACCCGAGGGTATCCCCGAGGCGCCGTTCGGCGCCTACCTGGGTAAGAAGAGACACTCAGAGGCACACAGCGTCGTCGGAGGGCTGGGATGACCACATATCGCGTGACCTGTATTCCGGGCGATGGCATCGGGCCGGAGATCATGGCGGCCACCAAGGTGGCGTTGGCGGCCACGGGCGTCGCCATCGACTGGGCGGATGTCGAGGCGGGCGCCGACGTCATGGACAAGTGCGGCACGCCTCTGCCCGCGCAGGTGGTCGAGTCCATCCGGGAGACCCGGGTGGCCATCAAGGGACCGGTGACCACGCCGGTGGGCTCCGGTTTCCGCAGCGTGAACGTGGCCCTGCGCAAGGAGCTCGACCTCTACGCCAACCTCAGACCTGCGGTGAGCATCCCCGGGGTGCGCAGCAGGTACGAGGGTGTCGACCTGGTGGTGGTGAGGGAGAATACAGAGGACCTCTACGCCGGCGTCGAGCACATGGTGGGCGCCGACGCAGCCGAGTCGATCAAGATCATCACCAGGAAAGGATCGGAGCGCATCGCCCGCTTCGCCTTCGAGTACGCGCGCCGCGAGCGCCGCAGCAAGGTGACGGCGGTGCACAAGGCGAACATCATGAAACTTTCCGACGGCCTCTTCCTGGAGGTCGCCCAGACGGTGGCCTCCGACTACCCCGACATCGAGTTCGAGGACCGCATAGTCGACAACATGTGCATGCAATTGGTGCAGAAACCGGAACTGTACGATGTGCTGCTGTGCCCGAACCTCTACGGCGACATCCTCAGCGATCTGTGTGCCGGCCTGGTCGGAGGTCTGGGGGTGGCCCCGGGCGCGAACATCGGCCGCGACATCGCGGTGTTCGAACCGGTGCACGGCTCCGCGCCCAAATATGCGGGACAGGACAAAGCCGACCCCACGGCGCTCATCCTGTCTGCCGTGCTGATGCTGGCCCATCTGGGAGAGGCAGAGGCGGCACAGACCCTCTTCGCGGCCGTGCGCGCCGTGATAGGCCGGGGCGAGCGGGTGACCTATGACCTGGGTGGGACCTCGGGCACGGCCGACATGGGGGCCGCCATCGCCGAAGAGGTCGCGCGGCTGCGCGGGACTTAGGGTAGAAGCCCCTCTTCAGTCCAGCCTCGTCGCTCCCAGTACAGCCGCACCCACTTCTCCAGCCGCGCCCGGTCCAGCGCCGGGGCCCTGTCTGTAGCCTCGCTGAAGAATCGCTCGGCTACCGTGTCGTCGGCTGGGGTAGCGCCGAAGGCGAAGTTGAGCGCGCGGATGCGGGTGATCGTGTCGCGAGCCAGGGCCTTCAGTTGCTCGACAGTCACCGGGGCCCCGTTCAGCTCTGTGGCGATGGCCACGATCCGCTCCCAGGGCAGGAGATCGCGGTAGAAGCGGCAGACGGTGAGGGTGTCCATGATGGTGACACGGTCCTCCCAGTCTACGTAGGTGTCGACGAACTGGTCGTCGTCCAAGCCCTCGAGCAGCCCGCTCAGTTCCGGCTTATAGAAAGTGGCGCGCAGGTGGCAGGCGCCGCGCACGCTGACGGCGTAGCTGAGGGCCATGCCCAGGAGACGCCGAGGCTCGTAGCCGGCCGGGTCCATGCCTTTGCTGGAGATGGACCACTCGCTCATGCCCCAGACGTCGAGGGCGTGGTCCATGCCTTCGGCCAGCGCGTCGCCGGTGGGGGTGGAACGGTGGGCGACATCGATCAGCAGACGGTCGATGCCCTCCACGTCGCCGGGCGCCGGTCCTGTGGGCAGCTTGCCCAGTTGGCGCGCCTTGATGGCGGCTGCGGCCAAGTTGCCGGCACTGATGCTGTCCAAGCCCAGCAGGTTGCAGCGCTCGTTGAGGAAGGCGACGTCGCGGGCGTGCTCGACCATCGCCGAACCGCCGAACGAGTACACGGTCTCGTATTCCGGTAGGTGTACGCGGCGCCCGGCCTGGGGCCCGTCGATGAGAGTCAGCGTGTGGCGGCAGCGGATGGGGCAGGGCGGACAGCCTTCGCTCGAGTACTCGGCCCAGTCGCGCCAGTGCTCCGCCTCGAGAGTGGCCCGGTGGGGAGCGGTGCCCTTCGTGAACAAATCGGTGGGGAAGGAGCCGGTCTCGTTGGTGAGGGCGGCGACGGCTGGGGTGCCGAAGCGCCTGTAGTTGGCCACCAGAGGCGATTCGGCCGCGAGCTTGGACAGTTCCCGGCGGAGGAGGGCGAACTCTTCGCCTACCTCTCGTTTCAGGGGGCCGGGAGAGGTGACGGTGACGGCCTTGAGCTTCTTGCTGCCGAACACGGCTCCCATGCCGCCTCTGCCTAAGGCATGGGCTTCCTCGTGCATCACCGAGGCGATACGGACAAGATTCTCGCCGGCCACGCCGATGACGAGCGCGGCCGAGCGCCGGGGGAGATCGGCCAGCAGGCGGGTCTCCACGGTGCCGGGGTCAAGTCCCCAGAGGCCGCCCGCCGGGAGCACCTCGGCGCCGGCCGCCGACAGATGGAGGCGCACCGGCTCCGCAGCTGCGCCTCGGAGCACGACCGCGTCCCACCCCGTCTCGGTGAGGGCTCGGCCGAAGGAGCCCCCGCAGTAGCACTCCAGCCATATCCCCGTGAGGGGGCTCCTGGTGAAGGCGCCGAACCGGTCGGAACCGGAGAGGCCGAGTGTCGCGATGGGGCTACAGGTAAACACGAGGATGTTGTCCGGGGCGAGAGGGTCCACTCCCGGCCCCAGATAGCGTTCCAGCAACCGGGCGCCCAGAACCTTGCCGCCCAGCCCCAGCATGTCACCCACTTCGACCTGCTCCACGCGCGTCGAGGAGTCGTTCAGATCGACAAAGAGGACCTTCTTGCTCCAGGTGGCTGTCGAGGTCGCGGTCATGGCTTCACGTCTTCCTGCCGAGGCCACCTACGGGCGCGCGGCGCTCACCTCGTCCATGGTATCGGAGAGGATGTCCAGGCCGCGGTCGAGCGTTTCGTCCTCGATGGTGAGCGGCACCAGGATGCGCAGGACGTTGTGATGGGTGCCGGCGCCGATGTTGACCACTCCGTTCTCGAAGAGCTTCTGACGCAGCGTCTTGGCGAAAGCTCCGGCCGGCTTCTTGGTCTCGGGATCTTCCACCAGTTCCATCCCCACCATGGCGCCCAGGCCGCGTACGTCGCCGATCACCGGGTAGCGTGTCTGCAGTTCCAGGAAGCGGGAACGTATCCGCTCACCGATGGTCTGCGCCCGGGCCAGCAGGTCTTCCTCTTCGATGATGTCGAGCACGGCCAGGCCGGCCACGCAGGCGGTGGGGTTGCCTCCGTAGGTGGTCCCGACGCCGCTGGCGTGCACGGAGTCCATGAGATCCTGGCGACCGGTAATCCCCGAGATGGGGAAGCCTCCTCCCAGCGCCTTGGCCGTGGTCAAGATATCGGGCTCGACGCCCCAGTGCTCCATGGCGAACCAGGTCCCCGTGCGGCCGATGCCCGTCTGGATCTCGTCGGCGATCAGCAGGATGCCGTGGCTATCGCAGATGTCCTTGATCTTGCCCATGTACTCGGGCGGCGGGACGATGAAGCCTCCCTCGCCCAGTACCGGCTCGGCCACCACCGCGGCCACATCGTCCGCATCCACGTACTTGGCGAAGGCCTCTTCCAGGAGCGTGGCGCACTGGCAGCCGCAGGAGGGATGGCTGAGGTTCAGCGGGCAGCGGTAGCAGTAGGCGTAGGGGATCCGGTAGACCTCGGGAGCGAAGGGGCCGAAGCCCTTCTTGTAGGGGTCCACCTGGGAGGTCAGGCTCAGGGTCATGTAGGTACGGCCGTGAAACGCGTCTTCGAAGGCGATGATCGACTTGCGCTTGGTGGCGTAGCGGGCGATCTTGACGGCGTTCTCGACGGCCTCGGCGCCCGAGTTCATGAAGAAGGTGCGCTTGGGGAAGTCCCCCGGCGCCAGTTCGTTGAGGCGCTCGCCCAGCCGCAGGTATGACTCGTAGCCGAAGAGGCCGAAGCAGGTGTGAGAGTACAGTTCGGCCTGTTCCTTGACGGCTGCGACCACCTTGGGATGGGCGTGGCCTACGGCCATGACGCCGATGCCGGCCGCGAAGTCGATGTATTCGCGCCCTTCGACGTCGGTGATCGTGGCGTTGTGGGCTCGGGCGATGAAGACGGGCACCGTCATGGGCGCACCCTTCGGCACGACCTGTGCCCGCCGGGCGCTGAGCTCACCGTTGGTCATGACCCCTCCATCCTCGCCGCTCGGTCCTCGGTCTGTCGCCGCCGCCGGCCATCGCCTCCAATGACACTTGGAGCGTACCACGAGTGCGCGCGGGGTGGCCACGTTACAGAGACGGCCGAAGGGCCGCGGAGCGGCCGCGGGCGAGGCAGCATCCGCAACTGGGAGACCCGTGTCGCCCCGGCGCCTCGTCCGGTCACTACCTGCCGCCGCCGCAGGTCCTCCAGGCGCCGTGGACTCCCATCCTTCCCAAAATCTAGTAAAATGAAGGCCCGTCGCGTCCGTTACTTTCCAAGGAGTACGTCTTGAAGAGCACCAGCCAGAGTGTCTATAGCGGCCCCGCTCGCGCCCCGCACCGTTCGCTGCTGCGCGCGCTGGGGGTAAGCCGGGATGACTCCGAGCGGCTCATGATAGGTATCGCCAACTCCTACAACGAGTTGATCCCCGGGCACATGCACCTCAACACCATCGCCCAGCAGGTGAAATACGGCGTGTGGCAGGCAGGCGGCGTGCCGCTGGAGTTCAACGTCATCGGCGTGTGCGACGGCTTGGCCATGAACCACGAGGGCATGCACTACTCGCTGGTGTCGCGCGAGGTCATCGCCGACTCCGTCGAGATCATGGCCAAGGCGCACGGACTGGATGGCTTGGTGCTCATCCCCAACTGCGACAAAGTGGTTCCGGGGATGGTCATGGCCGCGGCCCGTCTGGACATACCGGTGGTCATCGTGTCCGGCGGTCCCATGCTGGCCGGCGACTACCGCGGGCGCAAGGTCAGTCTGAGCCAGATCTTCGAAGGCGTAGGCAGCTATCTGAAGGGTGATATCACGGCCGACGACCTGTGCGAACTGGAGGACTCGGTCTGCCCTACCTGCGGCTCCTGCGCGGGCCTCTTTACAGCCAACTCCATGAGCTGCGTCACCGAGACCTTGGGTCTGTCGTTGCCCGGCGACGCCACCATCCCCGCGCCGTTCTCGGCCCGCCTGGTGCTGGCTCGGCAGACGGGGGCAGCCGCGGTCGAGGTGGCCCGTCAGGGCTGGACTGCCCGCCGCTTCCTCACTCCCGCGACCCTCCGCAACGCGCTGGCCGTCGACGCCGCTCTGGGCTGCTCGACCAACACGGTGCTCCACCTCATGGCCATAGCCAACGAGGCCGAGGTCGACCTCAAGCTGGAGGACTTCAACGAGGTAGCGGCCACCACTCCCAACGTGGTCAAGCTGTCGCCGTCGGGCACGAATCACATGGAAGACCTGCACCGCGCCGGCGGCATCATGGCGGTGCTCAAGCGCCTGGATGAAGCCGGCCTGGTCGACGGCACCGTGCCCACTGTCTCGGGCGTGGACATGGCCACGCAGTACCGGGCCGCTGAGGTCCGTGACGAAGAGGTCATCCGGCCCCTCGATCGTCCTTATCGGGAGACCGGTGGCCTGGCCATGCTGTTCGGCAACCTGGCTCCACGCGGAGCTGTGGTCAAGGAATCGGCTGTACTGCCGCAGATGCTGGTGCATCGCGGGCCGGCTATGGTCTTCGACGACGAGCCCACCCTGATGACGGCCATCGAGGAGAACCGCATAGAGCCGGGCTGCGTGGTCGTCATCCGCTACGTGGGGCCCAAGGGTGGTCCGGGGATGCCCGAGATGCTCACGCCCACCTCGGCTCTGGCCGGGGCGGGGCTCGATGCCAGCGTGGCCCTCATCACCGACGGTCGCTTCAGCGGCGCCAGCCGGGGGGCCAGCATCGGACACGTGGCGCCGGAAGCGCTGGACGGCGGTCCTATCGCCCTGGTCAAGGACGGCGATATGATCAGCATCGATATCCCGGGGCGGAGTCTCACCCTGGAGATCGGTGAGGAGGAGATGGAGCAAAGGAAGTTGGCGTGGCAGCGCCCGGCTCGAAAGCATTCGGGCGTGCTGCGCCGCTATGTAGCTCTCGTGTCGGGGGCCGACACCGGCGCTGTGCTGGGTGGAGGGGACGACCTCTCCTGACCCCGCGGCCGGCGGCCATCCTTCCCGGCGCGCTCTGCTCTCGTGGGCTGGACGCGTGTCAGATCGCATCACCTGAGACTACGGAGCTCAGCATGAAAGCTTCCAGAGTGATCCTCGAAGCGCTCAAGCGCGAGGGGGTCGACACCATATTCGGCTTCCCCGGGGGGCAGGTCATCCCCCTGTACGACGCCCTCTACGATTTCGACATCAACCACGTGCTCGTGCGCCACGAGCAGGGAGCGGGCCACGCTGCCGATGGCTACGCCAGAGCGTCCGGCAAGGTGGGGGTCTGCCTGGCCACGTCGGGTCCGGGCGCGACGAACCTGGTGACCGCTATCGCCAACGCCTACATGGACAGCGTGCCCATGGTGGCGCTCACCGGCCAGGTGAGCCGCCATCTCATCGGTCTCGACTCCTTCCAGGAGGCCGACATCACCGGCATCACGCTGCCCATCGTGAAGCACAGCTACCTGGTGAAACGGGCCGAGGACCTGACCCGCATCATCCGTGAGGCCTTCTACATCGCCGGCACGGGGCGTCCCGGCCCGGTGCTCATCGACCTCCCGGTGGATGTCACCAAGGAAGAGATCGACTTCGACCCGGACGAGCTGCCGGCCATGAAGCTCCCCGGCTACAAGCCCACCTCCCAGGGCCATCCCAAGCAGATCCGGGAGGCCGCCCGGGTCATCGCCGCCGCTCAGCGCCCGGTCATCTATGCGGGCGGCGGGGTTATCACGGCCAATGCCTCCGAGGAGTTGCGCGAACTGGCGCTGTACGGCCACATCCCAGTCACCACCACGCTCACGGGCAAGGGGTGCTTCCCCGAGGACCACGACCTTTCCATGGGCATGCTGGGGATGCACGGGACGCAGTACGCCAACTATGCGGTCAGCCAGGCGGATCTCATCGTCGCTGTGGGCGTCCGCTTTGACGACCGGGTCACCGGCAGCTTGGCCGCGTTCGCGCCTCAGGCTTCCTTCGTGCACGTGGACGTCGACCCGGCCGAGATCAGCAAGAACGTGGCCGTTGACGTGCCCATCGTGGGGGACGCCAAGCGGGTGCTCGCGTCCTTGCTCGCCGAACTGAAGAAGCTCGAACTCAGTCCGGAGCGTCACCTGTCTTGGATGGAGCAGGTCGAGACCTGGAAGAGGGATCATCCGCTGGTGGTGCGTTTGGACGAGGACGGCGAGATCATGCCCGAGTGGGCCATAAGCAAGATCTGGGAAGTGACCCGGGGTGAGGCGGTGGTCTGCACCGAGGTGGGCCAGCACCAGATGTGGGCTGCTCAGCACTATCTCTCCCGACATCCTCGTCGTTTCATCAGCTCAGGAGGGTTGGGGACCATGGGCTTCGGGTTTCCGGCTGCCATCGGTGCCCAGGTGGCCCGGCCGGGTGAGCTGGTCATCGACATCGCCGGCGACGGCTCCTTCCAGATGACCCTCCAGGAACTGGCGACTGCCGTGCAATACCAGCTGCCGGTGAAGGTCTGCATCATCAACAACCAGTACCTGGGCATGGTGCGCCAGTGGCAGGAGCTGTTCTGGCAGTGCCACTACAGCAATACCTGCATGGACGTCCAGCCCGACTTCGTCAAGCTGGCCGAGGCTTACGGCGCCGAAGGCTACCGGGCGAGTCGGCCCGAGGAACTGGAGGAGGTCCTGCGCGTAGCCTTCGCCACCGACGCGCCCGCGGTCATCGACATCCGCGTCAAGCGTGAGGCCAACGTCTATCCCATGATCCCCGCGGGGGGTTCCATCCACGACATGATGGAGGGGGACTGATGAAGCACGCACTATCCGTGCTGGTCGAGAACAAGCCTGGGGTGCTGGTGCGCGTGGCCGGCCTCTTCGCTCGACGCGGGTTCAACATCGATAGCCTGGTGGTGGCGGAGACGGAGAACCCGGCCGTGTCGCGCATGACCATCACCATCCACGAGCAAGACCAACCCGTCGAGCAGGTCACCAAGCAGCTTCACAAGCTGGTGAACGTGATCAAGATCACCGACCTGCAGCCCGGGGAGAGCATCGAGCGGGAACTTCTCCTCATCAAGGTGAAGGCCGATGCGGGCTCGCGCTCGGAGATCATGCAGATCGTGGAGATCTTTCGGGCCAAGATCGTCGATGTGGGCAACGAGGTGCTCATAATCGAGTTGACCGGCACCCGGGAGAAGGTGAGCGCGCTCATGGAACTCCTCGCCCCCTTCGGGGTGGTGGAGTTGATGCGCACGGGAAGGCTGGCGATGGGGAGGGGCAAGCGCCCCACCTGAGAGATCGCACCGGCGCCCGTCTCCGGCGAGAAGAGGAGCGGTCGAGGTCGGCGCCGGCCGATGTTGTGTTACCCTGCCCTGACTGACCAGGCATAGGAGGTTCAAGGACCCATGTTGTACGAAAAGGACGCAGATCTGAGCTTGTTCGACGGTAAGACCATAGCCGTCATCGGCTTCGGCAGCCAGGGACACGCTCATTCCCAGAACCTGAGAGATAGTGGCGTCAAAGTGGTGGTGGCCGAAGCTCCCGGCACCCCCGCCTGGGACCGGGCCGTCGCGGCCGGCCTCGAGGTCATGACGGCCGACGCGGCCGCCGCGGCAGCCGAGGTCATCATGATGGTGGTTCCCGACCAGGTGCAGAAGGTCGTGTACGAGACCGCCGTCCGCGACAACCTCAAAGAGGGCGACATGCTCATGTTCGCCCACGGGTTCAACATCCACTTCAGTCAGATCGTGCCTCCGGCGTTCGTGGACGTGACCATGATCGCGCCGAAGGGCCCCGGGCACCTGGTCCGCCGTGTCTACACCGAGGGCGGGGGAGTGCCGGCCTTGCTGGCCGTGTACCAGGACGCCACCGGCAACGCCCGGGAGCGGGCGCTGGCCTACGCCAAGGGCATAGGTGCGCTGCGGGCGGGCGTCATCGAGACCACCTTCAAGGAAGAGACCGAGACCGACCTGTTCGGGGAGCAGGCCGTGCTGTGCGGCGGCGTGAGCGAACTGGTGCGCGCCGGCTTCGAGACCCTGGTCGACGCCGGATATCAGCCGGAAGTGGCCTACTTCGAGTGCCTCCACGAGTTGAAGCTCATCGTGGACCTCATCCATGAGCACGGCATCAGCGGCATGCGCTACTCGATCTCCGACACGGCCGAGTACGGCGACATGACCCGCGGCCCGCGCATCATCAGCGACGAGGTCCGCGAAGAGATGCAGTACATCCTCGAGGAGATCCAGAGCGGCGAGTTCGCCCGCGAGTGGATCCTGGAGAACCTGGCCGGCCGTCCTGTATACAACGCCATCAAACGCGATGACGCCGAACACGAGATCGAGATCGTGGGGCGGGAACTGCGGGCGATGATGCCCTGGCTGGGCAAGGGCGGCAAGCTCGAGTAGAGGAGACCGGCCGGTCCGCTGGGCCGGCTGAGAAGGACCGTAACGGGGCGCCCCGGCCACAGGCCGGGGCGCCCCCGTTGCATTACCCGCTCATCTCCCGCGGTTGGCGGCGCCCGGTCCCTGGAGTGCCATGCTCAGACTGACGACCACGTGGTCGATCAGAGCCCTGGTGACCCCCGTGAGCGAGCGGTCCTTGGTGCGGATGAGGTTGAGCTCGCGCGTAGGGGCCTCTTCGATGTCGATCGTCACCACCCCGTCGTTGCCGCCCACATCGCGTGCCATGCGCGGCAGGGTGGAGATGCCCAGGCCTTCCCGCACGAAGCCCTTCACCGATTCAAAGGAGCCCGTCTGGTAGGCGACTTTCGGCTCGAAGCCCACCCGGCGACAGGCGTCCATGAACTGGGCGGTGACGTTGAAGGACTTGGTGGGGAAGACGAACTCCTCCTTGGCGAGTTCGGCGAGATTCACGACACTACGCTCGGCGAGCATATGGCCCAAGGGGACCGCCAGGAGGAGGTCCTCGGCTCCCAGGGGAATGACGTCGAGGGTCTGAGGTGAGCCGGGGGCAGTTACCACAGCGAAGTCGATGGTGCCGTCAACCACGGCGTGCTGCAGTTCCAGGTCGCCACCCTCGAGCAACTGGACGGTCACTCGAGGGAAGTCGCGGCGGAAGGAGGCCAGCAGACTGGGGAGGACGTAGGCGGCCATGGAGGGGTTGGTGCCCATGTGAACCTCACCCGCCTCGACGCCCAAGTGCTCCTTCAACACGCGGACGGCTTCCTCCGCGCGGAAGAGGACTGCCTGGGCCAGCGGCAAGAACAGCTGGCCGTCCGGAGTGAGAGCGATCTTCCTGCGCTCGCGGCTGAAGAGCAGGGTTCCCAGCTCGATCTCCAGCTGCCGCATCTGATAGCTCAGGGCGGGCTGCGAGACCCGCAGGAGGTCTGCAGCCTTGGTGAAACTAAGGGTCTCGGCTATGGTGACGTAGTATCGCAGCTGGGTCAGTTCCATAAGGAAATTTTATAGCATATATATAAACAATGTATTGGACTTATGAACAGGGCGGCACTAAACTACAAGAGGCTGAGCACTGAAAGACACGATCTGGGATCCCCCCCTCCCAATCGAGTGACAGAGCTAGCAGCTTTTCCCGCAGCATAGCCGACTCTCCCCCAACGGAGTCGGCTATGCTACTTTCTGGAGCCAATAGGTCACCCACGGCTTACGAACGGAGCCGCATCATCCTCCCCATGTCTCTGAACATCTCTGCCCAGTGCCGGAAGGGCGTCGACCGCGCGCGGTGCGCCGTGGAGACCCCTCGCGGTGTGCGTTTGACCGCCGAGGTGGGTCTTGCGCTGGCCGGAGTCATCTGGGGCATCAACTTCGTCGTGGTCAAGTTCGCCGTGGGGCAGATGCCGCCGCTCTACTACCTTGGGTTGCGGTTCCTGGTGGCGGCCGTTGTGCTGGCCCCGTTCAGTGTGAGCCGGCTGAGGCGACTCAACCGTCAAGGCTGGCTGATAGGCTGCGGGGTCGGCGCCCTTCTCTTCGGCGGGTTCGTGCTGCAGACGATCGGTCTACAGACCATCTCTCCGGCGATGTCCGGCTTCCTCACCAGTCTCTACGTGATGGTGGTCCCGCTCATACTCGTGGTCTTCACCGGTCGCTGGCCCTCGCCGATGCTGGCGCTCGGGATCGGCGTGGTCGTGGGTGGGTTGGCCCTTCTCTCTATCTACGGGGAGTTTGGGTTTGGCTGGGGCGAGATCTTCACGCTCCTCGCGACCATCTTCTGGGCCGTTCACATCCTGGGAGTCGCTTACGGTGCCCCGCGGATCAGCATCATTGCTTTCGTCGAACTGCAGATGGCCGTGTGCGCCGTCTTGTCGCTGACTGCGTCTTTCATCTTCGAGCAGCCGAAGCTGTTCGCAGGCTGGGAAGCTACGGGGGCGGTCCTCTGGACGGGCATCATGGGAGGCGTGGTGGCGTACATGCTCATGGCCCTCGGCCAGCGCTACACCCCTCCGACTCTGGCCGGCGTCCTGATGAGCCTCGAAGTGGTGTTCGCCCTGATCGTTTCGATGATCGTCGGCTACGACACCCTCACCTGGCGTACCTTCGTCGGCTTCATGCTGGTCTTCGCGGGTACCACCGTCGCCCGCATCGGTTCCGAGAGAGAACCGGAACTCGCGGCCGAACCGGCGCCACCGGCTCCGTAGCCCACGACCGAACAGGCGCCGGGTCCGCGCAGGGGGCTCGCCCGCGCGGATCGCAGAGTGGGGTAGGGTGCAAAACACGCGGGTGAGGGTAAAATATGGCGACGACCGGGAGGAGGGCAGAGTGGAGAAGATCATCGCCAATCTGGACAAGGCCAAGCTCAAACTGGACGAAGCCTTCTTCTATCTCGACGAGATCGAGGAACTCATCCAGGAAGACGAACTGAGTGCGGAGGAAGGGTCGAAAGTCTCCCAGGCGACGAGCCGTCTCACGTCGGAACTGTCGGCCCTCAGCGGGCGGGTGGCGGAACTGGAGGACATTCTCACGGCGCTTGACCAGGAGTAGCCTCGACACCCGACGCCAAGGAGGCTGCTAGGTCTCGCTGGGGGACAGGTGCTCGTGATGTTCGGGGATGTATTCCTCGAGCAAGGGGAAGTCGCGCAACTCCTTGTTGATGGCGGCCTGCATGAACTGATCGACCCACCAGAAGACGTTCTGGGTGCGTACGCTGCGACGCATCTGCTTCATGCGGTAGCGGCGCTCGCCCGCGGGCATACGGAACGCGTTGTAGATAGCGTCCGCCGTCTGCTCCACGTCATAGGGGTTGACCACCAGAGCCCAGCGCCCGAGTTGTGCCGCGGCGCCTGCGAACTGACTGAGGATGAGCACCGACTCTCCCTCCAGGTTGCAGGCGCAGAACTCCTTCGCCACCAGGTTCATCCCGTCCTTGAGGGGCGTGATGAGGGCTATGTCGGCCGCGCGGTACAGCGCCAGCAGCTCATCGGGAGGGACGCTCCTGAAGAAGTAGTGCACCGGAACCCACCCCATCTCCGCGTAGCGGCCGTTGATCTCGCCAACCAGTCTCTCGATCTCGGTCTTGAGTGCGTCGTACTTGGGGATGCCCACGCGGCTGGGGACGACTACCTGGAAGAGACGGATGTGCCGCCGCACCTCTGGGAAGCGTTCCAGAAGGTTGGCGAAGGCCCGCAGTCGCTCGGGGATGCCTTTGGTGTAGTCGAGCCGGTCGATGCCCAGCACCATGCGACTTCCCTGATAGCGTTCGCGGAACGTCGCCGTGTTCTCGGCCACGGCGGCGGAAGCAACCCGGGTCGCGAAACCCGTTGCGTCGATGCCGATGGGGAAGTTGCCCACCCTCATCTCCTGGTCGTCGACCCGGACCACACTCAGGTGCCGTTCCGTCTTGACGCGCGCATTCCGGCTGAGCATTCGGACGCATTGCAGGAAGTTCCGGCGGTCGCGCAGGGTCTGGAAGCCAACCAGGTCGTAAGAGAGGAGCGAGCTGAGGACCGCCTGCCGCTCCGGCAGCTTCATGAATATGTCGGGCGATGGGAAGGGTATGTGCAGGAAGAAGGCGAGTTCGGCTTCGCATTGCATGTCGCGCAGATGGTGGGCGACGTCCATGAGTTGGTAGTCGTGTATCCATACGAAGTCATCGACCCGGCAGTCTTCCATGAGGGCTTCGGCGAACTTGCGATTGACCTTCACGTACGTGTGCCAGTATTCAGGGTCGAACTCGCAGCTTGACTGCAGGTCGTGGAAGAGCGGCCAGATGGTCTCGTTTGAATAGCCGTGGTAGTACTTCTCGACCTCGTCCTTTGAGAGAGCGACCGGTTTGAGAGCATATCCCGCTCCGTGGGCGACTTGCGCGAACACCTGCTCCAGGTGGGGCACCTCATCGTAGACTCCGGGCCAGCCTATCCAGATGCCGCCTCGGTTGCGCAAGACGGGGAGAAGCGCGGTCACGAGACCACCGGAGCCCGGCTTCAGGTTCCATCTGTCGCCGCTCCCTCGCTCGAGGACGTAGGGAAGGCGGTTGGAGACCACGATGAGTCTCTTGCTCGCTTCGGTGGTCACGAGTCCTCCTCGGCAGCCGACTGACGGACGAAGGGCTAACCCAGTTCGATGCGGTCCTCGTTGCCGTGTGTGAGGGCTACCATCAAGGTCAGGTATTCACGTAGATGCCGCGTGATCAGGAAGCTCTGGCGCACCAACTCGCGGGCGTTGTGGCCGATCTGAGCCATACGGGGGCGGTCGAACATCAGGTAGCGGATGCGCATCGCAGCACCTTCGGGGGTGTCGACCAAGAAACCGGTGCTGTGGTTGATGAGCTGCAGACGGATACCCCCGGTGTTCCCTCCGATCACAGGCTTGCCCTTCCACATGGCCTCCGTGACGGTGAGGCCAAAACCCTCCCGAAGCGACTTCTGGAGGACTATGTCGGCACCTGTCTGCAGAGCGTTGATAGTCCGGTCGCCGTAGTGGCCCGACGATAGGACGTGGATGTCGGGATAGCCTTGGGCGGCCTCCCGCACCTCCTCCAGCACGATCGCACCCTCGGGGTCGTCCACGGCCCCTCCGCCGGCAAGTACGAGCTGCAGGCTGGGGAGGAACTGCTGGGCCAGGAGGTAGGCCTGAATGACGCCCAATGGGTCCTTGAAGCGATCGAAGCGAGACACCTGGATGATCATGGGCCGGTCCGGGTCGATGGCGTACTCCTCCAAGACCGACCGGACCTCTTCGGGGGGGAGGGGAAGATTCTTCGCGCTCAGCGGATCGATGCTGGGGGGGATGAGGAACACGGGATGGGGCAGGGGCTGCACGAAGGCGTCGAGCGAGAAGACGCTGGCATCGTAGCCTGCCACAAAGCGGCGCAGATAGCGCCAGACGGGTCGATATGGGTGACTGAGATCGATGTGGCAGCGCCAGATCCACTTGCCCCGCCGCTCTGAACACAGACTCAGCAGCGGAGCTGGTTGTGGATCGTGTACGAACACGATATCCGCGGATTCGAGGAGGGGACGAAGACGTTCGGCATTGTTGGCGTTCACCTCTTCGTAGACCCTGAGGAGACGTTCAGGTATACGCAGGCTCCTGCCCTGCAGGGCGTTGTGGAAAGACTTGGTGGTGGCGAAGAAGTCATCGTTACCCTCGATGACCTCCCATCTGGTGTCCAGCCCCAGTTCCTGCATGAGCGGCACCATCCACTCCAGGATCTCGGCGACACCTCCGCCTTGGCGGGTGGAGTTCACGTGCACGACCCTTAGGCCGTCGAGCAATCCCGCCAGCTGACGAAGCTGATCCACCGCGTCGAGTCCGGCATGCTCGGCGTAGCGCTCCAGAAGACTTTGCGTGGGTCTCTCCTCAGGCATGGCCAGATTCCTCCCCGGCTGGAGGGCGGGGCATCGACCGGGATCCGAGACGCGACCCGGGTCGGTCCGGCGATGGTACCGGGGCCGCCGGGTCGTCATCGGCCAAGTGGCGTACGAACAGCTGCGTCAGCCGGTCACGAAGGACGAAGAGCGACTCGAAGTAGGGGTCCACCTCGGCAACATCCTCGATGACGGCCTCATACTCTGGCCCCAGCCCCATGAGCCACGCCCGGAAATCGTCCACCCCTAAGGGGTCTCGGCGCCGGGCATCGATGAAGTGGTAGAAGATGCTGCCCACTGACATCTCGGGCAGGACCTTGGGTAGCTCGTGCGGATGGGAGAGGCGCCGAGCCGTGTCGAACACGACGATGACCCCACGCACGAAGTGGAACTGCCGGTCCGAACGGGTGAACAAGACCAGGTCGGTCTCGTCGAGGCGGGCTTCGATGACCTCGACTAACTCTTGGCGCAACTCCTCCATGTCGGTGAAGTCGGCCGGATCGATGACTGCGAGCCGTTCGGCGGCAGGATTGTCATGAAGGCTGTGGTGGCACCAAGCGGCGAAGTCGTTGTTGTACTCGCGGTTGGAGAACTGCGGTCGTAGAAGGGTGCCCCAGAAGTGGTGGTAAATGCAGCCGGGGTGAATATCGCGGAGGATGTCGCGCAACTCCCTCAGCGTCTGCGCGCGCCGACCCGTCGCAATGCTGGCCACCGCGCAGTCCTTGATGGCGAACTCGACCATGTTCATCCTTGCCGGGTGGCTCTCCCGTCAGGGTGTTTGCTACCCGCTCTCACCGGCCTTCAATCATGACCTCCTCGAGAGACGAGTGCCACGTCGAGTCTACCGAGGAACTGCGCGGCCTCGCAGGCATCGGCGAGTACGTACTGTGCCAGCGTGGGCCGGTCGACGCTCCCCACCACGATCGCGATCCCACGTCCGTCCAACGCTCGAAACATGTCCTCGTCGGTCAGGTCGTCTCCCAGACAGACCGGGCAGGTCTGGGAGCGGGTCAGACCCAAACGCTCGAGCAGCCAGAGCATGGCCTGACCCTTGTCCCAGCCGTCCCGAGGCCGGAGTTCGTGCACCATCTTGCCCCTGCCGAGAGCCAGGTGCTGGAAGCTGGCGGCGATTTCTTCCACCCGGCGGGCTACCACCGCCCTGTGCGACTCCGGCGGTCAAGCGGTAGTGCACGGACAGCGACAGATCCTTTTGCCTCTACGATCACCCCCTCGATATCGGCGAGCTGCTGCCGGAGCAGCCGGGCGGCCGAACGCAGGTCTCCTCTGGCCTCCGCACCCACCACGTGCTCGATGCCCGACTCGTCCGGTCCGATGATGTGGCGGCCATGATCGGCTCCGTAGAAGACTCCCGGTACCGCGACCTTCCGAGTCAGGTCCTCCAAGGTCCGGCCGGAGAGGATGCAGACGACGTGACGCTCCCCCAAAGAGGCCAGCAGCGTCCTGGTGGGGCTAGGCAGACATGCCAGGTCGGGACGCGGGGCAATGGGGGACAGGGTGCCGTCGAAGTCGAGGAAGAAGGCGGGGTCTCGGCCGCCGACCTGCTCGACTATGGTGCTGAGCTGCTCCAGGGCATGGGGAAGACGATCCTGGGCGTGTCTGCGCGTTACTTGCATATCAGATACCTTTTGGGGGTATGATGGACTTGCATCGATAGGAAGCTCTCCCGGCGACGTGCAGTGCTTCGCTAACTCGTTCGTCCCCAGGTGCATCCGAACGCATGCGATCTGTCATTGGGATCTGTGGAGGACGCGATGAGCACCGCAAGACTGTATGTCGGCAACCTTTCCTACGGCACCACCCAAGAGACGCTGGAAAAGACCTTCGCCGAGTATGGGGAGGTCGTCTCCGTCAACGTCATCACCGATCGCCAGACCGGCCGCCCCAAGGGTTTTGCTTTTGTGGAGCTTAGCACTCCCGAAGAGGCCGAGGCGGCCAAGACGGCTCTCAACGGCACGGACCTTGACGGCCGGGCCCTCAACGTCGACAACGCCCGGGAACAGGAACAGCGCAAGCCCGGCGGCTACGGAGGCGGCAGTGGTGGCTACGGTGGTGGCTACAACAGCGGCGGCGGGTCGCGCTATTAGGGGACCATACGGCCGCCAGCGCGGTGTTCTGGGCCGCTGAACAGGCATTTCGAGGCGCCGGGAGACCGGCGCCTTTTTCATGGCATAGAGGTGGGTACAATCAGACCAGCCAATCAAGACAGGGACTCTCGTCGAACGTGGGAGTCGTATTCCATCGGCCCAGCTATTGTGTGACAGGAGGGAACGGATGGCCGAAATCAGGCTCGACGTGCGCGGGGAAACGTGTCCGGTACCCCTGGTGGAGGTGCGCAAAGCGCTGCGGCAGGCATCGCCCGGAGACGTCGTGGAGGTAGTGGGGACGCACCCTTCTTCCAAGAAGGAGATCCCCTTGGCCGTCAAGGCTCTCGAGTTGGAGCTGCTCAGTGTAGAGGAGGAGGGTGACACGTGGAAGATCAGGATACTTCGCTAGCTCCCGTTTCGCCGCTCCCCTTGGTAGCACCGGCTTCCGAGGTGTCTCCCGGCGCCGAGAAGATGACCATCGTCGTCCACAGCGGCGACTTCGACAAGATATACAGCGCCTTCATCATCGCCAACGGTGCGCTGGCCATGGGCATGGAGGTGTCGCTGTACTTCACCTTCTGGGGCCTCATCCGCCTGAAGAAGGGTGGCCTCGACAGCGGGCCGCTCTCCAAGATGAACATGCTGGGACTGGGCAAGTCGATGGTCAAGCGGCGCATGAAGAAGGCGGGCGTCGTCTCCCTGGAGCGTCTGGCGCAGGACTTCAAGGAGCTGGGGGGCAAGATCTTCGCCTGCGACATGACCATGGAGATAATGGGCATCGAGGCGACGAGCTGCGTCAGGACCTCATCGAGGAGTATTGCGCGGTGGGTACCTATATCGAGGAGGCGCGTCACTCCACGGTCACACTGTTCATCTGAGGAGGCCGGACCATGTTCGGTGACGACCGTCTACCTGGACAACTCCGCGGCCACGCGCTTGGACGAGCGCGTGCTCGAGGCCATGAAGCCCTACTTCTTCGACACCTACGCCGTCGCCACCTCGGAGTTCGGCTACTCCATGGGCATCGAGGCGCGGGAGGCGCTGGACGGCCGCTCGCGCGCGCTCGCGGCACGGCTGGGCGCCGCGCAGGCCGAGGAGTTCGTCTTCACCTCCGGCAGCACCGAGTCCAGCAACATGGCCATCAAGGGTGTGGCCATGGCCCTGGGCGAGAAGAAGGGCAGGCACATCGTCACCTCGCCGGATCGAGGACTTCCCGGTGCTGAACACGGCGGCCGCGCTGGAGCGCCAGGGCTTCCGGGTGACCGTCCTTGAGGTGGACGGCGACGGCCTGGTCGATCCCGGAGGCGATCGCGCGCGGCCATCGCCCCCGACACCATCCTGGTCTCCATCCAGCATGCCAACCAGGAGATCGGCACCGTGCAGGACATCGCCGCCATCGCGCCGATCTGCCGGGAGACGGGAGGTGCTGTTCCACACCGACGCCACCCACACCTTCACGCGCCTTCCCCTGGACGTGGGCAAGCTCCCGGTGGATCTGGTGACCGTGGCCGGCCACACCATCCACGGACCGAAGGGGGTCGGCGGCCTGTACATCCGCACCGGCACGCCGCTTGGCCAAGTGGATGGACGGCGGCTTCCAGGAGTTCAACCTGCGGGCCGGTGTGGAGGACATCCCCGCCGCGGTCGGCTTCGCCGCGGCGGCCGAGCTGGTGACCGCCGAAGAGAACGAGACGGCTGCATGGCTCTGCGCGACCGCCTGCTCGACCGCGCGCTGGCCGAGATACCCCACACCACGCTCAACGGCCATCGCACCTCGCCGTCTGCCGCAGAACGCCAACATCACCTTCCACTACGTGGAGGGCGAGTCCATCACGCTGCAGCTGGACATGCGCGGCTTCGCGGTCAGCACCGGCTCGGCCTGTTTCAGCAAGTCGCTGGAGGCCAGCCACGTGATCATGGGCATCGGCGGCGACCACGAGCGGGCGCACGGGTCGGTGCGGTTCAGTCTCGGCCGTTACAACACCAGTCGAGGACGTCGACGGCGTGGTCGAGGCCATCGCCGAAGTGGTCGGAGAATTGCGGGCGATCAGCCCGCTGATGCCGGATGACGAGCAGGGAGGATGTGACATGGCGTTCCCGTACAACGAGAAGGTGCTCGAGCACTTCCGGCACCCGCGCAACGTGGGCAAGATGGAGGACCCGACGGCAAGTCCACCGAAGGCAGCCCGGCCTGCGGCGACATGGTGGCGGTAAACATCAAGGTGGACGCCGAAACCAAGGTCATCGAAGACATCAAGTTCGAGTCGTACGGCTGCGCCTCCAACATCGCCACCGGCTCGATCATCACCGAGATGGCCAAGGGCAAGACCCTGGAGGAGGCCAAGGAGCATCACCTGGAAGCAGGCGTCGGACGAGCTGGGCGGCCTGCCGCCGATCAAGGCGCACTGCTCCGTGCTGGCGGTCGAGGGCCTGCGGGCCGCCATCCGCGACTACGAAGAGAAGCATGGCCTGATCGAAGCGCGCGAGCCGACCACTGTCGAGGTCATCAAGAAGCGCCTGCGCCACGTGATGAACCCCCTGCGGGGCCTGGACGTCGTGCGCACCGACCTCGTCAAGGACATCAGCTTCGAGGACGGCGTGGTGCGGATCGTCGCCGACCTGCCGCCGATCACCAGTTCGCCGCGGTCATCAAGGCCGACATCGCCGAGAAGATCGAGACCGCTGTGGGACGTCGAGAAGGTGGTCATCGACTTCGAGAGCTGAGTCGCGAGCGGGGGCGCGAGGGTCCCCGCTCGCTCAGACCTCGGCGAGGAGATCCAACAGCTTGTCGGGCTCGGTGATCGCGGGCAGACAGCTGGACATGCCGGCAGAGCCAGGCGGTGGCCGGTCCTTGGTCATCGGGTTCGCGGTTCTGCAGCAAGGGCACCTCGGTCGAGGTGTCGGGAGCCCGTCCCGCGACGACGAGATCCGGTCGAAAGCCTGCGAAGGCCGCCTTCGCCAGGAGCCGTGAATCCTCGGCTCCTGGCCGCCCGACTATGGCCAGTTCCCGCAGGCCTCTGGCTCCCAGATAGTCGACCGTCAGCCAATGAGCGAACGCGCTAGGCGCCCGCGTCAGCATGCCTTCGACCGAGAGGAGGGCCTCGTCGACCAGGGATAGGTAACGGCTATCGCCGGTGTAGGCGGCGAGCCTGAGAAAGCCCATACAAGCTGCGGCGTTGCCGCTGGGTAGAGGGGTGTCGGCCAGAGAGCGCGGCCGCGCCACCAGAGCTTCATGGTCGGAACTGGTGTCGTAGAAGCCCCCGCCTTCTCGTGTGAAGTGAAGGGGAACGGCGTCGAGCAACCCGCGCGCCGCAACGTACCAGCGTTCGTCGAAGGTGGCTTCGTATAGCGCCAGGAGCCCGTCGGCGACCAGGGCGTGGTCTTCGAGGAAGCCCGCCTGCCGACGCGCGGCCGTCCTTCCAGGAGTGCGAGATGCGCCAACCGTCCCGCACGAGCCTCTCGACCAGGAAGGAGGCACAGGAGAGCGCTGCCTCCAAGTACCTGTCGGAGTCGAGCACGCGGGCCGCATCCGCGAAGGCCGCCAGCGCCAAGCCGTTCCAGGAGGCGAGGATCTTCTCGTCGCGACCGGGGCGCACTCTCTGATCGCGGCTTTCGACCAGGTGAGTGCGGGCGGCGGCCAGCAGGGCCGCCGCCTCGGGGCCTACCGGCTCTCGCACGAGGTGGAGGATGTTGCGGCCTTCGAAGTTGCCGGCGGAAGTGACGCCGTAGGCCTGACGGAGCGCTGCCGCCTCTTCGGGCGGCAGCGCTCCGTCGATCTCGTCCGCGGTCCACACGAAGAACCTGCCCTCCTCGCCCTCCGAGTCGGCATCCTCGGAGCTGAAGAAGGCGCCTTCGGTGTGTCTCATGTCGCGCAGCAGGTAGTCCAGAGTCTCCTCACATACCCGCCGGTATCTCTCCTTCCCCGAGAGTTGCCAGGCGTGCAGGTAGGAGCGGGCCAGGAGGGCGTTGTCGTAGAGCATCTTCTCGAAGTGGGGCACCAGCCATTCGTCGTCGGTGGAATAACGGTGGAAGCCTCCTCCCAGGTGGTCGAAGATGCCCCCTGCGGCCATGGCGTCCAGTGTCTTCTCGATCTGCGTCCACATCGCCGGGTCAGGCTCCAACGCCTGGCGGGTGAGGAGATGATCGATGAGTACCGGCTGCGGGAACTTGGGAGCGCTTCCCCAACCGCCGTGGACGGGGTCGAACGAGGAGCTGATAGTCTTCAAGGTGCGACCGTGCAGGATCGCCGCCGGCGAGGAGGCGTCTGGCCTGCGTGCGGGTCTCGCGACTCGAGTCGCGCATGCGCGCGACGAGTCGTCCGGCCGCTCCTTCGAGTTCTTCCCGCCGCCCGGCCCATGCCTCGGCGAGGGCCTGCAGCACCTGCTTGAAGGAGGGCATGCCGTAGCGGGCGCGCTCGGGGAAGTAGGTTCCTCCGTAGAACGGAGCTCCCTCAGGCGTGAGCCAGACGCTGAGCGGCCACCCGCCCCCGCCGGTGAGGGCGGACACGGCGTCCATGTAGATGGCGTCCAGATCGGGACGCTCCTCCCTGTCCACCTTGATGCTGATGAAGTGGCGGTTGAGCAATTCCGCGGTGGCCACATCTGTGAACGACTCCCGCTCCATCACGTGGCACCAGTGGCAGGCGGAGTAGCCGATGCTCAGGAAGATGGGCTTGTCCTCCCGCGCGGCGCGCTCGAGGGCCTCCCCTCCCCATGGGTACCAGTCGACAGGGTTATCGACGTGCTGGAGAAGGTAGGGACTGCTCTCACCAGCGAGATGGTTGGGCATGCGGCCTCCTTGTGCCGTTCTCCTGCGGGCCGGGATACACGTCGCTCGGGTTTCTTCCCTGCCGGGCGTGTTTGTATACAATGGCAACAAGGAAAGCAACAAGGAAGCGCGGTATCGGTCGCCTACGGGAGTCTCGGATGCCCAGGTATGTCGGAAAGAAGTCGCGGGGCCTGTGGCGGAACATCGCCGCCATAGTCATGCTGGCCATCGTCGTACTCTTGGTCCTTCAGTTGACCGAGACCATCGACCTTTTTGGCTAGGCTGCCGTGCGTAGGATGCTAGCGGACGTGGAGGTCAGAGAATGAGCAGCAGAGTGTTTCGTCCGGTCTCTCCTCGCTCGGGGTGGAGGAGACGTGTGGCTGGGGCCGCGGGAACTGTCTTGCTCGGCTTTGCCCTGGTCGTGGCGATCGCGTTAATGTTGACGGTCCTGTCATGGCTGGGAGCGGGACTCAGCCCGGTTCGCGCAGACACGGATACGAACGCCCAGAAGGTGGCAGTGTTTGAGGACGCCACGGTGGGTGTGGATGAAGTTTGGGACAACGTGGTCGTTGTCGGCGGGGATCTCCTGGTGGAGGGCACCGTGAAGAACGTGGTGGTCGTCGTCGGTGGGGATGTGACCCTGGCCTCGACCGCTCGGGTCGGTGAGCGGGGCCGGTCGGGAGACACCGCCCTCGTTTCGGTGTTCGGAGACGTGACGATTGAGCGTGGGGCCAGGGTGCTGGGCGAGACCGTCGATGTTGCGGGAGGCTCGGGCGACGTGACCGCCGGCTCGGTCAGCGATCCTTTCCTGCGGCCCTGGCGCACGGGCGCCATCCTCAACTGGGTATGGTCGACGATCTTCCTAGCCGTGGTGGCGGTCATCGCCACTGCCATCGCTCCCAGGCAGGTGGCGGTCGTCAGCGACCGGGTACGCCGGCACTTCTTCTCCTCGCTCGGGTGGGGAGCACTCGGGGCGATCATCGTGGTGCCCATCGTCACCGTGGTGCTTATCGTGACCATCATCGGCATCCTCCTGGTCATCCCCTGGCTGTTCATCGGCCTGCCGCTGCTGTCCCTCTTCGGGTTGGTGGCTGTGGGAGCCATGGTAGGTAGGCTCTTCTTCCGCGACGCGGAGATGACCCGGGGCCGGGTCATGCTGGCCGCGGTGGTGGGCGTGGTCATAATCAATCTGGCCCGCTGGATCCCCGTGGGAGGCTTCGTCATCCTGGGCCTGCTGTGGCTGGTCGGCTTCGGTGCCACCTACGTGGCTATCTGGGCCTGGCTGCGCGACCGCCGCAGACGGAGGAAGGAGCAGATAGCTATCGGGCAGAGCGGCCCAAGCGGCCCGCCGCCCATGGTTCCTCCACCGCCGGCACCTGGGACGTTGCCGGCCTGGGCGCCCGAATCTTTGCCGCCGGTGCCGCCGGCAGCGGCGTCTGTCCCGGGATTGCCCGAGGAGCCGCCGCGGTCCTGAGCCGGGCGCAGCTTTACAACTGCAGCTTGAGGCGCATGTTCCAGAGCATCTGAGCGCATTCGCCCCGGTTGGCGAAGTCCTTGGTGTCCCAGCCGGTCAGACCTTCGTCGGGGCCGATGATGCCGTTGAGGAGGCCGTTGTATTCCGCCACGCGGATGTTCTCACCGTGGGTGGGGTCGGCGTAGCTGAGGACGCCTGACCAGTTGCTGGGAGGATTCTGCAGAACGGTGCTGGCGGCCCGTACGATCATGGTTATCACCTGTTCGCGGCTGATGTTTGTGTACGGTCGAAAGCTGCCGTCGCTGTAGCCCTTGACCAGACCGGACAGAGCCGCCCGGGCCACATAGTGGTAGGCGTAGAGCTCCCCTTCGATGTGCAGGATGTCTTTCCCGTCCGTGAAGTAGTACTCGTCGAGGAGGGTCGCTACCAGGCCTCGGCTCAGGACGATCATCTTGGAGAACTGCTGCCGGGTGACGTTGGATTCGGGCCCGAAGTAGCCGTCTGATGAAACCTTCAATGATCTCGGCCTCAGCCATGCCTTCGATGCTGTCTTTATACACGTGCATGATGGGCACGTCGGGGAAGCGGGTGGCGTTGGCCGGCGGAACGGCCGTGTACAGGCCTTTGCCGCCGTGCCAGACCAGGCCGAACGGGGTGACGTCTGGTGAGCGGGCCTCGTCGGACTGCAGCGGGAGCTGGATGGTGGTCGCGGCACAATGTCGTAGGCCATGATGGACGACGCTGCTTGGTCTCCCATGCGATGAGGTCGCCCTCGATGGCGGGATTGAGGTTCCCTGCGATGTTGTTGGTGAGGGTGACGTCGGTGCCCGCGGTTATGTCGTAGAGATGGATCTGTTGAGTGCGCCAGGGATCAGGCGCTCCCGGCGTCCACGGTTGACCGGAGCTGTATACGACCCGTCCCTCGGAGATGCGCGGGTGCTCGTTGCTCTTGGTGCTGTCCGCTATCGACTTGGGCGCCGCCTTCGTAAGGAGGTTGTAGAGGAATATCTCGGAAGCCGGACCGGTTGTGCTTCCGGTACTCACGTTCTTAACGCAAACGAGGTAGTCGCCCCAGATATCGGGATCGCGGTAATCGTCTCCCTCCAGTACCAGGGAGGTAGTGCCGGTGCTCAGGTCGTGCAGGTAGATGCCCGGGCTTCGCGTCGGTCCCCAGGATGTTCTTCTCCCAGACAACCCTATCGTCCAGAACCCTTGGGTCCCAGTCGTGCCAATCGCCGGCCGCGCTATTGAGCGTCACCTGGGCCAGCGTCTCGGTGTCGACATCGTAGACGAAAACGTCGTCGAAGGCGCCGGTGCGCCCCCCCTGGAAGGCGACCCTGGAGCCGCTGATGGAGGGATTGAAATACGAGCCGGGCAGGGGATGGGGGATGGCAGAGTTCCGTCCGGTAGTCAGATCGAACATGTAGGTGGAAGAACCGCTGGAAGTCGCAGCCGTCCACGCGATCAAGTCACCGTCCGCCGAGATGAAAGACGGGACGGCCGCCTTCACCGGCGTGGGGATGAGGCGCACCTGCCAGGGGCCGGTCGGGACCTCGACTTCCTCCTCGGCGGCAGCCGGCGCGGCGAGACCGAACAGGACGATCACGATGGCCACGATCGAGGCCAAAATGGATAGCTTCACTCGCACGTCACACCCCCGGCTGCTGCTTTCCGGTCATTCTCTGTCGCCGCATTGTCCCGCCCCGCCGAGGGCCTGGTCAATAGCAGCACCCTCCATCGATAGACTGAGTCCGGCTGTTACCAGGTCAGTCTTGTCTGCGTCATCATACAGCGGCCAGCAGGCCCGAGGTCTCACGAGAGGCCACCACCACGTTGCGTCCAGACCTCTTGGCTGCGTACAGAGCCCTATCGGCCCGCTCGTAGAGGGTCTGGAACGTCTCCTTTTCATTCAGGCGTCCGTGGTTCAACTGAGCCAGCCCCATGCTGGCAGTAACCCCTATGATCGCGTCGCCGGGATCGGCGGTCACTCGCAGGGACTCGACTACCTCGCGCAGTCTGTCGGCCACTTCGATGGCGTCCTCCAACCCGGTCTCCGGCAGGAGAACGGCGAACTCCTCCCCTCCCACACGACCCAGAAGGTCGCTCGTGCGCAGCGTCGTCCTGCACACCTCGGCCAGTTCCTGCAGCAACTGATCGCCCATCCGATGCCCGAACGTGTCGTTGACGCCCTTGAAGTGGTCCACGTCCATGAGCAGGAAGGTGAGGGGGATGCGATGCCGGCGCGCTCGCTCGTACTCTCTCTCAGTGAGTTCGAAGAAGTGGCGCCGGTTGGGCAGCCCGGTGAGGTCGTCGCGATTGGCAAGCTCCCGGGTCTGCTCGAGGAGCTTCTCGCGCTCCGTCACGTCGTGCATCACCAGCACCTTGCCCAGATAGTCACCTTTGTCGGTCGTCACCGGGGAACAAGTGACCGCGAAATGACGAGGGCTCCCTGGGCCTTCGACGGTCATATCGGTGCTCTCGGCATCGTCGGCAGAAGAGGATGGGAGGCACTTCAGCATCTCCACGAGCTTCGGGTGGGCGTGAAGTACCTGAGCGGCCGGCCGGGCGATGGCGGATCTGAGTTCGACGCCCGTGACACGCTCTGCCGAGCGGTTGAGATCGACGAGGCGCCCCAGTCGGTCGATCACGATCACGGGGTCGCCCAGGTCCTCGACCACCTTCTCGCGGGCCAGGGGGACCATGGCGAACAGTTGGCAGCGGAAGAGCGCTACGGCCACCAGCAGGCACGATAGCCCCAACAACGCGACGGCAGGGTTGTAATCCCGCCATGGGGAGAGGTTGAACATGTATAAGTAGCTCCCCATCAGGGGAAGCAGGAAGGCCACCAAGAGGAGCGCGTGCTGACGGCGATGAAAGCGGTCGGAGCGCAGCAAGGCCCTGGCGAGGAGGACGAGGGACGCCAAGGTCACGAGCGACATGAAGGGAACGAGAACCCACCAGTACCAGGGCCCGTAGTCGGCGTGCAGGACCGGGAAGGGAGTATGCCTGCTCACGATGCTCGGATTGACCCGGAACAGGTGCGCGGGATTCCAGAAGGCCACTATCACCGTCGAGATGGGGACGGCCCAGAGGATAGCCGAGATCGGCATGGGTACCGGCCGCATGCCCACGTGCCTGCGGATCATCTCCCACCAGCAGACGATAATGGCGGGAACACCCAAGAACTGCAGGTTAGCCAGAAAGATCTTGTCCAGCACCTGGACGGCCATGATCTCCAGCGTGTACCCCACCGACCAGACGAAGAGGGCAACGAGGGTGGCCGCGAACCAGAGGGCGATCGGGTCCCGCCGGTTCTTCCACGCAGTCGGGAGCAGTAACACCGCCAGTAGGGCTGCGCCCAGCAGAGGGAGGATATGGGGGGTGAATTCCAGGCTCACGTCACCTGCTGGTTGTTTGGAGTGAACATGTCTGGTTCATAATGTCGGAAGAAGTGCTCCGGCCCTTAAGGAAAGCGCACCCCTGCCCGGCCCTCTTCGGTCCGGGTGAGGAGGCGCAGGTCAAGGGAGAGGATGCCGCCGCCGGGCTTCGACCCGGGTGTCTAGTCCTCCGCTATGCTGTCCACGGGCTCGAAGGTCATGGCCTTCACGTATTCCCGCTGGAAGTCGGGGTCGAGGGCCAACTCGATGAACTCCACCTCTTCGGCCACCCGGGCCGCATCCCGTCGCTTGCCGAGGTTCAGAAGAGCGTAGCGGGCTCCGTCGCCGGCCGCGTTACCCACGGAACTGACCGCTTCCGGCGCGCATTGCGGGAACAGCCCGATGGCGAGGGCGTGGTGCTTGTCGATGAAGTTGCCGAACGCCCCGGCCAGGATGACCTTGTCCGGCATGGGGACTCCATAGGTGCGTAGCAGTATCTCCGCGCCGGCTCGCAGCGCTCCTTTTGCCAACTGGATCGACCGGATGTCCTTGAGGGAGATGGTGATGGCCTGGTTGAGGGCCGTCTCCTCGGGCCACGCAAGGACGAACTTGCGCGGTCTCCCGTCCTGCTTCAGCACCCGCTCGTGAGAGAGGTCCGCGAAGTTGCCCGAGGGTAGGATGATGCCGGCCTTCAGCATCTCGGCGGCCGCCTCGATGATTCCCGAGCCGCAAATGCCCCGGGCGCGTACCTCCTCGGCCGAATAGCCGGTATGCCAACCCTCGAGTCCGATGACCTTGAAGCGAACGTCGAGTGTGCCCGGGTCGATCCGCACCCTCTCGATGGCTCCCGGAGCGGCGCGCATGCCGAACTCGATGTGGGACCCCTCCAGGGCCGGGCCGGTGGCGCACGAGGCACAAGAGAGCGGGTGCGGTTGCCCACCACCAACTCGCCGTTGGTGCCGATGTCGATGATCAAGAGGACCTCGTCCTGCTCGTAAGGTGCCTCGGCGATGAGCACCCCGACGTTGTCGGCGCCGACGAAGCCTGCCTCCACCGGCAGCACGTGCAGACGGCAGCGCGGGTGGAACGTCAGGCCTATCTCAGCAGCCAGCGCGTCGATCGGCCCCTGCACAGCGGGAGCGAAGGGTGCCGCGCCGAGCGCGCGAGGATCGAGTCCGAGGAACAGATGATGCATGGCCGTGTTGCCTACCATCACCACGTCGACGATGTCGGTCAAGGCGGCCCCACTCCGTTCGACCGCCTTGCGGGCGAGGTCGAGCACTTCTGTGATCACAGCAGTCTGCAATTCGCCCAGGGCAGCGAAGTCGTGGATCACGTGATGAAGCCGGGCGATGAGGTCGTCCCCAAAGGCGACCTGCGGGTTCATGGCCGCCTCGGTGGCCAGCACGGCCCCCGTCTGCAGGTCGACCAGATAGGCGGCGATGGTGGTGGTGCCGACGTCGACGGCCAGGCCGAGCACGCGTCCGGCCTCTGCCGCGGGCCGGACGCCGATGATGGAGGTGCCCTGCCAGACGAGCACCGAGATATCCCAGCCCGCCTGCCGCAGGGCGCTCGGCAGGGTCTGAAGTGTCGGGAAATCGAACTTGAGGCCCTGCAGCCCATGCGTCTCCTCGAGCGCCGTCAGCAGCCGCTCGGCGTCCGCGATGGCGTCCTGCATCGTCGGCGGCCGTAGCGCGACCCTATAGGCGCGGACGGCAGGGTCGAGAGGCACGGTCCGCTCGCCGGCTTCCTTGCGCACCACTTGGGCGGTGCGGCGGCTCTCTTCGGGCACGAAGACCCGGACGTTGCCGGTCACCTTCGTCTGACACGCCAAGCGCATGCCGGCCGCGAGGCCGTCGGCGCCGAAGACCGCCGACTCGACCTCGGTGGGAGGGGACACACTCTCGGGGGTCTCCACCCGTACGCGGCACTTCTTGCAGGTACCCTTACCCCCGCAGGCACTCTCGATCTCCACGCCCAGACCGCGGGCCACAGCCAGTAGGGTGTCGCCGCCGCCCGCCGGTCCTCTCCGACCCGACGGCTGGAAGGTCACGGTATGTTCGCCGACCGACCCGGTCGGTGATGCCGAGGTGCTCATCTTGTCTCTCCCGTGCTCGTCGTGGTCTCCCGGTTGGTCTCGCGCTCGATCGCCCGATCAGGGGTCGCGGCTGATGCACATGCCCACGTCTCGGGGCAACGCCAGGCCTGCCGCCACCTCGATGGCCTTGATCAGGCCGCTGGGGACGGGGCAGGCCGCGTGGATGCAATTGCGATAGGCGGCCTCCAGCGCAGGGGGAAGGCCGTTCCGCAGGCCGATCTGCTGCAGGGCGTCGACCTCGTCCACCTCGGTGGCGATCTTGGCCACGTGTGGGCAGTCGCTATCGATCGTCACTCGGACCTTGTAGCCCTCGGTTCTGGTGGCTCTGACTGTTGCCCGATGGCCGCAGACCCCGGCGTCGATCTCGACGGTGGCAGTCGTGGAGGGTGTCGCGGTGCTCTCGACTGCATCGGGCATGTCTGGTCGTCCTTTCCGATGGGCGGTTCTTCGATTATAGGGGGGCGCGGGCTTCTCGGGAACCGAAGCAGGGAGCGGGCAACGCACGCTGGTGTGATGAAAGGGAGCCGTGCGCTCGGGGGACGCATGGGTAAGGCATCACGGGCAGGAAGGATGGAGCAGATGAAAGACGAACCGAGAACTGTCAGCAGACGGGAATTCCTCAAGATCGCCGGTATCGCCGGAGCGACCGTCGGGGTAGGCGCCGGCTTGGGCGGGCTGCTGGCCGCCTGCGGGGAAGAGGAAGAGACCACGACCACCACGGCCGCGGCTGCCGGCGGTGAGTCCACGACCACCACGGCCGCCGGAGGCACCACCACCAGCGCAGTCACGGGGGCCGAAACCGGACGCGAGATCAAGGTCGGTTTTGTCGACCCGCTCACGGGTGCTATCGCCGCGTTCGGTATCCCGGGCAAGTACATCACCGAGCGCTGGAACGAGTTCGTCAAGGATGGTCTGGTCTGTGGCGAAGATCGTGGACCGGCGTCATGATCCCGCCTGCGACAGGACCAACATGTGGACGCAGGTGCAAGCAGCAGGGCTGGACGCCGAAGATCGCCGAGGGCATCGAACCCACCCTGTTCCCCTCGGCCATGGAAGCCATCGGCGAGAGCGCTGACGGCCTCTGCGGCCCCATGTGGTTCCACCCGACCTTGCCGTTCAAGTCGTCCTCACCGGCGAGACCGCCGAGGAGCATGTGCGACGACTTCGAGGCGCGCATGGACATGCAGTGGCAGCAGCCCATCCTGCATTACGTGACCTTCGAATGGGTGGTCGACGTCCTGAAGCGGACGACGAACGTGGACGACAAAGAAGAGATCATGCAGCGCGTCACCGAGACCAACATGCCCATGACCATCGCCGGGCCCGATCGACTTCACTGCCCCGCTGGCTGACCGCGCAGCGCGCACGTGGTGCCAACGCAGGTGGGCACGCCGCTCTACGGCGGGCAGTGGCGCCTGCTCCGACGGCGGCAAGTACATGTTCGACCTGTACATCTGCAGCAATATCGCCGCGCCTCAGGTGGAGGTGCAGGACAAGCTCAACCGCTCGTCCATAGCAGCGGCCTGTAGGGCGTCGGGGCTTCCAGTAAAGAAGGGGAGACAAGATGGCTGATGAAGCCACCAAGCTGGCCTACGCGCTGCACGAGCAGCGCATCCGTGACGCGGTCGCGCTGAAGACTCCCGATCGGGTACCCGTGGTCCCCAACGGACCGGCTTGGCCGGCGCGCGCGCTGGGCGTGAAGATGACCGAGGTGGCCACCACCCCTGAGGTCTCCTACCAGCGCATCATCGAGGCGTACACGTCGTTGGGCGATATCGACGGCATCCAGAGCCCTGCCTATGACGTAAGTACTCTGAGCATCCAGTGGCTCTCCCGGGTCAAGGTCCCGGGTAGGGATCTTCCGTGACGACGAGCTTTGGCAGGTCGACGAGGCCGAGATCATGACTCTGGACGATTACGACGCCATCGTGCCCGAGGGTTGGGGCCCTTGGGTGGAGCGCTACTACCAGGAGCGTCTTCCCGGCGCCCTCGAGGCCTTCGCCCGTTTCGCCAAGACCATCCCAGCCTCTTTGGAGATGTGCCGTGAGAAAGGTGTGGTGCCCATGGCTCCGGCTGTGGCTGCCATTCCCTACGAGTACTTCTGCGGCGGCCGCTCGATGAAGGAGTTCCTACTCGACCTCTTCCGCCACGCCGATCAGGTGCATGCGGCCATGGAGACCGCCCTGCCGGCGCTGGTCGAGCAGATGCGCCAGACCATCCGGGCCTTCGGCCTCATGGGGCTGTGGATCGGCGGCTGGCGCTCGGCCAGTGAGTTCGTCTCGCCGCGCCTCTGGAACCGCTTCGTCTTCCCCTACTTCAAGGCTATGGTAGAGGCCGCCGTGGAAGAGGGAGCCATACCCGTGCTGCACTTCGACGCCAACTGGGACCGTGACCTCGAACGGCTGTCGAGTTGCCCGCAGGGCAAGTGCGTGCTCTCCCTCGACAGCAAGACCGACATCTTCAAAGCCAAGGAAGTGCTGCGAGGGCACATGTGCATCATGGGTGACGTCCCGCCGAGCCTCTTCAGTCTCGGCACCCCGGAACAGGTCACCGACTACTGCAAGCGCCTGCTGAGCGAGGTGGGCCCGGACGGCTTCATCCTTTCCTCGGGCTGTGATGTCCCCGCGGATGCCAAGCCCGAGAACGTACGGGCCATGGTGGAGTCGGTGCTCTAGCCGCCCTCGTTCCGACGTCTTTCGGGTGGGGCCGGCTTGGGTGCCGGCCCCACCTCGTCGCCGGCCCCGCCCCGCTCCGCTGGTCCTCCAACCGGGCTTCCGATCCTGCACGGCCGCGCCCGTATCGCCGCTGCCCGTTCTGGGTACATCCAGAGCGTCGAGCGCCTTAGTTGGGCAGTCGCCAGAATCAGCAAGGGGGAACGCGCATGGATCTCTCTCACACCGGTTCGAACGAGGCACTGGAGACCAGAAACCGCTCGCGAGACGTGGCCAGTTCGGGCATCTGCACCAGGTGCATGGCCGACTGCCAGGGCAACTGCGACGTATTCAAGTCGTCCTTCCGCGGCCGGGAGGTCATCTACCCGGGTCCCTTCGGCGACATGACCGCCGGCGGGGACAAGGTCTACCCGATCGACTACTCGCATCTCAACATCCTTGGCTTCGCCCGGGGGGCCAAGGCCATCGACGCAGCCAACCCGGACAAAGCCATCTTCCCGGTGGTCGACACCACAGCCGTGTACGGTCACATGAACCCCATCCGCATGAAGATGCCGGTGTTCACGGGGGCTCTGGGCTCCACGGACATCGCGCGCCGGTACTGGGAAGCGTTCGCGGTGGGGGCCGCCGTCTCCGGTATCTCGCTGGTGGTGGGCGAGAATGTATGCGGTATCGATCCGGAGGCCGAGTTCTATCCCGACGGCAGGATCAAGCGCTCTCCGGAGATGGAGCGCCGAGTCAGGATCTATCGCGAGTGGCAGGGAGAATACGGCGACATCATCGTGCAACTCAACGTGGAGGACACCGCCTTCGGCGTGGCCGAGTACGTCGTCCAGGAGCTTGGGGTCGAGACGATCGAGCTCAAGTGGGGCCAGGGAGCCAAGTGCATCGGCGGTGAGATCAAGATCCGCGATCTCGATCGGGCCATAGAACTACAGAAGCGGGGCTACATCATCACTCCGAATCCCGGCGAGTCAGACGTCTGTGACTCGTTCCGGGCCGGAGGCATCAAGGAGTTCGAGCGGCACTCCCGCCTGGGCTTCATCGACGAAGAGCAGTTCCTGACCACGGTCGAGCAACTGCGCAGGCGCCTGGGAGTCAAGCGGGTCACCCTCAAGACGGGTGCCTACGGGTATCCGGAGTTGGCCCGCGCCATCAAGTGGTCGTCGAAGGCGCGTGTGGATCTGGTCACCATCGATGGGTCCGGGGGAGGGACGGGCATGAGTCCCTGGCGGATGATGGAGGAGTGGGGCGTGCCCACCTTCTATCTGCAGTCGATGGCTTACGAGTGCGCCAAACGCCTGGCCACGCGGGGAGAGTGGACTCCCGATCTGGCCATGGCCGGCGGCTTCTCGACCGAGGACCACATCTTCAAGGTGCTGGCGATGGGTGCGCCCTACTTCAAGGCCGTGTGCATGGGCCGTGCACTCATGATCCCCGGCTTCGTGGGCAGCAACATCGAGGGCGTGGTCGGCGACGGGTCGCGACCGGGCCTGTGGAAAGAACTACCCACACCGGTGAAGAAGTTCGGCCAGACACCGGAGGAGATCTTTGTCACCTACTCCACCCTGAAGGACAGGTTCGGCGACCGGATGCGGAGCATGCCTCTCGGCGCAGTGGCCATCTACACCTTCGTCGACAAGCTGCGAACCGGCCTGACCCAGTTCATGGCCGGGGCGCGCTGCTTCCGCCTCGACACCTTGACCCGAAGCGACGTCATCGCGTTGACGGAAGACGCTGCCAAGGTATCCGGGATCCAGTACGTGATGGATGCGATGAAAGCGGAGGCCGAGAGCATCCTCGACAGCTGAGGAGATAGCCGGACCATCGACGCGCGGCGCGCCGGCCGGCGCGCCGCGTCATCCTGCGCATGGGCCGGGCCTCGTGACGAGGCCCGGCCCCGCCGAGGCCGCCGTGCTCCGCCTAATCGAACGGATGCAGGCCTTTCCTCTGCTTGAACTCCAGGATGCGAAGGACCGCCTCGTCCAGACGCTCCTCACTCAGCGATCCATCCCCCACGGCCGAGACGATGGCCGTCACGATCTCCTCCTGCGAGCTGAGCGTCGCAAGGGTGATGATCAGATCGGAGCCGGCGCGGAGACAGGCGACGGCGGTGGCTCCGGAGCTCACCTCGGGCCCGGTCTCGTCGGCCGCGGCCATCTCTATGTCGTCCGTGATGACGAGCCCGTCGAAGCCCAGCTCACCCCGCAAGAGGTCCTCGATGATGGCCGAAGAGGAGGACGCAGGATGCTCCGAGTCGTAGGCGTCGGCGGTGATGTGGGCCACCATGACTGCCTCCGCGCCCGCGTCGAAGCCGGCGATGAAGGGCGGAAGGTGCGTGCTCTCGAACTCGCCCCGACTGGCCTTCGCCACGGCCACGCCCTGGTGAGTGTCCCCTCGAGCGGCGCCGTGCCCGGGGAAATGCTTGGGTACGGCGGCGAGGCCGTTGTCCTCGTAGCCGGCCACCACGGCGGCTACGTAGGCCGCCACCTGTTCCGTGTCTCCCGAGTAGCTGCGGCGGTACAGGAATGAACTGGGGTCCGACACCACGTCGGCTACCGGGGCCAGGTTCACGTTCACGCCCAGCGCCAGCAGTTCCTTCGCAGTCTGCGCCGCCAACTCTCCCGCCTCCGCGGGGGTCGATCTCTCACCCAGGGTGCGGGCGGCCGGGACAGGCGTCACCCCGTTCCCGATGCGCGCCACGGGGCCACCCTCCTGATCGACGGCAACCAGGAGACCGATGCCCCGACCGTCGGCGGCCGCTGCCTCCTGCAGCCCCGCGGTCAGCCTGCGCAGTTGATCGGCACTTTGAACGTTCCGTCCGAGCAGGAGCACCCCACCCGGGGGACCAACGTCCAGTAGCTCGGGCGGGAGTGATGAAGCCACGGTGCCCGAGAAGCCCACCAGAAGCACCTGCGCAGCCTTGTCGCGCAGACTCATGGTCGCGAGCAAGCGCTCCGCCGGGCTCGAGCTGAGTAGTCGGAGGCGCCGATGTCGTGGACGGTGTCGTGGTGGGGGTGGTGGTCGTGGAAGTAGCGGGCGCGGGTACGGTTGACGAGGGGGGGATGCCGACCGCCTCGCGGTCGCCGCAGGCGGGAGAGAGGAGGAGCAGCACAAGTGCCAGAAGGCAAAGAACGGCCGGTCTCATCGCCCCAGGATACCGCGGAGGCCGCCGGGCGGCGCAGCCGCCCGGCGCGCGGGGCTATACTCCGGAGGGCCAGATGCCTGAACTGCCGGACATCGAGATCTACAGGGAGGCACTCTCCTCACGAATCGTGGGGCAAGAGTTCACCGGCCTGCGCCTGGTCAGCCCGTTTCTCCTTCGGACCGTGAACCCTGCTCCACAAGACGTTGTCGGCCACCGGGTCACGAGCGTAGAGCGGATGGGCAAGCGAATCATCATCTGCCTCGATCCCGACCTCTACCTGGCGTTGCATCTTATGGTGGCCGGTCGCCTGCACTGGAAGATGCCGGGTGCTCCCGTCCCTCGCGGCTCCGGGTTGGCGGCGTTCGACTTCCCTTCGGGGACACTCATCCTCACCGAAGCGGGGTCGAAGCGGCGGGCGGCGCTGCACATCCTCTCTGGATGCGAGGCCCTAGCGAAGCTCGATCAGGGTGGCTTAGAGGTGATCGGTTCGACCTACCATGACTTCGCGGCGGCGCTACGGCGGGAGAATCACACCCTCAAGCGCGCCCTCACCGATCCGTCCATCATCAGCGGCATCGGCAACGCCTATTCGGACGAGATCCTCCACCAGGCTCGGCTCTCGCCGTTCCTGCGCACGGCTACCCTGGACGACGAGGTGATGACGAGGCTTCATCAAGCAGCGACAGAGGTTCTCAAGGGATGGACCGATCGTCTGCGGACGGAGATGGCCGGCGAGTTCCCGGAGAAGGTGACGGCATTTCGCCCGGAGATGGCCGTCCACGGTCGTTACGGCCAAGCCTGTCCGGTCTGCGGCACCCGAATCGAACGCATCGTGAGAGCCCATAACGAATGCGACTACTGTCCGGGTTGCCAGACGGGGGGCCGCATCCTTGCCGATCGTTCGCTGTCGCGTCTGCTGAAAGACGACTGGCCGCCTGGGGCCCACAAAGACTAGTAGATAGCGTCGATTTCCTGGTAAAATGCTGCCAAGCGTTTGAAAGGAGGTGGTCCCAATAGACAGTTTGCCCAGTATGCGCGGCGACCATTGGACCGGAGGTGGCGTTAGCCTTTAGTCGTTGGAATCCCGACTGACGCCTTCCGGCGGCGCCTTCGGGGTCGCAGCGCTATACGAGAGCTTTGGAGGCCGTCTCGGCAACGAGACGGCCTCCGGCGTTTCCAGCAGCAAGCGGCAGGCGCCGGTGGACCTTCAGCGACCGAGCGACCGCGCCATGGCCTCGGCGATATCTGCCGCTTCGTACGTGTAGAGATCCCCGTTTTCCACGGTGGCCGCAGCCGGGTCGCCGATATGACCGGCCGGTGATAGCTCTCGCCATCGGCCTTCCCGTTCGGCCTCCACGAACTCGCGCAGAGAGTCAGGTACGGCCCTTATCTCGGTTCGGTCGACGTCGCCGGGTAAGGTGTCGGGGGCCCAGCGCATGATGAGGCTCGTCTCGCGCTCGCCGGCGTGCACATCGAGGCCTGAGCTTCGAGTGAGGCGCGCTCGGGCCGCGACAGTGGCTTCTGAATCGGCCACGCGCAGCACCTCCTCCCCGACCAAGGGGAAGGGCTCCTTGAACGCGGTCTCGTAGCCGGCCTCGACGATGTCCTTGAGCAGTCCGCCCAGGACGTAAGTCACAGTGACGTCGCGGCCTCGCAGCCCTTCGATCACGCGGACGATGGCCCGGTTGTGCTGGCCGTCGCCGTGGTGGTTGACGATGAACTGGCGACGGAATCCCCAGCGGGCGTAATTCTCGAGGATCTCAGTGAGAACGGTCACCATGGTATCGGGATCCACCGTGAGCGAACCCGGGAACATGCTCGTGGTCGTGTTGAGACCGAGGTAGTACGGCGGCGCGATCTGGCATGGTATTCCCCTGCTGCGCAACTCCGCCTTGACCAGCGAGCTGAGCACGTGAGCCCCGTACACGTCGGTAGCCAGGGGAAGATGAAGCCCGTGCTGCTCCACCACCGCTACGGGTACGAGCAGGGGTTGGTTGTCACGCCCGGCGGCCTCCACGGCCGGCCAGGTCATATCGGCGATGGTGTCGACGAAGATCGAGTATCCGCGGCCCGGCGAGCTCATGCGGGAACATCCCCGGCCTGCGCACCCGCGTCCCCTTGTCCCAACTCGGGCGTGCCCACGAGCAGGGGGAGAAGGCGGTCGCACATCCACGCGACGTAGATGGGGCAGCGATCGTGGGCCTCGCTCGCTCGGAATGCCTCCATGCCTTCCGGCGTACTCATATCGTGACCTGTCAACTCGCGGCAGCTACAGGCACCGAACTCCTGCTCGAAAGCCCGGATGAGTTCCTTCAAGGCGGCCTGCGTGGACGGCACCAGTTCGGGGTCGCTGGTTGCGGTGTCGTGGTCGCGCAGTCCAAGAGCCACGGCCGTCCCGGTGATCGCGCCGCACGTTCCTCCCATGCCGCTGACTCCACCGCCGAGGTAGCGGGCCACTGTGATGATGCCCTGGTCTCTTCCCAGGATACCCATGGTGAAGTCGACCATCGCCTGGGCGCAGTTGATGTGGCCGGGACCCTGCTCTGTGTAGCGGGCCAGCGTCTGGGCCCTCACCTGATCGACGGAATTGGCGGTCATCGATATCCTCCTGGTAGAACGCCTGCGATCCTCTGGGGGGCAGGCCGAGGGGGCTGCCGGTTCCCCATTGTAGACCTTCGCCTGGAACGGGGGGCGCGGTGTCCGAGTGGAACGGCGCAGACGCGTCTTACGCGGGCCTTATCCGGCCGCAGGTAGACTCCTGAAGGACGCAGGCTCGCCTTCCGCTGCATCCGGATGGCAGGGAGAGCCGAAGCTCGATCGTGGCCGGTGGAAAGGCCACAGATGGGAGGTTCTATGGAGGTCCGTAACATCGTAAGGCACAAGTGGGTCGTGCCCGTCGCAGCCCTGATCCTGGTACTCAGCATAGGGGCGGGCGCATGGGCGGCAACGGACACGACAGGCACCACACCGTCGACCGACGGCAGCACTGCCCCGTCGACCGACGGCGATACGGAGGCCTACTGCGATCCCGGCGAAAACGGCTTCGGCGGCCGGGGTCACATGCGAGGCTTCGCCGGTGACGACGGAGCACGCGACGAGGCACGCCAGAACATGCGTGGCTACATGCAGGAACGCCTGGAATCGTACGTCGACTCAGTTCGTGGCCAGATGTCGACCGCGGACCAGCAGAAGCTGGACACTCTGCTCGATCAGTTGGCGAAGGAGCGCGAGTCTCTGCAGAAGGCAGCCGACGAAGTCCGCGATACGATGCAAGAACTGCGCGATCTCATCGATGAGTACGATGCCCCGGCAACCGACTCTAACAGTGGGTCAAGCGACGGTACGAGTGGGACCACGGCCACGCCGGCGCCTTCCGGCACGTCGACCGTGTATCAGTAGAAGCGAGACAGATCCTCATCCTCAAACGCGGCGCGGGCCCTCGGCCCGCGCCGCGTCTATCTGTCTCAGCATCCCTCTTCCAGCCTCTCCACGAACTTCAGCAGGAAAGCGGCCGCCGACCCGACGGCGATCACCACCCCAACTATCACCAGCCCCAGCGCGAGCGAGTACGATTCCCCCATCAGGCCGACCCCGATCGGAAGCAATCCACCCCCGATGATGAAGGCCAGGGGCGTACACAGCGCTGTGGCTATGCTTCGGAAGGTGGGTTGGACGATGTTCGATAGGGCCTTGAAGGCCGGCGGGAACGCTCCCACGGCGAAGGCCGACACCACCACGATGCTGATCAAGCAGCCCACACCGGAGAGCAGGCCGGTGAAGATGACGCCCACTCCTGCGACAAAGAGGAACAGGGCGATGGCCCACTTGGCGCCGATGCGGTCGGTCAGCCACCCTGAGATAAAGACCATGGCCAGGGGAGGGATGTTGGCCAGACCGAGGAAGGTGTTGGCCGCTCCCGTGCTCATGCCCTGCTCTTCGGTGAGGTAGAGCGGCAGCATGCTGAAAACGCCCACCTGCGCTCCCATGGCCAGGGCAAAGAGAAAGATCATGACCCAGAAGGAGCGCAGTCTCACGACCGGTCCCACCATACTGGGGCTGGGCGCGTCGCCGGGGAAGTAGCCTACGCCTCGGAAGGCCATGAACAGCAGACCCACGACCACACACAGCCCGGCGACCCAGAGCAGGCTCGTCTGCCAGGAGAAGAAGGCCAGGAGAGCCGCCGCGAGAAGACCGCTGGCGACGAGACTGAGTGGGGGCCCCAACTGTTGGACCGAGAGGGCCTTTCCCCAGTCGTCCGGCTTGACCATCGCCGTGATCGTCGCCACAGAGGAGGGGGTCTGCAGCCCGGCAAAGAAGCCCAGGACGATCAGGACAGCTCCCAGGTACCAGATAGTCCCGGCGAAGTAGGCGGCGATCAGCCCTGCCGCCGCGCCAAACGCGGCGATGAACATGACTCCTCTGTGCGTGATCCGCGCCGAGAACAGCCCCGCCGACCACGATCCTATGAGCGCCCCGATGGCGCCCATGAAGAACAGAGTACCGGCCTGTGCCGAGCTGATGGGGATGTCTTCCCCGATGGCAGGAATCAGCGGCGAGAAGATGAAGCGACTTATGAAACTGAGGAAGAAGAGCAGGGTGAGGAAGATCACCGTGCCCGCGACTGCGCTGAAGGGTCTGGGGGTAGGACAAGCCTTGGCCATGCGAGAAGGATATCATCCGGGACTTGGGGCGCGCCTGAGCACCGCCCGAATCGCCCGAGGCCTAGATGCGGAGTCGGCCGCTCTACTGATCCTGAGTTGCCGGGGGTCCCAGTGGGTAGAACACGAGTCAAGAAGTTCGCGCCGGACGTGAGGGGGTGGGGTCGAATGTGGCCAGCGGGGAGAGCCGCGCAGATCGTTGCCCCGATCGTTGCCCCGGTCGTTGTGGCCTGCCTGCTGCTGTTCCCCGCCGCCTGCGTCTCCCCGGAGCCCGGCGGCTCGACGTCGTCGACGGTGGTGTCGACGTCCAGGCCGACGACCGAGACTACCGGCGGCGGGGCCATCCTGGAGGCCACGACCGTCGTGCAGGGCCTGCGCATCCCCTGGGAGATGAGGTTCCTGCCCGACGGCCGGCTCCTACTGACGGAGCGCGAGGGGCGGGTCGTCGTGGCCGACGTGACTACGGGCACGGTCGCCGAGGTGGGGCGTATCGACGTCCTTGCCCGCGGAGAAGGGGGCCTCATGGGGATGGCCCTCGACCCAGCGTTCCCTACCTCGCCCTACATCTATGTCACCTTCACCCACGAGCAGACCGGCGAGAGCGCCAACAGGGTCAGCCGCTTCGAACTGACGGGGTTCGAACCGGGCCAGACGCTCGCGTTGGGGGCGGAGGCGGTGCTTCTCGACGGTATCCCCGCCGGTTCGAACCACGACGGCAGCCGCGTCGCCTTCGGTCCCGACGGCTATCTGTGGGTTACCACCGGCGACTCGGGGGAGGGGGGCTTGGCACAGGACCCTGAGTCGTTGGCCGGAAAGGTCCTGCGTATGACCAAGGACGGACAGCCGGCTCCGGCCAACCCGTTTCTCGACAAGCCCTACCCCTTGTCGCTGGTCTACAGCTTGGGGCATCGCAATCCGCAGGGTCTCGACTTCCATCCCCTGACCGGTCTGCCCTACATCACTGAGCATGGCCCCAGCGACAACGACGAGTTGAACCTCCTGCGTCCCGGTGGCAACTACGGCTGGCCGGACCTGCGGGGGGTGGCGGCTGAGCCCGGCTTCGAAGACCCCCTCATGACCTGGACGCCCACCATCGCCCCGGCGGGGGCACTCTTCTACATGGGAGACCGGCTCGGCGATCTCCAGGGCGCCTTCCTCTTCGTCACCCTCAAGGAGTCCGATCTACGCGCGCTCATCCCCACTGAGGCGGAAGACTTTGCGGCCGTAGCCGAGGAGCGTGTGTTGTTCGACGAGGAGTTCGGACGGCTGCGGGCCATCGCCCAGGGTCCCGACGGCGCCCTCTATATCGCCACCAGCAACCACGACGGTCGCGGAGATCCCGAGGAAGGAGACGATCGCGTCATCCGCATCGTCGACCGCGACTAGCGTTCAGGGTGAGAAGCGCCGGGCCGTCGGGGCAAAGCCCGCGGCGGCCCGGCAGTCTCTGTCGGTGGCGCGCCGCCACGTGCCCGGTGGCTGCAGCGCGCCTTCCGCGTCTTCTAGGGCGCTTCGTCGGGTAGCAGGGGCCGGAAGGACAGGTTGTAGTCCTTGCCTGCGCTCTCCCATATGGTGATCTGGGTCGCCTCGTCGAGGAGCGGCTTCAGGGTCGCCAGGTCATCGCCTGTGACCGTCACGCGCCTGTATCCCTCCGGCTGTACGGCTGCGCCCGCGGTGGCGAGGTCGTCGAGCGGCCACGCCAGCCTGTTGGGCTGCACGTCCGCTGGGTCCGGGGAGGCGGCGGGGTCTACGGCCCGGCTGTAGACGTCAAGCGCCTCATACTCGAAGGGCTCCCAAACGATCTCTTCGGTCTCGAAGGCGGTGAGATCCATGAGCTTGGCCCGGAAATCGGACACCGCCGCCCGAGCCTGCTGCTGCTCCATGGTGAGGCCGCCCGCCCCTTCCTCCATGCCCAAGGCGTAGATGTCGGTGCGGTAGGTCTGCCCGTCGGCGTTGATGGTGAAGGTGGTCGTGCCCACGTCGGTGATACCGGGCTGGCCGTAGTCGATGGTGGGGTCGAAGAGGCCGGCTTCACGGGCCGCCTCCAGGATGCCCTGGATGGCCTCCTCGGATATGACGGTGGTCTGTAGGTTGGGAAGGGCCGGACCAGGATAGATGAGGATCGTCGGCCCGGTCTCGATCACGCGGCCGTCGCCGTAGAGGGAGAACTCCGGGGTCGCGGTGAGGTTGTACTCCACGGGGACGAAGCCCCCGCCCGTCTCCACCCGCACGACTATCTCATCTGGGCCTTGAGGATGGACGATGCCCTCGGCCGACGAACCGGTGGTCGTGGTGGTGTCGCCATCTTCTCCGCCACTGCCGCCGGAGCCCGACGAGCCGCAGGCCGTAAGGGTCAGTAGCTGCGAGCAACAACAGCACAGAGGCGGCAGAGAATGCGCGGCATCCGTGAAAGGCGAGCCCGAGACCTCCTGCCCGCCGTGCGTCGTTTGACCATAGGTCCTCCCTCCATTTGGAACGTACAACCGTGTGACGAGTCGCCGCTTGTCGAGCGTTCCCGGTCCTCGCTCCCGGCAAACCCGGGCAGGGATGCGTGAGCGCGGCTGAGGGCATGTATCCCGCCGCGCTTCCCTCGATTAGGGCATACTGGCTAAACTGCCCGAGAACACCTTTGGAGAAGTGCTTGCGCGATGTACCCGAGAACCGTATGTTCCGTGACCGCCCGGACCTCGACGGCAGTCTGATCGGTTGCGCGCCCAGGCCGACACGATAGGGGAGACGCCACCGAGCGACAGGTCGTCGGAGCAGAGGCGCCTGGGCCGTACGGGTCTGATCGTGTTCTTGTCCCTGCTCAGCGCTTTCGTCCCCCTGTCCACCGACCTGTATCTCCCCGCGCTCCCGAGCATGACCGAGTACTTCGGGGTTCCCGAGTATCAGACCAATCTCACCCTCATCCTCTTCTTCATCTTCTACGCCATCGCCATACTCGTTTGGGGCCCTCTCAGCGACCGCTACGGACGGCGCCCCATACTCCTCGTCGGCCTCACCTGTTACACGGTGGCGGGCGCCCTGTGCGCTCTCTCGCCCAACATCTTCATGCTCATGTTCTTCCGCGTGGTACAGGCGGTGGGGGCCGGCGCCGCCAGTACTGTGGCGACGGCCATCGTCAAGGACGTCTACCGGGGCAGGAGGCGCGAGTCGATCCTCGCGTTCGTCCAGTCGATGACCATCATCTCTCCCGCGGTGGCTCCTATGGTGGGAGCGCTCTTGCTGAACTGACCTCGTGGAGAGGGACGTTCGTGGCCCAGGGCTTGCTGGGCGCAGGAGTGGTGGCCGGTTCGATCGCTTTCAGGGAGACCCTGGTGACCAGGGCTCCGGGCGGACCGGTGTCTTCCTTGAGGCGTCTGGGGGTGGTCCTCAAGAACGGCACCTTCACCAGCCTGATCCTCACCTTCTCGCTGTTGACCATCGCCGGATTGGCCTTCGTGTCCTCTTCGTCGTACATCTTTCAGGAGACCTTCGGTCTGAGCAGCCAGGTCTTCAGCTTCTTCTTCGCCGTGTACGCCGCGGGCCTGGCCGTAGGCCCCTACGTCTACATGAGGCTCTCACGAACGCTCGCGCGCACCTCCATCATCACCGGCTGCCTCGGCGTTACTGTTCTGAGTGGCGTCCTTGTTCTCCTGCTAGGCGGGAGCGGGCCCTGGCTGTTCACGTTACTGTTGCTGCCCAGCGCTAGTCTCTATGAGTTGCCTGCGTCCTCCGGCCACGTATTTGATGCTGGACCAGCACGAAGAGGACGCAGGGTCGGTATCTGCTCTCATGGGCTCTTCGAGCATGATCATGGGCAGCCTGGGCATAGTGATCGTCTCGCTGCAGCTGTGGGGTCGCGTTGAGATGATCGGCATACTCAATGTCGTGCTCGGCCTGCTCTGCGGAGGTCTGTGGCTCGGCCTCGCGTTGCCGCGGTTGCGCAGGGATAAGGAGCGGTCGGCCGCCGGTCGCTCGCAGGCCCTCGCGACCCAGCAGACGAAGGAAGGATAGCGGTGCTGCGTACCACGCTCATCATTCTCGAGATCATCATCGGGGTGGCGGCCGTGGGCGGAGGCGTGTACGCGCTCACCGGTGCGGCCGCGGTCCCGCGCGAGTATCTGCAAGGCACGCCGTTCCGTTCCTATTTCGTGCCTGGTCTGGTGCTGCTTGTCGTGGTGGGCGGGAGCATGCTCCTGGCGGCGGCCCTACTCCTGATCCAAGCGTCTTTCGCGCGGATAGTCTCGCTGGAGGCAGGAGTCATCCTGATCGCCTGGATCGGAATGCAGGTCTCGCTGATAGGCTACCGTCACTGGCTGCAGCCGCTCATGGGCTTCCTCGGCCTGGTGATCGTGGTGCTGTCGTTCCTCCTGCCCTCCCCGGGCTGAGGTATCGTCTAGCCCGGCCGTCGGCCGGGCCCCGATCAGGTAGCAGCTTCAGTCGGCGGCAGGCGGTCCGACGGCGAGCAGCTCGAACCCGCTGGCCGCGTCCATCTCGCGCCGGGCCTGGGCCTCGGTGAGCTCCAGCAGTATCACTTCACCGATCAACCAGGTAGTGAGTCCCGCCCGCGTGCAGCCTACCGTGGCGCCACCTTCTCGACCGGAAGCGGAGTGCATATGCAGCACGGGCCGGCCGTCCGCGTCGGGGAAGAGGGTGCCGAGGGCGAAGCCCTCCTGGATACCCCCGAGGGCGTGGATGAGCGGGACCACGCCGGTCGCGCTCCCTTCATCCGGCCCCACGACGACCTTGCTGCCGGCGGCCACTCCTCCAACGTAGAAGGCGAGGGCGCTCCGGAGGCCGTGCTCCTGGGCAAAGGCTTCAAGGGTGTCGTTCAGCACCTCCCCGTCCTCGAGGCGGAGGACGAATATCCGTCCCACGTTCGCTGTCGTGTACTTCATCGCCTTGTCCTTCCGCGATCGTCTCTCGTCTGGGGCCAAGGATACACGCCTCCGGCGACACCCCCATGCGCTAGGATTGATGCCGGGAGGGATGGACTCGTTAGAGGAGACCTCAGGAAAGGGATGCGCGAGTGAGCGAGCAAGAAAGAGGAGCCCAACGGCTAAGGGACAAGGTCGCCATCGTCACCGGGGGTGGGGGCGAGAACAGCATCGGCCGGGCGATCAGCCTGCGCTACGGGGCCGAGGGGGCGAAGGTGGCCGTTCTCGACATCAACGCCGACGGGGCTGCGCGGGTCGCGGGGGAGATCATGGCCGCGGGTGGTCAGGCCATGTCCGTACACTGTGACATCACCGACCTGGAGCAGTGCAAGAAGGCTGCGGAGCAGGTGGCCGACGCCTTCGGGGGTCGGATCGACATCCTTGTCAACAACGCCGCCTTCTTCGGCACTATGGGCGCGTGGCGACCGTTCAACGAGTGGACACCAGAAGAGTGGGACCAGATGCAGGCCATCAACGTCCGGGGGATGTGGTTCTGTGCCCAGGCCGTGTTCCCCTACATGAAAGCCCAGGGGTACGGCAAGATCATCAACCTCAGTTCCTCGACTTTCTTCCAGGGTGTGCCAGGGTTCATCCACTACAGCACGAGCAAGGGCGGCGTGATCGGCTTCACCAGGTCGTTGGGGAGAGAACTGGGCGAGTATGGCATCCGGGTGAACGCCATCGCCCCGGGATTCACGGTGTCGGCCGCCCAGCTGGAGCTTACCAAGGACTCCCAGGAGTGGTACGTGGCCAATCGGCAACGCCAGGCGTTGAGCGAACGCAACGAGATCCCCGAGGACCTGGCCGGTCCGGCCTTCTTCCTCGCCTCGGAGGACAGCGACTTCATGACCTGCCACACCCTCCTCGTAGACGGGGGATCCACTCCCCACTAGTCGGTGTCGACGCCGGGTTGTGTAAGTGCGTATCGTGCAAGATAGATTGCATTACGCAGTCATATGCAATACATCCTGGTGTCGCGAAGCGGGCCGGTCGGTCCTATGATGGAGGGAGGAGCAGTCTTCCTGCGACGCGCGGAGCAAGGAGCATGAGATGACCAATATCTACGATGTCCCACTCACCATGAAGGAGATCGAAGTCATCCGCTTCGTGATCGACCGCTACCGCAAAGCGATGATCTTCGAACTGGCCAACACCGACTCCCGGGAGCTGAAGAAGTACCTCAAAGAGCGTGAGGACATGCTCGAGAGCGTGGTCCAAAGGCTCGACTCCTTCTCCGGCGATCCGGACGAGACGGAGCCGGTGGATTAGCGGGCCGCGGCTACGGCCACCCGCACGGTCGGCTTGAGTGAAGAGGCCTGGGGCCTAGTGCGTCGCCTCCGGATTCGGCCGGCCGGCCGTGTTCTGCCTGCGCTTCTGCTCGCATGCCTCCTGGGAGCGGTCTGGCTGTGCCTCGGGTGTCGGGGCGGCGGGGAGTCGGCGGAGATCACCGGGGAGTCGACGGTCTCGGCATCCCTGGTGCGGGTGGTGGACGGCGATACCATCGTCGTGCGCATGCCGAATGGAGAAGAAGAGAGGCTGCGCTACATAGGCATCGATGCGCCTGAGTCGGTCCAGCCGGATGCACCCGTGGAGTACCTGGGACCGGAGGCTTCGGCTCACAACAAGGACCTCCTGCGATCTGGCGCCTTGCGTCTTTCCTTAGACACGGAGGAACGCGACCAGCACGGACGTCTGCTGGCCTACGTCTGGGCGGGAGATGTCTTTGTCAACGAACGGATGGTGCGCGACGGGTTCGCCTGGGAGAAGAGGTACCCTCCCAACCTCCGCATGCAGGAAACGCTCGCCGAGGCCGAACGGGCGGCGCGCGCGGCGGGGGTGGGCCTCTGGTCGCCCGATGCTGTAGTCTTGCCCTGAGTCTTACGATAAGAGCGAAGGAACCGCCATGCTTTACCGCCCCTTCGGCAAGACCGGTGAGAAGGTCTCCATCTTGGGCTTCGGCGCCATGCGCCTCCCGGTGGTCGACCACCACCACGATCAGATAGACATCCCCCTGGCCACGGAGATGCTCCATTACGCCTTGGATCACGGCGTCAACTACGTGGATACCGCCTACGCCTACCACGGTTCCTCGGTGACGTCCCCCGGGAGGAGCGAATCATTCGTTGGCCGGGCTCTGGAGGGGGAGCTACCGGGACAGGGTCATGGTGGCCACCAAGCTGGTCGGCTGGTCGGTGAAGACCCGGGCCGACATGGATAGTGTTCTCTCCGAGCAACTGGCCAATCTCCGTACCGACTACGTGGACTGCTACATGCTTCACGGCATAGACGCCCGCGCCTGGGCCCGCTTCAAGGAGTTGGGGGCCCTCGACTTCCTGGCGGCAGCGAAGGCCGACGGGCGGATCCGCTACGCAGGTTTCTCGTTTCATGACGACGCGGCCGCCTTCGCACCCATCGTCGACGCTTATGACTGGGATTTCTGCCAGATCCAGTACAACTATATGGACGTCGAATGCCAGGCGGGGCGAGCGGGCTTGCGCTACGCGGTCAAGCGCGGTCTGGGGGTCATCGTCATGGAGCCCATCAAGGGGGGCAGACTGGCCGATCCCGTGCCGGACGAAGTCCAGCGCATCTGGGACGAGGCTTCGGTGGAGAGGACTCCGGCGGAGTGGGCGCTGCGTTTTGTGTGGGATGACCGCGACGTCAGCCTGGTGCTGTCGGGCATGAGCACCATGGAGCAAGTGGCAGAGAACGTCCGGATCGCGGAGGACGCTCACGCAGGTTCACTCAGCGGCCTGGATCTCGACCTCATCGAGAAGGTGAGGCAGGTGTACGCCGATCGCACCGCTGTTCCATGTACGGGATGCCGCTACTGCATGCCCTGTCCGTCGGGGATCGACATCCCCAAAGTGCTGGGGATCCTCAACGATGCCTCTCTTTATGGCAACGCGCTGGGGGAGAGGTTCGTGTACAACATCACCGTCGATCTGGGGGGTTCGGCGAAGGCCTCGGACTGTACGGAGTGTGGCCAGTGCACCGATGCCTGCCCGCAGCAGATCGACGTGCCTGGGGCCATGGCCGACTGCGTGCGTTTGTTCGAGGCTGAGGCTCCCAACCTGGCGGGCGGGGAGTCTGAGCCCGCAGTCGCGGACGGTCCCGAGGCTTGAGCCGCCGGGTCGAAAGGGCTCAGAACCTGAGTCGCATGTGCGTGGTATGCGGGGTCGATAACGGCCTTGGCCTGCAGGGGCATTTCTACGAACTGGCCGGTGGCGAAGTGGTGGGCATCTTCCAGCCCCGGCCGGAGCACCAGGGCTATCCAGGACGCATGCACGGCGGCTTGGCTTCGGCCATACTCGACGAGACGATCGGCAGGGCGATCAACATCCGCGAGCCGGACACCTGGGGAGTGACCGTGGAATTCACGGTGAGATTCCGGAAGCCGGTGCCGCTGGACGCTCCTGTCAAGGCGATTGGACGGCTGACGGGCGACCCACGTCGCCTCTTCGAAGGGAGTGGCGAGATCTTACTCGCCGATGGCAGCGTGGCGGTGGAAGCCCAGGGCAAGTACCTGCGCCTTCCTCTGTCCGACATAGCCGATACCACCTTCCGGAAGCAGGAGTGGTTTGAAGACCCGCTGTCTCCTCCCTCCGAGATAGACGTCTAGTAGCTGCTGCCACGCTTGACTCATGAGCCCTGTCGACCGCCTATCACCCGCCTGGCAGACTCTGCGGCCCTGGGTGGAACGCACGATCCCGTTGCCGCCTACGCCGCCCGGGACGCCCGAGTTGGAGGACCGGGTGCGGGGCATGCTGCTCGGGCTTGCTGTCGGTGATGCGCTGGGTAACACCAGCGAGGGTCTGACCCCGGCCGAGCGACGGCGGCGCTACGGCGAGATACGGGACTACCTGCCCAACTGGTGGGCCGACATGCTCTCCCGGGGAGTACCTTCCGACGACACCCAGCTCGCCTTCTGGACCCTGGAGTCGCTCCTTCGTCGCGGGGGTCTCGATCCCGCTGACGTCGCCGAGGCTTTCGCGGGCGACCGCATCTTTGGGATCGGGAAGACGGTGACCGCCTTTCTGCTCGCCTACCGGGGCCAGGGCTTGCCCTGGTACGAGGCCGGCCGCGCCAGCGCCGGCAACGGAGCCCTTATGCGCATCGCCCCGGTTATCCTGCCCCATCTGCGCAACATGACCAACGAATTGTGGACCGACGTCATCGCGGCCACCGTCCTTACCCATCGGGATGAGGCGGCCGTGGCTGCGTCGGTGGGGTTCGTGGGTGTTCTGGCCGAATGCCTCTCCCGACCCTTGGCGGGTGCCTCCGGCCGGCCTCCGGGGAGCGACGCTGCGGCTCCGCCCGCGGCACGGTGGTGGCCGGAGACCTTCCTCCGCTACGCGCGCCCCGTCGAGACGGGGATCGCTTACCGCCGCGACGCGCCGGTCGGCTCTTTCGACGGGAGTCTGTGCCGCTTGATAGAGGAGGAGGTGCTGCCGGCTATCGACGCAGGGCATGCGGTGATGGAGTCCGCCGAGCGCCGGCACTCGGGCGCCTACCTGCTGGAGACGGTGCCCTGCGTTCTTCATATCCTGGCCGTTCACGGCAGCGATCCCGAGGAGGCTATCGTCCGAGCCGTAAACGATACCCAGGACAACGACACCGTCGGCGCCTTGGTAGGGGCCGCTGTCGGGGCCCTGCACGGCGAACAGGCGTTGCCCTACCGCTGGCGACGGGACCTGCTCGGCCGCACCCGGGAGGGTGACGACGGGCGGGTACAGGGGCTCCTGGATCGGGCGGTGCAGGCCTTCTTGCGCTAAGGCATGAAACTACCGGCGGCCGGGTAAGGCCGTCTTGTAGTGAGCCGATGTGCATGAGGCTCGACCGTGACCGGAGGATCGATGACGATCGTCGAGGTCTGGGGAGGCTGCGCATGGCGGACGGGATGCAGCGCTTGAAGGATCGCCGGGAGGCCGGCTTGGCACTGGCCCGAGAACTGGGCCGCTTCGCCGGTCGCGACGACACCATCGTGCTGGGACTTCCGCGGGGTGGAGTCGTGGTCGCCTTCGAGGTGGCCCAGTCGCTCGACCTGCCCCTCGACGTGTATCTGGTGCGCAAGTTGGGAGCTCCAGGACAAGAAGAACTGGCGGTGGGAGCCATCGCGAGCGGCGGAGCGAGGGTGCTGAACGATTCGATCGTCGCCTCGCTGCGACTCCCTCCAGAGCAGATCGAGGCTATCGCAGCCAGGGAGAAAGCTCGCCTGGAGGAAAGGGAGCGGCTGTACCGTGGTCACGCGAACCCGGTCGTTCTGAAGGGCAGGCAGGTGATAGTGGTGGACGACGGCTTGGCCACGGGGGCCAGCATGCGCATCGCCGTTCGGTCGCTGAGGGACCGTGATCCCGCCAGGATCGTGGTAGCTGTGCCCGTCGCTCCTGCTGAGACATGCGCGGCTTTGGGTCGAGAAGCTGACGAGGTGGTCTGTTCTCTGACGCCGGCTCCCTTCTACAGCATCGGTTCCTGGTACGAGGATTTCGAGCAGACCTCCGACCAGGAGGTGATCGACCTTCTCGAGCGGGCCCGCGGGTTTGGCTGGCATGCCGGGGGCCGGCTGGGACAGGAAGAACCGCTATGAATGCGGGGGCGGCCGACGCCATCGAGCGGGAGGTGGGTATCTCCCTAGGCGCTATCAACCTCAACGGGACGTTGAGTCTAGCGCCGGGGGCCGAGAGTCTGGTGCTGTTCGTACACGGTAGCGGCAGCAGCCGCTTCAGTTCTCGCAACCGCTTCGTCGCCCACACACTCAACGCGGCCGGCATAGCCACCCTGCTCTTCGATCTACTCTCCGTCGAGGAAGAACGGGAGGATCAGCTGACCGCCGAGCTCCGCTTCGACATCCCCTTGCTCACCGGCCGGGTGCTCGACGTGACCGGGTGGCTGCGGGAGAACCGCGACACGAAGGACCTCTCGCTGGGGTATTTCGGAGCGAGCACCGGCGCGGCGGCCGCTCTCGCGGCCGCCGCGCGCTCCGACGAGGTCGCTGCGATCGTCTCTCGCGGTGGGCGTCCTGACCTCGCCCTGCCCTATCTTCCGAGGGTCGATGTCCCGGTGCTGCTCATCGTGGGCGGGCACGATCTTGCCGTCATCGACATGAACCGGCAGGCTTTCACGGCCCTACACTCGGTCAAAGAACTTGTCATCGTTCCAGGCGCGAGCCATCTGTTCGAGGAACCGGGCACTTTGGAGGAGGTAGCTCGCCTCGCCGCCGCCTGGTTTGGCCGACATCTGCAAGCGGCTTAGCGGCCCTCGCATGAACCTCGATCTGCTGTGTTTCGAGGGCTACGAGTAGCGTCTCGGCCGACGGCAGGACCTCGGGCGGCCCCTTGTCCCCTCAGACCGCGGGGCCGATGGTGTGGATGGCGAACTCCCGGTGCCCGTGGTACTCGCTCCTCGTCTCTTCTCCGCCGGCCACGGCGAGGATCTTCTCGAAGATGTCTCGACCTATCCCCTCCAGCGAGGCGTCACCATCCAGCACCGCGCCCGCATTCAGGTCCATGTCGTCCTTCATTCGCCTGTACATCTCCGTGTTGGAAGCCACCTTGATGACGGGAGCGATGGCCGATCCCATGGGAGTGCCTCGACCGGTGGTGAACACGATCACCTGGGCGCCGGCGGCCAGCATGCCGGTGATGCATACTGCGTCCAGAGCCGGCCCGTCCATGACCACCAGCCCCTGCTGCGACGGTCTTTCCGCGAAGGAGACCACCTGGCGGACGGGTGTCGTTCCTCCCTTGAGGATGGCCCCCAGCGATTTTTCCTCCAGGGTCGTCAATCCACCCTCGATATTGCCCGGCGACGGTTCCGAGCCCCGGACGTCGACGCCGGTGGCAAGGATGGCGCTCTCCATCTCGCTCACGACGTGGTAGAGGCGCGTACGGACGTCGTCGTCGGCGGCCCTCCGGGCCAGGACGTGTTCGGCGCCGATCATCTCCGGGATCTCCGTGATCATCACCGAGCCGCCTGCGCCCACCATGAGGTCGGCGGCGACCCCGGCGGCGGGATTGGCGGTCAGGCCGGAAAGGGTGTCCGAACCTCCGCATTTCATCCCCACGGTCAGTCGCGCGACGTCCACCGGCGTTCGCCGATCTTGGGACGCGGCCCTTTGGAGCTTCTCCAACAACTCTTTGCCTTTGGCGACGGCCGCCGTCGTGCCACCTTCAGTCTGAATGTCGAGCATCTCGAAGCGCTGGCCGGCCTGGCGCAGTTCCGCCGCCAGCACTTCCGTGGTCAGCAGTTCGCAGCCCAGGCCCACCAACAGCACTCCGCCCACGTTCGGGTTTGCGCAGAAGCCTGCCATCGTGCGCAGCATGAGCTCGCGTTCGGCTCCCAGATGGCCGCAGCCGTGAGGATGGGAGATGCTTACGCTCCCGGGGACGGACTCGCTGATCATCTGCGCCACGCTGGCGGCGCAGATGACGGTGGGGAAGACCAAGACGTGATTGCGCACTCCCACCGTGCCGTTGCTCCGGACATACCCTGAGAACTTCATCGCGGCGCCACGGCGATCTTGTCGCCCCGTCCCTTGATGCCTTCGACGTTGTGGACATGGACGTGCTGCCCCGCCTCTATGTCCTCCGTGGCCAGCCCCACGGTCTCCCCGTACTTGACCACCGGACCACCCGCGGGGATAGGTCGGAGGGCAAACTTATGCCCGAAAGGTATGGCCTCGCACAGGGTCAGAGGGCCGGCGGAGCCGGGAGCCGTGTCTGCCTCCACATCGACCACCTCTCGCGCAGGCAGTGCCTGCACCGCTGTGGCCACGTTGTCCCGCTCGTGGATGACGATGAAACGCCGCGCCGCCATCCGCTATCCTCCGGAAGCCAGCACGGCGATGATCAGTATGTCGCCGTCCTTGAGAGGACGGGATCGTTCCGCCTTGCGCATGCCCTCATGGTTGACGAACACGTGCACGGGCCTCAGGAGGTCGCCGCGTGAATTGAAGAGCAGCCTCCCGGCGTCCGGGAAACGGCCGACGAGGTCGTCGAGGGCTTCGCCGACCGTGCTCCCTGACAGCCGCAGTTCCTCCGTCTCACCCACCAGCCTCTTCAGTTCCGGGTAGAAGATGGCGGCTTTCGCGCTCATCGCTCGGCTCGTCCCCTCACCTGCTGCTCGTCGCTCCGTCGCTTCGCCGTCCGCCACCTGCTATGTACAGGCAAGGATGGCCCGCTTCACCAGCGTACGGGCGATCTGGATCTTGTAGCTGTTGCTGAGCAAGGCTGTGGCTTCGGCCAACCCGGCCTCGGCCGCCTCCTGGGCGCTCGTCTCATCGATCCGCTTGCCGACTAGAGACTCCTCGGCCGCGGTCACTCGGAAGGGCACGCCATAGACGGAGTTGAGGCAGATGCGCGCGGAGCTCACCACTCCGCTGTCACTCACGACCGCCGCGGCACAGTTGACCACGGGGAAGTCGATGGATTTCCGGATCGCGAACTTGCTGAACACCGATTTGGTCCCCGGAGCGGCCGCCGGTACCTGGACCTCGAGGACCATCTCGCCCTCTTCGAGCACGGTGCTGCGATTCATGCCCACGGCGAAGAAGTCCTCCGCGGCGATGGTCCGTTTCGTGGTCTTGACCTTGGCCGCCAGGGCGACAAGCGCCGGAGCCAAGTCAGAGGAGTTGACGGCCACACAGCCGCAGTTGAAGCAGCGGTCGGTCTCCGCCCGCACGGCCTCCAAATCGAGCGTGCCCGTCTCCTCCACATCGAGGCCCTTCACCCGCTCTTCTACCGATAACTCAGGCGGTCTCACCCGGCAGGACGACTGCAGACAGGAGCCGTCGAAGCCTTCGCCATAGGCGCAGGCGAGCGGCGCCTCTTGCTCGGCTACAACGGCCGCGCCCATGAGATAGCGGTCGATGCTCCGGGCCGCCTCACGCCCGGCGTTGGTGGCCTGGGCGACCGTGGCCGGACCGGTGGCGAAGTCGCCGCCGGCGAACACGCCATCGCCGAGAGCGTGCGTGGATTCGTCGATCTGGAGCCTGTTCCTCTCGTCCACGAACGCGTCCGGGAGGAAGGAGTAGTCCGGCTTCTCCACGATGGCCTTGAGGACTGCGTCGCACTGCATACCGAACTCGGAACCCTCGACCTTGACCGGGCGAGGCCGGCCGCTGGCGTCGAGATCGCCGAGTTCCATGCGGCAACAGGTGAGATCGACGGCGCCGCCCTCTTCACTGGCCGCCACGGGGGAGGTCAGGAACTCGAAACGCACGCCCTCTTCCTGCGCCTTTGCGACCTCGTCGGCCAGCGCCGGCATCTCGTCTCTCGTGCGGCGATAGAAGACCACCGGCTGGGCTCCCACGCGCAGCAGGGAGCGGGCCACGTCGATGGCCGTGTTACCTCCGCCGATGACGCCCACCGTCTTGCCCTTCATCTTCTCCAGGTCGGCGCTGCGCAGCACATCGGTGCCGGAGAGGAGGCACTCTTCGCCGGAGATCCCGGCCTCAGTCTCCTGCCAGGCGCCGGCGGCGACGTAGATGGCGTCGTAGGACTTCTGCAGTTGGGCGAAGGCGTCCTTGTCGATCTCGGTGCCCGTGCGGAACTCCACGCCCTCACCGGCGAAGGCGGCGATCTGGCTGCGCAGGACCTCGCGGGGGAGACGGTAGGGGGGGATGCCGTAGGCCAGGAGCCCTCCGGCCTCGGGCATGCGCTCGAAGACGGTGACCTCGTGGCCGGCTTGGCGCAGGTAGTGGGCTGCCGAGAGTCCGGAGGGGCCGGAGCCGATGACGGCCACCTTCTTGGCGGTGCTCCGCAGCGGCGCCTGGTAGTACTCGGCTGGGGCGGCCAAGATCTGGTCGCCCACAAAGCGCTCGATCTCCCTGATCGACACCGACTCGTCGAACTCGGCCCGGGCGCACTCGGTCTGGCAGGTGTGGGGGCAGACACGTCCCGTGACTGCCGGCACCGGGTTGCGCAGCAGGAGGGTGCGTGCGGCCGTGGTCATGTCGCCCTCGCGGATGCTGGCCAAGTACGACGGTATATCGATGCTGTTGGGACAGCCCTGGGCGCAGCCGGTGAGGGTGTCTTCCACCTTGGCCTGGCCAAGGATGGAGTGGTACCTGGAGTCTCCGGTGAGGGCGTAGCAGGTGTTGCCGCCCTTGCGCAGGCAGTCAAAGAGGTTGTCGGGGACCCAGTAGTACCAGCAGCGGTTGTTCTGGCAGATGTTCCCGGCCACGGTGCCCATCTCCCGGATATGGGGAGAGGCCGTCCTTGCCGCCGCCTGGGCCAGCGCGGGGTACTTGTCTCTGACCGTCGCGTCGGTGCCCAGGTCTTCCACCCGGGTGAGCGCGCCGACGTGCAGGGTCCCGTTGTCCTCGCGGACGTAGTCCAGGCCGGGGATGTTCTTGATATTGACGATGATCTCCGGATAGCCGGCGTCGGGCAGGATGCAATCCTTCATCTCGCCCAGGAGGTCGGTGCCGCCGGCGATGATCCGGGCCTTGCCTTCGTGATCCGCAAGGACGCTGGTCGCTTCTTCTATGGTCTCGGCGCTTACGTGCCTGAATGGTTTCATCTAAGTAGTCTCCTCGTCAGCCCTGGGCTCGGGCGATCACGCTTTGCCGAGCGCTTTGAGCACCCGGTCCGGTGTTATGGGGTAGGTAGGCACCCACACGCCGATGGCGTTCTGCACGGCCGGACCGATGAGGGCCGGCAACACCGTGGCCACGTCCTCGCCGATGCCGATGGAGCCGTAGGGGCCGTAGCCCATCGCGGTCTCCACCATGATGGTCTCGATGTCGCCGTAGTCCATCATGGTCGGGATCTTGTAGTTGAGCAGGTTGCCGTTGAGCATGATGCCGGTGCGCTCGTCGTAGATGACTTCTTCGGTCATGCCCCGGCCGATAGCCATGATGGCGCCGCCGTAGGCCTGGCCTTCACAGCCGTCCCAGTTGATGACCTTGCCTACGTCGTTCACGGTCACCGTCTTGATGATGTCGACGGCCCCGGTCTCCGGATCGACCTCCACCTCCATGAAGTAGGCCTGGCGGCAGAAGCGGAGGCGCACCCCCAGATAGCAGCCCCGCTGGATGTGCCAGGCCGTCTCGAAGATGGGGGGAGTGCCGCGCATGGGGTAGGCCAGTCCCTCTTCCTTGTTGCTGAAGAAGGGCTCGCCGGCGGTACCGCTCAAGGGGCCGTTAGCTCCTCCCGGGCCTATGAAGTCCGCGATGCTCATATTGTTGTCCGGGTTGGTCTTCTCGAAGATGACCCCGTCCTTGACGTCGAGCTCATCGGGCTCGAGCCCGGGGAAGGCGGGGGGGTACTCCGCCAACTGGGTCTTGGCCCGGGGGGCGACGGCCACCTCGAGCAAGCGCTCTTTGAGCATGCGGGCCGCGCTTCTCACCGCCCAGCCGTTGACGGCCAGGTTGGTGGAGGTGTCGGGCGTCATGGTGTAGAAGCCGGCATCGTCCATATGCTTGAAGCGCACCGTCTCCACAGGCACGCCCAACTCGTCGGCGGCGATCTGACAATAGGCCGTCTCCGCGTTCACGCCCACGTCGGCCCGGCAGCCGAAGATGGTGACGCTGGCGTCGTTACGCTCGAACATCATGCCGATCTCGCTGGTGCCGGCCGAGTCGTCCCATTCATGGCTCCACGCAAAGGCCATGCCGTGCATCTTGCCGTCGGGCAACTGCCTAGTACCGGGGGCGTGCCACTTCTCGTCCCAGGCGATGGCGGCCTTGCCTTTCTCCACGCACTCCCTGAGACTATCCCGCCGCTGGAAGCCGAACTCTTCCTTCTTGTCGTTCAGCCACTCCATGTCGTGGCCCTCGGCCCCGTCGTTGAGAAGCGAGACCTCCACCGGATCCATGCCCAAGGCGTCGGCCACGTGGTTGAAGACCAGGTTGACCGTATAGCAGTTGATGTTCATCTCGCAGCGCGTGGGGACGGTGTGGCCCTTGTTGACCCAGGCGGCTTCGGTGCGGCCGTGGATGTGGGGGATCTTGGTGTTCTCGATGAGATGGGCCACGATGCCGAAGATGGGCATGTCTTGGTTGAGGGTGATGGCGCGCTGGTAGACGGAGGTGATAGTGCCGTCGAGTTTGAACCCCACCTTGGTGCTAAAGGTGCCCGAGTCCATGTTGCCGCCGTAGAAGTCCTCGCGGCGGTTGAAGGCCCACTTGACCGGCCGACCGGTGCGCTTGGAGGCCAGGGCCGCCAGGTACATGCCGGCCAGGTTCCAGGCCATCTGGCTCCAGCCACCGAAGCTGGCCCCTTGGTAGAGGCAGTGGACGTCGATCTTGCTCATGGGGATGCCGCCGAACCAGGTGGAGATGGCCCGCTTGGCGATGTGGGGGCGCTGCTGCTTGACCCACACCTCGGCGAAGTCGCCGTTCCATCTCCACACCCCGCAGGGTCGCTCAGGGCCCACCCAGGTGTTGAGTCCGAAGGTCCAATCGAACTCGACGGTCCGGTCGGCCTCCGCGAAGCCCTTTTCGATATCCCCCTGCTTCTCCTCGTAGACCATCACCAGGTTGGAATCGGGGAATTCCTCCGGAGCGGTGAGGGGGGCGCCGGGCTCGATGGCCTTCTCCACGTCGAGGATGAAGGGGCGCCGCTCCCAGTCCACCTTGATGAGCTTGAGAGCGTTCTCGGCTATCTCCTCGCTGTCGGCGACCACGAAAGCGCCGCATTCCATGCCTTGGAAGTGGGCTACGCCGGGAAGGGCGGCCACGCTGTTCAACTCGTGTCCGCTGACGGCCACGCCCTCTTGTAGCTCGGGGTCGTCGTAGCGAAGGATGCAGCGTACGCCGGGCATCTGCCTGGCCGCGGAGGTGTCCATGCCCACAATCTTGGCGTGGGGGTAGGGTGAGGTAAGGAAGCGGGCGAAGAGCATGCCCGGCAGTTGCACGTCCAGCGTGTACTGAGCGGCCCCGGTGGCCTTCTCGATCCCGTCGTTGCGGCGCACGCCGCGCCTGCCGATGACCTTGTACTCCTCCAAAGGATAGGGGTCGGCCACCTTGTTGTCGGAGGCGTCGAGCATGCGCTGCTTCTGGTCCACCTTCTGCGGCTGGTCACTACTCAAGGCCCTCACCTCCCCGGGCGCTGGCGACTACCACGCCCCGCAGTACTGCCGCCGCCTCCTGGATGGCTTTGATGTGGGCCGGGTAGGTGCCGCAGCGGCACAGGTTGCCCACCATGGCCTCCTTGATCTCGTCCACCGTGGGGTCGGGGTTGCGGTCGAGCAGGGCCTTGGCAGTGACCACGAAGCCGGGGGTGCAGAAGCCGCACTGCATGCAGCTGTACTTCACGTAGGCGTCGATGAGCGGGTGGTCGGCCTGGGCTATGCCCTCGATAGTCTCGATATCCCTGCCGCCGCACTCGATGGCCAGCATCATGCAGGAGAGGACCGGCCGGCCGTCCATGATCACCGAGCAGGCGCCGCAGGCGCCCTCGGCGCAGAATTCCTTGGTGCCCAGCAGTCCCAGCTTCTCATGGAGCACGTATTGCAGCGTCCATTGAGGCTGCACGGGGAGCTCATGGGTCTCACCGTTCACCAGAAGAGCGATGGTGACCGTTGAGACCGCTCTTGTCTGTTCCACTGCCGACATACTCGACCATCCCTTTTCCGAACTGATCCTGCCGCGAGAAGCGGCCCATCCTCCATGAGAGCAGGGCATTTTGCCAGTCCCCAAGATACCACCATCTCTTCTCACCGGCGCTTGTGGGGCCGACCTCAGGCCTGGCGGGACCGGCTGCAACCGGATCTACGAGCAGGCTTTGGCCGGTCTGCTTGCCGCCCGGAGGCGTGACCTGAGTCTGGTCGATTCGGCCAGCTTCGTGCTCATGCGCCGGCTGGGTATCCGCCGGGCTCTGACGGTCGACAAGCACTTCGCGGAGCAGGGTTTCGACATCGTGCCGCCGGCGGCGGACTGACCCAAGGCGCAGGGCATCGGCCCCTCATTTCTCCGCAGACGAAGACGTAGCGAGGGTGGGGGCGGGCTCGGCGAGCTCTTCGCGACCGAGGGGGCCGGTTTACTTTCCGGTGGTTGGATACCATAATGTCTGGTCAGAGAGGTGGCGAAGCCAGGTTCTTTCTCCTGGCTGTCGCACACCGGGGCGTAGGGCCGCAGAAGTCGTACGGGGTGATCTGTGAGTCGGACCGATGGTCTATACGGTGTCATGCAGCGGCGCATCATCAACCAGATGCTCCGGCTGTCGACGAGCGACGACAAGGCCAAGATCCTGCGTGGCTTCCGGCTCGCCGAGCTGATCACGCCGGAATCCCATAGGGCTTCGGTCAGGATGATCCGTGAGATGATCCAGGAAGACCATCCGGCGCTGCAGCTCTCCCGTCACGTGGCCACTCGCCTGAGCCCCACCTGCCGTGAACGCCTGATCGAGTCTCTCATCGTCAACACCCTTCTGCGCGGGCTCGCCAAACGTCTGGCTGCGGCCGAGCAGACCGGCATGATCGCGCCCACCACCATCCTTTTCAGCCCGACCATGCGCTGCAACCTCACGTGCGAAGGCTGCTACGCCGCCGAATACTCTCCCGACGGGGGGATGGAGCGCGAACTCCTGCAGAAGATCGTGAACGAGGGTAACGACATGGGCGTCTACACGTTCACCTTCCTCGGCGGAGAGCCGTTCTTGTATCCGGAGCTGCTCGACTTTGCTCGGGCCAACCGTGACTCCTATTTCCTGGTGTTCAGCAACGGTACGCTGCTGGACGACGCCAAGATCACCGAACTGGCCGCCATCGGCAACATCGCCCCCATGCTGAGCGTCGAAGGCTCGCAGGAATTGACCGACGAGCGCCGGGGCCCGGGCGTCTACGAGCGTGTGATGCGGGTGATGGACAATCTGGGACAGGCGGGGGTGCCCTTCGGTTATTCCGCCACGGTCACCCGCCGCAATTGGGACGCGCTCATCAGCGATGAGTTCGTCGACCCTCTGATCGAGAAGGGCGCCGTGGTGGGCTGGCACTTCCTCTACATGCCCGTAGGTCGCGAGCCGAACGTAGAACTGATGCCGACGCCTCAGGAACGGGAGGAGTTTCGCCAAGGTATAGTGCGGCTGCGCAGCACCAAGCCGTACTTCCCCATCGACTTCTGGGGCGACGCACCCTGGGTCGGGGGCTGTATCGCCGGCAGGCACTACGTCCACATCAACAGTGAGGGTTGGGTGGAGCCCTGCATCTTCACCCACTTCGCCACCGACAACATCAGGGACACTACCCTGCTCGAGGCCTTCAACTCGCCCTTCTTCCAGGAACTGCGCCGCCGCCAGCCTTTCAATCACAACCTGCTCATGCCCTGCATGTGGCTGGATAACCCCGAATGCTCGCGAGAGATCATCTCGGCCTGCGGCGCCCACCCCACCCACGATGGGGCGGACGTCATGCTCACCGATCTGCAGAAGGAGCTGGATGCCTACTCGGCCGAGGCGGCGCGCGTGTTCAACCCGGTGTGGAGTTGCATGCGCGGGCAATCCACCCTGGAACCTCCCGATCCCCCGGAGGTCGAGCTCGCCAAGCTGATGTCGGGCGACCAGGTCTCGAATGCTCAGGAAGAGACACCCGTGGAGAGCGAGCTGATAGAGACGGGACCCAGGGGGAACTGACGGCGCGCCGTAGGCGCGCCTCCCTGCTCCCTGCGGCCGCCTCCGGCGGCGCCCGCAACGCGAGGCGGCGCCTCCTACTTCCTCAGGGCGATCAGCCACTCCCGTATCTGCTCGTCGCTCCGATACTTGTCGGGGTCGTAGCGCTCGTGGTGGGTCATGGCCTCAAGGTCACGAACGAGACGGGGCTTGGGCTCCATGGCCGGGTGACCCAGAGAGAGCATGTCGTAGATGAGGTAGTCCTCGGGGATGCCGAGCAACTCTTTCAGTCTGGCCGAGACGTATCCGTGGCCCACCTGGCTGACCCAGTGGCACCCCAGGCCCAGGCTGGTGGCGGCCAGAGTCATGTACAGGAAGGCGCTTGCCATCCCCGAGACGAGATGCGACTGCCCTCGCTCCAGGTAGGTGAGGAGCGGGAAGGACTTGCTCACGCGCGGGTCGGCGCACACCACGATGAGCACGGGCGCGTTCTTGAAGGGCGGGTCGCCGGCCACCGGACGGGCGGCGGAAGGCCAGCGCAGTTCCTCGGGCCGGGTGAGCTCCGCCTTGTAGCCCAACTCCATCAGGTCTCTGACGATGGCGGCCATCGCATCTTTGGTCTGCTGTTCCCTGACCACAAGGAACTCCCAGGGTTGCGAATTGGCCCCCGAAGGGGCCCACCGCGCCGCCTCGATGATCTTCTCCACCGCGTCGTCCGGTACGGGCTCCTGGGTGAAAGATCGGATGCTGCGCCGACTCTGTACGAGAGAGAGTAGTTCTGGAGTATTCCATGAGTGTCCGCCTCCTGTGGGGGTCGATCTTGCCTTCCGGCTTCAGTCCCTGACCCGGCCGTCGATCATGTGCACCACTCGGTCACAGGCCTCGGCGACCTCCGGGGCGTGAGTGACCAGCACGAAGGTCGTACCGGTCTCGCGGTTGATCTGATGCATCATGCGCACCATCTCCTCCGAGCTGGCAGAGTCGAGGTTACCGGTGGGCTCGTCGCCGAAGATCACTTGGGGACTGTTCACCAGTGCCCTGGCCACTGCCACCCGCTGCTGTTGACCTCCGGACAGCTCCGTCGGTCTGTGCTTCTGGCGGTCCGCCAAACCGACGCCGGCGAGGGCCTCCGTCGCGGCTTCACGGGCCTCTCGCCTGCCTTTGCCCGCGTATTGAGCGGCCAGGGCCACGTTCTCAAGCGCATTAAGGCTTGGCACGAGGTTGAAGGTCTGGAAGATGAAGCCCACTTCCTCGCGCCGAAGTCGCGTGAGGTCGCTCCCGTTCAGCGTGTCCACGCGCCGCCCGGCCAGCCAGACCTCTCCGGAGTCCAGCGAATCGAGACAGCCCAGGATGTGGAGGAGCGTGGATTTCCCCGACCCCGAAGGGCCCATGATGGAGACCATCTCGCCCTTCCCCACCTCCACCGAAGAGCCCTGGAGAGCGTCGACGTAGTTCTCCTTGCCCATGACGTAGCGCTTGTGTACATCGATGCCTTTTATCAGAGGTTCCATATGCGTGTCTCCCGTTCCCTATTCGTAACGGAGGGCGGCCACCGGCTTCATGCGCGCGGCGTGTAGCGATGGATAGAGCCCGCTCACCAACCCCAGGACGACGGCGAAGGCCACCGCGCCGATGGCGAGACGGGGCGTCACAAGGAAGAGGTCCAGGTTCGAGGATGCCAGAGCCATGTTGACGAAGGTGACCGCGATCCAGCCCAGGATCAACCCGGCAAGTCCACCGATAAGGCCGATGACGCCGGCCTCGCTCAGGAACTGCCGAACGATCTGGCCGTCGGAGGCGCCGATGGCCTTGCGCACCCCGATCTCGCGGGTGCGCTCACTCACCGACATGGTCATGGTGTTGATCACCGAGAGCCCACCCACGATCAGCGAGATGATGGCGACGCCGTACAGGATGGCGTTCAGGATCTCCGTGGAGCTGGCGATCTGCTCCTGGAAGGCGCTTGGTCCCATGGCCTCGACGCCGTCGACCGACTCCTCGATCAGCGCAGCCAGCGCCTCCGGATCTGTCCCCTCCGCGGGGAAGACGGTGAAGGAAGTCACCAGGTCGCTCGCGTCGATCTGGTTGCGGACCATCTCGGGTAGGTCGCCCACGAAGAGGCGCTGGGCGTCGGGAAGGGTCATCCATACCGAGGTGTCCGGCGCGGTGAGCGTCTTGTCAAGGATGCCCACCACCGCGAACCGCTCGCCGCGGATGGTAACCCTCCCGCCGACCTCGGCTCCCAGGGTGTCCACGAGGTCGGACCCCACGACGACCGAACCCACGTCGTCGGCCGTGAGTGCTCGGCCCTGGCGTAGGTAACCTCGAAGCTCTCCAATTCCTCCCCGCGCATATCGCTGCCCGTGAGCATGGGGGGCATGCCGAAGGACATCCCGGACTCGGCGTCGAGAAGCGTCAAGATCTGCCCGGACACTTCCGCGACGCCGGGGATCTTCTTGATCTCCTCCAACTTGGCGAGCGAAAGCGGGCTGCTGGCAAACATGCCCCCGGCGGCGTCCGCCGACACGGTGACCTTGTCGGAGTAGTAGCGCGTGCCCCCGGACACTAGAAGGTTGATCTTCTCGGCCATGCTTCCCATGACCACCAGGGCCAGCACCCCTATGGTGATGCCGAAGATGGTCAGGAGGACCCTAAGCTTTCGTCGGAACACGTTCCTCAGTATCTGCATGCGATCACCGTCCTGGGGCCGCGAAGTCGAAGGGCCGCGTGTGAGTGTACAACTTATCGGGTCCAGGATGCCGCGCCGGGGGCTGGCGAGCCCGTGATCTGGGCTGGAGGGACCGGCCGAAGGAGGTGTCGTGCGCGCGCAGTCTGGGCATATACGGGCGGGAAGATACTCACCAAATCTCGCGGAAGGGGTCTGGCGTGTACAGGAAGGTGCTGCTCTTGCTGGATGGATCGGAGTTGGCGGAGGTCGTGTTCCATTACGCCCAGAAGCTGTCCGGAAGGCTCGGCGTCGACCTCGAGTTGCTGCACGTAGCTTCCCCCAGGAGGCCGAACAAGCGCCCATGCGGCGGGCCTACGTCCAGCACATGGCCGAGCTGCTCTGTACCTCGGCTGGAGAGACGGCGCCTACCGACTCGACCGCAGGCTCTCTGGAGGAGTGCGTCCAGGCGCGGGGCACGGTCGTGGTAGGGGATGCGGCGGAGGAGATCCTCAGGTACATCGACGAAACGGATGTCGATCTGGTCATGATGTCCACGCACGGACGCTCGGGGCGAAAGGCGTTCTCCCTTGGTGCCGTGGCGAACAAGGTGGTGCACGCCTCGAAGGTACCGGTGTGGCTCGTTCCGTCGGAACTGCGCGAAGAGGTCATCTCCGACACTCTTGCCAACCGCCCGATCGTGATCCCCCTGAGTGGTTCCCAGATGTCCGAGGCCGCCATCCCTCACGCCCGCAGGGTCGTGGAGCAGAGGGAGGCCGACTCGGAGATCGTCCTCGTTCACGCCTTTCCCCCTCCTTCTACCACTGTGGCGAGCCTGGCCACGATCGAGGAACGGGACCACGAACTCAAGCGGATGGGGACCTACCTCGATCTCCAGGCGGAGTCGATCCGGCAGTCCGGCATCGCGGCCCGGACCGTCATGCTGCACGGCGATCCGGCCGAGAGCATCATCGAGTTCCTCAAGGACGAGCCTGCCCAGCTTGTCATCATGGCGACGCGAGGCCGAAGGGGTCTCAGCAAGATGGTGTTCGGCAGCGTGACCGAAGAGGTCATCCACTCGATCAAGAAGACGCCCATGCTGCTGGTGTCCGGGGTCGAGGAGTAGCGGGCTGCTGGAGGTCAGGTCCGCAGCTTTCAAGAATTGACAGACCTGAGCATATCCGCCATCATGCGGATACTGAGCAGATAGGCATTTTTGGTCTTACGAGCGCTGCTGGCTCGACCTGGTAAGGGAGCCGGGGTTCTACACCTGTGACGCCGACGGGAGGGGGAAACCTCGAGCGTGCTTCATCGGTACGATCGATCCGTGCTTTGTGGCCGCTTCGCTGGGGAGATGACCCTTCGTGGCCCGTTGCCCGGGATCGATCGAGGCTACCGTGCTCCATAGAAGGGCCCGCAACCTCAGCGACTGGCACGTCCCATGAGATCTTGTTCCACGCCTAACACCGGGTCCCACGATTCTGTCGCCCAGGAGGGCCCCCTCCGTCTCTACCCGCTCACGGAATCCTGGCCACCTCGGATCACGCCGGTTCGGCCCGAACGATGTGCCGCCATCATCGGCACCCTGCAGGAGATCAGCACTGCTTCGGCGGACATGGAAGGCTGCTGCCATCTGCTGGAATCCGTGGCGGGCGAACTAAAGGCTGAGCAGGCTGTGTTGATACTCTGCAACCCTCTGACCAGGCAACTTGAGTTCGTCGTCCACAATCAGGATCCGGCCTTGCCAAAGCTGTACGCCGAGTACTACTGCGATCTCGACCCCACGAGGCTGCCGGACTTCATCAGAGGCCGGAGAGGTATGCCCGGCGGTTCTGACCGGGGCACCATAGCCTCCGACCTCATGGATGTCGTCGACTACCGCGGGCTGCTGGCCAGTGAGTTCTACAACGACTTCATGAAGAAGGGAAACATCCACTACGATCTCGTGGCTTTCATGTCCGGGTCGTCTCTGGCGCGAGGCGCGCTCTGTCTCCATCGCGCCCGGGGCAAACAGCCCTTTTCCCCTGAGGAGGTCCGCGTGCTTGATCTGCTCGCCCCGTTCGTGAGCAATCATCTCGAGAAGATGGTCTCGGCCACGGTTCTCTCTGTCCTACAGACCTCCGAGGAGAAAGGCGTGATTGTGTGCGACACCCGGGGACGGGTGCTCTACTGCAACGAGCTCGCTCGCGACCTATGTTCGCCGCTGGCCCAGGTGGGGCGTGCCCGGGGTGGCGTCGAGGAGAGCTATGAGGGATCACAGTCGCCGCTGCACGGGAGTCCATCAGGAACGGCGTCTGCGCCGGCACCGGGATCAGCGTCCTTCGTCGGCTATGCCCTCAGCGACCCAGAAGCGCTGGCGAAGAGCTGCAACCTGGGGGTGAGCTCGAGGACCGTCGAGATCGAGGGGGGCGGGCCGGGTCTGCTCATCACGCTCGATCCCTCGAGCGAGCAGGACTGCCGAGAGCCCTTGAAGCAGCGCTTCGCCCTCACAGACCGGGAGATCGAGGTGCTTGACCGGGCCATGGCGGGGGGCAGCAACCGGGAGATCGCCCAGGCTTTGTTCATCGCCGAGTGCACGGTGAAGAAGCACATGCACAGCATCGCGGCGAAGGTGGGGGTGCGGTCGCGCACGGCCATCGCCCACGCCGTGCGTCAGGAAGTCGGTTCCCTGCACTGATCGGCCGGAGTGTCGCAGCCGCCCCCTCGGGACCCGCCCGAGGCTGCGCCGGCGCGGTGCGGAATCATACTTTCGGATACTTGTTCGGCCAGCGGCCTTCTGTTGAAATGCGGAGAAGGGCATGAGCAGGTCTGTCTTGAACAGGGGGTATGCGGCACTTGGGCATCTCGCCGGCATGTGACCTCGCGCTTCTGAGCGGCAACGTCATCACCGTAGATGCCGTCTTCTCCGTCCGGAGAGCGGTCGCCATCAAGGGCAATCGGATCGTCGGCGTGGGTGAAGACGACGACATCAGGGCGCTCATCGGTCCTAGCACCAACGTGATCGATCTTCAGGGTAGGACCGTCCTGCCGGGCATCAACGACTCTCACACCCATACCGCCTTGTGGGCGGGGACGAAGCCACCGCTCATGCTCGACCTCGCCTATCCCAGTGTGAGGTCCATCGCCGACATTGTTGAGCAGGTGCGGCTGAGGGTCGGATCAGTAGCCCCGGGGGAGTGGGTGCGCGGCGTGGGCTGGGATGCCGGCTATCTGGAAGAGTGTGTAGCCGACCCCGCCTTCCGCCCCCACCGTCGCTTCCTCGACGCAGTCTCGCCGGATAATCCCGTAGCTCTGGCCGATTTCTCCGTGCACACGCTGTGGGTGAACAGCAAGGCTCTGGAGTTGGCGGGTATCGATGCCGGCACACCCGAGCCCTACGGCGGCGTGATAGAAAAGGACCCGACCACCGGGGAGCCGACCGGTCTTCTCATCGAGTTCTCCGCCAGCAATCTGGTCATGGCCCTCATCCCGCCGCTTACCAGAGGGCAGAAGCGGGAGGCTATTGCGGCGGCGCTGCGGGAGATGACCGCCCTTGGGATCACCAGCATGACAGAACCTGCTCTGGGTCCCGGGGGGGATGGCTATCAGGGCGGGCTGCTGGGTTCGGAGTGCATCGGCGTCTACCAGGACCTGCTCGACAGCGGCGAGTTGAACGTGCGGGTGAACGTCCTCTATCTGTTCGGGGAGTACGGCGCCAACTCCCTGGCTGACCTGCGGGCCGCGCTGCCCCATCTCGGCTTTCATGGCGGTTTCGGCAACGAGAAGCTGCAGATCGGGGGCATCAAGATCTTTGCTGACGGTATCCCGCCCAACCGGACGGCCTGGATGAGCCACGAATACCTCGGCGGCGGCCACGGCAGCCTGGTTCTCCCCGGCGACACCCACGAAGAGCGCCGACGGGAACTGCAGAACATGATCGCTTTCGCCCACCACCACGGCTACCAGGTGGGCGTGCACTGCATCGGCGATCTGGCCATCGAAGCCACCATCGGTGCCATGGTCAAGGCTGAGAACGACGACCCCCGTGGTCTGCGCCATTGCATCATGCACGTGGACTTCATCACTCCCGAGCAGGCAGCGGTGGCGGCCGAGCACGGTCTCTGCGTGAACATCACGCCCACTCTTCCTTGGACCATTTCCGACATGAACGTCAAGGTGGTCGGCTTGGAGCAAGTGAAGCGGGAGTGGCCCTACCGCTGGATCGCCGACGCCGGTTGCCATCTGGCCGCCAGCTCCGACGCACCCTGCACCTATCCTTCGTGGCTGCGGGGCATCCAGTCGGCGGTACTCAGGGAGAGCAAGGCCACCGGGACGGTCTTCAGTCCGGATCAGCGCCTCACGAGGGAAGAAGCGATCCGCATGTACACCATAGGCGGAGCCTGGCAGGATCGCCAGGAGCACATAAAAGGCTCTATCGAAGCTGGGAAGCTGGCCGACCTGTGCGTGCTCGACCAAGACATCCTGACGGTGGACCCACATGAGATCACTCACATCAATAACGTAATGACTATCATGGATGGAGAGGTGGTTTACAGAGAGGGGATCGACGTCCTCTGACTTGGCGAGAAGGAGCACAGCCGCCATGGCGGCGCGAAGGAGGTGACCGACACGGGAGGAGCAAGGGGTACCGGCCAAGGCTACTGGTACTGGACGGCACTGAATCTGGGGGGAAGAATGATGCGAGCAAAGAGGACTCTGGTACTACTGTTGGTGCTGGCCGTGGTGGCGACGCTGGCCTTCGGCGTTGTCGCCTGCGGCGAGGATGAGGAAACCACCACCACCGCGGGCGGCACCGAGACCACCGCCGGCGGGACGGAGACGACGGCGGGGAGCGAGACGACGGCTCCGCCCAGCGGAGAAGCCAAGACCCTCAAGATGGGCATGATCATGGGCCTCACCGGCCCCCTCTCCATACCCTCCCTCGCGTTCATGCGCGGCTGGGAGATCTACGCCGACGTCGTGAACGAAGAGGGCGGCGTGAAGATCGGCAACGACACCTACACACTCGAGATCATCGAAGAGGACAGCAAGGGTGCGGCTGAAGGCGCCAGCACGGCAGCCAGCAAGCTCGTGAATCAGGACAAAGTGCAGTTCGTCATCGGGGCTATGCTGGAAAGCGAAGTGGCGGCCATCTACTCGGTCACCCAGCCCGCCGGCGCACTCTATGCGGCGGCGAACATCAACATCCCCGGACATGAGGCCGACGTGTCGGCGGACAAGGACCTGTTCTGCCGCCTCTCCGTCAGCCCCGACGAGAACCAGCCCATCGACCTCGATTACATGCTCGAGGCCTACCCGGATGCGAAGACCATCAGCGTGTCTCAGCCCGACATCGGCTACGAGGACATGCTGGAGCGGTTGAAGGCCTCCGCCACCAAGCGCGGCATGGAAGTCGTCATGGCTGAGAAATGGTCCTGGGGCACCACGGACTTCATACCCACGTACACCAACATCGTGGCGTCGAATCCCGACATCATCTTCGCCATGAACAGCGGACAGGCGAACGACCAGCTGAAGGCGGCACGGCAGTTGGGCTTCAAAGGACCCTTCATCTCGAACTCGCCGCTCGGTGCCGACGTCTTCGTGGTGACCGTCCAAGACCCCGTCGCTCTCACCGACGTGGTCGTGAACAGCCCGGACGTCACCCATCCCACGCCCGAGATGCAGGCAATCATGGACCGCTGGGCGGCCAAGTGGCCCGATGATCCCTTTGTTTCCGACGCGGTGCACGCTTACGACATGCCCTGGATCCTCGTCCAGGCTATGCAGAAGGCCGGATCCATCGACCCGGCCACGGTGCTGGCGACGCTCGAGACCATGACCAACAAGGGCGATCTGCAGACCAACGAGGGCGCCGGGAACATGGGCGGCATGGACCGTTTCGGCGTCAACAGAGTCCTCTACAGGCCGTACCCGATCACGCGCATCATGAACGGCGTGCTCGAGTTCATCGGTTTCCAGGAACCGGTGGCGGAATAGCCCGGCCAGTCAAGACGACGTAATCACGGCGACGGTAGGCAGACGGCAGTGAGGGAAGGCCGGTCCACGGGCGTCCATCGCGGAGAGCGCAGCGACGCTCCCTGGACCGGCCACCTCCCCGAAGAGCGAAGGAGCCGGGGGTGAAGTCACTCGACGTCTGGTTGCAGGCCCTCGCCAACGGGGTCGCGCTGGGCTGGCTGTACGTCCTCATGGCCCTGGGCCTCACGCTCATGTTGAGCATCATGGGCATCCTGCAACTGGCCCACGGTGAGATCTACATGATGGGGGCGTTCCTCGTCTACTACCTGACCCGCCAGGACATAGGACTCTACCCGGCCATCGCCCTGAGCATGGTGGTCATGGCCGTTCTCGGCGTGATCCTGGAACGCACTTTGTTTCGTCCTCGACCAGGACGAGACGTCGTGTTGAGCTCCATCGTGATCTCCACGGGCCTGACCCTGATACTGAGCAGTGCCGCTGTCGTCGGCTTCGGGCTCTACACCAAGAGCCTACCGCCGCTGATCAAGGGTTCATTTGACTTCGCGGGAGCTGGAGTGCCCAAGGACCGCATCCTCGCCATCGCCTTCTCTGTGGTCGCTCTGCTGGCGCTGTACGGCTTCCTGAAGAAGACGCGGTTGGGCCTGGCCATGGTGGCGAGCGCGCAGAACCGCGAGGGCTCCTATCTCAAGGGAATCAACCCCAACCACATGTCCATGGCCGCCATGGCCATCGGTTTCGCCCTGGCCGCGCTTGCCGGCGCTCTGGCTGGTTCCATCCTGCAGCTACAGCCCTACATGGGTTCTCTACCCATGATCAACGGACTGGTGACCATCGTCCTTGGTGGACTGGGCAGCATCCCCGGCGCGGTCATCGGAGGTCTCATCCTGGGTCTCATCAACGGGGTCGTTCCCGTCATGTTCGGCTCGGCCGCTGCGGCCGTGGCCCCGCTTGTCATCGTCATCCTGGTTCTGCTCTTCAGGCCCAAGGGGATCCTCGGCCATGACTAGGGCAAGGAGCGTGCGCTCTCTCGTACAGATCATCGTGGCCGTCGCGGTGGTGGTGATCGTGTTCCTGATGCCTCAGATCGTCTCCGGCAACCGCTATTGGCTGACGGTCTTCGCCCTACTCGCCATCAACATCCTGCTGGTCAGCGCCCTGCGCAGCGTCACCCTCATCAACGAGATCTCGCTGGGCCACGTGGGCTTCGCGATCATCGGTGCCTACAGCCAGGCTCTCCTGATGATGAAAGGCGGGCTCCCGTTCTGGCCGGCGCTGATAGTCAGCGGACTGCTGGCCGCGACCGTAGCCACCTTGCTCGGGCACCCCTTCCTGAAGGTGAGAGGTATCTACTTCTCCATCCTTACGCTCCTGACAGCCGAGACCATCCGGCTGGTGGTCTATTACTGGACCTCGCTCACAGGCGGCTCCCTTGGCCTGGTGGGGGTCCCGGCTCCCGAACCCGTGACCCTGTTCGGGCGCCTGATCGACTTCAAGTCGATCGACAACTACTACTACATCGCCGTGGGCGTGGTCATCATCTGCCTACTGATCCTCTACCATTTCGAACGAGCCTACATCAGCTTCCAATGGAGAGCTATCCGCGACGACAGCACGCTGGCCGGGGCCGTGGGCATCAACGTCATCGGCTTCAAGATGATCAATTTCAGCATCTCGGCCTTCATGGCGGGTATATCGGGAGCTCTCTTCGCCGCTTTCCAACACAATCTGAGCCCCGACGCTACCTCGCGGTTCGGGGTCACCATGTCCATCTACCTCCTCGTGTACATGGTCGTGGGTGGAGTGAGCCGCTTCATCGGTCCTTTGATCGGGACCACCGTGCTCACTCTGGTGGCAGAATCCACCCGTTCGGTGGCCGAGTATCAGCCCATGGTTACGGGGGCCATCGCCATCGTGGTGATGATCTTCCTGCCCATGGGGCTGGTGGGGATCCCGGCGCAGATCAAGGGCTGGAGGGACAGGCGCCGGGTCGGTCGCGCCCCCACGACACCTGCCGCAGGCGAAGGGGGGTGAGGACGTCGGCACTACTGGAGACACATAAGCTGAGTCGGAACTTCGGCGGCTTGGCGGCGGTGAACGGGGTCGACCTTGCCGTAGAGGAGGGCGAGATCCTTGGCCTTATCGGCCCCAACGGCGCCGGCAAGAGCACGTTCCTCAACCTGATCGATGGCACCTTGCGTGTATCGAAGGGCAGCATCATCTTCCAAGGGAGCAACATCACCCGCCATTCGCCCCATCGGAGGGCCAGGCAGGGCATCGCTAGGGTGTTTCAGAGGAACGCCTTGTTCAAGAGCATGACGGTCCTCGACAACGTGGTCGCGGGGTCCTTCCTGCGCACCAGCCACGGCCCCTTCTCGGTGCTCATACGGAATCTGGGCCACGTGAGAAAAGACCGGGAGGTAATGACCCGCTGCACGGAACTGCTCGATTTCGTGGGCCTGGCGGATAGAGCCGACGTGATGGCGACCAGCCTTCCCCACGGCAGCCAGCGCGAATTGTGCGTGGCCGTAGCCCTTGCCTCCGAGCCCAAGCTTCTCCTGCTGGACGAGCCGCTCACCGGGATGAACGCGGAAGAGACGGCTTCCATGATCGACATCGTCAAGACCATCAACAGGGAGAAGGGTACGACGACCATCGTGGTCGAGCACAACATGAAGGCCGTCCTGGGGCTCTGTGTGAGGACCGTGGTCCTGAACTACGGCCAGAAGCTCACCGAAGGGTCGCCTCGGGAGTGCGTGGCGGATCCAGCAGTGATCGAGGCTTATCTGGGGACGGACGCAGATGTTCTTTGAGGTTAAGGATCTGAGGGTCCGCTACGAGGGCGCCGAGGTCGTCCAGGGTGTCTCGCTGCAGGTCGAGCAGGGGGAGATCGCCACTCTCATCGGTAGCAACGGGGCCGGGAAGACCACCATCCTCAGGTCCATATCCGGGCTGAAGACTCCCTCGAGCGGTGAGATCTGGTTCGACGGCACGCGCATCGACGGACGCAGTCCGCAAAGCATCGTCAAGATGGGCGTGGTCCAGGTCCCCCAGGGGCGCGGCCTGTTCCCCTACATGTCGGTGGCGGAGAACCTCAGATTGGGCGCATTCTTGCGCAAGGACCGCAAGGCCGTACAGAAGGACCTGGCCGAGATTCTGGTGCACTTCCCGAGACTGAAGGAGCGGGCTCGCCAACAGGCCTCCACTCTCAGCGGGGGGGAGCAGCAGATGCTGGCCATAGCGGCCGCGGTCATGTGCAGCCCCCGATTGCTGCTGTTGGACGAGCCGTCCATGGGCCTCTCTCCCCTCATGGTGACGGAGATCGGGCGCATCGTGAGGGAGATCAACGCGACAGGCACCACCGTGCTGCTCGTGGAGCAGAACTCCCGGCTGGCCCTCAAGCTGGCGACGAAGGCCTACGTGTTGGAGACGGGCAGCGTCGTGGTGGAGGGGCCCGCCGACGAGCTCATGCATAGCGAGCACGTGCGCAAGGCCTACCTGGGTGAATGACATGGCGTCGACCGGCGAGATGCCCGGCCAGTCGGCCGGGGAAGGGGATCGCACTGAAGCCGCGGACCGCCGTCGTCTCTTCGATCTGACCGGCAAGGTGGCGGTCGTTACCGGCGGCGGCTCTGGCCTGGGACGGGTCATCTGCGAGGTGCTGGCCGAGTACGGGGCGAACGTTGCCTGCGTGGGTCGCTCGCCCGACAAGCTGCAGGCCACCCTGGACAGCATCGCCGGCTACGGTGGGCACAACCTGGCCGTGAGAGCCGACGTCGGCGAGCAGGCCGACATCGAGGGCATGGTGCGGACGGTGACCGACAAACTCGGAGGCATCGACGTCTTCTTCGCCAACGCCGGCATCCGCGAGAAGAGCTTCGTTCTCATCCACGAGAAGTCGGTCGAGGACTGGGACGATGTGCTGAACGCCGACCTGCGGGCAGTCTTCCTGCAGATGAGAGCCGTCTTTCCCGTGATGATCGAGAGGGAGGCAGGGAGCTTCGTCACCACCTCTTCGGTGGGCGGAATGTGGCCGCTGACACAGGATGGTGGATCTATACACAAACGGCTTACGCCGTGGCCAAAGCCGGTCTGGTCATGCTCACCAAGGTGGCCGCGCGGCAGTACGGCCCCCAGGGGATACGCGTGAACACCATCTGCCCTGGCTACCACCGTACGCCTTTGACGCCGGAGCACGAGGTCGCGGAGGTGGAGCGGACCATCGCGCGCCTGCTGCCCCTGGGGAGGTGCGGCATGCCTGAAGAAATGAAGGGCCTCGCCTTGTGGCTGGCTTCAGACGCGTCGAGTTTCGTCACTGGACAGATCCTCATCGAGGACGGAGGATACTCAGCATGTTTTCGAATTACATTTTCGCCGAAAGACCCCCAAAAGACGAGATATGCGCCGCACGACCGATGTCCATCTACGTGAACGGGAACATCATCACGGTCGACCCGAACGATTCGATGGTCTCCGCGCTCGCCGTGAAGGGACGACAAGATAGTCGCCGTCGGCTCGGACAGATGAGATCCGGGAGCTCGCAGGCAAGTCGACCCAGACATCATCGACCTCGCGGGCAAGACTGTCCTCCCCGGCATCAACGACTCCCATACCCACGCGGCCATGTACGGGGGTAGCCGGCCGCCGCTTACTCTGGATCTGAGGCTACCCCGCCGTCAAGTCCATCGCCGACATCAAGGAGGCCGTGCGAGCGCGGGCCGCCGACCCTCAAGCCGGGAGAATGGATACGGGGGAACGGCTGGGACTACGGCTACCTCGCCGAGTGTCTGGCCGATGGTTCCCGGCGTCTGAGCCGTTGGCGATCTGGACGAGGTCGCGCCTCACAATCCTGTCTACCTGGTCGATCTTCACCCAGCACCGGCTCATAGCGAACACCAGGGCGCTCGAACTCGCCGGCATCACCCGCGACTCGACCACGGAGCCGGGTTCGGAGATCGTCATAGACTCTGTCACCGGCGAGCCCACAGGGGATACTGGTCGAGCTGCCTGCGCAGGGCCTATCTGATGAGAGCGGTGCCGCCCTGGAGCAGGGAGGAACAAGCGGGCGGGCGTGCGGACCGTGATGAACGCTATGAACGCCCGCGGCATCACCAGCGTGACGGATGCCGCGCTCGGACCGGGGGGCACTGGCTTTCAGGGAGGACTGCTCGGCTCGCAGTGCATCAGCGTCTACAACGACCTTCACAACGAGGAGGCGCTGACGCTGCGGGTGAACATCCTGTACCTGTTCGGTGACGTACGGAGCGCTGTCGCTCAGAGATTTCGAGGAGAGCATGCCCCTGATCGGCATCCACAGCGGCTTCGGGGACCACTGGCTCAAGATCGGGGGCATGAAGCTGTTCGCCGACGGGATCCCCCAGACCGGGACGGCCTGGATGAATGAAGACTATCCCCGACGGTGGTAACGGCAGCCTGGTGCTACCGGGGGCGACCGACGAAGAACGCTGCGCGAGCTCGCCAAGATGATCGTATTCGCGCACAAGAACGGGTTCCAGTGTGCCATCCACGCGGTCGGTGACCGGGCCATCACGGCCTGCGTCGACGGGTTCGTCCCGGCTCAGGCAGGAGGAGCCCCAAGAGTTGCGCCATTACCTCGTCCATTGCGACCTTATCACCGACTCCGACATCAGGCGGGTCGCCGCCCACAACATCGGTGTGTCCGCGCAGCCGATACTCAAGTGGGTGTTTTCTGACGCCGTCGACTCGGTACTCGGCCTCAAGCGTGCCGAGCGCCAATTCCCCCTGCGCTCGCTCCTGGACGCGGGGGTGCGGGTGAGCCTGTCGTCGGACGCACCTGTGACGGCGCCCGACTGGCTGCAGGGTGTGGAGGCGGCCGTACTGCGCAAATCGAAGGCCACGGGAACGGTCCGGGGGCCGGGAGAGAGAATCACCGCGCAGGAGGCCATCCGCCTGTTCACGATGGGCGGGGCCTGGCAGGACCACATGGAACACCGCAAAGGGTCTTTGGAGCCGGGCAGCTCGCCGACTTCTGCGTTCTCGACCAGGACATCCTTTCTGTCCCGGCGGAGGATATCCATGCTATTCGTAACGTGGGGACCGTGGTAGGAGGACACATCGTCTACGATGACGGGCTGCGGAGGTAGCCTCTGCGGCCGGCCTGGGACAGGCGCGCAGTGTCCACTCGCGGGCGGCAGGAGGACCCACGCTGATCGCGACGTGGCACCGCCGCCGGTTTCGGCTGCCCGGCTCTGTCACCAGCCGACCCCGTCGTCAGGCCGTCGGGTCGGCCACCCTGCCCAGGAACAGGAGCGCGCCCGTCTCCACGTCGCGCAGGGCGAAGAGGAAGGGGCGGTCGATCCTGAGTTCGACGGTCTCAAGCGGGGCGGAGGCCGTCCGCATGACCACAGCCGTAGCCGCGGCCGCCTCGGTGCCTTCCTCGTCCACGGCGATGTAGGCTTCATGGATGACGTCGCTGACGAACAGCTTCTCTTCCGCGGTCATGCGGGAGAAGTCGGCGGTCGCCGGGTCGAATGCGGTCTCCATGCCCAGTGCCCTGAGGGAGCCGTTGAGATCGGCCTGGGTCCGGAACTCGAACTTGGGCATGGTGAGGTTCACCTCGGCGCCTCGTTGCAGTCCGGCCGCCGCCTCGCTGATGAGTCCGGAAGCCAGTCGCGCTTCGACCTCGGCGAAGCGACCCTGGTCGGGGACGACGACCAGCATGGCGAGCTCGTTGTGCAGGTAGGGCAGCTCGACCGCCTGCCAGCCCTCGCCTTTGCCGTAGGGGAAGGAGGATGACTGTCTCATCATGGGAGCCGTGACTCCTTCGCCGTCCAGGGTGGTGAAGCCGCCGTCCTGAGTGAGATCAGGGTCGAACTGCGACGCCCAGGTGGCGTCGAGATAGATGGCGTTCACCAGCACCAGACGGGTGAGGGCGTCGAGGGTCCCCTGCGGGATGAGTTCGGGGATCTTCTCGGCGGTCTCCGCTGGACACCCAGTCGTTGATGGCCTGCCGCGCCGTCTCCGCGGCCATCTTGTAGTCGACCAGACGTATCCCGGCGCCGTAGTTCGCTGCGAGAGTGTCGAGGAAGGGCTGCTTGAAGACCAAGTCTTGCTGGCCCCATAGGCTGTTGGCGCTCTTCATCAAGACCCCGACATCCTTGCCCTCATGGTCCTTGCCCTCCCAGCTCCTGGACTCGACGAGCGTATCCAGAGCGTTGAACGCCGGGTGGAGGGCTTCCTCAGGAAGGGAGAGATGCAGCGCTGCGGCCATTTCCTCGGCAGTGGTACCTGCAGCACCCGCGTACGTCATAGTCAACGCGGTGACGATGCTTGCGGGGGAGAACACCAGGTTGTCCTGGCTCCTCTGTCCGACCAGCACGGTGTACAGATCGGCGCCGAAGGACTCCATCATGGCCGCCGCGGAGAGCACGTCCGCAGGGGAGGCGGAAGAGGAAGCTCGGGGAGTCTGCGACATGACGAGGGCCACTCTGTCGGCCCCTGAGGTGGCGGTCGGTCCGGTGGTGGAGGTCGGTTTGGTGGTGGCGGTTGGCCCGGTGATCGCGGTCGTGCCTGTCTCGTCGGGACCGGGCTGGGGCCGGCAGACTCGTCCCCGGAACCGCAGGCCCCGCCCGCGAACATCACTGCGGCCGTCAGGACGAGGGCCAGAGACACAGCGGCCGCACGAAGAAGCGATGACAGTCTCATGACGGACCTCCTATCGCTGAAGTCACCCCTCGACCATGTTCAGACTCCGTGGTCTGCCGACACAGTTCCGGGGGTGGGGGTCGGTGCACCCCCGCGCGGGGGGGCCGGCTTCACGTCGAGCGGCGACTGCTCCGCTATTATCATCTGCAGCTGGCGCAGGCTTGAGCAGCGGGCCATCCGTCAGGAAAGTGAGAACGGCAAGGAGCACCCACATGAAGACGATCGATACCGAACACCACTTCGTCACCCCGCTCTACATGGAGACCCTTCGGGGAAGGACGACGACACCGCGCGTCGACGAGGCGCGAGGCCTCGGCTACTGGGAAGACGCCTGGATACCCATCGGACAGACAGGCGCCGGTCCCAAGCTGGCCGATATGGGTGAAGGGCGACTACGGGCGATGGACGAAGCCGGCGTGGACTTCGCCGTCCTTTCCCTCACCGCCCCCGGGGTGGAGCCGTTGGAGCCGCCGGTGGCGACCCGGATCGCTCGGGATGCCAACGACCGCCTGGCCGAGTACGTGGCTGCCCATCCCGACCGGCTGGCCGGCATGGCCACTCTCTCTCCCAAGGAGCCCGAGGAAGCGGTCAAGGAGTTCGAGCGTTGCGTGAAGGAACTGGGCTTCAAAGGCTGGCACACGCACTCCAACTTCGGCGACTCCTACATCGATGAGAAGCGTTACTGGCCCATCCTGGCCAAGGCCGAGGAACTGGATGTTCCCATCTATCTGCATCCGACTTCGCCTATGATCCCCGAGCTGCGTACCTTCGGCATCTGCCTGGCCGGCCCTACGTTCGGCTTCGGGACCGAGGTGATGTACGTGTTCCTGCGCATGATCCACCGGGGCGTGTTCGACGAGTTCCCGGGACTCAAGATCATCCTGGGCCACTTCGGGGAAGCCATCCCCTTCCTGTATGACCGGGTGGATACGGCTTATCGCCAAGGGTATGCGAAGCCTAACGCGGAGATCGGCTGCGGCAGCAAGGAACTGGCTAGCCACTACGTTCGCCAGAATCTGTGGGTGACCACGAGCGGGAATTATCTGCCCGCGGCCTATTACTGCACGCGCGACACGCTCGGTCTGGAGCGGATGCTGTTGGCTACCGACTATCCCTTCGAGCAGATGCGGCTAGGCATCGATTTCATGAAGGAACTGCCCATATCTGATGAGGAGCGGGCACAGGTCTGTGAAGGCACCGCCCGCAGTCTAGGCTTCGTGAGCTGAGCGGTAGGCCCGCGGCCCGGCGGCCGCCGGGCCGCGGGCCTACCGCTGCCGCAGGTCGTCCGCGCCAGCGCCGACGCCCCGCTACTCGGGGACGGCGGCCACGACGCTCATCTCGAACTTGAGGCGGGGATCGGTCGCAAGCCGCACAACCTCGACCGTGCAACTAGAGGGTCGATGGTCCCCGAAGTACTCGGCCATCACGCGGTTGATGGCATCCTGGTTTTCGGCCACGTTCTTGATGAACCGAGTTACGAAGACCACGTCGCTCAGGGTCCCGCCTGCCGCGGCCAGCAGGGTCTGGAGTTGCTCCATGGTCCGGCGGGCCTGCCCCTCAGTATCCTCAGGCATGTCGTCGAACTCCTCCGGGCGGTGAGGGTGGTGATGGTACGTCGGCGCCGCCATGGCGGCGGTGAAGAGCAGCTTGCCGCCGCGGACGACGATCGCCGGGGCGTAGGGCAGGTTGTAGCTGGGGTCGTTCTCGGCGGTGTGGATGACTTCGATGCGGGGCTCGTTCGCGCTCAATGAGGTCGCCTCCCATTTTGGGGCTGTCGGGGCTGTTCGGGGTTCGCCTGGGTCACATCAGACTTGATTCGCATCCCAGTTGGATCTCCCTGCCGGGCGACCGAGGGCACTCAACCGCGGCGAGGCGCGTCGTCGTACGTCTGCGGTAACATCCTTCGGTGGTCTACGACGCCCTCATCTTCGATCTCGACGGTACGCTCTGGGATGCCGCTGCAGCCTCCACCTTTGGATGGAACCTGGCGCTGCAAGAGTTGGGGTTGCCCTACCAGGTGACCGTTGACGGAATCCGGTCAGTATCCGGCATGCCGTTTCGCAACTGCGTGGAGATGCTCCTTCCCGAGCTTCACCCCGCTACGGCCGGGCTCCTCGACACGCTGGAGGCCAAGGAGCGTGTGGGCATCGAGACGATCGCCGGGGAGCTCTACGAAGGAGTCGCGAAGGGTCTGGAAACCTTGGCTGCCGCCTATCCGCTCTTCGTGGTGAGCAACTGTCCCGACTGGTACCTGGAAGAGTTCTTCCGCTTCAGCGGCCTCGGTAGGCATTTCTCTGGCTATGACTGCCACGGGATGTCCAGGAGCGGCAAGGCCGACATGCTGACGCAGATGGTACGTAGTCGCGGGCTTTCGGGGCCGATCTATGTAGGCGACACGCAGGGGGACCGCGACGCAGCAGAGGCCGCGGGGATGGACTTCGCTTTTGCAGGCTACGGTTTTGGTGCCTCTGAAGGGGTCGGGCTCCTTTTCGGCAGCTTCGGGGAATTGGTGAACTATTTCATGGGTGTGCACTCCGGCTGATCGCCCCTGGGCGGGTGACCGGCGACCGTCCGGCCACCAATGCGCCAAGCACCTAGCCGCCGAAGGACGACAGCGGGCGCGCGATCTGCGGCGCGGCGCGGAGGAGGCGGGCGTCTTCGGTCACGAGTGGACCTCCCTCGCTCTCAGCAGACGCCAGATAGCAGGCGTCATAGGCCGTGAGGTTCAGCTTCACGGCGATCTCAAGGATGCGGGCCGTCGACGGTTCGTGCTGTAGCGCGTGAACCAGACTGACGGCGCTCGCCATTCCCCCCAAGCCGGTCTCAAGAGAGAGGGCACGCTGGCGCACGAGCCCGCGAAAGACGTTCGCGAGCTCGTAAGACAGGAGTCGCGGAGCGCGCCAGTCCGGATCGGCCGCCCAGACGCTCCGTGCCTGTTCGGTCTTCTCGCCCTCGATAAGCAGATAAGCCACGACATTGGTGTCGACGATCAGCATGGCCGCTCTTGCCCGCGCCCCTCAGCGATCGCCGTCTCGAGCCAGTCGCCGTTCAGGGGGAAGCTCGCTCGGATAGCTGGGGGGAGTTCGGACGGCTCGGCAGCGAGGGCCGCTTCCAGCAGGGCGATGACCTCCTTGCTCAGGGAGCGATGGTCGCGGCCGGCCGCCTCCCGCAGGCGCTCGTGCAGGTCGGGGGGTATGTCCTTTATCAAGATAGAAGCCATATTCACAGTCTATACCATTCTGTTACCGTTATGGTACTAATAGCCGACGAAGCGTGGGCCTGAGCCCCGGGTCACGCGCAGGCAGACGGGCGACCCTGGCGATGCTCTCGTGCCCGTCTCTCCGCTAACATAGGCCCTTAGGCGTAGTCCGGCGCCATGAACTCAAGTGATTGGAGGTCCTACATGTCGCTTCAGGGTTTCAGTGTGCCCCTGTCCCCGGAAGGGCGGGCGTCGCTCACCCCCGTACCTCCGTGGCACTACGCCGGCGACTTGTTGGTGATCGACTTTGTGGCCGATGCGGCCGCCGTGGCGGCGGTGTTGCCGCCCGGACTGGAACCCGACCCGGCCGATCCCGGCGGCTGCGTGGCTTTCTTCGTCGCCTGGCAGTATGCCAGCGAGGGTGGGGAGGAGTATCTCGACCCAGCGCGCAGCCAGTACAACGAGTTCATCCTACTGGTCAACGCCATCTACCGCGGCGAGCAGGTCTGCTCATGCCCCTACATCTACGTGGACAAGGACACATCCATGGCGCGGGGGTGGATCCAGGGCTGGCCCAAGAAGTTCGGCGAGATCTACACCACGCGGGCCTTCCCGCTCAAGTCGAAGGCTGCTCCGCGGGTGGAGCCGGGCGGGCGGTTCGGCGGCACCCTGGCAGCCAACGGGCGGCGCCTGGCTGAAGCTGTGGTTGAGCTTGAGATGGTGTCTGAAGACCCCGTGTATTTCGGCAAGCGTCCTGCGGTGAATCTGCGCTATTTCCCGCAACTGGCCGGCGGCGGCCGAGCCAAACCGCCGGTATGCGAGTTGGTTCGGTCGATCCTGAGCGGGGCCGAGCGCACAGAGGTCTGGGAAGGAGAGGCCGATATCCGCTTCTTCCCCGCTCCCGACAACGAACTCGACGTCTTCCAACCGCAGGACGTGCGGCGGGGCTATCGCTACAGCTTGACGATGGCCATCGACGATCTGGAGGTCCTGGAGGAACTGGACGAGGTGCGAGGACGGTAGTGTCGGTCCAGGCCCGACTGCTCGGTTCTGCCGGGAATCTGCGGTCGGGCGACGAGCAGCGTGTCGATCGGAGGGAGCCATGTGCCGCAACATCAAGGTCCTATTCAACTTCGATCCTCCCGCCACCGAGGAAGAGATCCGCGCGGCGGCGCTTCAGTACGTGCGCAAGATCAGCGGCTTCGCCAAGCCCTCGGCAGCCAACGAGGAGGCCTTTAGCAGCGCTGTGGATGACGTGGCTGCGGCGTCGCGCGCGCTTCTCGACTCGCTCATGACCTCTGCTGCTCCTCGGAATCGGGAAGTCGAAGCGGCGCGGGCCCACGCTCGAGCGGTGCAGCGCTTTGCTCCAAGGGCCTAGAAAGAGAAGCGATCATGACTCGCGATCCGCAGCCGCGGCGTGGGCGGCCCGGGCAAGCTACACTGGTTCAGCAGTACCGCGTAGACCAAAGACACGAGGTGGTGGACAAACATGTTCTATCCAGTCCAGTGCGATCTGAGCGACACGTCGCGTGTGCAGCAGGCCACGGTGGTCCTCAACCCGGCTGAGTCCCGGCGCCTCCTGGCCAAGACCGTCGCCGGTCTTCCCGAGATCAAGAACGCCTATGCCAACGGCCGGCTTTCGGTATCCACCTGCTCAACCAGCGCCCTGGTCCTGGAAGAGTTGACCGGGGAGAAACTCCCCCCATACTGCTACTGCATCGGCATGGTGGCGGACGGGATGCTCACCACCAGCCACAAGGACGACCGGGAGGTCGCCCGCTTCTTCGTCAAGGGCGAGCGCGTGGAGATGGAGGCCTGGAACTTCCTCGACAGCTTCGAGAAGGGCGACGCCGTGGTGAAGGGTGCCAACGCCGTCGATCCGCAAGGAAACGCGGGTGTGCTCGCCAGCAACCCCCAGGCGGGTACCGTAGGTGCGCTCATCAGCCTTATCGCCGTGAGGGGGCTGCCCATCATCATGCCCGTGGGGTTGGAGAAGCTCGTGGCCTCCGTACCCGAGGCCTCGGCGGGATGGGGGCAACTTACGCTGGTCCGCAGCATGGGCGAGAACGTATGGCTCTACCCGGTGACCTGCGGTCTGGTCGTCACCGAGATCCAGGCCCTGGGTATTCTCGCCGGCGTCAGAGTGCGCCACGTCGCGAGCGGAGGCATCGGCGGCAGTGAGGGGGCGGTCGTCCTCCTGCTCGAAGGATACGAAGAGAACATCGACAAGGCTTGGGACATCGTGTCGAGCGTGAAGGGCGAGAGGCCGATCGGCGTGCCGCGACACAAGTTCTCCTGCTAGGGAGGCCATGACCGCTGACGCCATCCCCACGCCCGACTCCGTTCTTCGCGCAGTCTTCGGGTACTCGGAGTTCCGCTCCAACCAGCGGCAGGTAATAGACACGGTCCTGGCGGGCCAGGACGCCTTCGTGCTCATGCCCAGCGGCGGCGGGAAGTCGCTCTGCTACCAGATCCCGGCCCTGCTGCGTCCGGGCACGGGCATCGTGGTGTCACCCCTGATCTCGCTGATGAAGGACCAAGTGGATGCTCTGCGCGCGAACGGGGTTCGGGCGGCTGCATACAACTCCTCGCTCGACCCGAGCACGCGCGCGGCGCGGTGCTCGCCGATCTGGCCGCCGGCCGCTTGGACCTGCTGTACGTGTCGCCCGAGCGGGTGACCGGCGAGCCGTTTCTGGACCGGCTCGCGGGGCTGGCGGGTGCGCCGCTGGGCGACGGACGCGGCGACGGTGCCGGCATCGCGCTCATCGCCGTGGACGAGGCGCACTGCATCTCCCAGTGGGGTCACGACTTCCGGCCCGAATACGCGACGCTGGGGCGACTGCGGGACCGCTTTCCCGGCGTTCCCCTCGTTGCTCTCACCGCGACCGCCGACCCGCATACCCGGGACGACATCCGCGACAAGCTCGGTCTCGAGGAGGCGGCCTGTTTCATCTCCAGCTTCGACCGACCCAACATCCGCCTCCAGGTGGTCGAGAAGCATGACCCTCACGCTCAGATCCAGCGTTTTCTGAACGGCCACGACGGCGAGGCGGGCATCATCTACTGTTCCACCCGCAAGCGCACGGAAGACGTGGCCACCCGCCTGCGCGCGCGCGGCATCGCCGCGGCCGCCTACCACGCCGGGTTGGCGGCGGAGGAGCGGGAGCGAGTCCAGGAAGCGTTCATTTTTGACAGGATCCGGATCGTGGTGGCGACTGTCGCCTTCGGGATGGGCATCGACAAGACCAACGTCCGTTTCGTGATCCACTGGGACCTGCCGCAGCATCTGGAGGGCTACTACCAGGAGATCGGCCGGGCCGGCCGCGACGGGCTGGCGGCGGAGGCGCTGCTGTTGTTCGGCTGGGAGGACGTGCCTCGGGTGCGGGCCTTGATCGACGGGGGGAGAACGCGGAACGGGTCGCGGTCGAGCAGCACAAGTTCGGCGCGATGGTCGGCTTCGCCCAGGGGCTCACGTGCCGGCGGCGGGCGCTGCTCGGGTACCTGGGGGAGACCATGGAGAACGACTGTGGCAATTGCGACGTCTGTCTCGACCCGCCCGAGTTGTACGACGCGACCGAGGACGCGCAGAAGGCGCTGTCCTGTGTATATCGGCTGCGGCAGCGGTTCGGTGTGGGGCACGTGGTCGACGTTCTACGCGGCTCGAGCAATCAGCGCGTGATCGATCTGGGGCACGACAGTCTGTCGACGCACGGCATCGGGGCGCACTTGAGCGCGGATGCCTGGCGGAGCCTGTTGCGGCAACTGCTCCATTTGGGATACCTGCGGCAGGAGATGGGGGAGTATCCGGTGTTGGCGCTCACTCCGGCCGCCGGACCGCTGCTGCGAGGCGAGGAGTCGCTGCTGCTGGCGAGGCCGCGCGTGAGGGTCAAGCCGGCGAAGGAAGCAAGGCGCGGGCGGGGCAAGGGCCGACGGCCGGTGCCGCGGGCGCCGCCTCGGCGCCGACGCCGCTGCTGGACTCGGCGACGAAGCCCTGTTCGAGGAATTGCGCGCGTTGCGAAGACAGATCGCAGAGCGGGAAGGGGTGCCTGCCTATGTCATCTTCCACGACGCCACCCTGCGCGAGATGGCGGCGCTTCAACCGACCACGCCGGACGGACTTCTCGACGTCAGCGGGGTGGGGGAACGCAAGCTGGAGAAGTACGGTGACGAGTTCCTGGAAGCGCTGCGTTCGAGCGCTGCGCGTGGTCCAGGCGCTGGGGCTTCGGTATCCTAGCTCCCATGGGTGATGTGATGCCGACCATCCTCGACCGGATAGCCTTCGCGGAAGGACTTCGCCGGGGCAGCGAAGGCCCTCGTGGATTGGGCGCGCGACCTCACCGGCTGCGAAGCGGCGATGCTTCGCTTCAGAGAGGGTGATGACGAGCAGGGGGCTTGGATCCCGGCTCTCTTCGACCAAGGCTTCGGGGAGCGCTTCCTGCGCGATGAGATCCTGATCGGGTCTGAGGAGTGCCTGTGCGGCTGCGTCTGCGACGGTCGCGCCCAGGCGGACTTCCCCTTCTTCACTGAGGCCGGGTCTTTCTCCTGGGGACGCTTCCAGACCATCGCGGACGAGTTCTCAATGGACTCCTTGGACAACGTTCGCGGGCGCTGCATCCTCGAAGGCTTCGAATCGGTGGCTATCCTCCCGCTGGGGGGTGACGGTGCGCCGGAGTCGGCAGACGCGGCGGCCGCGCCGGGGTCGGGCGGGCGCTCGGACGGGACGGCGGCGCCGCTCGGATGCCTGCATCTGGCGGATCGGGCGCGCGACAGGTTCGCGCCCCATCTAGAGACCCTCGAGTCGGTCTGCCGAGCGGCCGGACCCCTTCTCGCTCGTTTCCCATCCGAGGAGCGGACCGCTTCTCTGATCGGCGCGATCGAAACCGCGCTGGCCCCGGCGACGGTGCCGCAGGTCTCCGCTCTCGACCTGGCAGTTTGCTTCACCTCGGCTACCGAGACCGCCCACCTGGGTGGCGACTTCTACGACGTCATCGAGTTCGACGACGGCGAGGTCCTCCTGCTGGTCGGCGACTACTGCGGCAAGGGGATCGCGGCGGCGGGCATGGCGGCGCGGGCCCGCCAAGCCATCACCGAACTTGTCCGCAAGGACCAGAGCCCTGCCGAATTACTGGAGATCGCCGAGACCATCCTTCAAGGCCTGCTTCCGGAAGGCAAGTTCGTGACTCTGGCCGCCTGCCGGTATTCGCCGGGCGGGAAGCTGGAATGCGCTCTTGCCGGACACCCCTATCCATTGGCCTTGGAGGGCGGAGGCGGGGTGGGCGAACTGTCTCTGCCCACGAATCTTCCGCTGGGCTGTGCCATCGCCACCGGTCGTTTCCGCGAAGGAGAGGCCTGTCTGCAACAGAGTCAGACGCTGGTGCTGTATACGGATGGGATCACCGAATCGCGCCGCGAAGGTCGCCTGTTCGGGGTGGAGGGCATCGCCAAGGTTTGGCGGGGGATGACGAGTTGCGCACTCGGTGAACTCACCTCGACTCTCTGCTCCACGAGTGCCGAGTTCCATGCCCCCGACCTTCCCTCCGACGATCGCCTCGTGCTGGCCGCCCGGGCGTCGGTACCCCCAGAGTCGGAGAAACCCGCCGCCGGCCTGCGCAGCGGCCTCGCGTAGTCGCAGCATCTACCGGGGGAGGAGCGGCACCAGTTCGCCTGGTCTGAGTGCGGGCACGGTCCCGCCCGCGAAATGGCGCGGTCGCTTTCTTCTCGAGCATATCCAGCGCGAGGGCTTTGCACCATCCGACTTTGGGCTTAGTCTGGAGGGTGAGATCAGCAACAGGCGGCGTCCAAGAAGAAAGGGAGGAGCCCGTGGCCTACGACGAAGAACTCGACGCCCGCGTGGAAGAGATCGCCACCGCGTGGGGCGCCAGCCGCAAGAAGATGTTCGGTGGCACGGGCTACATGCTCAACGGCAACATGATGGCGGGGGTGCTCGGCGACAACGTCATCCTGCGCTTGGGCCCCGAGGACGGAAAGGCGGCCCTGCGGCGGCGGCACGTGCGTCCCTTCGACATCAGCAAGAACCCCATGTCGGGCTGGGTACAGGTCGGCCCCGAGGTGGTTCATGGTGCGGCGCTCGAGGACTGGTTGGAACAGGCCCGTGACTTCGTCAGCACCCTGCCCGCGAAATGAGAAGAGGAGGCGGATAATGGCCGAGGCGACGTTGGTAGGAAAAGCACAGACCGTGCTCGGCCCGGTCGACCCGGGGGTGCTGGGTATCACCTCCGCTCACGAGCACATCCTTTCGGACATGTCCGCCTACTTCCAGGAGCCGGAGAAGCCATCGGAGAAGCATCTCGCCGACAGGCCTCTGTCTCTCGAGATCATCGGCTGGTGCAGGGCGCACCGCTTCAGCAACCATGACAACGCACGCCTGAACGATCCGGAACTCGCCATTCCGGAGGTGCTGCGTTTCAAGGACGCCGGCGGCGGCACCATCGTCGAGATGAGCCAGCACGGCATGAACCGGGACCCGGCAGGCCTGGCGCAGGTCGCGCAGGCTACCGGCCTCAACATCGTCATGGGCAGCGGCTACTACCTGGGCATGTCGCATCCCGCCGGCATGGACGAGAAGACCGAGGACCAGATCGCGGACGAGATCGTCGCCGACATCCTTGAGGGGGCGGATGGTAGTGGGATCAGAGCCGGGCTGATCGGCGAGATAGGCTGCTCTGTCCCCTTGGCGGCCAACGAGAGGAAGGTCCTACGAGCCGCCGCGGCGGCACAGCGGCGCACGGGCGCGCCCATGGACATACACCCGGGCTTCAGCGACGCGTCGGTGCTGGAGATCATCGCCATCCTGCAGGACGCCGGCGCCCTGCTCACCCAGACCATGATCAGCCACGTGGAGAACTTCGACTACACCCTGGACACCCGTCTGCGCATCCTGGAGTCCGGCTGCTTCGTCGGCTACGACAACTTCGGGAACCTGGGCTATCCCCACTGCTATCTGGGGCGAGTGATCAATCTGACCACCGACCTCCACAGGATCAGGGACATCAAGGAACTCATCGACCGGGGCTTTCTCGCTCAGGTCCTGCTAGGCCAGGATCTCTGTTTCAAGGACATGTACAGCTGCTACGGCGGTTACGGCTACGGGCACCTGCTCGAGAACGCCGTGCCTCTCATGAGGGACATGGGACTGGCGGACGGCGAGATCGACGCGCTGCTGGTCGACAATCCGCGGCGGTTTCTGACCTTCGGGGAGCCGGTGGATTAGTCCAGCCCGGCTACACAATCTCAGCGGATGCCCGAGTCGTAGTCGATCCGGACGGTGGTGAACGTCCCGGGCTTGACGGTCACTTCTTGAGGCGACGCTATGGGAAGCGGATCTCCCTGCTCGGGTTCGACGAGATACCGTCCGGGGGCGAGTGGTACCCGGAACCTGCCGTCGTCGCCGGACATGGTCTCGGCCACGACTTCGCCCTCGGGGATGCTCTTGATGCGGATGACGGCCGAATATGGCTTGGAATCCTCCCCCTCCTGGCCCTCGCTGACCACGGGGCTGAGTGGTCCGATGCGCACTTCGCCTTCGATGCCGCTGTCGAGGACGGCGTCATCGCCACAGCCGAGAGCCGGAGATAGGAGGAGTACGACTCCGAGGAGGATCGCTGCGAGCAGCTGTCTTGAGAGTCTGACTCTTTGCTGGAGGCTTTGGGTAGGGAGCGGCGTCATGGCTTCCAGTGTATCCTGGCGGCGAGAGCGAAACACGGTGGATGGGGCTCGGATGACGCAGTACGCTGAAATCGGGCGCCAGACCGGGTAAGCTTCAGAATCAACGTCGCGCCACCGGCTTCGGGTACACGATATCGGCGCTGCCACAACGGTGCGCGACCAGCGGCCAAAGGGCCGTCACATACCGAGCCCCATCATCGACCCCAGGGGGACAAGCAACATGACCCGCACCATAGACCCGATCGTCACCGCCGACTGGCTGCAAGCGAAGCTGCAGCAGCCCGACCGTCCTGACTTCACCATCATCGACCTGCGTTGGGCCGAGGAATACGCGGCCGGGCACATCCCCGGAGCCATCTCGGTGCCCTTCGGCCTGCAGTCGGTCTGGGCGGAATCGGGCGGTGACTATCTGCTCGAGCTGCCTCCCGACGACGACCTGTTCAAGCTCATCGGGGACTGCGGGCTGACGGCCGACTCCAAGGTGGTCCTCGTCGGCAGGGTGGAGGAGCCGCCGGCTCCGCAGTACGCTCTGGCCGATCCCGCGCGGGCCGCTGCCACCCTCATGTACGCCGGGGTCCGCAACGTGGCCGTCCTATCCGGTGGCCATCCGGCCTGGGAGAGGGCAGGCGGGGGGACGACGAGCGACGTCTCCACCATCACGCCCACCAGCTACCGCCCCGACGCCTCAGCCGTGGACGGGGCCACCTGGGTGTCGACCGACTACGTGAAGGAGCACATCGGCACCGCCGTGCTCGTCGACGGCAGGGACCCCGACCAGTACTTCGGCGTCTCCATCGACCCCTTCGCCGACATGCGCGGGCACATCCCCACCGCCCGCAGCCTGCCCATGGTCTGGGTGTGGGAGAGGGACGGCACCTACCGGCCGGCCGACCTGATCGCGGGGATGGTGGCCGGGGTCATCGGTGAGGACAAGGACCAGGAGATCATCGCCTACTGCGGTGTCGGGGGCTATGCGAGCACCTGGTGGTTCCTGCTTACCCAGTTGCTGGGCTATCGCGACGTCAAGATCTACGACGGCTCCATGGAGGCCTGGGTCGATCTGAAGAACCCGCTGGTGCAGTACCGCTGGGAGTAGGATCGGGCGGGCGCTTCCGCGGACGGTCTTGTCTCGCGCCCCTTGGGACATTCCTTATGGCCTCACCGTGGCTGCTTCGCGGCCCGCCCCTGTCCTTCTGACCAGGCCAAATCCCGTCCTTCGGCGCAGCACGGATTCCCAACCTCTGCCCGGTCCGCCGCCACGCTTCCCATCGTAACCTGATGTCAACCGAGCGGTCGACGATGCCCACGGCGACGACGGCCGGGCGGGGAGATCGCCAAGCGACCAGAATGGGGAGCGTCATGAGAAGATACGGTCTGGAGTCCATCGCCCGGGCGTGTGCCCGTCGTCCCTGGTGGACCCTGGCGGCCTGGGCGGTCGTGCTCGTCTGTGCTGCGGCCGTCACCATGCTTTACCTGGGGGGCGCCCTCAGCAACGAGCAACGCTTCACCAACGATCCGGAGTCCTCCCGGGCTACCGCCCTGATCAGCGAGGAGTTCCCCGGGAACGACCGGTCGAGGGAGATAGTCATCGTCCGGTCGGCCGGGTCGACTGCTGACGATTCCCAGTTCCGGGAACAGGTACAGGCGGTCACGGCCGCGATCATGGCCTTGGGTCCGACGGTGGTTGAATCCGGCGTCGACTACACCAACGACGCTTCGCCGGTGCTCGTCTCCGACGACCGGCATGCGGTCCTTTCGCTCTTCAACATGGCACCCTCCGAGGGCAGCGCTCTCGAGAACGCTGAATCTCTGACCGCCGCCGCCCGTTCGGCGGCAGGCGCCTCCGACTTCGAGGTACTCGTGACGGGCGAGGCCAGCATCAATGCCGACTTCGGCGCCACCGCCGAGAGCGACCTGCGCACCGGCGAGATCTTCGGCGTCGGGATAGCCCTGATCATCCTAGTGCTGGTGTTTGGGGCCATCGTCACCGCCGCCGTTCCCCTGATAATGGCGCTGGCATCCATCCTCTTGGCCATGGGTATCACCGCGGTGGTGGGCCAGTTCATGGACTTGTCGTTCTTCATCACCAACATGATCACCATGATTGGCCTGGCCATGGGCATCGATTACTCGCTGTTCGTGGTCTCGCGCTACCGGGAAGAGAGGGCCGCGGGGCGGGACAAGATCGACGCAATCGGCCGCTCAGGCTCGACTGCCACCCGCTCGGTGCTGTTCAGTGCCATGGCCGTCATCCTGGCCCTGGGCGGGCTTTTCCTGGTGCCGTCGACTCTGTTCCACAGCATGGCGGTGGGTGCGATCATCGCCGTCTTCACAGCTCTGCTGGCGGCGCTCACCCTGCTGCCGGCCCTCCTGGGGGTCCTGGGCGACCGGGTCAACGCGCTCCGCGTGCCATTCCTGGGCAAAAACGCAACTGGCGCCGCCGGCGCGGGCGGTGGCGCGGACGGCGCGGTAGGTGGCACAGGCGGTGCCGGCGGATTCTGGGGGCACCTGACGCACGGCGTCATGGGGCGCCCGGTCGTGAGCCTTGTAGTGGCTGGAGGATTCCTCCTCCTGCTTGCCTCACTGTACTTCTCGATCGATCTGGGTTCGGCGGGCGTCGATACTCTGCCCGCTTCCATGGAGTCGCGCAAGGGCTTCGAGGTTCTCCAGGCCCAGTTCCCCGGCGTCTCGACGGAGCCGGTTGAGGTCGTCGTCGCGGGCGAGGCAGGTTCTCCGGCCGTCGTGCAAGGCATCGAAAGACTGCGCGAACATTCTGATCACCGACCCCGCCTTCATCGGCGAGGGCACCACTATGATCAGCCCCGCCGGCGATCTCACCGTGCTCTCGCTGGTGGTCCTGGGCGAGCCCAACGGGGGAGAAGCGCAGGCGGCCGTCAGGGCGTTGCGCTCCGATCATCTCCCCGCGGCTTTCGCAGGCACCGGGCTCGTCGTGGGCACCGACGTACTCACCACCGGCCAGACCTCCTTCATCATCGACTATCTCGACACCATCAACGCAGCCACGCCCTGGGTCTTCCTCTTCGTCCTGGGACTGTCGTTCGTGCTCCTGCTGGTGGTGTTCCGGTCGGTCGTGGTGCCGCTCAAAGCGATCCTCATGAACCTGCTCTCGGTGGGAGCCGCCTACGGCCTCATGGTGGCGGTGTTCCAGAAGGGATGGGGAGCCGACCTTCTCGGCCTCCAGAGAGTCGACTTCGTCGAGGCCTGGGTGCCTCTCTTCCTGTTCGCCGTGCTCTTCGGCACCTCCATGGACTACCACGTGTTCCTTCTCAGTCGCATACGCGAGCGCTTCGATCAGACCGGGGACAACCGGGAGTCGGTGGCCTTCGGTCTCCGCAGGACGGGCGGGATCATTACCGGGGCGGCGCTCATCATGGTGGCGGTGTTCGGCGGGTTCGCGGCCGGCGACCTGGTGATGTTCCAGCAGCTCGGGTTCGGGCTCGCAGTGGCGGTGCTTCTGGACGCGACCGTGGTGCGCTGCGTGTTGGTCCCGGCCGCTATGCGGCTGCTTGGGGACGCCAACTGGTGGTTCCCTCGCTGGCTGCAGTGGCTGCCCGACCTGCGGGTCGAGGGCGGAGAGGCCGCGGACGATCCTGCCCGTGGCGGCGACGGAGCCGGCGGCGAAGGTTGCTCGGCGACGGAGGCGCGATCCGCAACGGGTGCCCGTCGTGGTGACGGCCGCCGCGGCGGCTCAGGGACGAGCGCCCCAGACGATGCTCGACGGTGGTCTGATTGCAGCCACCGAGACGGACTGAGCGCCGGCGAGGCCGACGGGACGGCAGAACGCGACGGGCCGGGGCGATCGCCCCGGCCCGTCGCCGTGTCTCATGGGTCCCCGCAGACCGCGGTACCGGGATCCTAGTGGATCTGCTCCCCGAAGGTGATGTGAAGGACTGAGGTCAGGCTGGCCATCTTGGCCGTGAAGGCCTTGTACTCCTCCGTCTTGGTGTCCCGATTGCGGAAATCATCGAGATTCTTGAGGGTCACGATCCCGACGTACTTGAAGGGGACGGTGCCCGTGGGGCTGGAGTCGAGCCTGACCAACTCGTATTTCTCAACCGAAGGGAGACTGTCGATGAACGGACCCTTCTCTGTGTCGACATATTCCTTGAACTGCTCGTCGGTGACGCCCGGCGCGAGGTTGTACAGGATGATCTCTTTGGCCATGGGGACTCGTCCTTCCGAGGGGATGTCTGTTGTCGGTCCAATGGTACCGCTGCCGGCGTGTTTGGGTGGAAGGACAAGGTGGCCGAAGCCCTAGGTCTGCCGGTCGCAGCGTTGGCTATCGGCCGACCGCCGTCTCCCTAGACCCGGTGCTCTTCGCGCACGATCTTGCGCGCGCCCGAATGCCAGGAGGTGCTCCAGTCTTTGGGGGCGAGGATCTCGTCGAGGCGATCCAGTTGACCGATGCTATCGAGCCGGGCGTAGATGAGCTGCCAGGCGCAGGGACGGTCGGGGTCCACCTCGCAGTGGGTCTCGGTCGAACCGCCGCAGGGGCCGTTGAGAAGCCGCTTGGCGCAGCGCGTCACCGCGCAGATGCCGCCGAACTGGGTCAGCATGCAGTCGCCGCAGCCCAGGCACTTCTCCGTCCACACGGCCTGTTCCTCGAGGAGTCCCATGAAGTCGGTGTTCAGCCCGGCGTAGACCGGCTTGTCCGGGAACCTCTCCGCGATGGCCTGCACGCCCACGCCGCAGCCGAAGCTGACGATGGCGTCGACCTGGGAGGCCGGCTCGGCCAGGTCCTTGATGAACTCGTTCTCGCACTGGCGCTCGATGGTCACCTGGGTCAGTTCGAGGGGCTGCCCGTCGAGCTTGCGCGCCATGCGGATGGCGTAGGAGGTGAGGCCCACCTCGCGCTCGCCACCGGCCAGACAGACGGTGACGCAGGTGCCGCAGCCCACGAACAGGACCTTCTCGTGGCTGGCGATAACGTCCTTGATCTCGGTGATCGATTTGGGGGAAGCGACGATCATGAGGTTCCTTCACTTTCCGACTGCGGGAATTCCTTCGACCTGAGCGGGCTCGGCCCCAACGTCCTGATCGTATCGACCATACCCTGCACGCTCTCGACAAAGGTCGGCGCCATGGCTGCCGAGAGGTTGACCATCCTGAGCCGCTCTGCGCCTATGCCGATCTCGGCCAGCATCTCGCGGATGCGGTCGGTGCGCTTGCGAGCGCGCAGGTTGCCTTCCATGAAGTGGCAGCCACCTTCCAGACAGCCGGCCACCAGGATCCCGTCAATGCCTTTGAGGAAGGCTGCCAGGATGTGCTCCATTTCGATCTTGCCGGTGCAGGGCGCGTGGATGATGCGGATGTTGGTGGGGTACTGCATGCGCTTGGAGCCGGCCAAGTCGGCCGCGGCATAGGCGCAGTAGTTGCAGCAGAAGGCAATGATCTCGGGTTCCCAGCCTTCTGGTGCGGTCACAGTGGGCGCGGGCGCGGCGTTGGGAGCGGCAGCCGGGAACGTCGCCGGTTCCGCCGCCGCGGGCGCGGCTGGGATCATCTCGGGCGTCGTCGGCTGAGTCATAGCCGCGCTCCTTCGATAAGCAGCTCGTCCAGCATGGCGACCAGCGCCTGGTCTTCCTGGTGCTGCAGAGTGATCGTCCGGGCGGGGCAAGCGGCGGCGCAGCTGCCGCAGCCCATGCAGCTGGCTCCCTGGATCTCGGCCTTGCCAAGATGGTTGATCATGGGCGCACCGTAGGGGCAGACCTTCACGCAGGTGGCGCAGGCCACGCAGTTCGTCGGATCGACAACCGCCACCTGGCCGGGGATCTCCAGGTGAGTCTTGGAGAGCACCGTGGTGGCCCGCGCTACTGTGGCCTGGGCCTGGGCGATGGTCTCGTCGATGAAGCGCGGCGAGTGGGCCAAGCCGCACAAGAATTCGCCCTCGTTGGCCAGGTCGACCGGCCGCAGCTTGGGATGCGCCTCCAGGAAGAAGCCGTCGGCGGTGAGTGCGCTGCGCAATTGCCCGGAGAGGACCGGGTTCGTCGTCGCGGGGGCGATGCCGGTGGAGAGCACCAGCAGGTCGGGCCGCAGCACCAACTCGCGGTTGGTCGACACGTCGTGCACGCGCACCTGGAGGCACCCGCCGGCACCGTCCTCGGTCACCGTGGGGTCGCCTTCCTCGGGGTAGCGCACGAAGAGGACGCCCTCTTCGCGGGCTTTCTGGAAGTAGAGTTCGCGGAATCCGTAGGTGCGGATGTCGCGTCCCAACACGGCCACGTTGGCGTCGGGCAGGCGGCGCTTGATCTCGAGGGCGTTCTTGACCGCCTCCGAGCAACACACGCGGCTGCAATAGGTATGCTCGTCGTTGCGGCTCTCCACGCACTGGATCATGACCACGGTGGGGTTCTTCTTGCCCTGGAACTCGGGCGGCAGACCGCCTTCGGCCAGCACCTTCTCCAGCTTGCTCTGGGTGGTCACGTGGGGGTTGGCGCCGTGCAGGTACAGCTCGGTGGCACGCTCTTGGCCGCCCGTGGCGACGATAACCACGCCGTGGTTGACCGGGACTTCGCGCCCGTCCACAGCGAGTACGCTCTTGAAGTTGCCCACGTGGCCGCTGATGCCGGCCGCGGCTGCGTTCAAGTAGACGTCGATACCTGGGTGGACCATGACCCTGTCCACCAAATCGCGCAGGTAGGCCTGTACGTCGGCCCCTTCCAGCGTGCTGTGGACGTTATGCAGCAGGCCGCCCAGAGTCGCCTCCCTCTCCACCAGGTGGACCTGGAAGCCCTGGTCGGCGATGCCCAGTGCCGCGGTCATGCCGGCCAAGCCGCCGCCCAGGATGAGAGCCGAGGCCGTCACCGGCACTTGGCCGGTGGAGAGGGCTCTGAGGTGTCGGGCCCGCGCTACGGCCATGGCCATGAGGTCGATGGCCTTATCGGTCGCGGCCTCGGGATCGTCCCTGTGCACCCAGGAACCCTGATCGCGGATGTTGGCCATGGCGAACAGGTACTGGTTGAGCCCGCTCTCGCGCAGCGTCTCTTGGAAGAGAGGCTCGTGCGTGCGCGGCGAGCAGGAGGCCACCACCAGCCGGTTGAGCCGGTGCTCCCTGATCATGTCCTTGATGTGCTGCTGGTTGGTGTCCGAGCAGGTGTAGATGCTGCTCTCCGCATGGCACACGTTCGCGAGCGTGGCGGCCCGCTCGGCCACCTTCTCCACGTCGATGACCGAGGCGATGTTGTGGCCGCAGTGGCAGATGAACACACCCACCCGAACCGGCTCGTCGGTGGTGTCGCGTTCCCAGGGGTATTCGTGCTGCTTGATCATGGTGCCGCGGGCCAGGGCCAGCTGGTCCATGGCGCACCCGGCGGCCGCCGAGGCCTGGGCCACCGACTCGGGGATGTCCTTGGGCTCCTGGAAGGTGCCGGCCACGTAGAGGCCGGGCTGGGAGGTCGCCAGCGGGGTCAGACGCTCGGTCTGGGCGAAGCCGAATTCGTTCAGGTCCAGGCCCAGCCGCCCGGCCGTCTCCCGGACGCTCTCGGGCACCTGCATGCCCACACTCAGGACCACGAGGTCGAATTCCGGCTGCTGCTCGACCCCCGCCTCGTCGAAGTAGCGGATGCGGGGATTCTTGCTCCCGGGCATCTCCACGACGCGCGAGGGGATGGCCCGGATGTACTTGACACCGTGCTCGTCGCGGGCGCGGTTGACGTAGGCATCGAACTCCTTGCCGAAAGCGCGCACGTCCATGCAGAAGATGGAAACATCCAAGTCCTTGCCATGGGCGTGCTCCAGGGCGACCATGGCCTCCTTGGTGGCACTCATGCAGCAGATGGAGGAGCAGTAGCCGCGGCCGCGGGCGGTGTCGCGGCTGCCCACGCACTGGACGAAGGCGATCCGCTTGACCTCGCCACCGTCGGAGGGGCGCATGCACCTCTCCGCCGGTCGGGCCGGCGGCCGAAAGCATGCGTTCGAACTGCACACTGGAGAGGACGTTGGCGTAGCGGCCGTGGCCGAACTCGCCGCGCGCAGAGCCCTGGAACTCCTCGAAGCCGGGGGTGAGGATCACGCTGCCGGCATCGATCTCGAGCTCCTCCGGCTGCTGGTCGTGCAGTACCGCTCCGGCAGAACAGGCCTGGACGCACTGCATGCACTCGCTGCAGAGGCCGCAGTCCAGGCAGCGTTGGGCCTCGGCGATGGCGTCCTCGGCGCTGAAGCCCTCGTGCACCTCGATCCAGTTGCGGCGTCTCTGAGCGCCGGACTGCTCAGGAAGATGGGCCCGTGGGGCTTTGGTCACCCGGGTCAGTTCTTCGTCGGCCGGGCGGGCGTCGGGGCGGGTGTCGTCGTTGAAGGTCGCAACCTGCTTGCCGCGCAGGTAGTTGTGGATGCCGGCCGCGGCCTTGCGGCCGGCGGCGATGGCGTCGATAGCGGTGAGCGGGCCCTGTGGGGCGGCGTCGCCGCCGGCGAACACGCCCGGGCGCGATGTGGCCAAGGTGTCGTCGGCGACCTTGATCTTGTTGCCCTCTATGGCCAGATCTTCGATGGCGGCACCGTCGCTGCCCCTGGCGAAGTCATCCACGAGGGCCTGCCCCACGGCGAAGATGACCGTCTCGCAGGGGATCTCGAAGTAGGCGCCCGGGATGGGCTCGGGTCGGCGGCGGCCTCTCTCGTCGGGTTCGCCCAGCCTGCTGCGCTGGAACTTGACCGCGCTCACCTTGCCGCCGGCGCCGACGATCTCCACGGGGACGGCGAGAAACTCGATGTTCACCTGCTCGGCCAGGCCTTCCTCGATCTCGTCGAGAGTGGCCGGCATCTCATCCCGCGTACGCCGGTAGGCCACGGTGACCTGGGGGGCGTTGCCGTTGAGGGAACTGAGCCGCGCGGCTGCCCGAGCCGTGTCGAAAGCTACGTCGCCCCCGCCAATGACGACCACGCGATCGCCCACGGGCATGGGCCGGCCCAGGTTGAGCTCGCGTAGGAACTCGACGGCGGTCAGGCAGCCGTCCAGGTCGTCGCCCTTGGCCGGCGCCGGCGCACTGGTGTGCAGACCGGGAGCGAGGAAGACCGCCTTGTAGCCCTCGTCGAGGAGTCCGTCGACGGTGAAGTCGACCCCGCAACGCTGGTTGAGGCGTAGGTCGACACCCAGCGCGCAGATGGTGTCGATCTCTCGCTGCAGAACGTCGGGGGGCATGCGGTAGTCGGGGATGCCCACGCGCAGCATGCCGCCGGCCACTGGGAGCGCCTCGAAGACGGTGGTGGCGTAGCCGATATTTGGCCAAGTCGCGCGCGCAACTGAGGCCGGCCGGGCCGCCGCCCACGATGGCCACTCTTTCCTCTTGGAGGACGGGCAGCTTCTCGGGGAGGTCGGCGGGCGCCCCATGATCGAAGGCGTAGCGCTTCAGGCTGGCGATGGCTATGGGTTCGTCCACCGAGCCCCGCGTGCACGCGGTCTCGCAGGGATGCGGGCAGATACGGCCGCAGGCGGCCGGGAAGGGACAGGTCTCCTGGATGAGGTCGTAGGCCTCGTGGAACTTGCCGGCCGCGATCAGGGCCACGTAGCCTTGGACGTTTATGCCCGAGGGGCACGACGACCGGCAGGGGGCGCGCCCGGGAGCCTTGGAGATGCCGAACACGTTGGGGATGGCCTGCGGGTAGGCGCGGAAGATGGCCTTGCGGGTGCCGAGGCGGCGGTCGAACTCGTTGGGCAGGTCGACAGGGCAGGCCTCGACGCAGTCGCCACAGGCGTTGCACTTCTCCAGATCGACGTAACGCGGGTTCTGGCGCAGCTTCACCTTGAAGTTGCCGGGCGTGCCCGAAATGCCCTGCACGTCGGCCATAGTGATGATCTCGATGTTCTTGTTGCGGGCGCACTCCACCAGCTTGGGGGAGAGGATGCACATGGCGCAGTCGCCGGTGGGGAAGGTCTTGTCGAGCTGGGCCATCCGCCCGCCGATAACGGGGGAGGAGTCCACCAGGTAGACCTTGAAACCGCTCTCGGCCAGGTCGAGGGAGGCCTGGATGCCCGTGATCCCTGCGCCCACGATCATGACGGCACCTACCGGCTCGGCGGGGGCCGCAACCGGCTGGTCGGCGACCACGGGCTTGCTGCCGTTGTCAGCGCTCATAGTCTCGCTCCCGTGGGCTGGGCTGTGGCGTGGGTCGATGCCCCACGGAGCCCCTTGGATTCCATCAGCGGCCGCGGGTCGATCACCAGGCTCTTGAGCGACAACTCGCTCTCCGAGCAACCCATGGCCAAACCCAGCAGCTGGGTGAAGTAGAAGACGGGCAGGTTGTAGCTACGCCCGTACTTGGTTTGCACATCCCTCTGCCTCATGTCGAGGTTGAGCTGGCAGAGCGGGCAGGCGGTGGCGATGCAGTCCACGCCGGCCAACTGCGCCATGGCCAGGATCCGGTCGGTCAGTTCGAGCACTATGCTCGAATCGGCGATGGAGAAGCTCGCTCCGCAGCATTCGGTCTTGTGCGGCCAGTCCACCGCGGTGGCTCCGGCTATCTCCAGTAGTCCGTCCATGAGCGTGGGGTTCTCGGGGTCGTCGAACTGCGTGACCTCAGGCGGGCGCGACAGCAGGCAGCCGTAGTAGCTCGCCACCTTGAGCCCGGTCAGCGGACGGCGGATGGCTGCGGCCACCTCCGCGCGCATATCCCGACCCAGTATCTCGAGCACGTGCCGCACGGGCGTCAGGCCGTCGTAGTCGGCTCCGATGGTGCGCTCGACTCTGGCTCGGAGGGCGGGGTCGGCGGCGATGCGGTGGTTGGCCGTCTTGAGACGGCTGTAGCAAGCCGCGCAGGCTACGGCGACGGTATCGCCGCCTGCCAGGCGCAAGTTCCGGGCCGGCAGCGCGTCGGCCAGGAGGGGGGCGCTGTTGTGGGCCGCAGTGGATCCGCAACAGATCCAATCCTTCATCTCGGGCATCTCCAGCCCCACCTTGGCCGCCACAGCCAGCGTCGAGCGATGGAAATCCTTGGCCGTGCCTTCCAGCGAGCAGCCCGGGTAGAACGTGTATCTCACTGCCCACCTCCCTGGGTGGCGCCGCCCTCAGGCGCGCCCCGTGGGGCCTCGCCGCCGTCAGACGCGCCGACCAGCCCGCTCTCCGCATGCCGGTCGTGGGCGGCACGGCGGAACAACTCTTCGCGCTCGCCTCGGTCGCCGACTCGCCCTCCCAGCAGCGGCAGTTTTCCCTTCTTCAGCATCATGGGAGCCTTGTCGGTATCCTCGAGAAGGCGTCTGGTGCGCAGTTTAAAGCTTGCCATGAGGCTCAGCTCGTGGACCCGTCCCCGCTTGCGCACGATCTTCAGGAACGCCTCGTTGAACACCGGGACGTCCGTCGTCGCCGTCGCCTTGCCTTCGCGGAGGCTGAGCGCCCGCAGGGCGTCGTTCATCGCCGGGATGTCGACCTGCTGAGGACAGCGGGTGACGCACGTGTGGCACGACGTGCACTCCCAGATGTAGCGGCTGGTGAGCACCGCCTCGCGCTGGTCGGTCTGCACAAGACGTACGAGTTCGTGGGGCTTGATATCGGCGCGGGCCGCGATGGGGCAGCCGCTGGAGCACTTGGTGCACTGGAAGCAGGACATGGGCGAGGCCCCGCTCGAAGCCTTGACCTCGCTCGCGAGGTTCCCACAGATCTCCTGGATCTCTACCGTCACTGGCGTCATTTCTTCTTCTCCGAGCCGGCCAGCACCGACAGCTTGACTGCGCTGACCTTGCGGTATACGTCTTGGGGCAGCCGAACCTCACCGTCCACCGTGAGCAGATCCTCCACCCGGATGCCGAACAGCCGCTCGTTCTCCTCCAGGTAGGCGCGGATCAGGCGCCAGTCCTTGTCGTCGATGGGGGAGAACGCCCCGCCGTTCAACTGGCGTTCCACCACCTTGTGATGTGGGTCGCGGATGTAGATGGCCCCGCCGCTGGCCAGGGAGAAGAGGTTGCTGCCCGGGTAGGGTGCGGCCTGGGGGACTGTGCGGCCTTCCGAGTCGAACTCGATGCCGTTGAGGATGACGAACCCGCCGCCTGCCAGGGGGTCACCGGCCATGAACGACTCCGCCAGGAAGTCCAGGCAGGTGCCGTTGATGACCACGCGCGGCCGTCCCACGGCGTTGATGAGCGGGCGGCCCGCGCCGTTGCCCAGCACGAACACCTCACCGCCCTTGGCCCCGTACATGAAGGTCTGGCCAACGTCACCGTAGATGACGAGCCTGCCCCGTTTGGCGATCTGGGCCACCTGATCCTGGGCGTTGCCGTGGATATACATCTCCAGGCCGTCCATGCCGCTGGCCGTGTAGTCGCCGTTGGAGCCGTAAAGGTCGATACGCACCCCGTCGGTCGCGGCGCCCAGACCCGTCCCGTGGAAGCGCTGTCCGCGCAGGCGATAGACGATGAACCGTTTCCAGCCGGACTGGTAGGCCTTGCGCAGCAGGACCGCGTCGCAGTCGTCGCCCTCAGGAGGGAAGCCCTGACTGTCGATGCACAGCAACTCCTCGCCGGCCTGCGGACCCGCCACGCGGTCGCGGGTGTCCCAGGTGATCCGCCGCCAGTGGCCGGTGCCGGGCTCGTCGAACAAGGGAGCGGTGTCGAATAGCTGCTCGAGCGTCTCTTCGATCACCTGGATGACGGTGGCCCGGCGCTTGTCGCCGGTGGCGAAGCGCCGGTCGTGCAGCTTCGTGAGCAGGTCGACGGCCGCGGCGCGCGACTTGGGGTTGTCTGCCCCCGCAAACACGGCCTGGCAGAAGCGCCGCAGGTGGCCGGCCGGCCAGAAGTGTATCCCCTGCACCTCCGCGAAGAGTGCTGTCGACCTCGCCGCGGCGCAGCTTGTCCTGGATCTCATCCGAGCTCATGGCTTCGGCGGGGCAGGCGTCGGCTGACGAGTCCTTGACCTCCGCACTCGCAGCACCGGCGCCGGTGGGGGCGCTCTGCTCGCGGTCGCCGCCTTGCAGGTCGCCGCCTTGCAGGTCGCCGACGGGAAGGTCGACCCGCACGGTGCCTGTCTCCACCTTGACCTCACGGCCAAACTTGTCGGCACACGACAGGCGCATGCGCCCGCTGTCGCCGTTGCTGCCCGGTGCCAGGCTGAATATGAAGGCGCCGCCGTCGGTGGATGAGCCGCCCCGCGCGTTCCAGTATTTGTCGGCCACCGGGCAGAAGCGCGGGTCTTCCTTGGCCAGACTGCGCAGGGTGGCGTCGATGGCCTGCTTTTCGGAGCAGATGAGACCGATCTGCACGTCGCCGCTGTCCGAGAGCGCGAACACCTGCGGCCGCAGCATGGACGTGTCGGTGATGCCCAGCAGCTGGAACTTGTCTCCCTGGCTGCGGGCGATGATGAAGAACCAGGGGCCGTCCGGCGACGCGTGCATGTGGGTGGCCTGGATCTGCCGGTAGATGACCTGCTTCTCGGCCGGCAACTGGTCGAAGTCGAGCTCGGTGGTAGGGGCCAGCGCCTCGATGATGTACTCGATCGGATACCCGTAGACGCGGTCCCACAGATCGAAGAGCTGCACCGAGACTTCTGTGTCGGTGAGGAACTGCTGCCGGATGTTGCGCTGGCGCAGATACTCGCTGACCGAGTGGTAGTTGGCGAAATCGCCGTTGTGGACCAGCGCCTCGTTCATGCCCACGAACGGGTGCGCTCCTCCCGGATGCCAGACGCGGCCCTTGGTCGGATAGCGCTGATGGGCGATCCACACGTGGGCCTGGAAGTCTTCCAACTGGTAGTACTCCACGTTCTGCTCGGCAAAGCCCACCATCTTGAAGACCAGCAGGTTGCGGGAGTGGGAGAGTACGAAGGCGCGCTTCTCACCCAGGGAGGCGTAGTAGGCGTCGTTGAGCCGGAAGGAGTTGCGGTAGACGAACTCGTCTTCCAGCGCCCGGGGCGGGAGATCCTGCAGCCCCGAGGTCTCGGCGAAGCTCTTGAGGACGTCCGGCTTCACCCGTACTGCGTAGCGATGCACGTCCGGCGGACGTACCTCCAGCCCGGGGATATCGCGATAGTCGTCCATATGCGGCTGCCGGGTGGACACGGCGATTTCGAAGTTGGGGAGGATGAACTCACGCTCGAGCTCAGCGTGACAGTCGGGATCGAGCAGGGCGATCTGAAGCAGGTAGTGGCTCTGGAGTACCTCGTCGGAGATGCCCAACTGCTCGGGAACGAGGCCTGCGGCCGCGATGCCGCCGCCCTTGCCGTTGCCGCGGTTCTGCATCTGCACGGAGGGTTCGTAGATGAAACGTCCTCCCACGGGCACGGTGCAGGCGAAGCCGGTGACCCCGCAGCCGCCTTCCTCCATGGGCTCGGAGGCGATGGGCTGCTCGGGGCTCGAGTAGATCTGCGAGCGCGCGGCCAGCAGACGTTCGGCGTATTCGCTCATGCCGTCACCTGCCCGGCCGGGGCCACGCTGTCGGGGAGGGCCGTCGCGGCGGCGCCGCCGGCCGACTGGTCGCCGGCAGTTGACACGGCGGCCGCCTGTGCGCCGCCGGCCGGTTCGGCGTCGACGGGCTCATCGCTGATGTAGCACAGCAGGTCGCTGCGTCCCCGCAGTTCCCGGATGGATCTCATCCCCAGACGCCGGAGCACGGCCACCATGTGCTCGCGCCAGGCGTTGTTGAGGTTGATCAGCCGCTGCGAAGCCCATTCCAGGCTCATCTGCCCCACCAGTTCGGGGTCGGTGGTGGCGATGCCGCGCGGACAGCCCCGGCCGCTCTCGCAGCAGGCGCAGCGCACGCAGCCCATGGCCACCATCTCGGCCGTGCCGATCACCACGCCGTCGGCTCCCATGGCGATGGCCTTGAGGGCGTCATGGGCGTTGCGGATGCCACCCGAGGCTATGAGCGTGATCTGGTCGCGGATGCCCTCAGCCACCAGGAACTTGTGCACCTTGGGGATGGCGTACTCGATGGGCATGGCGATGTTCTTCTTGGCGATGTCGGGCGCGGCGCCGGTGCCGCCGTAGCTGCCGTCCAGATGGACGATGTGCGCGCCCGCGTAGTAGCTACCTACCGCCACCATGTCGACGTCGGTGGGCGTCGAGACCTTCACGCTCACCAGACAGTCGGCGTTGACTTCCTTGATCCAGTCCAGGTGCTTCTTGTGATCCTCCACGCTGTACACGCTGTGGAAGGGGAAGGGGCTGAACAGGGCGTTCCCGGTGACGGCCTCGCGCATGCGGGCGACCGGGGGAGTGTTCTTGTCGCCCAGTAGATGGCCGCCCAGTCCGGGCTTGGCACCCTGTGCGTACTTGAACTCCACGATGCGCACGCGCTGGATGGTCTCCTCACGCACGCCGAACAGGCCCGTGGCCACCTGGGTGATCACGTGGTCGTCGTAGGGGTGGAGGCGGTCGTGAAAGCCGCCCTCGCCGGTACAGGTGAAGCTGTTCCAGGCCGCCGCCGCCCGGGCCTTGGCCAGGATGGCGTGGATGCTCACCGACCCGAAGCTCATGCCGCCGCCGTACACGGGGATGTCGATGTGGATCTGAGGCCGGCCGTCGCCGCGCCGGTTCAGGTCGAGGCTGGTGTCGATGTCGTCGTCGACCGGTGTCTCGGCAGCGGCTGTGGCCGCCGGAGCCGCAGCGACCGCGGTCGGAGCCTCGACAGCGGCGGGCCCAGGCCCCCCCGGCCGCGCCGCTTCGGGCTCCGCCACATCGGTCGCCGCGCCTTCGAACCTCGCTACTTCGAACTTGAAGCGGAGGCGGTCGAACCCGCCGCCCGAGGCGCCATGCCGGTCCTCGAGATGCGGGGGGCGGCATGTCCGGTGGCAGCCATGTGCCACGTCGAGAGGATCAGGTCACTGGTCCAACGCGGATCGCCCATGCAATCGGTGCTGGAGTTGCGGCGCATGACGAGCGCCTTCTGCGGACACTGGGCGATGCACGAATCGTCCGACTCGGCGCATTCCGGCCCGATGCAGAGGTGGTCCTGCGGCCGAAGGGTGAAGGCATAGCCCTCGGGCTTCTGGTGCACCCCGTAACGACACACCTCGACGCAGCGGCCGCACGACGTGCAGCAGGCCAGGCGATCGATCTTGTACTTGCCCAGGACGTTGCGGTAGCGATCGGGGGCCGGGCGGACCTCTCGCTCGACCCGCTCAGAGGTCTGCTCGACCGAGACCTCGACCGGGATGGTGGTCGCTTCAGTATTCATACACCCACCTCAGACGGAGACACTCGGTCCAGATCGCCGAACGCCTCCTTCTCGATATCCTCCATGAAGATGGCCCGTCCCACTTCGCCGCGCAGGCGGCGGACCTCGCGGATGCCCATGGCGCCCAACACTTCGATCAACTGGCTGTGCCAGGCGCCCATGAGATTGACCATGCGCTGGGCGGCGTAGTCCGCTTCGACGGAATCGACACGAGATGGGCAGGCGCGCCCCGAATCGCACAGGCTGCCGCCGCCACACACGCGGCAACCCAGGGCGACCAGCAGCGGTGTGTCCACAGCCACCAGGTCGGCGCCGCAGATGATCGCCTTGGCCATGTGCTCGGCCAGAGCGATGCCGCCGGAGACGATCAGGGTGATCTCGTCGCGCAGCCCTCTCTTCACCAGTCGGCCGTGCACGTCGCGGAGGACGTCTTTGATGTGGCGCCCCGGGCGTCCGTCCTCCAGGCGCTCGCGCCCATGCTGGTCGGCGAACAGGTGGAAGACCTTGACGCCGGCCAGCCCCAGTTCGACGACACGGTCGGCCGTCGCGGGGGTCAGATCCATGCGCACGGAGACGATCACCTGCGGGTAGGCGGCCTGGACCCGGGCAGCCGTCTGGGCCGCGTCGGGGCCGTCCATCACCTGCGCCATGCGCACGCCGGCCAGCAGGTCGTGGTACCGCTCGATATCGTCAGCGTCCACGACGGGCACGACGAAGGGCAGCAGCTCCGGTGCCAACTCGGCGGCCTCGGCCGCCGGCATGACGGCCACGGAGTCCAGCTTCTCGGCCGCCGCGGCTCGGGCGGCGGTCAGGTGTTCGCTCTCCAGCGGCCAGCCGGGCATGTCCAGGATGGCCGGCAGCTGGAGTTCCAGCAGTCGGGACGGCGAGGTGAGCATCCCGCCCTCGGGCGTGAAGCGCAGGCGCATGGGCTTGGGGCCGATGTCCACGGAGGTGGAGATGTACTCGCGGCCGTGGATGCCGTCGCGGGTGGGGCGGACGATCTCCGACATGTCCGTCCAGATGGAATCGAAGCCCGGGCCGTGGAAGCGCCCGCGATAGCCGGCTCCGGACACGGGGATCTTGCCGGCGTCGGACTGGTTCCAGCTGGTGAGGAGGATGTCGGGCGTCCAGTAGTCGTCGCCCATGTCCAGGAACTCCGGGTTGACGGAGACGCTCAGCAGGCCCTTGGTGCAGCCCTGCACGCAGGACAGGCAGGCCTTGCACTGATCGAGCGTCTCGACGGAGCGTCCGCGGGTCGCGGTTGTAGGCCGTCTCGTGCCGGTAGACATCGTAGAGACAGCGCAGCTTGACGCAGTTGGTGCAGCGGGAGCAGTCCTCGCGCCAGTCGACGTTGCCGAACTTGCCCACCCGATGGAAGCGCGGGGCCACAGGAGCGACATGGATGTGGTAGCGGTCGGGCATACCGGACTTCCTTACGCCAGCTTGGCGGCCGCGATCACTTCGCCGGCCAGGGCTTCGGAACCGCCGCTGAGGATGTGGATGCCCCGCACGCCGGGCATGGTCTTGAGCGCCGCCGCCATCTCCACCGCCCTGGCTAGACCCTCTTTGGCCGGATCGGAGGCCTGGGCCAACATGGCGACCACGGACTCGTCGAGTTGCCCGTAGCTCTGCCGCTGCCGGAGGTACTCGGCCTGCTCCACGCTGGACAGGGGGAGCACGCTGGCTATGATGGCGGTCTGCCCGTCCAACCCGGCCGCCCGCACCGCGTCCATCCACGAGCTGAACCCGGCCAGGTCGAACACCGGCTCGGTGAGCACGAAGTCGGCACCGGCCCGGACCTTCTTCTTGAGCCGCAGCAGATTGAGCTCCAGGGGCCTGTTGATAGGGATGGGCCGCCGCTCCGACCAGCAGGCCGGGCAGGTCGAGGCTCTTGATGTGCTGGGCGAGTTGTATGGAGTCGATGTCGTTGGCGCTCGCCGCCTGCGGACAGATCCCCAGGGACTGGTGATTGCCGGTGAGGCAGAGAATGGCGCCGACCCCCAGGGCCGATGCCCCCAGGGCGTCGCTCTCCAGAGCGATGCGGTTGCGGTCGCGGGTGGTCATGGACAGCACCGCGTCGCGGCCTTCGCCGGCCAGGAGGGCGGCACAGGCCAGGGCCGATCCGTGGATCTCGTCGGGGTTGTCCGCCACGACCACGGCGTCCAGGGCGGGGGGGAGCACGCTGGAAAGCTTCTTGACGGCTTCCGCGCCGCCGCTGCGCGGCGGTATGCACTCGGCGGTGAGCACCAGCCGGCCGGAGGTCAGTGCCTGGGCGAACTTAGTCATCGTTGTCGTCCTCGCTGGTATCGACGTCTTGGTAGGCCGAGTCGGCCACTGCGGTCGCGGGCCCGGTGTACAGAGGGTTGGGGGCCAGGTCGTTCAGAGCCCGCAGCACTTCCTCGCGGATGGCCACGACCCGGGAGTCTTCGGGTTCGTAGGTGCAGGCAGGCGTTGGCCCGGGGGCGCGCCCCGGCGCAGACTCGGTCCCGGGCCTTCCCGCGCCCAATGCCGTGTCTTCGACGGCGGTGCCGGCCAGGTGAAAGAGCAGCAGACGCTCGCCTCCCAACCCGACCTCATCGAGCACGGTCCGGAGGTAGTCCACTCGGCGGGCACAGCGCTTGCTGCCTTCGAGGTAGTGGCAGTTGTCCTCTTCGCAGGCGACCGTGAGGACCAGGTCGGTGCCGGACTCGAACGCTTTGAGGACGTGCTCGGGCTGGACCCGCCCCGTGCAGCTCACCAGCACTTCGTCCACGGGGAAGGGCCAGTCGAACGCCGGCACGGTCGGCCGCGGCCGGGCGCCGCAGTCGGGCGCTTGGCCCGGACGGGCGCAGTTGGCGCAGATGAAGGCCGTCACGGCCGCGGCTGCGCCGGGCGGGCGGGTCGTGGCGGAGGTGATCGACCGCTGGGCGGCGATGGATGTCTCAGCAGGAGCCATGGGCGCCCCCTTGTCCTTCCTCAAAGGCCCCGTCAGCGGTGCGACGGACGGCCCAGCGCTAGATATGTCCGGTCGTCTGTGCTTCTTATCAGGGTTGATAACAGTAGCAGCGTGCGCCGCGGACCGGTTTGTCCATAAGGCCCATCATGGGGGCTCTTCGTTTGGACCTTTGTAGGTAGCCTCGGTGGGTCCCCGCCGCGCTCCGACGGTGGAGCCTACGTGCCGCCGCACCAGTCGATGGCCTATACTCTGGAAGTCATCGCGATGGGGAAAGGTGGCCGGCGAGACGTGGAACGCATGGTGCTGGGAAGGACCGGGCTGGAGGCATATCGCCTCGCACTGGGGGGCATCCCCATCCAGCGGGTGAGCGAAGCGGAAGCGGTGGAGACGGTCCGTCACGCCGTCGAGCGGGGAGTGGACTTCATCGACACCTCCCGGGCCTACACCAGCAGCGAGCGGCGCATCGGCCTGGCCCTGAAGCAGACCGACAAGCGGGTGATCGTGGCCTCGAAGTCCATGTCTCAGAAAGCTGAGGGGGCGCGGGCCGACCTGGAGACCAGCCTGCGGGAGCTGCAGCTCGATCACATCGACATCTACCAGTGCCACTTCGTCGGCAACGACGCCGCGTACCAGACGGTGGTCTCGCCGGGTGGTGCCCTCGAGGGCCTTCGCAAAGCCAGGGAGGAAGGCTTGGTCGGCCACATCGGCATCACCAGCCACAGCCTCTCGGTGCTCGACCGCGCCCTCGATGACGGTCTCTTCGACACCATCATGGTCTGCTTCAGCTTTCTCGAACCCAAGGCTCGCGAGGAGGTCATCCCCAAAGCCGTTGCGAAAGACATCGGGGTGCTGGCCATGAAGCCCTTCTCCGGCGGGGTGATCGACGACGCGCGGCTGGCCCTCAAATACTCGCTGTCCGAGCCGGGAGTGCTCGTCCTCGCCGGCGTGGAGCATCCCCATCTCTTCGACGAGAACTGGAGGGTGTTCGAGGAGGGTGGACCTCTCACCGAGTCCGAGAGCGAGGAGATCGCCGAGCTTCAGCAACGGTTCGCCAAGGCCTTCTGCCGCCGCTGCGATTACTGCCAGCCGTGTCCGGAGGAGATCCCCATCCAGACCGTGCTGGGCGTGCGCAACCTGGTCAAGCGCATGGGGTTCGAGACCTTCAACGCCGGCCCGTTCGCCAAAGTCGTCGCCAAGGGTAGGGACTGTACTGAGTGCGGCACGTGCCTACCCCGCTGTCCCTATGAGCTACCTATCCCGGACCTCATCCGGGAAAACCTGGACTGGCTCGACGAGCAGCCGGCCTGAGCGAGACTGGGAGGCGGCCATGCACGGGATGCATTTCGAGAAGCCGGAGTCTCTGGACGGCTACCTCGAGTACATGAGCAAGGTGATATTCACCGCTGGGATCAACTGGCGGGTGGTGCAGGCCAAGTGGGATGGCATCAAGGAGGCCTTCGCCGGTTTCGATGTCGAGAAGGTAGCGGCCTTGACTCCCGATGACGTCGATCGCCTCGTCGGCGACTCGCGGGTGATCAGGAACCGCAAGAAGATCGAGGCTATCGTCGAGAACGCGAACCGTTTGCTCGAACTGGACCGGGAGCCGGGCGGGTTCGGCGCATACCTAAGCTCGCGGGGCGACTACGAGGCGAAGCTCGCCGACCTGCGGCGCAACTTCAAGTTCCTGGGCCCCTCGTCGGCACACATCTTTCTGGCCATGGTCGGCGAGCCGGTCCCGGAGAGCGACAACCCGGCTCACTACAGTCACGGCCACGGGGGAAGGTAGCCGCCGGGCACTCCGCCTGTGGCTCCATCGCCGGTGTCCAGCCGATCCGGATGAGCGCCGCGAGGACCTCATTGGCGCGCGCTTCGCCATTCGCTCACGCTGCGTCAAAGGTGATGTTCAGGTACTCGTGCCCTCTGTCCTCGTTCTCGAGACGATCAGCCACCACTCGCAGCGCCAAGGCCTGCACTCGGCTGATGGCATCGTCCTGAGTGGCACCATAGGCGAGCACTCCGGGAAGCTCGTTGACCTCAGCGATCCAGCGTTCATCGGTCTCGCGCTCGATCGTGGCACAGGATCTCCAACCTTGGTAGGAGGCGGGCCGACCGTAGGATGTCACTACGAACTCACGTTCCCGGGTATATCCATGCTGTTGGTGCGAATTGTTGTCTGCCGGAAGAGAAAGGAGCAGAAGCAATGAGCCGCTACATGATCCAGGCCTCGTACACGAAGGATGCCGTCGCGGGACTCGTCAAGCAGCCGGAGGACCGATCACTCGTCGTCCGACCCCTGGTCGAGCAACTGGGAGGCAAGCTGCTCGACTTCTATTTCTGTCTGGGTGACTACGACGTCGTCTGCATCGTGGACCTACCCAACGACACCGCGGCCCTTGCTTTCGACATGGCTGCGGTCCTGCCGGGCCACATCAGCAAGATCAAGACCACCGCGCTGCTCACGCCCGAACAGCAGACCATGGCCATGAAGGAGGCCTCGGTGGTCAGCCTGAGGGCCCCGGGCATCTAAGCGACCGATGCCGCTTCGCACACGCGGTCGTTCTCGCACACGCGGTCGTTCTCGCGCACGCGCGTGGGGTTGAACTCGGGGGAGCATTCACCTATGGTTTGTTAGTAAGGGTTCACTTCCCGTAACGATCCTGTTCGGGGAAGAATGCTACATCGATAAAGGGGTTGAGCGATGCTGGAAAGATCCGTAAGCAGACGAGAGTTTCTCAAGGTTGCGGGGATCGCAGGGGCAACCATCGGCCTGGGTGCCGGTCTGGGTGGTCTCGTGGCCGCCTGTGGTGACGACACCGAGACGACTACCACCGCCGCCCCCACCACCACGACCGCCGCCCCCACCACAGACACCACCGTTGAGGCGAGTACGACCACCGTGAGCGCCGGGCCGGAAGCGGGTCGGGAGATAGTGATCGGTGTAGTAGCTCCGCGGACGGGGTATCTGGCCTCGTTCAGCGCCACCAACGACTGGGCTGTCGAGCGCTTCAACGAGTTCGTCAAGGATGGATTGGTCGCAGGCGACGGCATGAACCACCCCGTCAAGACGATCGTTTACGACACTCAGTCCGACTCCAACCGCGCGGCGCAGGTCACCGGCGACCTCATCAACAACGACAAGGCCGACATCATCGTCAGCGCGGGAAGCCCGGAGACGGTCAACCCGTCGGCCGACATGTGCGAGGGGAGCGGTGTGCCGAGCCTCTCGAGCAACGTGCCCTGGCAGGCCTTCCACTTCGGCCGGGGCGGCACCCCGGACTCTTCCTTCAAGTGGACCTATGCCATGGCCCTCGGTCTGGAGCAGATCGTCGGCGGATACGTGGACATGTGGGACAAGCTTACGACCAACAAGATCGTGGGCGGACTGTGGCCGAACAACGCCGACGGTCAATCGTGGTCGGATCCGACGACCGGAGCCCCGCCGATGATGGAGGGCGCCGGCTACACCCTGGTGATGCCTGGTCTGTATCCTCCCGGTTCCGAGGACTTCACTGCGCAGATTGCCGAGTTCAAGAAGTCCGGGTGCGAGATCGCGGCAGGAGCGACTCCTCCCCCGGACTTCAACAACTTCTGGAGCCAGTCGGTGCAGCAGGGTTTCCATCCCAAGGCCATGACCATCGGGCTGGCGCTTCTCTTCCCCGAATCGGCGGACGCTCTCGGCGACATCGTCATCGGCTGTACTTCGGAGTTGCTGTGGCACCCGAGTTGGCCGTTCGCGTCCTCCCTCACCGGCGAGACCTGTCAGCAACTGGCCGATGACTACGAGGCACGTACGGGTGCGCAGTGGTCGCCGGCGCTGCCTCAGTATGCTCGTCTCGAGTGGGCGGTGGACGTTCTCAAGCGCACCAAGAACATCGACGACAAGGAAGAGATCATCGCCAACGTGGCGACCACCAAAATGGTCACCTGTTGGGGCCCCGTCGACTTCACCGCTCCCGTAGCGATGGGCACGGACCATCCCACACCGAACGTGGTCAGGACGCTCACGGCTGGTGGTCAGTGGACCAAAGGCACCAAACACGCGTACGAGATCATCCCCGTCTCCAACAAGTTCGCTCCGGGGACCGAGATCATGGGCGAGGTCCAGCCGATATCTTATCCGTCGTAGGCGCGGCGCTGGCGGGTGCGGCGCCGCCAGGTGTAGCGTTGCTCGACGCGGCCTCCGAGCCGCGCAGTTCCTTGGACCTGAGGGTCTGGTCTGGGAGGAAGACGCTTCGGCGTCTTCCTCCCAGCGCGTTCCGGCCATCGCCCGGGGTGTTCGATGGGCCTGGGGAGGGCAAATCCTCTATCCTGGGTTTGAGCTACCGCGTGTTCACGTGACTCCTGAGGGGGAAAGATGGTTGATGACGAGACGCCTCCCGTCATGGATGAGTACTTCCTGCTGTGGGTGCTTATCGCCCAGACCAAAGACGCCATCCTCAGAGCGCGGGAGCGGGATTACGCGCGCTTCGGCATAAGCAACGACAGACGTGCCGTTCTCTTCATCATCCAGAACAACGGCGGTCGGACGACACCTGTCGAGATAGCACGCGATCTCTTCCGGGAGATCCATTCTGTCACCGAGATGCTGAAGAGGATGGAGAACGACGGGCTCATCGAGAGATTCAAGGGCACCGGTCGTTCGAAGGTAGAGGTCGCACTTACCGAAAAAGGGCTCGACGTGTTCAGGCAGTCGCTGTACAACGAGACCGACAAGAGGATCTTCTCCGTGTTGACCAAGAGGGAGCGGGAGTCACTGGCCTCATCCCTGTGGAAGCTCAGGCGCAAGGTGCTGCAGGACCTCGGCATCCCCGAGTGGCACCTCAACTATCCCCCCGATCCTAACGAGACTCGGGAATGAGACCGGCGCCGCTCCCCGCGCGGGGAGCGGCGCCGGATGCCTCTCAGTTCGTCGTGGCGCCGGACGGCAGGGCCGCGCCACGGGCCGGTCGCCTAGCTAGTCTTGCGGAGGCGGTGGGGGAGTCGCCCCTCCGGGCTTGACCCAGTCCAGCTCCGGATTCGCCTTGCCGAAGCCGATATTGACCGGCTCGCCGGCCTTCTTCGCCTCCTCGGCGGCTTTCTCTCCGAGCATCTGCAGGACCTCTTTGCGCTTCCTCACACCCTCCGGGTCGGCTTCGAGCGGGAGCACCGATTCCACGATCTCCTTGAAATGCCGCTCCAGCGCTTCCCGTTCTTCGGGGTAGGGGATGATGTAGAACTGCTCGTCTTCGATGCCCTTCTTGACCCACCTGGCGAGATCGACGGGATCCATGCCCGCCTCGTAGATGGTGCGCAGGGTATCGACGGCCTTCTCGTCGGTGAGGTAGCCCGTGCTCGCCAGGTTGGCTGGACGTGTCTCCGCGGCGTTGTGGATGTTGCTGTTGATGGCCGCCGGGCACAACACCGACACACCTATGCCGTACTTGCCCAGGGTGAGGTGGTAGCTCTCCATGAGGTTGATGACCGCTGCCTTGGCGGCGGAGTAGGGGGCCGTGATGGTGGTACCCCAGAAGCCACCCATGGATGCGGTGGAGACTATGTAGCCGCCTTTGCCGGCCTTGATCATGCGCGGGACGAAGGTGACCATGCCGTTGACGACCCCGTCCAGGCACACGCCCAGGATCCAATCGTAGTCCTCGTACGTGGAAGCCTCGGGCGGGCCAAAGGCGTTGACGCCGGCGGTATTGAAGAGCAGCTGGGGCGGACTTCCGAACACCTCCTCGACTTCATCGGCGGCAGCCGCGTAGGCGGCGCGGTCGGTGATGTCGAGCTTGATGGCGTGCGCGGGAGCACCCTTCTCGCGGAAATAGGCCATGGCCTGGTCGAGATGATCCTGCCGTATGTCGGCGATCACCACCTTGCAGCCGGCTTCGGAGAACACTTTCGCCTGTCCGAAGCCCGCACCCGAGGCTCCCCCCGTCACGAACAGAATCTTGTCCCTGAAGTCTTTCATCTGTACCCCCAACGCGTTTGAGCTCAGCCAGGCGTGAGCTTCACCGGAAAGTATATGCTGATGCGGGGGCGATTGCCCGGCGGCCGGATGTCCCGGTCAGGCCGACTTGAGCAACCACGCTACCTGGGTCAGGAGTTCCTCCGGCGGCGTATTCCCGGGGTCGTTGAGATATGTCTCGTAGGCGATCCCGGTCGCCTCGCGGCCGTTGTCGTGGGTCCACTGCCCGAGCGCCTCGTAGGCTTGCCCCACTTCTGGATATGGACCCTTGTGCAGACAGGTCGCGTACGAGCCTGCCGGAATCTCTGACGCCTGGACGTTGCCTCCGCCCGCTAGGCTCGTGGCCGCTGGGAAGCCGATCTCAATATCCAGGTTCTGCATGTCCATGTTGTAGTAGGCCACGTAGGGAGGGCCAGCCGGCTGCTCTCCCAACTCGCCCAGGAATCGCATGATGGCGCCCCATGCCGGTCCCAACACCTCGGGCAGGTTCTGTACCGGCGTCCGGGTGCGGACGGACAGGGTGGGTTGGGTAACCTTCTCCTCGAGTTCGCACGTGTAGCGCATGGTGCTTCCTCCTAGTCGACTGACCTGAGATCTCAGGCTACACATCGAGGCATACCTTCGCCATGTCTCCCCTCCCTTCAGGCAGCCCCGCTGACCTCCTTCACAAAGGTCGCTACCTCAGCGCTCAGCGCTTCGTATGCATCCTCGGCCGCTCGACCCGACGACTTGGGCAAGTGGAACGAATGATCCCCACCCTCAACGACGAAGAGGCGCCCCGGGTAGGGGAGCCCGGCGAGAATGGGCTCGAGCAATTCCGGTTCGCAGAACGGATCGCGGGTCCCGACGAAGAAGATGCTTGGTATCTCGATCCGCTCGATCGGCTTGACGTTCAACCGGTCCTGCCGGCCCGGCGCGTGCAACGGATAGCCGAGGACCACGAGGCCCGAGGCCGGCAGCGCGTCTCCCCCCACCGCTCCGGAGACGAACTCGGCCGCAAACCTGCCTCCCAGCGACTTCCCTCCCAGGAACACGGGCGCCCCGGGTCGCCGCAGTTCATGCACCAGCAGGTCGTAGGCGCGCCGGTATGTGTGCTCGAGAACCGGCCGCGGATCGGGCGAAGTGGCGCCGCGCTCGGCGTAGGGGAAGTTGAAGCGGACCACGAGGGCTACGTTCTCGCGGGCGAGCTTGGCGGCTACGGAAGCCAGCAAGGGGTGGTCGAGGTCGTTGTTGGCTCCATGCGCGAGCACCAATCCGGGTGTGTCGGAGGTCAACCGGCCGGGGACGTCGATCTTGGCGGTGACGTCCACTCCGTCCGAGACAATCATTCGCATCGTCTTGGTCGATGCAGCACTGATTCGGGCTGCTATCCAGTCGGCGAGCGTCTGCTCGTCCATCGTGCCGGCCGCCACCGCCTCGATGACTCGGACTGTCTCCTCGCCATCGTGTTCGTCGCCTGGGGGCGGGGTCCAGACGTAGCCATTGCGCTCCACGAATTCGATCAGGCAGAGGTAACCTACTCGCTTGTTGCCGTCGATGAGAGGATGATTCCGGATGAGATGGGAGCACAGGACGGCGGCCTTGTCCTCGAACCGCGGATAGAACTCCTGACCCTCAAAATTCGCTTGCGGAGACGCGAGAGCAGACTCAGCAAGGTCCCGCCGGGCGGTGTGGGTGAGGTCGCGAGCGTTGATGTTCAGCACGGCTTCAGCGATGACCAGGAAATCCCCCAGGCTGAGGTAGAGGACCGACTGCATCACTTGCCGAGCCGCTCCAAGATCGTGCGATTGCGGTCGATCGAGGCGCGCAGGCGCTTCTGAAACTCGGCGTCCTTCCGCCTTGACTCGATATGCTCGACCAATGCCTCTCTGATGACCTCGGCCACCGGAACTCCCTCCACTTGCGCCACTGCTTCAAGCTGTTCAGCCGTGTCTGTGTCCAGGCGTACCGTCATCGCCTTCCGACTTCCTCCCACACCCATAACCGCCTCCTGCTACCGTGGTATCAAGCTACCATGATAGCAAAGACCAAGCGGCAACCCTCGGCTATGCCACGTCGGTGGCCGTCGGCGAGGGAGAGTCTAGCGGGGGCGGGGGACGGGGGGGATACAACCTTGGTTGGGCTGTGAGCGCGGGTGTCCATCATCTTGCGGCATCTCGCCTACCTCACCCCGTACTATGCTTATCCATCCAAAGTTGTACTGTAGGGATAGAGTCAGCTACTCTCCTGCAGGCGCACTGGATCAGGTGGCGGCGTACGCGCGCGACCTGCGCCATACCACGCGGCCTCGCACGACAAGCTTGTCGATCCGGTACTGGTGCTCACGCGCTGCCCGGGGATCGGCTGGGGCCGGCCTCCCGACGTGACATGGGTGAAGTGGCGGTCGTGAATCCGGAGGGCCTGCGGGCGGTCATCGCCGCGCTGGAGCGCCGGGCGCCCGACGAGCCCATCGACGCCGCGGCCTGGCTCAACGCCGACTACTCGCCGCTCCCCTCGCTGGTGAGCGCCGCCCGGCGCATCTTCGAGCATGAGCCTCTGCCCCAGATCAAGACGGCGCAGAGCGCCGGCATCCCGGACACGATCGCCACGAGCGTCGCGGCCGCTAACCAGGCGCGCGAGAACCGGGAACTGCATCTGGCTCTCGTCACCGGCGTCCCCGGTTCCGGCAAGACCCTGGTGGGCCTCCAGTTCGTCTACGAGAATCACTTCGGTGACACGGGGAGCAAGCGGTCTGCCGTGTTCCTCTCCGGCAACGGGCCGCTGGTGGAGGTGCTGCAATACGCGCTCAAGAGCAAGGTGTTCGTCCAGGATGTGCACGGCTTCCTCAAGCAGTACGGCGGGTCAGCAGCCGCACGCCGGAGGAGCACATCTGGGTCTACGACGAGGCCCAGCGGGCTTGGGACGCCGCAGCGAGTCAGAGAGAAGCGCGGCCACGACCGCTCGGAGCCAGAGGACTTCCTGCGCATCGGGTCGCGCAAGCGACTCTTGGGCGCTGATGGTGGGCCTGATCGGCGAGGGGCAGGAGATCTACCTGGGAGAAGAGGCCGGGCTCGGCCAGTGGAACGAGGCGATCCGAAAGACATCCGACCCTGGACGGTCCACTGTCCCCGAAAGATAGCAGACATCTTCGCCGCTGCCGAACGACTCGATATCAGCGAGTCACTCGATCTGGATATCTCGCTCCGCACCCACTTGGCCGAGGATGTCCAAGGACTGGGTGCAGGACCTGCTCGATGGACGCCTCGACGCGGCCGCGGCTCATGCGGAGGCCATGAAGAAGCAGGGCTTCCGCCTCTATCTGACACGCGATTGGAGCGGGCGACGAGCTACGTTCGCGAGCGGTACCGCACAGAGGAGGACAAGCGCTACGGCTTCCTGGGCTCGTCCAAGGGGAAGCTGGACCCGTTCGGCATCCACACGGACTACTATGCCACCCAACGCATGAAGATCGGGCCCTGGTACTACGACCACCCGACACCGTGGGCTCGTGCTGCCAACTCGACTCGGCTGCCACCGAGTTCCAGTGCCAGGGGCTCGAACTGGACCTACCCATCGTGGGCTGGGGTGTGGATCTGGACTGGGGTGGAGGGAGTTGGCAGAGCCCGCCGCAGCGGCGGTCGCAGGCGCGCGATCCGCATCAGTTGAGGCTGAACAGCTACCGGGTGCTGCTGACCCGAGGGCGGGATGGGGTGGTGCTCTACGTGCCGGATGGTGGGGACGCGTTTGATGCGGACTTTGCGGCGCTGGAGGCTGCTGGGGGGAGCGGGCTGTGAGGCGGCATGCACTTCTAGCGAGGCCGACTCCCTCAAGCTGACCTCGTGCAGCACCACCGGTTTCGCTCGGGCCATGGATGCCGTCGACCGCGCCGTGGGCATGAACTCACACGAAGATGATACGGCCGGCCACATCCCGGAAGAACTCTCTGGACCAGACCTGCAATACCGCTGGCTTGCGGACGAACGGTTCGACCTCGCGGCGGGCTCTCTCCACGTCCAGGGCCTCGAGGGCCTCGCCCAAGAGCTGCCGTAAACCGTCGCCTGTCAGCGCGCCGTCCTGGGTCCAGTCGCCACTCTGCCGGTGTTGCTGTCTGTCTCGCGGCCGCGTGACTGATAGTCGCACATAGTTCGTCGTCGCACGGTCGACAAAGTCCATGGTTCTATCAAGTGAGCTCGCGCGAGGCTGGACCGGGAGTGTGCTTCACAGTGTCAGCCGGTACGTGCGGCCCCGGCACGCCCCACATACCTCCCGTACAGCATGTGGTAGATCACCAGAGCTCCCGCGGCGGCGGCGGCCATGATCCCGTACATGCCCCGGTAGCCCGTCAAGGGGATGAGAAGGCCGCACACCAGCGGACCGAGTCCCAACCCCGTGTCACCGAACATGTAGAACGTGGAGGTGGCCTGTCCCATACGGTGCAACGGGGCGACCTTGACGGTGAGCGCGCGGCCGCAGGCCTGTATGGCTCCGAAGCCGAGACCCATGACCGCAGCCGACAGCAGCAGTACAGATCCATGATACGCCAGGGCCAGGATGGCCAGACCGGCAGCGAAGATGAGGATGGCCGGGTAGAAGACCGAATTCTCACCATGCTCGTCGAAACGTTGTCCGACAAACGGCCTCGTGAAGAAGACCACGATCGCATAGACGAGGAAGAACGCCCCGGCCGCGGTCGTCAGTCCGATCTCCTCGGAGTACAGCGCAAGGAACGAGGAGACGCTCGAGTAGCAGAGGAAGGCCACCATCAAGGTCAGGCCGATGGGCACCGCCTTCGGCTCGATGTAGTTACTGAGCTTGAATCCCTTGGTCTCGGCCACTTGCTCCGCAGTCAGTTCCAGGTCTTTCACACGCAAGAGAGGGAGGAGCACCAGGGCGATCGCCGAGGCCACGGAGCAGATGATGATGATGGGGTCGAACCCTCCGCTGCCGATCAAGAACAGGCCGATGGCGGGACCGATGGCGGTAGACAGCGTCTGGCCCAGCGTGAAATAGCCGATGCCCTTGCCATACCGGTTTCGGGGGATCACCCCGGCGATGATCGTCCCTACGGCCAGAGCAGTCGTCCCGTGAGCGGCGCCATGGAGGAAGCGAACGAGGAGGAGCGAACCGGCGCTGTCGACCGCGAAGTAGGCCAGGGTCAAGGCCAGACTCAAGATCGACCCGATGTACAGAGTCCGGGTCTGGCCGATGCGGTGGATGGACTTGCCAAGAAACGGGCGGGTAACGAACGAGCCGATGACGAAGATGCTTGCCGAGAGCCCGGCTACAGCGGGAGAGACGCCGAAACGGTCGGTGGCGACCTTCGACATGACCACCATGAGCAGAATGAAGATCACGGAGTTCAGGAAGTTCACCAGCCAGATGACTACGAAGCTCCTGGTCCATAGACTCTGCTTGGCTGGGATTCCTGAGCTCGCTGCTATCGTCCACGTCGGTGTGTTCGGCCGCGCTGCTGATGTCGCCCGCGTCGTTCTCGTTGTTCACGCGGCAGGTCCCCAGTTCACGTGTCTTGTTTGGGAGCCGGCCGGCCCCCAAGCGATTCTACACCCCGGCTGCGGGGTGATGTCTGGATACGGGCTGCCCAACGGCGTGAGTCGCCGGCATGGCGTGGCGCGACTCTCGGGTAGGTAGGTGCAGTCGGGCTTGCGTGACCGCGCCTGCCAGGCTGCACTCATAGGGCGAGGCTTCTTCCGGCCGGATCCCCTCTCCAAGACCAACCTTTGGTCTGACGCCGTCCACGGCCGGCGAGCGCCATCATTTCCTAGTACTTCCCCGCCGCGACCTGTGTAGCTGATTGACGGTTGGGAGTGTTGACGATAAGATCATATGACGAATAGAGCGCATGGATGGCACTCTTCCGGCTTGAATGCGACGGAGCTAAGATCGAGATCTGGGAGGTCGACCACGGTCCCCCTCATTGCCACATCAGGGGTCTGGACCAGGCGGGCACCGTAGTCGTGGATCTCGTCACCTTGAGAGTTACGAGGCCGCCCGGTCTTCGTCTCCCGCCTGCGGTCAGGCGCTGCCTCCGAGACAATCAGTCAAACATGCTGCAGGCTTGGGCCCGGGTAGTCAGCTATCCGAGCCGGAAGGAGTGATACTCGATGACCGCCAGAATCAGCCCTGCGGCTGCAATCACCGCACAGGAGGAGCGCACCCGCATCGAAGAGGCGAGGTTCTTCGCTCTCGACTCTATTCTCTGCCTCCGCTTTGACGACGGGCTCGAAAGAGCGGTCCGGTGGGTCGATCTGGCTTTCTCCCACCGGCTCGATTTCGCGCCGGTCGCAGCCACGACCGGGCAGGGCGGAGAATCGGTGTTGCTGGTCGATGAGAGCGGCCGGGAAATCGAGGTGAGCGCGAGCAGCCTCCGGGCCGCTCTCGATGATCAGTACCGGGCCAGACTTCTGTCCGCCGACGACGGCGAACGCAAGATCGTGGGGGCGCGCATCCGCGCGGTCAGGGAGAGCGCGGATCTCAGCCAGCAGGAACTCTCGCGCCGCAGTGGCATCGCTCAGGAATCGCTCAGCAGGATAGAGACTGGCCGGCGCGACCCGCGACTGGGCACACTCCAGAGACTGGCGCGGGGGATGGGTCTGTCGCTCGACCAGTTCATGGAGCGGCTGTCGGCAGGCATCTGATCCCAGACCATCCCTGCTCAGAGCTCATGCGCGAGCTCCGGGTAGCCGCGTGCGGCGGAGAGCAGCGGTTCACCCCACCTTCTTCGGGAATAGCGGTCGTCCCCGCCCCCGGCGGATCTTTGCGGGGCTGCAGGGCTTCCGGATGCCCAGCCCGGCTTCGTCCATCGCCCGTGCTCCGGTCGTGGCCGGGCTGGTGGCCCGGCTGCCGACGACGCTGGTCGCTCGGCTCTGTTTCGCATGCCGCTTCGCGAGTACCTCCTCCAGATCGAGCACCTCCTCGGCCACGATGGCCAGCCCCCGTTTGTGATTGTTCTGCAGTCTCCCTCTGACGAGGAAGTAGCTCGCTCGGGCGACCACCGGGGCGATCCTCGCCAGCTTGCTCTCAAAACAGACACACTCGAAAAGCCCGTAGGCGTCCTCGAGGGTCAGAAACATCGTCCTTTTCCCCGAACGCATCCAGGGGTTCTGGGCCCGTTCGTAGACGCCGGCCACCGTCACCGGCACCTCGTCTCCCATGGCGGGGAGCTCGTAGCTCATGCGCACGCCCATGGCCCGGAGATCATCTTCGTAGAGTTGGAGGGGATGTGCACTCACGGAGAGCCCCATGAGTTCGAGCTCGGCCCGAACCTTGTCCTCGAGGGTCCAGGAGCGCTCGAGGCCCGCGCGGCTGGGCGGGGAAAAGAAGGCCCGCAGTTGGCCGCGCCTCTGTCCGGACGACCCAGAGAGCGCCTCCAGGCGATCGTGCAGAAGGGGTAGGCGCCAGAGCAACTCGGTACGGTCGGGCTCCAGAGCGTCGAAGGCCCCCACCCGAATGAGGTTCTCGGCCACGGGGTAGTCGATGCGGGTGCGGAGGTAGAAGTCCTCGAAGCTGGTGAAGGGGCCGTGGCGGCGTTCCTCCTCGATACGGTGGAGGGAGCGGTCGCCCATCTGCTTGAGGTAGGAGAAGCCCACCCGCAGGGCCCGGCCGGCGTCCGGGGCGATGCCGCAACTGGGGGCTAGGCAGGCTCCGGGCTCCACGCCCCCGCGGGCGCGGGGCGCGCGGGGGAGGAGGAGGTCGCCGGGGAGCAGTGGCGCTTCGCGCCCCGACTCAGTGACGGTCTGGCCTTCGCGCCTCGGCTGGGGGGCTGCCGTCCCGCGTCCGCCGGAGTATGTCTGCTCCAGCGCCGCCCGCAGAGCCTCGACGTAGGCCAGTTCGCCGTTCTGTTCCTGCTCGAACTCGGTCAGGTCGGCCTCGGTGAGACCCCAGTCGTGCTCGGCGGTCCAGGCCTGGACGAAGGGGTCGTAGAAGACCCCGTCGGCGCCCGCGCCGAACAGGCCCGGCTCACCAGAGGCCTCCGGCGGCACCGCATCCTCCACCGTGAACCCCCGCCCCGACAGGTTGATGTCCAGCGGCCGCACCTCCAGCCCGAAGCGGCGGGCGTCGTTCAGCACCGTGCGCGGGGTGTAGAAGCCCATCGGATAGTTGTTGAGCACCGCGCAGAGAAACTCGGCCGGATAGTAGGCCTTGAGCCACGCGGTGGCGTAGCTGATCACAGCGAAACACACCGAGTGGCTCTTGTTGAAGCCGTAGGCGGCGAAGCCCTCCAGCTGGCGGAAGACCTCGCGGGCGGCCTCCTCGGGCACGCCCCGCTCCACGGAGCGCCCGATGAAGGTCTCGCCGATCTTGGCCATCTCTTCCCGGCTGCGGTCGCGGGTCATGGCTCGGCGTAGGGAGTCGGCGTCGGCCAGGTCGAAGCCGGCCACCGACTGGGCGATGCGCAGCACCTGCTCCTGGTAGAGGATGACCCCGTAGGTGTCGGCCACCGCCTCGGCCATGGCGGGGTGGGGGAGACTGACGGGCTCGATGCCCCAGCGCCGGTCGATGAAGGGCCCGATCATCTCGGCCTCCAGCGGACCCGGACGGTAGAGGGCGATGGCGGCGATGACGTCGTCGAAGTCCCGCTCCTGTAGGCGGCTGGCCAGGTTGCGCTGTCCGGCGGATTCCAGTTGGAACAGTCCGATAGAACCTCCGTTACTGATGATCTCGTAGGCGGCTGGATCGTCGGGCGGCAGCTCGTAGGGCCGGATCCGCCTCCCCGTGCGCTGCCTGATGATATGCACGCACTCCGAGACGGCGGAATGGGTCCTTAGGCCCAGGATGTCCATCTTGACCAGGCCCAGGGCCGCGACGTCGTCCTTGTTGAACTGGATCACCACGACGCCCTTCGCGGCCCACTGGAGAGGCGCGTAGTAGGTGATGGGCCGGTCGGTGATGACGAAGCCGCCCAGGTGGGTGCCTAGGTGCATGGGGAAGGAGTCGAGCTGCTCCACCAGGTCGAGGAAACGGGCGTAGCGGCCCTCGGAGCGCGCAGGGCTGCCGGGCGTCGTGCCGTCTGGCGACGGTGGAGTGGCCGGCACCGCGTGGGCCCCATCCTGCAGCGGCGAGTCGCGTAGCTCCGGCCAGGCTCCGGCCAGGTACTCCCGGATGCGGGCGGCATCCCCGTGCCGGGGCACGTGTTTGGCGAGGGCGTTGATCTCGGTGGGGGCGTAGCCGAGGGCCTCGGCCACGATCCGGACCGCCGAGCGGGGGCTCATGGTGTTGATGTTGGCCACCACGGCCACGTTCTCGTTCCCGAAAGTCTTGTAGATGTGCTCTATCACCTCGTCCCGGCGCGAGGAACAGAAGTCCACGTCGATATCGGGCATCTCGCGGCGGTTGGGGTTGAGGAAGCGCTCGAACAGCAGGTTGTGGCGGATAGGCTCCGAGGCGGTGATATCCAGCGCGTGGCACACGATGGAGTTGCCGGCACTGCCCCGCCCGCTACAGGCCACCCCCCGGCCACGGGCCCACCTGACGATGTCGTGCACCACCAAGAAATAATGGGCGAATCCCATCTGCTGGATCATGCGAAGCTCCTTCTCTAGAAGCTCCACGGCTCGGGGCGGCACCGGGCGGTACATGCGGGCGATGCCCCTGAAGCAGCGCTTGGCGAGGAGGGAGTAGGCCGTCTCGCCCGCAGGGACATCCACCCTGGGGAAGTGATACTCCCCCAGCTCCAGGTCGACGTTGCAGCGGGCGGCGATCAACGCCGGCGTCGCCAAGGGCGATAGTCCCGCCTCCGTTGATGCAATAGAAGTTGCAATATCACAGTTATGCACTACACCCGGGCTGCGGACGACGCCCAGCAAAGACAGGAGCGGCGCCGCGGATTTCTCCAGCTCTACCGTGGATCTCAGACAACGCTGACCGGCCACCGCCTCCGGATAGCCACCCAGGGGTCGATCTCGCCCAGCGGCGCGACAGATCAAATGGACGGCACGATCGTATTCCCCAGCATAGTGGGCATTTGTAGTGAGGACGGTAGCCACATCACACTCGCGCGCCAGCCTGGCGAGGCGCTCGCAGTAGGTGAGGCAGGAGAGGCGCCAGGGCTGGCCGTCGCGATGGAAGCCGACATCGTAGTCGGAGGGGTTGAGGCGCTGCGGCTGACCGTCCGGGAGGTCGGGGCGGGGGTCATATCGGGGGGTATGAGGCCGACTATCCACAACTTGCGCCCCAACATGCGGCCGCCAAGATGCAACTATGGTTGCAGAATAAGCTTCATGCAGGAAGTTACCGTTGCCATCCGCGGCGGTGGTAGCACCGGGTGGGGAGACAGTCGTGCGGTGCCGGAGGCGATTGCCTTCAGCCCTGATCTTCTCGTAGACCGGGGAGCCGTGCTGGCCGGCGAGGGCCTCCTGGTGGGGCTCGTAGCCGAAGTACTGCAGTTCGACGAAGAGGTGGTGGGATCCGAAGAGCTCGCGGAGACAAAGAAGTGCGACGTAGGCGTCTCGGTCTCGTCCGGCGTCGATGAGGTAGCCCACCTCGCCATGCCGGCAGCCCGTTAGGCAGATGAGACCCTCCCGATGCTTCCGCAAGGACTCGAGGGTGACCAGCGGCGGCCGCTCGCGTTCGGGGTCGGCCAGATGGGCGGCGGAGACCAGCCGGCAGAGGTTGGCGTAGCCCTCGCGGGTCTCGGCCAGGAGGACCAGATGGTGCGGATCGGCGGGCGGCTCGCGGGACTCCCTAGGATCGTCGTCGGGCAACAGCGACTCCACCCGCACCTCGGCGCCGAAGATGGGCTTGATCCCCACCTTGGCGCAGGCCTTGGCCAGGCGGACGGCGCCGTAGAGACCGTCGTGATCGGTGAGGGCCAGGGCCGACTGCCCCAGTTCGGCCGCCCGGGCGACCAGGGCCTCGATGCGGCTGCCGCCGTCGAGGAAGGAGAAGTTGGAGTGGACATGGAGGTGAACGAAGGGGAGGCCGTGACCGGCGCGGGCGCCCGCGGCCTCATCGTCGGTGCTCGCGGGGCCGGGGCCGGGGTCCGCCGGTCCTCGGGCCCAGCCGTCCTTTGGTCCGGCGCCATCGCGACGGATGTAGTCGTGGCTGGCCGGGATGCGCTGGATCGGGCACTTCCCGGGGCCACCGTTGCCGTTGCTGCCGGGTGCTGGGCTCACGGACGGGGGCTCCTGAGAAAATGCAACAACAATTGCATTAGTAAAGACAATGAATTGAGTCATGCGACAACCTTGCAGGTAGCTCACTGCGAACATTTGTTCGGCTAACGGGAGGTGCGGATTATAGACGAACAAATGTTCGTATTACAAGAGCGTTGCGGTCGTCGGTAGTCGCTTGGACGGCAGTGCTAACATCGAGAGAGAGTTTCGTCTCGACGTCTGTTCGTTGCCGATCGAAGTGCGGCCGTGATTGTAAGAAACGATATCCGAACGCTCATCGACCGACAATAGCGTCGGAAGCGCCTGCGGATGGAGCGACGATGAGCATCGAACTGCCCGAAGCCACCATCCTCGCCCGGCAGATGCAGGCCGAACTGGTAGGCAAGACCGTGGCCGGGTCCGAGTTGCGCGGCTGCGAGAGCTTCCAGCGCATGGGCTTCTTCAACAAGGAGTCCGAAGCGTTCCGCGTCCTGGAGGGTGAGACCGTCAGTGGAGTGGAGGCGCGCGGGAACACCATGGTGCTGAAGCTCACCGGTGGGCAGAATCTGGTCCTCAGTCCTGAGTATGGGGGAGAGATCTTCTACCACGCAGAGGGCACCCCTCTTCCTGCGAGCTACCACTTCCGCCTCGACTTTGCCGACGGCTCGGCCCTCACCGTCCGCATCACCAGCATGGGCGGCGTCACGGTCACCTGTGACGAGGGTCTGGCGGAACACTACCTGGTGCAACGCGATTTCGACCCTGGCAAGTGGGAGCCGGACGACGAGGCGCTGACGGCGGAGCGCTTCGCGCAGTTGCTGGTCGGTGCGGCGCGCCAACTCAAGTCGGTGCTCGTGGGTAAAGATGCCGTGGTGGTAGGGTTGAGCAACAGCGCCTTCCAGGACATCATCTACCGGGCGCGACTCCATCCCAAGCGCAAGGCCTCCGATCTCAGCCCCGAGGAGGCGCGGGCTCTCTACGACGCCATGCGTTTGGTCGTCACCGAACGTCTGCGCCTGGGCGGCAAGGCGACGTTCCGCGACCTGTATGGCCGCCCCGGCGGCTACCGGCCCTCCATGGGTCCGGAGATGAAGGGTCAGGTGTGTCCGCGCTGCGGGACAACCATCCAGAAGTTGAGTCACGGCGGGGGCTACGTGTTTCTGTGCCCGAAATGCCAGAATGGGTAGTGAGCGCCGCTCAAGTTCGTCGCGTTCCGTTCGAGGGGCACAGTTGCAGCAGTCACAACCGACCGTGAGGGGGATTCGTCGTGAAAGAGCCGCCGGAAGCGCGCCGTTTCGAACCGCGCTGGCCCCCTCTGCTTGCGATCCTGGTGGTAATCACCCTGATGGTGCTGCTGTCCAGCCGTCTTCGAGTGCTTCCTGCGTGGGTCCCGTATGTGCTCGTTGCCCTGGTCTTCATTCCCATGGCCGCCGTCCAGCTGACGAGGGGGAGAGCGCTTTGGCTGCGCATCGAGCGCGTGACCACGCTGCTCTTCGTGGTTCTTACGGGAGCGGTCACACTCGCGGGCCTGGTGAACGTGATCCAACGGGTACTCGACGGTTCAACTGAGCTCAGCGGCGAGCAACTCCTCTCGTCGAGTATCGCAGCCTGGGTCACGAACGTGCTCATCTTCTCGCTGCTGTACTGGCAGATCGATCGCGGCAGCCCCGAAGCCAGGGTGCGCCACGAGGGCACAAGACCGGATTGGGTCTTCCCGCAAGAAGACGCGTCCGAGGAGCAGGTGTCGCCCGGCTGGTACGCCAGCTATGTCGACTATCTGTTTCTCAGCTTCTCGACGGCTACGGCCTTCAGCACCACCGATGTCGTGCCGATGAAGTCCCGCGCCAAGATGCTGATGATGCTCCAAGCTGCGATCTCGCTCGTCACCATCACTGCGGTCGCGTCGCGTGCCATCAATATCCTCGCGTAGTCAGCGGAGTGGAGGAATCATGAGAACCTTCGTTGGGGTCCTTGTCACCGTCTTCATCGTCGGCGTGCTGGCGGTCGCGCTCCCGGGGTCGGCTGTCGCCGCCACTCCCTTCATCCTCGACCAGGTAACGGAGAACAACTACTTCGACGGCCCGCCGGAGGTCTGGGGAGGCCGGATGGTGTGGGTTGCCGTGACCACCTCTGGTCCCGTGCTCATGCTCTACGATGCCTTGAGGGACACCACAGTCCAGGTGAGTGACGAGATCAGCGATTGGGCTCCAGCTCCCGAGATACACGGTGACCTGGTGCTTTGGTGTGACTTCGTTGGAGGAGGGTTGCTAGAACTCCGCGGTCTGGACCTCTCCACCGGCGAGGAGCGACTCATAGCCCTTTTCGGCGACGATGCCACCAGCATCTCCAGCGATGGCCGTTACGTGGCCTGGACCGATTGCACGGCTGCCACCGAACCGTCCGACGTGGTGCTCTACGACTGGGAGAACGGAGCCCTGCAGAAGCTGAGCAACGACGATCTCGACGAGTACGCGGTCATCGTGCGCGATGGGCTGGTGGTTTGGGAACGGGAGAGCGTCGGCGATCCGGCGACGAAAGTCGACGTGATGCTCCACGACACGAAGACAGGCCAGACGAAGGTCTTGAGCGCGCAGGGGCAGCGGTATCGCTCGGCGTACACCGACGCCGGTCGGGTCGTGTGGCTGGAGGGACCGTATGACCAGGCCACCATCATGCTGTATGAGAGGGGTGGCGCGGCTCCGCAGCCGGTGGTGACCTCGCCCACGGTGAAACAGATCTGGGACTTTCGGGCAGACAAGATCGTTTGGACCGATGGCTGGGCTGCGGATGGAGAGACTTGCGTGCACGACCTGGCCACGGGTCTCAGCACGCGTCTCAGCAGCAACACGGTTCCCGACGCTCTCGGCCGGACTGACGGCCGCTTGGTGGCCTGGACAGAGGAAGCGACGACGCGCGTCCTGCACGTGTACGACTGCGTCTCCCGGAGCGGCTGGGTGCTGAGCCCGCCCGGGACATACGCTGCTCCGCCCGAAGTGGATCGGGGTCGAGTGGCATGGTTCCAGGGAGAGGGGGACTCGTCGGAGGTCTACTCGGCCACGTGGCCGCTGTTTGCCGACGTACAGCACGGCCATCCCTACTTCGAAGCCATCCAGGGTATGGGGGAGCGTCGTCTCATCGACGGCTACGCTGCGGCAAGAGGCGCGATGGAGTTCCGTCCCGTCAACCCTGTGCTCCGGGCGCAGTACGCCAAGATGATCGACGGGGCTCTTGCCGTCACTCCGGTCGAGACCATGACGGCGCCCGTCGACTTCAGCGACCTGGGGGACGACAACCCGATCAACCTCTACCCACACGAGTACGTGTGGACGGCCTACACGAACGAGATCGTCAGGGGCTGGCCGGACGGGACCTTCCGTCCTTACACCTCTATCATCCGGGGGCACGTGGTGACCATGACCGTCCGCGGTCTGAACAAGCTGTTCCCGGGGACCCTGACAGTCCCGCCCGCCGGCTTCACACAAACATGGGGGCTGAGCCTCGACAAGGAGCCGCGCGCCAACGCTCGCACCGCCCAGCACAACGGACTGCTGGCAGACCTGCCGCCGGACGTCGCATCGTCAAGCGCACTGGAGGCGATGCCTCGCCAGGAGGTGGCGCAGGTGCTCTACAACGCGATGAGGTTGCTGCCCGACCCGCTGAGCGAGCCGTAGCAAGGGACGCAGGGGGCGGCGCCGTCTTGAGAGGGCGCGGCCCGCCCGCCATACATCACTTCCGGCCCGGCGCGGATGCTTCCCGAGTGCCGCGGTATGACGCGGCGCTACCTGCGCTGGTACTCCCGGTAGGCCTCCATGAACACGGGGAACCCGCAAGAGGGGACCACGAGCAGGAGCGCGTGCAGGATCTCCTCTTCGCTGGCTCCGGCTGCCCGGGCGCGGGCCACATGGGTGGACACGGCCGTCTGATGGCGGCTGGCGGCGGAGATGCCCAGCTTGATGAGCCAGCGGGTCTTGTCGTCCAGCGGTCCGCCGTTCTCGTGGATGAGCTGCCCCAGTTCCTCGTTCTTCTCGACTATCTCCGGGAACTTGTCTGCGAATCCGGCATATACCTCGGGAACGTCCTTCATGGCTCCTCCTCGTCGTAGTTCGGTCGCGCGGGGCTTCCCGCGGAGTAGGAGGATACCCTGGGGGTCTCCGGTCCTAACGCATGACGATCTCGTCGATCTTGTGTTTGGCTTCGCGGAGCACCTGGCGTATCTCCTTGATCTTTTGGGGGTCGGCGATGGTCCGCTGCAGAGCGCCGGCGAAATCGCCGAAGAACCAGCGCAACTCCTTCATGAGTTCCGGCATTTCTCCAGGCATGAACCAGGCGCCGAAAGCTCCGGCACCGGTTCCGCTCGCCCCGCGACTTCCGTGATGTCGGCCGGCTCCGCCCTGATCGCCGGCGTCCTCCGGCCCTGTCTCACCCGCCCGAGCTGAGTCGTCGGTCGCCCCGGCGTTTTCATCGGGATCGGGATCGGCCGGTCTTCCGCCGGCCATCCAGGGAGCACCTTCGGGCCGGGGCCAGCCTCCGAAGGCGGCCGAAGGGCCGCCGGCCGAGCCGCCGTGGCGCTCGCGCATCCGCTCCTTGTGTCCCTGCAGATAGGCCGACCCGGAGTCGGTGATGGAGTAGACCTTTTTGCCCTCTTGCTCGTCCGACGTGACGTAGTCCTGATCTTCGAGAGCCTGCAGCGTGGGGTAGATCACACCGGGGCTGGGGGTGTAGATGCCACCTGAGCGCTCTTCCATCTCCCGGATGATGTCGTACCCGTGGCGGGGCTTCTCCTTCAGCAGTTCGAGGATGGCGAACTTGATCCCGCCCCGTCCGAAGTAGCCGCCCCCATGCCTTCGGCGACTCGGTCCTCCGAATCCGTAATCGTGGTGCATGTCGTCGCCCCTTTCATCGATCGCCCCGCACCGTCTTGACGTCGCAGGCGGAGCGTCCTGACTAGATATATCGAGACGTATCTTAAGACGACTTCCGCAGAGTGTCAAGTGGTCTGCGGTGATCGCGGCGCCTGGGCCGCGGCACTGGGACTTCCTTGCGGGCTTTTGCCGGTCCGGTGGAACTCGGGGCGATCTCGTCCCTGATGGCTATCTGGTGGCGCCAGCCATAGAATCGGGCAGCGAGTCGGTCACTGCGTATCGCGGTCTCGCTCGCTTCCCCGGACTGCGCTGGCGCTATCCTCTGGCTTGACCCGGCCTTCCCCCGGCGACTACGTCTCGCCGTCGGGGGCCGGCGCGAAGCCACGCCGGAGCGTGTTCTCGGTGATGGTGCGCGGCTCCATGAACTGAAGCAGGTAATCGGGCCCACCGGCTTTCGAGCCCACCCCGCTCATGCGCGATCCACCGAAGGGCTGCCTGCCCACCATGGCGCCGGTGATGGGGCGATTGATGTACAGGTTGCCCACCCGGAACTCGTTGTAGGCACTGCGGATGTGCGCCGGGTTGCGAGAATAGACGCCGCCGGTGAGGCCATAGCGGACCCCGAGGGCCAACTCCAGAGCCTCGCTGAACTTGCTCACCTTGAAGACGGCCAGCACCGGCCCGAAGATCTCCTCCTGTGCGATGGTGCCCTGGGGGGGCACGTCCACGAATACGTGCGGTAGGAGGAAGTAGCCTGGCTCGGGGGCCGCGCTCACTTCGACGGTGGGGCCTGACAGAGTAGCCGCATCTGTTTCGTGTGGCTCGTCGGTTGTGGGTGCCTCGGTCGGGCCGGTAGCGGCGGGGGCAGCAATGCCACCGGCGGCGGTCGTGGTGTCGTCGGCAGGCCGCGACGCGACGGCTCCCGCGGTGGCATCAGCTGTAGTGGCGGGTGCCACGCTCGCGCCTGCTTCCCCGCCGGTGGCCGGCGTCGGCGGGACCGAGGGCGTGTCGGCTGGGGGATAGGCAAGGCGAGCTTCGCTCGTTCCCTGCTTGATGTAGCTCAGGATGCCTTCGCGCGCCTCGGCAGTGATGATCGGTCCCAGACGGGTCCCGGGATCGGCAGGGTCGCCGATCTTCAGACTGGCCGCGGCCTGGGTGAGGCGGCGCACGAACGGATCGTAGACCTCGTCCATGACGATCACCCGGCTGCAGGCCGAGCACTTCTGCCCCCCGTAGTGGAAGGCCGACACGATCACTCCCTCCACGGCCGCGTCCAGATCGGCGTCGGTATCGACGATGATGGCGTTCTTGCCCCCGAGTTCCGCGACGACCTTCTTGATGTTGCGCTGCCCGGGGGCGAGCGTGGCCGCCTTCTGCATGATGGAGAGACCGACGTCCAGACTGCCGGTGAAGGCGATCAGGTCGACCCGCGGGTCGGCGGCCAGGTAGCCGCCCACCTCGCTGCCCGGCCCCGGCAAGAAGCCGACCGCTCCGGTCGGGATCCCTGCCTCGTGCAGGATCTGGACCAGGGCGAAGCCGATGACCGGCGTCGGCTTGGCAGGCTTGAAGACCACGGTGTTGCCGGCGACGAGGGCGGCCGAGACCATCCCCGTCGGGATGGCGAGGGGGAAGTTCCAGGGGGCGATGACCGCGGCGACTCCTCGGGGCTCGTAGAAGTACAGGTCGTCCTCGCCGGGGATGTCGCTCAGGCTCTTCGCGCGGTACAGGCGCAGCATCTCCCGTCCGTAGTATTCGAGGAAATCGATGGCTTCGGTCACGTCGGCGTCGGCTTCTCGCCAAGGCTTGCCGGCTTCGGCCACCTCCAGAGCGGTCAATTCGAACCTTTGCTCGCGCATCAACGCGGCAGCCCGGAGAAGGGCCGCGGCCCGCTCGCGCGCGGGAGTGTCGCGCCAGCCGGGGAAGGCCGCGCGGGCCACCTCGATGGCCCTGTCGGCGTGATCCTTGGTGGCGCTGGCGACCCTGCCGATGATCTCGTCGGGCCGGGCAGGGTTCACCGACAGGGTGGTGGTATCGGTGGAGATCGACTTGCCGTCGATGACGAGCCCGTACTCACGCCCCAGGCTTCCCCGGATGGTGGCAAGGCCCCTTTCCATCTCTGCACGCGTGGCGGCCAGGGAGAAGTCGGCGTGAGGTTCGTTGCGAAACGGCGGCGGCACCAGGGCGGAGGCCTCAACCGGGGTCGTCTCTTCGGCCGCCTCAGCGGCCGTGTCGCCGGTGGTCTCGGCGCCGGCTTCGGCTCGCAGGCTCGTTCCGGGAGCTGCCAGCAGTTCGTCTGGTTCCTGCTGCTGAGCGAAAGCCAGGCGAAGGAACGATTCGTTCGCCGTGTTCTCGAGCAGGCGCCGGACGAGGTAAGCCATCCCCGGGATCATCTCGCCCACGGGCACGTACTCGCGCACCCGGTAACCGCAGGTCACCGCAGCTCTCCGGATCGGCTCGGCCATGCCGTGCAGCATCTGCAATTCGACCGCGCCGGGAGCCAGGCCCGCCTCCTCGGCAGCAGCGAGCCCGGCGGCCATGCTGCGGACGTTGTGGGTCCCCAGCGCCGGCCGGGTCCACTGCCAGTTGTCGACGAGCACCTTGGCGAGCTTCTCGAACTGGGTGTCCGTCTCGGCCTTGGTCGCGAAGACCGGCGTCTTCCAGTGCTCTTGAGCCGCGATGACGGTCTCGTAGTCCCAGTAGGCGCCCTTGACCAAGCGCACGGTGATGGGCGTCTCGCGCTGCTTGGCCAGATCGATCAGCAGCCGAAGATCGTCCTCGCTGTCCCGCAGGTACGACTGCACGACGATACCCAGGTGCGGGTAGTCGCGCAGTTCGGGGTCGAGGGCGAGATCGGCGAACACTGCGTAGGTAAGATCACGATAGGCGTGACGCTCCAGGTCGACGTTCATGAAGACGCCGGCCTGCCTGGCCTTCGCGAAGAGGGGCTTGAGCCTGGCGACGAGAGCGCGTCGCGATCCTTCGAAGTCGAGCGGGTCCAGCTGCGAGTAGAAGGAAGTGAGCTTGATGGACACGTTGACGCGGGGTACCTCTCCGGCCGGCGAAGAATCGAGCGCAGGGTCGCTCGACCAGGTTGCGGCCTTGGGCGGCAGCAGGTCCAGGAGTTCTTCGTAGCGCTGGAAGTAGCCGAGGGCCTCGGTCTCGCTCAGGCAGGCCTCGCCGAGGATGTCGATGGTGAACGCTGTCTGCGACCGGCGCAGGCGGCGCAGAGTGGGGAGAGCTTCGGCTGCGTCCCGGCCTGCTATCAGTCCCTTGGCCATGCGCTGCATGGCGCGGTCGGTCAGCCGGGCGATGGCCCACGAGGGGAGACGCTGGCCGGTGCCCGATGCCAGCAGCCGGTCCAGGGGAGGAGGCGGTTCTCCGCGATCGTTGAGATAGGCGCGGAGGTGGCGGACCAGGTCACCCGAGTCGCGCAGGCTGGGGTAGACGTCGATGAAGCGGAAGAGCTGCGTCCGGAAGCGGGGGTCCTCGACGGCACGGGTCAACAGGCGGCGCTGGACGGCGCGGCCACTGAGGAGTGACGAGGCCGAGCGCAGCGTACCTTCTGCGGTGATGGCGGCGAGTATCTCCCGGCCTATCTGCTGGGTGCGGGCTTCTCTGTCCGATGCGGCTGTCATGTCACCGGCCCTCTGCTGTGCTGTGAATGCTTCTCATCCCGACTCCTTTCGTTCTGGGATAGTATCCTCCTGCACATGTGTCGTCCGCGGGAGGACCTCATGGGAACCGATACTCCTCCAGTCAAGCTCGATCTGAAGAAGCAGTTGAAGCACCTCTACCAGCCCTCCGCCAAGGAGGTGGCGCTGATCGAGGTGCCCGAGATGCAGTTCCTGATGGTCGATGGAGAGATCGAGAAGGGAGAGACTCCGGGAACCTCGCCGGGCTTTGCCGAGGCCATCGGTGCTCTCTACGGTCTTTCCTACACACTGAAGTTCATGTCCAAGCGCCGCCCGGTAGATCCCGTCGACTACACGGTGATGGCGCTCGAAGGTCTGTGGACGACGCCGGCCGGGGGCGCCGACTACCAGACCGCCCAGGAGTGGCTGTGGACGCTCATGATCATGCAGCCCGACCACATCACCGCGGAGATGTTCCGGGAGGCAGCGGACGAGGTCCGTAGGAAGAAGCCCTCGGGGCGGCTCGACGAGGTAAGGCTCGAGCGCTTCGAGGAGGGGTTGTGCGTGCAGATCATGCACATCGGCTCCTACGCCGACGAGCCCCGGACGGTGGAGAAGATGACCGCCTTCGCCGAGGACCGCGGTTACCGTCTCCGTGGGCCTCATCACGAGATCTACCTGGGGAACCCGGCCACGGCCAAGCCCGAGAACCTGAAGACTGTGCTCCGGCACGGGGTAGAAGCGGCCGAGTGACGGCGGAGGCCGCCGGCGGCAGAGTGTCCGCCCGGTCACGAGTGGTTACTTGGCCGACGGCGACGCTGGTCGTCGTCTTGGTCGCGCTCTTCGTCGTCATCGCGGTGCAGGTGGCGGTGGGGGGCAGGCTGGTCACCTGGGATCTCCAGGTCACCGAGACCGTGGTGGCCGCCCGCACTGCCGCTTGGAGCCGGGTGCTCTGGGCCTTCACACTGCTCGGCAACACCCCGGTGATGGCGATGATGACGGCGGCGGTCGCGGCCCTCCTGTTTGTCTGGGGCAGGTGGTCTCGCGCGGTCTTGGTGGTGGCTGCCGTGCTTTCGGCCACGGGCGTGTCGCAACTGCTCAAAGCAGTCCTGCAACGGATCAGGCCCCCGGAGACGCTGGCCCTCATCGACGTGCCCGGTTCCTATAGCCTGCCCTCCGGACACGCCCTGGTCACGGGCGTGTTCCTGGGCCTTCTGGTCGTGCTGGCCCTGCGGCTGGATTCGGCCGCCGGCAGAGTGCCGGCAGCAGTGGGTGCCGTCGCAGTGGGGGGTGTCATCGGCTTCTCGCGGATCTACCTGGGGGTCCACTGGGCCTCGGACGTGATCGCGGGATGGTGCGTCGCCGGCATCTGGCTGGTCATTCTTCTCTGCGCCTTCCGTGTCTGGGAGAGGAGCGACAGAGCTCTGCGCGACGCGCGACCCTGGCGGGATCGCCGCGCGCGGGCCGCGGTGACCGTCGGCCTTGCGCTGGCCGTGGTCGTGGTGTTGATTCTGACTGCAATGGCCGATCCCTTGCTCGGCTGATATGCCGGCACGCCGTCCAACTCCATTCCTACCGGATGGGGTATCATTCTGGGCACGAGGAGGAACGTGACGCAAACACACTCCCAGGCCCTCTCGGGGGCTGTCGACAATCTAGTTCTCCAAGCGGACGCCATCCCGGTAGATTCCGTTCTACTGATGGAGAAGGATCGGCGTTGGCCCCTCTGGACGGCTCGGCTCGCTCTCACGGCTGCGGTTGCCGCTGCCCTGGTCTACGTGCGCGGGCCTCTGACCGACGCCCACGGCAGAGAGATGATGCTGATGTCGGCCCTCGCGGTCGCCTTCATCGTCATCCTTTTTCTCACCTGGTCTCACGAGGCCGTGACGAGACTCGATCGTGTCCCCAGGACCAGATTGGTGCGGAGCGCGCTCACCTTCGGGGCTTCGTGCGTGGCTCTGGGCAAATTCTTCGCGGGACCCCAGGCGGATGCCATACACGCTCTCGACAAGGAGACGGATGCGTCCCGCATGCTCTGGCCGGTGGAGCACGGAGCCTTGCGGCCGGCGATCCATCCGGAGCACGTGGGACATCTGCCCCGTTTCTCGGCCACGCTGAACGGCAGAACGCAGGCCCCGGTAAGCATGGTCTTCATGGGGAGTGCGGCCGAGTTGCTGGAGACTTTCCTGGCTGCCGGATGGCACGTGGCCGATAGAGTCACACCCCAGACCGCCGTGAGGGCCTTCGCGTGCGGGGTCCTCGACCGGCCCTATCCGTCCGCCCCTGTGCTGCCGGTGTTTCTCGACGGCCGGCTCCACACCCTGGCCTTCCAGAGACACGACGAGGGGGACTCCTCCCGACGTCGCCACCACGCCCGCTGGTGGCTCACCGACTTCACCTGTGAGGGCAAGCAGGTGTGGGTGGCGACCGCCTCCTTCGATGCCGGGGTGGGAATCGGCCGACTGTTCCCTCTGCCCATCCACCACATCGATCCCGACATCGACGCCGAGCGTGATTACATCGTGCGCTCCCTTGTGGGCACCGGCCTGCTGAAAGTGACCCAGAAGGTCCGGGTCACCGAGCCCATGACGGGCAAGAACGCCGCCGGCGACCGTTTCTACACGGAAGGCGTGGCCGTCGTCCTGGCCTAGTGGCGGCGGCGCCCGGCGGCGCCGCACCTCTCACCAGCGGCGCCTTGTTCAACGCCCCGCTCGGCTCCCTGCCCGTCGCTCAGCGTTCTACTCGACGGTGATGGTGGCCTCGAAGGTCTCCAGAGGGGCCGTGCTCTCCCAAGGCCGAGCGTAGACCAGCTTGATGGTGGCCTCTCCCTCCTCGGCAGCCGTGAACGTGAAGGTGAAGGCCCCCCCTCCGCCTACCACGTTGTCCTCGACGGCGTCCTCGGCGTAGACGGGCTCACCCTCCTGCGTCAGGATGCCCGCCGACTCCTCGTCCAGGGCCGCAGCCCAAGAGTAGCCGGTGGTGGGATTGCCCGGCAGGACCACCAGGAGAGTGTCGCCGGCCCTGACGGTGAAGCTCTTGCCGCTATCGGCCTCGGTAAGGGTGAGAGGTCCGTCGTTGGCTTCTGCGGATTCACCGCACCCCGCGGCGGTGACCGCCGCCAGGGCTAGGATGAGGATCAGGACCACCGCCGCCGATGCTGGAAACGATCTGCGCGTTCTCATCGCAGCCACCCCCTTTGAGGCTCACATGAATCGATGCCGCTGGGACGCACGCCGACGCTCGATGGTTTCCGAAGCTGAAGGCGTCTCTACCGGGCCCTCCGCCGCCAGGTGGGCTTGGCGCGCCCGGCGGCTATTCGACGGTGAGGTCGATCTCAAAGGCGTCGGTCGGCTCGCTGCCGTCCGGGGGGAGATACACCATGCGTACTACCATCTCGCCCGGGTCGACCGCCCGGAAGGTGTAGGTCATGATGCCGCCGGCGCCCGCCGCCTCAGGGTCGTCGGACACGAAGGAGGGCTCCCTCAACTGCTCCAGCAGAGACGCCTCCGGGTCTTCCAGTTCCAGCTCCCACATGAACCCCGTACTGGGGTTGGCTTCCAGGGCCACGCTGATGGTCCCGCCTTCCTTGACGCTGAAGCTGTCGCCATCGTCTTCGGCTGTGAGTTCAAGTGATTCCGGGAGGTCGCTATCGGTGGAGGAATCGTCGGGAGTGGTAGAGGTTGTCGATTCTCCGGCGCTGGTGGCGGTGGTGTCGCCGCCACCCGAGGGCGTATCGGAGGAACACCCGGCGAAGCCGGCCAAAGCGACGACGAGCAGCAGCGAGAAGACCCACAATAGCCTCGGGTGTGCCGTCCCGGTTGGGCGCGATCTGTCCACGATGACCTCCTCTTGAGTGGTGTGTACCGGGAGCGGCGCTCTAGAGGGGGGAGGCCCCGTCCGACCCGCCGGCCGGTCCGTCGACCGCGGCCGCCGTGACCTGCGCTCGGCGAAGGGCCCTCCTCCGTCTCCATACTATAAGCGCCAGAAGCGCCACGATGCTCGCGGCAGTTGCGACGATCACCAGTGGGGTCATGCCTTGCACGGCCATGGCGACCATGTTGGTTATCAACGTCACCGCCCAGAGGATGAGCGTGGTGCGGGTCTGCGACAGGCCCCGGGCCAGCAGACCGTGATGAAGGTGGTCCGTGCCGGGCGAGGACAGGGGGTTCCTGCGCCGAAGCAGGCGGCGGAAGACGACCTGTACCGTGTCGAGCAGGGGGAGAAGCAGGAAGAGCACGGTGGGGAGCAGGGCGAAGACGGTAGTGATCTTCAGGTTGCCGAGGATGCTCGAGGCAGCCAGGACATACCCGAAGAAGTAGGCTCCGCTGTCGCCCATGATGATGCGGGAGGGCGGGAAGTTGTGGCGCAGGAAGCCGAGAGCGGCCCCGGCCAGCGCCGCCAGCACCAGCGTGGCAGCGGCCCGGGCTTCGAACTGGGCCGCCACGGCCAGAAGGCTCATGCTGGTGATGAAGCTCACCCCACCGGCGAGACCGTCCACGCCGTCGATGAGGTTGACGGCGTTGGTGATGCCGATGATCCAGAGGAGAGTGATTATCACCGAGAGCGTGCCGGCGAAGTCGCCCCCGAAGAGCACCTCGATGCGCGTGCCCGTGCTGACCAGCAACAAGGCGGCAAAGAGCTGCACCAGCAGCCGGAACCAGGGCGGGAGCCCGAACTGGTCGTCGATGAAGCCGGCCATGATCATGAAGGAGCCGCCCAGGAGGATGGCCAGTACCTGCACCTGGACGGCCTCGATGACGATGGGGCGCAGGATGGTGGCGATCACCAGCGCCACTATGACGGCGGCGAAGATGGCCAACCCGCCGGCGTTGGGGAGCGGCTCCTTGTTGAGACGGCGGGCATTGGGTTCGTCGGCCCAGCCCACACGGAGCGAGAAGAGGCGGATGCGGGGCATGAACTGCCAGGCGGCTATGGCGGCGATCAGGAAGGTGAGGATCACCGTCACCCATCCCAACCGGCCGGGCGCCGCGATGCCGAGCGCGTTAAGGAAGTCGATTATGGGATCGAGCACGATGATGATTGTACCCCGGATGCGCGGCTATCCCATAAGGGCGGGCTGATGCGGTAAAGTCTTGCGGACGGTCCTCGGCCTGCCGGGCCTCTACTGAACGGAGACCTCGTCCAGCATGAAGAAAAGCGAAGCTGCAAAGATCGGGGCTCTTGGCCTGTGGAACCGCACCAAGGGGTGGCCGATCTGCGTGTCGTTCGAGGTGACCCACTCCTGCGTGGCCGATTGTCTCCACTGCGACAAGGGGGGGATCAAGACCGAGAAGAGGCTGATGCCGCCGGCGGACTACCGGCGTTTCTCAGAGAGTCTCAACATCAACCTGTGCCAGATATCGGGGGGAGAGCCGCTCCTGCGAGACGATCTGGAGGAGATCATCCGGGCCATCAAGCGGCCGAGCGGTCTTCCTCTGGTGGTCTGCGTAAGCAACTGGTGGCTCATGACCGAGAAACGGTTCGATTCTCTGAACGAGGCCGGAGTGTCGCTCTTCTCCATCTCCCTGGACTTCCCCGATGAGCGTCACGACGACTTTCGCCGCATCCCGGGGCTCTTCGCCAAGATGAGCGAGATCGTCCCCTATCTGGTGCAGAAGCACGGGCGGGACAAGATCATCCTCAACGCGGCTCTTACGCACGCCAACTTCAGCGAGATCCCGGGACTGGTGGCCAAGGCGGAGGAGTGGGGGACCCAGATATCCTTCAGCGCCTATAGCTGCCTCCGGACGGGGGACACCAGTCTGTGTATCGACCAGCCCGAAGACCTGGCCGTGCTGCGCCGTCATTTCGACTGGGTGAAGCAGCATCGAGGCAAGCCGTCGACGGTGCTGAACTCCGACTATATCCTCGATCAGACCTACCGCTTCTTCGCCGAGGGCGGCATGAAGGGCTGCCAGGCGGGCATCCGCTTCTTGGTCGTGCGACCCGACGGGCTCATCAACGCCTGCTCGATGTATCCCGATCTGCAGTACCGCTCGCGGGAAGAGGCGGCTGAGGGCTTCAAGGACACGCGGGATAGTTGCGACCAGTGCTACGTCTCTATCCGGGCCAGCACAGAACGCTCGCTGGGGCGGCTCATTGGGGAGAACCTCCACCTCTCGGTCGGTATGCCCGGCTACTCGCGCCCGAACGGCAACGGGTAGCGACGGGAGCCGGTGGGGACGCCGCTTGCGGCGGATCGTTGCCCAGGTGGCCTGACGATGGGCGGGGTGTGTCGGCGGCGGCGCCGCCCGGGCGCCTAGTGCTTGCGGTGTACCAGCTTGAGCGCGGCCCACTCATTGTCGAGCGAAACCACCTTGACGTCCACCAAGCCGCCGGTGAGAGCCATCCTGCGGATCACGTTCTCGTTCAGATCCCCGGGCAGGCTGCCTCCGCGATGGCCGGACGATTGCTTGATCCACGAGATCCAGAGACCGCCGCCCGGCGCCAGGCGGTCGCGCAGGAGGGAGAACTGCCTGCTGAGATCGGCGCGGTTGCGGGCGAAGAAGTGGATGTAGTCGAGCAGCTCTCCGGCGTCGGTCAGGTCCTCAGCCTGGGCGACGGTAGTCGTTCCTTCGGGTAGGGGAACGAGGGGGTTGTCGTCGCTCGTCGGGGGCGGCGACGATGGCCGTGTTCAGTCCCGGCCGCAGACCGAGCTTCTTGTGCAGAGGGTTCTGCTCGGCCGGCTGCTGTGTGTCTTCTGCCATCTTCTCTCCGCCGCTGTTGGGGTCCGGCCGCTCATTCCGGCCGGCTCCGGCCATCTTAGCAGAGGTAAGCAGGTCTTCCATCGGTGGCGGAAAGGCGCTAGACTATAACCGTACAAGCGGTTATACGGTATATAGGTGAGGATGGGAGACTGACTATGAGCGACAGCAAGAGCAATGACACCGTGCGCGACGCGGTCCGTGACCGCTATGCCGAGGTGGCGCGGACGGGATCGTCGTGCTGCAGCGGCTCCTCGTGCTGCGGGTCGTCCGCGGCGGAAGGCGGGAGCGAAGCCGAGTACCTGGCACGCAAGACGGGCGACGCCGCGTCGCTCAAGCTCGGCTACAGCGAGGAGGACCTCGCCGCGGTGCCTGAGGGCGCCAACCTGGGGCTAGGCTGCGGGAATCCGCAGGCCATCGCGGCATTGAAGCCCGGCGAAGTAGCGGTCGATCTGGGCGCGGGCGCGGGGTTCGACTGCTTTCTCGCGGCACGCGCGGTCGGGCCGGAGGGGCTCGTCATCGGCGTGGACATGACTCCGGAGATGGTGGCCAGGGCCCGCGAGAACGCGCGGAAGTCGGGCCATGAGAACGTGGACTTCCGTCTGGGCGAGATCGAGCATCTGCCCATTGCAGACGCGACGGCCGACGTGATCATCTCCAACTGCGTCATCAACCTCTCTCCCGACAAGCCGGCAGTGTACGCGGAAGCCTTCCGGGTGCTCAAACCGGGGGGCGGCTGGCGGTGAGCGACGTGGTGGCCACGGCTGAACTGCCGCAGGAATGGCGCGACGACATGCGGCTGCTGTCTGCCTGCATCTCAGGCGCCGCCTCCGTGAGCGAGGTGGAGGCCATGCTCCAGGCGGCGGGGTTCGTGGATATCGACATCCGTCCCAAGGATGAGAGCCGGGAGTTCATCCAGGAATGGGAACCGGGCAAGAAGCTCGATGACTACGTGCTGTCTGCGAGCATGAGCGCCACCAAGCCGCTATGAGCGAGGTGCGGCCAGGCCTTGTCATGTGCGTGTGCACGGGCAAATGCCCCGGATTCGAGAAGATGGACATCTGGGACTTCATCAACCGGGTGCGCATCGAGTTGCCCGTGGAGTTCGGGATGATCCATCCCCAGCTGTGTGAGGAGGATGGCGATCGTTTCCTGGCCGATCTGCTACAAGCCAAGCGGCCGCTGGTCATCGCCGGGTGCGCTCCCAACATGCAGTACAAGCTCTTCCGGGACGCCTTCGGCGCTCAGGGCATGGACGTCAAGGAGGACATGGTCCCCCTCGACATCCGCGATATGAGCACCGATGAGGCCGTCGACAAGGTGGCCGCCGCGCTGCGGGCGATGGGAGTCGACGGCAACGAAGGCGACGGGGGCGGGGATGGCTGAGAACACCTTCATGGGGGCGCCGCGCAGCAAGATCCCCTGGGCGCCCACCATCGACTACCACAAGTGCGACTTCTGCATGGACTGCGATGATTTCTGCCCGCACCGGGTCTTCGAGCGTCGGGATGGTGACGTCCAGCTGGTGGTGGCGAACCCGGAGAACTGCGTGGTGTTTTGCCGCGCGTGCGCCAAGACATGTGGGCCTGACGCGATCTCCTTCCCCGACAAACAACAGACCGTGACTCTCATCAAGGCGCTGCAGGAGGAGGAGCGTCTCTCGCGGGCGGCCACCGGCCAAGGTGACGGCGGGCCGGCTCGGGAAGAGGAGGGTGACGGATGAGCTACCTCGTTCTGGCCTGTACCGGTCTCGACAAGGCCGAAGGATCCGTCGCCCGGGAGGTGGCCGTGCGTCTGGCCGAGGAGGATGGGGCGGAGATCGTGTGCCCGGTGGTCCTCAACCGCACGCCGGCCCGCTACCAGAAGGCTCTGGCCGAAAAGCGGCTGGTGGTGGTCGACGGCTGTGCCACCCGGTGCGCCGGTAGGCTGGCCGCGTCCGCCGGAGCGAAGCCCTCGTACATGACTCAGGTGTCGGAGACCTTGAAGAGGCTGGACTTCGGCCTGGCGCCCGGTCTCCGTTTGGGCCCGGACGGTCTGGAACTGGCGGCGCAAATCGTCGATGAGATCGTGACCCGTGAGGCTGCGGCGCGCCCAGCGGCGCGTGGGGCCACGGGCGATGCGGCGGAGGGCGCCTTCCCGAGTCCCGGCGACTTCCTGGTGATCGTGCACGACAAGTACGAGTTCCGTGTCCCTCTGCCGGACTATTACTTCAACGGCAACGACGTCTGGGTGCAGGTGGCCGGCGACAGGGCCCGCATAGGTATCTCCGACTACATGCAGCAGCGTCTCACCGACATCACCTACGTCGATCCGCGGGGTGTGGGCACCACCGTCGAGCAGTTCGACGAGTTGGGGACGGTCGAATCCACGAAAGCGACCTTCGAGTTGATCTCGCCGGTGGGCGGTACCATCGTGGCCGTCAACTCGGCCCTGGAGGATGCGCCCGAGGCCATCAACGAAGACCCGTACGGGAGTTGGATAGTGGAACTGGAGCTGAACGCCTGGGAAGAGGACAGCGCCTTGCTCAGCGACGGACCGGCTTATGCCGCCGAGGTGGAGCGCAAGGCCGCCGAGGATGAGAGTTAGGCGGGATGGACGGAGAGGCCCTGAAGGCGGCGCAACACTCCGAGACGGTCTCGGGCAAGCCCGAGACCGTGCTGGTGATCCCCTGCAGCGGCATAGGCAAGGTGCACGGACTCCTCAGCAGGGAAGCGGCGTACATGGTCGTCGACGAGCTGGCGGCGGAGAAGACGGAGGTGGTCTGTCTGGCCCTACTGGTGAGAGAGGACGAAGAGACCTTGGAGAAGGTGCGCTCCCATCCATGTGTGACCATCGACGGCTGTGCGAAGGCCTGCGCGCAGAAGAACGTGGAGATCGCAGGCGGGAACGTCGCCCGGTCCTACCAGGTGACCGCGGCCCTTCGGGGGCATCGAGGGGCCGAGCCAGGTGATGGGTCGGAGCTCAGCGAGATAGGTTGGGAGATCTGCAAGGAGCTGGCTGAGTCGGTGGCCGCGGATCTTGCCGCGGGTGCGGCTCCGGATCGTCCCAGTGGCGAGGTGGTGTGATGGCCGCTGAGATGAACAGGAGCCTGAAGGTAGGCATCATCTCCTGCAGCGGCGAGGAGATCCCCGAGGGTACTATCGCGCGCAGCGCCGTCCGTCGGTTGCTCGAGTCCCGGCCGCATGACACGGTCACGCTCTGTCTTCCTTTGTTCCTCGCGGGAAACGAGGGCGAGCGCAACTTCGCCCGCACGCATCCGGTCATCACCGTCGACGGATGCGAGAAGGAGTGTGCGCGCTGGGGTACCGAGAAACACGGCGGCCCGGTGAAGCGGGCTCTGGTGGTGACGGAGATCCTGGGCGGGACCGCCGAAGGCTGCACCAGGTCGACTCGCCTGCGGGGCGCGGCCGACGACGAGGCCGTGCGCGTGGTGGCCGAGCACATCGTGTCGGCGGTCGAGGAGATACTCGGGGAACGCGACTCCGAGGGTGATCCGGGGGGCGGCGCAGCAGTGGAGGACGCCAGGGAATGAGACAATTGGCCGACATCTTCAAGGCCCTTTCCGACGAGACGCGGCTGCAGATCATGACGCTTCTCCTCGAGCAGGAGGAACTGTGCGTGTGCGACTTCGTCGGAGCGCTGGAGCAGACACAGTCCAAGATCTCCCGGCACCTGCGCTACCTGTATCACGCCGGGCTGGTAGCGGATCGCCGCGAGGGCCTGTGGATGCACTACCGCATCTCTCCACAGCTCTCTTCCCAACAGAGGGCTGTGGTGGACGCGTTGGCCGCGGCGGTCGACGACGAGCAGAGGCTCGATCTGCGGCTGCGGCTACAGGCTTGGCTCGCTCGCAAGGACGAAAGCCAGGCGTCTTGCGGGGCCGAAAGCCGACTGACGGCCTGTTGCTGACTCGTCGCTCATGAACGATTCGTCCGGGGACGCGGGCGTCAGACCCAGCAGGCGGACGACCCTCCTGGCCGTGGGCGCTCTCGCGCTCATGGCCCTCATCTGGGGCTACAACTGGGTGGTCATGAAGGTGGCCCTCAACGACGCCGACCCTTCGGTGTTCGCAGCGCTGCGGGTGGTCCTGAGCGGGGCGTTCCTGTTCTTCCTCCTTGCCGTCCTGCGCCGGCCGATGCGTCCGACCAACATCCGTCTGACCATCTGGGTGGGTCTCTTCCAGGTGACGGGCTCCATCGGTCTGATGACCTGGGCGCTGCAGAGCGGGGCGGCTGGGAAGACGGCGGTGCTCGTCTACACCATGCCCGTGTGGCTCCTCTTCATGTCGTGGGGCGTCCTGGGCGAGAAACTGCGGGGACTTGACTGGGTGCCCGTGATCCTCGCCCTCGGTGGTTTGGTCTTCGTCTTGGCGCCCTGGGACATGGAGGGTACTACTCTGAGTAACCTTCTGGCTGTCGGCTCGGGCATTTGCTGGGCGGCCAGCTCCATCACGGTGAAGATCCTGAACCGCAAGGGCAAGATCGACATCCTTTCGCTGAACGCCTGGCAGATGTTCTTCGGCGCCATCCCTCTCCTGATCGCCGTGCTTATCACTTCGGGTGAGGTCCCCGAGTGGACGGGTTCGTTCGTGGCGGCCTTGCTCTACAACATCTTCCTCGCCACCGGCACGGCGCTCTTGCTCTGGTTTTACGCCCTCCGCTCGCTCCCAGCCGGAACGGCCGGACTGCTCAGTCTGGCTACCCCGGTGGTAGGGGTCGTGGCGGCTTGGGTCCAGCTGGGGGAGCGTCCCGATACGGCCGAGGCGTTGGGGATGGTGCTGATCCTGTCTGCTCTAGCCTTCCTAGCCCTGCGTCAGATAGTGGCGGCGCGGAGGCCTACGCAGAGAGAGTGATGGGGCGCCGGGAGGCGCGCCGACCTGTCGCGCGCGACGGCGAGCGTGGTCGCGGGGCCACGATGGTCCTCGGGTCAGGGGCCGTTGCGGGCCACGTAGGCGCGGATCTCCTCCATGTCGAAGCCGTACTTCTCGGTCAGGTCCCGCAACATGGTGTCTGGCGGCTCGGTCTCGGGTATGCCGAACTCCTCCAGAAAGGCGGGGAAGTCGACGACCATGCCTTCGATCTCGGCCAGGGTGGTCCGTCCTCTGATCGACTGCGTCCCCTCGCCGGCCTCGCCAGGCTCCTGATCGATCTCGCCGGATTCCTCACCGGCCTCACCGGATTCCTGACCCGCTCCGCTCCCCGTGCCGTGCCCACCGCCGCCTCCGGTGGTCACGAAATCACCGCTGATGTTCGTGATCAGGATGGGCAGTACGAAGGCGGCTACGGCGACGCCCGCGAAGACCGTCCGAGGCAGCGCCCGCCGGTCGACGCCTTCGGACGGACGGAGGCGCTGCATCCAGCTGCGAACGCCCAGCGTCGCCCCGGTACGCGTGTTGACCGGACAGGCCTCCACACACTTGAGACAGCGTGTGCACTCCACGTTGCGCACCGATGTGGCCGTGGAGACCGTGATATTCACCGGGCAGGCCTTGTCACACCGCCCGCAAGAGGTGCAGGTCTCGGCGTCACGCTCTATGCCCAGCAACGAGAAGGAGTTGAAGAACCCGTTGAACGCTCCCAAGGGACAGGCGTAGCGGCTGAACGCACGGGGGATGAAGAGCGCGGCCAGCAGCGTGGCCGCCACCACCACATAGCCGCTTATGGCGATGCCGTCGGTCCAGATGCGGAAGAGGTTGTAGTAGGGGTCCCAGTCCTCGAAGATGAGCCGGCCGGTGCGCGCCGTCTGCACCAGGACCCACACGAGCACCACGTATTTCAGGTACTCCATGCCCTGATCGATTCGCCGTGGCACCTTGTTGAAGAGCCCGGGCCACAGGCGCGAGCCGATGCCTCCCAAACCCTGCTGCACGCTGCCCAGAGGGCAGATCCAGCCGCAGAAGGACTTCCCGGTAAGCACGAGGCCGATGAGCAGGGCGAGGAGCATTATGAACACGGCGGAGTGAAGCTTGGCGACGTACGATCCCTCGACGAAATAGGTGTAGAGGTTCACCACGCCGCCGAAGGGGCAGATGGTGTGAAGGTTGGCCGCCCACGTGCTCCCTACCGTGTTGGCGACCACGATGACCACGACATAGGCGGCCACGGCGGTCTGGATGCCGTAGCGGAGGGGCTGAAGGGAACGGGGACGAGCGGACTTCACCGCCTTGTTCTCTTCCCTGGGCCCTCCGAGCACGTCAGCCTCCCGTGGTTGGTCACATTCCGCCTCATGATACCGAGGGTGCGTGAGCACGACCTAAGAAACGGGTGAGAGTCCTCTTAGGTTCTTCTCGGACCGCCGCGAGCGGTCTCCTGCGCGCCGGGCACCAGACGAGGGTCGCAACCCCGTGATGGCAACGAATGACGACAGGAGCTCAGTCCGGCCGCGGCCTGGGGCCACTACGTCAGGCCGGCCCCGAGTCGTCACCGGGGTACCAAGAAGAGCAGAGTAGGGGTGTGCTCCGGAAGAGTCGCGCAGGCTTTCGCGCGCAGCTGGAGGAGTAGGCCCCTACTCTACGAAGCCCTCCACGACGTACGTCCACCCGGCCTTCTTGTCGCGGTGCAGCTTGATCAGCCCCCGCTTCTCGGCGTCCACCAGCAGGCTGCTGAAGCTGCGGTAGCCGTAGGCGGACTCGTTGAACGACGGCTTCTTGCGCTGCATGGTGTCCTTGACCATGGACGCGAAGATGGGGTCCTTGTTTTCCCTGATGAGCGCGGCGATCGACTCCAGCATGAGGTCGTAGAGTTCTTTCTTGTCGGCCGGGATGTCGGTGGCTTCGGGGCCGGCGGGCGTCGGGGCCGGCTGCTTCTCGAGGTCCTCGTAGAAGATGAACTCGTCGCAGTTGGCGGCTAGCAGGTCGGAGGTCGACTGCTTCATCCCCAGGCCGATGACATGCTTGCCGTTCTCCTTGAGCTTCGAGACGAGGGGCGAGAAGTCGGAATCGCCCGACACGATCACGAAGGTGTCGATGTGCTCCTTGGACCAAGCCAGATCCATGGCGTCCACGGCCAGGCGGATATCGGCCGAGTTCTTGCCGGTCATGGACCGCCTGGGGATCTCGATGAGCTCAATAGCGTTCTCATGCAGGGGTTTTGTGTACTGCTTGTACTCCCCCCAATCGGCGTAGGCCTTCTTGACGATGACTTTGCCCTTCTCGACGAGGCGCTCCAGGATCTTGTGAATGTCAAACTCGCCCCGCCGGTGCTTGAAGCCGATGGCCAGGTTCTCGAAGTCGATGAAGACGGCCAGGGTGCGCTCGGTCTCGACCATGTTTATGTCGGTGCTCCTTCCGGGTGTGGCGCACGTGCGTTCTCGCAGATGAATTCTTGCACGTTTTACCCAATCCTGTGCCTATCCATCCAAGATGGTATACTGCGCGCGCAATCGTTGGGAACACGTCCAGTCGCCGCGCCGAGCTCATATCTCTCCGCCCAACTGAGTCTGGCCCTCACGTTTGTGCAACGTAACTCCGTACATGGAGGATGCAGTGAACCAGGCGAAGTTGTATGTCGGGAACCTAAGCTACAGCACGTCGGAAGAGGCCCTGAGGGTCGCCTTCGAGGCTCACGGGTCGGTGACTTCCGTGAACCTGATCACGGATCGCGACTCCGGACGCCCCAAAGGCTTCGGTTTCGTGGAGATGGGTACGCCCGAAGAGGCCCAGAAAGCCAAGGAAGCCCTCGACGGCACCGAGATGGACGGCCGTACCCTCAAGGTCGACGTGGCCAAAGAGCAGGCACCTCGTGCGCCCCGCTCGGGCGGCGGCGGCTACGGCGGCGGCGGCTACGGCGGCAATCGCTGGTAGTCTCCTAGCACCACACGCGACGGTGAAACGCCGGCCCTCGGGCCGGCGTTTTTTTATGCCGGGGCTTGAAGTCGGCGCAAAAGAGGTAAGGTGGGGATAGGGGCGAGGCGGGTGCAGGTACACAAGCAATGACAGCACAGACAAGCGAGGGGATCATGAGCTTGGTGGTGGTCGGAGTGGATGGATCGGAGCACGGAGAGGCAGCGCTCGCCTTTGCCGCCGAAGAGGCGGCCCTCCGTGATGCAGGTCTGCGCATCGTGTGCGCTTGGCAGTTCCCGGCGAACATGACCATGGACATGGGCGCGGTCTCTGGTGTCTTCGAGAGCTTTCGTGATGAGGCCGAGCTGATAGCCGCTGAGGCGGTGGAGACGGTCAAACAGCTGCGCCCCGCGGTGAACGCGCATGCGAAGGTGGTCGACGGTCATCCGGCCACAGTCCTTCTCGAGGAGTCCCGAGGGGCGACTCTGCTGGTGGTCGGCAGCCGGGGCAGAGGCGGACTGGCAGGGATACTTCTCGGCTCGGTCAGCCAACATGTCATTCACCACGCGCCGTGCCCGGTGACGGTGGTGCCCAGCCCACAGGAGGCCAAGAGCTCCTAGATCGCGGGATCGGCGCCAGAGGGCGCCTAGAGCATCTCCAGGAAGCTCTCCATCGCCTGCCGGGACTTCTCCTGCTGCGGGCCGCCGCGGGCGAGGGCGTCGCCGTCGATGGCCAGGAAGGGGATGCCCGCCTCCGCGAAGGCCGAGCGGACCACCGGGACGGAGCCCAGACCGTGGCGGCAGCCCCAGTGGTTGAAGTGCACCGCCCCGTCGACCTTGAGATGCTTGGCCAGGGCTACGTTGAGCCGGGCCCGGCGGGCCGAGGTGCCCCACAGCGCGTTGTCGGTCAGGCGTCTGGCCAGCCCGGGGAAGGGGTCGTCGGGGTCGACGGTCTCCAGGTGCATCTGACCCATCTCTTCGAAGACCACCACCGCTCCGCGCCGCGCATCAGGTCGAAGAGTTCCTGGTCATGATGGGGCACGGTGTGCAGCCAGAGCAGGCGTCTTGAGCGGGCGGCCGTCTCGCGGCCGGCGGGAGCCATCAGGTCGCGGCGGCCCCGTCTCGGTCAGCAGCCGCTCGAAGTCCTTGGCGCCCGCCTCGGTCCCCCAGAGCAGTTGTCCCAGGAAGACCATGGCGAAGGTCGCGCGACCGTCCATCTCCAGGCGTCCCGGCCAGGCGCTCGGCCATGATGTGGCCCCAGGCCGCCGAGGCCCGGTTGGAGAGCTCGATGGCCTTGCGCAGGTTCGGGCTTCCGTCCGGTCCAGCGGCCGATGTCTGTCGTGCAGCTCGCCGCATCTGCTCGGCCACGTCGGCTACGACCTCGGGGGACGCCTCGCCCTCGTCGGGCGGCAGGGGCACGCGGATCTCGCGGAAGGGCACGTCGTGGCGGACGGCCAGCATCTCCAGCAGGCACTCCTTGCCCAGGCAAAGCGGCGTGGTGCCCAGGCACATCGAGGGCGCCGGGCAGCATGTCGTTCTCCACGGCGGCCAGGGCGATGCGGTGGTAGCTGCAGACGTCGCGGGCGAGGGGCATGCGGGCGGCCGCGGCCTCCACCGACTCGCGGAGGTCGGTGCCGGTGAGGGCGGCCGAGCCGATCTCGGGGATCATAGGGGTGAGGCCGTACGAGGTCAGGAGCTCTGTGGGGAACAGGTACGAGACCCAGGGCACGATGGCGCCGGGCTTGAAGAGGTCGAGCGAGGCGCTCAGGGCGTGCAGGTCCATGTAGCGCCGGGCGGTGCGGTCTGCATGGCTTGCTAGCGCGTGTCTGGGCCAGGAAGGCCGGTGCGAATGAGCGAGGCGCTGAGGGCGCTTCGCCGGTGACGTCGGCCATGCCGGGCATCGCGGTCTAGCTCTCCTCGAACAGGTCGTCGGTCGTCGAGCAGGTCGTCGTCGAGGAGTTGCGCCTCCAGGAAGGCCTCGACCCGCGTGCGCAGCGGGCCGTTGGCGTCGAAGGGGAAGTCGACCTCGATCTCCAGGAAGGGCAGCCCGCGCTCGTCGGCCAGCCGGGCGACCAGCAGGGCGTCGTAGGCGCCGGGGTCGCAGAAGCTCTGGCGAGCGTAGATGATGGACGAGGGCTGGGCCTCGTCGAGCCGGCGGCGAGGTAGGCTCGCCGGTCAACGGTGGAGCGGCGCGGGCACATGCCGGCCTCGAGCACGGCGGCGGCCAGGCTCTCGTAGGTGTCGTCGGCCGCGTCGTTGGCCACGCCGCGGCGCGGCCGCGCCGGAGCGCCTGTCGGCCGAAGGCCCGAGCGCAGTGGCTGCCAGCGGTCGGGCGACGTGCACGACTCCAGTCCGGAGACGTGGGCGCCCAGCCTGTCGATAGAGCCGCAGCAGCGAGTCGTCGCTGAGGGGGCCCGCTGACCACGAACACGCCGCCCGGGCGCGGGGGCGCTCGGGTAGTCGAGCGGCGGGCCGGCTCGGCGGCTCGCTGGCGGCCGCTCGCGTCGCTGCGGCCGCTCGCCGGGCTGCCGGTCGCCGCAGCCAGTCATCCAGAGTCGCGCGAGGTCGGCGGCCAGCGCCGCACGGCGCTCCCGGTCCGTGACGAGCGCGGCATGGGCAGCACGAACACCTGGCCGGGATAGGTGGCGGCCAGCAGGTCGCCCATCCGCGCATGGCGTCGCAGCCTCCGGGCACCACGATGCAGTCGGCGTCGACGTCGCTCCGCGAGTCTCGCGCCGAGCACGGCTTCCGCCGCCGCCACCAGCTTGGTCACGTAGGGGCAGGTCATGGGATGGACGCTGAGGCGTCGCGGCGCGCGGGGGCGCTCGGCGTCCTCGCAGATGCATCGCCGAGCCAGCGCAGGCGAGTAGCCCGTGCGGGCCACCAGGTCGAGGGGCAGGAGGTTGCAGGTGTAGTAGCAGTGTGGCCATCTGAAGGGGAAGCTTAGGGCCGCCGAATGCAGGTTAAGGCAAGGCGGGCGGCTGTTGGCGCGCGCCGGCGCGGCTGCCCGTCGCATGGTATTCTCAGTACGCAGATATGACCGCCGAGTCGTGCAGACTGTTCCCTGGAGGCGACGCGCGATGAACAAGGTGTTCCCGAGTGCCGAGGCCGCCATCTTCGATATCGAGGATGGGGCGTCGATCCTGAGCTGGTGGATTCGGTCTCTGTGGAAACCCGGAGAACCTCATCCGCGCGATCCACGAGAAGGGCATCAAGAACCTCTCCATCATCAGCAACAACTGCGGCACCGACCGAGTACGGCCTGGGCGTCCTGCTGCAGGCGGGCCAGGTCAAGAAGATGATCTCCAGCTACGTGGGCGAGAACAAGAACTTCGAGCAGCAGTTCCTGAGCGGGGAACTGGAGGTCGAGCTGGTCCCGCAGGGTACCCTGGCCGAGCGCATCCGTTGCGGCGGCGCCGGCATCCCCGCCTTCTACACCCCCAGCGCCGTCGGGACCGACGCTGGCCGAGGGCAAGGAAGTGCGCGTGTTCGACGGACGCGAGTACCTGATGGAGCTCGGTCTCACGCGCCGACTTCGCCATCGTCAACGCCTGGAAGGGCGACCGCCTGGGCAACCTGGTCTATCGCAAGACCGCGCGCAACTTCAACCCGCTCTGCGCCACCGCCGGCAAGGTCTCCATCGCCGAGGTGGAGAACCTGGTGGAAGTGGGCGAGCTTGGATCCCGGACGAGATCCACACTCCCGGCATCTACGTCGACCGCATCATCAAGGGCGAGCACTACGAGAAGTGGATCGAGAAGACGCACCACCCGGCCGAAGCCGCAGGCCTGACAGGTCCAGGCGCCGACCGACCAGATATCTGCTAGGAGGCGATGATGGCACTTACCAAAGAACAGCAGGCCAAGCGGGTCGCGGCCGAGTTCGAGGACGGCTACTACATCAACCTGGGCATCGGCATGCCGACGCTGGTGAGCAACTACCTGCCCGAAGGCAAGGACATCTTCATCCACTCCGAGAACGGCATCCTGGGCGCGGGCCCTATCCGTACGAGGGCGAAGAGGATCCCGACCTCATCAACGCGGGCAAAGAGACCATCACCGAGCTGCCCGGGCACCAGCTACTTCTCCAACGCCGACTCCTTCGCCATGGTGCGCGGCGGCCACCTGGACGCCACCGTGCTGGGGGCGATGGAGGTCTCGGAGAAGCGGCGACCTGGCCAACTGGATGATCCCGGGCAAGATGGTCAAGGGCATGGGCGGCGCCGGCGACATCGTCGCGGGCGCCAAGCACGTGATCATCATGATGGACCACAACACCAAGGACGGCACGCCCAAGATCCGCAAGGAATGCACCCTGCCGCTGACCGGCAAGAACTGCGTCAACCTCATAGTCACCGACCTGGCCGTCATCGAGGTGCGGCAGGTCGGCGCGACCCCGGTGGGCATGGTCCTGCTGGAAGGGGCACCGGGGCTCACGCCCGAGGACATACAGGCCGTCACCGAGGCCCCACTCGTGGTGGCGCCCGACTTCAAGACGATCGAGGTCTAGGGGGCTGTCGGCCGGAAGGGGTGTGGCCGGCGCGCGGCCACCCTCTCTGCCTCCGCACAGCCACGATCGGCGGGCTCTTCTTCGCGGTCTCATTCCTGAATACCCTTTCGCGACCGGGTGCCGCAACCTGTATCATGTCGGGTGCAATCAATCCGTGGCGCATCGACCCGCGCCGCGCTACAGGAGAAGACCATGCCGAAGAACAAGGTCGTGGGGGTAGACGAGGCGGTCGCCTACGTCAAGTCGGGGATGAGTATCGCCATCGGGGGGTTTCTGGCGCAGGGTGACCCGCTCACCGTCATGCACGCTTTGAAGCTCACCGGGGTCAAAGACCTCACCATCTATCTCCTGTACCGCCGGTTTTCGCGACCGGGGCATAGTGGAGTTGGTGAAGGCTGGCATGGTCCGCAAGGTGGTGGCTAGCCACATCGGCACCACTCCCGACCTGGTGAAGGCCTACCACGCGGGCGAGATCGAGGTGGGCCTCGTTCCCCAGGGCACCCTTGCCGAGCAACTGCGGGCCGGTGGGGCGGGCCTGGGAGGCTTCCTCACACCGACCGGCGTGGGTACGATCAGTGGAAGAGGGCAAACAGAAGATCGAGATCGACGGGATCACGTACCTGCTCGAGCGGGCCATACGGACCGACGTGGCTTTCGTCCGCGCCCACGACGGCGACACGTGGGGAAACCTGCGCTATCGGGGCACTGCGAGCAACTACAACCCGTTATGTGCGACCTGCGCCGACTACGTCATCGCCGAGGTGGAGTACCTGTACGATCCGGGCGAGATCTCCCCGGAGAGCGTCCATACTCCCGGCATCTATGTGGATGCGGTGTGCCGTGCGGATATCTTCTATCGCGGTGCGGCGATCTTCGCCGACCAGTGCTACTTCCAGTAAAGGGACCCTGAGATGTCGGATATCAAGCAGACAATCGCACAACGGGCTGCTCTCGAGCTGAAAGACGGGCAGATCATCAACCTGGGTATCGGTGTGCCCACCTTCGTGGCCAACTACACCCCTCCGGGTGTCGACGTGGTCATACACTCCGAGAACGGCGCCGTGGGCGTGGGCCCGGCTCCTCAGAAGTACTGCGACGACCCCGACCGGGGGAACGCCGGCGGTGCTCCCATCACCTTGATCGGCGGCGGCAGCTACTTCGATTCCGCCACTTCGTTCGCGATGATCCGAGGCGGGCACGTGGACATGACCTTCCTGGGGACGCTCCAGGTGGACGGCGAGGGCAACATCGCCAGCTACGAGATCCCCGGCAAGCTGGTGGCCGGGATGGGCGGGGCCATGGACCTGCTGGCCGGAGCGAAGACCGTCAACGTGGTCACGGAGCATTGCTCCAAGGACGGCAAGACCAAGCTCGTGAAGAGATGCACTTTCCCGCTCACCGGGGCGTGTGAAGCCGACGTGATAATCACCGAGCGGGCGCTGTTCCGCCGCTATGAGGACAAGCCTGGTTTCGTGTTGGAGGAAGTGGCCCGGGGCTACACCCTCGAGGACATCGCGGCCTGCACCGAGATGGACTACATCGTCTCCGAGACCGTCAAGCTCGATGCCTTCGGTCCCGAGCCCGGACAGTAAGAAGATCGGGGCCGGCGCCGCAGCGGCGGCCGGCCGCGAAAGTCAGAGTATCGCCACCGAGGGCGCGCCTGAAGGCGCGCCCTCGGTCGTTCTGGGTCCTGCCCCGGTGCGGCCGCAAACAGGTCACCGTCTGCTCCGGGGAGTGGGCAGGCGCATGCTCGTGGCTATCGCCATCGTCCTCTGGATCGGAGCGGTGGTCTATCCCGATCCGCGGCCCTTCGTCAGCTCGGTGGCCCGCCTCAAGAGCCCTCCCATCGACGCGGCCGCGGCCGCCGGGCTGGCGGCTACCTTGCCCGACGACTACAAGGCCATCGAGGACTTCGCCCGCGGCTACGTGCCTTTCGCCCCCGCCTGGGACGTGTACGGACTTCCCTGGTACTTCCCCACCGTGGCTGAGGTGGTGAGGGACAAGGCCGGTGACTGCCAGGCGCGGGCCATCCTCCTGGGGAGCATCCTGGCCGCGAAGGGGATGCCTTACACGATGCACTACTCGTTCGACCACGTCTGGATCGACTACCCCGGCAAGCAGGCGACCACCCTCGACGACCCCAGCACGTCGTTCGCCGCCGATGCGGGCCAGGGCTGGCTGGGCGGACTACCAGACAAGATCCCTCTGCGCTCCATCGTCGAGCAGCGGGTGGCCTATCACTGGACACCGATGCCTCTAGATCGGAAGATCACCCTCTTGCTGGGAGTGATCATGATCATCGCCTACACCGAGCGACGGCTTCTCTCGCGAGCGGGAAGGGTGCTCTTCGCCCGCTTCCGCAAGGCACCCGGTGCCGGCACCGAGCCCTCCGAGGCCGGCTAGAAGGGCGAAGACGGCTCCGCAGCGCGCGTCCTCAGCGGAGGAGTCTCTCCAGTTCGGTCACCCGGGCCTTCAGTTCGGCCACCTCGCTCTGCGTGGCATCGGCTGCCCGGCGGGCGGGGCTCTCGTAGGGGCCGCCGTCCGTTGAGGCGCCACCTACCGTCGGCCCGGACGGCTTCGAGCGCCTCCATAGGCACGATGGGCTCGTAGGCGTTCTGGCGGACCAGGAGGCTCAGGATGTCCCAGCGGCTGTAGAGCCCGGTGATGTTGATGATCCCCCGGGCCATCTCGTTGACCTTGAGGTCGATCTCTCCGTAGAGGATGGTCTCCTCGTCTCGCACGGGCCCTACCACAATCTCGCCGAAGGGGTTGATGATGGCGCTGCCCCCGAAGGTCTGCTGGAAGTCGGTGTTGGGGTAGAAGTCGGTGGGCCGCTTTTCGGGAGGGATGTAGTTGGAGGCCAGGACGCACCAGCAGGCACCGGAGACGGCCATGGCCGTGGTCATGGCCGGAGTCACCCAGGGAAGCTCCTCGGCCCCGCCGAGATATCCGGGCCACATGGAGCAGTTCACTTTTGTGCCCTGCACGATGTAGTTCTGCTTGAGCAGGGGCTGATCGTGCTCGCCGCAGATGAGGCTGCTGATGGCGCCGAAATCCATCTCCCGGACCTTGAGGTTGTCGCCGCCATCCCCTCGTGTATGGATCATCAACTCCTGCACGGTGATGTTGATCTTCCTGTGCGTGCCCAGGATCTCGCCCCGGTTGTTGATGAAGACGGCCGAGTTGTACTGACGCCCGCCATAATGCCTGTCGCGCTCGTTGATGCCCATGACCACATTGACGTTGTGCCGCCTGGCGGCGCGGCAGAGCAGGTCGGTCTCCTCGCTGGGGACCTCGATGCCATGGCGCAGGTACTCAGCCCAGATGTTCGTGTACTCGGGGCCCCTGGTGAGATCGATGGCGAAATGGCAGTAGCCCGGGATGTGGAGTTCGGGGAACACGATAAGGCTGGCGCCGTTCCCGGCCGCCTCCTCGATCTTCTTCACACAGTTGTCGAGAGTGGCGGCGGAGTCGAAGTAGACGGGCTTGTCACGGTATTCGGGCGCTGCCTGCACGGCGGCGGCGATGAACTTGGGGAACTCCTTGGGCACGGGTCGCCTCCTTGGGGTCAGGCGCTTGGGCGGCGCGGTAGGGCCGGAGTGTACCCCCGCGGCTCGTGCGGCGGCAAGCAGGGCGATCGCGCCGAGGAGCATAGCCCGCCGCGCAGGGCGGGCGCATCCCCGGTGGCAGCCTGGCGCGCGGCCGTCCACGCCGGCCCTGCCCACACCGGTCCGTTGGACCGGCCTCGCCTTGCAGCCCAGGGAGTCCTCCACTAAACTCACAGACATGGAGAGCACAACAGGTCTTCAGGCACGCATCCGGTCGATAGGGTCCGGCCCCGCCCGCTCGTCAGCGGCGCATGATCGCGCGCGCCTCGCTCTCGTTATCGACCTCCTCCTGTTGCTCCCCCGCAAGGAGGCTGCTGAAGAACGAAGCCCCGGCCGCCAGAACGCACTAGGCGGCGCGAAAGCACGTCCTCGGTCGCGCCAATAGCGCTGCTATTGGCGCTTCCTGCGTCCTTCTTTCGCTCGCGCCGATCGCGTTCTTGCTGCGGAGCGTCCCTCCTCAGCAGCCCGCTAGGGGGAGATATCTGCGCGGCCGGCGCTACCCGGCATACCAGCATCAGCGAGGGTCGTAACAACCAGGAGGTAGAGAATCGTGCCGCCGACCCAGGGTCGTCGCAACAGCGGGAAGCCCGTCGTCTTCTTCGACACCACGCTCCGTGACGGAGAGCAGTCCCCGGGCAGCAGTCTGAACGCCTCGGAGAAGCTCGAAATCGCCCATCAGCTGGTCCGACTGGGCGTCGACGTGATCGAAGCCGGGTTTCCGGCCAGCAGCCCCGGCGACTTCGCAGCCGTGCAGGCCATCGCCCGCGAGGTGAAGGGGGCGGTCATCTGCGGGCTGGCCCGCTGCACGGAGAGCGACATCCGCACCTGTTGGGACGCCATCAAGGACGCCGAGCGGCCGCGTATCCACACGTTCGTGTCAACCTCGGACATCCACCTGCAGCACCAGATGCACGCCAGTCACGATGAGGTCATCAAGCTGACCCGGCGGATGGTGGAGTTGTGCGTGTCGCTGTGCCCGGAAGACGTGGAGTTCTCGGCCATGGACGCCACCCGTTCCGACGTGGACTTCCTGGCCGAGGTGCTGGAGACCGCGATCGAGGCCGGGGCGACCACCATCAACGTGCCCGACACGGTGGGCTACGCGCTCCCGACCGAGTACGCCGACCTCATGGACCAGCTCTACGAGAAGGTGCCCGGCCTGGACAAGGTGGTGCTGAGCGCCCACTGCCACAACGACCTGGGGGTGGCGGTGGCCAACTCCCTGGCGGCTATCGAGCGAGGCGCCACTCAGGTGGAGGTGGCCATCAACGGCCTCGGGCGAGCGGGCCGGCAACGCGGCTCTGGAAGAGGTCGCCATGGCTCTGGTCACCCGCCGGGACCTAATCGAGCGCCCCTGCAACATCGTCACCACGGAGATAGCCCGGGCCAGCCGCATGGTCTCCAGCTTCACCGGCCACATGGTGCAGGCCAACAAGGCCATCGTGGGCAAGAACGCCTTCGCCCACGAATCCGGCATCCACCAGGACGGCGTCCTCAAGGAGCGCACCACCTACGAGATCATGCACGCCAGGGACATCGGTCTGAGCGACTCCGACATCGTCCTGGGCAAGCACTCGGGGCGGCACGCCCTGCGGTCGCACCTGGCCGAAATGGGCATCCAACTGGACGGCGCCGAGCTGGACGAGGTCTTCCGCCGCTTCAAGATCATCACCGACAAGAAGAAGGAAGTCACCACCGCCGACCTGGAAGCGCTCGTGGGCGAGGAGATGCGGGAGCGCGAGGACATGTACTCGCCTCGACCACTTCTACGTGTCCGCCGGTACCGACATCATCTCCTCCAGCCAGGTGGGGGTGGGCAAGCAGGGCGAGACGCTGGCCGGCAAGGCCTTCTCCGGGGGTTCGGTGGAGTCCATCTTCATGGCCATCGACGACGCGGTGGGAGTGACCGGGCAAACTGCTCGACTACCAGGTGCGCTCCATCACCTCGGGCAAGGACTCGCTGGGCGAGGTGCGCGTGGTGGTGGAGGTGGATGGCAAGCAGTACGCCGGTCAGCGCGGTCTCCATCGACGTGCTGGAGGCCTCGGCCAAGGCCTACATGCGTGCTCTCAACAACGTAGCCATGAAGCGCGAGGCGGGCGGCGCCCGTGGCGATCGGGTGTACCTCTGACCCAGGAAAGGTGGGGTCGCCATGAGCGATAGCAGTGGAACGGGCCCCTTCGGTGCCTGGACGGAACTCGACCTTCCCGGGGGGCGGCGCCTGATCGCCGATCTCCCCGTCGTGGCGCGCGCCACCGGCCGCGACCTGGGGCGGTTGCCGTACTCCGTACGGGTCCTCCTCGAGAACGGACTTCGCCACTGCGGCCGGGGTGCCGTAAGCGAGGACGACGTCCTGGCCCTGCTCGACTGGGACCCCATGTCGGTGAAACGACCTGAGTTCGCCTTCATGCCCGGGCGGGTGCTGCTGCAGGACTTCACCGGCGTGCCCTGCGTGGTCGACCTGGCGGCCTTGCGCTCCGCGGTGGCTCGAGCGGGGGGCGACCCCAGGATCATCGACCCTATCGTCCCCGTGGACCTGGTCATCGACCACTCCGTGCAGGTCGACTGCTGTGCTGTGGCCGATGCCTGCAGCATCAACATGGGGCTGGAGATGGAACGCAACGCCGAGCGCTACTCACTGCTGCGCTGGGCGCAAGGGGAGTTCCGGAACCTGCGCGTGATGCCGCCGGGGACGGGCATATGCCACCAGGTCAACCTGGAGTATCTGGCCGACGTCGTGACCGTGGGCGCTGCCGCCCCGCAGGACGCCGTCGCCGCCGCGCCGGATGTTGTCTCCACCGTGCCCTGGGCATACCCCGACACCGTCATCGGCACCGACTCGCACACCACCATGATCAACGGTCTCGGCGTCCTGGGCTGGGGCGTGGGTGGTATCGAAGCCGAGGGTGTGATGCTGGGCGAACCCTATCTCATGCTCGTTCCCCAAGTGGTGGGCATGCGTCTGACCGGGGAGCTGCCCACGGGGGCGACTGCCACCGACCTCATCCTCACCCTTACCGAATTGCTGCGGGCCGTGGGGGTGGTGGGGCGCTTCGTGGAGTACTTCGGACCCGGGGCGGAAGGTCTCAGCCTGCCCGACCGAGCGACTGTGGCCAACATGGCGCCGGAATACGGCGCCACCTGCGGGTTCTTTCCCGTGGACGGAGAGACGCTGCGCTACCTGCGCCAGACCGGCCGCTCCGAGGACGCCTGCGCGCGGGTGGAAGCCTACTGCCGCAGTCAAGGTCTATGGCGCGAGCCGGGTTCGGCCGATCCAGAGTACTCGTGGGTGGTGGAACTCGACCTCTCCGAGGTGGGGCCGAGCCTCGCGGGACCCCGTCGCCCGCAGGAGCGGGTCCGGGTGCAGGATCTGAAGGAGGGTTTCCGTCGCGATCTGCCCTCGCTCGGGGGTGGGCGGACGCAGCCCGTGAAGGCCCGGGCGGAGATAGACGGAAAGCGCGAGACTTTGACGGATGGACACGTCGTCATCGCCTCCATCACCAGCTGCACCAACACCTCGAACCCGGCCCTCATGCTGGCCGCCGGGCTGCTGGCACGGAACGCGGTCGCGTTAGGCCTGCGGCCGCCCCGCTGGGTGCGCACCAGCCTCGCTCCCGGTTCGCGGGCAGTGACCGGGTACCTGAGCGCCGCCGGTCTGCTGCGGCCGTTGGAAGATCTCGGTTTCGCAGGTGTAGGCTATGGCTGCGCCACCTGCATCGGTAACAGCGGCCCTCTTCCCGACGACATCTCCCGCGCCATCGTCGAGGAGGAGCTGGTCGTGGCGGCGGTGCTGAGCGGCAACCGTAACTTCGAGGCCCGCATCCACCCGCTCGTACGCGCCAACTACCTGGCCTCTCCGCCGCTGGTGATCGCCTACGCGCTGGCCGGCACCGTCGACATCGATCTGACCACCGAGCCGCTTGGGACTGCGAAGCGATGGGAGGCCCGTGTTCCTGAGGGACATCTGGCCTTCGACCGACGAAGTGGCCGCGCTGACGGAGACGGCCTTGCGGCCCGAGGTCTTCGAGGAGGAGTACAAGGTCGCGCTCGAGGGCAGCGAAGCCTGGCGGCTGATGCCGGTGCCTGAAGGCGCTCTGTTCGCATGGGACCGCGACTCGAGCTACGTGCAGGAGCCGCCCTACTTTGCCGACTTCGCGCTGCAGCCGGAGTCGCCCGCCGACATCCGCGGCGCCCGCATCCTGGCCGTGCTGGGAGACTCGGTCACCACTGACCACATCTCGCCTGCCGGCTCAATCGCCGTGGAGAGCCCCGCAGGCCGCTATCTCTACAACCATGGGGTCGCTCCGTGCGATTTCAACACCTACGGGTCGCGACGCGGCAATCACGAGGTGCTCCTGCGGGGCACCTTCGCCAACGTGCGCCTGCGCAACGCCCTGGCGGGGGGACGCGAAGGCGGGTGGACGGTTCACCACCCGTCCGGGGAGCTGCTGCCCATCTACGACGCCGCCATGCGCTACCGCGCGGAGTCGGTGCCGCTGGTGATCTTCGCCGGGAAGGAGTACGGCACGGGCAGCTCCCGGGACTGGGCCGCCAAGGGTACCGCGCTGCTGGGCGTGCGGGCGGTGATCGCCCGAAGCTTCGAACGGATCCACCGGAGCAATCTCGTGGGGATGGGAGTACTGCCTCTCGAGTTCGAGGAGGGCACCAGCACGGAGACTCTCGAACTTGATGGCTCGGAGACGGTAGATGTCGAGGGACTGAGCGGCGCTGCGCCAGGTGGTCGCGTGACGGTGCGCATCCGTCGCGCTTCCGGCGAGGAGGTCTCCTTCAGCTGCCTGGCCCGCCTGGACTCGTCCATGGACGTGGAGTACTTCGCGCACGGGGGGCTGCTTCCCCTGGTGCTGCGCTCGAAGCTGGCGGGAGAAACCGAGGCAGGTGCTACAGCCGGTTAGCGAAACAAGCCGGTCAGACAGTCGAGCTGCAGCGATCCCACCTGCATAGTCCCGCGGACCGAGTTGCCGACGAGCACCTCATCGGCCGCGGAGAGGTCATCGAGCGTCAGACTGCGCTCCTCGCAGGCCCGCTCGGCCATGAACTGGGCCCGCCAGATGCCGGGGAGCAGCCCGTCGGAGAGTGGCGGAGTGGCCCACCTATCGTCGAAGCGGGCGCAGACGTTCGTGATGGAGCCCTCGGTCACCCGGTCCAGCCGGTTCAGGAACAGGACCTCGGCGAAGCCGTTTTCGAGAGCACGTCTGCGCTCCCGGTCGTAGAGCGGGCGGAGTGTGGTCTTGTGTCGCAGCAGGCGGTCATCAGGGTCGGTGCGAAAGGGGGAGAGGACGAGGCCGATCGGCCCCTCGGGAACGGCCGGGACAGGCCGGGTGGTGAGTGCGACCTTCCCCGAGGCGTCCAGGACGATCCTGACTACGAGGGGGCCGGGGTTGTCGGCGGCAAGAGCGGTCAACTGGGCCGAAACCGCCTCTCGATCCACCGGCAGACCGAAGACCGCCGCCGAGGAGGCCAGGCGCTCCATGTGCGCGGCCAGGAAGTGGTAGCGGGCCAGCGGCTCGTAGACCGACTGATCGTGACCCAGCCGATCTTGGTCCTCTGCCTCCAGCAGCACGGTCTCGAACAGCCCGAGCCCCGCTTCCGGAGCGCCGGCGCCCGAGTGGCTCGTCGCGCCGGGCTTCTGTCGCGCCGGGAATGCGAAGGCGGCCTTGGTGAGCGTCTCTTCGTATTCTTCTCCGGCGTCGGAATCCCAAACCACTCCGGAACCGACTCCCAGAAGACAGCGGCCCTCGCGGTGGATGAGGGTGCGGATGCACAGGTTGCACGTGAAATCGCCTCCGGGCAGGAACAGGCCCACGAACCCGGTATAGACACCGCGCGGTTCCGCCTCCAGATCGCGGATGATCTCCATGGTGTGGTGCTTGGGCGCTCCCGTGATCGACGCTCCGGGAAAGGTAGCCGCCATGATGGTCGCCACGCCGGCTTCCGGCAGCAGTTGCCCTATGACCGTGCTGGACATCTGCCACACGGTCCCGTAGGGCTCTACCGTGAACAACGCCGGGACGGTCACCGTCCCCGGCCGGGAGACGCGGCCCAGGTCGTTGCGGACCATGTCCACGATCATCAGGTCCTCCGCTCGGTCCTTCTCTGAACCGATGAGTTCGTACGCCAGGTCGATGTCTGTGGCGACCGTCGCTCCTCGCGGTCGCGTTCCCTTCATGGGACGGCTCTCCAGGACGTCCCCCCGCCTGCGCAGGAACAGTTCCGGTGAGAGGCTGATCACCTGGACGGGGCCCAGGTCGAGATAGGCCGCGTAGGGCACGGGATGGGAGAGGGAGCGTTCCAGAAAATAGGCGAGAGGGTTCTGGCGCAGGTCGAAGCGGGCCCGCACCGTGTAGTTCGCCTGGTAGGTATCTCCGGCGGCGATGAACTCGCGTACGCAGGCGATAGCTGCCACGTACTCCTCGAAGGTCACGTCCAGGATCGGTTCCGAAGGGCCGGTTTCGCAGCCGGCCTCAGTGCTTGGTGATAGTGCCGCCGACTGCCCCGAGCGCTCGATACTCAGAGCGTTGGCGGGTGGGTAGACGCCCATCCAGGCCAGCGGTACCGAGCCGGGCAGCAGTGCTCCCAGGGTGAGGTCGTCCCACGCCGCGCTCCCCACGGCCGTATTGCCCGAGGCCGCGCGCCCCGACATCACGTTGCTTGGCGCCGTCAGGGACCGATCCGTCTTGGTGGCGAGGCCGAAGGCGGCGCCGGCTTCGTAAGCGAGGTATCCGGCGACGTAGTTGCCGCGGGACTGTTCCTCGTCGACGGCGGCCAACAGGGCGCCGACCTCCGCGGCCGAATGGGCCACCAGCACCCGCTCGGGCTGCGTCAAGACAAGCGTGGGATCAGGCGCGTGATCTCTTCCTGCTTGTTGTCCGCGCGGCCACCACGCACCGCCGCCTGCGAAGACGGCCGTGCCCGGCCCTCCGGGCGACCTGACCGCGGAGTCACCGTTCGATGTCAAACCGGGCCGCTCTCCGACCGTCAGGATGTGTAGCCTGCGAAGCTCTCGACTACGCGCTGCTCCTTGGGTATCGCCAATTGCTCCATGACGGCGTCCATAGCCGTGATCATGGGCGGCGGACCGACCACGTAGTACTTCCAGGGATCGGGATCGGGCAACTCCGCCCGTACGGTGTCGGCGGTGATGAAGCCGCCGTGACCCGGCCAGGTCTCTGTAGGCTTGGTGATGACGTGGACGATGCGCAGCCCCTCGATGGTTCGCTCGAACTCCGCCAACTCCTCTCCATAGACGATGCCGTCCTCGGTCATGCTGCCGTAGAACATGACCAGCTCCTGCCCCGCGACCCGCCCTTCACCGTTCGTATCGACGAGGTAGCGCAGCATGCTGCGGACGGGGGTGATGCCGATGCCGCCCGTGAGAAAGGCGATCCTGGGGGCGTCGTAGTCGAAAAGGAAACGGCCATAGGGGCCCTCGATTTCGACCTCGGCGCCCAGCGCCAGGGAATCGAGCGCGTTCTTGTAGTCGGAGCCGGTCAACCTGGTCGTGAGCTCGACGAACGACTCGGTCGGGGAGTCGGCGTGGCTGAAATGGTGATCGAGCGGCCCCTGATCGGAAGGGATGGTGAGGGTGAACCACTGGCCGGCAACAAAGCTGTACTCGGAAGGCCGGGAGAACCGGTAACTGCTGGTGTCGCTGCTCCGAGCGATCTTTTCGAGGAGCTTGCCGGTGAAGGCCATGGCTGCCATTGACGTCGACCTCCTGTTCGGGTTAGTAGGCGGCCGACGTGGGCGGGCCGTCCCCTAGTAGATAGAATAACAGCCACGAGATGCTCCAAACCCGAGCGGATGAGGAGATCGAGCAGGCTCTACGGCACGGCCGCAATCCGCCGGGGCGCGACAGTACAGGTCGAGGAGGGTGATGGAGGAGGTCCAGGCAGGCCGCACGAAGACCCCAGGGTCCCCGGGGACATTGGTGCAGGCCGGTCGTGAACATCTGCCCGTCACCCTGGCTCGGTGTTCCGGGTACGAGTTCGACCAGGTCCGGGCGGCCCTGAGGGAGGTCTTAGCGCCGCTGGGGGGCATGAGCGCCTTCGTCCGCGCCGGCGAACGCATCGCCCTCAAGCCCAATCTTCTGTTCGCGGCGCGGCCCGAGCAGGCCATCACGACCCATCCCGCGGTGGTCGCGGCGGTAGCCGTCGAAGTGCGGGAAGCGGGTGCGGTGCCCGTGGTGGTGGAGAGCCCCGGTTCCGGCATAGTGCACGTGCGGCCTGTCATCGAGCGGGTCTATCGCAAGTCCGGATTGCGCCAGGTCGCCGATCGCTACGACTTCGAGCTGAGCCTGGACATGGAGTGGGAGACGGTTTCCTGCCCCGACGGGCAAGTGGTGCGGCGCGTGGAAGTCCTCAGTCCCATCTTGCGGGCGGACGGCGTCATCAACCTGGCCAAGTTCAAGACACACGCGTTCATGACCTTCACAGGAGCCACCAAGAACCTCTTCGGGGTGGTACCCGGGCTCAACAAGCCGGGCTACCACGGGAAGCTGGCCGAACCCGACCGCTTCGCGGGGATGTTGCTCGACGTGGCCGCTCTTGTGGCACCGCGGCTCAATATCGTGGACGCGATCCTGGGCATGGAGGGCATGGGCCCGGGTACGGGCGGGACTCCCCGCCATCTGGGACTGTTGCTGGCCGGCGCGGATCCGCTGGCCGTGGACGCGGTGTGCTGCCGGGTGGCGGCTATCGACACGGGGGCCGTGCCCGTATTGGCCGAGGCCAGGAAGCGGGGCCTATGGAGCGGGCGGCCGGAGCAGGTGCAGACCGTGGGTCTTCCGGTGGCAGAGGCGCGGGTGAAGGACTTCGCCCCGCCGTCGCGCCGCTCGCGCGACCTGGGTCTCACCCATTCACGATTGGTGGAGCGGATAGCCACGCCCATGCTTCGCTCGGGATTGACCCCGGTTCCCCGGCCCAAGGAAGGCCGCTGCACGCGCTGTGGCGCGTGCGAGCGGGCCTGTCCCACCGACGCCATGAGCATAGGCGCCGCCGTCGCGAAGGTCGACGACGACCGCTGCATCCGCTGTTATTGCTGCCACGAATTGTGTCCGTCGGCCGCCATCGACCTGGAGTTCAAGGGCGCGGGCAGGGCGCTGCACAGGCTGGGGCTGGTGTGAGCGGGGAATCCTCAAGGCCGGCCGTGCGTCTGGTGGCCTTCGACCTGGACGGAGTGGTGTGGCGAGGAGGGGAGATCATCCCCGGTGTGGGCGAGGCTCTCGAGGATGTGCTGCGTCGCGGCCTCGTGCTGCGCTACGTCTCCAACAATTCCACCGCTCATCGGCGGACCGTGTCGGAGAGACTGGCGGCGCTGGGTCTGCCCGCCGGCGTGGAGAGGGTGCTTACCTCGGGGTTCGTCACCGGGAGGTGGCTGCGCGCCCGCCTGGCGGCGGGCGCGCCCGTCATGGTGGTCGGCGAGGCCGGGCTGCTGGAGGAACTGGCGGAGGCCGGACTGGACGCCTATCACGCCGGCGGACGCGCGGCGGACGCCGCGCCGCCCGCTGCGGTCGTGGTGGGCATGGACCGGAGCATCGACTTCAATATCCTCACTGCGGCTCAAAGGGCCATCCGCGCCGGGGCGCTCTTCGTGGCCACCAATCGCGACGCCACCTTTCCCACTCCGGCGGGTGAGGTCCCCGGGGCCGGGTCGATCGTGGCTGCCGTCGCGACGGCAGCGGAGACCGAGCCTGTCGTCATGGGCAAGCCGGGGCTTGGCCTCGCGGAAGTGCTTGCCCTCACGACGGGGATACCGGCGGAGCAGACTATGTTCGTCGGCGACCGGATAAGCACCGACGTGGCCATGGGGGAGGAGGCCGGGATGATCACCCTCCTGGTGCTCACCGGGGTGACGACTCTCGAGGAGTGGCGAGCAGGTCGAGGCGCGCGCGCGGGAATGCATCACCGACGCGTCGGAGGGTCACTGCGCGCCGGCTGCCCTGAAGCCCGCCGATCTCGTGGTGCCCGACCACGTGCTCGCCGATCTCACCGGACTGCCCTCTCTCCTTGACGCATTGGGGCTCTAGCGACACTGCCCCAAGCGGGCTCGCGACGGCATCGCCCCTCCCAGTCGGCTTGACGGCGTCGCCCTTACCCGCTACCATAAATACACTATTCCTACCGAAATGGTAGATATTAGCCGCAAAGAGGCAGGACGCAGTCGTTATGGTGCTTTCGCAAAGATCGCAATATGGGGTACGAGCAGTGCTCGAGCTGGCCAAGCCGACCGACGGGAGCCCTGTGACGGCTGCTGCTATCGCCTCGGCCCAGCAGATTCCCCTCAGATTCCTTGAGAACATCCTTGCGCAGTTGCGGCAGGGCGGTATGGTGGAATCTGTTCGAGGCAAGGAGGGAGGCTACTTCTTGGCCCGGTCTCCCGAAGATACGTGCGTGGGTGAGGTGATCCGCCTCCTGGAGGGCGACATCTCGAGCGTGGACTGCAAGGAAGCAGGCGGCAGCCGCGACTGCTCGCTCCTAGCGGGGTGTGTGTTGTTGCCCATGTGGCAGGAGGCGCATCAAGCCATGATGTCAGTCTTCGACTCCACGACCTTCGAGCACCTGCTCGAGCAAGAACGAATGTCCAGCGGTTGCCTCGTGCCGGATTACGTGATCTGACTCCCACAAAGGCAAGAAAGGCCAGCACATGAATGCAACTCACAATGACGATCGCAGCGACGAGCCCTACCGTCTGGACACGCTCGCGCTCCATGCCGGTCAGGTGCCCGACCAGGACACGCTGTCGCGCGCGGTGCCCCTGTATCAGACCACGAGTTACGTCTTTCGGGACACCGAGCACGCCGCCGGGCTGTTCGCTCTGCAGCAGTTCGGCAACATCTACACCAGGCTGACGAACCCCACCACCGACGTGCTGGAGAAGCGGCTGGCCGCCATCCACGGCGCCACGGGGGCCATCGCGCTCGCCTCCGGCCAGGCTGCCATCTTCTACGCCATCGCGGCCATCACCTCGGTCGGGCAGAACTTCGTGACGGGCGACAAGCTCTACGGGGGGACGTACACCCAGTTCAACTATCCACTCAAGCGCTTCGGCATCGAGGCCCGCTTCGTCGACTCCAGCCGGCCGGAGAACTTCGAGCAGGCCATCGACGAGAACACCCGCCTTCTCTATACCGAATCGATAGGCAATCCCAAGGGCAACGTGGACGACCTGCCCGCCATCGCCGAGATCGCACACCGCCACGGGCTGCCCCTCGTCGTGGACAACACGGTCACCCCTCCGCCCCTCTTCAACCCGTTCGATCACGGTGTCGACATCGCCGTCTACTCGCTCACCAAGATGATAGGCGGCCACGGCACTTCTCTCGGGGGCGCCATCGTGGAGAAGGGCGACTTCGACTGGAAGACGTCGGGCAAGTTCCCCGAGATAACCGAGCCCGACCCCGCCTATCACGGCGTGAACTTCTGGGACGCCTTCGGGGGCCATGAAGAGGCGGTCGCTCCGGGCCTGGCCTACGTGCTCAAGATACGCACCGGACTGCTGCGCGATCTGGGGGCGGCTCTGTCGCCGTTCAACTCGTGGCTGTTCATCCAGGGCTTGGAGACGCTGCCTCTGCGCGCGAAGGCTCACGTGGGCAACGCGCAACTGGTGGCGTGCTTCCTCAAGAACCATGCGGCCGTAGCCTCGGTCGACTATGCCGGGCTCCGCGACCATCCGGACTACGAGCGCGCGCGCAAGTTCTTCCCCTTCGGTCCCGGGGCGCTCATGGCCTTCGAAGTGAAGGGCGGTCTGGCGGCAGGCAAAAGGTTCATCGAATCAGTGAAGCTGGCGTCGCACGTCGCCAACATCCTCGATGCCAAGACCCTGGTCATCCATCCGGCCAGCACCACCCACCAGCAACTGGGGCCGCAGGAGCAGCTGAACGCCGGGGTCACGCCCGGTCTCATACGCCTGTCGGTGGGTATAGAAGACGTGAAGGACATCATCGCCGATCTCGACCAGGCGCTGATCGCCTCGCAGAGGGACGGCTAGCAGACCTGTAGGCGGCGTCGGGAACTCGGAAAGGAACAGACCATGGCCAACATCTATAGCGACAACTCCCTGTCCATCGGCCGGACTCCCCTCGTCCGGCTCAACCGAGTCGTAGGCAAGACCGACGCCCACGTTCTGGCCAAGATCGAAGGGCGCAACCCTGCCTTTTCGGTCAAGTGCCGCGTCGGGGCGTCGATGATCTGGGACGGGGAAGAGAAGGGTCTCATCAAGCCGCACACGCACATCGTGGAGCCCACCAGCGGCAATACGGGCATAGCTCTGGCCTTCGTTTGTGCGGCCAGGGGATACAAGTTGACTCTGACCATGCCCGAGACCATGAGCATCGAGAGGCGCAAGGTGCTGGCCTTTCTTGGCGCGAACGTGTTGCTCACCCCGGGACCGGAAGGTATGAAGGGTGCCATTGCCCGGGCGGAAGGCATGGTGGCTGAAGACCCCGAGAAGTACTTCCTTCCCCAGCAGTTCACCAATCCCGCCAACCCAGCCATCCACGAGATGACCACCGGCCCGGAGATATGGAACGACACCGACGGCCACGTGCAGGTGTTGGTGGCCGGCGTCGGTACGGGGGGGACCCTGACCGGGATCTCCCGCTACTTCGAGCACACGAAGCAGCAGCCCCTCTATTCGGTGGCTGTGGAGCCTGCCGCCAGCCCCGTGATCACGCAGAAGCTGGCGGGTAACGACCTGAAGCCGGGCCCGCACAAGATCCAGGGCATCGGCGCCGGGTTCATACCTCAGAATCTCGACCTTTCCCTGGTCGATCGGGTGGAGCGGGTGGAGAACGATGAAGCCATCGAGATGGCCCGCCGTCTGGCCCGGGAGGAGGGCATCCTCTGCGGCATCTCCTGCGGCGCTGCCGCGACGGCCGCGGTGCGCCTGGCCCACTCCGCAGAGTTCGCCGGCATGACCATCGTGGTGATCCTGCCCGATGCCGGGGAGCGCTATCTGTCCACGGCCCTCTTCGAGGACAAGTAGGCGATAGTGCTATCATACCGGGGCGGGTATATGAGAGAGGATGGGCATGGATTCGACGCTGGAGATCGTTATCATCGTGGTGGTCCTTATCCTGGTGCTGGGGCTGACGCTCGGGCGCAGGGGCAAGGGCGGAGGGGGCGGCTGAGGCCTCTAGTCGGGCTCCGTGTGAGCCTCGGGCAGTACGGCGCTTCCCCACGTCGGTCCGCGCGGAGGGGATAGCAGATGCAGGAAGCGGACCGCTATTCGCGACAGACCATCTTCTCCGGCATCGGGCCGGAGGGGCAACGGCGGTTGGGTGCCGGTTTCGCGGTCGTGGTCGGGTGCGGTGCCCTGGGAACGGTCATCTCCAGCGCGTTGGTACGTGCGGGGGTGGGGCGCGTGCGGGTCGTCGACCGCGATTTCATCGAGTACCACAACCTACAGCGCCAGATGCTCTTCACCGAGCAGGACATCGCCGACAACCTTCCCAAGGCGACTGCCGCCGAGCGGCACCTGCGCGAAGCCAACTCGGCGGTGGAGGTTGAGGGCATCGTGGCCGACTTCAGCCGCGGCAACGCGGAGAAGCTTGTGGAGGGAGCCGATGTCATCGTCGACGGCCTCGACAACTTCGAGGCCCGCTTTCTCATCAACGACCTCTCCCTCAAGATGGGCATCCCCTGGGTCTATGGGGGGGCTATCGGCTCCTCGGGAATGACGGCCACCTTCCTGCCGGGCGAGCCGCCCTGCTTTCGTTGCATGATGGCGGCGCCGCCCCTGGGCGGATCGCTCACCTGCGACACGGCCGGTGTGGTGAACTCCGCCCCCTGGACGATCGGCTCTCTCCAGGCGTCCGAGGCTGTCAAGATACTCTTGGGGCTCCCGCCCAGCAGGGAGCTCCTGTTCATGGATCTGTGGGAGCGCTCCTTCCAGGCCATCCCGCTGGCGGGCTTCGTCGTCGATGGTTGTCCGGCCTGCGCAGGCACCTACGACTTTCTGCAGGGAAAGTCACGCACTCGGGTGACCAGCCTCTGCGGGCAGAACGCCGTGCAGATCTGGAACGTCGGGCGCCGTGGGCATGCCGCTGGCTCAACTCAAGGAGCGCTGGAGCGCGCTCGGTCCCGTGGAGGGAAGCGAGCAGATGGTGCGCTTCCCGGTGGGAGAGCAGGAGTTGGTGGTCTTCTACGACGGCCGTGCCATCGTACGCGGGACGCGGGACGAGAAGCTGGCCAAGGCCCTCTACGCCAAGTACGTGGGCATGTAGGCCGGCGCGGCCGGGGCCGGAGACTGACCGGCCGGCTTTGGGCCAGGGCTCAGCTCCGGACGGGGCGGCGCTTTACGGCGCCAGGTAGCAGAGGCCCCGGCGCAGCGATGTCGCCTGAAAGTCCGGGAAGCGTTCCGCGATCAGCTTCCGATCGGCTTCGGTCGCGGCCCCCGCTTGGCTGACGAAGTCGACGGCGTCGGGGCTGAGGGGGCGTCCCGGGAGGTGCTGCATCAGGGCACCCTGCACCTTGCCCACAGTCCGGGGGATATGCAGGATGGGCCGGTCGCGCCGCATGATCTCCAGGGCCAACCTCAGAAACTCGTTGAGAGTGACGGTGTCCGGACCTCCCAGACGGAACAGGGTGTCGACGCTCTTCTCCGGACTCGCGAGCAGCCGGACGTAGAAGCGGCCGATGTCCTCGACGAAGAGGGGCGTGAGGACCGCGTTGCCATCCCCGAAGATGGGCACGAAAGGCAGGTAGTCGGAGTAGTGGAGTAGGCGGTTGAGGGCGGCATCCTGAGGCCCGTATGCCCAAGCGCCCCGGACGATGGTCCAATCGAGACCGCTGCCTCGGATGGCCTGCTCGGCCTGCCACTTGGCCCGGTTCCAACTCTCTCGCGGTTCCTCGTAGACGCCGATGCCGCTCATGTAGAGGAAGCGGGGACTGCCGTCCGGGAAGCGCGCCATCGCCGGCCCGGCCGTGGCCCGGCCGTAGACGGCTGCGATAGCTCCGAGCAGGTTGAGGGTGCCGTTGCGGTCGACGTTCATGTAGGTGAGGCCGCGGGAAGGATCTTCCACGGGGGCTCCCTTGAATTGGGCGGCCTGGATCACGGCGGCGACGCCCTGCACGGCCGGGCGCAGGCTGTTCGGCTGTGTCACGTCGCCTTCCACGAAGGACAGACGCCCGTCTTCGAGCGCGGCCCGGCCTTCCGGGGTAGCCTCGAACGTCTCCCGGGCGCGAGTGGAGGAGCGACTCAGCGCGCGCACTTCGTGACCTGCCGCCAGCAGGTGCCGGGCGATAGCGCCGCCGACAAAGCCCGTAGCTCCGGAGACGAGAACGGTCACTTCAACCTCCTCGCTGGGGCCTGCGGCCGCCGCGATGTCGTCACTGCCCACTCCCTCCATCGTACTGCAAGCCTCCCTCCGCCTCTACAGGGCCGGGCGCGCGCGCTATAGTGGCGACCATCATGAGTTTCTGGGAGACCTACGAGGACGACTTCATCAACGCCGCCGTCTCGATAGGCATCCTGGTCGGCGCCTATCTCATCTATCGCATCATCAGGCACGCGATCGACGGGTTCTCGCGCGGACGCCATCTGGCCGAGACGGACCCCGGTGGCGAGACCCGCATCCGCATGATCCAGAAGCTGTCGGCCGTGGCGATCTTCTTCATCGCCATTGGACTGATCTTCTGGATCGTGGACATCGACGCTCTCAACAGCCTGGCCGTGGGCATGTTCGCCTCGGCGGGGATCATCGGTATCGCCATAGGTTTCGCCGCCCAGACCACGATGGCCAACCTGGTGTCCGGGATCATCATCGCCTTCGCTCAGCCTATCCGTCTGGGCGACAACGTGCGCATCGACGGGGAGTACGGGGCGGTGGAGTCGATCGGGCTCTTCTACACCAACATCCGTCTCTGGGACAACCGGCGGCTCGTCATCCCCAACAAACTCCTCTCCGACCAGACCATCCGCAACTACACCCTCGTCGACCCTCGGCAGCCCGCTATGGTGGTCCTGCGTCTGGAGTACGGCGCCGATGTGGAGACGGTGCGGAACATCCTCCTCGAAGAGGCCCAGGCGCATCCCCTGTTCATAGCCGATCCCGAGCCCAGCGTCCAGGTGATCAACGCCGACGACCTGGGCGTGACCGTGCGTCTAATGGCCTGGACCGCTGCGCCCTCCGACGCCTGGGCGATGGCGGTGCAGGTGCGGGAGAAGGTGGTGGTGAGGCTGGCGTCCGCCGCCGTGCATGTGGGAGTCCGCTGGAGCCGCATCATGTCGGAGCCGGGAGCGTAGGACACGGCGCCGGGCGCTGCCGAGACACTGCGGCGCGCGCCGATCTCCAGGCGGCCGCCTTCCCGGCGGGCCTCTATCCCCGCCGACCCCCGTCGAGGGAGCGGAGGATGTCCGGTATCTCGCGGTGATCCATGATGACGAAGTCGGCGACAGGCGGCTCTTCGTGGTCGACCTGCGCGGCGCAGCGGATGGCCACCATGCCCATCGCCTGCGCCCCGGCGATATCGGTACGAGGCGTGTCGCCCACGTGGGCCGCCGCCTCGGCAACGCCGCCCAGTCCGGCCAGCGTCACCTCGAACATGCGCCGGTCGGGCTTGGTGACGCCGGTGATGTCGGAGAAGGTGAGAACGCTGAAGTACTCGAGCAGCCCGTCCCTGGCCAGGAACTCCTGCATGATGCGCCCCGGCGTCAGACTGGTGTCGGAGATGATGCCCAGGGCGCAGCCGGCGGCGCGATAGCGCGGGTATGGTCTCCCGGACCCCGGGCAGCAACTTGAGCGGAGCGAGGAGCGACGCGTCCTCGATGACGCCGGCGGTCTCCGCGATGAGGGCTTCGTCGATGCCGGCCGGATCGACCGCGAAGTGGCCGAGCATGAACATCACCTGATCGCGGGCACCGAAGTGGAGCCCGCTGTTCCATGCGGCCAGGTAGGCGTCGAATCCCAGTCTGTAGGCCTCGGCCAGCGTCCGTTCAGTCACGGTGACGCCGCAGGAGGCCAGGAGACTTCGTAGAGCCTCCAGGCGCCGGGGGCGGACCGCGTCCATCGACCCGTTATCGGCCGAGTAGAGGGTGTTCCAGAAGTCGAACGTGATAGTGGTGATGGTATCCGAGGATCGGGGTCCGCTCACTAGCGCTGTTTCTCCTTGTGGTCGTTTGCAGGGCATATAAGCTCGGCAGGGAAAGTATAATAGTTGTTCGTGAAGGTCGCGGCCCGGCGTCGGGTGCCATCGAGGCTCCCGCCCAGGCCTTGTAGATAACCCAAGGGGGAGACATGTCGCCATCGCTCGCGAACGTGAGACTCAAGTCCCTGCCGATCGTGGGGGTTCTGGCCCTCCTTATCGCAACGGTCATCGTCTTCGCTCAGCCGGCGCCCGCGCTGGCCGCCGATACGGCAGGCTTTCCCGATGTGCCCGCCAACCACCCCTATCACGTGCAGATAGAGACGCTTGCTCAACTGGGCGTCATCAACGGCTTCGACGACGGGACGTTCCGCCCCGAGGACCCGGTCACTCGCCAGCAGTTCGTCAAGATGGCCATCGAGGCCATGCGCATCGCGGTGAGCGAGGCCGACGTCTGTATCTTTACCGACGTGGAGAAGAGCGGTAGTGGCTCGCTCTACCCGGACAACTACGTGGCGGCTGCCGACCGGGAGAACATCGTGGGCGGCTATGCGGGTCCCAATGGACCCGTGTTCAAGCCGAAGGCGTCCGTCACGCTTGCCCAGATGATAACTATGGCTACCCGCTCCACCTACGGCTCGCTTGTCGTCCCGCCCAGTTCCTACAAGTCGGCTTGGGGCAATTTCGACCCCACTCACAGCGTGATCGCCCGCGTGGCCCAGTACAACGGCCTGCTCCGCGAACTCGCGCCGGCCGGCACAGTGCTCAAGTCCCTATCCCCCTGGATGAAGGCCACCCGGGGGCAGGCGGCGGCGGTGCTCTTCAACATCATGGGGACCGACCCGGACGCTCTCAACGGACGCTTCCTGGGCGACTCCAGCGACCTGGTAACGATGTTCCGAAAGAAGCCCTTCGGCAACGACGGCAAGTTCAGCGTGCCGCTGGAGACGCTGGCCAAGCTCTACGTCACGTACGGCAAACGCTTCGGCATCAGGGCCGACATGGCCTGGGCGCAGATGATCCACGAGACCGGCTACGGCCAATACGGGGGTGACGTCGCGCCGGAACAGAACAACATGGCCGGCATAGGCGCCACCGGGGGCATACCCGGGCACTCCTTTCAGACGGCAGAGCTGGGGGTGGTCGCGCACTACGTCCATGTGGCCTGGTACGCATACCCCGAGCACATGTCCGATGAGTACTGCGTGAAGGTGGAGCAGCCTGTCGGCGGTCCGATCACGGTACCCGGCGACCCGCGCCATTTCCCCTACCAGGGTAAGGTGCATCCGGGCAACGTACGCACTGTGCAGGACCTGAGTGGCAAATGGGCTCCCGGGGCCACGTACGGAGACAAGATCAAGGAGTACGCGGACAGCATCGTCGCCAGCGTCGGCTACTGGTAGGACGGTAACCCGGCTCGCTGCGTCCATTCCCGCGGTTGTCGACCGAACTGGGCGTGGACTAGAATGAACCCTCCGTCGGCGTTCATCGGCTTCAGCCCGAGGGACGCGCGTGCCCACTCCTCACCAAGCTCCGACGAATGGGGGTAGATGGCATGGCCATGACCATGACCGAGAAGATACTGGCCCGGGCGGCCGGCAGAGAATCGGTGGCCCCGGGTGACCTCATCATGGCCAAGGTGGATCTCTGCCTCGGTAACGACGTCACCGCCCCTGTAGCCATCGACGAGTTCGAAAAGGCCGGGTTCGAGCGGGTCTTCGATCCCGAGAAGATCGTCCTCATCCCCGATCACTTCACCCCCAACAAGGACATCAAGTCGGCGGGGCTTGTCAAACAGATGCGCGAGTTCAGCAAGAAGCACGGGCTCCCGCACTGGTATGACGTGGGCCGCGTGGGTGTGGAGCATGCCTTCCTGCCGGAACAGGGGCTGGTAGGGCCGGGCGACGTCGTCCTGGGCGCCGATTCGCACACCTGCACGTACGGAGCTCTGGGAGCCTTCGCGACTGGGGTCGGCTCAACCGACCTGGCGGGGGCCATGGCGACCGGGGAGGCCTGGTTCCGGGTGCCGGAGACCCATCGCTTCGACTTCGAAGGCGAGCTGAGCCGTTACGTGACCGGCAAGGACATCGTCCTCTTCACCATCGGCCAGATCGGCGTGGACGGGGCCCTGTACAAGGCCATGGAGTTCACCGGTCCGACCATCCGCGCCCTGTCCATGGATTCGCGTCTCACCATATGCAACATGGCCATCGAGGCGGGGGGCAAGAGCGGCATCATCGCGCCGGACGACATCACCAAGGCATATGTGCAGGGACGCTTCCGCCGCGAGCCCCGCTACTACACGTCCGACGCCGACGCCTGGTACGAGAAGACGTACCGGTGGCGGGCGGACGAGATCCCCCTCATGGTCTCCAAGCCCCATCTGCCCTCCAACACCCAGCCCGCCGACGAGTTGGGTGATGTGCGCATCGATCAGGTGGTCATCGGCAGTTGCACGAACGGGCGCATCGAGGACCTACGCCAGGCCGCCGAGATACTGCGTGGCCGCAAGGTGCACAAAGACATACGCTGTATCGTCATCCCCGCCACGCAGGCCATCTGGAAGCAGGCCAACGACGAAGGCCTCTTGGACGTGTTCATCGAAGCGGAAGCCGCCGTCTCCGCGCCCACCTGCGGTCCCTGTCTCGGGGGTCACATGGGTGTCCTGGCCGAAGGGCGAACGGGCCGTCTCCACCACCAACCGCAACTTCGTGGGGCGGATGGGGCATCCCGGCTCGGAGGTGTTCCTGGCCGGCCCCTACGTGGCGGCCGCCAGCGCCGTGGCCGGCCACATCGCCACCCCTGACCAGATCGGCGGAAGGAGGCAGCCATGACCGCCTTGCGCGGACACGCCTGGACCTTCGGGCGCGACATCGACACCGACCTCATCATCCCGGCCCGCTACCTCAATATGAAGACGGCTGAGGAGCTGGCCCAGCACGTAATGGAGGACGCCGACCCCGCTTTCCCGGGCAAGGTGCGTCCCGGCGACATGGTGGTCGCGCGCGAGAACTTCGGCTGTGGCTCCAGCCGCGAGCACGCCCCCATCGCCCTCAAGGGGGCAGGCGTCTCGGTGGTCATCGCCAAGAGCTTCGCCCGCATCTTCTATCGCAATGCTTTCAACACGGGTCTCCCCATCCTGGTCGCTCCCGAAGCGGTGGAGGGCATCAAAGAGGGGGACGAGCTAACAGTCGACCTGGCCACCGGCGAGATCGCCGACCTCACCACGGGGGTCATCTATCAGGCCCAGCCCCTGCCGCCCTTCATGCAGGAACTGGTGGAGGCAGGCGGCCTGCTGCCGTACTTGAAGAAGCGTTCCGCGGCCGCCTGAGCGGCGCCACTCGCGGGCACGGAGACGAGAGAGGAAGGAACATCATGAGCTACAGCTTTGCTGTGCTGCCAGGAGACGGTACCGGCCCCGAGGTGGTGCGAGAGGGCCTCAAGGTGCTCGAAGCGGCGGCCGATCGCGCCGGCTTCTCCTATGGGCTGACGCACTACGACTTCGGCGGTGAGCGCTATCTGCGCACCGGCGAGACGCTGCCCGATTCGGCCATCGAGGAGTTCAAGCAGCATGACGCCATCCTCCTGGGGGCGATGGGGCATCCTGACGTGGCTCCGGGCATCCTGGAACAGGGCGTGCTGCTCAAGGCCCGTTTCGCTCTCGACCAGTACATCAATCTCCGTCCCGTCCGCCTCATCCCCGGCGTGGAGACCCCTATCAAAGGCAAGGGTCCCAAGGAGATCGACTACTGCGTGGTCCGCGAAAACAGCGGAGGCATGTATACCGGCATGGGGGGGAACTCACGGCCGGGTACCAAGGACGAGGTGGCGATACAGGAGATGGTCTACACGTACGACCAAGTGGCCCGCTGTCTGCGTTTCGCCTTCGAGTACACCCGCAAGTACGGCAAGCAGGCGCGCGGACTCGGTCCAGACAACACCCTGGCTCTGATCGGCAAGTCCAACGTGCTTACGCACATGTACAAGCTGTGGAATCGGGTCTTTGCCGAGATAGGAACGGGGGAGTACCCCGATATCAAGCGGGAGTATTACCACGTCGACGCCACGTGTCTATACATGGTGGCCAGTCCGGAGATTTTCGACGTCATGGTGGTCGAAAACATGTTCGGCGACATCGTGACCGACCTGGGGGCGATCACCCAGGGCGGCCTGGGTGTGGCCGCGGGCGGCAACATCAACCCCGCGGGCGTGAGTATGTTCGAGCCCATAGGGGGCACGGCTCCTGCCTGGACCGGTAAGAACGCAATCAATCCCCTGGCCGCCATCGGGGCGGTGCAGATGATGGTGGAGCATCTCGGTGAGTACAAGGCCGCTGAGCTCATCGAGAAGGGCATAGCCCACGCTGTTACTCAGATGAAGTCCATGGTGGCAGGAGAGATGGGCATGGGCACCGACGCCGTGGGTGATCTGGTGGCGGGCTTCGTGGCCAACGCCTGATCTCCAGCTGGAGCCAGTATTCCGTGGCCCGGTGGTATGCTCATACCAAGCGCCGACGCACTAAGGGGACCAGATGGAAACGATAGCGGTGTTCGTGAACGAGTCCGGCGAAGCGAAGGCCTCCGTCGAGTTCGGAGCCCGGGAGGCGGCCATCCGGCAGGCGCGCCTGCGCTTGATAGCCGCCTGGGAGGTGCCGCAATCGATGCTGGGTAGTGGGGTGGCCCAGCGCGAGGTCTTCGATGAGTTCCGCGAAAGCGCTGAGGGTCTGCTCGATGAGGCCGCTGCCCGGGTGGCCGAGCTTTATCCCGAGTTGGAGGTGGAGAAGCGCGCGGTCAAGGGTCAGCCGGGACCGGTCTTCGTGGAGGAATCGAGGGACGCCTCGCTGGCCGTAGCTGCCCGGAGGCCGCAGGGCCCTCTGCGCGAGCTCATGGTAGGTTCCATCTCCAAGTACATACTGAGAAACTCCCACATCCCCGTGGTGGTCATCCCCTTCCTGCCGCCGCCGAAGTAGCCCGGAGGAGAGGCTCTTTCTACCCCGACTGGGCCAGAGCTGTGGAGACCGCCTTGAGGTCGGGAAACACTCGGAACACGTTCGAATCGATGAGCCCGGTCATCTGCAGCAGCCGTTCCACGCCTGGGTTCGGCCCGACCACGCCCACCCAGCGCGGAGGTGTGAACGTCTTCACCACCTCGAACATGAGCGACAACCCCCCGCTGTCGACATAGCCCAACTCGCTGAAGTCGAGCACCAGCGCGTGGGGCTCGTCGCGCAGCTCTTCCTGCAATACGGGCCGGAGTTGCCCCGCAGAGTCGTGGTCCAACTCGCCTTTCACGTACACCAGAGGCACGCCCAGCCTGTAGGAGACCTGCGTCTCCAGATGATGAGGTAGGCCGCGCGGGCGGGAGGATCGATCCGTCGGTTGCATTGCCAAGCCCCCTTTCGACTGCCGGGATGCAGGCCCTATACCCACCCTGCTCCCGACCTAGTCGTGGTCGGTGGCAAACGGGGCACTCGTCGGTTGGGGTGGGAAGCCTATGTAGTCCCTTCCCGGGTCTTGTCAAGTTAGGCGATGACCACTAAAATAGGGAAGCCTAACTTTCGTCGATGCGGGTGGGGGTAATGGAGCAGTCGGAGATATTGAGTGCAAGTCTGGAGGACTACCTGGAGGCCATCCTGCAGCTGGAGCGTGGGTCTAGGGTGGCTCGGGTAAGCGAGATAGCCGATCAGTTGCATGTGTCGCGGCCCTCGGTGACGGGCGCGCTCAAGAACCTGTCAGGGCGGGGGCTCGTGTCTCACGCCCGCTATGGGCACGCCACCCTGACCGAGGAAGGCACGCGCATCGCCTTGGATGTGGAGAGGCGTCATGTCGCCATACGGGACTTCCTCACCGGAGTGCTGTCCATCCCCGCGGAGAAGGCCGAGACCACGGCCTGCAGGCTGGAGCACGTCCTGGAGCCGGACGTGCTGGCTCACTTCGTGGCGTACGCCGAATCGGTGGCAGGGACGGAGAAGCGATGACCACTTTGGCCGAACTGCCCTGTGGGGCGCGTGCCCTGGTGTCGAGGCTGCCCGCCCAGCATGGGCTGGCCCGCCGTCTGATAGCCCTGGGACTGACTCCAGGAGCCGAGGTGTGTGTTCTGCAGAACCGCGGCCGCGGACCTCTCATCGTGGAGGCCCATGGCGCCCGCATCGCACTGGGCAGGAAGCAGGCCGACCGGGTGACCATCGACCCGGACGGGGTCTCCACCCGTGTCCCGGCGGCGATTGACGGCGAGGGCATGAAGTGCGAGGAGGCCGAGGACGCTTCGATCGAGGCCGGCCTGGTCGAGGCCGACTCGGCAAGGGTGCCGGCTGAGGCCGTGATGTCGGCCGCCGGTAAGTAGGAGCAGGATGGCGGACACGCCGGTGTCCCCCGTGCTGACCGTCGCTCTGGCCGGCCAGCCCAACGTCGGCAAGAGCACCGTGTTCAACGCCCTCACCGGACTCAACCAGCACGTGGGGAACTGGCCCGGCAAGACGGTCGAGCAGAAGACCGGCTATTTCACTCACGAAGGCCGTCGGATAGAGATCGTCGACCTGCCAGGCACCTACAGCCTCACCTCGGGCTCGGAAGAGGAGCGGGTGGCGCGCGACTTCCTCATCGAGAACCCTCCCGACGTGGTCATCGCCACAGTCAATGCCTCCTGCCTGGAACGCAACCTCTATCTGGTGGGCGAGTTGCTGACCCTGCCTGTGCCGGTGGTGGTGGGCGTCAACATGATCGACGTGGCCGAAGCGCACGGCGTGCGCGTGGAGACGGACGTTCTGGCCGCGGCCCTGGGCATTCCGGTCGTGGGCCTGGTGGCCAGCAAGCGGCGTGGCTTGGACGAACTCGTCGCCGCCGCAGTCGAAGCGGCGGGGCATCCCGGGAAGCAGGGGGTCAGCCGGCCGGTCATCAGAGAGAAGCACCGCTCCGTGCTGGCACAGATCGAGGCCCTGCTCGACGGCCGTGTTCCGACGGGCTATCCGGCCGACTGGGTGGCCCTCAAGCTACTCGAGGGTGATACCGATATCGCCTCCCTGGTGGAGCGTACGGCCCCCGAGGTCTGGGAGCCCATCCACGAGCTGCTGGCCCTGCATGAAGACGCGTACCTCGACATCGCCGGAGGGCGCTACGACTGGGTGGCGCGGATGGTGCGCGCGGCGGTGGTACAGCCGCGCGCCGGCGCCCCGGGCATCACCGACCGCATCGACCGGGTGGCCACGCATCCCTTCTGGGGACTGCTGGTGGTCATCGCCGCCATGGCCGCGCTGTTCTACGTCACCTACGCGGTGGCCGGTCCGGCTGCGGCCGCGCTCAACCAGTGGATCACCGGGGACTTCTCCGAGTTGCTGCGCAGCGCTCTGTCGTGGGCGCCGGAGTGGCTCTCGGGGCTCATCGTCGACGGGGTGGTGGCCGGTGCGGGGACGGTCCTGTCCTTCGTCCCCATTCTGGCGATCTTCTTCGCTGCCCTGGGTCTACTGGAGGACGTGGGTTACATGGCCCGCATCGCCTATGTCATGGACCGGTATATGCACTGGATGGGTCTGCATGGCAAGTCCTGCATGCCCCTCCTGCTCGGTTTCGGCTGCAACGTGCCTGCCATACTGGGCACGCGCATCATAGAAGACCGGCGCAATCGGATGCTCACCATGATGCTGACTCCCTTCGTCCCCTGCACCGGCCGGCTGGCCGTGCTCGCGTTTCTGGCTCCCGCCTTTTTCGGTGCCAACGCCCCCTGGGCCATCGTGATTCTCGTGGGGGGTAACCTGGCGCTGTTGGGGATCACCGGGGTGGTCGTCAACAAGGTGGTGTTCAACGGGGAGAGGAGCGCATTCATCATGGAGATGCCTCTCTACCACAAGCCCAACGCCCGCACCGTCGGGCTCTACGTGGGGCGCAACATCACGGCCTTCATCAGGAAGGCGGGCACGCTGATCGTGATCGTGTCGGCCATCGTATGGGTGCTGTCGAATTTCCCGGGCGGCGACCCCAGCGAGAGTGTCCTGGGCACCATCGGCCAGGCTCTGGAACCGCTAGGGGCCCTCATGGGATTGGGCGATTGGCGCCTGATAGTGGCCCTCCTCTCCAGCTTCGTGGCCAAGGAGAACAGCGTAGCCACCTTGGGCGTCCTCTTCGGCGGGGGGGCCTCCGCCGGGGCCGGCTTGGCCACCCAAGTGGCCGCGGTTCTCACGCCGGCAGCGGCGGCCGCCTTCCTGGTCGTGCAGATGACTTTCATCCCCTGCGTGGCTACGGTCGCGGCCTTCAAACAGGAGTCGGGCTCCTGGAGATGGACGGGGGCCAGTGTGGGCCTCACGCTTGCGGTAGCCTTCCTGCTCGGTATAGTGGTGTATCAGGTCGGCTCACTTCTGTAGCGTATACTTCGACGCTCGCCGGCAGTTGAGCCGGAAGGGTCGGGTCGCGGTCTTGGGAGGGTTGCATGCACATCTACGTCGACGGCGGGTTCTACGGCAAAGACGAGGCTAAGATCAGCGTCTTCGACCACGGTCTTCTCTATGGCGACGGGGTCTTCGAGGGCATCCGTGTGTACAACGGCCGGGTGTTCGAGTTGGAGGCCCACATCGACCGGCTCTACGCCTCGGCTCAGGCGATCGCGCTCGAGCTGCCCATCTCTCGTCCGGAGCTGGTGGAAGCCATGATGGAGACCATCCGCCGCAACGATGTGAGAGACGGCTACGTGCGTTTGGTCGTGACTCGGGGCATCGGGGACTTGGGTCTGAACCCGGCCAAGTGCCCCGAAGCCAGCATGTTCTGCATCGCCGGCGGCATCACCCTGTATCCGGCCGAGGTCTACCAACGGGGCTTCAAGGTGGTGACCCTCGCTACGCGGCGCAACGACCCCCAGGCCATCAACCCGGCGATCAAGAGCCTCAACTACCTGAACAACGTCATCGGAGCGCTCGAACTGCGGGGCCGCGAGGTCAACGAGGGCCTGTTCCTCACCACCGCGGGCTACGTCTGCGAGTGCACCGCCGACAACTTCTTCCTGGTCAAGGGGCGGCAGGCTCATGACGCCCAGCACGGCTCTCGGCGCGCTGCCGGGCATCACCCGGGGAGTGGTCATGCGGCTGGCCGGCGCCATGGGCCTGGAGGTGGAGGAGGGCTTCTACACCCTCCACGACGTCTACAACGCCGACGAGGCCTTCCTCACCGGCACGGCGGCCGAGGTGGGACCGGTGGTGGAGGTCGACAAGCGGCCCATCGGCGCGGGAGTTCCCGGTCCGATGACCAAGGACATCATCGCTCGGTTCCACGAGTACGCGCTCAGCACCGGCACGGCGGTCGATCCCGAGAGCTGAGCCCGCCGCGGGCGCTCGGCATCTTACGCCATCAGCACGAGATGTCCACCCCCGCCGACATACTGCTCTACGACACCACCCTCCGCGACGGCATGCAGCGCGAGGGCCTGAGCGTGTCGGTGGACGAGAAGGTGCGCATAGCCTTGCGCATCGCCGACCTGGGCATCCACGTGATCGAGGGCGGATTCCCCGGATCCAATCCCAAGGACGAGGAGTTCTTCCGTCGCATGGAGAAGGAGCCACTCGGCGCGCCACGGTCTTGGCGGCCTTCGGCATGACGCGGGCGCGGGGAACGCGGGCGGAGGATGACCCCAATCTGGCCGGACTGGCTGTCGTGCTGGGCGCCCGATCGTCGCCTTGGTCGGCAAGACCTGGGATCTGCACGTGAGGAAGGTGCTGCGGGTCGACCGCGACGAGAACCTGCGCATGATCGCCGAGTCGGTGGCGTTCCTGGTTCGCGGGGCAAGCGCGTCTTCTACGATGCCGAGCACTTCTTCGACGCCTACGCCGCCCACCCCGAGTACGCGCTGGCCTGCCTGCGGGCTGCGGCGCGAGGCGGGGGCGGAGGCCGTGTGCCTTTGCGACACCAACGGGGCCGCGCTGCCCACGCAGATCGCAGAGGTGGTCGGCCGCGTGGTGGCGAGTTGGGGATCGGCGTGCCGCGGTGGGCATCCATGCCCACAACGACTCCGGCTGCGCCGTGGCCAACGCTCTGGTGGCGGTGGAGGCGGGGGCCGACATCGGTGCAGGGCACCATCAACGGCTACGGAGAGCGCTGCGGCAACGCCGACCTGTGCGCCATCATCCCCGGCTCTGAAACTCAAGATGGGGCGTGGACTGCGTCACCGACCGCGACCTGGCCAAGCTCACCGATGCCGCCCGCTTCGTGGCCGAACTGTGCAACGTCTCCCCGGACGCCCATCAGCCGTACGTGGGCCGCAACGCTTTCGCCCACAAGGGCGGGATGCACGTCGCGGCTGTGCGGAGCGGATTCCCACACCTTCGAGCACATCGATCCGGCTCTGGTGGGCAACTCGCCGCACGTGCTGGTCTCGGAGCTGTCCGGCCGGGCGACCATCGACCAGCGGGCCAGCGAACTGGGCTACTGGTGGCCGGAGGACAGAAGGAACTGGCCGAGCGGGTACTCAAGCGGGTCAAGGAGCGCGAGCACGCCGGCTATCACTACGAGGCGGCCGACGCCTCCTTCGAACTGCTGCTGCGGGCCGAGATGGGCGTGCACGTCGAGTTGTTCCGCCTGGAGAGCTTCCGCATCATCGTGGAGAAGCGCGAGGACGGCGACACGGTGAGCGAGGCCACGGTCAAGGTGCACGTGAGCGGGGAGCGTTTCATCGAGACGGCCGAGGGCAACGGCCCGGTGAATGCCCTGGACAAGGCGCTGCGCAGGCCATAGAGCGCAAGTTCCCCGAGGTGCACGACATCCAGCTGATCAACTACAGCGTGCGTATCCTGGACGAGAACAAGGGCACGGCGGCCAAGACCCGCGTGCTCATCGACTCGTCCGACGGTCGGGGAACTGGGGTAGCGTGGGGGTGGGCGACAACGTCGTGGAGGCCTCGTGGCAGGCTCTGGTGGACTCGATCACGTACGGACTGCTGCGTCTACAGTACGAGGGCACCGTGAAGGGAGAAGAGGCATGAAGATCGCCCGCATGGAATACCGGGGTGAGGAGCACACGGCGCTGCTGACGTGCAGCGGCTACGAGTTGGACCCGACTTGGGCTACGGTCAGGCCCCCTGCGGCTCCCCGGCGGCGGGCACGGTGGTTCCGCGGACGAGGTCACTCTTCTGCCGCCCGTGGTCCCCGGGAAGATCTTCGGCGTGGGCTGGAACTTCCGCGCGCATGTCGGAGGAGATGGCGGCGCGCAGGTCGGCCGGCGAGCAGGTACCCATCTGGAGAAGCCGGAAATGCCGCCCGTCATGGTCTTTCTCAAGCCGCCTTCCTGCCTTGTCGGACACGGAGACGACATCGTCTATCCCAAGGACGCGACCAAGGTGGAGTACGAAGGCGAGCTGGCGGTGGTGATCGGCCGCACCGTCCGCCGGGTGACCCCCGAGGAGGCCCGCGGGGCCGTCTGGGGCTGGACGTGCGCGAACGACGTGACCGAACGCGACATGCAGGCGGCCGACGGCCAGTGGTGGCGGGCGAAGGGTTACGACACCTTCGCGGCCGCCGGTCCGTTTATCGAGACGGAGCCGCCTCTGCCCGAAGCTTGGATCAGGACCCGGCTCAACGGGCGAGTACAGCAAGAGGGTCAGGTACGCGACATGATCCGCGACCCCTTCACGATCATCTCCCTACTCAGCCAGGCGATGACCCTGCACCGCGGCGACCTCGTCATGCTGGGCACGCCACCCGGGGTCGGCGCGCTCCTGCCCGGTGACGAGGTGGAGGTGGAGATCGATGGAGTGGGCTTCCTGAAGAACCGCGTAGTCGCCGAGGACTGAGGCTCTACAGCCCTTTCACCGAGAATCCACCGTCCACGGGTAAGGCCGCGCCGGTGATGAAGTCGGAGGCGTGCGAAGCCAGGAAGACTGCGGCACCGGCGATATCGTTCGGCTCACCCCAGCGTCCGGCAGGGGTACGACAGATGACGTCTTCCTCCATGCCGGGCACGTCGCGCTTGCCGCCGGCGGAGAGATCGGTGTTGATGAAGCCGGGAAGGATGCAGTTGACCTGGATGTTGTCGGCGGCCCAGCCCACCGCCAGACTCTTAGTCAACTGGACGATGCCACCCTTGCTCGCCCCGTACGCGGGCAGCGCCTCGCAGCCGAAGTAGGCGAACATGGACCCGATGCTTATGATCTTGCCGCCGCCCGCTTTCTTCAGCGCCGGGTGCACGGCCTTCGCGCCGATGAAGAAGCTGCGAAGGTTGATCTCGATGTTGAGGTCCCACTCGGCGATCGACATCTCCTCGGGGGACTTGTGGATGGCGATGCCCGCATTGCTGACGAAGACGTCCAAGCGGCCGAAGGTCTCGACGACCTGATCGACCATCGCCCGGACCTCGTCCTCGCGGCGGACATCGACCCTCACCCCCAGGGAGCGCACGGCGAAGTCGGCGGCTATCTCGTCGACGGCCTGGGCCGTCTTGGTCTCGTCGCGAGCGGCGATGGCGATATCGGCACCCGCGCCGGCCAGCGCTCGTGCGATGCCTTTGCCGATGCCGCCGTTGCCCCCCGTTATGAGAGCGGTCCTGCCCTCCAGAGTGAACAGATCGTTGACTGAGCGGTGCATTGATGTCCTCCCCAAAGGCCGCGGCGGTGGGCGATTGCACGATGCTGGAGAGGATATCATCGGGCTCGGGAGCGGCCCTATGGGGTCGGTCGGCCGAACCCCCTGCTGCGGGGAGCTGCCCACCAAAGGAAACCCGCTGACAGCGGATTTTGTTCACTGTCAGCCGCACAGGCCGCTTGAGGGGGCGGGTGGCTTCGGGTAGAATCGTGCGGTAGTGATGCATCCCTCCGCGCGCTCCGCATCTCGCCAGAGTCGAGCGCGAGGAGTGTCCGGGGAGGTACTCCAGAGACCAGCGGGAGACCGGTTTGTCATCTTCGCTCCAGCCCCATCCTTCCAGTGCAGAGGACACGTCTGAACGTCAGGCGGGCTTCTGCCACCTGCATGTGCACACTCATTACTCGGCTCTGGATGGGGCCTGCAAACTGGACGAGTCTGGTGGGCCGGGCGGTAGAGCTGGGCATGCCGGCCGTGGCCATAACCGACCACGGAGTCCTGTCAGGCATCATCCAGTTCTACCAGCAGTGCCGCAGCGCAGGCGTCAAGCCCATCATCGGGCTGGAGGCCTACCTGGTGGAGGATCGCTTCCGCAAGGAAGGCAACAACGAGGAACGCTGGCACCTGACCCTGCTGGCCCGCGACCAGGCCGGATACCGCAATCTGCTGGCGCTGGGGAGCGCCGCCTTCCTGGAGGGCTACTACTACAAGCCACGCATGGACTACTCCCTTCTGCGCAAGCATGCCGATGGCCTCATCTGCCTCTCGGGCTGCGCCAGCGGCCGCCTCTCCAAAGCTCTGCAGTTCGGCCAGTACGCAGCCGCCGACGCCGAAGTGGAGCGGCTGGTAGACATCTTCGGGGAGGGCAACGTCTACCTGGAGATGCAGGAGACCGGCATCGATGAACTGGCCGACATCAACGGGCGCATGGCCGAGGTCGCCGCCCGCACTGGTCTCAAGCTGGTGGCCACCAACGACGTGCACTACCTGCGCGAGGAAGACGCGGTCTCGCACGACGTGCTGCTGTGCATCCAGACCGGCTCCCGCCTCTCGGACGAGAATCGCATGCGCTTCTCGTCCCAGGAGTTCTTCCTCAAGAGCGAGGGGGAGATGCTGGCGGCCTTCGCCGACCACCCCGAGGCGGTCGCCAACACCATGGAGATCGTGGAGCGCTGCAACGTGGAGATCGAGTTGGAAGGGATGCTGATCCCGCCCTTCCCGGTCCCCGAGGGTTACACCGAGGCCTCCTACCTGCGCGAGCAGTGCGAGAAGGGACTTGTGCGCCGCTACGGCAGCGGGGACCCGGCTCCCGTGGTGCGCGAACGCCTGGAGACCGAGCTCGCGGTGGTGGAGAAGATGGGCTTCCCGCCCTATTTCTTGATCGTGTGGGACTTCGTGAGCTACGCCAAGGCGGCCGGCATCCCGGTGGGTCCGGGACGAGGGTCGGCCGCCGGTTCGTTGGTGTCGTACCTCCTGGGCATAACGGACCTCGATCCCATCGCCCACGAGCTGCTGTTCGAGCGCTTCCTCAACCCCGACCGCATCAGCATGCCCGACATCGACATCGACTTCTCGGTGAGCGGGCGCGAGAAGGTGATCGACTACGTGGCCGAGAAGTACGGCCGCGACCGCGTAGCCCAGATCGCCACCTTCGGCACCATCAAGGCCCGGCAGGCCATCCGCGACGCCGCTCGGGTCATGGACGTCCCCTACGGCCAGGCCGACCGCATCGCCAAGCTGGTGCCCGAGATACTCAACATCACCCTGGACGCCTGTCTGGCCGACCCCAAATGCGAGTTGCGCACGGCCTACGACAACGAGGACGTGGTCCGTGAGGTCATCGACAGGGCCCGGCCGCTCGAAGGGCTCATCCGCCAGGATTCAATCCACGCGGCGGGCGTGGTCATCTCCAAGGGCCCGCTCACCGAGCACCTTCCCCTCATGCAGAAGGGGGACGCCGAGGTGGTCACCCAGGTCTCCATGAACGACGTGGAGAAGCTGGGTCTGCTCAAGATGGACTTCCTGGGTTTGCGCAACCTGGACGTCATCGACAGCGCGGTCAAGATCATCCGTGCGAGCGGGCATCCCGATTTCACCATCGAGGCCGTGCCCCTCGACGACGCGGGTACCTACCGCCTACTGGCCAAGGGCGATTCGGAGGGCGTGTTCCAGTTCGAGTCGAGCGGGATGCGCGACGCCCTGCGCGAGATACAGCCCACCCGCCTGGACGACCTCATCGCCTTGGTGGCCCTCTATCGCCCCGGACCCATGGATTTCATCCCTCAGTACGCGCGCAACAAGCGCAACCCGGAGGGCATCCAGTACGAGGACGAGCGGCTGAAGCCCATCCTCGACCCCACCTACGGCGTGGCCATCTACCAAGAGCAGTTGATGGAGATATCCAAGCGCATCGCCGGCTTCAGTCCGGCGCAGGCGGACGATCTGCGCAAAGCCATCGGCAAGAAACTCAAGGCCAAGATGGAGCAGTTGGAGCCCAAGTTTCGCGAGGGGGCTGCCGCCACCGGCACTTCCGCACGCGTCATCGACCACCTGTGGTCGCTCATGGAGAAGGCGGGCGACTACTCCTTCAACAAGTCCCATGCCGCCTGCTATGCCCTCATCTCCTACCGCACCGCCTACCTGAAGGCCAACCATCCCGTGGAGTACATGGCCGCCCTCATCTCCAGCGTCATGGACACCAAGGACAAGGTGCCGTTCTACGTGACCGTGGCCAACGACATGGGCATCGAGGTGCTGCCGCCGGACATCAACGAGTCGGTGGTCGATTTCCGGGGAGTCGAAGGGCGCATCCGTTTCGGCTTGAACGCGGTGAAGAACGTGGGGGAGACCGCCATCCGCAACATAATCGAGGCCCGGAACGCGGACGGTCCTTTCCGCGACCTCTTCGAATTCTGCGAGCGTGTAGACCTTGGCACCGTCAACGGCCGGGCCATCGAGGGTTTGCTCAAGTCGGGGGCCATGGATTCGATCGGTCCCTCTCGCCGGGGCATGCTCCTCGTCCTCCCGCAGGCCATGTCGCACGGCAAGAAGGTGCGCTCCGACGCCGACCGGGGGCAAGGCTCCATCTTCGATCTGCTCCTGGAGGGTGACGGGGGAGGGACGGACGAGGGCGATACCGGGACCAACGGATCGCCGCCCGTGGAGATCCCCCGGGACGATTTCAGCAAGGAAGAGCTTTTGGCCCTGGAGAAGGAGACGCTGGGGCTGTACGTGAGCTCTCATCCCCTCAAGGACATCCGCCACCAGATCCGGCAGGAGGCCGGACATCTCATCTCCCAACTGGGAGAGGTGTCGGACGGCAAGGTCACCACCATCGTGGGCATGATAGGCACGGTCAAGAAGATCACAACGAAGAAGTCCGGCGAGATGATGGCCTTCGTGACGGTGGAGGGGCTGGAGGGTTCGGTGGAGATCGTGTGCTTCCCGGCCATCTACCAGGAGAACAAAGACCTGCTGGTGGAAGACAAGGTCGTCAAGATCAAGGGCCGGGTCGACCATAAGGACGAAGCCGAGACCAAGTTCATCCCTCTGGCCATGGAGGAGTTCACGCCCAAGACGGGCCTCGAGCCGCTGGCACTGTCGGTGGACGGCGATCGTCTTCCCAGCACCGTAATCGACGACCTCAAGGGCATCCTGGTCCGCTTCCCAGGCCTGTGCTCGGTGGACATGTACGTGCGTTGGAGCGAAGGAGCCCGGCGTCTCCGCTTCGGAGATGGCTACCGGGTGGAGCCGCAGGCCAGTCTGTTCGCCGAGCTGAAAGAGCTTCTGGGCGAGGACTGCGTGTGCCAGGGAGCCAAGCCGTGAGGATACGCGCACTGACTCTGGCCTCGGTGGCGGCCGAGGTGGCCGCTCTCAGACCTTCGGAGGCCACGGGGCGCGAGGTGGCCGACACCGTGGCTGCGCTCCTGGCCGATGTGCGCGCCCGCGGGGATGCCGCGGTGCTGGAAGCCACCGCCCGTTTCGACTTCCCCGGCATTACGGAGGCCACACTGGCCGTTTCTCCCGAGGAGCTGGAGGCCGCCCACCTCGAGGCCGACCCGGGCATTATCGCTGCTCTCGAGACCTCCCGAGACAATTGCACCTTCTTCCATCGCCACGAGTTGGTGGCGGACTGGGAGGACGTCGGTCCTCAGGGGCAGCGGCTCGGCATTCGGCATCTGCCCGTGGGGCGCGCCGGCCTCTACGTGCCGGGTGGCCTCGGTTCGTACGCCTCCACCGTCATCATGAACTGCGTGCCCGCGCTGGTGGCCGGCGTGGAGGAGCTGGTCATCTGCACGCCGGCGCGCAGGGACGGGAGCGTGAATCGCTCCGTCCTCGCCGCGGCCTGGCTCATGGGCATCAAGAGGGTGTTCCGCGTGGGAGGGGCCCAGGCCATCGCTGCCATGGCCTACGGCACGGCCGCCATCCCCCGGGTCGACGTCATCTGCGGGCCGGGCAACGCCTACGTGATGGAGGCCAAGCGCCAGGTGTACGGCAGCGTGGGTATCGACAACCTCGCCGGGCCCAGCGAGGTCCTCGTGATCGCCGACCGGACGGCACGTCCTACCTGGATCGCGGCCGATCTGCTGGCCCAGGAGGAGCACGGGAGCGGGGCCCAGGCCCTGCTGTTGGCCGAGTCGGAAGAGCTGGTCCGGCAGGTGGCCGGCGCCGTCGAGAGCCTGCGCGCGAGAGATGCTTGGCGAGCGGGACAAAGGGGAAGAGGAACATCGCACCGACGATTCCCGCCTTTGGGCTTTCCACGCGGCACCAGGAGAGGACTTCCGCGGCCTGGCGGCCGCTCTGGTGAACTCCTACGCGCCGGAACACCTCGAGCTTCACCTGGCCGACGCGCGCGCTTTTCTGCCCCTGGTCCGCTCTGCTGGGGCGGTGTTCCTCGGCCACCGCACCCCGACCGCATTCGGCGACTACGTGGCCGGGAGCAACCACGTGCTGCCCACGGGAGGGTCCGCACGGTTCTCGTCTCCGCTGTCGGTGGACACCTTCATGCGCAGGTCGTCGTACGTGGAGATGTCGGCGGAGGCGGTGAGCCTGCTCACCCCGCGCCTGGCCGCTCTGGCCGACAGCGAGGGCTTCGCCTTCCACCGCGTCTCAGCCGAACTGCGGGACGGCGATAGCGGCTGACGGTCCGGGCCCCGTTGCCGGCCCGGCTGACGCCGGCGGCGCGCCGCGCAGTCGGGGCCGTCTTGGGGCCGTCCGGCGGCGCTGTCGCTCTGTGCTATCCTGCGCAAGTGTCCGGGCCCGGCCTTCGCCGGCCTGGCGACTGTGACCACGGCGCCCGGCATCTTGCCCAGTCCTACCACCGGAGGAGAAGCCGTGCAGCCGCCAAGCTCTGCCCCCCTGAGCGGGCCCCTTCCTCGCGTGGCCACCATAGAACGCAAGACGCGCGAGACCGACATCGCGGTGAGGCTCGACCTCGACGGCTCGGGCCGCGCGACCATCGACACCGGTCTGGGCTTCTTCGACCATATGCTCGAACTGGTAGCCGGTCACGGCTTGTTCGACCTGGAAGTGCGGGCGGCCGGCGACCTTCACACCGGGGGCCATCACACTGTCGAGGACGTGGGCATATGCCTGGGACAGGCCTTGGCTGAGGCGGTGGGAGACAAGAAGGGCATCAATCGCTACGGCAGCACGTTCGTGCCCATGGACGAAGCGCTGGCTCTCGTCGCCCTCGATCTGAGCGGCCGGCCTTTCTTCGCCTACGACGGCGGGCCCGTGGCCGAGAGCATCGGGGGGTTCGACACGGGACTGGTGGCCGAGTTCTTCCGGGCCCTCACCAACAACGCCCGTCTGACCATGCACGCACGCGTGCTCGCGGGCGGTGACGCGCATCACGTCATCGAAGCGGTCTTCAAGGCCTTCGGTAAGGCTCTGCGCGTGGCCGTCACCTCTGATCCACGTGTAGCCGGCGTCCCCTCCACCAAAGGGGTCCTGTGACCCGCGGCCGCACGCTCTATGTGGTCGACTACGGATCGGGCAACCTGCGTTCCGTACAGAAGGCCTTCGAACACGTGGGCGTGGAGGTGGAGGTCGGTCGCGACCCGGACCGCATGGGGTCGGCGGCCGCACTGGTGCTGCCGGGGGTGGGAGCTTTTGGCGCGGCCATGGCCCAGTTGGAGGAACTGGGGCTCGCCGGACCCATCCTCGATAGGATCAAGGCCGGGGTCCCCTTCCTGGGCGTATGCCTGGGCCTGCAGCTGCTCTTCGAGGGCAGCGAGGAGGACCCGGGTGCCTGCGGGCTGGGGATAGTGCGCGGCGACGTGCGGGCGCTGCCTCCTACCGTCAAGGTGCCCCACATCGGCTGGAACCAGATCGAGTACCTGCACGACTCCGACGTCCTCGAGGGTATCCCCGACCGTTCGGCCTTCTACTTCGTGCACGGGTACGCCGTAGTGCCGCGCTCCCCAGCCGCCGTGCTCACCATGACGGACTATGACGGCGTGTCGTTCGTGTCCTCCATCGAGGTCGACAACGTCACCGCCGTGCAGTTCCATCCGGAGAAGTCGAGCACGCTGGGGCTGCGCTTCTACCGCAACTTCGCCCGGCGCGCCGGACTGGGGGTGGCTTCGTGAGGCTCTTTCCTGCCATCGACATCCAGGGCGGCAGATGCGTGCGCCTGCGGCGGGGCGACTTCGCCGACGAGACGGTGTTCGGAGACGATCCCGTGGCCATGGCTCGCCATTGGGTGGGCGAAGGCGCCCGGTTCCTGCATGTAGTCGATCTGGACGGGGCCCACTACGGCGAGCCACGCAACTTCGCCCTCATCCGCGCCATCGCCGAGGCGGTGCCCATACCCATCGAGACGGGAGGCGGCATCCGGACCGAGGAGACGCTGCAGTCGCTCGCCCAGAGCGCGGTGGCCCGAGCCGTCATCGGCACCAGCGCCGTGGAAGACCAGGACTTTCTCGAGCGGGCCCTCGCCATCCTGGGCCCCGAGCGACTGGTGGTGGCCGTCGATGCCGAGGACGGCTTTGTAAAGACCAAAGGCTGGCAGGAACGGAGCCAGGTGCGCGCGGCCGATCTGGTGGGCGTGCTGGAGCAGCTGGGCGTACGCGAGATCCTTTACACCGACATCAGTCGTGACGGCATGATGCAGAGCGTCAACCTCGAGGGTATCCGCGAGTTGGCCCTGGGCAGCGACCTGGAGATCATCGCCTCCGGCGGCGTGACCAGTCTGGACGACCTACGTGCTCTCAGTACGCTGGAATCGCTGGGGGTCACGGGTGTGATAGCAGGACGGGCCCTGTACGAGGGGCGCTTCACGGTGAGGGAGGCTCTGGCGGTACTCGACGCGCCGCCGGCCCGGCCGGGCGGCGCCGGAGAGGTGGTCTGATGCTGCTCAAGAGGATCATTCCCTGTCTGGACGTGCACGACGGCCGGGTGGTCAAGGGCACGAACTTCGTCGACATCCGCGACGCCGGCGACCCTGTGGAGCTGGCCGCTCATTACGACCGCGAGGGAGCGGACGAGCTGGTGTTTCTGGACATCACCGCTTCGCACGAGAAGCGCGACACCATAGTAGACCTCGTGCGGCGCTGCGCCGACCAGGTCTTCATCCCCTTCACCATCGGCGGGGGCATCCGCAACGAGGACGACGTACGGGCCGTGCTGGGGGCGGGGGCGGACAAGGTCTCGCTCAACTCGGCGGCCATACGCGACCCGTCACTCATCACCACCTGCGCCAGGCGCTTCGGCTCGCAATGTGTGGTGGTGGCCATCGACGCGAAGCGGTCGACGGTGGCCATCGACGCGAAGCGGTCGACGGTGGCCATCGACGCCAAGCGCGCGGGGCCCTCGACGCCCGACGGTGTAGCGCCTGACGCGCGCCAACAGCCGCCGGTTGGCGGGTGGGAGGCCTACATCAACGGCGGCCGCATCCCCACCGGCCTCGACGCGGTGGAATGGGCGGCCAGGGCCGTGTCCCTGGGTGCGGGGGAGATACTGCTCACCTCCATGGACAGGGACGGCACCAAGGACGGCTACGACCTGGAGCTCAACCGGGCGGTAGCGGAGGCCGTGAACGTGCCCATCATCGCCAGCGGAGGAGCGGGGACGCTCGCCCACCTGGCCGAGGTCATCGACGAGGGCAAGGCCGATGCGGTGCTGGCCGCTTCCATCTTCCACTACGGGGAATACAGCATCCGGGAAGCGAAGGAGTATCTCGCGTCCCAGGGCATTCCGGTCCGTCTGTACGCTGCGTCCTCTTTGGTACAATAAACGGCCATGACGGCTTTCGGGACACCGAAAGGGAAGGCAACGCGGACTGGCCGGGAAGACCGATGGTCTCCCAGTAGAAGAACGGTTCTTGGCTTCCCCCTCTCGTTGGCGATTCTCGCATCGCTGATCTTCTTCCTGGTCGTACCCCTTTTCGCGCAGGCTCCTGCCTCTACTCTTACCGAGAAGCAGGCGGAGTTGAAGAACGCCCAGGCCCGCCTGAGCGAGTTGCAGGCCGAGTTCGACGCGTTGGCTGCCAAGCACGACGCGGCCGAGACGCGCCTAGCCGCGATCGAGGATGCCATGGGCACCGCCAAGAAGGATATCGCCCGCACGGACAAGGACCTGGGCATCATCCAAGCCCAGTTGGCCCAGCGGGTGGTCGATCTCTACAAGGACGGTCAGTCGGCCACACCGGAGTATCTCGAGATACTCTTCGGAGAGGCGGATTTCGGCACAGTACTCCATCGTCTTTCCCTGTTGGGCCGGGTGGCCGACCAGGATCAGGAATTGTTCCAGCAGATCAGTGCGCACCTGGAGAAGTCAGAGGGGCGGCAGGCGGAACTGGTGCTCAAGCAACAGGAGCAGTCCGAGACGGTCGCCGAACTGGAAGCCGTCCAGGATGAGGCGAACGCCAAGATGAAGGCTTCGGCGGTCGAGTATCGCCGCCTGAAGAAGCAGGTGGCCGATCTGAAAGAGGCCGCGCGCAAGGCGGCCGAGGCCGAGGCGGCGCGGAAGGCCGCGGCGGCCGCCGCGGCGGCCAAGGCCAAAGCCGCCGCCCAGAAGAAGAGCAGCTCCGGCGGCAGCAGCTCCAGCGGGAGTAGCTCCGGCGGTTCCGGGTCGGTGCAGTCGGGATCGTTCGTGTTCCCCGTGGATGGGCCGCACAGCTACACGAACAGCTGGGGCGCCCCGCGCTCGGGCGGCCGCTCCCACAAGGGCACCGACATCCTGGCTCCTAAGGGAACAGCCGTGGTTGCCTGCGTCAGTGGGACCGTTTCGCGTACCAACCCACGGAACAGCGGGCTCGGCGGGATCACCATCTGGCTGCGGGGCAACAACGGCAGCAGCTACTACTACGCCCACCTGGACGGCATCGCCTCCGGCATCGGCCCAGGCTCCTCGGTGGGCGCCGGGCAGATCATGGGTTGGGTGGGCGATACCGGCAACGCCGCGGGCTGCGACCACCTGCACTTCGAGATCCATCCTGGAGGGGGTGGGGCGGTGAACCCCTACGCCACCCTCCGCGCCGCCGACTAGTCCGCGCCGGCCCCCGGCTTAAGGATCACGCCTCGCTGTTGCCGGGCGTCGATTTTGATTACCAAAGGCTGCGCGAAACGGAAGTGGCGCACGTATTCGGTTCGTCCGAACAGGGGCTGAGCGGCCAGCCAGTCCCAGTCGAAGGTCCCTTCACCCGCCTGCTCGTTCACCGTGAAGTAGCCCACGCGGAAGGAGGTGAGGTTCTGGAAGAAGTGGCTGCCCTGGGAGGGGGCGACCACCATGTCCTCGAAGCCGCACTCCACCATCACCCGGGCGCCTGAGATCTGCTCCCAGGTGACGGGGATGCCCAGCCAGGGGTCGGCCGAGCCCCAGCGACCCAGTCCCACAAGGATGTAAGGCACGCCCTCGTCGACGAGGGCGGCGTTGCAGCGGGCGATCTCCGCAGCTATTTGTCTGGTCTTGGCCCTCGCGAATCGGGCCTCGTCGACGGCCACCACGTCTCGGATATGGTCCATCCTCCCGTTCCCCAATACGCTTGTCGAGAAGCAGAGGGCCGTTTCGGGGTCGGCCTCCTCCAATCGCACTTCGGAAATCTCGCGCGACAACGCCAGAGGCCGCATCTGCAGGAAGCCGAACTCTCCCGGCCCTCCTGCCTGACCGGACAGATCGACGGCGAACTCGATCTCTACCTCGGTGTTCATCCCCCGGCGTCCCAGTTCCATGAGGCGCGCAAGGATGGCCGGCAGGGGGAAGAGACGCCGGCGCAGCAGGGGTGTGAAGCTGACGAGACGTACTCCATCACGCGAGATCCCCTCATACACGGCGTCATTCTCGGGCGAGTAGGTCGAAGCCAGCACGCCCAGGGTCCCGTCGGTCTCGGCAACCTGCAAAGGGTGCCGCTGTTCGGTGGCCAAATCGCCGACGGCGTCCAGCTTCAAGGCTACGAACTCACGCTGCGAGTTGGCCAGCATCTCCGCGGGTGTGGAGAAGTGGAAGGGATGCTGCGGATAGTGAGGAGAGAAGGACAGCGCGCGGCCGCCTTCCACCACGGTGCGTCCCAAGCCCAGGGCCACAGTGGCCACCCCGTCCTCAGCCTTGGCCGGCGCCAAGGGGTAAAGATTGTAGGAGCGCATCACCCCCGCCAGATCAGGATAGAAGCGCTCGCCGTGCGGCCGCCCCACCAGCCTCTGCACGATGACCGCCATCTTTTCCTCTTCCAGGCGGTAGGGAGTGAAGGCGAAGTAGTTCTTGGCGTAGGTGAGGAAGGTCGACGCCAGGACCCCCTTTACTGCCCTGGTCAGTTGCTCCAGCCTGACGGCGGGATCGGGGTCGTTGTTGGGAAGCATGTAGGTCTGATAGACGCCGGCCAGGGGTTGGTACTGGGAGTCCTCCAGCAGGCTCGAGGAACGAACCGCGAGCGGATAGTCGATCAACTCCAGGAACGCGACCAGCGCCTGTAGGGTCTCGTCCCGTAACGATCCACGCAGGAAGCGCTGTTCGATGGCTTGATCATCGCGCGAGTCGAGGGCGAATTCGCGCAGTCGGTTGTCCTCCAGGAAGTAGTCGAACACCGAGGTGCAGAGAACGACGGCCGGGGGGACGGTCACCTCCGCGCCGGGGAACTCGTCGGTCACATCGAAGTCGCGCAAGAGATGGCGTACGAAGGCCAGGGCCCGCGCTTTTCCCCCCAAAGAGCCCCCGCCGATGCGGGCGAAACTGCTGGAGACGTCGAAGATGGTGGGGTCGAAGTCGGCCACTGCTTCCCGGGCCTGCTCCCGTCTGTATATCTCGATCTGATCGATCAGGTAGCGGCGCTCGTCCTCGGGCGTGCTGTAGTCGGAGGGCTTGGTGGGGCGCAGATGATGCGCCAGGTGGAACTCGGTCCTGGCCTTGAGCCAGCGTGAGAAGTGGTTGCGGGTGGCGTGGTAGGTGATCGATTCGCCGGGCACCGTGTGCAGCAGGGCGATGAGCTCGCGCAGGTCGCAAGCGCGCCCCACCTGCGTACCGTCAGCCAGCCGAAAGACGAAATCGCCGAACAAGAAGTCGTCGATGATGAAACGCCGCAGGTCGGTCAGCAGGTTGGGGGAGTCCTTGAGCAGAAAGCGGGCGTCCACCTCGTCGGCGAGACTCTTGCGATCCGGGTGACCGGACTGAAGAATGACGGGGATGTCCGGCCAGGCCTGTTTGACGCGGCGGGAGAACTCCGTGCCCGCCTGGGGGTCGAGCCTGCCATCCTGGGGGAATTCGAGATCGGATATCACGCCCAGGACGTTGTCTTCGTAGGTCTGGAACAGCTCCCAGGCCTCTTCGAAGGTGCCGCACAGGAGGATCTTGGGCCGCGCGCGCATGCGCAGGATCTTGTGGGCGAGGTTCACTCCCTCCCCGATGAGGGTCTGGGTGTGGCGGATGATCTCGGAGTAGATGAGGGGCAGGAACGAGCTGTAGAAGCGGATGTTGTCCTCCACCAAGAGGATGACCTGTACCCCGGCAACCCCGCAGTCGTGGGGGGCGTTGAGCTTGTCCTCCATGTACTTGATGATGGCCAGGAGGATGCGCGAATCGCCCTGCCATAGGAAGACGCGTTCCAGGGGAGAAAGATCGTGGCCGGCCATGAACTCGGCCAGTTGGCCGCCGTCGAAGGCCAGGAGCACGACGGGCATGTCTATGCCTGCCGCCACCGCAGCCTGGGCCAACTCCACGGCGTTCATATCGCCCACGTGGATGGCGCTCACGATCAGATCGAAACGGCTGTCGTTCCTGGCCAACTCGATGGCTTCGGGCCCGCTGGAAACGTGCACGATCCCCGTGGTGTGGTGCAGGTTGAGCTCGAGGAACTCGCCCAGGATGAGGGCGCTCAACTGCCCGTCTTCCTGCAGGATGAACGTGTCGTACGTGCTCGAGACGAGGATGACGTTCTCTATCCTCCGAGCCATGAGGTACTCGAAGTCGTAGGCGTGACTCCAATGGGGCCCGTCCACGGTCTGCGGCCTACACCAACCCCTGGTCCATCATCGCGTCCGCCACCTTGATGAACCCGGCGATGTTGGCCCCGTCTACGTAGTTACCCGGAGAGCCGAAGGCCTCAGCCGCCCCCACACAGGCTTCGTGGATGCTCTTCATGATCTGGCGCAGGCGCTGGTCGACCTCTTCTCGGGGCCAACGGAGGCGCATGCTGTTCTGTGCCATCTCCAGACCTGAGGTGGCCACGCCGCCGGCGTTGGCCGCCTTCCCCGGAGCGAAGAGGATGCCGGCGTCGAGAAACACGTTCACTCCGTCGGTCGTGGTGGGCATGTTGGCGCCCTCCACCACGCAGGAAACGCCGTTGCGCACCAGGTTGGCAGCGTCGTCGCCGTTCAACTCGTTCTGAGTGGCGCAGGGGAAGGCGCAGTCGGCCTTGCGGTCCCACTGCGGCGAATCGGCCGCGAGAGGGGTCGGAGGGGGAGTACACGGCGCTCGGGTACCGCTGCGCATACTCTTCGATCCGGCCCCGGCGCACGTTCTTGAGTTCCTTGAGGAAGGCCAGCCTCTCCTCATCGATGCCGGCCTCGTCGTAGATGCTACCGGACGAATCGGAGGCACTCACCGGTCTCGCGCCCAGCTCCAGGAGCTTCTCGATGACGTGTTGGGCTACGTTGCCGCTTCCGGAGACCAGACAGCTCTTGCCCTCCAGGGAGTCGCCTCGCTGTGCCAGCATCTCGGCGGCGAAGTAGACCACGCCGTAGCCTGTGGCCTCGGGCCGGACCAAGGACCCGCCCCAGCCCAGCCCCTTGCCCGTGAGAACGCCCCTGAACTCGTTCGTGAGGCGCTTGTGCATGCCGAAGAGATAGCCGATCTCCCGGCCGCCCACGCCGATGTCGCCGGCAGGGACGTCGGTGTCGGCTCCGATGTGGCGGAACAGCTCACACATGAAGCTCTGACAGAAGCGCATGACCTCGGTGTCGCTCTTGCCTTTGGGGTCGAAGTCGGCCCCTCCCTTGCCCCCGCCCATGGGCAGGGTGGTGAGGGAGTTCTTGAAGACCTGCTCGAAAGCCAGGAACTTGAGGATGCCCAGATTGACCGACGGGTGGAAGCGCAGGCCGCCCTTGTAGGGGCCGATGGCCGAGTTCATCTGCACGCGGAAGCCACGCTCCACCTGGACATCGCCCTGGTCGTCCATCCAGGGTACCCGGAACATGATGACGCGCTCCGGCTCGACCAAACGCTCCACGATCTTGGCCCCCCGGTACTCGGGATGGCGATCGATGACGACGGAGATGGAGTCGACCACTTCGCCGACGGCCTGGTGGAACTCCGGTTCGGCCGGGTTCCGGGCCTTCACCAGGGCTACGATCTCTTCGGCGTAGCCGTGCAAAGTCGCCTCCCGCTGTTCGCGTGCTTGTTCCCGCCGCCCTTGATCCGCCGACGCAACGTGCCGCGATACGCGGCGCAAGGGGTATCAACTCTAGATAGAATCATAGGACGTGACACCTGATTGCGCCATAGCGTGAGCCACGTGAGGTCTGTGCGCCTCTTGGCTAGACAACTGCTCAGCTAGGCCGTTTGACGGGCACGCGGTACACTATGGTCGGTCGTGGATGCTGTGGGGCGACATGAGGAGGTAGCAGGTGCCGTCAGCGGCGAAGGATTTCGTCATCGACCGCAACTCATTCGAGCCTCCCTACAAGCAGTTGGGTGATCACTTGAGGCGCGGTATCGCCACGGGCGAGTACCGGGTGGGACGGCGCCTGCCCTCCGAGAGCGAGTTGTGCGCCGCGTACGGGGTGAGCCGCATGACGGCTCGGCGCGCCATCGGCGAACTTGTCACCCGAGGCTTGGCCGAGAGGCGGCAGGGAAGGGGCGTGTACGCCTGCGGCGTGGGTCTCTCGAACGCCGTCTTCAACTTCGACGGCCTGATGGAGCTGCTCGCGGAAAGCTCGGCGGAGGTGCGGGTGTTGGAGATTACGCCCCTCTGCGCCGACAAGCGCATCGCCCGCGAACTGGAGACCAAGCGCGGCACTCCGGTGGTGCACATCCGCCAACTGCTCGAGCAGGGGGAGCGGCCGATCCTCTATCGCGACGCCTGGACGCTGTCCTCGGCCGCCGCCGAAGACGCGGAGCACGGGGTGGCCCCGCTGGCGCACCTCCTAGCCGCGGAGAAAGAGTCGCTCTTCGTGGGGGGCATCATCGAACTCAACGTCCACGTCCTCAGCGAGGTCGAGGCGGAAGTGCTGAAAGGGAGCCCGGGCGCTCCCGCCTGGAGGATCGAGCACCAGTTCTATGGAGCCGACCGCACGGCGCTCAGCTGGGGACATCTCTATATCCCCGGTGATCTGCTTCGCTTCCCTGCCTGGATAGGGAACCTCATCTCCGGCTGAGCCCGCGCGCATCACCCGTCCCCGGACGATGAATTCCTCACCCCGGCCGGTCAAGCCGCGCCGGCGACGATCGCAGCGAGAGAGGCCAACATCAGCAGCACCTGCAGCGGTATGCCCACAGCCGGTGGTGCGCTCCCATGGGGGAAGCGCGACCAGTGACTTGGGAACCAGCGTCGCCTTGCTTTGCCCGGCAGCACCGCGTCGAGCACGTCGAGGTCGGGGAGAGCCGACACGAATCCCACGAGCACGATACTCAGGCCCTGATCGAGAGAGAGTCCGGCCACTAGGAAGGCGACAGCGGTCACGCCCACATCGAGCCCAGCCCAAAGTACCCGGCGCGGATGACGCGAGTAGTCCCAGTGCGGCACCAGATCGAGGAGGAGGTGCAGAACGAGGGCGGCGAGAACGGTGAGCCCCATTCCCAGAGGGCTCCACACGCCCAGCGCCATGCCGGTGAAGCCATGTACAGCCACCCACATGAGTGACATTCTAGAGACAAGGGAAAGACATAGCCAACGGACGGAAGGCCCTGCATGGAGTTGAGACCCGCCGAGATGACTGAGATCGCGGCTATGCGCGAGAGCCGTAGACGCGGACTCTCGCTCGGCTTGGTGCCCGGCTTCTACGACAGACTCGTGGGCGAGGCCGTCCCGCACCTCATCGTGGAGAGCGACGCCGAGGGGTCCGAGTCGCGCACGGTGGGGTACGCACTACTGCTCGATCGACCTCACGACGGCCACACCCATGTGACCGTTCTCGAGGTCTATCTGGAGCCCGAGCAGCACTCCCGTTACGAGGAGGTGCTCGACCTGTTGCGGGACGAAAAGACGCCCACCTCGTATCTGGCTCGCAGCGACGACTGTGTCTACGACGCTACCCTTCTGGCGCGGGGACTGCAGGTAGAACCGACGGCGCTCGTCCTGCTCGTGGACGGGCGCCCGGTCGTCGGCCGGGCGCCCACAGACGACCGTGGCCCATTTCAGTTGGTGCCGCTGTCCCAGGAGCACCTAGCGGGTTTGCGGGCCCTGCTGGAGACGGACTCCAGGCGGAGACCGGCGAAACGGCCCACACCCCCGAGGGGGCGCACACCCACGAGCATCGCCACGAACTCACCACGAGCGAGATGCTGGCGGAGTTGGAGCAGATGGCCGCCTCGGGGCGCGACTGGGTCCTACTGGCCGACAGCGCTCCGGTGGCGGTCATCGCGCGGGCCGACGGGGGCGACGGCGTGCACGAGCTGTTGGACATCGCGCTGGGCATGGCACCCGAAGCCGACCTGGCTTGGGCCCTTCGCCGGGCCGGCGAGGCGGTGATGGGGGCAGGTCTGCGACCGGCGGCAGTCATCGATGCGTTGGAGACAACGAGGCACCGTCTCTTCCGGGCCGCGGGCTTTCACACCGCGGCGGTCTATCTGGTCTTCTACGACCCCGACGCCGGCCGACCCAGCGTGGCCAGAGTGACTATCGAGGAGTTGCGTGCCTTCCTGGAGGGCGGCGAACCGCTGCGCCTGGTGGACGTGATGGGCGAAGAGCATTGGCGGGCGGGACACATCCCTGGGGCCGAGTGGATCGACTTCCGTGGCCTGGTGCGGGAGGCGCGCCGCCGTTTCCAGCCGGATGAGCCCCTCATCCTCTATTGTAACGGCTTCACCTGAGAGGCGAGCGCTATCGCGGCTGATAAGCTGCGACAGTCGGGCTTTACGAACGTACGTGACTACGCCGGTGGGCTGCAGGAGTGGCAGGCTGCTGGCCTGGCACTGGAGGAAGCATGAGGACTTCACTCGTTGACCGCCGCCCCGTGGAAAGGCTTATGCTGCTTTCGGGAGCCATCAGGGCGGGTGTGATCGACGCTCTGGTCCGGGATGGGGCCCACTCGGCCGCCGACGTGGCGACCATCGCGGGGACCGACACGAGGGCCACGGGCGTGCTCCTGGAAGCTCTGGTGGCGGAGGGGGTCGTAGAGCGCGTGCCCGTCGACCGGGAGGTGCTCTACCGGCTGTCGCCACTCGGGCGGGCCCACCTGGTGGACGACGGTCCGGAGATGGAGCGTTTCGGCCTTCTTCACCTGGCCAACCGCATTCGGGGATGGCTGGAACTGCCCGACGTGGTCCGTACCGGCCGGCCACTCCCGAAGGACCCAGCGAGGCGCGACACGCACACATTGGTGTCGGCCATGGGGGAGCGGGAGCCGGAGGTGGTGGAGGAGATCGTGGAGCGTTGCCTCACCTATGGAGGGCACATACAGAGCATGATCGACATCGGAGGGGCCGTAGGCCATGTGGCCAGGCAGTTCTCGCGCTGCGGCGTCAGGGCTACCCTGTTCGATCGGGAGGGGGTCATGCCCATCGCCCGCGAGTTCCTGGGCGAGGATGGTGCCGACATCGCCCTGGTGGGTGGCGACTTCACCGAGCAGTTGCCCGCGGGTCCCTTCGACTTGGCGTATCTGGGTAACGTCAACCACATCTACGGCCCCGAGACCAACGCCCGCCTGGCCGGGGACGTCTTCGCCATCCTCTCGGGTGGGGGTACCATGGCCATACAAGATCACGTCTGGGGGCGGAGCTCCCGGGCACCCATGTTCGCCGTCAACATGCTGCAGGCCACCGATGATGGCGGGGTGTGGAACGAAGAGCAGTTCCGCGGTTGGCTGACCGAGGCCGGCTTCCGGGAGATCGAGACAGCGGATTTGGATACCACCGATGCTCAGCTGATCCTGGCTAGAAAGCCGCGGACGGCCATGCTTGGTCATGTGAGCGGCGCCGGCCGATCCGCAAGCGCCGAAGACTAACGAAGAACTATGTGAAGGAGAATGCATGGAGCGCTATCTGGTGAGGGACGAGATCTGGTGGGTGGGGGCCATCGACTGGAACGTCCGCGACTTCCACGGGTACGAGACGCCGCGGGGGACCACCTACAACGCCTACCTCATCATCGACGAGAAGGTGGCGTTGGTGGATGGGTGTCGGGAGGGTTTCGGACCCGAGATGCTCCAACGTGTTCGGGGCTGCTGTTCTGCCCGGAAGGTGGACTACCTCGTCATCAACCACGTGGAACCCGATCATTCCGGGGCCATTCCCTGGCTGGTGGAGCAGTTGGTGCCCGAGCGCATCTTCTGCTCCAAGACGGGCCAAGGAAGCCCTGGCCCTGTACTACGGATCGGCTGTGGTCGAAGGCTGGGACCTGCAGATCGTCGGGACGGGGGACGAGCTTTCGCTCGGTCGCAATACCCTCCAGTTCATCGAAGCTCCCATGCTGCACTGGCCGGACAGCATGTTCACCTACGTTCGCGAGTCGAAGACGCTCCTTCCCAACGACGCTTTCGGGCAGCATCTGGCCACCTCGAAGCGCTTCGCCGACGAGGTCGACATGAACATCGTCATGGAAGAAGCCAGCAAGTACTACGCCAACATCCTCATGCCCTTCGGCGGCCAGATACAGAAGATGCTCGCCAAGATAGGTGAGATGGGGCTCGAGATCGAGGCCATCAGCGCCCAGCCACGGCGCGATCTGGCGCCGACCCGAGGACGTCGCCCGCATAGTGCGCGCCTACGCGGGATGGAGCAACTTCGAAGCTCCGGAGCGGGTGGCGCTCATCTACGACACCATGTGGCACTCCACCGAGGAGATGACCATGGCCATCGAGGACGGGGTGGCCCAGGAGGGCGTGGAGTGCGCCGTGCTCAACATGAGCAGGTAGTTCGCGGGCCGAAGCTGGCCCGCATGGTGCTTGAGTCACGGGCCTTCCTGATGGGTACGCCCACGCTCAACAACAACATCTTCCCCACCGTGGCCGGCTTTCTTGACCTACATCAAAGGTCTGCGGCCCAAGAATCGCCTCGCCGCCGCCTACGGTTCCTGCGGCTGGGCCGGGGGTGCCGTGAAGCAGGTGGACGCCGAACTGAGGGGTCTTGGTCTGGAGGTGCTCGATCCCATCGAGGTCAAGTACAAGCCGACCGACGAAGAGCTGGCCGCGTGTGTGGAACTGGGGCGGCGTGTCGCCCTGCGCGTCAAGGGCGAAGGCGCTGTTTCCGCCGAGGCCGAGGGCGACTGACCCGTGGCCGTGACGGTGCTCGGTCTGGCAGGTAGTTGTCGGCGTGGGGGTAACACGGAGACCCTGCTCGACTGGTGCTCTGGACGCCGCCGGCGAATCGGGGGCGGAGGTCCAGAAGTTCCGGCTGGCCGACCTGGACCTCAACGCATGCCGGGGCTGCGAGGCCTGCTCGAAGACCGGGGCCTGTGTGCTGGACGACGACATGGGCCTTCTCTATCCCCATCTGCGGCAGGCCGACTCCATCGTGCTCGCTTCTCCCGTCTACTCCATGGGGATGCCCGCGCTGCCCAAGATGGTCGTCGATCGATGCCAGCCGTTCTGGGCCATGAAGTACGTGCTCAAGGAGCCGCTCAGCCCCCCGGACCGCCCCCAGCGACTGGGCTCCTTCCTCTGCTGCGCGGGCACCACGTATAGCACGGTCTTCGATGGCACCCGCCAGGTGATGCGCTACCTGTGGCACGTGCTCGAAGTGAGTTCGGCGGGTGACCAACTCTGTCCCGGGGTAGATGCCAGAGGAGAGATCCACGACCAACCCTCGGCCCGAGTGGTGGCCGAGGAGATAGGGCGCCGGCTGGGACGTCCCCGGGAGCGCCGCCATCGACGAAGGGAGGACGGGCATATGAACGCTGAGGTGAAGACCTGCATCGAATGCGGGAAGGCACTCGCGGACCGAGTCGAGGAGGAGGAACGGACGGGCACCGGCATCAGCCGATCGACCGGCGAGTGCAGCACCTACCGGGTGTGGTTCTGCGTCAACTCCGACTGCGTCTTGTTCAACACCGATCTGTACCGGGAACAGATGGCCGACAGGAAAGATCGCTGACGCACGACGGGCCGGGAGACCTGAGGCCGAAGAAGGAGAAGTGATGCAGAAGCGCCTCTATCGTTCGCGCGAGGAGAAGATGATCGGCGGGGTGTGTGGCGGGATCGCGGAGTACTTCGACGTCGACCCTACCCTGGTGCGGGCCGTGTGGGTGGCCATCACCCTGTTGGCCGGCTTTGGGATAGTCCTCTACCTCATACTGTGGGTGCTCGTTCCCCTACAGCCTCCGGGAGTCTATTCGGGCTGATCTTGGTCCTGTCGGCGGTAGGCAGGGCAACTCCAGGTCGTGGGCGGTGAGAAGGGCCTCGTCGGCCAGAACCTCGTCACTGGGGCCGTCGGCCACGATGTGTCCCTGGTCCATTATCATCACGCGCTCGCACAACTCGTAGACGGCGGCCAGGTCGTGAGTCACCACGATCTTGGTGGCCGGCTCGGCCCGGAGTATGTCCAGCAGTTCGCGCCGACCCTTGGGATCGAGGTTTGATGTAGGTTCGTCCAGAACCAGCATCCTGGGTCGCATGGCGAGGACTGTGGCCATCGCCGCACGTTTCTTCTCTCCGAAGGAAAGATGATGTGGGGAGCGGTCGGCCGCTCCGGGCAGGCCGACGGCCGCCAGGGCTTCGTTCACCCGGCTTGCGATCTCTTCCTTGGCCATGCCCATGTTGGCCGGGCCGAAGGCCACGTCCTGTCCCAGGGTGGGGAGGAAGAGTTGGTCGTCGGGATCCTGGAAGACCACGCCCACCTGTGCTCGGATCTCGCGCAGGTGCTTGTCCTCCACGGGCAGCCCCAGAACGTGCAGAAGGCCTTGGCCGCGGAGGATCCCGTTGAAGTGGAGCAGCAGCGTGCTCTTGCCGGCCCCGTTGGGGCCGATGATGGCCACCGACTCTCCCTGGGCGATATCGAGATCGATCCCGCGCAGGATCTCGGGACCGCCTGGATAGCGGAAGCGCAGCCCCGTGGCCACCACTGCCGATGGTAGTAGCGTAGCGGGGTCCGGCGATTCCGGCCGGAAGCGCATCCCCATCTCTAGAAAGCAGCGAAGAGACGGATGGCGAGGGCAGAACCGACCAGGCAGATTACAAAGGCCGCCTCAACGGCGCCGAAGCGGCCCGTGCCCCAAAGAGGCACCCGGCCCTGGTATCCGCGGCTCAGCATGGCCACGTACACGCGTTCACCGCGGCTGTAGCTGCGCAGGAAGAGGGCGGCGAGCAGGTGGCCCAGCACCGGTGCGTTTCCAAGCCACCGTGCCCGGAAGTTGCGGGAAGCCAGCGCCCTCTGCGAGCGGCGCAGCTCCTCGGCGAAGACCTCTCCGTAGCGGGCCATGAAGCTGGCGATGAGTAGGAAGACACGGGGGGTCCGTAGTCTCTCCAGGCCCGAGATCAGCTGGGGGAAGCTCGTGGTCAGGCCGAGCAGGCTCACGCTGAGAACGCCCAGGATTGCCTTGGCGCCTGCGTTCCAGACGATCAGCCACTCCGAGCCGGATGCCGGCGCCTTTGCGGAGGAGGATGCCGCCTGAGACCCGAAGAAGAGTGCGAACATCGCCACGGCGATCAGAAGAGGCAGTACCAGGACAAGGCGTTTAAGGAGAGCGGAGGGCGGTACCCGCGCTAGTCCGGCTACGAAGGCCAGCAAGGCTGCGTAGAGGACGAAAGCCCAGACCTGCCGGGCAGGCGTGGAGACGACCACCACCGTGAAGGCCAGGAAGCCGACGATCTTGGCTCGCGCATCCAGGCGATGGAGCGCGGTCTCCTGCTGCATGATGGCCTACTCCGGCGCCCGGTGCGCCGTCGGCCTTGGGGGAGGCGACCCCGAAGAGTGCCGGTCCGATCCTGGCGACCTACCGGGTCGGCCGAGTGCGCGGCCCAGCAGCAGTACCACTGTCAGAAGAAGACAGCGTTCCCGCCAGCGCCGCGACGGCGGTGCTCACCCTGCCGTCTCCCAGCCAGGGAAACTGGTAGTCGGCGAAAGGTGAGAAGCTCCAGACCGGGCCCGTGGCGGCTTCCTCGAAGCCCTTGTCGATGGCCACCCGCTCCAGTCCGTCCGGAGAGCCGGACGCGAAGGGAGAGACGAATACCCCGAGTGCAAGGGCGACCACGAGGCCGGCGACCACGAAGGTGCCCGATCCGCCGTCTTCTTGTCATACCTAGACCCGGCGGCGGACCGGCGGCGGAGACACCTTCCGGGGTCTGCGGAAGTGGGTAAGACGTCTTGACCAGGTCGGGTCGGGCCGCCAGCACTCCGGCTACCACTATCACAGTGATGAAGGCTTCGCCTAGGCCGATCACCATGTGGATGGCGGTCATCGTGGGCAGGGCGATCCCCAGCGGCACGGTGCCGGACACCGCCAGTTCCAGGGCCGCAGCCGCGGACCCGAGCACAATAGCGGCCCAGGAGCCGAGTGCCAGGGCGAGGAAGTAGCCGGACGGGCTGGAGGGCAGTACCCGCTTCAGCAGGTAGAAGACGCCGCCTCCCAGGAACACACCGATCACGGCCATATTGAAGACATTGGCACCGAGCGCCGTCAGACCCCCGTCGCCCATGACCAGTGCCTGCACCACAACAACCACGGTCATCACCAGCGTGGCCGCCCAGGGCCCCAGGAGGGCCACGGCCAGAACGGCGCCCAGGAAGTGCCCGCTGGTACCTCCCGCTATGGGGAAGTTGAGCATCTGGGCCGCGAAGATGAAGGCTGCGGTGACACCCAGGAGAGGGACGGTGCGCTCGCCCAAGTCCGCCGCCGTCCTCTTGGCCGCGTAGGCGACCACTCCCGCAGAGACGGCGCCCGCAGCCAGGGCAGTCGGAGCGTCCAGGAAGCCGTCGGGGATGTGCATCCGTTCTATCCCTTCTCGGTGGAGAGCAGATGGGGCGCCGGTGCCGCCGACGGAGCCTCGGCATCCGCTCGGCCGGGGGTCTCCTCGGCGTCGGTCCCCCCGACGCAACCAGCGCAGAGACCGAACAGGGTGGCCTCCCGCAAGGAGAAGCCCTGACTTTCCCGAAGGGCGGGACCGAGGCCGACGAGGTCCTCGTCGTGGACGTGGACCACTCGCCCGCAGATCTCGCAGACGAGGTGGTGGTGGGGGACCTCTTCCTCCACCTCGAAGAAGCGCCGCGCGGGTCCGAGGCGTGTCTCCCGCACAAGTTTGAGGCCCACCAAAAGGTCCAGCGTGCGATAGACGGTGGAGTTGTTGACATGGGGGAAGTCCTGCTGGATGCGGGCACAGATGTCCTCGGCGCTTAGATGGTCTCCCGACGACCGCAACACGTCCCACACCAGCGTGCGCTGGGGCGTGAGACGGTAGCCGAGTTCTTGCAGTGTGCGGGTGGCATGATGAGTCATCGCAGTTGCAAACATATTGCAGAAGCAGGACGGTGTCAACTCGGCGTTGGCCGGGCGCTCGGTCGTCTGCTAGGCTGACGGCACGCACGGGAAAGGAGGTGACGGCTGATGGCGCTACCGCGACTCACGACGCTCTCGCACGGCTCCGGCTGAGCATGCAAAGTGGGCCCCAAGGACTTGGGGCAGGTCATGGCCATGCTGCCTAAGGTCGAGGACGCCGCCCTTCTGGTTGGTTCCGACACCCTGGACGACGCTGCCGTCTACCGTCTCACCGACGATCTTGCCCTGGTGCAGACGGTCGACTTCTTCACGCCCGTGGTCGACGACCCCTACGACTTCGGCCGCATCGCGGCGGCCAACGCCTTCTCCGACATCTATGCGATGGGAGGGCGGCCGCTGACCGCGCTCAACATCGTCTGTTTTCCCTCGGATGTGCTACCCCTTGAGGTGCTGGGGCGGATCCTGCAGGGTGGGGCCGAGACGGCCCGGCTGGCCGGAGCCACCATCGTGGGTGGCCACACCATCGACGACCCCGAGCCCAAGTACGGCATGGCCGTCACGGGGCTTCTGCGGCCGGGCACAGAACTGACGAACGCAGCCGCGGTGGTGGACGATCTCCTGGTGCTGACGAAGCCACTGGGTACGGGCATCATCGCCACGGCCATCAAGCGCGACTCGGCCTCGCCGGCCGTCGTTGCGGCGGCCACGGCCTCCATGGCCGCCCTGAACCGGGTCGGGTCGGAGATCGCGCGGGAGCAGGGGGTGCGCGCCGTCACCGACATCACCGGTTTCGGGCTCCTGGGCCACGTGAGCGAGATGTGCCGGGCCAGCGGCGTGTCCGCCGAACTGTGGTTCGACCGGCTGCCTCTTCTGCCGGGGGCGGCGGAACTGGCGGCAGAGGGGGTCGTCCCGGGCGGCACCAAGCGCAACCTCGAGTATGTGGAAGGCTGGACCGCGTTCGATCCCGCTCTGGCGCCCTGGGAGAGGCTGCTGATCGCCGACGCGCAGACGTCAGGCGGCCTGGTGCTGGCGGTTCCTCCCGATGCGCTCGACGCCACCGTGCAGGCGCTGGTGCTCGGAGGCACTCAAGCGGCGGCTGTGATAGGCAAGATGGTGCCCGCCGGTGACCCGTTGCTCAGGGTACGGGTCGCGGGGGCCTAGGCGAGGCGGAGGGCGAGCGGAGCAGCAGTGCTCTCGTCAGACGGTCTGTTCCTTGAGAACGGCCGCCTCGGCTTCCTCTCTGGTCTCGAACAAGCGGAAACAGGGGTCCACGAGCAGACCGACGATCTCCAGTAGTCGGCGGGTGTTCGCGTTGGGTCCTATCGCCCCCAGCCATCCCCGATCGCGCAGTTGCCGAACGCCGGAGAGCAGCACGGAGAGTCCGCCGCTGTCGATGTACGTGACCTTCTGGAGGTCAAGGAAGACGATGTTGTTCCCAGCTTCGATGGCCTCGGAGAGAGCCACTTCCAGCGATCCACAGGTGCTGTGGTCTATGTCTCCCCGCGTCTCCAGGAGAGGGAGATCTCCGAGACTGGTGATTCTCACGTCCATGCACACCCGCCTGGTACTGGTTTGTAGTCCCCGCGCCTCAGCTGGAGAAAGAGCGACTCTCACGATGCTATCACACAGCCTATTCCTGAATGTGCTTGACCACCGCGGTAAGGGAGTGGTCTTCCCGAATCCAGGGCATCCTGGTACCCCCCAGGGTTAGGGGCCAGAGCGGGTCTGGAGCGTGACCTTGCCGGGCGGGGGTCGAAAAGCGTGTGTTACCATTACCGGGCGCAGTCCATCGGCGACAAAGAGGTCAGCGTGCGCATCACCTTCATCGAACCGGCCGCTCCGGGCTTCCATGTGTACAGTTTCGTCAAGCAACTTCGGCTGGGGCTTCCCCTGCTCGGGGCCATGCTCACCCAGCGCGGTCATGAAGTACGGGTCTATGCGGAGACGCTGAGCGACGTCGATTGGGATGACGTGCTCTCCTCCGACCTCGTGGGAATATCCACGACCACCTCCACGGCCATCCGCGCCTACCGCTACGCTCAGCGCTGCCGGGATGCCGGGCTCCCCGTCGTCATGGGTGGTCCGCACGTGACCTTCCTGGCCGACGAAGCCATGGACTTCTGCGACTACGTCATCAGGAACGAGGGCGAAGGCCCGCTCATGGAGCTGGTCGACTATCTCCAGGGTCGCGGCTCGCTGGAGGACATCCTCGGCCTCACGTATCGGGACAAGGACGGCGGCGTGGTCAACAACCCTGATCGCCCGCTTCTCACCTCTCTGACCGACCTGCCCTGGCCGGACATGAATCTGGTGGTGGGTGGGGAGAAGGTCTCGCCTGCCCCTATCCTGGCCTCTCGAGGCTGTCCTTTCGACTGCGAGTTCTGCTCAGTGGTACTCATGTTCGGAAGAAGGGTGCGCACCATCGAGCCGGCCGAGGTGGTCAAGCACCTCAAGCGCACGGGCTCCGAGAAGACCTTCTTCTACGACGACAACTTCTTCATCAGCAAGCGCCGGGGCAAAGAGCTCTTGCGCGAGATGATCAAGGCCGGTGTAGAAACTCATTTCTTCGCCCAGATACGCGTCGACTCGGTGTGCAAGAACGGTGAGATCGACCAGGAACTTCTCGACCTGTTGTGGGAGGCCGGGTGCCGCATCACCTATCTGGGGCTCGAGTCCATCAACCCGGCCACGCTCAAGGAATACCACAAGGAGTCCAGTGTGGAGGACATGCGTGGCGGTCTGGAAGCCCTTTCGAAGCGGGGCATCAAGACCCATGGCATGTTCGTGTTCGGGGCCGACGCCGACACCCCCGATTCCCTTCTCAAGACGGCCGATTTCGCTGTGGAATACGGACTGAACAGTGCGCAATTCCTGGCGCTCACCCCTCTGCCGGGCACTCGCCAGACGGCACAGTTCGAGGCCGAGGGACGCATCTTCACCAAGAACTGGAGCCTCTACGACGGTCACCATGTGGTGTTCTGGCCCAAGCAGATGACGCCCTTCGAGTTGCAGGAGGTGGTGCTGGCGGCGCACAAACGCTTCTACAGCGCCTGGCAGTTCCTGAACCCCAAGCCCAATACGCCCATCTATCACAAGCACCGTTTCGAGGGATATCTCATAGCGAGGGCCTGGGAGCACGTGCGGGAGAATCGGGCCTTCCTGCGCGAGCTGAAGGAACTCTCCGATACTCAGCCCAGACCGAGCGCGCTTTCGTCCGGCCTCGCCCGCTCCGGGTTCGAGACCATCACCCAGTAGCGCGCTGAGGAGTCACTGCGTGTCGGAGGCAGGCAAAACGCCTCCGGGTGCGAAATGATTATCTCGTATACTCGATGCGTCGCTGACGACTGAGGAGAACCGTTTGGCCAAAGTCGTGGCCTTTGCTAATCAGAAGGGCGGCGTGGCCAAGACCACGACGACCATCAATCTTGGGGTAGCCCTCCAGGAGTTGGGCCACCGCGTCCTTGCTGTGGACCTGGACCCGCAGGGCAATCTCACCATGAGCTTCGGGCTGAACCCTGATTCGGTGCGCCCCAGCATGTTCGACGTGCTGGTCAACCAGATCAGCATCGAGGAGGCCCTCTTCCAGCGCGAACTTGACGTGGTGGTGTCGAGCATCGACTTGGCGGCAGCCGAGATCGCCTTGAGTTCGCACATCGGGAGAGAGAGGGCGCTGAGTAAGGCCCTCATGCAGGTCAGCGACCGCTACGACTACATATTCATCGATACGCCTCCCTCCTTGGGACTGCTCACCATAAACGCCTTGACGGCGGCCGACGCCATCATCGTCCCTGTTCAGTGCGAGTACCTTTCCTTACGTGGCCTGGCCCAGTTGGAGCGCACCCTCGAACTGGTGCGTGAGAACCTCAACCCGAAGGTGCATATTGCCGGGATCCTGCCGACTATGTACGATTCACGTACAGTGCACGGCCGAGAAGCTGTGGAAGTGCTCAGGAGCAGCTTTGGCGATCTGGTGTTTGAGACGGTAATCCGGAAGACCATCAGGTTCGCGGAGGCACCGGTCAAAGGAGAGTCCGTGCTCAAGTACGCGCCTGGGAGTGAAGCAGCCAATACCTATCGGCGGCTTGCGAGAGAGGTTCTCAATGGAAAAAAGATCTAGCATGAAGGAAAGCGGCCTCCACTCTCTCTTCCGGGCCACGGAGGCGCCCAAACAGCCCGAGGTCGGGATGGCGCCGCCCGCGCAGGGCGACCTGGGCACCGTCCCTTCCGCCGCCTCCGAGGGCATGGAGGAGACCGGCGCCGCTCGTCTCCCGAGCGAGGAGCACCAGAGCGACGAGCATCCCGTGAACAGGGCGGCGGACTCGGGCAGGCGCAGTCTCATCCAGCCGTCCCGCACCTTCCCGGCGGTGATCCGGGTGGTAGGTGTGGGCGGGGCGGGTACTAACGCGATCAACCGCATGCTGGAGACGGGGCTCGAAGGCGTGGAGTTTATAGCCATCAACACCGATGTCCAGGCCTTGTCCATGTGTGAGGCTGACCACAGGCTACGTATAGGCCGCGAACTGACCAAGGGTCTGGGCGGCGGGTCCGACCCCCAGATAGGACGGCAGGCCGCCGTCGCAGCCTACGATGAGATAAAGGCCATGCTCAAGGGTAGCGACATGGTCTTCATCACGGCGGGCGAGGGGGGCGGCACCGGAACCGGTGCCGCGCCGGTGGTGGCCGAGATAGCCAAGTCCCTCGGCGCACTCACAATCGGGGTGGTGTCGCGCCCCTTCGGCTTCGAGGGCAGGCGTCGGGGCATGCAGGCCCTGGAAGGCATCCGTAGCCTGCGCGCCCGCGCCGACACCGTCATAGTGGTCCCCAACGACAAGCTCCTGGAGGTGGCGGACCGGGGTACTTCCATGATCGCAGCACTTCGTCTCGCCGACGACGTCCTGCGTCAGGGCGTCCAGGGCATATGCGACCTGGTCACGGTCCCCGGCCTCATCAACCTCGATCTGGCCGACGTCCGCACCATCATGACGGGGGCGGGCACGGCGCACATGGGCATCGGACGTTCGCACGGGGAGCAGCGGGCCCAGAAGGCCGCCGAGACGGCCGTGAACTCCTCTCTGCTGGAGACCTCCATCGAGGGCGCTCGAGGCATCCTGCTGAACATCAGCGGCGGTTCCGACCTCTCTCTCCACGAGGTCAACGAGGTCGCGGAGATAATAAACGCCGCCGCCGATCCCGAGGCCAACATCATCTTCGGGGCCGTGGTGGACGAACGCCTGGGCGATACCATCCTGGTGACGGTGGTGGCAACCGGCTTCGACGCCACCAGCGAAGAGGTGATGACTAGGGAGTTGGACAGCCCGGCTCGGTTCGACCGCTCCATCGAGCGTCACGAACCCCTGCCGACCGTCGAGGTCCCCAAAGCCCCACCGGTCCCCGTCTCGCCGCCCAGCGGCGAGGGACGTGGAGACGGGGTGGGCGGCGCGCCCCAGGGTGCCCCGTCTGACGACGACCTGGAGGTCCCGCCCTTCCTACGCTGACCCGTCGAGCAGGTCGCGTTCGAAGTAGAGAACGGTCTTCTCGGCCAGGCCCAGGCGCCGGTAGAAGCGCTGCGCCTCGAGATTCCAGCTCTCGGCCGAGAGGAAGAGCCGGCTGCAGCCTCTGTCTCTCGCCAGGTTCTCGGCGGCCTCGAGCAGGCCCCGACCTACGCGTCGCCGGCGGCTCTCGGACGTCACCACCACGTCCTGGAGTTCGCACACGGTGGAGGCGGACCAGGTACTGTAGGAGAAGATGAGGGCACACATGCCCACGATCGCGCCTTCGGCCACGGCCACGAGGAAGAAGTGCTCGGGCGAGGCGAATACGGCCTCGACGACGCTCTGCAGCCGTTCCCGGCCGGGAGGCGCGACGCCGTGATGCTGCATGATCTCGGTGAGGAGCGAGACGATGCAGCCGGCATCGCTGGGGGTGGCGAGTCGATACGTGACCATCGAGGCGAGGGTAGCAGATGAACGGTGAGTTGCTGTACTTGAACGGCGAGTTCGGTCCACTGGCCGAGGGCAAGGTGCCGGTGGAGGACCGCGGGTTCCAACTGGGCGACGGTGTGTACGAGGTCATCAAGGTGATGAACGGACGGCCCGTGTGGTTGGCCGACCACCTGGACAGGCTGCGGCGCAGTCTGGGGGCGCTGCGCCTCACCGACGCTCTTCAGGGGCACGACCTCGACTCCGTCTTGCCCGATCTCGTGGCCCGCTCCGGCCTGGACGAAGGCTCCATATACGTCCAGGTGACGCGGGGCGTAGCACCCAGGGACTTCGTCTTCCCCCACCCGCCGCACCCGACCGTCCTTGCTTACACTCGCGCTAAACGCTTCCCGGACCGAGACGAGATCCTGGCCGGCGTCACCCTGCACCCGGTGAGGGACCAGCGCTGGGCCCGCTGCGATATCAAGTCGACCAACCTCTTGGCCTCCGTCTTGGCCAAGGAGGAAGCCTGGGAAGCCGGTGCCGACGAGGCGCTGTTCATAAGCCCCCGGGGAATGGTGCGGGAGGGTGGGTCTTCGAACGTGTTCGCCGTCTTGGACGGCGTGCTCCGCACCCATCCGCTGAACCGCCGCATCCTGGGCGGCGTCACCCGGCTGCACACGCTCGACATCGCCCGGCGCCTCGGTCATCCGGTGGTGGAGCGCGCCTTCAGTCTTACGGAGGTGGTGGGCCCTGGTAACCGCTGCAGCGAGTTCTTCACAGCGTCCACCACCAAGGACCTGTCGCCTGTCGTACGGATCGGCTCCACCGCCGTGGCCGACGGGCGGCCGGGGCCTGTCACCCTGGCCCTTCTGGAGGCCACGAGGGCCGAGCAGGCGGCTCTTGTAGGACGAAAGCCCCCCGGCGCATTGACTTAGCCCTGTCTACGTTGGCGGCGTCGGGTCCCTTTCCATCGGCTCCCGGCACCTCCAGCACGAATGGGACTTCCCGCAATGCGGGGTGGCGCACGACCCGGGCCAGTCCCGCGAAGCCCATCAGGCCGTCGCCCAGGTTCTCGTGCCGGTCGCGGGAGCATCCCAACGGCGTCTTCGAATCGTTGAGGTGCACCAGTCCCACACGGGTAAGAAGATGTCGGGCCTGCAGTTCGGCCACTGTGTCTTCTAGCCCCCGCTCGGTGTGGATGGGATACCCAGACGCGAAGAGATGCGCGGTGTCCAGGCAGACGCCGCAGGACGACGGGAGGACCTCAAGTAGGGCCTCCAACTCCTCCAGCCTTCCTCCCACCGTGGTTCCCGAGCCGGAACTGGTCTCCAGTAGGAGACTGGGAGTAGCGTTCGGTGGTGGGATCGGACACGGCCCGCCGTCGAGCGGGGCCTCGAGGCGTTCCCCGGCGAGGGCGTAGGCAGTGCGCACGCATTCGTCGATCCGGACCACGGCTTCGGGGAGGCTCAGATGGTGCCGGGAGCCGATGTGGGTGATCACGCCGTCGGCGCCGGTCAGGCCGGCGAGGAGCAGCGCGTCCGACAGGGCATCGATGGAGCGCAGTCTGAGCACGTCGTCGGCGGTGGAGAGGTTGATGAGGTAGATACTGTGGAAGAAGAGTGGCAGGCGGTGGCGGCGCATCCCCTCCAGCAAGGCGGAGATCTCCTGGGGCTGCCGCACCTGGGTGCGCCATTGGCGGGCGTTGGAGTTGAAGATCTGCACCACCTCGGCGCCGATGTCGATGGCTCGATGAGGTACGCGGGCGAGGCCGCCCGCCGTGCGTATCTGAGCACCTATGAGAGGGAGAACTGCCACTTCCTGTGCCACCACTTCCTGTGCCACCACTTCCTGTGCCACCACTTCCTGTGCCACCACTCGGCCTTCCGTATGCCGTCCCGCGCCGTACCACGCCGTCCGCGCGCCGCCCGCGCGCTGTCTTGTACCCAGGCAAGGATATAGAATCGAGGCCGCGTGCGTCGCAGGGTCGGGGCGTGCGGCAGCAGCTTGAGCGGAAACGAGGAGCATCGGTCATGATCTGCCGCGAGGATATGGAGAGCGGACGGGCGCGATTGGAGGTGTGGGCCCTCGAACCGTATTTCGGGGGCTCCCGCGAGTACTTCGTGCGCGGTCTCGAAGTGCACTCGCACCATCATCTGAGTCTTCTGACTCTGCCGGCCGGCCACTGGAATTGGCGCATGCAGGGCGGGGCTCTTTCCCTGGCTGCCCGAGCCGACTCGGTTCCTCCGCCGGATGTACTCCTCGCGTCCGATATGCTCGATCTGCCCACATTCCTGTCTCTGGTAGATGAGCGCGTGTCGCGTGCGCCCACCCTTCTGTACTTTCACGAGAATCAGCACACCTACCCGCTGCCCCCGGGGGTGGATCGCGATCTGAACTACGGGATGAGGAGCGTCCTATCCGCGCTGACGGCCACGAGGGTGCTGTTCGGCAGCAGCCATGATCGCCGGGAGTTCCTGGGCGCAGCGGGCGAGCTGCTCGCCGCCATGCCCGACGAGGTGCCGGCCGGAGTGGTGGAGGAGTTGGAACGCAAGTCCGGGGTGCTTCCCGTAGGGTGCGATCTGCGCCGCTTCGACGCTCAACGGGAGAGGGCTTTGCGGGAGGCGGCGGAGGGACGATGGGGAGATCTCGCCCGGGGTCCGCTCCTCCTCTGGAACCAGCGCTGGGAGTACGACAAGGCGCCGGAGAGGTTCTTCGCTGCCCTAGCACTGCTCAAGGAGGAGGGAGTGCCCTTCCGGCTGGCCATGGCGGGACCCGACGAGGGCGAGAGCACCGGCGCCTTTCTCGGCGCAAGGGACGAGCTGGCCGATCGCATCGTGCACCGGGGCGGCGTGCCTGGTGACGCAGACTACGCCGCTCTGCTGTGGGCCGCCGATGTGGTGGCCTGCGCCGCCATCCAGGGGTCCTTCGGCATCGGCGTGGTGGAAGCCGTCTACTGTGGCTGTCGGCCGGTGCTTCCCCGGCGGCTGAGCCATCCCGAGGTGATACCGGCCGCCGCGCATGAAGACGTGCTATACAGGGAAGGGGAGCTGGTGCCGGCGTTGGCGCGGGCGCTGGCCGAGCCCCGGGCCTGGTCGGAGAACTGGCAGCGCACCTGGGTGGCCCGCTTCGACTGGGCCTGCCTGGGCGGGCGCTACGACGAGGAGATCCGGCGCTGCCGGCAGGCGGGCCTCGAAAGGCGGGACCGGTCGACGGGCGCCGCTCGGCGCTGGTAAGGAGGGATCATGGAGAGACTGGTGATCGATATCGAACGGTGCCGAGCGGGAGTGGCGGGCGACCGCGGTCTCACTCCGGCGATCATGGACGATCTGAGGCCCCGGCTTAGGCAGGCGCGCAAGGCCGTCCTGCAGGCAGCCGGGTCCGGGATGCTCGGGTTTACCGAGCTGCCTGGGAAGTCGCCGGCCAGGCTGCTGGAGTACGCTCAGAAGGTCGAGGGCCGCCATGACGCCCTGCTCGTCATCGGTATCGGCGGCTCCGCCCTGGGCACCATCGCCCTGGCCACTGCGCTCCTGCCCTTCTACTACAACGAGCTACCGGCGGCGGAGCGCGGCCTGCGGCCGCGCCTCTACGTGCTGGACAACGTGGACCCTGACGAGACTCACGCCCTGCTGGCCCGACTCGACCTGGAGCGGACCCTCGTCAACGTCATTTCCAAATCGGGCACCACGGGTGAGTCCATGGCCGGTTACCTCATCGTGAGGGAACGGCTGGAGAAGGCTCTGGGTCCCGACGCGCTGAAGGACCACCTTGTCTTCACCACCGACCCGGCCAAGGGGGTGCTGCGGGAGATCGGCACGGCCTTGGGGGCGCCCCTGTTCGACATCCCTCCCGGAGTGGGGGGACGTTTCTCGGTGCTCAGTCCGGTCGGACTGTTGCCCGCGGCCCTGACGGGGATGGACGTCCGCGAGCTGTTGCGCGGCGCCCAGGACATGGCCGAGTGGATCGCCCGCACCGACGGGTGGGAGAATCCGGCCTGCATCTTCGCCGGGGTCCAGTACCTGGAGGACACGGTGTTCGGACGCCGGGTGAGCGTGATGATGCCCTACTCGGCCCGCCTCCGCGACATCGCCGACTGGTACCGCCAGCTGTGGGCGGAGAGCCTGGGCAAGGCGGTCGATCGCCAGAAGCGCACGGTGAACGTCGGTCCTCTGCCGGTCAAGTCCCTGGGCGTAACCGACCAGCACTCGCAACTGCAACACTACGCCGAGGGTCCGGACGACAAGATCATCACCTTCCTCGGCGTGGAGGAGTTCCAGCATGAGGTGACCATTCCGGCGCCCGAAGGGGAGGGCGATGCCCTTGCCTATTTGGGCGGACACTCCTTGGCCGAGCTGATGCGGGCGGAGCAGAAAGGCACCACCTGGGCACTGGCGCAGAGAGGCCGTCCCTCTCTCACCATCACTCTCCCTCGCGTGGACGCTTTCCAGATGGGCGCCCTGATCTATCTGCTGGAGATGGCCACGGCTGTCGCCGGGGAACTCTACGATATCGATGCTTTCGACCAGCCCGGTGTGGAGCTGAGCAAGCAGGCGACCTACGCCCTCATGGGCCGGCCCGGTTACGAGGAACTGGCGGCCGAGATAGGGTAGCGCCGTAGCGCCGGAGCCGCGCGGGTCTTGGCAGCGCGGCGACCCGCGCCTTGGGCAGCGCGCGGGCCTCGGCCCCTTGTCACCGAACATTTGTTCGGTTATCCTCGCCATATGGACCGGCGAGGGGATATCAGCAGACCGCAGGCCGCTCACCGTGTGGTGGCCCATCTCGATTTCGACGCCTTCTTCGCGGCCGTGGAAGAGAACCGCGATCCCTCTCTACGTGGCAGGCCGGTGATCATCGGGGGTGGGGAGCGCGGGGTGGTGGCGACGGCCAATTACGTGGCCCGGCGCTATGGTGTGCACTCCGCCATGCCTCTCAGGACCGCCCGGCGGCTCTGCCCGCAGGGCGTCTATCTCACCGGGAATCACCGCCTGTACCGGGAGTATTCCCAGCGCCTCATGACCATGCTGGGCGACTACTCTCCACTCGTGGAGCAGATGGGCCTCGACGAGGCCTACGTCGACCTCACAGGCACCGAGCGCCTGTTCGGGCCGCCGGTACGTACAGCCCGGCGCATCCAGCAGAGGGTGGCGGACGAGCTGGACCTGACCATCTCGGTGGGGGTAGGGACCAACAAGCTGGTGGCCAAAGTGGCTTCCGACTACCGCAAGCCGGCCGGCTTCACGGTAGTGCGGCCGGGCGCCGAGGCCGATTTCCTGGCTCCGCTCCCCGTAGAGCGCCTGCCCGGGGTGGGGCCTTCCCTGCTCGCGCAACTGCGCGACCGGGGCGTGGTGACGGTGGGCGACCTGGCCCGTGTCCCCTCCCATCTCTTGCGGCTCTCCTTCGGGGAGTGGGGGGAACTCCTCGCCCATAGCGCCCGGGGGGAAGACGTGCGCCGGGTGGTTCCTCACGAAGAGGTCAAATCGATCTCCCGGGAGCACACCTTCGATGAGGATGTCTCCGACGTGGGTGTGCTGGAGTCGACGCTGGTGTCGCTCACGGAGGACGTATGCCGGCGCTTACGTCGCAAGCGCCTGGAGGCCCGCACGGTGACGGTCAAGATCCGCTACTCCGATTTCGTCACCCACACCTGCTCGCACACTCTGTCCCGCCCGTTGGACGTGGACGAGGCCTTTTTCGAAGAGGTGCTCACTCTCTTCCGCCAGGGCCGTCGTCGCCGCTACCACCTGAGGCTGCTGGGCGTAGGGTTGACCAATCTGGTACCGCGCTCCTGGCAGGACGATCTGTTCGATCAGGAGCTACCCTTGCTGAGGGAGTTGGACCTGAGGCTCGATACCATCCGGGAAAAGTACGGCGTCGATGCCATACGCCGGGGAGCGGCACTCCCTTATCACTGGCCGGCGAGCTCGAACAAGCGCACCTCCGACAACGCCGCGTCCTCCCACACATAGTCATCATAGACGGCCATTATGGTGAGCTTGAGCCAGTCCGTGGGCTGCGATCTCATGGCCACGGCCTGCACGTCCATGGTGTCGAGCAGGTCGATCAACTGCGTGGAGCCGTTGGAATACTCCAGCTTCAGGGAACGGATGCGGATGGTGCCCTGGAAGCGTTCCTCATCCTTCTGGTAGCCGTTGGCGATCTCGATGCGGCTGAGCACGACGGACTCCCCGAAATCGAAGCGCACCCACTCGCCCAATCCCGGTCCCTCGGCGCCCTCGTTCCAGGCCGTCTCCAGGTCTTCGTCCAGCAGGTTGGGAGCCCGGAAATCGGTCCGCGAGGTAGCCTTGAGCACCGAGGAGGCCGATGCGGCCTGAGGACGGACGGCGATGCCCCGGGACTGAGTGGTGGCCGTGGATCCCCCGCCGCCCGATCCCTCAGAGTTCCCGGGGACGGTGGTGGAGGTGGTCGCCGTGGTCCCCGGCCGCCCTGCCAGCGGGTCCATGACCGGTTGCTCGGTCATGGTGGTGCGGTAGACGATGGCACCGAGTGCGAAGAGGGTGGCGAGAAGCACCACGAAGATGGCCAAGGCCAGGGCTGCGCCGCTCGCCGTCACCCGGTGCCGTCGGGGCAGAGGACTGGGGCTCACGGCCGTCCGCAGGGTGGCGCCGCAGCGAGCGCAGAAGAGCGCGCTGGGCTCATTCAGGGCCTCGCACTCGTAGCATCTCGTCCGCTCGTTCATCGCTGATGCCTGCGTTCCCGCAAACAGCGAATCTCATGCTCGTCTCCTCGGGGTCGGATAGTCCCGACCCGGGGGCCGCGACCGACGTCAGGGGCTCATTATGGCAGGCCGCCGGGGCGGGCGCGAGGGGCGGAATAGGCGCTGCCCTCTGATAGAATCACAGGGTCCGTCCCCAGCAAGTCCATGTGGAGTGTATCCCTATGCCCGACGTAGACAGCCTCAAAGAGAGTAAGCAGTACCATCTAGACATCCCGCCATGCAAAGAAGCCTTCTTCCTGAAGGGCTCGCATGCGCTGGACTGGGGCATGCAGAGTCGCCTGTCCCGCATCTTCCGGGCCGAGAGCGGCCGTACGGTGATGCTGGCCATCGACCACGGCTATTTCCAGGGACCCACCTCCGGCCTGGAACGCGTGGATGTGAACATCCTGCCGCTGGCTCCCTACGCCGATGCCCTGATGCTGACCCGAGGCATGCTGCGGACCACCGTGCCGCCCACCTTCGAGCGGGGGGTCGTGGTGAGGGCGAGCGGCGGACCGAGCGTCTTGGGCGAGCTTGCGAACGAGCAACTGGCCATCGACATCGAGGACGCGGTGCGTCTGAACGTGGCGGCACTGGCGGTTCAGGTGTTCATCGGGAGCGAGTACGAGTCGCAGTCGATCCACAACCTCACGCGCTTGGTCGACGCGGGCAATCGCTATGGCATCCCCATCCTGGGGGTCACCGCCGTGGGCAAGAACATGACCCGCGACGCGCGCTATTTCCGCCTGGCCTGCCGCATCGCCGCCGAGCTCGGCGCTCATTTCGTGAAGACCTACTACATCGAGCAGGACTTCGAGACCATCACAGCCTCCTGCCCTGTGCCTATCGTCATGGCCGGGGGCAAGAAGCTGCCCGAGCTGGATGCTCTGAACATGGCCTACAAGGCCGTGAGCGAAGGAGCCGCCGGGGTCGACATGGGCCGCAACATCTTCCAGTGCGACGCACCCACGGCCATGATCCAGGCCGTCGGCAAGGTGGTACACGAGAACATGAAGCCCGCCGACGCCCACGAGCTCTTCCTGACCCTGAAGAACGAGCAGAAGTAGGCCGGTAGCCGGTTCGACCGACGAGGAGGGCCTCGGTGAGCACCGCACCTCAGACGGCGCTGGATAGGCTGCGCTCGCTCTGTCCCACGCTCAGCGTGGGGGTGCTGAGTGCCGACCTCATGAGGCTGGGAGAGGAACTGGCCGTGCTGGAGCAGGCCGGCGTGGGAGTGGTGCACGTCGACGTCATGGACGGGCGCTTCGCTCCCGCGCTCACCGCGGGGCCGCCTTTCATCAAGGGGCTGCGCACGCCCCTGCTGAAGGACGTGCATCTGATGGTGCACGAGCCACTCGACGCGCTGCCGCAGTACGTAGCTGCCGGTGCCGACATCGTGACGGTCCACGTGGAGGCGGCCGTCCATATCCACCGGCTCCTGCAGCGCCTGGGCGGACTCGAAAGCACTCACGTGCCGGGCTCGCCGCTCGTGAGAGGCTTGGCGCTGGGTCCGGCGACACCACTCGAATGGCTGACGGCGCCGCTGCTCGACGAGGTGGACATGATCGTGCTCTTGGCCGTGGATCCGGGATGGGGAGGCCAGGAGTTTGCAGCCTCGACGCTGGACCGGCTGGCCGCGGTGCAGGCCATCATCGCCGACTCTGGGCGCCCGATCCTCACCTGCGTCGACGGTGGCATCACCATGGACAACATTCGGGCCGTGGCCTCGGCCGGGCCCGACCTGGTCGTAGCGGGGAGCGCCGTCTTCGCCGACGGGAGGGTGGCCGAGAACGCGGCGGCCATCCTGGCGGCTCTGCGCGGCTAGCAAGAGCGGACCGAGAAAGGCGGGGTGGCTTCATGCGCTCGAGGTGGTCAGACCGGGAGGCCGCTGCCTTCGTAGACCGATACGAGAGCGAGTATGGAGAGGCGCTTGCCCTTCGTACGTACTCTTCCCGGCTGCTGGGCGCGGAACCGGACCTTGTGCTCCACGGAGGCGGCAACAGCTCCGTCAAGGGGTCGTGGCATTCGCTACTGGCGGAGGAGATCCCGGCCGTCTTCGTGAAGGGCTCGGGGCTCGACATGGCCGCCATCGAGCCCGCCGGGCACGTGGGCCTCGACCTGGCCTACCTGCGCCGCCTGCGCACTCTCTCCGCGCTCGACGACGGTGCCATGGTGGAGCAGTTGCGCACGCACCTCCTCCGCGCCGACAGCCCCACTCCCTCCATCGAGGCGTTGGTCCACGCCTTCCTGCCCGGCACCTATATCGACCACACCCACGCCGACGCAATCCTCGCTCTGACCAATCGGTCCGACGGTGGGGCGCTCACGAGGGCGGCCCTGGGAGAAGGCGTTCTGGTTCTTCCCTACACCACGCCCGGTTTTCAGTTGGCCCTGGCCGCCGCGCAGGCTCTGGAGGACCGGCCGGACGCGGAGGGCATGGTGTGGAGCCATCACGGCTTGGTCACCTGGGGCGAGACGGCGCGTGCTTCCTACGAAAGGATGATCGACCTCGTGACCCGGGCCGAGCGGTTCCTGGGGGCCGCCGCCGCCCGGCGGGAGGGTCCTTTCCCGCCGCGCGCAGCGCCGGCGCCTCGGCAGACCTGTCGTCCCGGCTGGCCATGGTCGCGCCCCTGATCCGTGGCGCGCTGGCCGAACGCACCGGCGACTGCGACCGTCCCTACCGGCGCGTGGTCGTGCAGTGCCTCACCGATCCTGAACTGCTGGCTGCCCTGGAGGCTCCCGGCGCGCGCGACAACCTGACCACTCCACCGCTCACCAGCGATCACCTCATCCGCACCAAGGCCTTGCCTCTGTGGTTGGAGGGGCTGCCCTTCGACGACCCCGCCGAGTTGCGTCAGCGTATCGACGAGGCAGTCGAGGACTACTGCCTGGCCTACCAGGAGTACCTCGACCGTCACGCGACCCAGATGCCGGTGGGCGTGCAGCCCTTCGACCCCCGGCCGCGCGTGGTCCTCATCCCCGGCAGCGGAGCGCTCTGTGCCGGCCCCGACCTGCGGGAATCCACCATCGTCCGCGACATCACGCGGCACACGATAGCGGTCAAGGCTCTGGTGGCGGAGACGGCCGACCCGGCGCCGGGCGAAGCGCCGGCGGAGGCGCCCGGGTCATCGCCTGCGACGGCCGAGCGCCCGTAGCGCCGCCCTACCTGGGTCTGACCGAGGACGAGCTGTTCAAGATGGAGTACCGCTCCCTGCAACACGCCAAGCTGGGTCGCGTCGCCGCGCCCTTGCGCGGCCACGTGGCCTTGGTCACGGGCGCGGCAGGCGCTATCGGCACGGGCATCTGCGCGGGGCTGCTGAGCGCCGGCTGCTTGGTGGCGGCCACGGACCTCCCCGGTGATCCGCTGGACAAGCTGGTGCGCGATCTGAGTGCCGACCATCCGGGGGCGATCATCGGGGTGCCTCTGGACGTCACCGACGAATCATCCGTGGCCGCGGCCTTCGAGACTGTGGCCCTCACCTGGGGAGGCGTCGACCTGGTCGTGCCCAACGCGGGCATCGCGGCCGTGTCGCCGCTGACCGAACTCGACCTCGAACGCTACCGGGCGCTGGAACGCGTCAACGTGGAGGGGACGCTGCTGGTGCTGGCTGCGGCGGGCCGCTTCTTCCGCCGACAGGGTACCGGAGGGGACATAGTGCTGGTCTCGACCAAGAACGTCTTCGCTCCCGGGGCCAATTTCGGCGCCTACAGCTCCACGAAAGCGGCGGCCCATCAGTTGGCGCGCATCGCGAGTCTCGAACTGGCCGCCGACGACGTGCGCGTCAACATGGTGGCCCCCGACGCGGTGTTCTCGCACGGCGCCTGCCGCTCCGGTCTGTGGGCGGAGGTGGGGCCCGATCGCATGAAGGCGCGCGGCCTGGATGAGGCGGGGTTGGAGACGTACTATCAGAGTCGGAACCTGCTCAAGGCCCGGGTGACGGCCGAGCACGTAGCGAACGGGATAGTGTTCTTCGCCACCCGGCAGACCCCCACCACCGGTGCCACCATCCCGGTCGATGGCGGTTTGCCCGACTCGACTCCCCGGTAAGGAGGAAGACATGGCTCCGCCAGCGGACACCGTCGATCTGCGCAGCGATACAGTGACCAAACCGAGCCCCGAGATGCGTCGGGTTATGGCTGCTGCCGAGGTGGGTGACGACGTCTACCGAGAAGATCCCACCATCAACCTGCTGCAGGAGACGGTGGCGGCGCTCTTAGGCAAAGAGGCGGCGCTGTTCGTCCCTTCGGGCACCATGAGCAATCAACTCTGTCTGCGCACCCTCACCCATCCTGGGGACGAGGTGATCGTCCAGGAGGACGCTCACGTCCTTCACTACGAAGGGGGATCTGCGGCTGCGCTGGCGAGCCTGCAACTGCGCCCGCTCCCCGGTCCCCTGGGAGTGCTTGATCCTGTGGCCGTCGAGGGGGCCATCCGGCCCGGAGGGGAGAGCTTCGCCCGCACCGCGGCGGTGGAGATGGAGAACACCCACAACCGCTGCGGCGGCACCGTCTGGTCGGTGGAGCAGATGCGGGCGGTCGCGGAGGTCGCTCGTCGTCATGGTATGGGTGTGCACCTGGACGGGGCGCGGCTGTGGAACGCCCACATCGCCACCGGGACGCCGCTCGAGACCTATGCCGCCCAGGCGGACTCCGTGTCGGTGTGCTTCTCCAAAGGACTGGGCGCTCCGGTAGGCTCGGCGCTGGCCGGTTCGAAGACCTTCGTGGAGGATGCCCGTCATCACCGCAAGCGTTACGGCGGGGCCATGAGGCAGGCCGGGATCCTGGCGGCAGGAGCCCTCTATGCCCTCGAGCATAACCTGGAGAGGTTGGCAGAGGATCACGAGAACGCCCGTCTGCTGGCCGATCGTCTTCTGGGGGTCGTCGGCGTGAGCCTGATCCATCCGGTCGAGACCAACATCGTCATCGCCGACGTGAGCGAGGTGGGCCTGACGGCCCTCGAGGCGATGCAGGCCCTGTACGACGAAGGGGTGCTGTGCGGAGCCGCGGGTCCGGCGACCATTCGCTTCGTCACCCACCTCGACGTGGGTCGGACTCAGGTGATGCGCGCAGGGGAGATCGCGGCGCGCGTCTTGAGTTCCGCGGCCTGCAAGGGGAGGCCCGTTTGAGCTGGGATGGCCCCGCGTCGGCCCCCGATCCCGACGCCCCGTACGTCCGGCTGGCCGTGGTGGGACTGATATGTCGGCCGGGCGGGATGGCGGGCGACGTCAGGGCCGACGAAGCGGACGCGGTGTCGCGGGGCGACCCGGGGCGGGACACGTGGCTTCTGTTGCGGCGGGCCGGGGCGATAGAATGCTGGGATCCACCGGGAGGGCGCCTGGAACGGTTCGAGGACCTGGCCGACGGGGTCAGGCGGGAGGTGCGCGAGGAGACCGGTCTCTCCGTCCTGATCGGTGGCCCGTGCTACGCGTATCTCACCTTCCACAAGGGGGAGCGTCTCGTGGCCGTCAGCATGGCGTGCCGGGTCGACCCGGACGGAAGAGACCCCGACAGCGTACGTCCGGAGCCGGGCGTAGATGAGTGGGGGTGGAGGACGGCCGTCGAGTGGGAGGATCTGGCCCGTAGGGGTCTGTCCAGCTGGTCGCCGGCAGATGTCCGCCTGGTCACCCGCCTGGCGGCCGAAGTGTGGGAGGCTGATCGATCGTGACAAGGGAAGAAGCGCTGGCCCTGGTCCGTTCCCAGGTGTGCAGCGACAACCTGGTGAAGCACATGCTGGCCACGGAGGCGGTCATGGGTGCCCTCGCCCGTCGCCTTGACGAAGACGAAGAACGCTGGCGCATGGCCGGCCTCCTGCACGACCTCGACGTGGAGGAGACGGCGGACAACATGACCGTCCACGGCCTGCGCACGGTGGAGATGTTGCGCGAAGCCGGGTTCGACGACGACAGCGTCCTGCAGGCCATCGCAGCCCACAATCCCGGCAACGGCTCCCAGGTGCGCTCGGCGATGGACAGGGCCCTCTTCGCCTGTGATCCCCTGACGGGGCTCATCACGGCGGCGGCGCTCATCCGGCCCGAGAAGCAACTGGCGCTCGTCGGCATCAAAAGCCTGCGCAAGCGCTTCAAGGAGCCGTCCTTCGCCAAGGGGGCGCGGCGGGAGGATATTCTCACGTGCGTGGAACTGGGCTTGGAGCAAGAGGAATTCATGGCCATAGGTCTGGAAGCGATGCAGGAGGTAAGCGATGAACTCGGGCTCTGAAGGGGGAGGTCCCGTCCTTCTCGTAAGCGTGAACGAGCCGATAGAGGCGGAGATCGTTCTCTCGAAGCTGCGTAGTGCTGGCATCGAGGCCTGGTGCCGGCACGAGGCCGCCTCGGTGGTCTACGGTCTAACCGTGGACGGCCTGGGACAGCAGGACATAATGGTGAGGGCCGAGGACCTGGCGGAAGCGCAAGTGGCGCTCGAGCCGGCGGAGTAGAGTCACCCGTGGCGGCGGACGAGGACGTACGGCGGGCGCTGACGCTCGACCAACGCTTCGAGCCCTTGGCGGCGCTCGTGCGGGACTCGTCCCCGGAGTCGATCCACAGGGGCGCCATAGCGTCTGTGGACACCTCCGGCTTGTTGCGGGGCTGGGTGGGTGATCCTTCCGTGCCCATCCTGTTGCGCTCCACCGCCAAGCCCTTCCAGGCCCTTGCGGTCGTAGAGAGTGGGGCCGCGGAGGCCTTCTCTATCACGGCCGAGGAGATCGCGGTGATGGCGGGTTCCCACGCCGGTCAGCAGGAGCACACCCGGGTGGTGGCCGGCCTCTTGGAACGCTGCGGGGTGTCGCCCGACAGCCTGGTCTGCGGACCGCTGGTGCACATGTGCTCCGGCAAGCATGCGGGGATGGTGGCGCTCGCGCTCCATCTCGGTGCTCCCGTCGCCGGATACGAGCGGACGGACCATCCGGTGCAGCGGGAGATAGCACGGACCATCGAGAAGCTGCTGGCCATGCGGCCGGTCCCGCGCGCCTGGGGGGAGGCACTGCCGGAGGCGACGACGGATGCTGCGGCCTCGACCGCCGACGGCGCGGCGTCACCTTCGCTCTTCGCTGGTGTCGACGGGTGCGGTGTACCGGTCATCCGCCTGCCGCTCGATGCCGTTGCCTGGCTCTACGCCCTCTTGGGGGCCGGTGCCACGCCCGGGCTGGCCACGGTGAGGGACGCCATGCTTGCCCTGCCGGAATTGGTGGGGGGCCGGACCCGGTTCGACACCAGACTGATGCGCTCACTGCCGGGGCGCGTGGTCGCCAAGGGCGGAGCGGAGGGTGTGCAGGCTCTGGCCGTGTGCCCGCAGGCGGACATCCCCGCTGATGAAGGGATGGTCGTGGGCCTCGTCATCAAGGTCGAAGACGGCTCCACCCGCCCGATCCCCTTGGTGGTACGCGCGTGCCTGGAAGCCTCCGGATTGCAGCTCCCCTCCGATATGCCGACACAGACACCTCCCCGCGACGAGTGGACCGAAAGGACGCTGTCCCCCGGCGAATGGGTGGCCCTGTTCGACGCCGCGGCCCTGGGCGGGGATGGCGTGCAAGGCCTGGCCCCGGCTGGGCAGGTGCCCGGTCTCCTTCAGGAGGGAGGGAAGATCGAGTTGGTGGTGGGGCGGGGTGACGAGAAAGACCTGGCCCGCTTCCTGCGGGAAGAATGGCCTTTGTCGGACGAGGAGACCTTCGGCCGCGAGACCCAGTGGATAGCCGACCCGTTCGCTCTGATCCTCAAGCAGCGGCGCAAAGTCCTGGCCGTACTCAAGGGGCATTTCCTGGGGGGCTTGGCCTCAGTGGACGAGTTCATCGTGGGACGGGACTACCGCAGCCGCGGCGTCGGCGCCTACATGCTCGCCCGTTTTGAGGAGGAGGCTCGGCGGAGGGGCTGCGCCCGGGTCGTGCTGCGCACGGTCAAGGGAGGCAGGTCGGAGGGCTTCTATCGCCGTCTGGGCTACGAGCGGGAGTGCGTGCAGCTCGACTACGAGTTCGGAGAGGACTTCGTGCGCTTGATGCACAGGATCCATCCGACGGGAGAGGGTGAATAGGATGGCCGGAGGTGGCGACGTAGCGGTGCTGGGGGTGGACGTCGGCGGCACCAAGGTGGCCGTGGCCCCTGTCGATCGTGCAGGGAACATCCTCGCCCGCGCGCTGGTGGAACCTTCGCAGTCGGAGAGCACGGAGGCTTTCCTCGCCGGCCTGGAAGGTACCCTGCGCCGGGCTCTTGTCGCCTTCGCCGACCTGGAGCTACGGGCCGTGGGTCTGGCATGCGCGGGCACGGTCGACCACGAGCATGGGGTGGTCGTTACTTCTCCCAACCTGCCGCTGGAGGGAGTGCATCTGGCCGCCATCCTGGAGGAGACTCTGGGGTTGTCTGTGGTGCTCGAGAACGACGCCAACGCCGCCACCTGGGCGGAAGCCGTCATCGGAGCGGCGGCCGGGCACCGGCACGTCGTCATGCTTGCACTGGGGACCGGCGTGGGTGGTGGACTGCTCCTCAACGGGAGCATATACCGGGGCAGCGGTGGGGGAGCGGCCGAACTCGGCCATACCATCGTGTGCGCCGGCGGAGAACTGTGCGCGTGCGGTGGCCACGGGTGCCTGGAGGCGTACGCGTCGGGCACGGCTCTGGAGCGCTTTGCACGGGAGCGGGCAGGCCGGTCGGCGGAGGACCCGGAGGGGACCCTGGCCCGACTGCTCGATCAGGGCCTGCTGGACGGCACTGCCGTGTCCCGGCTCGCCTGTCAGAAATACCCCGGCGCCCTTTCTGCCGTCGCCGAACTGGCGGGGTGGCTGGGCATCGGTCTGGTCAACATGGCCAACATCTTCAACCCCGAGGTCATCGTCATCGGGGGAGGGGTGTGCAGCCTGGGAGACCTCATCCTGTTACCGGCCGAACGTATCCTGCGCGAGACCGCCCTGGCTCCCAACCGGGATCAGGCGAAAGTGGTGCCTGCGGCTCTGGGAAACCTGGCCGGGCTGGTGGGAGGCGGTCTGGCGGCCTGGGACTTCCTCGATTCCTGCGAGAGCCTGAGTACCAAGCCGCTCTGATGCTGTACATCTGCCCGACTCCCATCGGCAACCTCGGCGATGTGACTCTGAGGGTGCTGGAGGTGCTCAAGCAGGTGGACGTGGTGGCCTGTGAGGACACTCGCCGTACGCGCGTGCTCCTCGACCGCTATGGCATCAGCGCCCGGGTCACCAGCTTCCACGGGCACAACGAGGAGGAGCGGGTGGCTCTTCTGTTGCCGCGATTGCTGGCCGGCGAGGATGTGGCGTTGGTGTCCGACGCGGGCATGCCCGGACTCTCCGATCCGGGCTTCTCCCTGGTGCGGGCCTGCATCGCGCAGGAGATACCCGTGACCGTTCTGCCTGGTCCTTCCGCCGTCTCCACGGCTCTGGTGCTGTCGGGGCTGCCCGCCGACCGTTTCGCGTTCGTCGGCTTCCTGGCTCGTACGAAAGCCAAGCTCCTTGAGCAGTTGGCGCGCTTCGAGGCGACCGGCGCGGCGCTGGTGGCCTTCGAGTCGCCGCGCCGGGTGAAGAGCTCCCTGGAGGCCATCGCCGAGCGCTGGCCCGAGCGACAGGTGGCAGTCTGCCGGGAGCTGACCAAGCTCTACGAGGAGGTTCTAAGGGGTACCGCAGCCGAGGTGCTGGAGAAGCTGGCCGACCCGGTGCGGGGCGAGATCGTGGTGGTGCTGGCGCCCGCGACTTCCACTGGGGGACGCGTGTCGGGGCAAGGCGGCGCGGGCCGTTCGGCGGCGCCGGCCGCCGCCGGCGACGTCGAGCAGCGCGCTCTGGCGGCTCTGGGAGAACTGACGGCGGCGGGGGTAGGGACGAAGCGAGCGGCGGCCATCGTAGCGGGTCTCACGGGTCTCTCCATGCGCCATGCGTATCGACTGGCGCTGCAGGCTCGGGCGTCCAGCGCTCTGTTAGAATAGCCCGCTATGGGCCGTTTCTACATCACCACGCCTATCTACTACGTCAACGACGTGCCGCACATCGGTCATGCCTACACCACGGCGGCCGCCGACGTGGCTGCGCGTTTCCATCGCCAACTTGGTGACGACGTCTTCTTCCTCACCGGCACCGACGAGCACGGCACGAAGGTGGAGCAGGCGGCCGGCGCGCGGGGCCTCAGCCCCAAAGAGCACGTCGACGAGGTGGTGGCCAAGTTCAAAGAGGTGGCCCAGAAGGTGGGCGCCACCAACGACTTCTTCATCCGCACCACCGATCCTGAGCACGAGACGCTTCGTGCAGGACTTCGTCCAACGCTGCTACGACTCCGGCGACATCTACAAGAGCTCGTACACGGGCCTCTACTGCGCGCCTGCGAGGCCTACTACACCGAAGAGAACCTGGTCGACGGCCTCTGCCCCGACCACGGCACGGCCCCGGCCCACATGGAGGAGGACAACTACTTCTTCCGTCTCTCCGCCTTCCAGGAGCGGTTGACCGCCCACTACAGGGCCAACCCCGATTTCGTCCGCCCGCGCCACCGCTACAACGAGGCGCTGTCGTTCATCGAGCAGGGATTGGACGATATCTCCATCTCTCGCGCGACCCTCAAGTGGGGCATCGGCGTCCCCTGGGACGGGTCCCAGGTCATCTACGTGTGGGTGGACGCCCTCATCAACTACCTGAGCGCCCTGCACTACGCTCCCGGCGAGGATCTGGTGGCCCGCTTCTGGCCGCCGACCTACCACCTCATGGCGCAGGACATCCTCAAGTTCCACGGCATCATCTGGCCTGCGCTTCTGATGTCGGCGGGATATCGCCCTGCCCGAGCACCTGTTCATCCACGGCTACCTGAAGCTCGGAGGGGAGAAGATGTCCAAGACGCGGGGGAACGTCATGGACCCCTTCCCGCTCATCGAGCAGTACGGGGCCGACCCCTTCCGCTTCTACTGCCTGCGCGAGGTGAGCTTCGGCCAGGACGGCATGGTGAGCGAGGAGGGCTTCAAGGCCCGCTACAACACCGAGTTGGCCAACGATCTCGGCAACCTGGTGTCGCGGACCACGTCGATGATCGGCAAGTACCGGGGCGGCGCCGTCCCGGCGCCGCCCCCGGCCCGCACCCCGTCAGACTCGCCCCTGGCCGTCGAAGCCGACACCACCGCGGAGAACGTGCGCGCCCGACTCGAGGAACTGGACCTGAGCGCGGCCCTGGAGACGCGTGGACCTTCGTGCGCCGGCTCAACCGCTACGTGGAAGAGCAGGCGCCCTGGAAGCTGGCCAAGGCCGCGACGGCGGAGGCCGCGACCGGCAACGGCTGAGGCCGCGGCGGCGTCAGGCGCCACGCCTGCAATGACCGCGGACGCCGCTCTCGACTCTACCCTCTGGGACCTGGCCGAAGGACTGCGGCTGCTGTCGGTCATCCTGTACCCCTTCATACCCGCGACCGCCGCGGCTATACGGCAGAGCCTCGGTCTCCATTCCTCGGCCGCCGAGGCACCTTCGGGATCGCTCTCGGGTGCGGACCCGAGCTGGGATGAAGCGCGCTGGGGCCTCCTTCCCGACGGGTTGACGGTGGTGGCGGCCTCGCCGCTCTTCCCGCGCATAGAGGAGTAGCGGGCCGGCCCCGGCCACTCGCGCGCGGGCTTCGCTCTCTCGCGGCCATCCTCATGCTCATCGATGCCCACACCCACCTGGACCACTCCGAGGCCGATCCGGAACAGCTCATCGACGAGGCCATTCGCGCTGGGGTCGGGCTTCTCATCCAATCCGGCACCGACCTGGAGTCGTCGCGATACGCCGTCGCCCTGGCGGAACGGCATCCTCGAGGTGTTCTGCAGCGTGGGGTTCCATCCGCAAGAGGCGGGGCTTCTCACAGCTGAGGGATTAGCGGGACTTCAGGAACTCGCCGCTCACGAGCGCGTGGTGGCCGTGGGGGAGACGGGTTTCGACTTCTATCACGACAATTGGCCCCACGACGTCCAGGAAGAGGTCTTCATCCGCCACCTGGAATTGGCGCGCGCTGCCGGTCTGCCCGTGGTCATCCACACGCGCGACGCCGCCGAGCAAACCCTGCGCGTCCTGGACGAGCACGCCGCCGGTCTGACGGTGATACTCCACTGCTTCTCGCTCACCGCTCAGTTGGCCGAGGTCCTCGACCGGGGCTACTACATGAGCTTCGCAGGGAACGTCACCTACAAGAACGCGACCGACCTGCAGGAAGCCTGCCGCCGAGCACCGAACGACCGGCTGCTTCTCGAGACCGACGCACCCTATCTCACTCCGGTCCCCCTGCGCGGGCGACCCAACCGTCCGGCGCTGGTGGCTAAGACTTACGATTTCGTGGCCGGACTGCGCAAGGTCGACCTTGAGGAACTGGCCTTCCAGGTGGAGGCCAACGCGCGGCGCGCCTTCCCACGCCTGGGCGATGCCGGCCGGGCGGCGGGCGATGAGATCTGACGGCGAAGAGGCCGGCGAGGCCTCTCCGGCGAGCGGCGGTCCAGGTGAGGCGCGTTCGGTGAGCGGCACCCCCCACGAGAGTGCTCGCGCGCGCCAGGTGTCCCTGGCCCGTCTGGACGAGTTCGGCGTCATCCCCAAGCGGGATCTGGGCCAGAACTTCCTCATCGACGACAACATCATCGAGGTCATCCTGGCCCAACTCGGCCATGGTCCCGAGGATGTGATCCTGGAGGTGGGTGCCGGCCTGGGCGTGCTCACGCGGGCTTTGGCCGCGGTGGCTGCCCATGTGCACGCTTTCGAGATCGATCGTTCACTCGCGGCTCCCCTCGCGGCCACGTTGCACGGTTGTGGCAACGTCAGCCTTCATCTCGAGGACGTGCTCAAGGCGCCCTTGGAGGAGCTTCGCCCGCTGCCCACGCTGTGCGCCAGCAATCTGCCCTACTCCGTGGCAGGCCCCTTCATCGTGGAGGCTTTGCGGCGGCTTCCCAGCATCCGTCTCTACTGCGTGATGGTGCAACGCGAGGTTGCAGAGCGCATGGCCGCCTCGCCCGGCAGCAAGACCTACGGGACGCTCTCGGTGTGGCTGCAACTCTACGCCCGCATTCTGCGCATCAGGCCTCTGGCCCGGTCGATCTTCTATCCCCGGCCCAACGTCGATTCCTCGCTGGTGGTGTTCGACCGTCTGCCGGCGGAATCCCTTCCGGCGGCGGAGCCGGCGATGTTGCGCCGGATTATCCAGGCCGGTTTCGGGCAGCGGCGTAAGACCCTCGTCAACGCCTTGGCCGCCGGGCTGGGCCTCTCCCGTGCGGAGGCCCTCGCTCTCACCGAGCCTCTAGGCCTTCCGGCCGACGTGCGCGCGGAGAGGCTCACGCCCGGGCAGTTCGCGGAACTGGCCCGGGCTGCGGCCGGGCCTACGGCGGGATCTCACGCCTGAGGCGTCGGCGTCGCCACCGGGTCTGCCGCCGCCGAGGCCGGGGCCGGGCCCTACGGGTCCCATACGATACGGTATGCTCTTCCTGAGCGAACGTCCCATGCTCTTGCCGTCGCGGACAGGAGTGGAAGAGTGAGCGCAAGGAACGACATCGCCCGTCCCCGCCTGCCGAGGAGACGGTGGCTGCGCTGGTGGACCTGGGTCTTGGTCGGGCTGGCGATCCTCGCGGTGGGCGGCGGCAGTTTCGTCTGGGTGGAGCGCGCACGGTCGGTAGCCCTGGGAGAGACGGCGCCGGCGGCCGACGTCGTCCTTTCCGATGCCGTCGTGACCATCTCTTCATACCTGCTCGGTTACGTCCCCGGCCGGGGCGACGTCCAGTTAGTGGTCGACGGAGAGGCCCTGGCTCCGGAGCGACTCGTCCTGCGCCCAGACACGGTGGAGGCCACCGTCACTCTGGCCGACGGCCGTCACGAGGTCGTCCTGGAATACACCTCCAGCAACGTCTTCTCCCGCCTGCTCACGAGGAGCTGGGGTTTCAGCGTCGACACCACTCCTCCGGCGATCAGGGTCGTTGCTCCTTCCTTCGACCTGTCCTCCAAGGGTCTTCTCGAGGAGCGGATCACTCCCGTCGCGGCCGAGGTCGACGAACCATCGACCCTGGAGTTGCGCGTGGACGGCGATCAGGCCGCCCTCGGCCCTGCGCAGCTCTCGGCAGGGCCTTTCGCGGCCGATCTGGCCCTCGGGGAGGGCGATCACGCCTTCGTCCTCATCGCCACCGACGCCGTGGGCAACAGCTCGAGTGTGGAATGGGAGGCGTATGCCGACTACGAGACGCCGGTCATCGACAGCGCGGACTGGCCCGAGGGCGAGAAGCCCTGGAAGGAGACTTCCGCAGCGGCGACCTTCACCGTGAGCGACACCATGCCCGAAGGCATGATCGTGCGCGCCACGCTGGACGATCGACCCATCACGCTGACCGAGAGCCCGAACGGATCATCCGGCCTTCTGTCCTTCGGCGTCGAGACGGGCGAGCTGGCCGAAGGCCTCCACATGCTGGCCATGACGGCTCGAGACAAGGCCGGCCACGAAGACCTCTGGACGAGTCCCTTCCTGGTCGATTCCACCAGCAGTTTCGGTTCGAGGCCCATGACGCTGGGCGCCATCGGCAGCGACGTCGATCAGCTGCAGGACATACTGCGCAGAAAAGGCTTCTACGAAGGCAAGCCCAATGGAACCTACGACGACACGACGGCCGAGGCCGTCGCTGCATACAACGCCAAGCACGGCCTGGACGGCGGGCAGGCACTGGGCAAGGATGCGGCGGCCCTCATGCTCGGGTCCATCCGCATCGACATCTCCGAACGGAAGCTTTACCACTACAGCGACGGCGAGCTGCGCAAGACTTATTCGGTGGCGGTGGGCATGCCGGAATACCCCACACCCCGAGGGTCCTTTCGCATCATCTCCAAAGTAGTGAATCCCACCTGGACTCCGCCCGACTCCGACTGGGCGGAGGGCATGGAGCCCGTAGGTCCCGGGCCGGGCAACCCGCTGGGTACCCGCTGGATGGGGATCAGCTCGCCCAGCGTGGGTATCCATGGCACCTACACCAGCAGTTCCGTGGGCACCGCGGCGTCCCATGGCTGCATCCGCATGTACGTGGAGGAGGCCGAGGAGCTGTTCGGGCGCGTGTACATCGGCACCCCGGTCGAGATCGTCCCCTAGGCTGCATGCCCATGGATCTGTCCACCCAGGCATCTGCGAAAGTGAACCTCTCCCTGTTGGTCGGTCCGCGCCGTGGGGACGGATATCACGAGCTGTTCAGCGTGTTTGCGCCGCTCGAGCTTCACGACCGGCTCTCCTTCAACCTGAGTCTGGGCGCGGCTGCGCAGCGCCCCGGGGAACTCACCCTCGACTGTCCGACCCTCGATACGGGCGCGGACCCCGATCCGGAGCGGAACCTTGCCGTCCGGGCCCTGCGCGCCCTCGAGGGCGCCGCTGGTCGCGCGATCAGCGGCTCGGTGAGGATCGAGAAGAACATCCCCGTGGGAGCCGGCCTGGGCGGAGGCAGCTCGGATGCTGCGGCCGCCTTGCTGGCCGGGGCGCGTCTGCTGGCGGAGGAGGGAGGGGTCGTGCCGGCGCCCGAGGTCCTGCACTCGCTGGCCGTCTCTCTGGGGGCCGACGTGCCCTTCTTCCTGGGCCAGGGCGGTGCCGTCGGGCGGGGGATAGGCGATCAGCTGCGGCCCATCTCTCTGCCGCCGATTCCCCTGATCGTCGTGCTGCCCTCAGAACCGCTCTCAACGCCTGCCGTGTACGCGGCTTTCGACCGCCTTGCCGCTTCGGAGGACATCTCGGGGTTCGCGGTTCGGGCGTCGGCCGCTGAGGAGGCGTGGAGAGAAGTGGCCCGGGACTGGGAGGGTGGAGATAGAGACGGAACGGCCGCGACCGAGGCGGTTGTGCGAGTGGCCGCTCTGCTCCGAAATGATCTGGAGGCTGCCAGCTTCACGCTGCTTCCCCACCTGCCGGAAGCCAAGCAGGCCATCCTCGACGCCGGAGCGCTCGGGGCGCTCATGAGCGGTTCGGGACCCACCCTGTTCGGAGTCTGCCGGTCGGCCGATGAGGCCGAATCCGTCTGTGGGCTCCTAGTGGCGCGCGGCTACGCCGCGCGCCCCGCCCTCGCGGGGTCCACCGCGTGAGCGCCGAGTCGCACGACAGGGCCGATCAGCCCGGACGGCCCGACCACCTACAAGGGCGGCCTCTGGTACTCGTGACCGGGGCCACCGGGTACGTCGGGGGACGACTCGTCCCCAGGTTGCTCGACGCCGGGTATCCCGTACGGGTCATGGTCCGCGACGCCGCCCGCCTCCAGGGCCGCGAATGGAGCCCGCAGGTGGAGATAGTGGAGGGGGACGTCACCCGCCCCGAGACTCTCCCGCCCGCGCTCCGAGGGGTCGCCATCGCCTACTACCTGGTGCACAGCATGGGCGCCGGCGCCGGCTTCGAGGACGCCGATCTCCTGGCAGCCCGTTCCTTCGCCCTGGTTGCTCGGGAGGAGGGGGTGGGCCGTCTGATCTATCTGGGTGGACTCGGCGACCCGGGGCAGCATCTGTCTCCCCATCTGCGCTCGCGGCAGTTGACGGGTGAAGCCCTGCGGGAAGCGGGAGTGCCGCTGACCGAGTTCCGCGCAGCGGTCATCGTCGGGTCGGGGAGCGTCTCGTTCGAGATGATCCGCCATCTGACCGAGCGCGTCCCCGTGCTGGTCTCTCCCCGCTGGGTCAGCACCAGGATCCAGCCCATCGCCGTCGACGACATCCTCGACTATCTGGTGGCGGCTCCGGACAAGGCCTTCGACGGGGTCGTCGAGGTGGGGGGAGCCGACGTGCTCACCTACGGCGACATGATGCTCGGCTACGCCCGTGTCCGCGGTCTCCATCGGGTGCTCCTGCCGGTACCCGTCCTGTCTCCGCGCCTCTCCTCCTACTGGGTGCATTGGGTGACGCCGGTGCCGGCCTCCATCGCGCGTCCGCTCATCGAGGGCCTGCGTAGCGAGGTGATCGTGCGGGACGACACCGCCCGGAGGCTGTTCGGGGACATCCATCCTATGGGTTACCGGCAGGCGGTGGAGAAGGCCCTGGAAACCCTGCGTACGGGAGAGGTGGAGACCTCCTGGTGCGACGCGGTCACCACCAGCAGCGGTGTCGAGGCTCCCGTGTGTCTCATCAACGACCAGGGGATGATCGTGGAACGCAGGGAGCGGCAGGCCCGCGCTCCCGCGGCCGCTGTCTACCGGGTGTTCGCGGGGTTGGGTGGCGAGCGGGGCTGGCCCAGTCTGGCCTTCACGTGGCGTATCCGCGGCGCCGCAGACCGGCTGGTCGGGGGAGTAGGCGTCAGGCGGGGACGGCGCGACCCGGACGAGTTGCGGGTGGGGGACGCCGTCGACTTCTGGCGCGTGGAGGCCGTGGAGCCGGACAGGCTGCTGCGGCTGCGGGCGGAGATGAAAGTCCCCGGACTGGCCTGGCTGCAGTTCGAAGCGACTCCCTTGTCCGATGGGAGCACGCGCCTCGTGCAGACGGCCTATTTCGCCCCCCGGGGCCTGGCCGGCCTCGTCTACTGGTACGCCCTCTACCCACTGCACGCCGTCATCTTCAGCCGCCTGGCCGACACGATCGCCCGCCGCGCGGAGGCGGCCGGCGCAGCGCGGACCTGAGGGTAAAGGCGGGCGCGGCGACCGAGGTGCCCGCCCCAAACCCACAGCCGGGAGAAGCCGTGCCGTCTAGGAGGAAGCTTGCCGAAGGCGTGCTTCGGAGGAGATGGCACGGCTTCTCCGGCCTTTCTTGACGCTCCTTCGACCACTGACCTATACTTCCTGGGCTTCCGGGCATGTCGCCCGCGAGTTGGAAGCGGTGGGGCGTGGCCAAGCGGTAAGGCAACGGGTTTTGGTCCCGTGATGCGTAGGTTCGAATCCTGCCGCCCCAGCTTCCCTTCTCTATTCTGCGCCAGTATCGGAGTACAGGAACAGGTGAGTTCTCCCATCAGCAGCGTCGTCGTGCTGGCCGCAGGCCAGGGTAAGCGCATGAAGTCGGAGCTTCCCAAGGTGCTGCATCGTGTATGCGGCCGACCCATGCTCCTGCATGTGCTGGCGGCCGTTCAGGCCGTCTCCGCCCAGCGCACCATCGTCGTGTTGGGACACGGCTACGAACAGGTGGTGCCCCATCTGCCTCCCGGATGCGAGGTCGCGCTGCAGAGCGAGCAGCGGGGCACAGGACACGCTCTCCTGGCGGCTGAGGCGCAGATCCCCAGCGGAGATATGCTCGTGGTGCCCGGCGACACCCCACTGGTGACAGGCGATGCCCTGGCGGCTCTGCTGCAGGAGCACCGGGCGACCAACGCCGCCGCCACCGTGCTCACCATGACGCTCGACGACCCCAGCGGCTACGGACGTGTCATCCGCTTCCCCGATGGGTCAGTGGCGCGCATCGTCGAGCACAGAGACGCAAACGAAACGGAACTGGCCGTCCGCGAGGTCAACACCGGCATGTACATCCTGCCCGCCCCTCTGGCGCTCGAGATACTCCGCACGGTCGGGACCGGCAACGACCAGGGGGAGATCTACCTCACCGACGTTGTGGCCGGATTGCGACGCCGTGGAGAGCGCGTGGCGGCGTCGCTGGTCTCCGATCCCCGCCTGGTGCTGGGCGTCAATACGCCCGTCGAGTTGGCCGAGGCCGAAGCCCTGCTTGGTGAGCGTCTCAAGACGGAACGCATGCTGGCCGGGACCATCATCATCGACCCGGGCTCCACCATTGTAGACGCCGGGGTGAAGCTTGCGCCTGGGGTCATCGTGCGGCCCTTCACCACGCTGTCCGGCGGCACTTCGGTCGGCGAGGGTAGCGAGATAGGGCCCTCCTCCACGATAATCGACACGCAGGTGGGCCCCGGTTGCGTGCTACCTCACTGCTATGTCCGCTCCGCGGTGCTCGAACCCGGCACGCGCCTGCGGCCCTTCACGTTCTTGGACGGCTCCTCGGAGGCGTCGTCGTGACGTATCCAAGCCCTCGTCATCGGTGGTACCTTGGGATGGTGCAGAGTATTGACGCGGAGGACCTTGAATGGGAGAGGGAGGGCCGGGCCCGATGCGAATAACGCCCCATCGATCGCTGATGGTGTTCTCGGGTCGTGCGAACCCGGAGCTGAGCGCCAAGATCGCCGAGAAGCTGGGCGTGGAGCTGGGCAAGGTCGACATCAAGACCTTCGCCGACGGCGAGATCTACGTCAAGTACCGCGAGAGCATCCGCGGCGCCGATGTCTTCATCGTGCAGCCCACCTGCCGCCCGGTGAACGAGAACCTCATGGAGCTTCTCATCATGATCCAGGCGGCCAAGCTCGCCTCCGCCCACCGCGTCACGGCCGTGATGCCCTGGATGGGCTACTCCCGGCAGGACAAGAAGAGCTGCCCTCGCGAGCCCATAACCGCCCGTCTGGTGGCCGATATGATGCAGGCCGCGGGAGCCGACCGAGTGCTGACCATGGATCTACACGCCGGCCAGTTGCAGGGTTTCTTCGACGTGCCCGTGGATCACATGACCGCTCTCTCCATGATCGGTGGCTATTTCAAGGACAAAGCGCTGGGAGACTGCGTGGTGGTCTCGCCCGACGCCGGCGGCCTGAAGACGGCCAAGAGGCTGGCCGACCACCTGGAGTGCCCCTTGGCTGTGCTCACCAAGTTGCGGCCTGAACACAACGTCTCCCGGGTGATGTTCGTCATCGGGGAAGTGGACGGAAAGACGGCCATCATCGTAGACGACATCATCGACACCGCGGGAACGCTGGTGAACGGTGTCGATGCACTCTTGAGCAAGGGCGCCAAGGCGGTCTACGCTGCCTGCACGCATCCCGTCCTCTCGGATCCGGCGCACGATCGCATCGCGGCTTCCGCCCTCAAGCAACTGGTCGTCACCGACACCATCCCCCTTCAGTCGGGAGCAGCCGTCGACAAGATTGTGGTACTATCCACGGCCGGTATCTTGGCGGATACCATCAGGAACGTGTTCACCGACGAGTCGGTGAGCGAGCTGTTCCAGGGAGAGAACCAGCTGTTCTAGCGGCGGGTGGCCCGGGTCTAGTCCCGGCCGGCGATACTCCCGGTGCCGCGGGACTTCGTACGCGAGGAGATCTGACATGGATACGATCAAACTGCCAGTGCAGGAACGCGTGGAAAGCGGGAACGGCCCCAGCCGACGCCTGCGCGCGAGCGGCCGGATTCCCGGTGTGGTCTACGGGAAGGAAAGCAGCGCAACTCCCATCTCGATCGCCTTCGAGGACTTCAAGGGCGCCTTGGCCCATGGCCACAACGTGGTTCTCGAACTCGGTCTTGATGCCAAGGCGCGCGCGGCTCGCAAGAGCGGCCAGGGGCGTCCGGGCCCGCTGTATGCCGTCGTGAAAGAGCTGCAGTTTCATCCCATCCGTCGCCAACTGCTCCATGTCGACCTGCACGAGGTCGACTTAGCCGTCGAGATTGAAGCGCCCGTGGCGATCGAGTTGGTCGGCATTCCTGCCGGCGCGGAAGACGGCGGCGTCCTCGACTGGGCACACCGCGAAGTGACTGTTCGCGCGCTCCCCAACAGCATCCCCGCGCTCATAGAGATCGACGTGAGTGGCCTGCAGATCGGCCAGCATGTCAGCGTCGCTTCCCTTGTTCCCGGCGAAGGCGTCACCATCGTGGACGATCCTGAAATCATGATCGCCGCGTTGCTCCCGCCGCGGGTGCAGGAGGAAGAGGTCACGGCCGTCGAGGAGACGGAGCAGCCTGAAGTCATCGGCGGGAAGAGCGAAGAGGAGTAGCCTTCGCGGGCAGGCACCGGCCGGCCGCTATGTTCCGCTGGATCCGACGGCCCGGAGGGTCTGACCCGTTGCAGTCTGCACCCGTCTATCTCATCGCTGCCCTGGGCAACCCGGGGAGCCAGTATCAGTACCACCGGCACAACGTGGGCTTCATGGTGGGCGAGGAATTGCGCCGCCGCCACGGTCTTCCCAGCCTGCGCTCCCGTTTCAAGGGGCTGGCCGGGGAGGGCACTGTGGCCGGGCAGAGGGTGGCACTGCTCCTGCCTACGACCTTCATGAACCTGTCGGGCACCTCCGTGGGCGAAGCCGTCCGCTGGTATAAGACGCCGGTGGAGGAGCTTCTGGTCATCCACGACGAGGTCGAGCTGCCCTTCGGCGACGTGCGTCTCAAGGAGGGCGGTGGTCTGGGCGGGCACAACGGCCTGCGCAGCATCGAGCAGTCCCTGGGCAGCCGCGAGTTCTGGCGTCTGCGGGTCGGTGTGGGCCGACCCTCGTCCTCTCATCGGCCTTTGGCCGACCACGTGCTGGAACCCTTCAGCGAACCTCGGGAAGAGGTGCTGCTCCTCATCGGCGCGGCCGCCGATCTCGCCGAGGAGTGGCTGGCCTCCCGCCGCGATGCCGCCTCCTCCGGCGAGGACGCATCCCGGAACGAGGGCTGATGCCCCGGCTCGTCGATCTGCTGCGCGGCCTGCCGGCGTTCGAGGAGGCCGTAGCCGCTGCCACCGGCGGCTCGGCGGAGGTGGCGGCTCCCAGCTTCGTCCACGCCTATCTCAGCGCGGCCCTGCTCGAACGCAGACCTTGGAGCAGGTGTGCGGTCCTGCTCGTCGCCCCTGACCAGGACACGGCTGAGGAGTTGGAACACGAGTTGACCCTCTACTGTCCGGAGAGAGCGGTCGTGTATCTGCCTCCTCGCGGCGTGTGGCACGGGTCGGAGGGCGAGGTCAAACCGCGGGTAGCCGGGCGCCGGGCTCGGGCGCTGTGGGAACTGGAGCCTCCTGACGGTGCGGGGGACGGCATGGCAGAGAAGGCGGCGGGCGGGGGAGCGGTCGTGATCGTCGAGGCGACCACTCTTCTGGAAGGGGTCGTCGAGCCCCTGGGTCCTCCGCTGAGCGTCTCGGCAGGCGCGCGTGTGGAGTTCGAGGGCTTGGTGCGCAACCTGGCTGGACTGGGCTACACGCGGGTCGACCAGGTGGAGGATGCGGGGGAGTTCTCGGTGCGCGGGGGGATCATCGATGTCTTTCCGGTGACTGAGCGCGCGCCGGTGCGCATGGAGTTCTGGGGCGACGATGTGGACAGCCTGCGCTCCTTCTCGGTCTACTCGCAGCGGTCGCTGGGACCGGTGGAGACCACCCACCTGTACGCGGCCGGAGAACGGCACGGGGCGCGCCCCCGCGCCATCACCTCCCTACTACCCGAAGGGACCCGGGTGATCCGCTTCGACCCGGCCCGGGGCCGCGCCCGGGTGGAGGCCTTCGAAGCCGATCTGGCCGACCTGCTGGGCGGCGGCGCGGAGGGCGGCAGCGCCGAAGGCGTTGCGGACGCGCCCGTCGCCGTTGCCGGTGGCCCGGCCTCCACCGCGGACGCCCGGGGCACGTCGGACGGGCAGGTCGCCTACGGCTACACGGACTGGGACACGGTCGCCGGGGAGCTCGCCTCCCTGCCTACGGTCACCTTCGCCGCACTTGCTCCTGCCGCGCTCGCCACAACCGACGTCGGCGCCGCAGAGGGCGGCGTCATCGAGGAGCCGCGGCTCTCCATCCGGGCCACCAGCGGGGAGCTCCCGGTCACCAACCTTCCCGAGGCGGAGCAGGCCATCCAGCGGCTCGTGGACGGTGGATACCGTGTGGTCGTCGCCTTCGAGCAGCGGGCCGAGGCCGAGCGGGCCGGGTACGTGCTGAGCCGCCTCAGCGGCACCCTGGCCGGCCCCGAAGGCGTGGGCGACGGCCCGGGGGTCACCTTCTTGGCCCGGGCCTTCCACCGTCACTTCATGATCCCCGACCTGAAGCTGGCCCTGCTCACCGACGCTCTCGTCTTCCCGCGCCGTCACAAGGCGGTCGCCGAGAGGCGTCCCCTGGCGGGGTTGGAGTTGTCCAGCTTCCGCGACCTGCGCAAGGGCGACTATGTCGTGCACGAGGACCACGGGGTGGGCCGCTTCGACGGGATATCCACCAAGACCGTGGCCGGCGTGACCCGCGACTATCTCGACCTGGCTTACAAGGGCAGCGACATGCTCTACGTCCCCCACGACCAGATAGCCAAGGTGATGCGCTACGTGGGGGCCGGAGGGACGGCCCCTGCCCTCTCAAAACTGGGGGGCAAGGCCTGGGAGCACGTCAAGAGCCGGGTGCGCAAGGCCGCCCGCCAGGTGGCCGGAGAACTGCTCCACCTGTATGCACTACGCCAAGCCGTGACAGGCTATCGCTACGCGGAAGACGGGGAGTGGCAGGTCCGCTTCGAGAAGGCCTTCCCCTACGAGGAGACCGCGGACCAGCTCCGTGCCATCGATGCCATCAAGGACGACATGGAGTCTCCCCATCCCATGGACCGCCTGCTGTGCGGCGACGTGGGCTACGGCAAGACCGAGGTCGCCTTGCGGGCGGCCTTCAAGGCCACCCTCGACGGCAAGCAGGTTATGGTGCTCGTGCCCACGACCATCCTGGCCCAGCAACACTACGGCACCTTCCGGGAGAGGTTCGCCGAGTTCCCGGTGAAGGTGGAGATGATCTCCCGTTTCCGCTCCGCCCAGGAGCAGCGCCAGATCATCAAGGACTTCTCGGCCGGCTCGGTGGACGTGCTCATCGGCACGCACCGGCTGCTCTCCCGAGACGTGAAGCCCAAAGACCTGGGACTGGTGATCGTCGACGAGGAGCAGCGCTTCGGGGTGGCTCAGAAGGAGGCCCTGCGGCGCCTCAAGGTGCGCGTCGACGTGCTCACGCTCAGCGCCACGCCCATCCCGCGTACCCTGCAGATGTCGCTCGCCGGGGTGCGCGACATCACCGTCATCGAGACCCCGCCTCGCGATCGTCATCCCATCCAGACCTACGTGGGGCTCCACGACGAGGGCATCGCCACCCGAGCCATCCAGAGGGAGGTGGATCGCGGCGGCTGAAGGATCCCTACCATACCCGCCGATAACTTAGACTACCCCTATCACCGCCACTTAATCTGCCCGATGATGTCGGTGCAAGTAGATACGAATCGTATCAACAACTCATCGTATTTTTTGAGATTATTTATTTTGGGAAGTTAATCGTCATCTCGACATAGTGCCTAAATACCAGACACTAATTGAACTAAAGTCCCAAACTATTGCTATCGCCATTAGTTTTTTGGAATTAACCTTTGATGACACAGCATCACGCTTTGATAGTAAATTGGAATTTGGTAGGAAAATACTCCTGCGTAGGCCTGCCGGGGGGGCATTTTCTAACCAAGACGAAGTTGCCAGGAATTTTCTATCAAAGCGTGATGCTGTGTCATCAAAGGTTAATTCCAAAAAACTAATGGCGATAGCAATAGTTTGGGACTTTAGTTCAATTAGTGTCTGGTATGGCACTATGTCGAGATAGCGATTAACTTGCCAAAATCGAAAATCCTCAAAAAATACAAAAAGTTGTTGAGACCATCTCATATATCTTGCAGCGACCATCCGTGGGGAGGAAGATTTAAGATGGCGGTGATAGGGGAAGGTCGAAGTTATCGGCGGGATGTAGGGATCCTTCAGGCTCAGAAGGCTGGAGATGCTCTGGATATGGGAAGTTGATTAGCTCGGCGATTGTTACAACTGATGGGGACAAGTCACCTTCCGGTGGTGGCGAGATCTTTCTCAGGAATGGGGTTGGACGGCTAATGTTTCGGGGATAATCGGCAGGGATAGCTAGTTCATATCCTGCTCCTTGTTGAATTTGCCCAATAAAAAAGCCCCTGACCTTGACGGGCAGAGGCTCGATGACTGAGTGATAGAGAGTTAGGGGGTTGAGGTTAGTTTTCGATCTTGGCCAGGATACGCTGCCGGTCTTCCTCTTTGCTGAGATCAAAGATACGGATACCGAAGTGCTCGGCCACCTTGAGGCCCATGCCGGTGCCACCGCCCTCGGGCTTGTCCCAGTTGGGCAGGGCAATGACAAACTCGGTGCCTTCGATGATACCGATATTGCGGCAGTGCAACCTGACCGTTCGGTCGTTCTGGGTGTCCGGTTTCGGATGCAACTGTTTGACCAGCATCTGGCGCTCATGGGTGTCGGGCTCCACAATCACCTGGTTCAACAGGAAGATGAACTCAGGGTTGTAGCCCTCCCAGGGCAGATGCAGCTCCACCAGGCGGGGGTTCACCATACTAACACCCAGGGCAAAGAACCGCTCGCTGCCGGCGGCATTGCCACTGGAGACGGTGAAGCCTTGGAGAGCCAGCCAGCCGCCGATCTTGATAAGCAAATTTTGCTCTTCCGGTGATGTCTCTTTCTTACCGATGCAGGCCACTCTTTTCATAAACTCTCTCCTTGACGCCCTCAGGATCACCCAAACAATCAAGGCTGCCATAGTACTTGCCAAGGATCGTCAATTATCGCTTGGGTGGGAAAAAATCCAGATAAGATAACCATATCATCCGAGGGCATTTGTGGGGAGGATGATTTCAGTTGTCGGTGATCAGGGAACGCCAAATTACCGGAGAGAACGGTAGGAGTTTTTCAGGCCAAGAAGTATGGATATGGATTGGATATGGGAAAGTTTTTAAGTCTGTGATAACTGTCGGATCATAGCAGTGAGCTGTCAGTTAGAAGAAGCTGTATCTCAAGGCGAAGGCGGAGCCGAACTACCCCATACAGCCGCCTCAAAACAATGGAATCACGACGACGCGCGGAGCGTTAAATACTGTGATCTGCTTCGGGATAGGGCGCCATATGGTATCGCCCAGTCCCAGCTGGCCGGAGCTGTTATATCCCCAGGCCCAGAGGGAGCCGTCGGCCTTCAGCCCCAGGCTATGGGAGGAACCACCGGCGATGGCCACACAGCCGGTCAGCCCCGACACTGGGACGGGGGTAAGTCGATTGGTAGTAGCTGCCATCTCCCAGCTGGCCGGAGCCGTTATTTCCCCAAGCCCAGAGAGTGCCGTCGGCCTTCAGCCCCAGGCTATGGGAGGAACCACCGGCGATGGCCACACAGCCGGTCAGCCCCGACACTGGGACGGGGGTAAGTCTATGGTAGTGCTGCCATCTCCCAGCTGGCCGGAGCCGTTATATCCCCAAGCCCAGACCGTGCCGTCGGCCTTCAGCCCCAGGCTATGGGAGAAACCACCGGCGATGGCCACACAGCCGGTCAGCCCCGACACTGGGACAGGGGTAAGTCTATTGGTAGTGGTGCCATCTCCCAGCTGGCCGGAGCCGTTATTTCCCCAAGCCCAGACAGTGCCGTCGGCCTTCAGCCCCAGGCTATGGGAGGAACCACCGGCGATGGCCACACAGCCGGTCAGCCCCGACACTGGGACGGGGGTAAGTCGATTGGTAGTGGTGCCATCTCCCAGCTGGCCGGAGCCGTTATATCCCCAAGCCCAGACCGAGCCATCGGCCTTCAGCCCCAGGCTGTGGTAGTCACCAGCTGCGATGGCCACACAGCCGGTCACCCCCGACACTGGGACGGGGCTATGTCTATCGGTCGTAGTGCCATCTCCCAGCTGGCCGGAGCCGTTATATCCCCAAGCCCAGACCGTGCCGTCGGCCTTCAGCCCCAGGCTGTGGGAGGAACCACCGGCGATGCGGGCTGCATTTTTACCAGCAGCGGCGTCGGCCGGCCGGAGAACCAGAGCAATGACCCCAAGGACGATCCATAACTTGAGATGTCGAAGCTTCATAGTATTTCCTCCCATGCCGAAAAGGGCGATTATTTCATCAGGCAAACCCGAGTTTAACCCCGGAAAGCTTCCCCTTTTTGTAGCCAAATTATTTCGTAGGAAATATATGATCGCACAAATTTTATAAGAAAACAAAGTTCTATTTTACTTGGTCAAATCTAACCGGAAGCTTAGCTACTCACTTGCCAAACCCTTGAGTTATCACCGAGACGGCAAAAAATGCATAAATGATCTTCATATCTTGTACGGCATCTGGGGGAGGAGGATTTTAGAGGGCGGTGATAGGGGAACGCCAGGCCGTCGAACATAGTTATTGCGGCGTCCCAGTAGCTATCCCATCGAGATGTGTGAGGGCGTTACGCATTGGGGCACTGGAGACTTTTAGCAGCCCCTCGTACGGAGAATCCAACTCCAGAATCAGAAACAATGCGCATGCGGCCGAAAACGCGCAGACAAGGAAGATGGCAATTACAGTTGGGTTACGAGGGGAGACCAAGCCAAAGCTGGTAAAGATGATGGTAAGCCAGGAGACCAGCATCACAAGAAACGGCATAGGGATTGACTTTTGCCCGATCTCCGCGATAAGGAGCCAACGTGCTTCCGCAATTTCACCACTGACCTGCAAGGCCCGGGACTGAAGCCAGCGTTGGGCGTCGGTCCGTGGGGACAGCTGCCGGAGTTTTTCCTGGACGGCTTCGATATCACCCCCCGCTTCGCAAACTTTAGCTACCACTGGCCCGATCTTGTCTTCCGGCCACATCTGTTCGATAGTACATGCGCCATAGCGGCGCAGCAGATCGCGGGCTCCCTTCGTCTCCGTTCCATAATGGCTCATTTCGCGGTCAAGCAGGATGATGCGAGAGCCTTCCTTCCTGAGCTCACTACTCATCGTGTCAAAACTACCCTTGGCCGAGGCAATTAGCAAGCCAAGGACAAGGGCAGCCATCGTAGCTATCGTACCGGCCCCCAGCTTCACGGCATCCGTTGACTCATCGCTCAAATGATGTTCGGGTAGAAAAGTGCGAACGATCATACCGAGCATCGTGCCGCCGAAGATGCAGGCAAAAGCAACCAAAGAAATTGCCAGTTCGCTCACGGTTCCCCTCTCTTCTTTGATCCAAGATCATGCGGCAACCTTGCGCACTGAAGTCGAAAAATGGGTTTGGCGACCGCTCTTTCCGAGTTTAACCCCGGAAAGTTTTCTCTTTTCGTGGAAGCCATGATAACACACTGCACTGAGGAAATTAACCTTTCTTAAAAAAGGCGAGCATGAATAGAAGATAACTTGCCACTATCAGGAAAATATTAACTATGGCAAATAATTGAATATATAATCTCCATATCTTGCACGGCCATTTGTGGGGAGCATGATTTCAGGTGCGGCGAGAGAAAGTGGCCCCAACATCCGGCGGGAACGAAGGGAAATTATCAGGCTAAAAATTGAAGTTATGAGCAAATATAGCGAAAAGGGCACTCGCTGAAAATTATCTTTTCAATTGAATTATTAAAAATATCCAGTAGATAGTGATTTTGAGGGGTATTTTAAAGGAAGATCAATGAAATTCATCGATAAATGAAGAAAATGGGAATTTAATAAATTTCGATAGACAGGGAAGGAGATCTCCAGAATCTGTTTCCCCTCTGCGGCTATAGTGTTTCCCGCCCAGTTTTTTCACGATGCTGTGAACTCTCCCCAAAATGAGTCCATCTCTATATTTTAAGAGCTTTCCCTCAATTCACCCGCGATTCGATAGCTAACTTAAAATTCGTTCCAGCACATTTGATTAAATTAAAGGGAGCCTTTAATTTAAGCCCCGTTGGAAGGTGGCTTTTAGCAGCAGGGGCAGGGTTGCATTCGGAGGACCCAACTCTTGTTCCTGAAAACTGGCCATGAAACGGTTCTGCGTCCAATATGGGGGAGCATTACGGTGGTGCAAATCAGTTTTTTTCCCGGCGTGGTCGTTGGTGTGATAATCGGCTATTTCCTTTGCTCTTGGTTGGTAATGGGCAAGATCGAATGATTCTGGAATTACATGTTCTCCACATATTTTTTCCATCTCGGAATTTCCCCTTGCCCAAAAAAGAAAAACCTTGGCGCTCAATCGCATTTCAAATTCAAGTTATCGAAAAAATAAGGGAAATCTTACCCAAATTTCAGAGTTTGCCCGATGGCGCTTTGGCGTACCCTGACATATAAAAATGCCAAGGGATAATAGTCATAAGGCCTGCACCATCGACCTGGCTAAATGGGAGATTAATTATGCCGATCTACGAATACCAATGTGTGGACTGTGGTGGCCGTGATCAGCGGGTGGCCGGACTTGATGATCACACGGCCCTGTGCACCCAGTGCGGCGGATTAATGCTGCGCTTGGCCGAGGATGTCTTCCAACCGTACTTTGAAGAGATGGCCGAACCGGCCCGGCCTGAGACCAAGGTCAAAGCTTCCTTATAACGTGGGAGTAAAGTACGGGTGCAAAAAAGCCCCTCTGAGGAAGGGGCTTTTTTACTTTTTTCGGCCTTGTTCAAGGTAATATTCCTCTGCTTTGGCCAGAGCTTCGATGAGTTGCGCCTTGTTCATCCTGCTCTACTCCTTTGTGGCGTATACCGAGGCCCTTACCGGGACTGGTCGCCCGATCGCCTATCGGCTATTCTGAGATTATTTCGCAGCCGCTTTCTTTTTCCTCCCCAAATCTCCCAAGCCCCTTGCTTTAGCCAATTTGCTGCGGGCTCGGAATACTCTTTGCACACGAGCGGGAATTTCTTCGGGTCCAGGCCGCGAGCCTTATGGTCCGGTGTAGAGCCTCCGTCACTTTGGGTTCGCTGCCAGGTAACAGGCCTCCTCATTGACGACCGCCTCGCACAGGCCACACGTAATGGTCTTCCGTCTTGTTCATGTTCATTTGGGTACCCTCGACGAAATCCAATATAAATGCGGCGGGGGTGTAGTGGGAAGGGGTAGTCGACGACCAATATGCTTCATACTGCACCCCTGGAATGGGTAGCCCTCCGGCAAGAGAAATACAGTTCTGCCAAAATCGAGCAGGCTATGGAGTTCCCGAATGTTGGGCAGGCGCCAGTTGCTGTAACCCGCTCCCCACAGGGGATAAAACCCGTAATTTATACCGGCGACAAAGTCAAGGGCATGGACCCAGGTGACTTTGCCATCTCCGGGTATTATCCTTGTCAAAACCTGGATAATAACTTTCAATACAATTAGCATTCTTCATCCACATCAACCCGGTGAACCTATCGGTTACGGTGCCGTTGCCATTGTCGGTAAAGCGCGGGGTAGGCCAGGCTACACCCATCTCAAAGGCCCCGTCATCTCCCGTACCATATTTTTGTGTCTGGCCGGTCTTGGGAAGGGCGACTTTCATGCTTGGTATTACATAAAACCCATCCTCAGCGCCGACAGCACTCCAGCCGACCAACGCCAAAACTAACGACAGGCAAATCAACAGGACTTTTCTCATGACCGGGCTCCTTTTTTAAGAATGGCTTAATCCTCTATGTTATGCGTCCACCACGGCCACACCACTCCGATACCGTTGCTCAAGGTAATATTCTCAGCTTTGGCCAGAGCTTCGATGAGTTGCGCCTTGTTCATCCTGCTCTACTTAGTCTATTCAAAATTTTAAGGGCATGGATAGAGGCAAGAAATCATCAATTTCCCCCCAAAAAATCAGTGTATTCCCTGATATCTTTTTGAAATCCTTCCGAGTATGTTTTATCCAATCAGTTGACCAGGAGTGCAAATGAGGAAGATAACATATGCGGTTTTGCCATATTAAGAACTTAAAACCAAATATTCGCATCAAAGCTAGGAGAAATTATCCAATGGACACGCGGCAAATTAAGAGGGAAATTGTGGCGGTATTTATGGAAAGCCCCCTTTATTTCACTATTCCCCTTAAAAGGAGGCTGGAATTCATAATGTTCTTTTCACAACAACCCCTTTATAACCACATCTGTGAATTAAATGAACACCAGATGCTTGGAAAAAGTGTTTGGCAAGAGCTTAGTCATTGATCAGTCTCAAATTAGGAATTTCTTAATTAAGGAAGTGAGGTCGGCCTTAAGGCAATTTATTGATAGATGAACTGCGAATAAAGTCTAAGGGGGTATTATGCAAATACGAGGTTTGACGTGGAGGCAGATGCCCATGTGGCCGCCTGAATGGGGGATTTTAGACCAGGGAGTTGGTGAAGAAGGAGTGCTGGTAAATGTTCAACTCCGTCATGACCTAAAGCCGGCCTGCATATTTGTGGTAGCGAATTATCTTGGTGACATCAGGAAAGGTATTATTATCCTGGAAGACCTCGCTTACCTGGGTCGTCTGTATCACAAACTCAAAGGGAACATTGGCAGGCCATTAACGGAAATTGGGGATTTAGAAATAGATTTTTATCCATCACTGGCAACCTCCGGACCAAAGCCAGCGCAGCCTCGTCACAGGCCCCTTTATCAAGAGTTTGTCTAGCATGGCAATTGACAGTTTATAATTCTATGGACGCAAGATTATCTTGCCTCCCTCGCTGATGTCAAGGCCTCCCCCTACTCCAAGAAACTGAAATCTTCCTCCCCACAAATGCCCCTGGAGGATATGGAGATTATGTCTGCAGCTTTTGCTGGCTCGGTGATAAGAGAAGGGTTTGGCAAGGTATCGCCTTATTATCCATAGCCTCTAAACCGTGCGTTTCTGTCCAACTTGTCTCGTCCAGAGCACCTTCCAATTCATTCCTCTTGATTCGGGACATTGAATGTGGCAAAATATAGTTAACTCGGTTAGCCCGTAGTACCCCCAGCTCCCCCTGGGGGTTTTGGGGTCGGCCCGTTATCCTCCCCCATCGGACCGACCCTTTCTATTGCCGGTCTCTCCGTCATATTGTGGATGGCCTTATTTACCCAGGTTCCCCACCCAATCCCCCTTCATTTAACCATGACCTCCTCGATATAGATGCGGCCTTTAAAAATTCCCCTTTTTTTTAATTGCCTTTTTATTTTTTAGGATTATTTTACGTTCACCTCATTTGACCAATGGAGAAGGCTATGGAACGGCGGAGGCATCGGCGTGTCTACATTTCCATTCCCATCAAGTTCCGAATCCAACTACCCGAATCCCCGGAAGTTTTCTGGGTAAACTCTGGCGTTTTGAAAAATATAAGCGGCGGCGGATTCTATTTCGTGTCCAATGACACTCCGCCTCTGGAACCAGGCCAAGTCCGAGATTTCACCATCACACCGGCAGACGAAAGGCTCGGTTTTCCTGGTGCAACCTTTATTGATGCGATGAGTCGGGTTGTTCGCATCGACTCCCCATCATCAGGTGACCACGATATCGGAGTAGCTTTAGAGCTTTTGTCGGGAACCTTCTGTAACATTCCGATTAAGTCAACCTGATCATTTATAAATTCCGCAGAATCCACCGCATTGCCTCAACCATGAGGGGTTCCGGAGACTGCCATCCTACCCTACACAGGCGACTGGCTATCTTATCCTCCCTCTGGCAGTTAAGGGCCGGATATTCCCCTTTTAGGAAACGCGACTGATCAATTCAGGTATCCCCCGATTGTTATCTCTAATTTTTCTATATATTCTTGGAATACTTTTTCGGTCCGTTCCATGATTACCGACCGGCTCAGATACCCTATCTGGCCGGTCACAGTTTATGGGGTCGCATTTCAACAACACACTTTTTGCAAGCACATAAAACCCTATCTGACATACAAATAGCCGCAGGAAGCTTAGTTCATCCAGATCATATCTATACTTTTTAGCCTGAAAAACTCCTGCCATTCCCGCCGGTGACCTGGCGTTCCCCCATCACCGACATCTGAAGTCATACGCCCCACAGATGCCCGCGTAAGAGATGCAGATCGTATATGCAGTTTTTGTTGGCTCGGTGATAAGGGAAGGTTTTGGCAAATTAGCAGCTATCCTACTGCCCGTTTCCTGATTAAATTACCGGACCTTTTATGCCTGGATTTTTTTAAAAAAGTGATTATTTTTATTAATATTCTCAGGAAAAGGCTGCTTGGGCGGAAGATCTCTTTAGGGTTTAAACTCGGGGAAAACCCCACAAAATCCTTTCCTGATCGTGGTGGCCAAGCCTGCAGCATAAATTTGGATGATAACAGGTTAAGGAGTAAGACGTCATGAAATGGTACAGATTTCTTGTCCCGGCCGCCCTCATTTTCACCTTGGGATGCGGTGGCGACATTTCAACAGCTGCTGCCCCAAAGTCATCTTCAAGCTCTGAGTTCGACAAGTTCTGCCAGTCCATAGGGGCTAATGAAGGGAAGCTGGCACGGGAGAAATTCATAGCTCAGTCCCAGAACCAAGAGGCGGCTGCCGAGCTCTTTGACGCCTGCGACACCCAAAAGAAGGGCTACCTTACCGAAGGGGATGTCAAGCCGGGTGACATGGATAGTTTGAAGCGTCAGGTGATCCCTCGCACTACTCCTCGATACTGAGCGCCTTCAATCAGGCTTTCACCTCACGCTGTCCCTGAAAGATGGCGACCAAAAACAAGAACTGATATTGAGACCATATCCGCAGATTTTGCCGATCCGATGATAAGTGAAGGGTTTGGCAAGCTTAATCTCTATTTTTTATTGTAACTCCCCAACAAAAAAGGCGAAGCCAGATATGACCCCGCCTTTATCGTGCTTTCTCAGCTAATCTAATAGCAGGAAGAGCGAGCCGGGGATGGGGACCGCCTTGAACTTGCCGTAAATTCTAACTCCAAGATTAAGGTCGCTTGCATACCAGTAATCAATAGGGGGATCAGAAAGGTCATTTTTCGCATATACTGCTTCTCGGCTTAAAGGCTTAGTAGAAGGATTGGGCAAAGTGCCGTAAAAAAAGTGGTCTTTGGTCTCGAATGATACCCAATAGGTGCCTGCGGCCAAATTCACGCTTAACCCGGAAGGCCCGTACCAGCCTGCGTTAATCTTATAGGTTATGTCATCATAAGTCTTAGGTATATAAAGTGATGTACGGGAGACTTCAGTGCCGGGCAGGTCGCTACCACTATTCGTATAGATGACAAAATCGGCATTCCCAGCATCTATGCTGCCGATCCAACCCTGCACGTTCGTAACAGTACAGGGTCGAGAAAGAGAAAACTGGGCCGCGACGTATTGCCATTGATATTTTCCGTCAAAATTGCCATAAGTAATTCCATATCCACCATACTCTGATGCGCTGGAACCGGTGTCCACTATTAAATTAGCGGAGACTGGGATGACATCGCCGTAAATTCTAACTCCAAGATTAAGGTCGCTTGCATACCAGTAATCAATAGGGGGATCAGAAAGGTCATTTTTCGCATATACTGCTTCTCGGCTTAAAGGCTTAGTAGAAGGATTGGGCAAAGTGCCGTAAAAAAAGTGGTCTTTGGTCTCGAATGATACCCAATAGGTGCCTGCGGCCAAATTCACGCTTAACCCGGAAGGCCCGTACCAGCCTGCGTTAATCTTATAGGTTATGTCATCATAAGTCTTAGGTATATAAAGTGATGTACGGGAGACTTCAGTGCCGGGCAGGTCGCTACCACTATTCGTATAGATGACAAAATCGGCATTCCCAGCATCTATGCTGCCGATCCAACCCTGCACGCTCGTAAGAGTACTGGGCTGAGAAAGAGAAAACTGGGCCGCGACGTATTGCCATTGATATTTTCCGTCAAAATTGCCATAAGTAATTCCATATCCACCATACTCTGATGCGCTGGAGCCGGTGTCCACTATTAAATTAGCGGAGACTGGATTTATAATGAAACATTGGAGTACCGCAGCCAAAACCAAGAAACCCATTATTTTCTTCATGGCTCTTTTCCCTTAGAATCAAATATGAAGGAATTGATAAAAAACCCGTGCCGCCTTGTCAGGCAACCCGGCTGTCTCAGGTTAGGTTAGAGATCCGTGGCTTTCCGCCCCCGCCTTGCAGCGGGTTTGGCTTTTTCTGGAATTTTATATCATTAGAGCTTATATAATTTGTCAAATAATTAGCTATTTAATTTATTTTTGCGAACTGGATGTCGATTTGGGACGATGCCAAACATTTCAGGGGGTTGCTTCCCGGGAATAATCTGCCATGGGGCAGAAAACCAGGAGACGTAAAATGCCAGCTCACTGCTATAGATGTGCACTTTAAGAGGCTTTGAGATGGTTTTGTTCTCCAGAGCATATCGCCTCTTTTCGACCTGATGGCCTCCTGCCCTCTCGGCCGATAATCCGTCTTCTTTGAAACGCGGACGCCAAAAATCGTTCCCCTCACAGCTACCCGTTCCAGATAACGAGTTGATAGCTATCATTTTTCAGGGTAAGGTGATAATTGTCGCAGGTGGCACGGTATCACTCTGAATACTAACCACTGCGACCCAAAGTATTTAGATTTACTTCTTAACTTTAATCTTGGTAAAATCGCCTGGGGGGTAGGTCAAAATGCCCAGGCTTTTCGGCTTAACCGTCGGGGCGACATTAGCGGCCTTGGCCGTGATGGTTTGCCTTGTTAGCTTTGCAGGGGCGCAGGTCAAGTCGGCAGACCCTGGACTCCCCCAGGAACTCTCCCTCTACGCCGGCTCCAAGAGCTGCATTGAATGTCACGGGAAATTCTACCAGCTCTGGTCCACCTCCCGGCACGGGCTGGCCATGCAGCCATACAACCCGGAATTCTCCCGGGCCAACCTGACCCCTCAGGCAAAGGATCTAGTCATTGGTAAGTACCGTTATCGGGCCGATATTGGCCCCCAGGCCGGCTGGGTCCTGGAAACTGATCCTAAAGGGAAGAAAAAGAAATATCCCATCCTCCACGCCCTGGGCGGCAAGAACGTTTATTATTTTCTTACCCCTTTGGAGCGAGGACGCCTCCAGACCCTGCCGGTGGCCTATGACGTGCGCACCAAACAATGGTTTGACACCGCGGCCAGCGGGGTGCGCCATTTCGGCTCCAACCCGCCCGAGGCGCCGGTCCACTGGAAGGAATGGCCCTACACCTTCAACACTGCCTGCTTCAACTGCCATGTGAGCCAATTCAGCTCCAACTACGACCTGGCCACCGACACCTACCGCACCACCTGGGCAGAGCCGGGCATTAACTGCGAGACCTGCCACGGCCCCTCCAAAGAGCATAACGAAGTTATGCAGGCCGCACCTAAGGGCCAATTACCCCCGGACCTCAAGATCGTCAGCGTTAAAAAGTTCACCCATGAGCAGCACAACGCCTCATGCGGCTCTTGTCATGCCAAGACCTCCCCTCTCACCACGGTTTTTCCGCCCGGGAACCGGTTCTTGGACCACTTCGATCTCGTGACCCTGGAAAACCCGGACTACTATCCCGACGGGCGGGACCTGGGGGAAAACTATACCTACACCACCTGGCTCATGAGCCCCTGCGTCAAAGCGGGCCAGCTGGACTGCGTCAAGTGCCACACCAGTAGCGGCCGCTACCGCTTTAAAGACGAGGCCAAAACCAACGACGCCTGCCTCCCCTGCCACGCTGAGCGGGTGGCCAAGGCCGCGGAGCACATCCATCATCCACCGGACAAGCCGGGAGTGCCCACCAAGTGTGTCTACTGTCACATGCCCATGACCGCCTTTGCCCGCATGAACCGGAGCGACCACTCCATGCTACCGCCGGCGCCGGCTGCATCCATAAAGTTTGGGTCGCCTAATGCCTGCAACCTCTGTCATAAAGACAAAGATGCGGCCTGGGCCGACCAGAACGTGCGGCAATGGCGCACCCGGGACTACCAGGCGCCGTTCCTTTATCGGGCCGGCCTCGTCGATGCAGCCCGGAAGCGCGACTGGCAGAAAATCCCGGAGATGCTGGCCTATATCACGAGTCCGGAACGGGATGAGGTCTTCGCCGCCTCCCTTATTCGCCTGACTATGGCTGCTCAAGATGAGCGGGTGCTCGCCGCTCTGCTCAAAGCCAGTCAGGACTCCTCCCCCTTGGTGCGGGCCGCGGCGGCGGAAGCACTATCGGTGCGGCCGGGGCCAGAGAGCTTCCAGACCCTGGTTGCGGGCGCTGGAGACGGCTATCGGCTGGTGCGGGTGCGGGCCGCGGCCTCTCTGGCCCGTTATCCTACCGCCTGGGTTCAGGGCGAGGATCAGGATAAGGTGAAGAAGGCCACAGACGAGTACCTGGCCTCTCTCACGGCTAGGCCGGACCAATGGAGTTCCCATTACAACCTGGGAAATTACTATCTCAACCGGGGGGAGGTCAAGGAGGCCCTGGCCGCTTATGACACCGCGCTCAAGATCGAGCCACGGGCGGCCCTCGTAATGGTCAACGCCGCTATGGCTTACGCCCAAACAGGTGAGAAGAAGCAGGCGGAGAAGTTCCTCCAGAAGGCCATTAAAGTTGCCCCGGACAACGGTGCGGCGCACTTCAATCTGGGGCTGCTCAAGGCTGAGCAGAACCAGGCCAAGGAGGCCGAGTGGGAGCTTAAGGAAGCCTTCCGCCTCGACCCCAAGATGGCGCCGGCGGCCTATAACCTCTGCATCCTTAGCGCCAAGGATCGCCCCAAGGAAGCCCTGTCCTGGTGCAAGAAGGCAGTGGAACTGAACCCCCAGGAGCCTAAATACGCCTATACCCTGGCCTTCTACCAGAAGGAGCAAGGGGACCTTAAGAATGCTGCGGCGACTTTGCAGGATATTCTGGCGCGGCAGCCCGGCTTTGTGGACGGATATCTGTTGTTGGCGGAGATTTACACGCAACAAGGAGCACCCCAAGAAGCCGAGAAGTTGCTGCGCCGGGTTCTGCAAGGGGAAAATCTGCTGGCCCGGGAGCGGGGCCGTCTGGAGGCGGCGCTGGAAAATTTGACTAACTTACCAACTCCGAAGCCCGGCTCGCCTGATAAGCGGTAAGGGAAGCGGGATCGGGAGGCCTGGCCCAGGTCCCGATGATGGTTCAAGTCTTGAGGCCGGCTAGGCGCAAGCCGTCCAGGAGGCCGTCGATCAGGTAGGGGAATTTGGCATAGCAGCTGATCAGAAAGGGACCGGCGGTGGGGAAATCCGGCCTGAGGCGGAGCAACTCCGCCAACGCCTGGGCTCCTTCTTTTTTTCTGCCCAAACGGCCTAAGGCCGCAGCCCTGAGCAGCGGGTCCCAGAATAGTTGAGGCATCTGAAAGGCCATGGCCTCCTGATAGGCTTCCTCGCACTGTTCCTGGAGAAAAAAATAAAAAAATGGCGCCATGTGAAACCATCCTGGGAAGTGGGGATTCAGCGCTATGCCTTTTTCCAGTATGGTCAGTCCCCGCTCCCATTCGCCATACAGCGCCAGGAGCCAGCCAAGAAACCCGATGAGACCGGCGGCATTGGGGTTGAGGGCCAATGCGGTTTCAGCTTCCGCTAAAAACAACTCCCGCTCATTACAGAAGAAGTACACATGAGCCAGGGCTGTCCTGGCGATCTGGTTCTCCGGTTCCAGGGCCGCCCCTTTCTGGGCCGCGGACAGGGCTCGTTCCAGGGGGGCGTCCATGGGAGCTAAATGCAGCGAGTAGCTTTGCGCATAAAGAAATGCCAATAAGCTCCAGGCGAAGCCGAATTCTGGTTCCCGAGTGACTGCCTGTTCCAGCACCTTCAAGGTCTCGGCGAAAGTCTCGGGACTCATGACGGTGACATGATGATAGAACCGCAGGAAGGCCTCATAGGTCTCAAGTGTTTCAGGGGGCTTCCGGCGGGACTCCCGGGAAAGAGTTTGCAAGATGACACCGTACAGGCTGCCGATTCTGGCCGCCACCTGTTGCGCGATTTCCTCCTGTAGGGCGATGAGACTGTCAGCCTTGAGTTCCCGGCAATAGTGCTCCCCCCAGACCCGCTGGCCGTTTTGCGTATCCACCACGTGGAGATTAATCTTCACGGTTTTGGCATCCTTCCGGATGCTGCCCTCCACCAGAAAACGCACCCCCAGATCCTGGCCCGCGGTTCGGGGGTCTATCTTCTTTCCCTTCCACCGCCGGGTGGACTCATAGGCGATGACCCGCAAATCCTGATAGCGGGCCAGTTCACTGGTCAATTCTTCCGCCAGGCCTTCGGTAAAATACTCCTGCTTGCGGTCGCCCATCAGGTTGAGTAAGGGCATTACCGCCACGGAGGGGCCTGAGGGGAGCGCCAGAAATGGCTCTTGGCGAACTGCAGACATGACAACGCCTGCGCCCTCCTGCCTCGAAACCGAGCGGAAAATGGGCACATAAGAGCCCTTGGGCACCTTGATGACAACCACCCCATCGCTCTTTCCCTGGCCCCGGTAGTACTGCTCAAGGGCTCGGCGCAGCCTGCCTGCCATAATCCGAACGATGGGGTCCAGGTTCGGGTCAAAGTCCGCTTTCAAGCTCCACGCTGCGGCTGGAGCAGCGACATCATCATAAAGGAGGTTGTATGAAAAATCGGCAAAGCAAGTTGGCAAAGGTGTTGTCCCTGTTGGTCATGGTGGCCAGGATGGCCGGAATACGGCCACCCAGGGGGCTACCTTGTTTGCCCAGGGTGAAAAAACTTTCATGGATAACCTGACAAACCCCAATGTAGCCGGAAAGGGCTTGAAAATGATGGTGGACGGCTTTCATATGACCAGAGACGGTCGGATATGATGGCCAAAGGGGTGACGATGAACAACAAGGTGGCCGAAGCTGCTGGCGCCACCGAGAAAATCGTCCAGGGGAACCAGGTCATTAACACCGGTAAGACACCATGGCGGCTGGGGCCAAGTTGTTCCTGCAAGGCGAAACCATTGTTTTGAAAAATAAATAAAGACAAGAGCTGGGCCGCGCCCATTAACGGGCACGGCCCGGCGCTAAGGAAACTTGCTCATTTCAATCATGGGTCGGACGAATCAGAAACGCCCTCCCAAAGAAGTCAAAGGGGGAAACCTTGAAGAGACTGGGGACAGCCATTATCTTTATTTCGTTACTCGTGTGCGGATCCTCCTCAGGATATGCCGCAGAGGGGGAAGGCTCTCCTCCGGGGACGGCCAGCACAATCCCGGCGGCGGCTGAAAAAACCCAAGACGATGACCGTCTGCCCATCCACAAGCAGGACGAGTGGCAGTTTTTCCTCTCCCCGTACATGTGGATTACGGGAATTAACGCCAACGTCAGCACCCTGAAAAAAACTACGACCACCGCCATTCCCTGGTGGGACGTGGCCAGGACTTGTTTTCCAAGGCCATAGGCGTCATGGGCCGGGCGGAGGTCTGGAAAGGCAGGTGGGGGGTCTATCTGGACGGCTATTTTACCTACGTCGGGGCCTCGGACAGCCAGGTGGGGGCCACCCGGGAAAAAACCTTCGGCCCGGTGGATTTTACCATCAATAAACAGATTAACTTGGGAGGCCTCGATATAAATGTTCCTATCCCGGGAAAGATAGGGCCGGGAAACGTCACCCTGACCCCCTCTGGTTCCGTCAAATACATCAGCCGGCTCGGCAACCTGGACTTGGGGGCGCGCTTCTTAGTCGGGGCCTGGCCGCTCAGTGCCGAGAAGCCGCTCCCGGCGGTGTCCGTGGAAATATTGGGCGGCCCCCGCCTCAATTCCGTCAACCAGTACCTCCGGATTAACCTGAGTGCCATCAAAATTGCCAATATCCCCATCGACATCGGCAAATTTTCTTTGGTGGGCAAACATCAAACGGTCAAGAACGGCTCCTTGGTCATTGATTACAACAACCAATATTTTGAACCTTTCCTTGGAGTTCGCCTTGGCCTGTGGCTTTCTCCGAAATTCCTCGTCAGCCTAAAAGGCGATGTCGGCGGCTTCGGCCTCGTGGGTGACGACCATGTCGACTGTAATATGGAAGCCCTGCTGGGTTATCGGGTCAGTCAGCATGTCTATGCCTATGCAGGCTACCGGGCCCACGGCGCCTGGTACGATTTCGGCCAAGACCTGGTGCAGGTCAATGTCGCCATGTGGGTTCATGGCCCGGTCCTGGGAATGACCTATGCCTTTTAAGGAAGCTTCGACCTGATCCAACTGACAACTTGGCGCGTTCCGCCAAAAATGGCACAAGGTGAAACGGGCACCCCTGAATGACACGCAAGCCGCTCGTTGATGGTTTACGTGCAAGAACGGGAAATTTTAAGTTTTCACACCGTATCTCCATGAATCTCTGGGCCGGCCGAAAAAAGTCCAGCACGGACCAACAACGGCGAGGCAAGAGGGGGTGTTATGCTTGGTGATCCCCAGACCCGGGCGAGTGCGGATTTTCTCCCATGGGGCAATGCCCTGGCGACCAGGGCTCCCCGGCCAATTCACGATGGCCTGAAGAACCGGCACGTCAACAAGGGCTTGGTTTGGGAAAACGATGCCGTCAGGCTAGTTGTGACCAAGCCGGGCCCGGCCAGGCCTATCTGGTGGCATCCCCTAGATGGGGCGCGGACGCCGCTTCAGCCTCCCAAGCCGCCTACAACGAAATTAGCCGGGCCTTGCAGGACCGGGGCTTGGCCATAGCCCACGAACGCCTGTTTGGGAGCCTGACGGTGCAAACGGCAGTTTTGGCCGCCCGGGCTGCGGCCTTCAGCGCCGGAAGCTTCCCGGCAGATGGTCCCATAACCTATGTTCAAGGCCATCCCCCTTGGGGCGAGGGCTTGGCCGGGGTTATCATCCGGGCGGTATCCTGCTGTCATCCCCAAGATAAAGGCTGGACTATGAGGGACCGGGGCAAGCCCGTAGG
>CAWHIX010000009.1:0-226459 GCA_963829545.1 uncultured Actinomycetes bacterium
AGGTAGGCGTCATGGATACACGCGACCTCGAACGCAAATCTTCGGCGGTGACGCTCTCGGACATGGAGATGTTCATCTTCCCCGAGCTGATGTACGGCCTGGTGCTGGCGAACATCATGTCCCCGCGCATCTGGGCTGGCGGGAGATCCCTGGTTCGCGGGCTCGGAAGATGAAGCCCTACCGCCGCATCAGCGGCTCAAGCAGTACATCATGGACCACTACGCCTTCAACCTCGACCTCGACACCTGGGGACTGACCACCAAGCAGCGCGAGCTGGCGCGCTTCAGGACTCCATTCGCCCCGAGGCGCCTGGCGCAGTCCAACGCGCTCTTCGGCTACGAGGGCGACAAGTACTACTTCGACATCGACATCCGCACGCACTTCGGCCTGGACAAATACGACGCCGACATCATCCCGTACTGGAAAACGGAAACCATCGAGGCCATGGACGCCTTCCGTCAAAGGCCGGCTCGGCACCGGCGCGGGCGAATGCGTGTCGCTGGCCACGCTCTACGCCGCCGCGCTGTTCGTCGTCGCGGAGCATCCCGCTCGAGGACATCTTCCTGATGGCCACCCCGCTGCACTCGCAGAATTTCGTCGACGTCGGCACGGCGTCCTGACCAACAACCGGCGGATGGTCACCAAGACCATGTGGTTCAACGGCACGGTTCGGCCAGGCGCGGCGCGCGCTGGAAAACGAGCGCGTGACCATGGTGACGCACGAGACTGGCTACATCCACACGCTCTTCCCGTAGCGACCATAGAACCTAACGCCTACAACCGTTCTCCGCCAAGTTGCGCCGCTATCTGCAGACGCCGCTCACCCCCGAGATCATGGGCAACTTCATCCGCCACAGCGCCGAACTGCAGAAGTGCTTCCAGGTACGCTGGTTCAACTTCGGTGCCGGCAAGTTACATCGCCATGGAGAAGCTCCTGGCCTACGAATACAAGGCCCCCCTACCGCTTCAACGACGAGACCCGGGAACGGTTGATGATGGAGGTGGCCGGCGAGGATTTCGAGTCGCATCCGCTGCCGGGCCGCATCGTCCTCGACGACCTGGAGCGGCTGGTGCACGAGCAGAAGGTCGACATCCGTACCGACGAGCGGCTTCGCCCTGATGGTGAAGGAGGTCGGCCAAAGCATGCCCCAACGCCCAAGACGCCATCGAGCGGCTGCGTCACTTCGTCTGGACGGAGCCGCGCCTACCGGACGCCGGGAGCAAGACGTTCGAGCGCGATCAACCGCCGCTGGGCCTCGAGCACGGGCATGACGCGTGACGAGATCATCGCCCGGTTGGAAGGGATCCGTGAGGCCAACGAGATGCCGAGTTGTCCTTCTACGCCTACCGGGACCTGAACCGCACCCTCGCCGGAACCCTTCCTGAAGGCGGCCCTGGAGCGCTGCCCCGTGTCGGTCACGGCCACAGCAGACCTGAGTGACGACGATGTCGTGGCTGCGATCGAGGGACTGGAGAACGAATCGATCTACGACGAGGCCGGTCGCTTGGCCCAGCCGGACGAGGTGTGGAACTACCAGCGCGGCGATGGGGTGGAGAAGGCCGTGATGCTGGCGAACATCCTCGGAGCGCGGCACCCGCGGCATCGATGACGATCGAGGTGGAACCGGCGTCCGCGACCCTGCACCTGGACGAGCGCACCTACCGGTTCACGAGCAGCAAGGACCTCCGCCTCCAGACGTGGCGCCTCGGCGCCTGAGGGCGATGCGATGAGCGGGCCCCCGTCGGCGGCGGCTTCCCCCCCTCCCCCCCCCACACCCCCCCCCCCCCCCCCCCCCCCGCCGACCCCGCCGAAGGCCGCCGCCGGTCGGCGATCCGCCGCAGCCCCATTCCCTCGGCTACCTCTATCCGGTCAGCTTCCTCTCCGGCACGATCATCATCGCCTTGGGCCCGATCCTCGACCCCGTACTGCGCGATCTGGACATACCTCTCTCACAGGGCGGACTGCTGGCGGCAGGCTTCGCTGGCGGCCGCGTCTTGGGTCTACTCCTCCTCAACATGGTCCTGGCGAGAGTGCCCCTCAAGTGGCTGGTCGTTGGCGGAGCCTCCTTCCAGGCCCTCAGCTTGACTATTTGCGCGCTGACCGGCAGCCTCTGGTCACTGGTAGCCGCCCTGGCCCTGGTGGGATTGGCCGCCACCATCCCCGTGGTCGTACCCGCCATGTGGGTGGGAGCCTACGCAAAGCGGACGGCCGAGAGGGCCATGATGCTCGTCCTCATCTTCTTCGCAGGAGGCGTGCTTACCACTCCGCTCGCCATCGGCATCGCGCTGGCGCTGGGGGCGGGCTGGCGCTGGATCCTGGGCGGGGAGGCGGCCTTCGCCTTCCTCACGGCAGTGGCGTTCCTCGCCATCCCTCTGGCCAACGTCCCGGGGAGGAGAACATCCGCCTGCCTCAGTTCCGCGAACTGATCAGGTTCGATCCCCGGGTCCTGGGCGTGGTCCTCGGCGCCATGTTCGTGTACATCGGGGCCGAGCACATCCTCAACATCTGGCTGGCCGAGTTCCAGATCGAGACGTTCGGAGCCGGCCAGGGAGCCGCGGCCCTCGCGCTCACCCTCTTCTTTGCTGGGATGCTGGGAGGGCGCTTCTTCACCGTGCCGCTGACCCGGCGCGTCGTCGCTTGGAAGATGCTGGCCGTCTCCGGCCTGCTCATGGCCCTGTTCGCCGTTCTCACCGCTTTCGCTCCGAGTCTGGCCGTCTCCGAAGTGACCATCTTCCTCGCCGGGCTGGGCGCTTCGCCCTCCTACCCACTGCTCTCCAGCTATATCAACCGCTTCCCGGCGAAGTACTCGGGGTTGGTCTACTCGCTCATCACCCTTGCCGTGATAGTGAGCGGAGCCATTTTCGCCTACGTCGTCGGACCGGCGGCGGAAGCGCTGGGCATGCGGACCGCCCTGGCTCTCTCCGCCGCCCCGGCGCTTGGTCTGGTCATCCTTGCCTTCTTCCTCCCCCGAAAGTCGCTCGGCTCCACATCCGGCTAAAACCGTGGCCGTGTTCGCATCCCGGGCGGTCGCCGACGCCGCCATGAGCCAGTATCATTGCCTGAAGCGGTAGATGCGCACGCGAGAGGAGACCCGAAGGTGTACACGCTGAGCGAGACCGATCTGCTAGACCTCCGTGAGGCCAAGGCCCGGCTCGAGCATCCGGGTCTGGCCGCCAGACTGGCCGACGCCTTTGGACGCCCCATCGAAGCCGGCGTGAAATTCCTGCCCGGCAATTGGAACCAGCGGGTGGCGGGCTTAGCGGAAAGCGCCCTCACGCGCGGCCTCCAGGTCTCCATATCCTCCCTCAAGAAGGGGCGCGCAGGCCGCTCGCGCGACAGGCTGCACCGGTTGGTCGTGACCGGCTCGGGGGCGGCCTCGGGGGCGGCGGGACTGGCCTCCCTGGCGGTGGAACTCCCCTTCTCGACGCTCGTGATAATGCGCTCCATCGCAGATATCGCCCGCAGTGAGGGGTTCGACCTCGCTGAGCCCGAGGTGAAGCTCGCCTGTCTCGAGGTGATGGCTTTGGGCGGGCGCAGCACGGGAGACGATGCCGTGGACAGCGGTTACTGGCTGGTGCGCGGGGCCCTGGCCCAGTCGGTTGCCAACGCGGCCACCTTCATCGCCGAGAAGGGGGTTACCAAGGAGGGGGGGCCTGCCCTCGCCCGCCTGATAGCCATCGTCGCCTCCCGCTTCAGTACAGTGGTCACCCAGGCGGCCGCAGCCAAGGCTATCCCCGTCATCGGGGCCGTTTCCGGGGGCACGGTCAACTACCTGTTCATGCACCACTACCAGGAGATGGCCCGCGGCCACTTCACGGTCAAGCGACTGGAGAGGAAGTACGGCCCGGAGGCTGTGGAGTGGGCCTACCGGCAACTCTGACACGGCGGGTGCCGGGTGTCTCGACCCGAACGTCGCGCGACCGGCGCCACCTGGCGCCTATTCGACCCCCACAGCCCGCTTCATGGCTTCGGTCAGCGACTGCTTCTGTTGGACCTCGAACCATCCCTCCCAGGGATCGCCCTTGAGGCGACGCAAGCGATTCTCCAGGTTCCTCACCGTGTAGGAGTCGGGGCGGACGGAGCCACTCAATTCGGTCCAGCGCAGAGGCACGGCTACCGTGGCGTGATCTTTGGCCCGCGTGGAGTAGGGGGCGATGGAGGTCGCTCCCCGGTTGTTGCGCACGTAATCCACGTAGATCTTCCCGCCTCGCTTGGCCTTGGACATGTTGGCTGTGTAGCGATCGGGCGCGTGAGCGACGAAGGCCTCCGCCACCGCCTTGCAGAACGTCCGCACCGTCTCCCAGTCTTCGCCGGGGGTGATGGGCGCCTCCACGTGAAGGCCCTTCCCGCCTGTGGTCTTGACGAAGCTCTCCAGCCCCAGGGCCTGTAGCACCTCGCGCATGAGCCGGGCTCCGTCGACCAGCCCGGTCCAGGTGACCGCGGGGTCGGGGTCGAGGTCGAACACCAGCAGGTCGGGATGCTCGATGTCCGGCCACGTCGATCCCCAGACGTGGATCTCGAGGACGCCCATCTGGGCCAAGCCGGCGAGGCTACCGGCCTCGGTGATGGTCAGATAGGTGTCGGGCCCAGCCGACTCCTCGATGGTCACGCGCTCGAAGGGTCCGGGAAAGTCCTCGCCGGGGTGTTTGTGAAAGAAACAGGGTCCGCCCCGGCCACGGTTCTGCCGTATCACGGTCGCCCCGTCGACGCCCTCGGGACAACGCACCATCGATACTGGTCGGCCGAGGACGTAGGGCAGCATCCATTCGGCGACCCGGTCGTAGTGCTCGACCAGGCCCTTCTTGGTCACCCCGTCGACCGGCCAGAGGATCTTGCCGGGATGGGTCAGCGTTATGCCGTGGATGATCTCCGCGCCGGAGGGCACGGCCTTCGCGGGATCGGCGGTCCCGGCAGCCGCGACTGCTTCCGCGCGAGCGGTGACCCGGCCCGGCGCGGCGGCCTTCGCGGGGCGCCTCGACCTGCGGGCGCCTCGACCTGCGAAGGCGCCTCGGCTCCAGCAGCCGCAGGGCCGACCGGCGGCGCTTCCTCCAACACCACCTCCGCCGGGACCTTGTCGTCGCGAAGGCCCTTGAAGCTGGCGTGACGTATGTCGCCTTCACGGGTCCACTCCGAGAAAGCCACCTGGGCCACCAGTTCCGGCCGGACCCAATGAGCGCCCTCGGGCACCCGGCCCATCTGCGCCTCGAAGGGCGAGGCGTCGATCTCTATCCGCTCGCAGCCTCTCCCCCAGCTCGCGCAGCAGCTTTTCGCTGAAGCCCGTCCCCACTTTGCCCACATACCTCAACGCGCCGTCCTCGTACACCCCCAGCAGGAGAGCCCCGAAGCCTATCCGGGTGCCGGATGGGTCGGTCCACCCACCGATGACGAACTCCTGCTCCAGACGGCACTTGGTCTTCAGCCACTCGCCGCCTCTGGCGCCGGGCCGGTAGCGGCTCCCCGCCTTCTTGCTCACCACCCCTTCCAGCCCATGCAGACAGGCCTGTTCGGCGAACGCCGACCCCTGCCCGGCGATGTGATCCGAATACAGGATCCGTCCTCCCTCCGGGACTCGGGAGAGGAGGCGGCGCAGCAACTCTCTACGCTCTTCCAGAGTGACGTCGATAAGTTCGTATCCGTTGAGGTAGAGGAGGTCGAACACGTAGTAGACGAGCCTGCCCGCGGTCTCGACGCTATCCGATCCAGCTCCTGCGCCATCCTGTGAGCGGCCGTGACTGTCGGCGCCGAGAACCGCCTGCAACGCCTGGAAATCGGTGGTACCGTCCGGCATCTGCACCACCACCTCGCCGTCGAGCATGGCGCTCTCCACGGGAAGTCGAGCCAGCTCGTCGGCCAGCACCCGGTAGTGCCCGGTCCAATCCTTGTCGTTGCGGGAGTACATCTCCACCTTGCCGTGATCGACGCGGCTGAGGACCCGGTAGCCGTCAAACTTCACCTCGTGCAGCCAGGCGTCGCCCTCCGGCGCCTGCGCGACCAGCGTGGCCAACTCGGGGCGGACGAAGCGGAGCATCGGAGAGGCGGCGCGGGCGCCCTGCAGGGCCGACGGGTCGAGCGCGAACTCCTCTCCGGGATGGGCGTCGCTCTGCTCGTCGACGAGACGGTCACCATGCCACACGCTCGTCTCCCCGGCGGCGGCGATCTCCTCGAGGGTGCGCCCGCTGGCCACCGAGCGGTCCTTCTCCGCGAGGATGGCCCCGCCGTCGCCGTCCACAGCCTCGTCGTCCCGGTGCTTTATCAGCAGCCAGTTCTCCTTGTCCCCGTCTCCGGGCCGGGGCTTCATGCGCACCAGCACCCAACTTCCCTTGAGCTTCTCTCCCTGGAGGGTGAACTTCAGATCGCCCCGGCGCAGTCCCTCGTGGGGATCGCCCACCGGCTCCCAGACCCCGCGATCCCAGAGTTGCACGGTCCCTCCCCCGTACTCGCCCTTGGGGATGGTCCCTTCGAAGCCGCCGTACTCGAGAGGATGGTCTTCCACCCGAGCGGCCAGATGGCGGTCCTTGGGATCGAGGGACGGCCCTTTGGGCACGGCCCAGGACAGGAGGACGCCGTCGAGTTCGAGTCGGAAGTCGTAGTGCAGCCTGCGCGAGGCGTGCTTCTGGATGACGAACGAAAGGCCGCCGCCGAGCGGGTGCGACGCTGCCTCCCCCTGTAACTGCGGCGGACCGGAGGGTTCCGGCGTCTTGTCGAAGTCACGCTTCTTCCGGTAGTCCTCCAGGGGCGGCATGAGCCTAGCCCGCCTTCCTCTTCTTGCCCGCAGCGCCGGACTTCGCCGGCACGGCGGGCTCCGCCGCCGGCGTTGGGCGGGCGGACGCTGCTTGAGAAGCGCCGCCCTCGGCGCCGGCGTCACCGTCGCCACCATCCCCCGAACCGCCTGCGGACATTCCGCTGCTCCATGCTGCGTTTCAGCAGGGCCATGATGTCGACCACGTTGCCTTCGCGTGCCTCCGGGCGCGGGGCGGCCACCTCCGTCACCTCGCCGCCTTTGACCTTCTCCTCGATCACGCGCAGGAGGTCCTCGCGGTAGGTGTCGGTGTACTGGTCGGGTTCCCAGTCGGCCGTCATGGCTTCGACCAGCTGCTCGGCCATCTTCAACTCCTGCGGGCTCACGTTGAGCTTGTCGAGGTCCTCGCCGGGAAGGTCGAAGTCGGAGGCGTCCCGCAACTGGTAGGGCCAGCGGAGCGTATAGGCGAGCAGGGCGGGGCCGTCGGCTATCAGAGCGCAGAGGTGCTGGCGTTCGCGGATGACGATCTTGGCCACCCCCACTCTTTGCGTGCGCTGAAGGGTCTCGCGCAGCAGCGCATAGGCCTTGCGACCCGCCTTGGAGGGCTCGGTGTAGTAGGGAGTGTCGTAGTAGGCGATGTCGATCTTCCGGCCGTCGACGAAGTGCATTATGTCTATGGTCTGGGTGGCCTCCACGTTCGCCCTGCGCAGATCGTCCTCGTCGATGACCACGTACTGGTCCTTCTCGTACTCGTACCCCCTGACCACTTCCTCGTACGGGACCTCGTGATCCTCATCGTCCACGCGCTTGTTGTGGATACGACTCAGATCGTCCTTGTGCAGCATGTGGAAGTTGATGTCGCCCTGGGTGCTCTTGGCCGGGTAGAGGGCCACAGGAATGGTCACCAGGCCGAAACTGATAGCTCCCCTCCAAAGCGCACGCGCCATCTTCTCCTCCTGCTACGACGTTTCCCGGTGTCTATACCCAGATTCCAAGGGATTCATGGACCCACGCGGTTTCCCTGCGCGTGTCGCCCCGACGGGTTATGCTATCTGCGTAAGCTTCGCATCTATCATCCGGCCACGCGCGTGCACGCCCGGATGGAACGAAAGGAGCAGCCGTTCATGAGCATCAAGGGGACGAAGACCGAGCAGAACCTCCTCAAGGCCTTCGCCGGTGAGAGCCAGGCCAGGAACCGCTACACCTTCTTCGCCAGTGTGGCCAAGAAGGAGGGCTACGAGCAGATAGCAGCCATCTTCGAAGATACCGCGGCCAACGAGAAGGAACACGCCCAGATGTTCTTCAAGTATCTCGAGGGTGGACCGGCGGAGATCACCGCCTCCTACCCCGCCGGCAAGATCGGCACGACTGCGGAGAACCTCCTGGCGGCGGCCGACGGGGAGCGCGAGGAATGGAGCGAGTTGTATCCCGACTTCGCCTCGGTGGCCAAGGAGGAGGGCTTTCCGGCAGTAGCCACTACCTTCCAGGAGATCGCAGAGGTGGAGGAGGGCCACGAGACCCGCTACCGCAAGCTGCTCGACAACGTCGAGAAGGGCCGGGTCTTCACCCGCGAGGCTCCTGTGAAATGGCGCTGCCGCAACTGTGGATACATCCACGAGGGCACGTCGGCACCCGACGTGTGCCCCGCCTGCGAGCACGCCCAGAGCTACTACGAGCTATTCGTGGAAGCGTACTAGCGCGACCGGGAGACGGCTTTCGCGCGGACAGAGCGGGGCGGCGCCTCCTCCGGCGGAGGAGGCGCCGCCCCGTCTCATGTCCCACGCCGCGTCACCCGAAGGGGCCGCCGCCACGTCACACTCCGGCTGCCTACGTCAGGTAGTCGTTCCTCACGTCCTGCGACACCAGCCCGTCGGTGACTTCGATGATGCGGTCGGCCTGCTGGGCGATCGCGCGGTCATGGGTGACGATGATGAAGGTGGTCCCCATCTCGTCGTGGATGCGGCGGAACAGTTCGTAGACCATGGCCGAGTTCTGCGTGTCGAGATTGCCGGTCGGTTCGTCGGCCAGGAGAATATCGGGCTCGTTCATGAGAGCACGGCCGATGGCCACCCTCTGCTTCTGCCCCCCAGAGAGCTGATCGGCGCTCTTATCGGCCAAGCCGCCCACACCCAGGAAAGAGAGCACTTCGTCCGCCCGTTCCCTCGTGCCGCCGCCGTGTCCGCCCTGTCCCGCACCTATCCAGGTGGGAACGAGCAGGTTCTCGAGTACCGAGAACTCGGGCAGCAGGTGGTGGAACTGGAACACGAAGCCCAGATGCTTGTTGCGAAAGGCGGCCTTCTCCTTCTTCGAGAGCGCTCCCACGTCCGTCCCCAAGAGCTGCACCGTCCCCTGGGTGGGCGTGTCGAGCAGACCCAGCATGTTGAGGAGCGTGGACTTGCCGCTGCCCGACTGCCCGATTATGGAGAGGAACTCCTTGCTCTCCACACGGAAGGAGACCCCGCGCAGGGCCTGCGTCTTGACCGTGGTCCCGTACTCCTTGGTGACTTCGCTGACCGTGATGACGTCAGGCACCCTGGATCACCTCGATGGGGTCGAGTCGCGACGTTCTGCGGTACGGAATGATGGCCGACACGAGAGCAACGCCGATCCCTATCGCCGCCGAGATGAGGATGAAGCCCGGCTGCGGCTCGATGGGGAAGAGTCCGCTGTCGCCCTGCGCGGCGATGGCGCTGAACACCTCGATCAGCGCTAGGCTGACAGCGATTCCCAAGACGGTACCCACCACCCCCAGGATCCCCGCCTGATAGAGAAAGACCAGCCCGGTCCGGGCATCGCGCATGCCCAGGGCTTTGAGGATGCCTATCTGCCTGGTCTTCTGCACCGCCGAGATGGCAAGGGTCGAGGCGATGCCGAGCATGACGGCCACGATCACGAACACCTGGATCATGATGGACGACGTGCTCTGGCTCTGCAGCGCGGACAGAAGATCGGCGTTGGTCTCCTGCCAGTCGGTGACCTCGACGTCCGGGAACTCCGCCGATATCTCCGCGGCCACCTCCTGGGAGGCGAAGACGTCGTCTATCTGCATCTCTACCGCGCTGACCTCGTCCGACGGACGGCCCAGCGCCTCACTGGCCTGCTCCAGCCCCATGAAGACCGACTGCTGGTTGACCGCCTGCGTGCCCAGGTCGAAGACGCCTTCAAGGGTCGAGGTCAGCCGCGAGCCGTCGGCCAGCACGAGTTCGACGGTGTCGCCCGGCACGAGGCCGTTCGCCTCCACGAGCTCCTTGCCGAGAAGGATGTTGCCGCCGGTCAGAGACGCCTGCCCGGCGATCAAGCTGTCGGATAGCTTGTAGATGGAGTCGAGGTCCGCGAAAGTCCCACCCTTGGCCACGACGGGCGAGCCGGAGTCACCCAGCGCGATGAGGGCGGAGAGCACCTGCACCGGAGCCACGGCGGTAACCCTGGGATCGGCCTCCACTTGGGAACGCATGTCCGAGGAGAAGGTCAGGGAGGCGTCCCCTTCGGCGGGCTTCACCGTCACCTGCGAGCTGGAGCCCACCGTGGTCTCCACGAGGGAATCCTGGAGACTGGTGATGAGAGAGCCCACGAAGACCTGCACGGCGATGCCGACGGCGATTCCCAACACGATGAGCAGCGACTGCCCCTTGCTCCGCCACAGGAAGCGACGGGCGATGCGGAGCTCAAGCATCGCCGCCCGCCTTATCGCCGGCGGCTTTGGAGGCGCCGGCGCCTTGGACACGCGCCGCCTGCGCCAACTCGCCCAAAAGCTCGTCGATAGACCCGGCCAGCAGGTCGCCCCAGCCGTCGGCGGAGCGTGCGAAGGCCGGCCCGCCGACCACTATGCGGACGCCGGGAAGGTCTTCGCGCAGCCGGTTCACCCCCTGATGGAGCACCGTACGCTGGAAGTGTGTCGACGCGGAGAGGCAGACGACGTCCGCCCCCATCTCCCGAGCACAGTCCACCATCTGCTCGAAGGGCGTCAGCGCCCCCACGTAGACGGTGCGGAAACCGCGCAGGTCGAAGCGATCGACCAGCATGCGCAGCCCCAGGTCGTGCGTCTCCTCGGGAGGACAGAAGAAGGCCACGGTGACCGGTACCGGCTCCACGAGCGCCTTCGCCGCCAGCACGCGCGGGTACAGGGCGTCGATGGCGGTACGCACGGCCGAGGTGAGAAGATGCTCCTCCCAGACCGTGGCTTCCCTCTCTTGCCAGCGGGCTCCCAGCCATTCGAGGAAGGGGGTCAAGACCCGAGTATAGAGTTCCTCGAGCGGCATTCCGGCCTCGGCGGCGGCCAAGATCGCCCGAACCGCCCCTTCGCGGTCGCGGGCAGGTAGCGCTTCCTTCAGCCTGCTGAGTGTCGCCTCGGCGTCGATCTAGCTCTCCTTGCGAACCTTCCAGATCTGCTCCCCCGGCCAGCGACGATACCACTCCAGGTCGACCTCGTCACGATAGGTGCTGGTGGCATCCTGCGGGGGACGAACCTCGATGAGATCCTCGACGACGAATCCGTGGGCTCTGAAGAGGCGGATCCAGCCGCCATAGGGGAGCATGAACTCCACGTATCCCTCCCAGGGCAGTTTCCACATCCCGAAGTAGTCCTGAAGAAGACGGTCCCCGGCGTGATCCTCGTTCTCCTCGTAGCACATCTCGATGACGGGGGTGGAGCCGGAGAAGGCCAAAAGACCCCCGGGGCGCAGCAGCCGCGCGGCCTCGGCCACGGTTGCATAGGGATCGGCGAAGGTCATGGCGCCGTAGTCGCAGAAGACGATGTCGAAACTCTCGTCGGGGAGAGGGACGGCTTCGGCGCTGGCGTGCACCAGCGGGAAGTCCACACCGGCCTCGACCATGAGGCGGCGGGCGTGGGCAAGCTGGTTCTCGGAGAGGTCCAGCCCCACGGGACGGGCCCCCAGGTTGGCGAGGGCGATCGACCACTGGGCCGCGCCGCAGCCCAATTCGAGGATGTCGAGACCCCGGACATCCCCGAGCACCTGCAGCTCGGACTCCGGGATCTGCCACACCCCCCAGCCGTGTCCGCCGGAGTCCGCCAGTTGAGGGCCGTGGTCGGTCTGATAGCTGTCACAGTCGGTGTTCCACGAGTCGCGGTTCTGCGCCGCGTGTTCGGAAAGGCCCTCCGGCCCTAGGGATGGTGTTTCCATGAGGTTCTCCTTGCTTGGGGCAGGCAACGACATCCACGCCTGCCCCGTCAGATGCTTGCGACAGAGGGGATCACCGAGTTCATGCTACAGGGACGACGTGATGCGGGCAACGGCCCCCTGGCCGAACGGGCCGGATCGACGACCCGTGCGGACGGATGGTGCCTCGCCGTGGGAAGATATGCAGGTACGAACCAGAAAGGGGCGACACATGGCCGAGCAGAGCAACCCGCGCGTGACCTTCACCACCTCGAAGGGCGACATCATTGTGGAGTTGGATGCCGAGAAGGCACCGCTGACCACCGAGAACTTCGTAGCCTATGTGGAAGAGGGACATTTCAACGACACGATCTTCCACCGCGTCATCCCCGATTTCATGATCCAAGGCGGCGGCTTCGATTGTTCCATGGACCAGAAGCCCACGTCGCCGCCCATAGCCAACGAGGCCGACAACGGCCTGCGCAACGAGCGGGGAACGGTGGCCATGGCCCGGACCTCGGATCCTCACAGCGCCAGTTGCCAGTTCTTCATCAACCTCAAGGACAACCGCTTCCTGGACCACACTGCCAAGACGGGCCAGGGCTGGGGTTACGCCGTGTTCGGACGGGTGGTGGAAGGCATGGACGTGGTGGATGCAATCGCCCAGGTGAAGACGGGCCGCTCGGGGCCACACTCCGACGTGCCTGTAGAGCCGGTGACCATAGACAAGGCCACGGTCGAGAGCTAGCGACCGCGCCGCACGACCTCCTGGGGGCCGATGATTTCCGCGGGTCGTAGACGGACGAGAAGGGCGGGGGGCGCAGGCCGCCGCGTGGCGGCGGTGCTTCTCCTGGTACTGCTCGCCCTCCTCGTGTCGGCCGTGGCGGTTGTCCCCGCCCACGCTGCGCCCTGGACGCCCCCAACCACGGATGTCGCCGACAACCCGGCTTTCGCGGCCGTTTCCGGCGACGCTACCTACGCCACCTCACGTTTCGGCGAAGACGGCCATCCTTGTCGATCCGGAGTCGGGACGCATCCTCTTCTCCAGGAAGGCCAACGACCGCGTGCCCATGGCCTCGACCGCCAAGATCATGACGGCGCTGGTGGTCCTCGAGCATCTCCCTCTCGACGCCGAGGTCACCGCCTCGCAGAAGGCGGTCGACACCATAGGCTCCCGGGTCGGTCTGCAGGTGGGCGAAAGCCTTACGGTCGAGCAACTCCTCTATGCCCTCCTCGTCCGCAGCGCCAACGACGCCGCTGTGGCTCTGGCGGAGGGCGTGGCCGGCAGCGTGGCGGACTTTGTGGACCTCATGAACGAGAAGGCTGCTGCCTTGGGGCTCGAGAACACCAACTTCCGCAACCCGCATGGCATGAACACCAAAGGGAACTACTCCTCAGCCCGCGATCTGGCCACGATCGCCGCCGCCGCCTTTGGGGACGAGACCTTCGCGGCCATCGTGGATACCGAGACATATACCCTCCCCCGTCCGGACGGCACCGACCTGCTCATGGAGAACAGCAACAAACTGCTCCACGAACTGCCCTGGATCACCGGCGTCAAGACAGGCTCCACCCCCTTGTCGGGCGGCTGCCTGGTCAGTTCGGGCAGCAGGGGCGGCGTCTCCCTGATCGCCGTCGTCCTCGGCGAGAGCGACTACGACAAACGCTGGGAGGACTGTCAGGAACTGCTGGAGTACGGCTTCAGCCTGTACCGCAGGGTGCGGGTGGTGAGTAGGGGTGACAGTCTCTTCGAAGTAGCCGTGCCCTTCCGTCCGGGCGACCCGCTGAAGGTGGTGGCGGCTCGTAGCCTCGTCGTGCCCGTCTTCAGAGAAGACGAGGTGGGAACGTCGGTTCGCGCCCAGAAGGTGCGCTGGCCCGTGGAGACCGGCGAGCCTCTCGGCTCCCTGGTGGTCACGGTGGCGGGCGAGACCGTCGACTCCGTCGATCTCGTAGCGGGCGGGGCGGTCGACGTGCCCTCTTTGGCTGCGACTCTGGGCGATCTGAACCGTTCGCTCCCGCCGGGGATACGCCTGGCCCAGGTCCTTCGCACCACCACGGAGTGATCGCCCGCAACGGCTCCGAAGCCTAGGATGGTTTCGGGGACGAGCAATGTCGGAACTTCACTAAGCAGAGCAGGCGGAGACGCATAAGGACTGCAAAAGGAGACGGCATGGGACTGTTCGACATTTTCAAACGTTCTACCCCGAAGACTCCATCGGCACCCACCACCCCGGCGGTGGCCGAGTCGGCCCAGGCAGCAGCGACCGGAGCGGCAGGGGCAGCCGCTGCCACGGCCGCAGCCACGGTCGCTTCGGCCGCCCCGCCAGAGGCTACGGCAGCGGCAGCGGTGCCTGCGGTGCCGGCTGTCGAGGTTACCGACGCTGACGTCGAGTCGGTCGTCGCCGAAGAGCTGGCAGGCTTCAGCGGAGGGCTGACCGGGCTCCTGGACAAGGTCAAAGAAGGCGGGCTGGGGGATATCGCCGATTCTTGGGTGAGCAAAGGTGAGAACCTGGGCATCAGTGCCGATCAGGTCAAGTCGCTCATGGACCCCGAGAGACTGAAAGGCATTGCTGCGAAGCTGGGCATATCCGTCGACATGGCCGCCGACAAGCTGGCTGCTGTCCTGCCCGTGGTGATCGACAAACTCACCCCCGATGGCGTGGTGCCGGACCCAGACGCCATCGCGGCCAAACTGACCGGCTTCATCAAGACCAAGCTCTAGGAGGCTGCCGACCGGTCATAAAGTCGGGACCCGGCGCGCATCGCGAGCCGGGTCCTAGCACCGGCCTGCATGGTCAGGCAAGGCGACTGGGCGTATCATGCCCGCACAATGCCTGCCTTTGACATCGTTCTGATCCATCCCCCCGCCGTATACGACTTCCGGCGGAAGCCCATCTTCCCGGGAGCCCTCGGGCGCACGGCGGCCGCCGTGCAGTTCAACAAGGTGCCCATCGGCATGCTGAGCATCGCCGACTATCTCGACCGTCACGGCTACCGTGTGATCGTCGACAACCTCTGCGACCGCATGCTCACGGTCCCCGGGTTCGATGTGGAGGAGCATCTCCGCGAGTACTCCGCCGGTGTCTACGCCGTGGGCTTGAACTTCCAGCAGCACGCCCCGGGAGCGTTGGCTATCGCCCGGCTCTGCAAGGAGTTGCACCCGGACGCCCTCGTGCTTATGGGAGGTCTGACTGCCACCCGCTTCCACGAGGAGATCGTGGCCAAGTACGAGTTCGTGGACGGCGTCGTGCGGGCGGAGGCGGAGAAACCCCTCCTGGAGTTGCTGCGCGCGTACGAGATCCACGGCATGCTCACCCCTACCCCCAACCTGACCTTCCGCGATGAAGCCGGGGCGCTCACAGTCACGCCTCTCATGGAGGCCAGTCGCGACCTGGACGATTTCGAGTTCACCCGCCTCGACCTGCTCGCCCCGCAGACGTCGGTGCACATCCCCGACGCCCCCAGCCGCTGGAGCCTGGCCGTCTGCCGAGGCTGCGCGTACGACTGCACCATCTGCGGCGGCTCCGCCTATACGTACAAGAAATACTTGGGCATGCCGCGCCCCGCCTTCCGCAGCCCCGCCAAGCTCGTCGCCGACATCAACCGGCTGATAGAGCAGGGGGTCCGCTTCATCGGCCTCTACCAGGACCCGCGTGTGGGAGGCAGATCGTACTATCAGGAGCTTTTCCGGCGACTTGCCGACGAGAAGCCTCCCTTCGAGCGCCTCTCCCTCGACCTGCTCGTTCCCGCCGGCGAGGACTTCATACGCGAGGTGGCCGGCATCGGCCGCAACATCATCCTTCACCTCTGTCCGGACACCGGCTCCGACGAGGTGAGAAAGACGTTGGGCCGCCGCTACACCAACGAGGCCATCCGGGAGACCATGCGGGCCTGCATCAAGTACCGGATTCCCGTGACCAACTTCTTCTCCGTGGGACTCGCCGGCGAGACGGAGAAGGAGATGGCCGAGACCTGGGAGCTATGGGCGGAACTCGACGCTCTCAACCAGGAGGCCCGCGCCCGCGGGGAGTTCGGCGACATAGACGAGACGGTCCCCATCGGCGGCCAGGTCCTCGGTCCCATCGTCCTGGATCCGGGATCTCAAGCTTTCGATGAGCCTGAGTCTTTCGGCTACCGCCTGCTGTACAAGAACCTCGAAGAGTACGTGGAAGCCCTCTCCCAGCCTACTTGGGACCACTGGATGAATTACGAGACCGCGCTACTCGACAAGAGCGCCATTCTCGACATGATCTATCGCTCGGTAGATTTCACCATAGATCAACGGGAGCGCTACGGCTTCTACAGCGGGCCCGAGGCCTACTACGAGCGCTGTCGCCTGGAGGCTGACCGAGTGATCGTGGAGGAGATGGCCGGTGCTTCCAGCATCGACGACCCCGAGGAACGGGAGCGACGGGCCATCGTCATGCGCAACAATCTGGACGAGCTCGAAAAGAGGCGGATGGTCTTCCTGGAGTAGGCCCGCCGGCGTGCTTCAGGGCCCCGGAGGCATGCGCCGACCGAGCGCAGCGAATCAGTCACCTGCCACGAAATACAGCCACTCGCCTTCGGGACTGATACCGACCCGATAGCCCATGTAGCCGACTGCCCCTTCCCATCCCGCGATATCAGCGTCGGGGAAGTATTCTTCGAGCAGGTCCCTCTCCGCTGACGAAAGGGAGCCGAAATCGAGTGCATGGGCAAAGGGCCACAAATACTGATCACCCAGCCGTCCGTAGGGCACGTTCAGGATGGTGGCCAGCCAGGCAAGTACGGGTTCCCCCCGCTCCTCGGCGGCTTGCCAGTAGGCAGCCGGTCCCTCCTCGGGAGCACCGAAGCTGAAGGTGAATTCGGCACTGCCCGTGGTCGCGAGCTCCTCCAGGCCGGCGAAGTCGCAGGCCATCGCGGCTGTGAAGATCGCATTCCGAGTAACTGCCACCGGGGCGGGAAGATCGGGCTCGGGCGAGAGATCCACGTAGAGTGACGAAGCAGAGCAGCCGCCCGCGACCGTGGTCGTAGACGTCACGCCGCTGGTGACGATGGGCGCGCTGGTCGAAGTCGGCCCGCTGGTCGTACCCGGCTCCTCACTGCCGCAGGCTGATGGGACTATCAGCGTAAGCACAAGCGGCAGAAGCAAGAGTACCCGGACAGTTCCTCGAAGATCGATCACAGCGCCTCTGATTTCGCATGGTGCTGCCCCTTAAGCCAGCGAGCGGGGCCGCCCGATGTCACTCCTGGTCTGCCCTGCAGGGCGCCACGGCAAACGTCGGTGCCGGAGAGGCAGACCCGCATAGGAGGGTGGGAAAGCGGGTATACCGAGCGCGGGAAAAAGCGTGCAGCAGGCCGAAGGAGGTGAATCGACATGTCATGGCTTCTGATCATCTTCATCATCATCGTGATCGTCGTGTTTGGTCTGGGCTTCGTTGTCAAGACGCTCTTCTGGATAGCCCTAGCTCTGTTCATCCTCTGGCTGATCATTCTGCTGGTGAATGCGTTTCGGGGACGATGAACCACAGTCGGGAGTTGGGCCGCCGTCGCGGTCTCCTCGGCACCCGATAGTAGAATGACCTCATGCCGGTCACAGACTCCTCAGATCTCGACTTCGACGCCGTTGTAGATCGGTCGGGCGTCGGCAGCTTCAAGTGGGACAGGTACCAGGGCCGCGACGTCATCCCCCTGTGGGTGGCCGACATGGACTTCCGGTCCCCGGCGGCGGTCATCGAAGCCCTGCATCGGCGCGTGGAACACGGGGTGTTCGGATACGGCCAGGCTCCCCCCGGCCTCGAATCCGCCATCCTGACGATGCTCCACACCAAGTACGACTGGGATGTCCCCGTGGAATCGATCGTCTGGCTGCCGGGGTTGGTGTCAGGGCTCAACGTGGTCTGCCGAGCGGTGGGAGAGCGCGGAGACGAGGTCGTGACCTTCACTCCCGTCTATCCCCCGTTCCGTTCGGCTCCCATCCTTGCCGAACGTAAGCTGGTGGAGGTCCCGCTGGTGCGCGCGAACGGACGCTGGGAGATGGACTGCGCCGCCCTCGAGGCGTCTCTGAGCCCCCACGCGCGACTTCTCCTGCTGTGCTCGCCGCACAATCCCGTCGGGCGTGTGTGGTCCCGAGCCGAGCTGAGCGCCTTGGCCGAGATAGCGCGGCGCCACCATCTGGTGATCGCCTCGGACGACATACACGCGGGCCTGGTCTTGGACGAGGACAAGCCTCATCTCCCTCTCGCCGTCCTCGAGCCCGACCTCGCCGCTCGGACGATCACGCTCATGGCTCCCAGCAAGACCTTCAACATCCCCGGGCTGGGCTGTTCGTTCGCAATCGTGGGCGACCCGGCGCTGCGCGCGGCCGTCTGCCGAGCTATGGACGGCATCGTGCCCCACGTGAACGTGCTCGGCTATGTGGCGGCTCAGGCCGCCTACGAGCACGGCGAACCGTGGAGAAAGGCCCTACTTGCCTACCTGCGATGCAACCGCGATCTGGTCGAGTCCGCGGTCGCCGGCATGGCCGGGCTGGAGATGACCCACGTGGAGGCGACCTACCTGGCCTGGATAGATGCTCGCGGCGCCGGCATCGTCGATCCGGCCTGCTTCTTCGAGGAAGCCGGAGTGGGCCTGTCCGACGGAGCCGACTTCGGAGCCCCTGGCTACGTGCGGCTCAACTTCGGGTGTCGCCGGGCCCTCCTGGAGGAAGCGCTGCAGAGGATGGCGGCGGCACTGTCCCCGGGCTAGACGACCCGCCGCGACGCGCCGCCACCGGCCTCAGACGTCGGAAGGCTTCTGCTGCGTCAGTCGACGGTAGTAGGAGTGACTGGTGTAAAGGGCGGCGACGGGGTTGTGCCCCAGCACCCGATCCTTGACCACCAACACAGTAGTGGGGACGCGTGAGTGCATGAAGAACATGCTGTCGTGCCCGACGCACAGGCCCATCATGACGTTGAGCTCTGCCCCGGCCTCCGCCAGAAGAGCCGCCTGGGCCACGGGGTTGCACATGACCTCGAACTCGCCGGGGTGCACCTTCTCGTCGTCGCCGACCCCCACGCTCTCCTTGTCGATGGAGCCGACCTTGCAACAGACTGTGTTCACCTCGAATCCGCCGGCGGTGAAGATGGCCCGCGCCGCCCGCGCCTCCTCGGTAAGCCCGATGCAGTGGGCGATGCCCAGGCGCCGCCAGCCCATGCGGCGGGCGAAGTCCATGATCTCCTCCACCCGGGTGAGCTCACAGTAGCCGGCCGCCTCGGTGCGCGCCGACTCGGCTGCTATCCGCCCCAGCAGGGGGTCGGTCGCGTAGCTCTCCTCCGCCTCGGCCAGCAACTGGGTGTCGCTCAGCATGGGACAGGCGGAGGGTCGTCTCTTCGTGGCCGTCTCGGCGACCTCCGGGCTGCACTCGCATAGCTGCGCGCGGCAGATGGCGCACACTGGACCCTGCTGGGCTGAGGAGGCGGATGCTTCTTCGGCGTCGGCTGCCATGTCTAGTCCTCCCAGGGCTCGCGCGGCGGATCGCCATCGTAGTGCCCGCTCGGGTTGAGAAAGATCTTGCCCGGCTTCCCGGGCAACGGGGTGAACCACTCGGGGCTGCTTCTCGGGAACAGCAGTCTCGCCAGCCAATCGATGGTGAAGTCGTTACCTTTCACCCCAGGGTAGCGCGCGCGGATGCGCTCGGCCAGTTCGGTTCCCGTGCGCGCCGTCTCGTACACCTCGGCGTAGAAGTCGATGTAGTCCCGGGTCCAGTCCAGGCAGGCGGAGTATCCAGCGAGAGCCATCCTCCAGCGAGGGTAGCGTCTTCTCGCTGCAGTGGCCGGGGATCACCAGCCGGGCGTCGAACTCCCGCAGCCGGTCGAGAGCCGCCTTCCACTTGAGACGCCGTTCCACGTTGCTCTCGATGAACCACACGTTCCAGTCGTCCATGGCGATGTCGGTGGCGCAGAGCACGCCCATGGAGGGCACCCAGGCGACCGAGTTGTTGATGCTGTCCCCCTCCCAGTCGTCGGAGAAGAGGATCTCCTCCCCCTCCAGCTCCACGCGAGGCTCAGCCATGGGCATGGGGATGGTCGTGGTGACGGGGGTATCCGGCCCAAAGCGGTCGATCGACCAGGTGTCGATCTTGTCACTGGAGCTGAAGACGAGATCCTGCACTACGCTGGGCAGGGCGACGATCTTGGCGTCCGGGAAGGCATCCCGCAGCACGCAGAGGCTGAAATGATGGTCGGGATGGAAATGCGATACGTAGATGTGCGTAAGCCTCTTCCTCATGGGGATGATCTCGGCCACCATGCGATGACCGTCGCTCAGGAGTTGCGAGGCGTCGATGAGCACGGCGTCGCGCTCGCCGTAGAACAACGTGGAAGTGCTGTAGAAGCCCAGGTAGCTGTGCAGAAAGACCCTGTGATGCAACGACACCCGTTAGTCCCTTCCCGTCGGACGGCGTGTACTCGAGGTGCACTACGCTAGTGAAGATACCCTAGGTTGTCAACGGAGGGACCGGCGGTACGGCCCTTGCAGCATGGCGAGCGGAGCGGGAAGATGGCAGCGGCGCGCCGCCCGCGCAGTCCTCGTCCTGACCGGCCGACGCCCAGCCCTCGACAGACCAACTGCAGGAGGACCGAGAGTGAAGGCCGTGGTGTTCGATCAATTCGGGGGGCCGGAGGTCCTGCGCTACGCCGACCTCCCCAAACCCGAGCCGGCTGCCGGCCAGGTTCTGGTCAAGATGATGTCGGCAGGCGTCTGCAAGGCCGACTGGCGGGTGCGCACGGGTCGCTGTCAGTGGCTGACCGCCCCCTTCCCGGTCACCATCGGCTACGAGATGGCGGGGCGCGTCGAAGCCCTCGGCCCGGGGGTCGAGGGCTTCGCCATCGGTCAGCCCGTCCACGTGCTGCACATGGCCTGCCACGGCACCTACACCGAGTACATGGCCGTCACGGCCGACGACGTGGTGGAGATGCCCGAGGGCATCGACTTCGACGCCGCTGCCGCCGCTTTCAACTACTTCGTGGCCTGGGGCCTGCTCAACCAGATCGTGGAAGCCAAGGAGGGGCAGAGCCTTTACATCGGCGGGGCGGCAGGCGGGGTGGGCACTGCGGTCATACAGTTGGCGCAGCTGCGCAACATGCATGTCGTGGCGAGCGCCAGCACCGACGCGAAATGCGCCTACCTGCGCGGGCTGGGCGTCAAAGACGTCTTCAACTATAAACGTGAGAATGACGTCGAGGCTGTCAAGCACTTCACCGCCGGCCGAGGCGTAGACTACGTCTACGATCAGGTCGCCGGCCCGGCTTTCGCCCGCCAGTTCGACATGCTGGCCACCTACGGACAGATCATCCTCTACAACTACCTGGGCGGCTATCCCGAGGACCGGGAGATCATCCACATCCTGCAGAGCCGCTGCGAGTCCTGTTACGGGATCAGGTACTTCTCCATCCACGTGCACGACACCGACCCCGAGGGCTTCAAGCAGGTCAAGCGTCAGGTGCTCGGGCTCATGGCGTCCGGCGACCTCCGGCCTCCCATCTACAAGGCCTTACCCCTCTCCCAGGCGGCTTTGGCCCACCAGATGCTCGAGTCCGGCGAGGTACTCGGCAAGCTGGTTCTGCACCCGGAGGACAACGCGTGACCGCACGCGCTCCCGGCGCGCCCCTCTCGTAAGCAGGAGGGCGCGCCTGCGGCCGCGCCGCGAAGGCGACGTGCTCCGCGAAGGCGGCCGGGCCTACAGCTCCAGCTCGAACCTTGAGGCGTAGTCGCGAAGGATCGCCCAGGTGGCCTCGTCCAGCGCCACTCCCTCGGCCAGCGCACGATCCCGGGCCTCGGCTTCCTTCTCCCCGTGCACGTAGATTCGCTCGTGACCTTCGGCCTTGGCGCTACCGCGGACTCCCTCGAGGATGTGCTCCACATGCTGCGCTATCTCTCCCGGGTCGCCGAAGAGATCGGTGCGGATGGCTCCGAAGAAGCAGGAGAGGGCAGCCCCGTTTCCGCGGAAGCTCTCCTTGCTCCAGCTCCCCAACGACATGCCCGCGCACAGAAGCTCCACGAAGAGTCCCAGGCCGAAGCCCTTGTGTCCGCCCAGCTCCTCGCCCGCTCCGCCCAGGAACAGGTGGCCGCCGTGGGGTTGGTCGCTGCGGAACAGCGTCTGGAAGTGATGGGTGTCGCCGGTGTCGAGTCCGTTCTCGTCCACGGCCCAACCGATGGGCATGGGCTTGTCACGCCGCTCGTACACCTCCACCTTGCCGTGCGCGACCACGGTGGTGGCCATGTCGAGCATGAAATGGGTCTTGCCTGCCGAGGGGACGGCGAAGCAGATGGGGTTCGTGCCCATGATGCGCTCCCGCCCGAAGGTGGGGATGGAGCTCACCCGCGTGTTGCAGAAGGCCATGCCTATGAAGCCCTCAGCCGTCGCCATCTCGGCCCACAGCCCCGCCATGCCGAAATGATTGGAGTTGCGCAGCGCGCCGAAGCCCGCCCCCGTCGTCCTGGCTTTGTCGACGACGCGGCTCATGGTGAAGTCGGCCAGGTAGGGGCCGATGCCGTTGTGACCATCGACGACCAGGGACAGCGGCGTCTCGTGCACTATCTCGGGCTCGGCGCCCGGAAAGGCCGCCTTGGCCTTCATGTTGGACTCGTAGAAGGAGAGCCGAGCCACGCCGTGGGACGGGACGCCGCGCGCATCGGCCTCCACGAGCACCCGGGCGGTGATCTGAGCCTCTGCGTCCGAATAGCCCAGCTTGCGCAGCACGGCCTTCGTATACGCGACCAGCGCATCGTAGGTGATAGTCCCCTCGTTCATGTCTCGTCCATCCCTTCAGTACTCGAACTTCATGTCTTCGGCAAGAAGCGGCAGCACCAGCCCACCGGCCGGCAAGATATTCACGGTAGCCCGAGGCAGCTCGTTCGCCACCCGGGTGAGGGCCTCGTCGAGGGAGGCCGCATAGGCGAAGCCCAGGCGGGCCGCCTGCTCGGCGTCCGAATCCTTGGTCACCAGGATCACCTTGACGCGGCTGAGGAAGAGCATGGTGGTGTTGATAGCCGAGTTGACGTCCATGGGGGCCTCGGGAGCGATGAGATCCCCACGGCTCAGGTAGTCGCGAACCAGACCCCTGGGATCCCCCGCGGCCAACGAGAGGGCCTTGCCGAAAGCCGACAGCATGGATTCGGGGTAGCAGCCCCCCAGGACCTCGTCGGCGTAGAGGACGACTGTCCCCCCCTTCTTGGTCACCAGGGTGGCGATACCCAGGGGCTTCATGGTCTGGGGTGCCTCGCAGTAGGGGAAGGCGGAGGTGATGGTCACGTCGGCCGCCTCCTGGAACTCGATGCCCAGCTCCTGCGTGCAGAGCCCGGCCCCGAAGCGGTAGGCCTCCTCGAAATCGCCGGCCACGATGCCCTTCACGTCCTCGTTGGCGTTGTAGACGGCGTTGATGATGAAGTCGAGTCCCGCCATGCGCCCCGCCTGGTATACCTCGTCGTGGAAGGGGTTGTCGGTGAGGTTGCCGTAGGTCACGCCCTTGGCCGTGACCAGAGCGAGGTGGTGGCGCTTGATGGTGTCCCACCCGGCCACGCCGGGAAGCACCAGCTTCGCTCCCCCGCCGAAGCCGTTCCAGGGATGAGGGAGTACGGAGCCCAGGGCGATGCGCAGGTCGGCGCCGGCGAACAGGGCGTTGACGAAGACCTCCCCGCTGAAGGGCAACGTGCCCACCGACACCAGGTCGTCCGCGCGACAATCGTGGTTGACTATGCGTAGCCTTCGGCACAGCTCCTCGCCGAACTCCCCATCGATCTCGGCTTGGGAAAGCAGCCTGTGGGTGCCGCCCCCGATGACGACGTCGATCTGCTCGTCGCGCACCCCTTGCTCGCCGAGGAACTCCAGAAGGGCGGCCAGCATGGGCCTGCGAGGGGTGGGCCGGGTGAGGTCGTCCACCACGATGACGATGCGGTTCTTGCCCGCCAGGAGCTCGCCAAGGGGAGCGGTCCCAACGGGATCGGCCACGGCACGGCGCAGCAGGTCGGGGATGGAGACCTTCAGATCCTCAGCCTCGAGTTCCGCATACGTGGCGACCTGCCAGCCGTCGGGGATGGTGAAGGGTACCTCCCTTCTCCCCTGTCCGATCAAGCGGTATTCGCCCATGTGCATCACCTTGCCTCGTCTCGGGCTGTGTGGTGGCAGCCGGAAGCTCCGGCCTGCGAACATTCTAGCCGACGGGTGCGCGCGCGGTCAGGCCCCGGCCTCTCTGACGACCGCGTCGCGCAGCATCAGGTCGAGGGAATAGGCGGAATGGCCGTCATCCATGTATTCGTTCAGCCCCATGAGGGAGCTCAAGTTCTCCGCCCACATGACCGTATACCACTGCCAGGTGAGCCGTCTGGCATCGATGTCTCGACGGATGGTCCCCTCGGTCTGGCCCCGCTCGACGATGGCCAGCATCTTGCTGAAGGCCTTGGTCTGGGTCTGCGCGATGGCCTCGCGTAACCCCACGTGCGGACCGGCGGCGATGAACTCGATCCAGGGCGCGGTGAAGCCGTCCCCCGCGGTCTTCATCAGCTGCGAGTGCCGGCGGGCTATGTCGCTCAGCATCTCGGGTGCGGGACCCTCGGGAGCCGCGTCGATGAGGTCGGCCATCTGCCCGAAGAGGCGATCGAGAGCCGCCATCAGCATGTCGTCGCGGCTTTGGAAGTAGACGTAGAGAGTGCCCTCGGAGACACCGGCGGCAGCGGCGATACGAGCTACGGTAGCTCCGGCCACGCCGTGCTCGGCCACGACCTCGTTGACGGCCTCCACGATCTGATGGCGCCTTTCGGCAGGGGGAAGCCGCCGCGGACGATCCGCACGAGATGGCACACGAACTCCTTTCTTGGAAGATCCGATCGCCCTCGACCCGAGGACGACCGCGAACTAGGATACCGGAGGGAATGGCGGGTGTTGACACCGATCCCGGGTCACGGTAGTGTACTCTATTGAGCGTACACTCATTAGACACTACCGTCGGCCGATAACAAGGAGTGGCTATGGCAAGCAACAGAGAGGTGGCCTGTTCTCAGGCCGAGTACGGGGTGGTCGTCGATCGAGACGTCTTCGTCACTTCCCGCGACGGTGTCGGTCTGGCCGTCGATATCTACCGGCCGGATGCGCCAGGCAAGTTCCCGGCCCTGCTCACCATGTCGCCGTACGGCAAAGACGCCCAGATGTTCGAGACCCCACCCCAACCGTTCGGCAAGTCCATCTTCGAGGCCTCCATCGAGTGCGGCGACGCCAACTGGTACGCTCAGCGCGGCTACGTCTACGTGCTGGCCGACCTGCGCGGTATCGGCCATTCCGAGGGCATCTACGAGGGTCTGTTCTCCAGACATGAGGGTGAAGACGGCTACGACCTGGTGGAGTGGCTCGCCCAGCAGCCCTGGTGCGACGGCAACGTCGGCTGCGCCGGCATCTGCTACTTCTCCTCCATGCAACTCCACACCGCCGCCGAGCAGCCCCCCCACCTCAAATGCATCGCACCCTGGGAGATCTTCGGCGACGACCTCTACAACCATGGCCAGTATGAAGGCGGCGTCTTCAATATCTTCCTGTACGGCCTGTACACCGGCACCTACCCGGCCCGCTGCGGCTACGCGCCCAACGACGTGCGCTCCTGGATGGAGATGTACACGCCCAAGGAAGAGCTGCAGAAGATGGTCGAGGAGGCCATGGCCGATCCCGACCTCAAGCAGTACCCGTATCTCTACCACCTGCTCCTGTACCCCAAGAAGAACCCCATCCTGTTCGACTTCATGCTCCACAAGAACGATGGGCCCTACTACAAGGAGCGTTCGGTCGCGGAGCGGCTCGACAAGATCAACGTGCCCTGCTACGTGGGCGGGCCTCTCTTCAGCTTCTTCTCGCAGCCCCAGATCAACGTCTTCAACCGGGTGAACGTACCTAAGAAGATGTTCCTCTACACCGACATGGGCACCCGCCCCTGGCGCGCGAACCACGACGAACTGCTGCGCTGGTACGACTATTGGCTGAAGGGCTATGAGACGGGGATCATGGACGAGCCTCCAGTCCGCTACCACACCACCGGCGCTCAGATATGGCAGGCTTCCCAGCAGTGGCCCCTGGAGACCACGCAGTGGACGGACTTCTATTTCCAGAGCCTGGAAGGTCTGGGCCCCGAGCCCGATTGCCACAACCCCGAGCCGGACGCCTTCGTGCAGCAGCCCCTGTTCGTGACCGAGAAGCGCGCCCGGGTCAGCTACGTGTCCGCGCCGCTCTCTGCCGACCTACAGGTAACCGGGCCGCCGCGGGTGACCTTCTACGCCGCCATCGACCAGCCCGACACCAAGTGGCGAGTGGAGGTGCGCGAGGCGAGTTCCGACTCCATCTATCCGCTGGCTTCCGGATGGTTGAGGGCGCAGCATCGCACGCTCGACCCCGCCCGCACGACCCCCTGGGAGATCGCCCACGACCATACCCAGGATGTACCGGTGGTACCGGGCGAGATCAACGAGTACGTGGTGCAGCTCCGGCCCATGTCGCACATGTTCAAGACCGGCGACCGCATCAAGGTGGAGATCTCCAGTATCGATATCCCCACCGACGTCGAGACTTACGACGTCATGTGGCACGTGTGCAACGCGACCACCACGCTGCACAAGATCTATCGGGACGGCGAGCACCAGTCAAAAGTGTCGCTGCCTGTGATCCCCCACAGCAAGTAGCCTCCCCCATTGGCGAGGGGAGGAGCCCCACTCTGAGGCTCCTCCCCTCGCGCCCTGACCGAGGCACTGCCTAAACAAGAACGGGGGCCCCTTTCGGGGCCCCCGCAGCGGGGAGGGACTTAGGATACGGTCGGGTACAGCTGAGCTGTCACTACTTGCCGTAGGTCATGCCGAGCGTTTCGCTGCCCACAGGTATCTGGCTCTCGAGTTCGGTGAAGCCGCCGTGACCAACGATGACCTGGTCGAAGGGCCACTTGCCCTTGCCTTTCTGCCACTGGCCCGCCAGCACTGGGACGATGAAGACGTTCGGATGCGGGCGCTGTTTGTCGCCCACGGGCTTGGTGAAGTCGATGGGATACGCGGCGCTGTCGAGCTTGGTGGTCTTGATGGCCTCCACGATAGAGGCCGGATCCTCCACGTTCTCAGCCCGCGCGAATACGTCCACGGCCCACTCATACAGCCTGATGGCGTTGATGATGCCCTGCCCCTGATTGCCGGTGGTCGACTCGTATTCGTCCCAGATCTCCCTGCTCGTCTGCCCGGTGAGCGGTGATTTGAAGGGGAAGCTCGGGTCGAAGGCTATCTCCATGATGAGGTTCTCAGCCGTCGGGCCGATGGCCGCCGGGGCGCTGGGGAAAAGGAGCGCGATTCCGTTGGACATGAGCGGCGGCGTGAAGCCCTGCTGCACGGCCTGGTTGAAGAAGTTGGAGAACTCAGGTGTCACGCCCGATCCCATGAGCATCTCGCAGCCTTCCTTCTTGAAGACGGAGATCTGCTGGGTGAAGTCTTCGGCACCCGGAGGATAGAGGTCCGGCATGACGTACGTATAGCCCAGTTCGTCGAGCAGCGGCGGGATGCCGTTGTCGGGATCGGAGTACTCGATGCCGTTGGCATTGTTGGGGTAGAGAAGGGCCACCTTCTTGTTCGTGCCCGGCGGGTAGTTCTCGAATGCGGACACAGCGGCACGGCCGTTCTCCTGCGTGCCGACCGTGCATGCGTAGGTCCACTGGAACGGGGTCTGACCGTCGTTGCCGCGACCGAACGTGAAGGCCGTCCAGGGCAGGTTGCAGAAGATGCCCGGGCAGCCCAGAGCCTCACACTGGTCGGCAGGACCGAGCACCGAGTCGGGTGCTCCCTCTGCCATGACGAGGTTCACCTGGTCGTTCTGGATGAGGTCCCCGGTGACCTGCGCGGCCCGGTTGGAGTCGGACTGGTTGTCGTACTCGATCCATTCGAGAGCACGCTCTTTGCCGTCCTTGGTGACGATCTTGCCGCCGGTGACGTCCTTGACCTTCTGAGTCAGGTACTTGGTCGGAGCACCGAACTCGGCCAAGGGTCCCGTCATCGGGACCACGATGCCCACCTTGAGCGGCGTGCCCTGCTCGGCGCCCGCGGCTGCGGTCGTAGTGGTCTCAGCGGTCGTCGGCCGCTGTCGTGGTGGTCTCGCCTGCCGCCGAAGTGGTGGTCGACTCCTCCTCGCCGCAGGCGGCCAGCAGACCGCCCAGGCCGCCGCCTATACCCAGCGCGGCTCCGGCCACGCCGGCCATCTTGAGGAACTGCCTACGACTGACAGCCCCATGCTCACTACCCTGTTCGACCCTGTCCTCAGGTCTTTCCATGCTCCTACTCCTTGCTGTCGAGGTTCAGACAAGCGACTCCCCACGCCTCCCCCCAGGGGCTAATGAGTAATCACTCAACATTGCACGATAGGCCGTGACTCGCCAAAAATCAAGTCGCTCCCACAGCGGCGCTCGAAGTCTCCCGAACTGCCTCCGGTGCTCTTGACCGGCAGCGCGGCCGGCCGTATCGTAAGAACCGTTGAGCGACCACTCAGTAGAGCCATTCGCCATCCCGGTGCTCGCGATGACGCCGCGGGTGAAGCCAGAACCAAGGAGGTCGGCCGGTGTACTCGAAAACCCTCAAGCCGGAGATCATGCGCACCATGCTCCCCAAGGACTTCCCGGCCGACAGGCTGAGTAAGCCGCAGTATGGGGTCGTGGTCGAGCGGGACGTCATGATGACCATGCGTGACGGCACGCTCATCGCCTGCAACGTCTACCGTCCGGACGCGCCGGGCAAGTTCCCCGCCCTACACGCGGCCGACTCCTACCAGAAGGACCTCGTCGACCTCCCCCTCCTACCCATCTTCCACATGCGGGAGACCAGCGACATAGACTACTTCGTCTCCCGCGGCTACGTGTTCGTGCACTCCGACTCCCGCGGCACCGGTCACTCTCCCACCGGCCAGTGGGACCTCTTCGGGCAAGAGATGCAGAACGACCTCTACGACATGACGGAGTGGATCGCGATTCAGGACTGGTGCGACGGCAGCGTAGGCATGCTGGGCGAGTCGCTGCTCGCCTTCAGCCAATGGTTCTGCGCCGTGCAGCAGCCCCCCAGCCTCAAGTGCATCCTGCCCTGGGACGCGGGCGCCGACATGTACCGCGACCTGGCCTGGCACGGGGGCCTCATGGCCGTAGGCTTCCCGACGGCCTGGCACATGTGGGAGATCCGGGGCCACTATCACCTGGGCTGGGCCGCCCGCGACCCCGGCTTCGTCCCCCCCAACCCGGAAATGGGCAAGTGGGATCTCGTCTGGAACGTGATCCAGCATCCCACCTGCGACGACTTCTGGAAGCTCAGAAGCCCCGACTTCAAGAAGATCGAGTGCCCGGTCTTCGTAGTGGGCGCGCTCCACAAGGTGGGGCTGCACCTGCGCGGCGTGGTGCGCGGCTACGAGGAGGTGGAGACGCCCAAGAAGATGATGCTCATCCACGGGGTCATGGACGGCGACGAGATGGCCATCTACACCTCACCCGAGATGCGACTTCTCATGCTCAGGTGGTACGACCACTGGCTCAAGGGCAACGATACCGGCGTGATGGACGAGCCGCCCGTCTCCATTTTCGTGCGCGGCGCGGACGAATACCGACCGGCGGACGACTGGCCACTGCCGCAGACCGAGTACCGCAAGCTCTACTTCAACGGCTCCAGGAGCGGCGCTGTGGAGTCCCTGAACGACGGCAGTCTCTCCTGGGAGCCGCCTGTCGAGGAGGAGAGTTCTTTCACGTACTCCTACCCCGACCAGGACTGGACCCACTTCTCCGGCGGGGGCACGGCGGTGGTCGAGGAGAACGGCGTGGTCTACGGCCAGCGCCGCATCCCCACCTTCACCAGTGCGCCCCTGGAAGACGACCTGCAGATCGCCGGCAACATAGTGCTGGTGCTGTATGCATCCACCGACCAACTCAACACCGACTTCTGCGTGCGCCTGGTCGACCAGGCGCCGGACTCCGAGCAGGTGCCGGGCATGCCGCCCAAGGGGATCATCCTCACCCGCGGCTGGCTGAAAGCCTCTCACGCCTGCACCAAGAGCGAGGAGTTGTCCAAGCCCGACCGTCCCTACTACCTGCACGACGATCCGCAGCCGGTCGAGCCGGGCAAGATCTACAAGTATGAGATCGAGGTCTGGCCCACCAGCAACGTGTTCAAGCAGGGGCACCGCATCCGCATCGACGTGGCCTGCGGCGACGCCCCGCCTCTCGACTTCGGGGGCCACTACTACGGCATCAAAGTGGGGACCGATACCTACTTCCACGACGCGGAGCATCCCTCCCACGTCGTTCTGCCGGTGATACCGGCCTTAGAAAGGAGCTCGGCCGCCTCGGCCACAAAGAAGGATCCATGGAAAGCACCCGGCCGGTCACCCTGCAGAGCCGTCCTCAGTCCATAGAGATCGACCTCGCAAGGACGGCGGTCATCTGCATCGACATGCAGAACGCCTTCGTTCGCGAAGGGGGCATGTTCGACCTGGCGGGGTGGCCCACTCAGGGCGCCCGCGACAAGATCGAGCCGAACCGCAGGGTCATCGAAGCTGCCCGGGCGGCCGGGGTGAAGGTCGTCTTCGTGAAGATGAGCTTCAAGCCGGGGCTCACCAACGCCGGAGGACCCGACTCGCCCAACTACTACAAAGAGATCGGCATGGTGCTGATGCGCGAGCATCCCGAGTTCACCGAGCAGTCGATCGTCGAGGGTACCTGGGGGGAGCAGATAATCGAGGAGCTCGCGCCCCTGCCCGGCGAGCCCGTCGTGCGCAAGCAGCGCTACAGCGGTTTCGTGGGCACCGACCTGGACCTGGTGCTGAAGACTCTGGGCGTCAAGTACTGCATGTTCATCGGCGGAGCCACGAACGTCTGTGTGGCCAGCACGCTCATGGACGCCTTCTCCCACGACTACTGGCCCATCCTCGTGGCCGACGCGGTGTTCACGCAGTGCCCGCCGGTCACGGTGGACGCCACCATCTGGAACGTGGAGAACCTCTTCGGCTGGGTTACGGACGTCGCGGACGTGCTCGCGGCGTTCCAGGCGCCCGCACCGTAGCGTCAAACGCGGGGATCGTCCTCCGGGCACCCGGCGGGTTCGAGCTCGGCCAGCAACTCGTCGATGAACAGTCCTACGTCGGTGACGATGCCGATGGTCTGGAAGCTCCCCCGGTCGGACAACTTGGTGGCCACCGCCGGGTTGATGTCCACGGAGACGGTGTGGACCGAAGCGGGGAGTAGGTTTCCGGTGGCGATGGAATGGAGCATGGTGCACAGCATCAGGCACAGCCCGGCGCCGCGCACGTGCTCGCGCATGACCTGCTGGGCCACCATGGCGTCGGTGATGACGTCGGGCAAGGGCCCGTCGTCGCGAATGGAGCCGGCCAACACGTACGGGATGTCGCGCCTGACCAGCTCGTAGAAGAGCCCCGAGGTCAGCACTCCCTGCTCCACCGCCTGGCGGATGCCGCCGCAGCGGCGTATCCGGTTGATGGAGCGCAGATGGTGCTCGTGTCCGCCCTCCAGCGACTCGCCCTCGGAGAGGTCGATGCCCAGGGAGGTGTTGAAGAAGGCCGATTCGATGTCGTGCACGGCGACGGCGTTGCCGCCGAACACCACGTCTATCCAGCCGCCGGCGACCAACTGCGCGACGGCGGGAGCGGCACCGGTGTGCACCACGGCAGGTCCCAGTACGGCCACTATCTTCTTGCCTTCGGCCCGCATGTCGCGCATGAGCCTGGCCACGCGCGCCACCACGATGCGCTTGGGCTTCTCCGACGACACCGCCGAGCCCATGAACCCGAAAGCCCGGCCGCCCCGGTCGCGACTCAGGGGGATCACCCTGATGCCGCGGGTGCCCACCACGATGCGCTCGCCGGCTCTGACCTGGATGAGAGGCACGGTGCGGGCGGTGCCGGCCTGCGCATCGATGAGGATGCCGCAGTCCATCTCCGGCCACTCCACCGGGATCCAGCGCGACTCCAGCCTCGCGAACGTCTCCAGGTTCGTGGTCGAGTAGAAGTCCTCGGGAAACACGCCGTCGGCAGGCGCGGGTTCGGTGGTGACATCCTCCGGCTGGAGGATCTCCACCCCGTGCCGTTGCAGATCGTGGATGATCGACTCCAACTCGGACTGCTCGGCCGCCGTGACACGGAGCACGGCATCGGAGGGGTCGTCCTTGTGCTGTCCCATCCGGAAGTGGAGGATCTGATAGTCGCCTCCCCGCTCGAGGATGTCGTCCAGCACGCGCGGCAGGAGCAGGGAGTCGATTATGTGCCCTTCCAGATGGATGTCCTCATAGGCGGTCATGCGTCAATATTACAGCGTCCTCCCCCCGGTGAAGATGAGAGAGGAGCAGGCGAGATCGCCGGAACCGATCAGAATCACGATGTCGATCGGCGCGCTCTGGCGCTGTGGGCCGCCGACTGCGCCGAGCGTGTGCTCGCCTACTTCGAGGACGAGTCACCGCACGACACGCGTCCCCGCGAGGCGGTGGAGGCCGCGCGCGCCTGGGCTCGCGGTGAGATCACAGTAGGCGAAGCTCGGAAGGCGGCTCTGGCCGCCCACGCTGCCGCCCGCGAGGCCCGGAGTCCGGCGGCCCGGGCCGCTGCCCGCGCGAGCGGTCACGCGGCTGCGACCGCCCACGTCGCCGGGCATGCGCAGCACGCCGCCGGCTACGCGCACAAGGCCGCCGCCGAAACTGCGCGCCCACATACCGGCCCCGCGATCGGCCCCTGATCAATTCCCCGCGAGTACAGCAGGCAGGTCCTCGCTGCCGTATTAGCACCAGATCGGGCCGACGTCACTGGCCGCGAAGCGGTATGGTGAAGCAGATGCCGTAACGAAGAAGGGATGACCGTGAGCATTTCGGAAATAATCGCCAAGAGGAAGAGCGTCCGGGCCTACACGGGCGAGCCGGTGAGCCCGGACCAGGTCGACCAGATCGTCGAGGCCGGACGCTGGGCGCCGAATCACGGCGAATACCATGTGTCGGTGATCCGCGATCCCGAACTCAAGCAGCGCATCAGCGACCGCGCTCTGGCAGCTATGAAGGTCTCGGGGATCGAATTCCTGCAGGAGAGGGCCGCCCTGCCCGGATATCAGCCGCTCTACGGCGCACCTGTAGCGGTCTTTCTTTCGGCTCCCGCCGATAGCCCTTCCGGCCCCCTCAACTGCGCGCTTGCCGCCGAGAACATGCTGCTCGAGGCCACCGCCCTGGGCCTGGGTTCCTGCTTCATCTTGGGGGCCCGCATGGTACTGGCGGGCGAGCAGAACCAGGCTCTCGCCCAGGAAGCGGGGATACCCGAGGGCTACGTGTTCCAGTGTGGCGTGCTCTTCGGCCATGCGGCTGCCGAGAACAAGTTCAGCCCTCGTCCCGAGGATCGCACCCCACGCGGCACGGTCACCTACGTGGACTGAGCCCACCGAAGACGGCGGCCAACGAGACGCGCGTGCGCATCCCTCCAGTCAGCGGGGCCCTTTTCACGTTCCAGCGGCGTGTTCTGCGGGTCCTCAGTCGTCCACGACTGCGATGGCGTCGATCTCTACCAGACAGCGCCGGTCGGTAGCCAGCCTCTGCACCTGTACCGTCGTGGAGGTGGGCTTGTAGGCGCCCATGTACTCGTTCCAGACCTTGTTGAGGTCGTCCTGCAGGTCCAGATCGGTCAGGAAGCGCTTGCAGTGCACCACGTTCTGCAGGGTGCCGCCGGCCGCCTCCACCGACTTCTTGAGATTCTCCATGGTCATGCGCGCCTGAGTGGCCATGTCGGGGGGAATGTTGTCGAACTCGGCGGGGATGTGAGGATGACTGTGATAGACCGGTGCCGCCGTGACGCCGGCGAAGAACAGGATGCTGCCTCCGGTCACCTTGATGGCCGGTGCGTAGGGCATCATCACGTCCGGTCTGTCCGGCCACTCGATGTGCTCGATCTTGACGCTCATGGATCGTACCTTTCTGATAGTGGCGATTCCGTCTCTACAGACGCCTCCGTGCGCGGTCCGGCGCGAGCCGTGGGCGTTTCGGCGACCGTCTAGTCCCTCGAAATGACTCCCACCACGTCGATCTCCACCAAGAACTCCGGCTTGGCCAGACCGACTTCCATGAAGGTGCTGGCCGGCGGGTCGTCGACAAGAAGGGGAGCGTGCTTCTGGTAGTACTCCAGTTCGGTCTTGCGCATCTTGGGGTAGTCCTTCACATCTTTGAGAAGCATCATCGTCTTGATGACGTTGTCCATGCAACTGCCCGCTTCTTCCATGACCCGCCGCACCTTGTCGAGCGCGACGATCATCTGCTCCTCGAACACGTCGGTCTCCACCCGTACCGTCTCGTCGTTCTGACCCTGGCACCCCGAGACGAAGATGAGGTTCCCAGCCACGACCGCGTTCGCGAACTTCGGTGACTCGGCCGGCACGTTCGGATACGCCAGCTTCTTGCCCCCCCAGTAGGCGGGATAGAACTTGACCTGCTCGCTCATACAAAGCCTCCTTGAGATCCTCGGACTGCCCGGTGTCAGGCGGCGACTTCGGGCCATCGCGGGCCGACCGGCGCCGGCCGTCCGCGTCAACCTGGGCCACCACCTCACAAGGGTACCTGTTGCGGCCGAAAGCCGCCGATCGATCTCGCTTGACGGGCAGACGGCGAGGCAGTAGGGTCAGACCGTCGACCACCTCGTGAAGGGACCAGTCCATGGCGACCCGGTCGAAGGCTGCCGCCCCCGGCCCCCCGCTGGAGATCGCTTCTGGCGTCTTCTTCCTGGAGGTGGGCAGAGGGTTCATGCGCTCCAACGTGTATTTCGTTCGGTCTGATTCTTCCTGGGTCCTCATCGATGCTGCCTCGGCAGCGCTGCGCGCCCGCCATCCGCGCGGGCGCGGCCTCCGTGTTCGGCGTCGACTCGGCCCCCTCGGCCATCCTTCTCACCCACAGCCACCCGGATCACGATGGCTCGGCCCGTGACCTCGCGACCGCCTGGAGATGCCCGGTCTACGCGCATCCGGACGAGCTTCCGATAGCCTGTGGGGACATGGCCGCCATCGAGAGGTCTGCGAATCCGTTGGATCGCTGGCTGATACTGCCTTCCCTGCGGCTTCTCGGGACGAGACGGATGCAGGCTCTGGTCGAGCGTTCCAGCCTGGAGGGGGTGATCCGGCCGCTCGATCCGCACGACTCTGTTCCCGGTCTGCCCGATTGGGAACTCATCCTCACCCCAGGACACACGCCCGGCCACGTGGCCTTCTTCCGCCCCCTCGACAGGGTCTTGATCACAGGCGACGCACTGGTGACGAAGGATCTGAACTCCCTCCCAGGTGCCCTTTCGGGAAGAACCCAGGTGGCCGGACCGCCCTGGTACACCACGTGGGATTGGAAGCTGGCGAAGCGTTCGGCCGTGTCTCTCGCCGGTCTGCGGCCGCTGGTGGTAGCGGGCGGACACGGCAGGCCCATGAGCGGCTCCGAAGTCGCGAGGAGCGCTCGCTCGCTCCTCAGCCGCTGGATCTAACAGGTCCTATCAGATCAGCGCTCTGTACATCCAGGCGATGAACAGCCCTCCCACGCCCCCGATGATGGGACCCCAGACGACCTCCAGGATGGTGAGCCGCCACGTCCAGTTGTTGATGAGCGCTTGGTTCACGAGCCCGTAGACGCTGATGGCGAGGACCCCGCCCATGGCGCCCATGAGGAAGTTGAGCGGGTAGTCCTGGCCGTATCTCACTCCGAAGACGGTGATCACCATAAGCGCACTCACCACCAGCACCTGCGAGATGATCCCCGGGATAGGCTGAAGCTTCATCTTGCCGTCGACCACCCGTGCCACCGCCTTGAAGTCTGGACCGTACGCCCGAGCGAAGATGCCCAGATGCCAGACCGCGTCGATGGCGCTGATCACCACGAACGCTGCGAACCATATGGCCACATATTCCATCTCGCCTCCCGAACTCCGCCGACTCTGTATCCACTCTACTATCGTTGGATGGTCGGGGACAGGCTCGTCGCGAGTCCCGCGCCTCGTCGATCGGCCACGAGTCTTTGACAGGAATACGAGGCCGTGTCTAGACTCCCCGCACAGGGACCCGTTCTCTCCGACCCGGAGGTAGTGATGAAGGCGCTTAGGACTGACCTGTCCATCCTCAAACACTTCGAGTTCGCGCACGCGCCCGTGGGGGTGAAATTCCTCTTCAATCGGCCCGAGGACATGGAGCAGCTCGACAGGGCCCTGCCCTTCTGCCAGATGGTGCGCGAAGCGCAGGAGCGCGGCACGCCCTTCTACTTTGCGAAGGAGAACGAGGACTGTTTCGGGACCATGGCTCTGGGCATGGACGATGTGCCCCCCTTCGCCGAGGCGGGCATCCTGGGTGAGCGCTACGAGGTCTTCCAGGAGCCCCGGGCGAACATGAGGATCTACCAGCACATCATGAAGTTCGAAAGGGGCACGGTGAACTACGTGGCCTACAGCGTTCTCGACGCGCTGGAGTTCGAGCCCGATCTCATGATCCTCATGGCCGACGCCTCCCAGGCCGAGATCATCATGCGCGCCCTCAGCTACAGCACCGGAGAGCTGTGGGAGTCAAAGAAGACCCCCGTCCTGGGCTGCTCGTGGATCTACGCCTACCCCTTCCTCACCGGCAAGGTCAATTACATGGTGACGGGCATGAGCTTCGGTGCCAAGGCCAAAGAGGTGTTCCCAGAGGGCTGGATCCTCATCTCGATCCCCTGGGACAAGCTGACCCCCATCGTCGAGAGTCTCAAGGAGATGAAGTGGGTACTCCCCTCCTATGCCGAGGGGCGAGAGGCCTTCTGCGAGCGTGAGGCCCGACTGATCGAAGAGGCCTTCCGCAGCGCCCAGAACGTCTGAAGCGCCGCTGAGCCGAACTTGCACCAAAAGGACGCTGGAGGAGCGCCTTCCCAGGTGATAGTTTGGGACAGAGAGATCATCGACCGGATAGGGGGTCAGCTGTGGAGGAAGTCGGGCGTTCGTGGGGTTGGGTGCTGTTCTTCGGGCTGTTGACCTTCGTCATTGGCATCTTGGTCATGGTGTGGCCTCAGGAGACACTGAAGCTGCTTGCCGTCTTGTTCGCTCTGCAACTCTTCGTCATGGGGATCTACTCGATCGTCAGGTCTTTCTCCGGAGGCGAGCAACACCGGGTATGGTCGGTGTTTCTGGGTATCTTCTCCATAATCGTGGCCATAATCGTCGTGCGCAACGTGGCTGAGACGGTGGTGGTACTCACACTGATCCTCGGTATCTACTGGGTCATACACGGCATCATCCAGTTCGTCATGGCGGTGGCCGACAACACATATCCCAACCGTGGCTACACCCTTGTGATGGCCGTCATCTCGGTGATCGCGGGTATCGTCCTACTGGCCTGGCCCATCGAGTCCGTTACCGCGCTGGCCTGGCTGATGGGTATTTGGTTCGTGATCCTGGGTATCCTGGGTATCATCCTGGCCTTCATGGTGAGGAGCGCCGCGAAGCAGCCGGACAGGTTGACCGCAGCCTGACCGCGGCCTGACCGTCACTCAGTCCCGATGGCAGTCCAGTTGCGAGTTTGAGAACCGCTGATCCAGCCACAGTCGAAGGGGAGGTCACGATGAACGACGAGGCTTCGCGCCAAGCGAGCGGTCCCGAGCCTCCGGAGACGCCGGGTACGGCCAAGTCCGGCGGGAGGAAATGGAAGGCCATCCTTGCGATAGTCCTTCTAGTCATCGGCTGCATCCTGATCCCCTTTGCGGTGACAGGAGGCTGGGTCCGAGGCAGCATCTTCGACACCGAGGGGTTCGTCGAACTGCTGGGTCCCCTCGCCGAGAACGAAGACATCCAGCAGGCCGTCAGCGAAGGCGTGACGGAGAGGCTGTTCGAGTCGGGAGATATCGAAGGACGCATCGAGGAGGTCCTCCCGGATGCGCTCGGCTTCCTGGCCGCTCCGGTCACCGACCAGTTGCAGACATGGACTCAGCGTGGTGCCGAGAGGGTGGTGGCCAGCGATCAGTTCGACGCCATCTGGCTGAAGGCCCTCGAAGGCCTCCATTCCACCCTTGTCGGCTTTCTCAACGGCACCGGGAGGGTGCAGTTGGGAGAGGAGGGCGTCATCCAACTCGACCTCAGCGGGCTCTCGACCCGGCTTCTGGACGGGCTGGAGGAACGAGGGATAACGATCCCGGAAGACCGTTTCCCGGTGCTGGCGAGCGGCATGGTGCCTCTGGCCCAGGTCAAGGGCCTCGAGACCCTGGCAAACCTCATCAACGGTCTGAACAAGCTGTTCATCGTGCTCCCCATCCTCGCCGTGATCTTCCTGGCGGCCTCGGTCTTCGTGGCCAACAGGCGCCAGAAGGCCGCAGTCCGGGCCGGCATGGGCATCATGATCACAACGGCCGTGTTCATCGTGATCCTCTTCATAGTGCGGGTCGTCTTCCTCGACAAGACGGACGCCGCCGGCTTCTCCCACGACGCGGCGGCAGCCCTCTGGGGCACGCTGACCATCGCGCTGCGCGCCACCCTCTGGGGACTGTTCTTCATCGGTCTGCTTCTGCTGATCCATCCTCGCATCGTGAACCTGATCCAAGGCCAGAAGATGACGGAGATCGCGGCCAAATCGGCGGCGTCGGGACAGGAGTACGGTGCGTTCGGTAGGTGGGTCTCGGCCCATCGCACCCTGCTGGCCATCGTGATACTGATCTTGGGCTTCCTGGTGCTGGCGCTCTGGGACAGTCCGCCGCTTTTAGGTGTGATCGTGGTGGCAGTGCTCGTCATAGTGCTGGAGGCACTGGTGTTCTTCCTGGCCAAGCAGAGCGAACTCGCAAGCGAAGCCGCGGGTGCCCTTGATGCGGCGGACAAAGCCGGCGACTGACCGGGATGAGCCAAGCGCCGGAGACGGGTGAGGCAAGGCTCCTGCGGCCCCGACTGCGGGGTATAGAGGACAGCTACGGCCTGGTGCTGATCGCCATCATGGCGACCCTGATCCTCATGGGCATGCTCAGCGGGAAGCCTTGGGGCGACACGGTGATTCTCGTCGCGTTCCTGGTCGTGTTCTTCCTCACCCTGCAGACCTCCGCCGCGTCGCCACGGACCATCAGGCGGCTCGCCTCGGTGATCCCGCTGGCCTTGGCAATAGCAGCGGGGGCGGAGATATTCGGGTCGCGAGCCTACGTCACCGGCCTGACACCGCTGGTGTCGGCTCTGTTCGTGATAGCAAGCATAGTGTTCATCGTGCGGCGGCTTGCCACGCACAGTCACGTCACCCGCCGCACGGTCTTCGGCGCGTTGTGCATCTACCTGTTCGGAGCTCTCCTCTTCGCCATGGTATACCACGTGGTCGCCGTGCTGAGCGGCGAGCCGTTCTTCGTCCAGACCGACAACCCCAGCGGAGTGGACTACATCTACTTCAGCTTCATCACCATGGCTACGGTGGGCTTCGGCGATTTCTCCCCTGCCACCGACCTCGGCAGGATGACGGCCGTCGTGGAAGCCGTCGGCGGACAACTCTATCTGGTGGTCGTGGTGGCGCTCTTCGTCAGCAACCTCGGGCATCAGAAGCGAGGTCTGCGCGCGGACGAGACGAGGACCGGATCAGACTGCTGCGGAGGATTGACCCGGCGCCGGGAGGCGCCGGGTCCGGCCGGCCGGGTAGAGTCCCCTAGACTATCTCGTCGAGGGCCTCGGTCATCTCGCTCTCGTCGAGGGCCTCGGTCAATTCGTCCTCTTTGCGATGGATCTTGTCCATCCCTTTGTTCACTGCCTCGGTCGCTTTGCCACGGACTTCCGTGTATACCTTCTTGGCCTCCGCCGGCACTTCGGGCAGCGAGGCGGGAATGCTCTTGTTCGGTCTCCCGCGAGACCCTGTAGGCGAGCAGGAACACGCCCGCAAGCACACTGCCTATGAAAGCCGCAAGAATCGCTCTTCCGAAACTCATGTCCGGTCTCCTTCCGCGTCTGATGGCGCACATTTGGTCGGTTCGGCATGCGTGACAGCGCGGATACACACCCGATGGTCCAAATCTGGTGCGACCCGCTCCAGCGCCGTCACTTCGATGTTAGCATCCGACTCATTGGTGGGCATCATTAGAGCTAGCGCCAAATGGTACAGATATGGTTACCCATAAGGCTACAGAAAGGAACAACTATGGCGGAAGAGGAATACACCCTTGTATATGCGGCGGCCTATGAGTCTCTGGACGACGCCAAGGAGGACTTCCAGGGCATCAAGGAGCTGCACAGGGAGAAGTGGATAGGCAAGTATGAAGCCGCCCTCTTCACCAAGAACGAGGACGGCTCGGTCAAGATCCACGACCAGGACGCGACGGGCCGCGCTCGCGGTCTGAAACTGGGCGCAGTCATCGGCGCGGCCGTGGGGATCATCTTTCCCGTGACGCTGCTGGTTGGTGCCCTGGCCGGCGGCGGCATCGGGCTCCTGGGCGGGCACCTCACCAAGGGCCTCAGCCGAGGCGACATCAAGGACTTGGGCGAGTTGCTCGACGATGGTGAGGCGGGCATCGTCCTGGTGGGCGTCTTCACGCCCGAGGAAGGCGTGGACCGTTATCTGGGCAAGGCGGCCAAGGTGCTCAAGAAGCAGGTCGACGCCGACGCCGAGGAGATCAAGAAGGCCATCGACGAGGCTGTGGACTGAGTCTTCCTCATCGCGCGGGGGCGCACCCAGGCCTGCGGCCGGGTGCGCCCCCTCCGCTCCTCTGTCGCAACCCCTCCCCCATGCGCTATTGTGGCGCTGTTCGTTCTCGACCCCCTGTGAGGAGGCCTCCGGTGGCAACCGTCGCAACTCAGCTCCGCTCCGCCAGACACGCGTGGTGGAAGCGCGTCCTCTTCGGTGTCGGCCGACTCATCGCCATCATCCTGGTCCAGGCCTTCGTTCTCTGGCTCGTGGCCCGGCTGCTTCCTGGGGTGACCATAGAAGGCTTCAGCGCGCCCATCGTCGTCTCGGTCGCCATGCTGGTCGCCATGTTCTTGGTGTGGCCCATCTTCATGCGCTTCTTCTTCAAGATAGTCGTATGGACCGCCGGTTTGGTCACGGTGCTGGTCAATGGCTTCATCGTGCAGGTGGTGAGCTGGATATCGCCTCGACTCACGGTCGACAACTTCGGCTGGGCCGTCCTCTACGCCTTCGTGGCCACCATCGTCCTCACCGCCCTTCTGGGGTTCTTCTCGTTCCAGGACAGGGGTGCCTTCAAGCGCCTCATCCTGCGCAGGCAGAGACGGAAAGTGGACCCCAGGATGATAGGGAAACCGGGCATCATCTTCGTCGAGATCGACGGCCTCGCACACGACGCCTTCAAGAGGGCCATGGCCGCGGGTAAGACCCGCACCATGCGTCGCTGGATCGAATCGGGGACGCATGTCCTCGTCCCCTGGGAGACCGACCTCTCCTCCCAGACGAGCGCCTCGCAGGCGGGCATCCTTCATGGCGACAACAGCGAGATCCCCGCTTTCCGGTGGTTCGACAAGGAGCAGAGCCGGGTCATCGTGTCGAGCAACCTCAAGGCCCTTGGCCCCTTCGAAGCCGCACACTCTGATGGCAACGGCCTGTTGGCCCACGGCGGCACGGCGCGCGCCAGCATGCTCTCTGGCGACGCCGACGAGGTCATGCTGGTAGCGAGCAGGGTCATGGAGGAGAAGGGAGAGAGCTACCGCGCTTTCTTCGCCTCGCCGCTCAGCTTCACCCATACCGTCATGCTTTTCTTCTGGGAGATGGTGCTGGAAATGGGGGCCAAGCGGCGGCAGCGCAGGCGCAAGGAGGAACCACGCATCGAGCGCCACCTCAAGTACGCCGCGCTCCGCGCCGGGATGACTGTGGCACTCCGCGACCTGAGTCTCGACGCCGTGATCGGGGACATGCTACTGGGCAAGCCCTACTGCTATATCACCCTGGCCGGCTACGACGAGGTTGCCCACCACTCCGGTCTCGACCGTCACGACACGCTGGAGGTGCTGCGGAAGATCGACGCCCGCATGCGCAACCTCGAGAACATGGCGAAGATGGCACCAAGGGAGTATCAGTTCGTGGTCCTCTCCGACCACGGCCAGACTATGGGCGCCACCTTCCTACAGCGCTACGGCTACGACCTGGAGGAACTGGTCCGCAATTCGCTCTCCCCCGGCAGCACAGTGGGTGGCCCCAGCACCTACGCCGAGAGCGGAGCGGGCGCCGGCGTCGCCAAGGGACAGAGCGACTGGGAGCACATAGCCACGGTCGACCAAGCGGCCCAGGAATCCGGCCTGGCCGAAGGCCGTATCGGCAAGCTCTTGCGCAAGCGCCTCCATGCCGGAGACCCCGTCCCCACCAGCATGACCGACGCCGTCGTCATGGCCTCGGGCAACCTGGGTCTGGTGTCGTTCACCGGCCCCAAGCATCGCTTGACCCTGGAGGAGATCGAGCGCGACCATCCCGAGCTCATCAAGAAGCTTGTCGCCCACCCGGGCGTGGGCTTCGTGATGGTGGCCACCTCCGGCAACGGCTCCGGACCAGACTCAGTTGCGATCGGCGAGAAAGGCCGGCGCTACTTGACAGACGACCGGATCGAGGGGGAAGACCCCCTGGCTCCCTACGGTCCCAACTCCGCCCGCCACCTGCGCCGCACCACCTCCTTCGCCAGTTGCCCCGACCTCCTGGTCATGAGCACCTACTGGCCTGAGACGAACGAGAACGCCGCCTTCGAGGAACTGGTGGGCAACCACGGAGGCCTGGGCGGGGAGCAGACGCACCCCTTCCTGCTGTACCCCGCGGAATGGCAGTTGGCCGAGCCCGAGCTGATCGGCGCCGAGTCCATCTACAAGAACCTGAAGCACTGGACGGCGATGACCGCCTGACCTGGGAGGCGACTCCCCGGGCGACCATCTCCACGCTCCCGATCATGAGCACTCATCCGCTCGAAGCCTTCCACGTGATGGCCAAACCCACGGGTGCCCGCTGCAACCTGGACTGCGCCTACTGCTTCTTCCTCAAGAAGGAGGCGCTGTACCCGGGAAGCACCTTTCGCATGTCAGATGAGGTGCTCGAGGCCTACATCCGCCAGACCATTGAGGCCCACCACGTCCCCGAGGTGACCATCGCCTGGCAGGGCGGAGAACCGACCCTCATGGGGCTGGACTTCTTCCGCAGGGCAGTGGAGTTGGAGAAGAGGTACGCCCCCGCCGGCATGCGGATCGAGAACACCCTCCAGACCAACGGCGTGCTGCTGGATGACGAGTGGTGCGAGTTCCTGCGAGGCGGAAGGCTTCCTGGTGGGGCTGAGTATTGACGGTCCGCGTGAACTCCACGATGCGTACCGGCGAGACAAGCGGGGCGGCTCGGTCTTCGACAAAGTCGTAGGCGCCGTGCGGCTGATGCAGAGGCACGGAGTGGAGTTCAATATCCTCTGCACCGTCAACGCCGTGAACAGTCGACAGCCGTTGGATGTCTACCGCTTCTTCCGCGACGAACTGGGAGCCCGCTACATCCAGTTCATCCCCATCGTGGAGCGCGCCAACGACAGCGGCGCGCAGGAGGGAACAGCGGTCACCGAGCGCTCGGTGGAGAGCAAGCAGTACGGGCGCTTTCTGACCGAGATCTTCGACGAATGGGTCGGCAGAGACGTGGGTGAGGTCTTCGTGCTCTTCTTCGACGGGGTGTTGGCTGCCTACGTGCGCGGTACGTCGAGTCTCTGCGTGCTCAGGCCCACCTGCGGCGAGGGGGTGGCCCTCGAGCACACCGGCGACGTGTATTCGTGCGACCACTACGTGGAGCCCGGGTACCTGCTGGGAAACATCCTCGACCGACCCCTGGGCGAGCTTGTATCCTCGGAGCAGCAGCGAGCGTTCGGAGCCGCCAAAGAGGACACCCTGCCGGGCTACTGCCGCGAGTGCCGTTGGCTGTTCACCTGCGAGGGCGAGTGCCCCAAGAACCGGGTGCTCAGCACTCCCGACGGCGAACCGGGGCTGAACTGGCTTTGCGAAGGTCTCCAGGACTTCTTCGTGCACACGGAGCATCCCATGCGCATCATGGCCGACCTCCTCAAGCGGGGACGGCCGGCCGCCGAGGTGATGACGGTGCTGGCGGAGGAGGAGCGGAGGGTCGCCGAAGGCTTCGCCGCCGCCGAGCGCAACGACCCCTGCCCGTGCGGAAGCGGCAAGAAGTACAAGAGGTGCCACGGGGCCTGAGCGCCGCGAGAAATGGGGTCTCTCGGCGTTTGCTGGACTGTGGTTTCGGGGAGCAGTAGATTCGGAGAGAGACCGCAGCGAGGTGCCGGTGCGCCGGCGGAAGGAGGAAGCATGGGGAACGGGCACGACTCAAGAGGCCCCGGCACGCCTGCCGGCCTGAAGGAGCGCGTCAGAGCGCTCATGCCGCAGCTCAAGAGCGAACTGGCCGAGCTGGTGGCCATACCTTCGGTCTCGGAGGCCGGCTATCCCGAGAAGACCCGCCCGGCGCTCCTGCAGACCCGCGACGCGGTCGCCAAGCTCTTCCGCGACGCCGGCTGCGAGCAGGTGCAGTCGATCGACCTACCCGACACGGCTCCGCTCATCGTGGCCGAGATCCCCGCGCCTGCCGGCGCTCCCACCGTGCTCCTCTACAGCCACTACGACGTCGTCCCGGCCGGGGACGAGTCGGAATGGAAGTCGCCTCCCTTCGAACCCACCGAGCGCGACGGAGCCATGTACGGCCGGGGAGCGGCCGACACCAAGTCGAACATCGTCGCCCTGGCCGGGGCGCTGCGCGCTTGGGACGGCCGGCCGCCCGTGGGCATCAAGGCAGTGATCGAAGGCCAGGAGGAGGTCGGAGGCGGCTCCCTCCTCCCCTACGTGGCCGAGCATCCCGAGCTCTTCGCCGCCGACGTCATGCTGATCGGCGACATGGGCAGCGTACGGCCGGGGGTCCCCACCCTCACCGTAGCTCTACGCGGCATGGCCATGGTCACCATCGAGGTCCGGACGCTGCTGTCTGCCAAGCACAGCGGCCAGTACGGCGGAGCCGCGCCGGACGCGTTGCTCGCGCTTGTCCGGGCGTTGTCCACATTGCACGACGATCGCGGCGACGTGGCCGTCGCGGGCCTGCGCCGCGAGGAGTGGACCGGAGGCGGCAGCACGGAGGAGGAGTTCCGGGCCCTGGCGGAGGTGCTCGACGGGATGCCCCTCATCGGCACCGGGACTCTGGGCTCCCGGGTATGGTCGGGGCCGGCTATCACGGTCACAGGCATCGACGTTCCCTCGGTAGACAAGGCGGTCAACTCCGTCTCTCCGTACGCTCGCGCGTCGCTCAACCTGCGCGTCCATCCCGAGCAGGACGCCGTGGAAGCCCAAGCCGCCCTCGTCCGTCATCTTCAGGACGCCCTGCCCTTCGGCATCCAACTCCAGGTGCACGCCGGCGCGACCGGTAACGGCTTCGCCGCCCGCACCGACAGTCCGGCCTATCAGGCCGCTCGCGAGGCGTGGTCCGCAGCCTGGGGCGCAGAGACGGTCGTGGTGGGCAGCGGAGGATCGATCCCCTTGGTGAACGCGCTCAACCGAGCCGTCCCCCACGCCGAGGTGCTGCTGGTGGGCACCACCGACGGCTACGCCAACATCCACGGACCGAACGAGCGAGTGCTGCTGGACGAGTTCGAGAAAGCGGTGCTGGCAGAGGCCGATCTGCTGGGCCGGCTGGCCTCCATCTCCGAGACAGGAGACCGGTCGTGAGCGCCCAGACCAAGAAGTCGTCGGCGCGCAACGGCGCCGCCAAGAAGGACGACAAAGGCCAGGCCAAGAAGGCCAAGGGAAAGAAGGCCGGTGGTGAGAAGACCGGCGGTCTGATGGCGCGCGTACTCGCCTTCATCGAGCGCGTCGGCAACAAGGTGCCGCACCCCGCCATCATGTTCATAGCTCTGTGCGTGGGGATCATCATCCTCTCCCAGATCCTCGCCTGGGTGGGCGTCAGCGCCACCTATGAGGTGGTGGCGCCGCCGCCGGTGTCGGTGGAAGAGAACTTCGTGGGCGGGTCGACCGCGCCTATCGAGGTTCTACCGCCCGAGCAGACGGACGCCGAGGCCTACGAGGTGGTCACCGAGACGGTGGAGATACAGAGCCTTCTGGACGGCGACGGCGTCCGCTTCCTCTTCACCTCGTTCATCGGTAACTTCATGGGCTTCACGGCCATGGGCATCATCCTCATCGTGATGATCGGGGTAGGGCTGAGCGAGGCCTCGGGACTGATCGGGGCGCTCATCCGCAAGCTGGTGGCCGTCTCCTCGCCGCGTTCACTCACCTACATCATCGTGTTCATCGGCATCATCTCCAGCATCGCCTCCGACGCGGGCTATCTGGTGCTCATCCCGCTGGGGGCGGCGGCCTTCATGAGCGTGGGCCGCCACCCGCTGGCCGGCATGGCGGCGGCCTTTGCCGGCGTGGCTGGAGGATTCGGCGTGAACTTCCTCATCACGCCCACCGATGCCGTCATCACCGAGATCGCCAACGAGTCGATCGCGCTGGTCGACCCGGCCCGCTCGATCGATATCACGGCCAACCTGTGGTTCGGCATAGGGTCGACGATCTTGCTGACCGTCCTCTTGGGGCTCGTCTCCACGCGCATCATCGAGCCCCGGTTGGGCACCTACGATCACTCCCTGGCACCCGCCGGCGGCACGGCCGAGGCGGCCGACGAAGCGGCCCAGACTCTGTCGCCGGCGGCCGAGGCCAAGGGCCTGCGCTGGGCCGGCGTGGGCATCCTCATCACCGTCGTGGTGATCGCGCTGCTCACCGTCATCCCCGGCGCGCCGCTGCGCGACCCGGAGACGGGCAGCATCATCGGTACCTCTCCCTTCATGGACAGCCTTATCGTCCTCATCTCGATCGTGTTCCTGGTGGCCGGCGCCTTCTACGGCAAAGCGACCGGGACCATCAAGAACGCCACCGATGGCATCAAGATGATCACGAAGAGCTGGGCAGGGCTGGCCGGACTGCTCTTCCTGTTCCTGCTCATAGCCCAGTTCATCGCCTACTTCAACTACTCCAACATCCCCCAGGTGATAGCCGTCAGCCTGGGTGAGACCCTCGAGGGACTCAGCATCAGCAACGTGGGGCTGCTCATCCTGGCCATGCTCATCACCCTGGTGGTAGGCATCATCATGCCGCAGGCCATAGCCAAGTGGGCGCTTCTCGCCCCCATCTTCATCCCGCTGTTCCTGCGCCTGGGAATCGAGCCGCAATCGGTGCTGGCCGCCTACCGGGTGGCCGACTCGCCCATGAACATCTTCACGCCCATCATGGCCTACTTCCCGCTGATCGTGGTGTTCGCGAGCCGGTACGACAAGAACTCGGGGATCGGGACCGTGATCGCCCTCATGCTGCCCTACTTCCTCATCATGACCATAGTGTGGATCATCTTCTTCGTGATCTGGTACGTGCTCGGCATCCCCATGGGACCGGGGGCGCCGGCCTGAGAGAACGCGGCTGAACCTGTGACGCCGAAGCCGGCCTCTCGCTCACGCGAGAGGCCGGCTTCGTGTTTTGAGACCGATACCGCCCACAAGGCCCGCCGGTGATTCTTAGACGGCTCCGTCCTTCTGCTGCGGCCGGCTCTTCCTTCCCGGCTTCCTTTGACCGCGGCAGAGGGCTGATGACGGCCGACAAGGGCCGCGTACTGTCGTAGTAATCAAGGAACAGCAGCTTGACCATGAGCATCAACGGCACCGACATCAGCGCGCCGATGGGTCCCAGGATCCACGCCCATAGGACCAGGGAGAGGAACACGGCCAGGGTGGACAGGCCCGTCCTCTGCCCCATGAAGCGCGGGGCGATGGCGTTGTTCACGAAGCCGTTGATCACGATCACGATGGCTACGACGATCGCGGCCCGCGTGAAGCCGAACTCCAGCAGAGTGACGAAGAACGGCGGGATCACCGCCAGAACGAACCCGATGTTCGGGATGAAGCTCAGAAGAAAGAAGAGCAGAGCCCAGAGCAAGGCGAAATCGACCCCAAAGGCGAAATACACGATGGCGGCGAAGATCGCGGTGAGAGCGTTGAGCCAGGTGAGAGTGAACAGGAAGGTCCGCGTCACGCCCGCGAAGTTCTCGAAGGCCCCGCTGAGCGCAGGACCAAGCTGGAGCCGGTAGTGGATCTTCCGCGGGAACGAATACACCTCGGCGATCATAAAGGCCACGATCAGGATGAGCAGGAAGGCGTTGGTGAGCAGTCCTATCAGCATCCGAACCGAAGAAGTCACCCACCCCATGATCTTGTCGGGCCGGAGAACGTTGCTCGTGAGCCCGCTGATGTCGATGTCGCGCTCCCCGAACCACGCCTGCACGTTGGAAGTGATCTCGTTCAGGTTCTGTTGATACACCGGGACCTTGTAGTTGATCTGTCCGAGGGAGGTGGCGATGATGCCCACGAAGAGGGCGGCGACCACCAAGAAGCCCACCAGCACGATGATAATGGCCGCCCAGGGGGGCATCCCCTTGCGCTTCAGCCAGTGCAGCACCGGGCTGAGGCCCATGACGATGAACATGGCCAGCAGGATGGGAGCGAGGATGGACCGGGCATACCTCATGCCATAGAGGACGATGGTCGCGCAGGCCAGAGCCAGCAGCAGGCCGGTGGGGCGACCCATATGCCCTGGTACACGGTCCTGATGGCCCCCGGTTCGTCGCCGGTGGCTGCCGGTGGGCCGAGAGCAGTCTCGTCGCTGTGCTCGTTCATGGATATTCCTCCGTCGGTGCTGGGGTCGCGATGAGAGCCGGTTCAGATGGACGAACGGCGCCGAAGGCGCCGATCTTCACCCTGCAATACCACGCGGCGTCGCCCATTTCCTGCAATGCGGCGGAGGCCCGGCGCCGCGCGTGGGCTGCGCCGCGCCTCACACACGGGGGCATGCACGCGCTATGCTGGGTGGCGGAGCCGCAGTGGTCACTTCCGCCGTGGAAGCCGAGAAGACAAGTCCGAGCGTTCGTATCCGATGACGTCTAAGGAGGCCGCAATGGCCGAAGCACGGAAGCCGAACATCCTCATCCTGTGGGGGGACGACATCGGCTGGTGGAACATCAGCTACAACAACCGCGGCCAGATGGGCTACCGGACCCCCAACATCGACCGGGTGGCCGAGGAAGGCCTGGCCTTCACCGACTACTACGGCCAGCAGAGCTGCACCGCGGGCCGGGCGGCCTTCATCACCGGGCAGAACCCCATCCGCACCGGCCTGACCAAGGTGGGCATGCCCGGCGCCGACCATGGGCCTGCGCCCCGAGGACCCCACCATCGCCGAACTCCTCAAGCCGCTGGGCTACGTCACCGGCCAGTTCGGCAAGAACCACCTGGGCGACAAGGACGAGTTCCTGCCCACCAACCACGGCTTCGACGAGTTCTTCGGCAACCTCTACCACCTCAACGCCGAGGAGGAGCCCGAGGACCTCGACTATCCCAAGGATCCGGCCTTCCGCGAGCGCTTCGGCCCGCGCGGCGTCATCCACAGCTACGCCGACGGCCGCATCGAGGACACCGGGCCGCTCACCAAGAAGCGCATGGAGACCATCGACGAGGAGGTCACCGAGCGCGCCCTCCGGTTCATGGAAGAGACCAGCAGCCGGGCAAGCCGTTCTTCCTGTGGTGGAACGCCACCGCCATGCACTTCCGCACCCACCCGGCCGAGAAGCACCTGGGCAAGAGCGGGCAGGGCTTCTACAACGACGTGATGGTGGCGCACGACGAGTTGGTCGGCAAGATGCTCGACAAGCTGGACGAGCTGGGCATCGCCGACAACACCATCGTCATGTACTCCACCGACAACGGTCCCCACTTCAACACCTGGCCCGATGGCGCCATCACACCCTTCCGCAGCGAGAAGAACACCAACTGGGAAGGAGCCTGGCGCGTGCCGGCCTTCGTGCGCTGGCCCGGGAAGTTCGCTGCGGGCAAGACCCTCAACGGGATCGTCTCTCACCAGGACTGGCTGCCCACGCTGCTGGCCGCCGCGGGAGAGCCTGAGATCAGAGAGAAGGTCCTCGAGCGGGCACGCAGGCGGGCGACAAGACCTTCCGGGTGCACATCGACGGGCTGAACATGCTCCCCTACCTGACCGGCGAAGGAGCAAGAGAGCCCCCGGCGAGTCGTTCTTCTACGTCAACGACGACGGCCAAGCTCGTGGCCGTGCGGCACAACGACTGGAAGCTGGTCTTCATGGAGCAGCGGGCCAAGCAGCTCGCCTGCTGGGCCGAGCCCTTCGTGCCGCTGACGGATACCCAAGATGTTCCACCTGCGCCGCGATCCCTTCGAGCGCGCCGACGAGAACTCCAACACCTACTACGACTGGATGATCGACCACGCCTATCTGCTCTACGGGGCCCAGGCGCTGGTGGCCCAGCAGATCCAGTCCTTCAAGGAGTTCCCGCCGCGGCAGAAGCCGGCGTCGTTCAACCTCGACCGGGTGCTGGAGACGCTGCAGGACGCCTCCGGAGGGGCCATGCACTAGAGCGGGGGCGCGGCCCGCGGCCCACGCCGGCCGCAACCTACGACGACCCGGCCGCGGCTAGGACCGGTCGACTCTGGCTAGGACCGGTCGACCTCGGGGGCCTCTGGCCCGGTCTTGCGCTGCGATATCCACTCCTCGGCCGCCGCATGAGGCGTCGTAGAGTGACTCTCCCACCTTTGCGGTCTTGTGAAGGATGTTCCGGCGCGAGACTGAGTCGACCATCCCGGCGCGGGCTAGTTGCTCCCTGACCGATGGGTCCACCTCGGCGAGCATGAGCCGGCTGTCGTGTTCTTTAAGGTCGGCAGCGTACCGCTCCACCATCTTCATGAACGTGCTGCCAAGTTCGTTTCGCCCACGCAGGTTGAAGATGATCACGGCGTGGTTGGTCTTATCATCGACCGCAGGCAACTTGTCTTCGAGCACGGGGGCGGCGGCGTAGAAGAGGCTTCCGTAGGGCACGAGCACAGTGATGCTGTCGGGAAGAACGGTCGCGGGTGGGTCCTGCTCCATCGGAAGACTGCCTTCCTTGAGCTTCCATTCCATCACGGCAACCCGGTTGGACTGGCGCACTGTGTAGAGCAGGATGGAAAGGACCACTCCGGCCAGGACGGCATACTGCAGTGGAATAGTCAGGACAAGGGCAAAGGTGATGACCATGACGACGCGCTGCACGTTGCCAGTGCGCCAGGCCATCAGCACGTCTGTCGGCTTGATCGTCCGGAAGCCGATCACGATCAAAAGCCCGGCCAGGGCAGGCATGGCGAGCCTTCCGACCGCCCCGGTAAACAACAGGGTAATTACTGCAATGATCACCCCGGCGAAGATATTCGCCAAGCGGCTCCTGGCCCCGGCGTTGACGATGAGCGCGGTCGCCGAGACGGAGCCGCCGACCGGTATGCCCCGGAAAAACCCGGCCGCCACGTTGGCCGCACCCTGAGCGATGAAGTCCCGCGAAGGATTGGGATAGCGCCCGTCGGGGTTCACGTACGACTGGCTGATCCCTGCTCCTTGGATGAGGCCTATGATCGCCAAGGAGAGTGCGGGGGCCAGAAGTGAGACCGCCATCGTGAAGTCGGGTAGCGCCGGTCTGGGAAGGCCACGAGTGATTTCGGCGATCTCCGAGACCTGGGGCACCGTCTGCCAGTTGAAGAGGAAGGGAAGCAGCGAAGCGGCGATGAGTGCCACCACCATCCCCAACGACGAAGCCGGGTCTTCTCCAACACCACGATCAGGATCACCGTGCTCAACCCCACCGCCAGCGTCGGCAGATCCACCTGTGTCAGGTTGAACAGCAGGTCGAACGCCCTCAGCACGCGATTGCTGAATTCACTGCTGTATCCCGTGAAATCAGCGAGTTGTCCCAGGATGATCAGTAGGGCCACTCCGTTCATGAACCCCACCATCACCGAATTCGAAACGAAGCGCATGAGGCGCCCAAGGTGGAGGAAGCCGGCAATCAGCATGAAGATCCCGGTAAGAATGGTGAGCATGAATAGGGCGCCCGCCGTGAGGGCCTTACCGGTAACGGTGGGGACGCCCGCTACCACCAGCGACATCGCACTGGTGGTCTGCACGCTCAAGAAGACCGAACTGGCGAAGACAGCGCCGACGGGTGTCGCCAGCATCACGGCATAGAGAGCAAAGAGCGGATTGATGCCCGCGAGCACACCGGAGGCGAGCGCGTCGGGCACGCTCACCATACCGAGGACGAGGCCGGAGGTCAGGTCCGGGCCTACCGTCCCGCGGCTTGATTTCGGACGCTTCAGTCGGCCGATCGATCTAATGCGAAGTCCCTCCCTACCATGGCTCGCCGGCAGCGAGATGCGGGCGAAAAGCGATACCCCGAGCGTCGGCGTACTCACTCTACCCCAGGGGCAGCAGGAGCGCCAGAACGGCCATGTCTCGAACCGTGGCCGGGCCGGCGGGGGCCGCGCTGGCCGCCAGGTGGTTGGTCGGCAAGCCACGCCTGAGGTCGATCTTCGCGCGCTTCGTGGCCCCCGCGGCCCTTGGCTATCTTTGGGCGGTCGAGTACGAGATGATGCTATGCAAGGGCAGTCAACGTGCTGTTCAGTGTGTGCTCGGTGGCCGCGGCTCCATTTTGAATCGAATTCTAAGGCGGTGAGGTGCATCCGGCCGCAGGTTGTGGCGCAGGACGCGCGGGCCGTCACTCGCCTGCGCGTGATCGTCTTCCGCTGACGGTCACTCTCGGTCCGGGGATAGCTGGCGGTGGATGCCCTTCTTCTTTGGTGTGGGCATCGCCGAGCAGACGTGAGGCCCGCCCCGTCGTGGAGGCAATGACTAAGATCGTCATCGGTGTGGGAGTCGGCGACACGACGCTGCTGATAGTCAGGGAATTGCAGCCTACCACCGAGGTATCGGCACGAAACGGGTTCGTGTCGCCCACGTCCTCCCAGCGAGACTGAGGAATCCGCCCGGACCTCATGCTCGTCGCCGGCTTCCTGAACGGAGTATGCGCTATTCCCCATTTATTCCGTGGAAGCGGGGGCATTGATCAGGATGTAGATGCTGAGAAAGGCGACCCACGCTGGAAAGACGAACGTCACGGTTTCGAAGAAACCGAAGTTGAAGACCAACACAAACCCAACCACATAGCCCACGACTGCCACCCAGCGCGAGAATATCCCCGTGCGTAGCGCGATGGTGTTGCACACGAACACGAACGCGCCGGCCATCTTGGCCGCGTAGACATAGATCAGCGTGAAGGAAAGCGAGCGCATGGCCCGGATCATATCAGCGCCCGGATAGTCGAGATCGCCGAAGAAACGGTACCCTGCGACCAGACTACCGCCAGCAGCTACTCCCGCAAAGAGGAGCGCGACGAAGAGCAACCCGGTGCCGAGGAAAGCGGTGCCGAAGAACTGGTCCTCGTGCCGGCCGATCCGATGCCGGATGACGGCGACGAACCACAAGAAGGCGAGACCGGCGAACGGCACCAGGTATAGACCCACCAAGGTCACATTCGAGACCTGCACCTCCCTGAACCAGGCGAGCAACTCGCCGTCGCCGAGATTCACCGGCGGCGTCTTGATGATCACCTCGGAAAGCACCAGGAGGACTGTGAAGATGATGCCGGCCACCCCGGCGGCGCGCGGCGCGCGTAGTGGTGGCGCTGTTGTCGGGAGAAGCCCCATGTCCGCGTGAAGGTCATGGGTTTCCCGCGATTGCGGAAGCTGCAACTCCGGCGTGCGTTGCTCTTGATCGTTCGTCATCACTACTTATCGAATACAACGCGCGTTGGCGTATACCTCTACGTGGGGCGATGGTAGCGACTAGCGAGAGGCGCGAAGGGCCCGAGCCGGAATGCCGGAGAGTTCGTAGAGCTCTTACGGCAGCGTGGGAAGCTGACTCTGCAGGTCGATGCAGAGCCTGCCGCGGGACCTTCAGGAGACCTTCCTGGGAGCGATCGAGGTCGACGACAAGGAAGAGAACGGCCGCGAGCACCAGCACCAGCACGACCGGAGCGACGAGACTTCGGTTCTCCGTGTAGCCCATGTGCATGCCTACCAGGAACAGGGCGAGCAGGGAGACGACCAGCATGACCAGAAGGATCAACGGGGGTACGCGCACGTACAATCCCACGTTCACCCTCTCGGTGTGCAGGTCGATCACCTCGTTCAGCGAGGAGACATAGAGTCCAAAGATAGCCGCCGTGTTGCCGTCCCTCACAAGGTCTTCAGCCAGCGTCCAAAGCTCCCTGTGGATCTCCTCCGAACGGGCCTTGGCCGCGGCCAGTTTTCCGGGCTCGAAGGCAGCCACCCGCTGGTTCGTGTAGTCGATCAGCAGCTTGCGTGATTCCGTTCGGTAGGGCTCGTCGAGATATCCGGCCCGAAGATACGTGGTGCTGATGGCATTGGCTTCCGAAACGACCAGCACTCTTCGCTCCTGCCAAACGTTCACACCGAAGCCGACTACGAAGGCCAGAAGGAAGGCCAGCAGGCCCAATGTCGCCCCGGAGATGGCGCCTACTCCTCTATCGGATTTGGCGGAGCCTCTTGCTCCTCTGCCTTTGGCGAAGTAGTAGCCCCCGGCCAGAGCCGCGAGAAGGACGATCACAGTCAAGGGATAGATGGCCCATCCGGGCAGCCCGTCGAGGGGCTGGTTCACCATGTCGGCTGCTGGTCCAGCTGGGTCCTAGCCCGCTTCGAGGGCCTCGACCGAGAGCACGGTCACGTTCAGACAGAATAGCGCGTCGAGCAGGCCGGCGAGGGCCGCTTGGTCCTGTACGCGCACCCGGGCCACCGAGACCGGCTGGTCGTCGATGTTCACGACCTCCAGGGTGATCTCGTCGCAGAGCTCGCACCAAGTCGGGTCCAGAGAGCCGCGTACGCGGATCTCGTAGAGAGCCGGGGTGTCCACGGGGATATCGGGCAAGGGTCTTGCGGTCATGCGCTCGCTCCCATCGTCATCCCATCAGTTGAGTCAACAGTAACTCGGAGCGCGATAAGCCGACAGCACCACAATGGTGCAAGTATGGATAACGTGGTCGACCCATGGGAGGCTATGCGCCAGCCAGGCCACGGGACGAGTGTGACGTTTGACCCGTTGTGCCAGAAGGGTAGTCTTGCCCAAGTGGTCGTGCATATCCGACAGGTGGACCAAGATTGGCCCGTTCTGGTGCTTTCCGAGCCCCCAGGCCTCTTCTAGATTGTGATTTGGGGAGAGTCCGTGCCCCCGCCCCATGTCCTGCAGCGAAGAAGGAGGACGAGTGAGACTGTTTCCAAAGCTGGTGCTGTTCGCGGGGCTGGTCGGTGTGCCGCCGCGGTGATGGTCCTACCCGGCTGCGGAGAGGAGGCGGCGCCGTTGGAGGGCACGAAGTGGATCATGACCAGCTACTACGCCGTCGATGGGAGCATGCACGATGCCCTGCCCGAGCCTCCCGTGGACGCGACCTTCGCCGACGGCAAGGTAAGCGGGAACGGGGGGATCAATCAGTACAACGGCACCTACGAAATCGACGGCGCGAACCTGAGTATCTCCCCCCTCGCCAGTACGATGATGGCCGGTGATCCGGCGGTCATGGAGCAGGAAACGGCCTATCTCATGGCCCTGCAGGCGGCAGCCTCATTCGAGATCGACGGAGGCAAGCTGACGATCAACGACGGCTCGGGAGAGGCAGTGCTCGAGTTCCGGTCGGCGGACGGGTCCCGAAAGCGCGGCACGGAGGAAACATGGACGAACAAGACGATCTGGACCGTATCGACGAGAGTGAAGACGGCATGACGCCATCCGAGCCCGACCCGCCGCCCGAGACCCAGGAGGAGTGGCCAGTTCCCCCACCGCCGGGCGAGAAACCGGCCAGTGGTCCCGCCGCCGGTGCACGTGATGGCCCCGGCGGACGACATGCAGCAGACTCAGCATCTTCAGACGCAGCCCATCGGAGCCGCTTCGCCCCCCGAGAAGAAGGGCGGACACCTCTGGCTTTGGATCGTCGGCGGCATCCTGGCCGCGATAGTCATCGTGGCCATCGTCCTGGGAGTGACTCGGGATAGGATGGTGGAGGTCCCCGATCTAACAGGACTCACTCTCCCCCAGGCCGTGACCGCCCTCAGCGACGCCGACCTGCGATTGGGCGACGTGAGCTACACCTCCCAGGTCCCGGCCGGCATGGAGGAAGGACAGACGGTCGCCCAAGACCCCGCGGCTGGGACTGAGGTGGACCTGGAGTCGGCCGTGGGCGTGCTGGTGGCCGGCAAGGCCGAGATCGAGGTCCCTGAATTGATCGGACTTACGGCCGATGAAGCCACGCAGACACTGGAAGGCGCCGGCTTCAAGGTGAAGACTGTGGAGGTGGAGAACGAGGCCGAGCCGGGTACGGTCGTGGACCAGTCACCGGCGGCGGGCAGCATGGTCACCCCCGGCTCCGAGGTGACCATCGTGGTCTCGGCCGGCAAGACCGTGACTCTGGTGCCCAACGTGGTGGGCATGAGCCAGGAAGAGGCTACCGCAGCCCTCCAAGAGGCCGGTTACCAGGTCCAGGCGAAGGGCACCTACGACGAAGAGGCGGAAGATGGCATCGTCATCGGCCAGTCCCCTGAGGGGGGCACCGCTGCGGATCCGGAGACACGGGTCGACCTCTACGTGTCCCAGGGCAAGAACCCCGAGGCCGAGGTACCCGACGTGGTGGGGATGAGCGAGGCAGAGGCGGCGGAGGCGCTGCAGGCGGCGGGCTTCGAGGCCGTCCCCGGGGCGACCTTCAGCGACACCGTCCCCGCGGGCCAGGTCATCAGCCAGGATCCGGAGGCGGGGACGACCGCCCAGCGCGGAAGCGGGGTCGCTCTGATCGTGTCGCAGGGGCCCATACCGCCGGAGACCACGACGGTGCCCGACGTGATAGGGAAAACGGAAGCCGAGGCCGCAGCGACCCTACAGGAAGCCGGATACTCGGTGGCCATCGCCCGGACTTACAGTGAGGTCGTCCCGTTCGACCTGGTAGGCATACAGGCACCGGTGGGCGGGAACGTCACCGAACCCGGCATTACCGTGGCCATCCTGGTGTCCGACGGCCCGCGGCCGGCCGAGGAGTTCGTCATCGTGCCCGACCTGAGGGGTATGACCCTCGAGGAGGCCTCGGCTGCACTCGATGAGCTAGGACTCGAGGTCGTGAGCTTCGAGTTCTTCACTGAAGTGGCACCTGCGGGAGAAGTGGCGGCCCAACTTCCGCCCCCCGAGAGTTCTGTGGCCCCTGGAGCGACGGTGCTTCTGCTAATCTCCAAAGGGCCCTACGTACAGGTGAACCCGCTCTAGAGAGGAGTCAAGATGGATTTATGGGACGTGATGTGGTCGATGATGGTGTTCTTCTTCTGGTTCATGTACATATGGATGTTCATCACCGTCTTCGCCGACATCTTCCGCCGCAACGACATACACGGCTGGGCTAAGGCGGGTTGGCTGATCTTTCTCATCTTCATCCCCCTGATCGGAGTGCTCGTCTACCTCATCGCCCGGCCGAAGATGACCGCGCAGGATAAGCAGATGATCGAAGAGGCTCAGCAGAAGCAGCGTCGCGCCGCCGGCTATTCGGCCGCCGAAGAGATCGCCAAGGCCCAGGGGCTCAAGGATTCGGGCGCCATCACCGAGGCGGAGTTCGAGGAACTGAAACGCAAGGCGATGGCCTAGCCCAGGGGTCCGCAACACACTCCCGAGGCCGGGCTGGTGCGTGCACCACCCCGGCCTCGGTCACCGCAGTCTCGCGCGGGACATCACGGGCGCCCTGAGTAGGCCACTGATAGAGGAGGACGATGATGGCCGGTACAGCCGAGCACCTGCGTTTGCAGCAGGTCAGGGAGCAGAGCGCCCCTTGGCGCAAGTGGGGTCCTTACCTGAGCGAGCGCCAGTGGGGAACGGTCCGCGAAGACTACAGCGACGGCGGCGATGCCTGGAACTACTTCACTCATGATCAGGCCCGCTCTCGCGCCTACCGCTGGGGCGAGGACGGACTGGCCGGCATCTCCGACGACAAGCAACTCCTCTGCTTTGCCCTCGCCCTCTGGAACGGGGTCGATCCCATCATCAAGGAACGGGCCTTCGGACTCACCAACAGTGAAGGCAACCACGGGGAGGACGTAAAGGAGTACTACTACTACCTCGACTCCACCCCCACCCACTCGTACATGAAGTATCTGTACAAGTATCCCCAGTCCGCCGTTCCCCTACGGCGATCTAGTGCAGACCAACGCCTCCCGCGGGCGCGGAGAGCTGGAGTACGAACTCATCGACACGGGAGTCTTCGACGACGACCGCTACTTCGACGTCTTCGTCGAGTACGCAAAGGCTGCGCCCGAGGACCTTCTGATGCGGATCACGGCTCACAACCGCGGTCCCGACCCCGCGACCCTCCACCTGCTCCCCACACTCTGGTTCCGCAACACCTGGTGGGGAGCCCCTGACAACGAGGAGAGACCTCGGATCAAGGCTCTTTCATCAGCGGCCGGCACCGAGTACCTCGAGGCCAAGCACCCCGAGCTGGGCACGTATCGCCTGGTCTGCTCAGGGACGCCCCGGCTCCTGGTGGTGGACAACGAGACGAACGAGCAGCGTGTCTTCGGCACGCCCAATCGCTCGCAGTACGTCAAAGACGGCATAAACGACTTCGTGGTCGCGGGCGCGGAGGACGCCGTCAATCCGGCGCGCGAGGGCACTAAGGCGGCCGCGCACTACCAGGTCACAGTCGCGCCGGCGAGAGTCGGCCTCTATCCGTCTGCGTGCTCAAAGCCGGTGAGGGCAGCCCTGTCGCCGGCCTTGCCGTCAACGAGTTCGACCGTCTCTTCGCAGCCCGCCAAGCGGAGGCCGACGAGTTCTACGCCTCGCTCACGCCCCCCGACTCTCGACCGGGACGGGGCCATGGTCATGCGCCAGGCCCTAGCGGGGATGCTGTGGACCAAGCAGTGCTACATCTACGACGTCAACAAATGGCTGCGGGAGCGCAGCGCGGGGGGAGCAGCAGGTGCGCGGCCCGGGGGTCGCAACTCCGCCTGGTTCCACATGGTCAACCAAGACATCATCTCCATGCCCGACAAGTGGGAATACCCCTGGTTCGCCGCCTGGGACCTCGCGTTTCACACCATCGCGCTCTCCATGGTCGACCTCGATTTCGCCAAGCAGCAGCTCGAGCTGATGCTGCGACGAGAACTACCTCCACCCCAACGGCCAGATCCCCGCCTACGAGTGGGACTTCGGCGACGTGAACCCGCCGGTCCACGCTTGGGCGGCCGACTTCATCTTCAATCTGGAGCAGGAGAGCGCCGGGCAGGGTGACATCGCCTTCCTCGAGCGCATGTTCGTCAAGCTGCTCATGACCTTCACCTGGTGGGTCAACCGCAAAGACCGCAACGGCAGCAACGTCTTCGAGGGCGGATTCCTCGGCCTGGACAACATCGGCGTGTTCGACCGTAGCGCGCCCCTACCCACGGGCGGCTACCTGGAGCAGGCCGACGGCACGGCCTGGATGGCCTTCTTCTGCCAGAACATGCTCTCCATTGCCGCTGAAGCTGGCCCTCAACAACCCGGCCTACGAGGTGCTGGCCTGCAAGTTCTACGAGCATTTCCTGTGGATCGCGGGCGCCATGGACCGCATGGGCGAGCACGAAGACGAGATGTGGGACGAGGAGGACGGCTTCTTCTACGACCTGCTCCGCCTGCCCGACGGCTCCGCCACCCGTCTCAAGGTCCGCTCCATGGTGGGACTGCTCTCCCTGTGCGCCAGCACGGTCTTCCCCCATGAAGCCCTCGAGAAGCTGCCCAAGTTCAGAGAGCGCGCCGTCTGGTTCACGCAGAACCATCCCGAACTCATGGCCAACATCGTCTCGCCGGCGGTGCGCAACGGCAGGCATCTCCTTTCGCTGTTGGACGAGTCGAAGCTGCGCAAGGTGCTCGCGCGGCTCCTGGACGAGGACGAGTTCCTCAGTCCCTACGGCATCAGGTCGCTTTCCCGCTACCATCTCGAGCACCCCTACGTCTTCAACGTCGAACGGTCAGGCATTCCGAGTGAACTACCTTCCCGCCGAGTCCGACAGCGGGATGTTCGGGGGCAACTCCAACTGGCGCGGTCCCATCTGGTTCCCGACCAATGCGCTGCTGGTGCGCGCGCTTCTGAACCTATACGCCTACTACGGAGATGACTTCACGGTCGAATGTCCCACCGGCTCCGGAGTCCAGGCCACGTTGTTCGACGCTGCCATGGAGATCATGAAGCGGTCTTCGGCCATCTTCAAGCTCGACGCCGAGGGCCATAGGCCTGTGTTCGGGTCTGCCGAGAAGTTCCAGAACGACCCCCACTGGCGCGACTACATCCTCTTCTACGAGTATTTCCACGGGGACAATGGCGCCGGCATCGGCGCGAGCCACCAGACGGGGTGGAGCGGGTTGGCAGCGCGCTTCCTGCGCATGTCGTCCACCCTCACGAAGGAGGCCGTCTACAGCGGTCAAGCCATGAAGAAGCTCGCCTTACACCGCGACGGAGGAGCAGGAGGCATGAGCGCGACCGAGGTGAGATCGACGTCCATACCGGGGCGCAACCCCTCCCTCTACCAGGTCAACACCCGTACCTGGCTGGCGAGCCCTTTCCGAGCAACTGGGTCGTCAGGCCACCCTCGACGACGTGCCCGACGCCGACCTCGACGCCTGGGCGGCGACTGGCTTCAACCTGGTCTACTTCCTGGGCGTCTGGCAGACGGGTGCAGCCGGGCGCGCGGTGTCGCGCGCCAACCCGCAGTGGCGTGAGGAGTTCCAGCGGGTGCTTCCCGATCTCACCGAGGACGACATCTGCGGATCGTGCTTCGCCATCACCGGCTACACGGTGGCCGAAGAACTTGGTGGAGACGAGGCACTCGAGCGTCTGCGCGGGCGCCTGAATATGCGCGGCCTGAAGCTGATCCTGGACTTCGTACCCAACCATACCGCTCCCGACCACCCCTGGGTGAACCTGCACCCGGAGTACTACGTCTTGGGCACGGAGGAAGACCTGGCCCGCGAGCCCCAGAACTACAGCCGGGTAGGGGACGCTGTGCTGGCGTACGGCCGCGACCCCTACTTCGACGGCTGGCCTGACACCTTCCAGCTCGACTACGGTAATCCTGCTGCTGCGGGAGGCCATGCGCACCGAGTTGCGCAAAGTCGCCGACCGTTGCGATGGGGTGCGCTGCGACATGGCCATGCTCGTCCTGCCCCAGGTCTTCGAACGCACCTGGGGCATACAGACCGAGCCCTTCTGGCCGGACGCCATAGAGCGGGTGAAGGATGATCATCCCGGCTTCCTGTTCATGGCCGAGGTCTACTGGGACCTGGAGTGGGAGCTCCAGCAGCAGGGCTTCGACTACACCTACGACAAGCGATTGTACGACCGCTTGGTGGAGGGATGACGTCCCCCACCTGCGCGACCACCTGCGTGCCACCCTGGACTTCCAGGAGCACTCGGCGCGCTTCCTCGAGAACCACGACGAGCCCAGGGCCGCCGCCACCTTCCCGCCGGAGAAGCACCGGGCGGCGGCAGTCATAACCTTTCTGTGCCCGGGGCTGCGTTTCTTCCACCAGGGGCAACTGGAGGGGGCCAAGCTCCGACTCCCCGTGCACCTGTGCCGGCGCCCGGTCGAGCCGGTCGACGAAGAACTGGCGGCCTTCTACCGGTCGCTCCTGCAGTGTCTGAGCAGCCCCGCGGTACGGGCCGGGTACTGGCACCTCATCGACTGCCAACCGGCCTGGGAGGGCAACTGGACCGACGATTGCTTCGTGGCCCAAGCCTGGAGAGGTGACGAGGGCACCAGATTGGTCGCCGTGGTCAACTTCGCGCCCAACCGCAGCCAGTGCTACCTGCCGCTGCCCTTCAGCGATCTGGGAGACAGGCGCTGGGTCCTCAAAGACATGCTAAGCAGCGCCACCTACCGTCGGGACGGTGAAGGACTGATGTCGCCGGGACTGTACCTGGACCTGCAGCCCTGGGGCCATCATCTGTTCGAACTGCTACCGGCCGCGGACGGGCAGGCCGACTGCGGCGGTGACGAGGCTGCCGGAGAACCGGCGTGATCGACCGCATAGTCTTGTTCGGGGCGACCGGCGATCTCACCGCCCGGCTGCTGCTGCCCTCTCTCGCCGTGCTGCTGCAGGATGGCAAGGTTCCCCCGGACCTGACCGTCCTCGGCCTGGCGCGCTCACAGCATGACAGGGAGTGGTTCCGCGCGGACATGACGGCTGCCCTGGAGAGACACGCTGCCGGAGTCGATCCCCTGGTGAGAGAGAGGCTGGTGCAGGCTCTCGACTACCGACCCATCGACGTGACCGCTGCAGAGGACGTCCGGGAGGCTTTGCGCGGCCTCGACCGCCCCGCGCTCCTCTATCTGGCTCTAGCCCCCCATCTTTTCGAGCCCACGCTCCTGGCCATCGCCTCGGCCGGTATCCCGCCCGGAAGCGCGATCGCCGTGGAGAAGCCGTTCGGCGACAGCCTGGCCTCGGCGGTCCATCTGAACGCGCTGCTTACGCGAGTACTTCCCCACCACGACCGTGTTCCGCGTCGATCACTTCCTCAGCGACGGGCTGGTGCAACAGGTAGTCGCGCTGCGCTTCGCCAACCGCTTCTTCGAGCCGCTCTGGAACAACGGGCATATCGAGCGGGTGGACATCGTCTGGGACGAGACGCTGACCTTGGAGGGCAGGGCCGCCTACTACGACACGGCCGGAGCGTTGAAGGACATGCTCCAGAACCATCTGCTCGAGGTCCTGGCCATCCTGGCCATGGATCAGCCGGCCAGACTCGACGAGCCTTCGTTCCGCGACGCCCGGGTGGCCGTCCTACGAGCCATCCCGGCCATGTCTCGGGAGGAGGTGCGGCAGCGGACGATCAGGGGCCGTTACGTCGCGGGAGACATCCAGGGACGGATGGTTCCCTCGTATGTGGACGAGCCGGGAATAGAACCGGCCCGGGATACCGAGACTTTCGCTCAGGTCACGCTGGAGGTAGCGAACTGGCGCTGGGCTGGAGTACCCTTCACGCTGAGGTCAGGGAAGGCCCTAGACGCGGACCGCGGCGAGGTGGTGGTCACCTTCAAGGGAGTACCCGACGCCGCCCACCGGACCCGAGCTCTGCAGTCCAACGTGCTGCGCATGGGCTTGATGAAGCCCTCGGTGCGCTTGTCGGTCAACCTGTTGGGAAGCGACTTCGCCATCCATACCGACGAACTCGAGATCTCCTCCCTGCCCGAGGGCCGGCCCGCCTACGCCAACCTACTCCTAGCCATGTTGAACGGGAACGCCACGCTCACCATCCGCAATGACGAGGCAGAAGAGTCGTGGCGCATCATGGAGCCGGTATTGAAGGCCTGGGACGAGGGCGCAGCCCCTCTACTCGACTATCCGGCCGGGTCCGCCGGACCCGTGACAGAGTGATGGCGCGGGCCCCGGGGGCCCGCGCCATCGACTAAGGTCGCAGCGCCGCAGCGGGTGGTCAGCTAAGCTTGGCCTTCTGCGCGGCGAACTCTTCCTCTGTGAGATGGCCCGCTTCCTTCAGTTGGGCGAGTGTCTCCAACTGCTTGGTGGTGTCGGCCGGAGCGGCGCCCTCGACGCGTTCGCTGTATTCGTGGCCGGGCGGCTTGGGATGGGTGACCAGGTAGATCAGCGTCCCGATGAGCGGGAGGATGATGACCAACAGGAACCAGCCAGCCTTGGCCACTCCTCTCATGTCGTGCCTGCGGAAGATGTCCCATATGGTGAACGACCAGATCAGGAAGAGCGCGATCCAGATCAGCAGCAGAAAGAAGAAACTGAGGAAGCCCATAGTCGAAGTTTCCATACCCAGCCTTCCTTACTTACGCGTCGGGGCCTTGATGAAGGCCGCCAGCATGACGAAGTACATAACCACGAGAATGATCGACCAGATCGGGTAGTAGGGCAGCATGAAGAACTCCGAGATCATCGCCACGGAGGCGGCGATGATGCCCACGACGCGTCCCCATCGCTTGGCCTGCAACGCAGCGTAACCACCGAAGAGAAGCAGGGCGCCGATGATGACCCACCACACGGCGAGTCCCGTGATATCCACGAGCACGTAGCCTTCGTAGCCCTGCATGATCCACTCGTCTCTGAAGAGGCCCGTGATACCCGAGATAAGCTTGAACGCTCCGGCTATCATCATGAGTATCGAGCCGAGCATCACCCACGGACCCCACTTCCCGCCGTCCATTCTCCCCATCATGAGCGCGCCGCCTCCTTGTTCGCCAACCCTGTCAATCCCGTCGCTCCATATTCCCTGGAATAGTCCCCCGGCGCAAGCCCCCATCCTGCATTTGAAGCGGGGAAATCGATCTGGACCTCGGCGCGCGCAGCCAGGGCGGCTGCGTAGTCACGCCACTTACTGCAGTAGTACTTCGTCGCCCGCGGCTTCCTGGGGCCGGGTGAGATCGAGGCGCCCTACCTGCGGCTGTACGGATCCTCCCGGACGGGCCGCGCGCGGCGCCTGCGTCCCTGAAGGATGATGTAGGTGCTCATTCCGGCCGCGACGCAAAGAGTGAGTACTCTCGCGGTCAGGTTGGGAGCAATGAAGATGGCAGAGATCAGAGCCATGGCTCCCGACGAGGCCACGAGCAAGGCCTTCGCTCGCTTGGAAAGGCGCCGTCCCTCGGTGAGGACCCCCACGTATCTGCCAAAGAGCTTGTTGGTGGTCAACCAGGAGTGGCAACGCTCGGAACTCCGCGCGTAGCAGTACACCGCCAGCAGGATGAAGGGCGTCATGGGCATGACCGGCAGGATGGCCGCCAGCACCGCCAATACCAGTGCTAGGGATCCGGCGGCTAGAAGGAGGATGCGAGTGGCTCCGTATGCTGGAGGCACCCGGTGATGTTCGCGCGAGGTAGGGATCGATTCAACGTCGCGTTTCATGATGTTCTTCATTGTCGGCAATATCACATTCCTCTTTACCACGATCTGGGATCATTCAACCTTGCATCGGCGTGGCACAGGTCGTCGCAAGGCGCACTATACCCCACTCCCTATAAGCCCTCGGTGAAGTGACGGTTGCGACCCGCCGGATGGTTCCCACAGCTGAGCCGGTCCTGACCAGGCAATATGAAACAGCCCGCCGGTCCGAAGACCGGCGGGCCGCGTCAGCGGCAGCTGGGGGGTGGCCTATTCCTCAGTCGCGGCCTCCTCCGGCGGCTGCCAGAAGATGAACGCCATCAGGATCAGCACGTAGACGATGATCATGAGCACCGACCAGGTGGGATTGACCGGCATCATCAAGAAGTGGGAAAGGATGGCCAGAGCGGCAGCCACGACTCCTACGATCCTTCCCCAGGTGGTTCCCCGGAGAGCGACGATCCCTCCGAACAAGACGACGGCCCCCAGCACGAGCCACCACACTGCGAGACCGCTGAGGTCGAAGAGGTAGTAGCCGTCATAGCCCTGAACGATCACCTCTGAGTTGAACAGAGCGAAAATCCCTGCAAGCAATTGGAATGCTCCCGTGATCATCATCAGGATGGAGCCAAAGACCGCCCAGCCCTTCCACCACATACGACCCTCTCCCTTCGTTCTGCTTGCCGTCACCGTCCGTCCAGAGCGGAGTCCGAAGTGGGACTCGCGGGCTCTGTCTGACCCGCCGCGGCCTTTGGGATCATCGGGGAGACCTCGCCGTAGGGTAGTTCCGTGATGATAGCCGCATAGTCGTAGGGTTGGATGACCTTCCCCTTGTGCACGTAGAGCATCTTGTTCAACCGTGCCCCCAGGAGAACGATTATGGCCATGTAGTTGGCCCACACGATCATGGCAATAAGCGCTCCCACGGAGCCCGCGTATTTCTGGCTTCCGGACCACACCAAGTAGGTTCCGAACGCCCAGGTGCCCACCGCGCAGCAGAACGACGCGGCCAGGGCACCTATCCAGCAGTCCTTCCACGACAGACGGATGTCGGGCAGGATCACGTAGATCATCAGCAATGCCAGCCAGCCCATCACAAAGGGGATGACCGACTGAGCGATGCCCAGCAAGATCCCAGGACTGTCGAGCAGGTCTTGGAGCCAGGTGATGCTTGCGTTGAGGAACAGCGAGACGAGGTAGAGAGCCGAGGGGACGAGGATGAAGGCGAAGGCGAACAACCGGGAGAGCAGTCTGCGGAACGAGAACTTCCTCGAGTGGATGCGCACGTCCCACATGATGTCAAACGACGCCTGCAGTCGCATGAACAGCCGTATCGCAGCCCAGATGAGAAAGGCCGCCCCTATCCAGACGAAAGTGCTCGACCTGGACGCCTGCAACTGGATGATGATGTTGCTGAAGAGGTCCGCCAGATAGGGCCCCAGATAATCGCCCATGGCATCGGACAGTTCCTCCTGGGCGGTGATCGGCTCGATGAAGAGCCCCGCGAGTTCCATCGTGACAAGTATGAGCGGGCCTATCGCGAAGAGTCCGTAGTAGGCCATTCCGGCGCTGAGCAGAGCACCGTTCCTATGGGCGTACCCTCGGTAGAGGCTGAAGGCGGGCCCGACGACCGGTATCCGCTCCAGAAACTTCTTCGGGGGAGCCCCTGCGGCAGCCGACGGACCGGCTGGTCCGGGGCGGGCGTCACCCTCCAGTGTCGCGCCGGGCGCCTGGCCGAGGCGCTCTCGTTCGTCCTGGGCGTTTGGCTGCTCTGTCTCGGCACTCACCGTCGGTGCTCCGTTCTGCCTCTCTCCGGGTTATGGTCGCTCGTTTCTGCCAGTGTAATCGATTCCCCGGGCTGGAGTAGGACGGCGCGCACCTCGGGTGCGTACTCCCCGCAATAGCGAAGAAAATCCTGCGGCGGGTCGGTGAGATAGCGGCCGTACAGCCATGCGGCGCCCAGGGGCAGGAACGTGCCCCAGTGGATGGGGATGGCTATCCGAGGCCGTAACAGTTGGAGAGCCTGGGCGGCGGTCATCGGCGAGAGGTGGTCGTCGGGAAGCCTCAACCCCCATCCCCAGATGGGAAGTAGAGCGACGTCGATGCCGCCGCTTAGGTCGGCTAGTCCATCGAACAGGCCGGTGTCGCCGGCGAAGTAGAGCTTCTTGGAGCCCTGGATCATGTAGCCCACCGCGCCAGCCTTGTGCCCCCAGGGATAACGCCGCCCGTCGTGACGGGCGGGGGTGGCCGTGACCGTCACATCGCCCACACTCACAGACTCTCCCGGCGCGAGTTCGGTGAGCCTGCGGAAGTGGTAACGACGGAGTATCCGGCCCGCGCCGGTAGGCACCAGGAGAGGCGTATCGCTGGGCAGGAGTCGTAGGGATCGCGGGATTGGCATGATCCAGGTGCAGGTGCGAGATCAGGATCGCATCGAGGTCCTCGACCACGTGCAGGTCGGGAGGAGCCGAGTGGCGGCGAAGTATCTGGAAGCGCATACGCAGCATGGGGTCGGTCAGCAGACGCACCCCGTCTACGGAGAGCGCCAGGGTATTGTGTCCGACGTAGGAGATGGTGGCACCGGCCGACCTTCCTTCCGGCATCCCCGAGGGCCTCCGGGCCTCCTTGGTCCCCAGCTCACTCATGCACGTCCGGGGGCCGTTCCCCCGCCTCATCCTTCCAGCTCGGCTGGGAGCCGCCGGATGGGGAGGCCTCCCCCGAGTCGAGGCCGCTCTTTTGCTTCGCCTTCCTGGTCCTGACCTTCTTTCGAGACTTGTGGGCGACCTCCGTGATGGTCTGGGGGAGGTCGACCGGTGTCGGGGCCTGGATGCCGAAGCGGAGCGCGGTCACCCGGATGGCAAACACCACGATGATGGTGATGATCATGGCCAGCATGCCGGCCATGGACAAGGTGTCGGCCAGGATGACGTAGAGGACCGCACCAACCAGAGCCCCGAAGTGACCGATCGGTCCCGGCCGCACCAGTTCCGGCTGTTCGCCGGACAGGACGTCCATCAGCACCGAGCCCCCAGTGGCGGCGATGGCGCCCACCAGGATGGCCGAAAACGGCGAAAAGTCGAGAAGGAGCGCCTTTTCCGCTCCCACGACCGCGTACAACCCGAGCCAGATCGCATCCATGACCAATATCAGCTTGCCGAATCTGTTCACGATCGAACCGAAGAAGAACCCGATGGCGGCGGCTCCCAGACAGACAGGGAGGTAACTGGGGTTGGTGAGAGCCAGAGGCGGCCCGTTCTGCAGGAGGACGTCGCGCAGGATGCCCCCTCCCAGGCCGGCGGCTATGGCCAAGGCTATCACCCCGGTGATGGAGAACTTGCGGCTCACGCCCCGCAAGGAGCCGGCCAGTCCGCCCAGCAACACGGCCGTGAGGTCCAGGTAGATCGGTACCGTAACGGCGTCGTTCATGAAGGGCGGCTCCATTGCGGATCGATCCTCAGTGAGCCATCAGACGCGGTTCCGCGGCCATAGTCGCAAGCAGCGCCGGCCATGGCCGGTCTCAGTCTGCCTTCTCCACTTCGAGCCTGCGCTTACTGATCGCCCTCCAGACGGCCTCGACCACCCAGGCCAGGACTATGGTCACCGCGAGGATGACGAACACTTTGGGATCGTTCTGCACCGTATATATCGCGAACAGGATGAAGGCGACCGCCGTCGCAAGGATCGTCACCACCAGTACTATCCGGGAAGCCCCGGTCTCTTTCGTCATGCGCAGATGAGCGACGGCGACCAGCAAGAAGAGCATCAGAGCGACGGCACTGCCGACAGAGGCGATAGCGCCGACGTCGAACAGGTTCGCCATCAGGAGGATGAACACGGCGGAGAGCAACAATCCGCGGGGAGCACCCTTGCCTCCCCGCCGTCTCTCTCCGAAGGCCGGGGGAAGGACTCCGTCCTTCGCCATGGTGTAGGTGGAGCCGATGGAACCATAGAGTTGTGAGTTGACGGCCCCGACGCAGGCGAACAGGGCGGCGATGGAAGTCATCACGAAGCCGAACTGGCCGAAGACGCTCTGCGTCGCCACAGCCAGAGCCGTGTCGGCGCTCTTGATGACCTCATCGACCGTCAGACTGCCGAACACCCCGATCGCGAGGACCACGTAGAGCGCCAACGTGAATCCCAGAGCGACATAGATGGCTCTGGGCAGGTTCTTCTTAGCGTCTTTCAGATCTCCACCCGTGAAGGCGATCACCCCGAAGCCAAGGTAGGCGAAGAAGGTCAGGGCCACGCTCGAGAAGATGTCGCGGGCCGGGGGATAGTCGGCCGGCGCCAGCAGAGCGGGGTCGATCTGAGTCAGCATACCGATGCCGAAGGCCACGAGGATGAGGAGTACGACGGAGACGATCACCGTCTGGGCTTTCGACACCGCTTCGGCTCCGACGATGTTCACGATGACGAGCGCCACCACGACAAGGCTGGCAAAGATGTTCACCCAGATGGCCGCGGCATCGTCCCCCAGGAAGAGACCCGTGGCGTAGTTGCCGAAGGACACGGCCACCATGGCGGTGACGATGATCACCGAGAAGTAGCCCAGCATGACGGCACCGCCGGTGAACAGCCCACTCCCGAAGCCGCGCACAAGCCAGGAGATCATCCCTCCCCTCGACGGATAGCGGGCGCCCAGCTTCGCGAAGGAATACCCTTGCAGCAGGGCAATGATCCCCCCGATGAGGAACGATATCCAGACCGCCGAGCCGGCGATGGTTCCCGCTTCTCCAAAGAGGGCGAAGATCCCGGCGCCGACCATGGCGCCGATGCCGATGAATATGGCCCCGCGCAGGGTAAGGGTGCCCTTGCTGGAACTGCTTTCCGCGCCACCCGGATTCTCGTCCAAGATGCACCTCCATCGTCGCCTCTTCGGCGTTCTAGTTGCCCCCGGACACCCAGGTGCTGGTGGTGTTCGCGTTGTAGGTCGTCGTCGTCCCCAGGTTCAGCCTGTTGCCGCAGCCGCCCACGGAAGCCGCGACCAAGCCGAGTGAGGCCAGAATGAGAAGCGTGACGATGAACTTCCGCATGACAGTCCCTCCGTTTGGTTCAGCTTGCTTTGGACAGATCGTCCAACACCCCCACCAGCAGGCGCCAGAAACGCTCAACCGTGGGGATGCTCACCCGCTCGTCCGGTGAGTGGGGGAATTCGATCTGAGGGCCGATGGAAAGCATATCCAGGCCGCCCTTGACCTTCTCACCGATGAGCGCTGTCTCCAGACCCGCGTGCACAGCTGTCACGATGGGCTCTTCTCCAAGAACCCTCTTGTAGACCGCAACCGTGCTGGCCAAGAGAGGAGACTTGAGGTCCGGGCGCCAGCCCGAGTACCCGTGATTGACCTCGAGAGACGCTCCGGCCAGGGAACTGATACCCGCCAACGTGTTGATCACGTCGGGGAGGGCAGACTCGTTGGAGGTACGGGTGAGGCTGTGCAGCTCGAGTTGGCCGCCCTCGGTGGTGGCCACGCCCAGGGACGTGCTCATCTCTACGAGGCCCTCGAAATCGGAGCTCAAGGTCTGGAGCCCGCTGGGGACTGCCACGATCACATCGAGCATGGTCCGCGTGGCTTCGTCCGTCCAGGCATCGGCCGGCATGTCGGCCACCTCGACCGCCAGGTGCACATCGGGGTCGGTGTTCTTGAAGGCGTCGGCGATGAGGTCCGAAGCCGCCTGGACACCCTGGCGGAAGGCGTCTGCCTGACCCTGCGCCACCACACAGACGGCGGCGGCATCGCGGGGGATGGCGTTCCTGCTCTTGCCGCCATCCAGGGATGCGAGGCGAAAGGGAGTCTTCTCGAGAGTCTCGAGCAGTGCCCGTGCCACCACCTTGATGGCGTTCGAGCGGCCCTCTTCGATGTTGGTGCCGGAATGACCGCCTTTGCCACCGCTCGCGGCGACGGTGAGAGCCACGTATCCGGCGGACACCGAGCCTCGCTCTCCCTGCACGCGCACGAAGGTGTCGGTGCTGCCGGCGCAGCCGACGGTCAAGCGTCCGTCTTCCTCGCTGTCGAGGTTGAGGAGCATGCGACCGCTGAGAGTGGAGCCGTCGATGCTTTTGGCTCCCTCCAGACCCACCTCTTCGGCCATGGTCATGAGCAACTCCAGCGGGCCGTGCGCGACGGTGGCGTCCTCGGCGATGGCCATCATAGAGACGATGGCTATACCGTCGTCGGCACCCAGGGTGGTGCCATCCGCTTTGAGCCACTCGCCGTCGCGGAGAGCTTGATACGACCCTCAGCCGGGTCGTACGGGCTGTCCGGACGGCGCTCGCAGACCATATCGACGTGACCCTGGAGGATCACGATAGGCGCCGACTCACGGCCGGGCGTCGCCGGTACGCGTACGATAAGGTTCGTGCCTCCGGCCGGCACTACCTCGAACCCCTTCTCGGCCGCCCATGCCTTGATATGCGCCACGGCTGCTTCCTCGTGGCGTGACGGGCGCGGGATGCGCGAAAGTGCTTCGAAATGCTTCCAGAGCAAGGCGGGCTCGGCGCCCTCTAAAGGCTCGGTCATCAGCTTCACCTCTCTACGGTTCTTAGCAGTGCGTCTGTCCTTAGATACCCACTATCAAAGCCATCCCCAGGCCGACGACCACCGACACGATGGTCAAGATGAATAGGGGCACGGTGAACGAGTGATAGACGACGAACTTGGTGAGACGCGTCGTGCCCGTGAGGTCGGTCTCGACCGCGGCCAACTGGGTGCCGTTAGCCGGCAGGAAGAACACGCCGGTGAGGGCCTGCCACATGGCTATGATCTGGCCCAGGCCCAGGGTCGGCAAGGCCAGTCCTATCGGCACGATGGTGTTCGTCGTCGCCGACTGGCTGGTGGTCATCGCAGCTACGACGAAGATGGCGAGAGCGAATATCCACGGGGCGACCGCTATCCAGTCACCCAGGACGGCCACGATCTGGTCGATGTGGGCCTCGATGAACGTGTTTGCCAGCCAAGCGACCCCGAACAGTGCCACGATCGCCACGACGCCGGAGGCGAAAGTCGCCTGCTTCGGGATCTCAGTCGGTTTGACTCTAGCCACGAGCGTGATGAGCACGGCGATCGTGAACATGATGAGCTCGATAGCCTCCGTCATCCCCAACTCGACGACCTCGCCGTCGACCGTCCAGCTCGGGACCATGCCCGGGACCAGCGCTATGAGCACGACGAAGATGACGCCCACGAGAAAGATGATGGCCGCCAGCTTGGACCTCATGGGCAACTGCTCGTACTCGACGACTTTGCCGGTCCCGCCGCCCTTCGGGGGCTCGATCTTGTGCTCAGCCACGCGCTTCTGGAACTCGGGATCGTCTTCCAGGTTCTTGCCCCAGCGCATCATGACCAGCGAGCCGATAATGATCGCGACGATGGACGAAGGGATAGTGATGGCCAGGATCTGGGCCAGAGTGATCCCTTCGGGCTCCATGAGCGCCAGCATGGCTGCCATGGCCGCGGCCACAGGGCTCGAAGTGATCCCCAGGCCGGTGGCGACGGTCGAGAGCGAGAGCGGTCGCTCCGGCCTGATGCCGCTCTCGTAGGAGACCTCGTAGATCACGGGGATGAGCGGGAAGAAGATGTTGCCGGTCCCGGCGCCGACCACGAACGCATACGAGACCAGCGGCGCCACCAGAGTGATCATCCGCGGGCTTTTGCGTATGAGCTTCGAGGCGAGTTGGACCAGCCAGTCGATCCCGCCTGCGGCCTGCATCGCCCCAGCCGCCGTGACGACGGCCAGGATGATGAGCATGGCACTGCCCGGGATGGAGCCGGGCGCCATGCCGAAGATGAAGACCAGGATGAATACACCCAGGCCCCCCCATATGCCGAGGCCCATGCCGCCCGTCCGCACCCCCATGACGATGCAGAAGGCGACTACCAGAAATTCGAGAATGAATGAGACTGTATCCATGCCCTCCCCCTGTCGGTTCTTTGCTGAACGCCGAAATCAGCTGCCGCGTAGCCGGCGCCCTCCATGCCGACAACGAGTGCGGGGCGGCGGGCAGGCCATTCGGCCTGCCCGCCGCCCCGGGTCCTACTCGAGCTTGGAGATGCTATTTCCCGTAGCCGGGCACACGCTGGCGATTCTTCCACCCGCCGCCGAAGTACGAGAACAGATCCAACAAGATGCCGATAACGATCAGAAAGAAGTCCCATCCTCCGCTGATGCCGAGGCCGCTCCTAAAGGCGATCATGTAGAAAAGGGTAGTCCAGGGCGCGAAGATGATGCCGACGATAGGCCAGAACGCGGTTGAGTACGCTTTCTCCCAGAAGTTCCAGTCGGCTATCCACCATATGAGCACGGCGGCCCGCGGGCCGAGGAAAGTCATCACGGTGAGAAGACAACACATGTTGAACCCCTTCTGTCCTCTTGCCCGCTCTTAGACCATGGCCTTCCGCTTGAGTTCCTGGAACTCCTCCTCGGTGATGGCACCCGAGTCTTTGAGCCCCTGAGCCTTGGCGATCTCTTCCGCGGCCGAGTATCCAGCCGACCGCTTCTGGCGCGCCTCTGCCTCTTCGATCATCTGCTTGTCCTGCTCGGTCATCTTGGGCCTGGCGATCATGTAGACCAAAGCTCCGATGAGGGGGATGAAGATGAGGAAGATCAGCCAGCCAGCTTTAGCCCAGCCGTGTATGTCGTTGCGGCGGAAGATGTCGGCGAAGATGGTGATGAACAGCCAGATGTACATGAACCAGAAGAAGAACACCATCATCGACCACATTACGTCCCACAATGTCCAATCCATAGATCCTCCTTGTTGTCTTCTCGACCCCGAGCGGTCGCTCAGGGTCGACTCCACAATAGCTTCTTTGGCTACATAAGTTCTAGAGTCCCAGCAGTTTCGCCTTCATGGCCGTGAACTCTTCGTCCGTGAGGATGCCCTGCTTGTTCAACTCGGCCAGCTTCTGCAGCTGCGCCATGGTGTCGTCCTCGGCGGGCGCCGCGGGCGGTGGCGGCGCGTACTGAGCCTGCTGAGCCTGCTGCGCAGCCACAGCCTCGGCGGCCGCTGCATCGATGGCGTCCTGCTGCGCATGCGCTTCGTATTCGGCCTGCTGCTGCTTGTTGGCGTACTTGGTCTGCTGATGGTGGTGTACCGCCCCGGCCGTTCCGGCTACAACGGCAGTGGTCGCCATTACGCCGACCAGGCCTGGTCCCCGTCGTCTTCTCATCATGTCCGCTCCTCCTTTCTTCCTATTCGGTGGGCGCGCCCGTGTATTCCATAGCCGCTACGATCACGTCCTGAGGGATGTGATCGTAGGCGAGAAGCATGCCGTCCGCGGCGCGGAGCGTGTCGGCGAAGGGCTTCGCCCACAGGTTCTCCCAGACCATGACCGCTGCAGAAGAACCGGGCTCCAGTTCCTCGGCGGCCGCGATGAGGTCCTCCTCGTTGATCAGGTCACCGATCTCCTTCTCGAAGCTGGCGAAAGGAGCTGCTTCGTCGGTGTTGAGGTCCTCGATCTCGAGAGCCAGGATCGATCCATCGGCGTCCTTCTTCACGAAGGCCAGATCCATGATACGGACGATCTTGTTCTCGACGAGCCTGCCCAGTTCGGGCAAGATCTCGCCTTTGAACTTGTTGCCCGGGAACGCCACCACCATGAAGTGGACAGGTCCCAATGACATACTCTCCCTCCCTTCTCGCCCCATGCCAAAGATGACCTCACCTGTTGACGGCAGAGCGAAGTTGTTGATCATCCAGTGTCATGTCCCACTCTAGAAGGGGTCTGAAACACTTGAAAGCACCATAACGGGCCAATGATGGTGTACAAAGGAACCTCTGGATGCCATCGGCTTCCCGCCCGCGGGCCCAGGCTGTACAGTGGGAACCGGGTTGCGCTGCGGTCACAGGCTGTGCGACGGTCGCCCGCGTAGCTCGTCCCGAGCCGCGATCCAAAGACTGAAGAGCAGACGAGGAGATCGGATGTTCGAGCAGCAAGGGGCCATCTTGGAGTTCGACGCTGGAACGAACCGGCCGTGAGAGCGGCGACCGGGTAGCTTCGATGCATGGCGCTCTCTCCGCCTTGGGCCGACCCCTCAAGAGGCTCCTTCGCCCCCTCGCCCCACTGGGCGCGGTCCTCAAGGATGCCTATGAGGGGATGTGGTCGCACAACGTCAGCCGCATGGCGGCTTCCATAGCCTACTTCGGGGCTTTCAGCATGGCACCGATGCTGGTGATCATGGTCTCGTTGGCCTCCGTGGTGTTCGGCAAGAGCGCCAGCGAAGGCCTGATCGTCGACCAACTCGTTGGGACCTTCGGAGAGGACACTGCCGCTTTCATCCAGTCGCTCCTGGCCAGCATCTATGCGAGCGGGGGCCTGACGGTGGCTACAGTGCTCGCCATCCTGTTGCTCATGTGGGCCTCGACACGCATCATTGGGTCCGTACGCGGTGCGCTGAACGACATCTGGGGAGTGCACGGGTACGGGGGTACCGGCTTCAGAGGCTTCGTGGTCGGCAAGCTGGTCGACCTGGGGATGGTACTCGTGGTCGGCTTCATGTTCCTGGCCTCCATGCTCGGGAACACGGCCATGAGTGCACTCACCGGCTACTTCTCGGATCTCCTGCCCATGCCCGGGTACGTGCTGGAGTTGATCGGTGTGGTCTTCTCACTGCTCGTGACCACCATCTTCCTGACCATCATCTTCCGGGTGCTGCCCAACATCAAGGTCCGCTTCGTCTACGTCCTCCTGGGCGCGTCTATCACGGCCGTCCTTTTCAGCATCGGCAACTACGTCATCGGGCGCTATCTGGGCCGCACCAGCCCCGGATCTGCTTTCGGAGCCGCTGGTTCTTTGGCAGTCATCCTGATCTGGATGTACTACACGGCCCACATCATCCTCTTCGGGGCCGAGATAACCCGAGCCTATGCCTACCGTGGGACCATACGTAGGCCCCAAGCCGTCGAGATTCCTGTGGCCGAGCGTGCCGCGTCCGTGTGCTCCACGTCCGAGAGCACTGCAGGCGAAGACGACACGAGCGACGAGGCAGACGACGCCGATGGAGAAGACGCGGCTCCGGCGGCCGCCCCCTCTAGCTAGACCAGCGTCGTCAGCAGGCTACACTCCCGACCCTGGGAGAGACCGACCCCCTCGCAGGTGAGGTGTCCGCCCCAGACGTTGACGCCCAGCGCCAGGGCCGGATCTTCCTTCACAGCTCGGGCGACACCCTTGTTCGCCAAAGCGAGCACGTAGGGCAGTGTCACGTTGGTGAGAGCCAGCGTGGAGGTGCGCGGGTACGCGCCGGGCATGTTGGCGACGGCATAGTGCAGGATGCCTTCTTCGTAGTACACCGGATCCTGGTGAGTGGTGGGATGGGTGGTCTCGAAACAGCCGCCCTGGTCCACGGCCACGTCCACCACCACCGAGCGGGGCTTCATGAGCCGGAGCATCTCGCGTGTGACCAGCGTGGGCGCCAGGGTGCCCGCGACCAAGACGGCGCCGACCACCAGATCGGCCAGAGTCAGATAGTGCTCGAGGCTGGAGCGGTCGGAATGGACCGTCTTGCAGTTGGCCGGGAGTACGTCGTCGAGGTACTTCATGCGTTCGGCCGACACGTCCAGAATGATCGCCCGCGCCCCCAGACCTGCCGCCATCTTGGCGGCGTTTATCCCTACGATCCCGCCCCCGATGATGAGGATCTCTCCCGGGTAAACACCGGGAACGCCGCTGGGCAGAAGCCCGAGGCCCCCGTTGGGGTAGGCCAGGTAGTGGGCTCCCACCAGCACCGACATCCTCCCCGCCACCTCGCTCATGGGTACGAGCAAAGGCAGGCTCATGTCGGCGAGTTGCACCGTCTCGTAGGCGATGCCCATAATGCCGCTCTCCAGCAGCACGTCGGTCAGATCGCGGTCGGGGGCCAGATGAAGATAGGTGAAGAGCACCAGATCGTCCCGGAAGTACTGGTACTCAGACGCTAGGGGCTCCTTGACCTTGACCACCATGTCGGACCGGGCCCATACTTCGGCAGCGTCTTCCACCAGTTCGGCGCACTTGGCAGCGTAGTCCTCGTCCGAGAAGGCGCTACCTATCCCTGCCGACCGTTCGACCAGAACCTGGTGGCCGGCCTTGGTGAGTGCCCAGGCGCCGGCTGGCGTGATCCCCACCCTGTTCTCGTTGTTCTTGATCTCCCTCGGGCACCCGACGATCATGTCCGGACCTCCCCCGTTTAGCTTCGCGCAGTCGTTGTAGAGACGCTGCCCCCCAGCGTGACCCTCCTGCATTGTAGCGCTGCATCGGTCATGTATTCAGGACCATCCGGGAGGCTATTCTGATGGAGTCATGGAACCTTCGGTGCCCAACCGAACTCATCATTTCTACCCGCGCGGCCATGATCGCCGAGGCCAAGAGCATCATCGATACGGCGCGGGATCAGGGCGTGGTCTTGCGCCTGCTGGGAGGACTGGCCGTCCGTCTCCACTGTCAGTCCCTCGACTTCTGCGAGCGAGACCACGGGGATATCGACTTGGTGGGGCACCGCCGCGACTCAGAGCGCATCGGCAAGATCTTCGCGGAGCTGGGCTACAAGGAGGTTTTCCACGTACGCCAGGCGACGGCCGGCCGCCAGCTGCAGTTCACAAGGGAGCCTCAGCGCCAGAACGACTGGGCTCGGTATCGCCCGCACGAGGACGACCACGTAGACGTCTTTCTCGACACCTTCAAGATGGAACACGTCATCGACCTAAGCGACCGGCTCGAACTCGACGACTACACATTGTCGGTGAGCGACGTGCTCATCACCAAGCTCCAGATCGCCGGCCTGAACGAGAAGGATGAGCGCGACATCTTCACGCTGCTCAGCGACCTCGACCTGAGCAGCGACGATCGACCCGGAACCCTAGACGTCTCCTACCTCGCGGGGCTTTGCGCGAGCGATTGGGGCCTCTATCACGAGGTGCTGCTCAACCTCGAGCATCTGCGGCAGCGGCTGGACGCCTACTCGCTGGAGGCGCACCAGCGCGATCGCGTCGCCGGGCGGTTGACACAGCTGGGGCAGGCGATCGTATCCCATCCCAAGTCCCATGCCTGGCGGCTGCGGGCCAAGATCGGCACCCGCCTACCTTGGCACGAGACCGTCGAAGAGCAGGACTAGGGACAACCGGGCAGAGCCCCTGCCAAGAGCGGAGCCTCGACTCAGATGCGGGCGAGGAACTGCGCGACGATGAAGAGGACCACAAGCCCGACGATGACACTCAGGTCGAATCCCACCGAACCCACCCGCGCCACCGGGAGAAACCGGCGAAAGAGGCGCAGATACGGTTCCGTAAGGGTGACGAGGGCGCCGTTGATGTGATACACGGCGGTCCCGGGACGAGATGGGAACCAGGACAGCACCGCTCGGGCGATGATGAGCCAGCCGTAGACCAGCGCCGCTGCGTAGATGATGTAGATGATGATGCCCACTCCCGGCCAACCTCCGAGCCTCCGACCCCCATGAAGCGACAAGGATAACAGGAGAGCCCGCTATTGACCGACTTCGATGAGCCGCAGGTGGGGGCGGGCCAGGTGGAACGGAAGCGGGGCGGCCTTCGGCCGCCCCGCTTCCGTTCCACACGTCTACCGAGAGGCCTCCCGGTACCCGGGAAACCTCTCGGCCCCTACTGCTCTCAATACGGCTCGATGGGTTTGCCCTTCCATTGGATGAAAGCGACGAGGACGATGACGTACATCGTCAGCATGATGATGGACCACATCGGCGTGACGGGCAGCATGAAGAACTCGGAGATCGCGGCCAGCGACGCGGCGATGATACCGACGATCCTCCCAAAGGTCTTGCCCCGCATGGCAGCCATGCCGCCGAAGAGAAGGAGGGCGCCCACGAGCAGCCACCAGATCGCCATCCCAGTGGTGTCCACCAGCATGTAGCCGTTGTAGCCGAGGAGGAGCCACTCGTCATTGAAGAGTCCGATGATCCCCGTGAGCAGCTTGAAGACACCCACGATCATCATGAGGATCGAACCCAGCGTGATAGCGAAATCCCACTTTCCTTCCGTTTCCACACGTGCTCCTTTCACCGGGCATTACCTTCGACCCAATTTATATACAACACCTTGGCATTTCGACGCAAGGGAGGATTCTCTTGCTTTGCCGGCCGAGTTGGTGGAACATCCATGAGCGACGACGTTGGCAAGGACGCCGCGTATGCACCAAAGGGATAGGGAGGGGGGTCGGTTGACGGGATCACAGCAGACCTGCTCCACCTGTGATTACTGGGGGCGATCGCCTGCTCAGGCGGACGGCAGGTGCAGGCGCTATCCCCCGATAGCCGATCCGCGTGGCCGGGTGCACGAGGATGGTGCGGTCGACGGCCTCTACGTGCGGACCGCCGGCGAGGAATGGTGCGGTGAATGGAGGGCCCGGAAGGCTTCTCGCGAAGCACCTCCCCCTGAATGGGCGCCTGATGAGCCCTTGGTGCGGGAGCCACGGCGTGACTTGCCGGCGGAAGAGACGCCCGCACAAGACCCGACGGCCGCAGAACCCAGCCCTATCTTGGACGAGGACTCCTACTCCCGGCTGCGCCGCCTCTACACCGTGACAGAGATCCGCGCCCTCGTCCTGACCGGACAGGGCGAGGAGGAGTCAGCTCTGCGTGGGCTCGCCCGCCTCGAGGAGGTCTACCAGAAGCGGCGAGCCTAGCGCGCCGCACAGGCTGCTTCCCTGCTTAGCGCGCGCCCGTCTCTTCAGCAGGTGCCGGTCTCAGTCTCCAGCTGCCCCTGCCATTCGGCTTCACTCGGTTCGTGGCACTTGCGCAGCAACTTGTCCCACTCCTCATCGACCCAGGTCTCGATACGTCGGAGCAGTTCCTCCGACCCCGGCTGGAACAGGTGGGCAAAGCGTCCCTGCCGCTTCAGCCACGGCGCCAGCGGTTGCTTGTGGTGGGGACGGTAGGTGAGGCGATACTCACCCTTCTCGTACTCGAACAAGGGCCAATAGCAGGTGTTGACGGCCTCCCGCGCCAGATCGATGCTCTCTGCGCCTTCCGAGCGCCACCCGCGAGGACACGGCGACAGGACGTTCAGGAACGTCGGCCCGTCGATGGCGAGGGCCTTGGCCGCCTTGCGCACCAAGTCACGCGGGTCGTGCGGCGAAGCCTGGGCCACATACTCGATGCTGTGAGCGATCATGATCTCGGTGAGGTTCTTGCGGTGCTCCAGTTTGCCAGCTGTCTCCTCGCCCACCGGGCTGGTGGTGGTCCAGGCAGTCATGGGCGTGGCCCCCGAGCGCTGAAAACCGGTGTTCATGTAGGCGCCGTTGTCGTAGCAGACATAGAGCATGCTGTGGCCGCGGTCCATGGCCCCGGAGAGCGACTGCAGGCCGATGTCGTAGGTGCCCCCGTCCCCACCGAAAGCGATGAACTTGACGTTCTCCTCGATGAGTCCTTTCTTCTTGAGGGCGCGGAAAGCGGTCTCCACGCCGCTCAGCGTGGCGGCGGAGTTCTCGAAGGCGGTGTGGATGAAGCTGCTCTTCCAGGAGGTGTACGGATAGATGGTCGTGCTCACCTCCAAGCAGCCGGTGGCGGAACTGACCACCACCGGGTCACTGGTGCCCATGAGCACCTGACGCACCACCGTGGGCGCCCCGCAGCCGGCGCACATGCGATGTCCCCCGGCCAAGCGGCTGCCCTGGGCGACCAACTCCAGCCACCTGAGGCGCGCCTGCTCGAAATGGTCGGTCTTGGCGAGAGCGTCCACCGGACACACCTCTACGCACTCCCCGCACATGATGCAGCGACTCTCGTCGACGAGGAAGGACTCCAACACGCGTTGATTGAAGGTGAGCGCCCCTGTGGGACAGGAGGTGACGCAGCGACCGCAGGAGATGCACTTCGAGAGTTGGAGGCTGTCACCGTAGGGTGTGTCGACATTGATGTTGAAGCCGCGCCCCGTGAACTCGTAGCAGGCGGGGCCCGCGACATCCCGGCACGCGCGTACGCACCGGCCGCACGCTATGCAGCGCTCCATGTCCCGTCTGATGAAAGGATGCTCGTGCTGCGGCTGAACCACGCGTACCCTGCTTGCGGACTTCACCAATGCGTTCGCCGTGACGCCGTATTCCACCCCGAGGCGCTGCAGGTCGCAGGTGCCCAGACTCGGACACGTGCACTGCAGACATCGCTTCGCCTCGGCCTGGGCGGTGCCCAGATCGACGTCCTTGTCGGTGTCGAGCGTCGTGGCGCGCGCCGCGGGCTCCGCACTGGCCCCCATGTGCAGCCACACGGGATGACGCTCGGCCAGACGCCGACCCAGCGGTCCGAGCTGGGAAGCCTCGTCGAGCTGGCGCAGATACGGGAGGGATTCGAATTCGACCAGGCTCTTCTCCAACGCAGGCAGATCCTGACCCTGCAGCCAGGCATCCACACTGAGCGCCGTGCGCTTGCCGCCGGCTATGGCGTGGATGACCGATGGCGCCTCTTCGACGGCCTCACCCGCCGCGAACGACCCCTCCTGGGAGGTCCGCCCCGTATGCCGGTCGGCCTGCCGACGACTGTCGCTGAGAGTCATGATCACGGCGTCGAAACCTACATGGAGCAGCGTTGCCGGATCCACCTCGGAGCCGATGTCCGACTTACCCCGAAAGCGGACGCCTGCCTCCCAGAGCGGCTGCAGTTCCCGGTCGAGGACCTCTTCCGGGAGGCGGCCTTCGGAGACGTCGCGGCGCAGAGACCCACCAAGTCTTTCCTCACTGTCGTAGATGGTGACGGCGTGGCCGTTCTTGGCCAGAAACCAGGCGGCGGCCAGCCCGGCCGGGCCGCCGCCGACAACGGCCACCCGTTTGCCGCTCGACGGCACCCTCTCGAGGGCTGACGGGCCTTGGTCCGAGACCAGGCGGTGAAGCGCGCAGATGGCCACAGGTTCGTCCACCTGCCCGCGACGGCAGACCGGCTCGCAGTAAGCCGGACAGATGTATCCCATGATGGCGGGGAAGGGCAGCTCTTCGCGCACGATGGCGGTCGCACCCACGACGTCGCCCGCCGCCAGCGCCCCCAGGAACGCGGGTATGTCGATGTGAACGGGACAGGCGTGGGTACAGGGCGCCTCACAGTAGGCGTTGTGGTCGGAGAGGTACATCTTCAGATAACTCTCCCGCCGAGCACGCACTCGGGGCGTGTCGGTCTTCACGACCATGCCCTCCACCGCCGGCGTCGTGCAGGCGGCCTGAAGCTTGCTCACCCCCTCCACTTCCACCAAGCAGAGGCGGCAACCACCCCATGCCGCCGCCCCCGCCTCGTAGCAGAGTGCGGGGATGTCGATCCCTTCGCGGCGGGCCACCTCAAGAATGGTCTCGCCCTCATGGGCGTCGAGGTTTCTTCCGTCGATCGTGAGCTTGACCGTGGTCTTGGTGCGCGTGCTCACTTTCGCCTCCCTTCAGCGAGTGCAAGCATGCCTGTCTCCACCCGAACCGCGTCGAACCGACACGCCTGCCGACAGGCGTCGCACTTGATGCACAACTCCTGATCGATGACGTGAGTCTGTTTGCGCTCCCCGCTCACGGCTCCGACGGGGCAGGCCGACAAACAGGCCCGGCAGCCGGTACAGGCCGCCTCGTCTATCGCGTACCAGATGAGAGCCCGGCAGCGCCTGGCCGGACAGCGCTGCTCGACGACGTGGGCCAGGACCTCTTCTTTGAAGTAGCGCAGGGTCGACAACACCGGGTTGGGGGCGCTGCCGCCAAGCGCACAGAGAGAGCCCTCGGCCACGTCGGCGGCCAACTGCTCCAGCAGCTCCACCTCGTCCGGCGCGGCCGCACCGGCCGCCATGCGCTCCAAGATCTCGTGCATCCGCGTGGTGCCTACGCGGCAGGGCACGCACTTGCCGCAGCTCTCCTCAGCTGTGAACCTAGGAAGAATCTGGCGAAGTCGACCATGCACGTGGTGTTGTCGAGCACGACCATACCGCCGGACCCCATCATGGAACCGGCCGCCACCAAGCTCTCGAAGTCGATGGGTTCGTCGAGCACCTCGGCGGTCAGACAGCCCCCGGACGGCCCACCCAGTTGCACGCCTTTGAACTCGCGCCCCGGCAACATGCCGCCACCGATGTCGAAGATGACCTCACGCAGCGTGGCGCCCATAGGCACTTCGATCAGCCCCCCGTTCACCACTTTGCCGGTGAGCGAGAAGATCTTGGTGCCCTTGCTGGTGGCGGTGCCCATGGAGGCGAACTCGGCCGCACCGTGGTTGATGATCCAGGGCACGTTCGCGTACGTCTCCACGTTGTTGAGGTTGGTGGGCTGGCCCCAGAGACCGTGCGCCGCCGTGCGGATGTGCTTGCCGCGAGGCATACCGCGTTGCCCCTCGATGGATGCGGTAAGAGCCGTCGATTCGCCGCAGACGAACGCACCCGCGCCCTGGTTGACGCGGATGTCGAAGCTGAAACCCGACCCCAGGATGTCCTCGCCCAAGAGGTTGCGCTCGCGCGCCCGCGCCAGAGCCCAGCGCAGGCGTTCCACCGCGAACGGGTACTCGTGGCGTACGTAGACGTAGCCCTCCACCGGACCGTTGTCCGCGCCGATGGCGTAGGCGGCGATGATCATGCCCTCGACGACGCTGTGGGGGTTGCCTTCGAGCACCGAGCGGTCCATGAACGCGCCCGGATCGCCTTCGTCGGCATTGCAGATGACGTAGTGCTTCTCGCCCGGGTTGGCCCGGCACGCGCGCCACTTCTTGGCCGTGGGGAACCCCGCCCCCCCGCGTCCCCGCAGGCCGCTCTGCTCGACCTCGTCTAGTACAGCCACCGGGTCGGCTGCCTTCAGTACCTTGGCGAGCGCCGAGTAGCCGCCATGGGCCAGGTAGTCGTCTAAGGAGAAGGGGTCGATCTTGCCGTTGAGTTCGAGCACGACCCGTTTCTGCAGCGAGTAGAAGGGGATGTCGTTCTCCAGAGCCAGCGGTTCGCCCGTCTGCGGGTGCTTGTAGAGTAACCGCTCGACGATACCGTCGCCCACCACGCTCGTGTCGATGATCTCCTCGACATCCTTGGGCTCGAGCCGCGGGTAGAAGATGCCCTGGGGGCGTAGGACGGCGATGGGCCCTTGCTGGCAGAAGCCATGGCATCCGGTCTCCACCACGGTGACCGTGTCGCTCAGGCCGCGATCCGCCAGCGCCTTCTTCACAGCCTCCCGTAGGGCGACACGGCCGGAGGCATGGCAGGCGGTGCCGGCGCAGATACGTATCTCGGTCTTGGCGTCGTCGGCGAGATAAGCGTTCTTGTCGGCCGCCGCCTCGAGTGCCGCTTCGATCTTCGCGGCGCGGGCCTGGGCGACGTCGGTGGCGGCACTCACTGCGCCACCTCCCGCTTGCGCAGCTTGCCTACCAATCTGCGGGCCTCACGGGGACCCACGCGACCGAAGGTCTCATCGTTGCCCACGCGCACCACCGGAGCGAGAGCGCAGGCGCCCACGCAGTTGACCCGCTGCAGCGTGAACAGACCGTCGGGCGTGGTCCCCCCGACGGGGACCTCGAGTTCCTGACTGAACGCCTCCAACACGAGCGGCGCCCCGGCCACGTGGCAGGCGGTGCCCATGCACACGTCGATGATGTACTTGCCCACCGGGCGGAGTCGGAATTGGCCGTAGAAACTGGCCACACCGAAGACCCGCGAGAAGGGCAGGTGCATCTCGTCCGCGATGGTCTCGAGGACCACGCGGGGCAGGTAGCCGAAGGCGTCCTGGGTCGCGTGCAACGCTTCGACGAGACCAGAACCCGAGCGGATGCCGGCGATCACGGGGTCGAACAGCTTCATGTCGATCAAGGGCACGAAGTCGGCCGGCTTCTCGCCCATGACGCAGGCCGACGCCGCCCCGCAACTCTCCCCCGGTAGGGTCGAGAGAGCAGCGGCCCGAGCCGCTTCGATATCGAAGGGCTGTTCCGGGAATTCGGACCGATACTCGATCTGGATGCAATCGACGGGACAGGTGCGTTCGCACAGGGTGCATGCGTAGCAGCGCCGGCCACCCTCTCTCTCCCCCACGAGGTCGAGAAGGCCCGTGTTCTCACGCTTGCCGACCAGTTGGCGCTGCTCGAAGTCTATGCCCTCGAGGACCTCGTACAGCGCGGACCGCTTGGGAGCGGCTTTCGGTTCTCCCCCGCGGCCTCTTCCGTTTCCGTCAGTCATTCCGAATACCTCAGTCTTCGCGCAGGTTGAGGTAGCGGCGCTCGGTCGAGACCCGCTCCCTGCTTTCCGCTGCTCTCTCGAGCACGGCGAACGCCTGCTCGATGTTGTCGGGGAAGATGTCGCGTCCGCCCAGGCCGTAGACGAACGGCAGTACCTGCGGCCGCGGGTCGTTGTCGTAGAGCGCCGCGCGTATTTCGAGGAACACCGGCCCCCCCTGCGCGCCGAACGAGTCGCTCCGGTCCATCACCCCCACTACCTTCACGTGCTGCAGCGCCTGGGCATAGGCGACGGCCGGGAAGGGCCGAAAAGCCCGCACCCGGATCATCCCCACCTTCGCGCCCCGCGCGCGCAGCTTGTCCACTATCATGCGCGTGGTCCCGGCGGTGGATCCGACGACGACGATAGCGATCTCGGCGTCGTCCATGCGGTAGGGATCGAGCAGGCCGTACTGACGGCCGCTGAGTTCGGCGTACTCGTCGGCCACGTCCTGGATCACCTTCAGCGCCCGGTCCATCGCCCGGTTCTGAGAGACCTTGTGCTCGAAGTACCAGCCGTGAAGACCATCGAAGGGCCCTACGGTCACCGGGTTGGCCACGTCGAGCAAGGGGTGGGTGCTCACATATGGACCGATGAAATCCTGCACCTTCTGGTCCTCGAGCATGACGAGCGGTCCGATGGCCCCACTGATGACGTAGCCGTCGTACATGTGCATGGTTGGAAGGCGGACATCCATGTGCTCGGCTATGCGGATGGACTGGATGCAGTTGTCGTAAGCCTGCTGGTGATCCTCACCGTAGATCTGGATCCAGCCGGTGTCGCGTCCGCCCATGGTGTCGCTATGGTCGCAGTGGATATTGATGGGGCCGGACAGCGCGCGGTTGACCGTGGTCATCACGATGGGAAGCCGATAGCTCGCAGCGATGAAGAGCATCTCCCACATCAGGGCGAACCCTTGCGAAGAGGTGGCCGTCATGGTGCGCACCCCTGCGGCCGCCGAGCCGATGACCGCGCTCATGGCCGAGTGCTCCGATTCCACCGTGACGAACTCGGAATCCACCTTGCCGTCGGCGACCATCTGGGCGTAGATCTGGACGACCTCGGTCTGCGGAGTGATCGGATAGGCGCACACCACGTCGGGATTGATCTGCCTCATGGCCTCGGCCACGGCCTCGTTGCCCGTGACGGCGACCGTGTTCGCACTCAGGGTAGTCACCGCCTCACTCCTTCTCTTCCACTTCCATGTGTATGGCGTCGGTCGGGCACTCGTAGGCGCATATGCCGCAGCCCTTGCAGTGATCGAGATCGAAGCCTACGGCTTTGCCGTTCTCGACTATGATCGAGGCGTCGGGGCAGTAGAAATAGCAGAGCATGCACCCGTCGCACCTCTCTGCGTCCAGGCCCGGCACCATCGACCGCCAGCCACCTGTGAGGAAGGACGCGGAGTTGCCCGCCGCGGGTATGGTGGCCCCGAGCTCGTGCCTGTCCGGTCCCCAGGAATCAACGTCGCTGATGTCCCAGGTCGTCTCCGGCGCGCGCGCGGGAGCCGGGCAGGTGGTCCTCTCCCTGCGCTTCTTCGGATTCATTCGGCCATGACCTCCTCGTAGCTGCGGGTCAGCGCCTTGATGTTGCCCTCGACCACCTTGGGAGGGAACTTCTTGCCGAACTCTTTGCGGAAGAACTCGACCACCTCGTCGATCTGGAAGAACCCCGTGGCCCGGGTCAGAGCTCCGACCATGGGCGCATTCGGGATGGGCCGGCCAATGGTCTCGACGGCGATGCGCGTCGCGGCCACGGTGAAGAGCCGGCCACCTTCGAGATCGTGGCAGGCCCGCAGTTCGGCGGGCGTGTCCTCGCTGTTGACAAGGATGACCGCGTCCTTGACGGCGCCGTGGGTGACATCGATGACGCTCAGAAGAGACTGATCGAGGACGACCACGATCCCGGGATGCTCGACGCCGCAGTAGAGCCGGATGGGCTCATCGCTCACGCGAGTGAAGGCGACGATGGGGGCGCCGGAGCGCTCCGGTCCGTATTCAGGAAAGGCCTGGAAGTACTTCCCCTGACCGAGGGCCAGTTCGGCCACCATCTTGGCGGCGGTCACCGCCCCCTGCCCCCCGCGGGCGTGCCAACGGATCTCGGTGAGAGTCCGCGTCTCCGAGGGCGCTTCTCCAGTTTCGCTTGCACCGACCATCAGGGCCCCCCCTTCGGTGAATGCTCCGTCTTCTGAGCCGGCCCGTGGCGGCCGAAGCAGCGAGATACGATCCAATCGAGAGTTTAGACCTCTGCAGGCCAAACAAGAAGCCCGGTCACAGCCGGCTCCTGTTCAGCGAGACATCGGGGGCGCCGAGGCAGCCCCGCGGAGCAGGCAGCCCTGCGGAGCAGGGAGCCCGATGGAGGCCGAACTCCGACCTCTACCGAGTAGCGCCGTAGGCGTTCTGGAACATCCTCATCCAGGGACTGGTCTCGCAGGTCCAGTCGGGAGGCACCCAGGGCCACTGGCGCAGCTGGAAGCTGCGCTCGGGATGGGGCATGATCGCCAGGTGGCGGCCGTCGGGCGAGCAGAGCGCCGCGATGCCCAGGGGACTGCCGTTGGGGTTGTACGGATAGGTGGTGGTGGGCTCTCCCCAAGGATCCACGTAGCGTACCGGCGCCAACCCGCCGGCGACGATCCAGTCCAGAGTGGCCGGGTCGGGCACACGCAGCCGGCCCTCGCCGTGGGCCACCCACACTCCGAAGACCGACCCCTCCATCCCCTGCAACATCACCGCCGGGCTCTTGTCGATGCGCACGGTGCTGAAGCGGGACTCGAAACGCTCGGAGTCGTTCTTGACGAACCGCGGCTTGAGAGCGTCGGGCAGGTCGAAGCCGGGGATGCCGAGGAGCGCCATCAGCTGGCAGCCGTTGCAGACGCCCAGGGATAGGGTGTCCGCACGGGCGAAGAAACGGCTGAACTCCTCCGACAGGCGGGCGTTGTTGAGGATGACCGAGGCCCAGCCCTTGCCCGAATCGAGCACGTCGGCAAAGGAGAAACCGCCCGGGAAGACCACCATGTGGAAGCGCTCCAGGTCGATAGCGCCCGTGATCAGGTCGGTCATGGTGATGTCCCAGGCCTCGAAACCGGCGGCGATGAAGGCGGCCGCCATCTCCCTGTCGCCGTTGGTGCCTTCCTCGCGCAGGATGGCGGCCTTGGGGGCGGCCGCGCGGGGACCGGCGCGCCCGCCGGCGACCGGCGCGTCCGGGTCGAAGCCGAGGCGATACGGGCTCGTAGCAGCGCGACGTTGTGGGAGAGCCATTCCTCGTCGGCGCACGCCGGGGTTATCTGCAGGCGCTCCAGCTGATAGCCGGTCTCCTCCCACGTGGCGTGCAGGCCTTGGACGGGCTCCTGCAGGACGGCACGCTGATTGAACCTCAGGTCGAGGTTAAGTCCCTGCACCAGACCGAGTTCGGTCGCGGTTACGCCATGGCGCTCGAGTATCTCCCTCGCCCGCATCTCGTCGGCGATCTCGACCACGACACCGGCGTCCTCCGCGAACAGCGCGGCGTACAGATCGGCTTCCTCTGCGCCCCCTTCGAGCTCGACCCGCCAGCCCTTGTCGCCGGCGAAAGCCATCTCCAGCAGGGTCACGATGAGGCCGCCGTCGCTGACGTCGTGGCAGGCCACGATGGCACCGCTCCTGACCAAGTCCTGCACCGCCTGGAAGACGGCCTTCAGAGCGGCGGCGTCCTCGATATCGGGAGCCTCATCGCCCAGTTGGGAAAGCACCTGCGCGAGGGCGCTCCCCCCCAGACGCTGCTTGTCGCCCACGCGGAGCAGCCACAGCTTGTCGCCCTGCTGCTTGAGGTCGGAGGTCACCCGCACGTCGACGTCGGGTACCAGGGCGTAGGGGGCGAGCACCAGCTCGGGCGGCGCCTTGACCAACTCGCTGCGGCCCTCGGGGCCCAGCGCCTGGCTGGCCATGGACAGGCTGTCCTTGCCTCCGTCGATAGCCACGCCGAGCTCCGTAAGGATGTCACGCAGCGCGCAGGCCGCGTCGTAGAGCCAGGCTCCCTCGCCGGGTTGCCTCACAGCCAGCATCCAGTTGGCCGAACACTTGATGTCGCTGATGTCGGAGATGACGACCCCGGCCATGTTCAGGAGCGCCTCTGCCGTAGCCATGCGCACGCCGGCCCCGGGCTGATGAGCCCCTTGATGGGTTGCTCGCCCAGGCTGAGCGCGGTGCCAGAAGGGTCGTCGTAGGTCTGAGCGATCAGGGCGTAGTCGGAGAGGGGCAGGTGGCGCGGACCGACCAGCTGCCGCTGGATGACGAGCCCGGTGACGTCGAGATCCACCTTGCTGGTGAGGAAGCGCTTGGAGGTGATGGCCGGAAGGCGCAGGACAAGGTCGAGCACACGGCGAAAGTCCGCGGCCGGCGGGAGGACCAGCGGCTCGAGATCTGCGCGCGCCGCGCCCCGCGGGGCGCGGCGCTGGAACTCGAACTTCTTGGGCGGCAACTGCCCCAGGATATCGTCCAAGGGCAGGTCCACGGGCCGACCGGCGTCGGCGGCGTCGTAGAGGACCAGTATCCCGTCGCCGGTCACCCGTCCCACGACGGCCAGGGGCACGTTCTCGCGCCCAGCGATGGTCTCCAGCACCGGCAGGTCGGCTGGCCGGATGAGGAGGGCGTTCCTCTCCTGCGATTCGTTCCCCCATATCTCCAGCACCGACAGCGTCTTGTCGCCGACGGGGATGGCCCGCAGATCGATCACCGCCCCCGCCGGCTCGACGATCTCGGGCAGGGCATTGCAGTCGCCGCCGGCGCCCAGGTCGTGGGCCGAGACTATGGGGTTGTCCTCCCCCAGCTCCACGCAGGCCCGCATGAGGCGGTTGACGCGCTGCCCCATCTCCGGGTCTCCGCGCTGAACGGCGTTGAAGTCGAGCTCCTGGACGTTCTGCCCTGCTCCATGCTGCTCGCGGCCCCGCCGCCCATGCCGATGCGATAGGCCGGCCCGCCCACCTGGACCACCAGCATGTCCTTCTCGGGCGAGCCCTTGACCGTCTGCCCGTCCCTGATCTGGCCCGCCCCCACGCTGTACATGATGGGCTTGTACCAGGAGCGATAGCCGTCCGGCAGCCGCAGCCCGAAGCTCCGGGTGAAGCCGTAGATGAGCGGTTCGCCGAAGCAGTTGCCGTAGTCCGAGGCCCCGTTGCTGGCCTCGATGAGGATCTCGACGGGGGACGCCAGATCGGGGGGATGGGAGTAGCCGTCCTCCTCCCAGGGCAGCTCGTAGCCGGGGATGTGCAGGTTGCCCGTGCAGTAGGCCGCGCCGGAGGCGTACACGAGCCCACCCCGCCCCACAGCCTGATTGTCGCGGATGCGCCCTCCCCCGCCGGTGGCCGCGCCCGGATAGGGAGCCACGCCCGAGGGGAAGTTGTGCGTCTCGGCCGTCAGCGTGGGATGCAGGAGCGCCGGAGTAGGCAGAAGCCGCGAGGGTCCCAACGGCTCGGATGCCGCCAGCACCTCCACGCGCGTGCCCTGGATGGCCGAGCTGTCGTCGCAGAAGGCGATGACCGAGTTGGGTCCCGAGGCTGCGAGTGGCTGCCGGACGATGTCCATGAGGTGCTTCTCGGGCACGCGCTCGCCGTCCACCCACAACTCGCCCTTGAACACCCAGTGGCGGGAGTGCTCGGAGTTGGCCTGCGCGATCTGGAAGAGCTCCACGTCGGTGGGGTCGCGTCCCAGACGCCGGAAGATGTCCGCGATGAGCTCCAGGTCGCTCGTGTCCCAACTGCAGCCGTGACCCCGGTCGAACTCACACAAGGCCTCTACGCCCAGTTCGAGGAGCGGGACGACCTGTACCGGTCGAGGGACGAGACCGGTCTCGAAGGAGGACAAGGGCTCGCGATAGCGCATCTCGGTCATGCGGTCGTGCAGGGGCCCCAGGATCTCCTCCGCCTGTTCGTCGGAGACGGCCGCAGGCAGACCGATACGTACCGACCGCTCCAGCCGGCTAACCGAGCGGACACCCGAGCGGTGGCAGATCTCCACGGCGTTCGACGACCAGGCGGTCTCGAAGTTCAGACGCGGTCCGTACTCCAGGACGGTCTCGAAGCGGCCGCCGAGGAAGCTGGCCGGGCCGAACTTGTCAGGCTCGAAGGTCTCCGAGAGGAGGTAGCGAAGGACAGCCAGCCCGGCATCGCCGAGTTGGGCGGCGCCGGATTCGTCGTCAGTCTCGACGTAGTAGCAGTACTCCGTGTCCACCTGCCCGACAGGGCGACCGAGGACGCGCTCGGCCGTGGCGGCGAGCGCCTCGACCCGAGTGGGAGTCATGCTGGGTGTCCTATAGAAGCGCAACATGGTGTCTGAGGGACACCTTATCATCCGCCCGGGCGCTGCCGCACTGCCGCCTAGCCCTCGCGATCCAAGGCGCCCCTCAGCTCCCGCTTCCGGCGTCCTCCCGGTGGAAGACGTCGGTGCCGGTGAGCGCCCCGGGTACCGCGCGCTGGGGGAAGAAGATGAAGCTCTTGACCTTGATGTTGCCTTCCTCGTCGAGCACGAGCTGATACTGCGTGGCGCCCAGCTCCTCCACCAGCACCCGGCCCGTGGGGCGATCGATGAACTCGAACTTGATGACGGCGAACACCGTCTGCCGCCGTTCATCGATGGTCATGTCGACTGGTGTCAGCCGCTCGTAGCTGGAGGGATGCGACACGTCGAAGGCCAGGAAGGCCTCGCGGCTGGGATATACCACCGGTTCGGGGAAGCCGAGATGACCCGTGAAGATGAAATCGGGCGTGTAGAAGGCGTTCATGCGCTCCGCCGTGGCCGCGTCCTGGCCGTACTCGCTGTAGGTCGGGAAGTACTCCTCCATGAACGCGGCCATCTGTTCGTAGGTCATTTTCATGAGCCGCACCTCCCAGTCGACCGATGCCTGGGCCAGATAGTCGACCGCGGTCTCCCCGGCGATGCGCCCGGAGTTGATGGCGAAGCCGACCAGATGCCCCGTGAGATGGTAGTCGTAGGTCTCCGCCTCCCAGCCTCCGGTGACCACCCCTGCCGCATACAGTCCCCGCACGGGCTCGCCGGCCGTGTCGATGACCTGCATGTGCTCGTCGATCTTGATGCCGCCTACCGTGTCGCAGATGTGAGCTCGACCGATAATGGCGTAGAAGGGCGGCGTACGCAGCGACCGCAGGTACTCGCGGGCCTTGCCGAACACGGGGTCGTGCCCCTGGTCGCAGGCCGCGTTGTACTCGTCCACCGTGGCCTCGAGAACGGCCGGCTGCACGTCCATCCAGTCGGCGATCACCCCCCAGGAATCCGCCATCTTGACGACGTCGCGGGGCTTCCGCATCTCGCGTTCCAGCCCGGGCAGGGGGATGTGAGTGATGTAGGTATCCGGCGGGGACCATCCCGGAGCCATCTGGTTGTAGATGCCCTCCCTCTCCTTGGCCCGGATGAGGGCGCTGTCGTACAGGGTGTAGGAGAGCCCTTGCGGTTGCCTCACGACTACATGCCCATAGGCGAAGAACTGCAGGATGTAGCCCTCGTCCACGTAGCGCCTGCCCTTCTTGTTCACCCAGATAGTGTCTGGTTCCAGACACATGGGCATGAGCTCCACCTTGAGCGGGTTGCCGTGAGCGTCGAAGGCGTCATCGATAGGCAAGGAATCGGCACGGGAGTGCGACATGAAGCTGGGGCCGTGGAGGTTCATGCAACCCAGACCGGCCGTCGCAGCCCCGATCTCCTGAGCCATGAGCAGGCCGTCCCCCGTGTTGACACGAGGCCCGTCGAAGGTGAGGCTGTCGTGGTAGTGGGGGTAATGCTTCCGGAGCAGCTCCGCGGTTGTTGCCGTAGCCGCCAGTGGTGATGATGACCGACCCGGCGCGGACCCTGACCTCGCCTTCCCTGCCTTCGGCCAGCACCCCGGCGATGGCGCCGTCTGAGTCGCGCAGGATCTTCCTGGCCCGAGTGCGGGTGAGCGATGGTGGCGCCCAGCTCTTCAGCCCGCCGGCGCAGTAGGCGGCACAGTTCCACGCCTCGGCCCTTCAAGGCGTGGCGGATGAGGGGAGACTGGTTGGGGTACATGGGCAGGAGCTCGAAGCGCATCCCCATTGCTTCCAGCCAGGCGATGGTGTCGCCGGACCTGTCGATGAAGGCGCGCACGATCCGGGGGTCGACCGTCCAGTGCGTCCAGTCCATGTGCACCTTGAAGATTTCGTCCTTCGACGTGTGGAACCAAGCCCGCTTCTGAACAGGGCTCTCGATCGCGAAAATATCGTGGGCCATCGCGGTACTCCCACCGGGAGAGCCCGCCTTCTGCGAGCACGATGACGCTGGAACAGCCCCGTTCGAGAGCGGTTATCGCGGCGCTCAGCCCTGCACCGCCGCCGCCGACCACCACCACCTCCGCCTGCATGTCCGCGACCTGCTCGTCACCCACGCCAGCCATGCGGATCTCCTCCCTGCTTCTCCCGATCGCTGCCTGCCGATCCTCTGAAGCGCAACCTGGTCTCCGAGGGAAACCTTACCACCGGGCCGACACACGTGGAGACCGCGGCGCAGCCGACCGAGCCCGCGACATGGGCGGGGTCGGCCGGCGGCCCCTGCAGCAAACAGCGGGGCTTCAGCGTCTGCCGACGCTGAAGCCCCGCTGCACGCCATCCTGCGCGCCATCCTGCGGGCACGGACCCTCGCGAGCCTCGCCGGTTACATCCCGGCCGGCCGCTCCTCTACCGTTACCGCGATGTCCTGCGTGGAACCGTTGCGGTCGATGGTCACCTGCACGGTGTCTCCCGGTTTCTTGTCCCGTATCGCCACCATGAGGTTGCTCGACTCAGTCATGTCCTGGCCATCGATCTTGATGATGATGTCGCCCTGCTGGATGCCGGCCTTTTCCGCCGGTCCCCCGGGAGTAACCTCCGCCACCAGGACTCCCGACGACCGCGCAAGCCCGAACTGCTGCTGGAGATCGGCAGTGACGGTCTGGGTGCCCACACCCAGGTACGCGTGGGTGGCTTCGCCGGTCTCGACGATCTGCTCGGCCACCTGGGTAGCCGTCACAGCCGGGATGGCGAAGCCGATGTTGACCGCTCCCGTCTCACCCGGCGGCATGTAGGCCACGTTGATACCGATCACTTCGCCGTCCGCGTTTGCAAGCGCCCCTCCCGAGTTGCCCGGACTGATGGGAGCGTCGGTCTGGACGAGGTTGGTGAGGGCCACTCCTTCAGCGCCCGTCACTCCGTCGATGCTTCTTGAAAGCCCGGAGACGATCCCCAGGGTCACAGAGTTCTCGTAGCCGAGAGGACTGCCTATGGCCACGGCGTACTCGCCGACGGCAGGCAGGCCGGTGTTGAAGGTAGCGGCCGGAAGGTCCATGTCGGCGTCGACCTTGATAACGGCCAAGTCGGTCAGGGGGTCACGGCCCAGAACGGTGGCCGGCAGCTTCTCTCCGGTGGTAAGGGTCACCTCGATGCTACCCACCAGGTCGCCTGCGCTGTCTGTCACCACGTGGTTGTTTGTGATGATCGTCCCGTCGGCCGAGTAGATGACCCCTGAACCTTCGCCGGCGTACTGCTGCCCCTGAGTCGTACCGCTCACGGCGATATTGACGACGCTGGGACTCAGTTCGGTCGCCACCGCCTGCGCGGGGCTGGCCGAAGCATCGTCGCCCGGATCGCCACTGGCGACCTCGACCCCAGAGCCAAGGAACGCAAACGTGGTCCCCGCAACCACGACGAGGGCCACCACGATCGCAAGGACTGCCCACCTGGCACGTTGCTGCTCCCGCCGTTGGTGGGTCTCGGTATCGATCGGTGTCACTGCAAAGCGCCTCCTGAGAGGATTCCCTCTCGTCCGTCATGTGTGTGACGGGAGCATACCCACCGATGTATAAGAGGCGCGTAAGACGCATTGAGACGACAGGGGCGCAAGTCAAGGCTCTCTTGCCGCGGAACGTAAGGAGGATAGGGTGGGCGTATCGGTGGAGGCACGCCGACGCGCGATGCACGGGGTCGGCGCCCCCGGTCGCGGGTCGATCGGGGGCCGAGGGGAGGCCGATCTACCTCCCCCGAAGGTGCCCCTCGATGAAGGCGAACACGCGCATCGAGGTTCTCCTCGCTCTCAAAGATCGGATCATCGTGACCCGCTCCATCGAAGATGTCGAACTCGAACTTGTCGGGCCCGGCCTCTTCTTCTATGGCCCGCGCGAGCTCCACAGATTGTTGGACCGGCACCAGGAAGTCGTCCCGTCCGTGCTGGATGAGGATGGGAGGCATTCGGGGGTTCACGTAGGTAATCGGATTCGCAAGCCGGGCCATCTCCGGTATCTCGGTGACACGACCACCCAGGTACCTCGATTCCGGGGATCCCGCTTCGCTGTGATCGCTGGGGCCCAGCCCATTCTCCGCAAGCTGCTCGTCCATCTTCAGAAAGTCGGTCGGCCCGAACCAATCGACTCCGACCTGTACGTCGGAGGGGAAGTGCTCGTTCCCGAGCGCGGGATCGTCGAATAGACCCTCGTTGGCGGTCACGCACACCATCGCCGCATAGTTGGCTCCGGAGGAGCCGCCCCAGGCAACGATGCGGTCTCCGTCGAGCGAGTACTCGCTCGCGTGCGCGCGCAGCCAACGTATGGCCGCCTTGACGTCCTGCAGTCCGGCCGGGAAGATGGCCTCGCCGCTCAGGCGGTAGTTGACGCTGACCACTGCGTAGCCGCGCGGCAGACCGCGCAGGAACGCCAGCACGTGGATGTCGCGCTTGTCGCCCATTTCGAAGGCACCACCGTGGATGCTCAGAAGCACCGGGAAGGGTCCAGCGCCATCGTCTGGCAGGAAGATGTCGAGTTGCTGGGCCGGAGAGAGATGAGCGTAGGGGACGTCGAGCCACTTCCGACGCACCTGGGAGACGTCCGCCTGGGGCATTTCGAAGCCCATTTCCGGCGGGCCCGGAGGCCTTCCCGCGGGGTTCATGAGAGGGCGTAGAGGTGGTCTCTCAGGGAAGTCCACGTTTTCTTTCCTTTCCGTTGTGACTGAGGTGATCTGACCGCGGACGGGTAGATCACCGATGCTTCGTCTTAAGCCTGAGATTCTTCTGGTACTCGTCGAACGCTACGGCGGCCAGCAGGATGATGCCCCGCACGATGAACTGGGCGTACGGACTCCAGCCCGCCAGCTGCATGCCGTTGCCCAGCACGGCGAGCACGAATACCCCTGCGACCAGCGCTGGGATGTTTCCCTCGCCCCCGAGGAAGCTGACCCCCCCGACGATAGCCGCGGTGAGGGCCGTGAACTCGGTCCCCGGCCCGAACGACGACTGCATGGAGTTCGCCTTCGAGACCATGACGATGGTGGCAATAGCGGTGAAGAAGCCGCAGGTGGTGTAGACGAGCGCTTTGAGGCGCCGGGTGTTGACACCCGCCAGCCGCAGCGCCTCTTCGTTCCCGCCGAGCGCGACCACGCGCGTCCCCCACTTGGTCCGATAGAAGATGAAAGACGACACGAGCACGATGAAGACGGTTAGATAGACGTCGAGCGGGATGCCGAAGAGCCGGGTCTTGGTTATGGCCTGGAACGACTCCGGGTACTCCCGGAAGGTACGGGCCTGAGAGATGATGTAGGAGAAGCCCTGGAAGATCACAGCCGTGGCCAGGGTCACTATCAGAGGAAAGGTCCGTATCCGCGTGACGATCACTCCGTTGATCAGCCCCAATAGGGTGCCGAGCACCAGTCCCAGGATGAGAGTGATCCACACCGGGACCCCCCACTCGGTCATCGCCATGGCGATGATCACGCCCACCAGCGACATCTGGTAGCCGACGGAAAGATCGATGCCCCCGGAGATGAGCACGAACGCCAGACCGATGGCGACGATGACGAAGTAGGTGTTCTGGGTGACGATGTTGGTGAGGTTTCGGACCGAAAGAAAGTCGGGATTGGCGATCGAGAAGAGCAAGATCAAGCCAAGGAGAACGAAGAGGACGGCATACTTCCTAAGGACACCCAGATCGACCCTTTGCTTGAGGGAGCGGTTTTGCTCGGGCTCTCCCGGCACCTGCCCGGTCGGATCAGGCTGTTTTGGCGTTTGCACAGGTTCCTGATTCAATTCCATCGCCCTCTCACCCGAACGACTTGTATTCGACATCGAGCGGCTCGACCTCGGTCCGGTCCTTGCCTTTCACTATCATGGTCACCACGTCATCCAGGGTGATCTCGTTGACGTTCAGCACTGCCTGCCTCACCCCTCCCTTGAGCACGAACACCCGGTCGGCTATCGCCAGGATGTCGGGGATACGCTGCGTGATGAGAAGGATCGAGAGCCCGTTGTTCGCTAGGTTTCGTATCAGGCTGAGCAGCTTGTTCGCCTCCGTGACCCCCAGCGCCGCCGTGGGCTCGTCCATGATAAGGATCTTCGACTCGAAGGCGATCGCGCGGGCACAGGCGACCATCTGGCGCTGACCCCCCGACATGGTGAGCACGCTCTGCCGTGGCGACTTGATGTCGACTTTGAGTTCCCTGATGAGGTCCTCGGCCTCCCGATACATACGCTTCTTGTCGAGCACCACTTTGAACGGGCCCCGGGTGCGCTCTCTGCCGACGAAGATGTTCTTGGCCACATCGAAGTTGTTGAAGAGCGCCAGGTCCTGGTAGATCATGCCGATGCCCAGGTCGGTGGAGTCCTGGGGATTGCGGATGTGGGCCTTCTTGCCGTTGACCCAGATCTCGCCTTCGTCGGCGACGTACGCCCCGGAGAGGATCTTCATCAAGGTCGACTTGCCCGCTCCGTTGTCGCCCACGATGCCCATGATCTCGCCGCGCCTCAGCTCGAGATCGACATCCTTGAGAGCGTCGATGCCGCCGAAACGCTTGCATATGCCCTTCAACTGGACGACGTAGTCTTCTTCCATGCTCCCAGTCTGCCCGCTTCAGCCCGTTCGGCCGGACCGAGCGGCTGAGGGGGTCTCGAAGACCCGCCTCAGCCCCGCGTCCAGACCCTTTGGGGGGTATTGCTCGCTTGGTCCACTATTCGTGCGCGGTCGTGGTCGATCCCTGCCTGCTATTCCGAGACGACGACCACGCCCTCATTCGCCATCGGTTTCATGACGAGCTTGCCCTCGGCCAAGGTGGCCAGCGCCAGCTCGTCCCAGGTCACCTCAGGATAGTCCTGGCCGGTCAGCATGCGGTTGACCAGATCAGTGGTCTTGCCGGGCAGGTCACCGCCGCCGAAGGCGACCGCGCCGCGGAAGACGCCCTTGTTCTCGCCCGATGCGAGGATGGCGTCGGCCTCCGGGCCGAACATGCCCACGCCGTACACGGCCATCTTGGCCAGATCCTTGACGACGCTGGTGGATCCCTTGCCGAACTCGTCCATGATCGCCTGAGAGGCGCCGTTGCCGCCGTCAGAGGCGTAGGCGAGGACCAGCTGCACATTGGGGTTGGTCGTGAGCACGTTCTGCATGGCCGTCTGACCGGCCTGATACATCTCGGCGGTGGGAGTCTGCACTATCTTGACCGCGGGGCAGAACACCGGGTTCGGGACCCTGTCGGCCTCCGTCTTGCCCGATACATAGGCTCCCGTCGGGATCTGAGATGGGTGCTCCGCTGGCGTCGATATAGGCCCCCTCGGAGTTCTTCAGGTAGGGCTCGCTGACCATCATCAGCCCGTTCGACCGCTGCACCGATTCTGTGGTGAGAGAGGAGATGAAGACCGCGGTCTCGATCGAACCCGGCGCGGCATCCGGGAAGGTCTTCTCCACCCAGCTCTTGCCCATGAAAGCGCAGTACTCGCCCGCAAGGAACTGGTCCATCTTCATGACCGCGTCGCGACCCGACTCGCCGGGCTCGCCGCCGATCACCAGGACGAGGACTCCTGCCTCCCGAGCGGCCTCGAGCTTCGGCAGCAGGCTCGTCGCCTCGACGGCCATCACGGTTATGAGCTTGGCCCCCATGGCAGTGTAGTTCTCGACCTGCGTCGCCTGGGTGTTCGGGTTGCCGTCGGCGCTGGATACCTGGACGTCATAGTCTTCGCCGAAGGCCTTGTCGAAGCTGTCTTTGATCTCGATCATCAACGGGTTGTCCAGTGCGGGCAGGCAGACCCCGATGACCTCCTTCTCCCCCGAGGACGCCTGGGTGGTCGGGGCTCCTGTCGTCGGCGCGGCCGTGGTCGGGGCTGCAGTCGTCGGCTCTCCCGTCGCCGGTGCAGTGGTGGTGGTCGCGTCCCCCCCGCCACATGCAGCAAGTAGCACCAGCGCTGCGACCGCAACGATGGTAATCACGAACGTTAGTCGTTTCATCCTCGTCCTCCTTCCGGCCCTTAGTGACCGGCCCGCCTTGCCCTTTGTCCGGCCGACTGCGAGGAGAAAGCCCCTCCCCGCTGTCGTTGAAAGAATAAAGATTCTGTCATCTTATTGCAAGCCTTAACAGAACCGCGCTTCTGTCAAGAATCGGGAGCCGGTCTATACTGGCAGGGTGGAACTGACTGAAGGGACATATCTACCGCCCCGCCGCAAGCCCGGGCACGCGTCTCTAGAGAGAATACTGGCGGCGGCAGAGGACCAACTCCGTGAAGAGGAGCTGGACCTGTTCACGATCCAGAGCGTGCTCGAGCGCACAGGGTTGTCCGTCGGGGCATTCTACGCGCGCTTTCCCGGCAAGACCGCGCTGTTGCACACTGTCCAGGACCGTCTGCATGCCCGCTTGGAGCCATCCATCCTTGCTGCCCTGGAAGCGCAGGCGGAGGTCGAGGAGTCTTTGGAGGAAGCGGTCCATCACGGGTTCGGTATCCTGATCGAGCACGTGCTGGGTGAACGTGAGTTGTCCCGAGCCTTCATGATGCTTTCGGCCTTCGATCCGGTGATGCGCCGCAAGGGTGAGCAGAACAACCAGGAGCGCAGGCGCGCCTTGGCGTCGGTGCTGGCCACTCATCGGCGCGAGATCGGACACCCGGACCCGGATGCGGCCATCGGCATGGCCTATGCCATGTATCAGTCCGTGATGCACGGCAGACTGGTGTTCTTCGGCCCCACCAGCGCCTTACACTTCGGCGTGACCGACGAGAGCATATTCACGCAGCTCAAGGAGTCTCTGGCGAGCCTCCTGAGAGGGGACAGTTGATCCACTCCTGCGGCGTTCGGGTCGGGTGTGCCGCGTTGATCGGGTAGCTCGGGCGGACTCGCGACCCCGCCCCGTTCGGGATGAAGGGAGGGGGTGCAAGCCTGTTCCAGGCTTGCACCCCCTCAGAATCCCCGGCTTCAGCCGCGCTGCTACCTCACGGGCTCAGCTTGCTGATGCCGTCGCCCGGGATCACTCCGTTGGGATCGAGCTCGTCCATCGTCTTGTTCCACCAGACGTGGTAGTTGGACAGAGCCGGACCGATCTGCTTGGCGATCTCGGCCCGCGGCGACATGGTGAGCGAGAAGTACTTCTCGTCCAGAGCACGCTGGCTCTGCTCGTCGAACCAACCGTCGACGCCCTTCCAGGCGTCGGGATTCATGGGGCTGAACTTGCAGAAGATCTCGGTCTTGCCGAGGTGCCCGTTCTCCACGCCCCAGCCGAAGAAACCTCCGCCATCGTCGGCGATGAGACCCTGCTCGATCAGGGGCAGCTTGGCTTTGCCCGCGCCGACAGCCCACTTGATGGTCAGGTCTCTCTGACCCATGATGGGTATGGACTTGAAGTATCCACCCGGCCGGAAGGTCTCTCTGATGGAGCCGCTGATGCGCGTGCACTGCGTCATCAGGACGCTCTCGATCTCGGGGTCTTCCACCGTCTTGAGCGACATGCCCTCGGCCTCGCCGATGATGGTCTCGAGCACCTTCTTCTTGTAGGCGAAATCACCGGCGGAGTTGCCGGCCAGGATCACCAAGAAACCGAAGCCCTGCACCTCTTTCTCGAGGCGATGGAACATGGCCTCGTCCTCTTCGTTGCAGGTGGTGATGTTGGCGGCGACCATGGCTGCGTTGAAGCCCATGACCTCCATGGCGATCTCGGCCTCGCCGATCTTGATCTCGGCCTCCCACATCTTCTCCAAGGTGGGGAAGCTGTAGTAGCGGAGCATCATGTTGTCGGGCTTCTCGGCCAGCGTATAGCGGGGCGAGTTGCCTTCGAGCGCGTAGCGAGCCGGCCCTGCCCAGTGGTAGAGCTTCATGGCCACCTTGGTGAACACGCCTGGGGTGCAACTCGGCGGGACGGTGCTCTGGATGATGGAGCGCACGGACGGGCCGGGCCCGTCGCCACAGAACCACTCTCCTGTCGAACCAAGGGAACCCAGCTTGACGATCTCGCCCTCCGGCGTAATCCACTCCACGGCCAGATGGTTCCTGTCGTCGGCCCCCATGGACTGGTCCAGGTGACCGTGGCCCCGGAGCATGGCCGAGCACTGCGAGCCGGCGCCCTTCATGTTGGTGCTGAGGCCCCGCTTGAACAGCTCGGCCTGCAGCTGGGCGGAGGAGACGTAGGGCTCCACCACCGCGTACATGTTCTTCTCGTTGATCTCGATGAGCTTGTTCATCCGCCGCAGGTCGAGGAGGATGATCCCCGGAGGGAAGACTCCCGTCCAACCCGTGCAGATGGGACGAAACTGGAGTTTGAACTTGTTGCAGAGCTTGACAACCGCCTGTACTTCGGCCGTGTTCTTCGGCATGATCACTGCGGCGAAGTCGGTCTTGAAGTAGGCGGGCATCATCACTGAGTCGCTGCAGATGTTCTCCTCGCCCACCACATCCGCGAACGCGCTATGGATATCCTTGTCTAGAGCCAAGACGTACCTACCTCCTTCCTAGATGGCCTGGTCGACCAGTTCGACGATGTCGTAGACCTTGAGGCCGCCGCCGCTCTTCGCGATGACGTCGGCGAAGAGCTTCTCGCTCCAGGGCGAAGCCGACACGATGGCCTCGGCACCGGTGGCCGAAGCCTCTTCGAGCCTTTCCGTTGCCGTCCATTCGGCAAAATCGGGATTGGAGTCGATGACGCCGCCGCAGGAGCCGCCGCACCAGGCGTACTCCTTGATCCGATCCATCTCGGAGAGGGTCACGCCCGGCAGGCTGGTGAGGACCGTCCGCGGAGGTTCGTAGACCCCGTTCGTCCCCCGCCGGTAAGGCTTGGGCGGATCGAACACGAACCGGTCACCGGGGACCTTGGTCCCTTGCCAGTGAATCCAGGGCTCCCCGAGCCTGCCCAGGTGGCAGGGGTCGTGGTAGGTGACGTTGAGGTCGTTGGCGCGCTCCGGCTGGAGCTTGCCCTCGGCCATGAGCCGCTCGATCATCTGGCTCGTGTGCAGCACTTCGAGGTCGCCCTTGAGACCGAAGCGGTCGTAGAGGACGGCGTAGCACTGGTAGCAGACGGCGCAGCTGGTGACCAGAGTCTTGGCACCCGACTGCTTGATGACCTCCATGCTCTTCTCAGCCTGGGCCAAGAAGTCGGCCTCGTGGCCCATGTCGTAGGCCCGGCCGCCGCAGCACGTCTCGGCGTCGCCGGCGATGCCGAAGTTCACGCCGCCCTTCTGCAGGATGTTGGCCGTCGCTTTGGCCAGCTTCTGCATGTCCTTGTCGAAGCTGGTGAGGCAGCCCACGTGGTAGAGGACGTCGACCTTCTGCTTGGTGGCATCGGTCAGACCCAGGCCCTGGGCCCAATCGCCCCGCTTGGCGCCCTGCATGGGTACCGTGCTGCCGGTGGCCTTCATACGGTCGACCACTTTCTGCAGCTCGGGATGAGCGTGACCGTCTTCCACGGCTTTGATGCGGATCTCCTGGATGGGCCGGAGCACTTCCATGTCCATGCCGTACTTGCAGGAGACGTCGCAGGCGCCACACTGATGGCAGTTGTAGACGCTATCGAGGTAGCGGGGGACGTAGTTGAAGCCGTCCGCGAGCCCCGCGGCCCCCATGTTCAGCCGGCCGCCACCCGCGTAGAAGTGGAAGTTGTACCGGGAGATGCTGGGGCACGACCAAGCGTGCTCGTCGCCCTTCACCTGCTGTAGAGGAATGAACTTGCACGCGTTGCACCTGCAGCACATGTTCATGTCGCCGGCATATTCTTCTAATGCCATGTTGCTCCTTCCTTAATCGATCGCTGCTGTCTGCCCGGCCGGTGTCCTAGAAGCACAGCTTGCCCGGGTTCATGATCTCGTTGGGGTCGAAGATCCCTTTGAGCTTCTTGAGGACGTCCACTGTGGCAGAGTCGCGGTTCATGATCATGCCGGCGCTTTCGCCGTACGGCCGGGAGAAGAAGGCGCCGCTGTCCAGCAGAGCCTTGGTCGCGGCCGCCGAGAGTTCCTTGACCCGCTGGGCCTCGGCTGCGTCGTCGGGGTTGTAGAAGAGGTTGAACTCCACGTGGCAGCTCGTCCCCTGCACGGTGGGCTGCACGTAGACGCCCCTGTCGGCCACCGGGTAGCCGGCTTTGGCTGCCATACTGTCCATGACGGCGACCAAGCCCTCGACCTTGTCGATCTGGGCCAGGAAGAAGATGTCTTCGGAGGAGCCCTTGTAGCGCACCTTCCAGTACGGTTCCGCGCAGGGCTGCTGGACCGCTTTGAGGATGTCGCGCGCCGAGATCCCGCCGACGGACTTCTTGGCTTCGACGTTCAAGCGCTGGCCCAGGGCCACGATGTCCTTGACGTTGACGGCCACCCGCTCCTCGGGGTAGTACTCGTAACCGGCCAGCGTGTAGAAGAGCGTCCACGCCGGCAGGTCGGCACGCAGACGCTCGAAGTCGCCCGGCCACTCCTGGGCGAACATGGCCGCCAGGTCGGTGGCGGAGAGCACGAAGCACTCGTTGGCCATGCGCAGCCTGATAAGCCAGTCGGCCATCTCCAACAGGGGAGTGATGTCGGCAGAACCGACGACGAAAGGCTCCTGCGCCTTGGGCAGGAGTTCGCAACGCACCGAGGCCCAGGTGACGATGCCCATGGTGCCCTGCGCTCCCTGCACCACCCGGTGCCAGGTGGCTACGTGCGGCCCGTAGGGGGCCTTCTGCACGCCGCCCACTGCCCATTGTTCCTCGACGGTGCCCGGCCCGGCAGCCTGGCCGGTGCGGAAGTCGTCGCCGGCTCCGAACACGACCTCCAGGCAGGCCACGGGGTCGGAGATGTCCCACTGATAGGCGGGCATGACCACGGGTTCCCGCTCCAGCAGACTGCCGACCACGCTCTTGGTGCTCCTGGGCAGCAGCGGCATGTTGAGCCGGATGCCTTCCTTCTCGGCGGCCGAGATGAGCTCGCCGAAGGTCACGCCCGGTTCCACCATGGCTACACGCCGCGGCCGGTCGGCGAACATGATCTTCTTCATCTCACTCATGTCGACCACCACGGCGCCACCGGTGCTGGGCACGGTGTCGCCCCGGAAGTGCGGGGAGCCGGAGCTCACGGGCACCAGCGGGGTGAGAGTCTCGTTCGCCGCGGCGACCAGCCGCTTGATCTCGTCGGCACTGTGGGCTTTCACCACGTACGCCGGCTTGGTCTTGTTGACGAAGCTCATGTCTTTCGAGTACGAGTCCAGCGTTGCTGCATCGTCGCTGACGTTCGCACCCCCCACTATCTCGATCAGCTTTTCTTTACCGATCATCGTCTGTTCCTTGCCTCCTTTGCTGTCACGGTTCACCGGTCGGGTTGCAGGCGGTAGGTCTCCACGGGGATGGGGATGGTGGAGATTTTGGAGCCGCCATCGGCCTGCTCGATGGCGATCCACTTGAACCACTGTTCGTCGTCGCGCTCGGGGAAGTCCTCGCGCTGGTGCTGGCTGCGGCTCTCCTCGCGGGCGAGGGCCGCCTTGTAGGTGAACTCCGCGGCCATGAGCATGCTCTCCGCCGAGTGGTAGCGGGCCAGGTCATGGAAGTCCTTCACGCCCACGCGCGGCAGCTTCTCCCGCGCCGAGTGCAGGATCCCCAAGGCCTCGTTCATGCGGCCCGCTTCCCGGATGCGGTTGTACTTCATGGGCACGATGGCCTCGTGCACCTGATAAGTGATCTCGTAGGGATCGACGTCGCCGGCGCGCTCGAACGGGGCCATGACGCGGGCGACGACCTGGTCGGCATAGGCCCGGTCGACGTCCAGAAGAGGGGCGTCCTTGGCATAGGCCGCCGCGCTCTCCCCGGCCACGAAACCGGTGATGGCCGCGGACTGCACGCCCAACCCCGCCTGGCTGCCGCCGCCGTTGGTCCAGCAGTTGCTGCAGGCGCCGCCTGCCGCCCAGAGTCCCGGCAGCGTGGTCTTGCCGTGGATGTCGATGCGCAGCCCTCCGCCGGTGTAGAGCAGGCGGGGCCACATCTCCATCTTCTCCACAGTGGGATCGATGCCGGCCTTATCCCTGAGGAGCAGTATGGTGTCGTTGGCCATGAGGTGAGACAGGTCCTCGACGAACTCCTCGGCCAGCCCAGCGACCTCGTCGGTCGGTCAGGCCGCGGAGGTTGAGGTAGATCGGCCCCCGGCCGGCCTTGACCTCTTCGTACATGGCCCGGATGACCCTGGGATCGAAGGTGTAGACGGCGTGCTCGCCCTCCATCAACTCCGGATAGTACTTGCCCATGATCTTCTCGCCGACGGCGTTCTCCAGATACAGATAGAAGTGGATGCCCATGAGCTCCTTGCCGAGGAGCTTCACACCCCACACATACATGTTGTTGAACTCGGCGTTGGTGATCTGCGCCCCGGCGCGGTAGCCCATGGCCGGACCCTCACCCTGGACCGAAGCGTAAGTCTTCTCGTGTAGATAGCCGCAGTTGCCGGTGGCCAGGATGGTGGCTTTGGCGTTGAACTCGTAGATGCGTCCGTCCACCAAGCCAAAGCCGACGGCGCCCACTACCTGGTCGCCGTTCTTCAGCAGGTCGATGATGAATATCTTGTCCATCATCTGGACGCCGCGGGCCCGGGCGGTACGCTTCAATCCACCAGTGACTTGGGGGCGTCGAAGAGGGTGACGTTGGTGGGTCCCCAGGACAAGATCTCGATCTCGCCGTCCTTGCGCAGGAACTTGAGCCCCATGTCGGCCAGGTCGTGCGTGGTCTGGTGCATGCGGCTGCCGAACTGGTGGGTCCACTCCTGGTTGTTGAAGAAGTTGCTGTCGCGGGTGACCTTCTCCACCCAGCCGTCCACCTTCTCCGGATAGATGTAGGCCAGGATGCCGCCGCCGATGGGCACCTGCCCGTTGTAGCCGATGCCGCACTTGTCGACCATGAGCACGTCGGCGCCGCTCTCGCGGGCCTTGAGGGCCGCGCACATGCCGGCGCCTCCGCCCCCGAGTACGAGCACATCGGTGGTGATGATCGTCCGCTCGGGACTGGATTCGTTCATCTCGTCCCCCCTCTAGTACGGCGCGACCAACTCGCCGCGAGCACGCTCGGGCGAGATGTCGATGCACCCTTGTGGACAGAACGATTCACAGCCCCAGCAGGCGACGCAGTCGTCCGGATAGGCGACCCTCGCCTTGTTATCCTCTTCGTCCATGCGGAAGACGTCCATCGGACACGCGGCCACGCAGTTGCCGCAGCCCGAACAATCGTCCCGCTCAAAATTGCGTATTGCCATCCTCATCACTCCTTCTAGAAAGTCCCGAGCCGCAGCCACTGACCGACCATGTAGCTGCACACGTCGGAGGCCAGATAGGCCACAGCCGGGGCCACGTCTTCGGGGGTGCAGAGCCGCTTAAGCGCCGACATGCGCCGGAAGCCGTCCTTGTGCTCTTCGGTGGCCGTCACGATGAGTCCCGTGTTGCCGAGACCGGGCGAGACACCGTTGACGACGATGCCCAGGGGCGCCACTTCCAGGGCCACCGAATGGGTGAACGCCTCCACCCCCGCTTTGGCCGCTCCGTAGGTGGAGATGGTGGGGATACCCTGCCCTCCGGAAGTGTTGACGATGCGGCCGTAGCCCTTCGCAGCCATGTAGGGGATGACGGCCTGAGCCACGTTCATCTGCCCGTAGAGGTTCACGCCGATATCGAGGTCCCAGTCGGCCTTGGTCTTCTGCATGAAGGGCTTGTCCGGGCTGCTGACGCCGGCGTTGTTCACCAGGATGTCGATGCGGCCGAAGCGCTCCACGGCCGCCTTCACCATGGCGTCAACTTCGGCCCGGTCGGCCACGTTGGCCTTGACAGCCAGCGCCCGGCGGCCCAGGTCTTCGACCATCTTGGCCGTCTCCTGGGCCCAGTCCAGATTGAGGTCGGCGCACACCACATCGCAACCTTCTTCGGCGAGGGTGAGGGCTATGGCCCGGCCGTAGCCGATAGGGCTGCCGCTTCCCGTCACCAGTGCGATCTTGTCCTGCAACTTGAGGTCCATCAAGACTCCCTGTCTGCGCGCGTCACGCGATCACCCGCGATCGCTTGGTTCGTTCTCCCGGTTAGTGCCGATACTCGGGGGCGAGGGCCACGTTCATGAACACCACAGGCCCGTCGACCTTCTTGAACTCCAGCGGCCCGTGCAGCACGCCCGCGGGGACGTAGAGGACGGTGGGCTCGGTGATGAGATGCTTCTCCATCTCTTCGCCCAGCGTGATCTCGATCTCGGCAGGGAAGTCGCGGATGTGCGCGGAATCGGCGTTGAAGAAGTGCAGGAACTGGTCGAAGTCATGGGTATGCGGGTCTTCACCATCACGAAAGCCTCGGTGACGCGGTTCCAGGTCATCGAGTAGTCCTTCTCCCCCACATGGTTGCCGGCGTAGTAGACGAACCGATCGCCCATCTTCCCTTCCACGATGGGATCCTTGTAGAACCACTCGTCGTACTTTCCCATGTCGCCTCCTCCTTCGGTCTTTTCGCCAGCCGCGCGATTCGCGGTCCGCATCCGGCGGCTCACGAACCGCCGGTTCGTCTCTCGGTCGGGGCAGCTCAGTACGTGCCGAACTCCCTGGTCGCCTCGGCCCAGACCTTGACGAGGGCCGGGTCGCTGCCGGCGAGCTCTCCGACGGCAGTGGACATCATGAATCCGCCGCCTTTGCCCACCACCTCGCACAGTCGCCTCGTGTGGTCGCGGATCTCATCGGGCGTGCCGCCCTTGAGCAGCGAGTTCGGCATGCCGCCGACGATGCACATGGTGTCGCCGATGACTTCCTTGACCTTGAAGATGTCGCTGGCCTGGAACATGCCCACCGTCTTGCCCTTGGGAAGCTCCGCCAGGTACTCCAAGCGCTGGTCCCAGCATCCCTCGTAGAAGACGATCGGGGTGATGCCGTTCTCCACCAGGGTCACGAGGACTTCCTTCAACTGCTTCCAGTAGAGGGTCTCGAACTGCTTGAGCGACATGAAGCCGTCGGACCCGCGGTGCAGGGGCAGGAAGGTCCTGTTGATCCCGGTGGCCTTGCAGGTGTCGATGGCGAAGTCGAGCTCGAAGCGGATGAGCTTCTCCTGAGCGGCGATCAGCTTGTCGGGCTGCCTGATTATGTCCATCATGATGCCCCGCATGCCCCGCAAGGCGTCCGACAGCATGTCGAAGGGGGCGGTTATCGTGGGCCCGGCCAGGAAGGGATCGGGGAAGCCCAGGGCCACCATGCGCTCGTGGTTCTTCTTGAGCAGCTCGATGTTGGCGGCGACGGCCTGGACGGCCTGGGCGAAGGCCTTGAGAGAATCCGCCAGCCCTCCGGAGGCAAGCCGCCCCATGGTTCCCAGGTAGTAGCTACCGGAGACGAACAGGTTGAGAGGCGGCATCGAGGCGAACGCGTCCAGGGCTGAGAAGGCCCGCGGCAGGTACTTGCGGATGACCCAGTCGGTGGGATCGTCCAGGAAGGCGTCGTACTCGTCCTCCCTCATGAACTCGCTCTCCACGAACTGGAACTGGCTGTTCACGTCGACCCCGTGACCCGGCCACACGGTCATGCGGTCGCCGAGGATGAGATGGGGGGTCGGGTCGGCCGGCATGGGACCATGGATGGAGTCCGGCTGGAACTCCAGGGCGGCTTCCTCGAGGAGAAGCTGCGCTTTCTCGGGGTTCTCGAGCAGTTCCTGCTTGGTGATGCCCCCCAGGTCGGCCAGCAGGTAGCCGACCGACATGATCAGCGGGACCCTGTCCGGCTGCTTGAGTTGCATGGCGTCGCTGATGCGCTTCGCCCTATCTGCCCCGACTGATCCCGGCGTGACGTACTCCTCAGACATTCCCCCGTGCTCCTTCATGTCTTGGTGTACCGTAGCCTGCGCTAGTAGCATCCGCTAGTAGTGCGCACTACTCTAAGACCGAGCGAGCACAAAAGCAAGAGGCGGCGTTCCAGTCCGATCGCGAGCGTGCGACCGACGGTCGGGGCTTCGCTCAGAGGGCCGTTGTCTGAGTGATGAGCGAATGCTCGGTGCTGTCATCCTCGAGGCTGACCGAGTCCGGGTCCGTGGCGATGCTCTTGAGGATGCTCTGGTAGATCCGTGTGGAGAAGCCCGACATCACCTTGTCCTCCAGCCCATGAAGGCGGGCCATGGCCTCGAGCCAATGGACGCTCATGATCCGCCATGCGGCGTCCTCGGAATCCACATCCGGGCGGATGCAGCCCTGAGCCTTCCCTTCTTCCACGATGTCGGCGAAGTGCCGGGCCTCCCCCAACTGCTGGTCCCTGATGTGCTCTCTAAGGCCGTCAGAGTCGGGAGCGACGGCGAGTTCGGTGATGAACCGGACCACCCGCGTCTTCTGGATACCCACGGTGTGATACCCGGAGATCTTCCGTAGATGGTCCATGGCGTCCTCGGCCTCGAAGGACTCGAGCTCGTCTCGCCTTTGTTGCCAGACCCTGTCCGCGGCGGCCAGCAGCATGTCCTTTCGGCTGCGGAACGTCCGGTAGATGGTCGGCTCGGACACTCCCACCGCCGCGGCGATCCGCGCCGTGGTCGTGCCCTGGACCCCGTACTTGGCGATGAGGGTGAGCACGGCATCGACGATGTGCTCTCTCTTCTCCTCGTCGGTCATGCGCTTCCACTTGGCGGAAAACTGCTCGCGCGTACGCTTGCGAGGGCTCTGAGAGGGTCTCTTGGGTGAGGTTTCCATGTCTCTAGGAAAGCACACACGACTTGCGTTTACTAGTAGCGTGTGCTAGTAGTGCTCGCTAGTAGGACGCACTATTCTGGAGGGGGGAGGCGCTTGTGGTGTCCACGGTTTCGATACCCGTCCTCCCCGCGAGGAGCCCGCGGAGTCGTCCATCCGTCCGCGGCACTCGTTGGTACTATGGAACCGTTCTCGACTGAGGAAGGAGGTTCTGGAGGAGAGGAGTCGGATTCGTCCCTGACGTGATGAAGCCATTAGCGATGCTGTTGATTCCGGGTGATCAGAGTACTGGGGGTACCTCGTGAAGAAGCTTGTGATTCTGTGCATTTGTCTTGTCCTCGCCCTGTCCTTCCTGGCCGTCGGTTGCGGCGACGAGGAAGAGACCACCACCACGGCCGCTCCTACGGAAACCACCGCGGCGCCTGAGACCACCACCACCGCCGCTCCCACCGAGACCACAGCGGCGCCCGAGACTACTACGACCGCCGCCGCCACCGTTGAGCCCATCGAACTGACCATGGTCAGCTTCATCCCCGACATCCCGCCGGGTGGCAACTGGGCCCGTGACTTCACCGACAAAGTCGAGGAGTACTCCGGCGGCGCCATGACCGTCAAGCTTTCCGGACCTGAAGCCATTCCGGCCCCGGACCAGGTGGCCGCCGTACAGATGGGCACCGTCGATATCGCCAGCGTGCTCAGCCCCTTCGCCGACACTCTCGTGCCCGGCGCCAGCTGCTCCGGCCGCGCGGAGTACAACCCGATGGAACTCCGGGAGTCCCAGACCTACTTCAAGTATCTCTACGACGAGTTCGCCAAGAACGGCATCCTGTACCTCGGCGCGTCCGTCTCCTCTGAGGCTCAAGTGCAGACCGTCCTCTACCTGGGCAAAGAGATCACCAGCCTGGAAGAGATCAAGGGCATGAAGATCGCCTCCGTGGGCGGCTCCAACAAGGCCTTCATCGAATCCTTGGGCGCCACCGTCATCCCGGTGGACTTCACCGACTACTTCACCTCCATGGAGCGCGGCACGGTCGATGGCTACAACGCCGGAATCCCCGCCATCCTGGACTTCGGCCTCACTCCGGTCACCAAGGCCATGCTGAACGAGACCTTCAGCTCCTGCGGCGGACTGATGCTCATGAACCAGGAGAAGTGGGACAGCCTGAGCCCGGCCCAGCAGGACGTCATCACCAAGGCCATGATCCAGACCGAGATCGACGGCGCGGCGATGTTCACCAAGACGGTGGAAGAGGTCATCGCGACCATCACCGCCGATGGTGTGAAGGAGATCAAACTCTCCCCCGAGGACGCCAAGGCCTTCTACATCGCCTACCGCGACAGCATGTGGGCGGAAGACCTGGTCAGGTGGCCGGAGATCGCTCCGCAGCTCAAAGAGTGGCTCGTCGACCCGGCCTTCCCGCGGGCCAACTAGTGCAGAATCCCCTCCCCTCAGCCAAGACCACCGACCTGAGCGTGGCGGGCTGACGGACCTGTGACAAAGCCTGTTTTCGGGCGCGAAGCGGCCTCTACAGAGGCCGCTTCGCGCCCGACGGGTGCCGCATAGTCATCGGAGAAGCGTTGATATGAACTTCATGGAAAAAGCAGGACGGGCGTTCGACAAGACCCTGACCGCCATGCTCGTGGTATCTGGCCTCATCGTCTTCGTTCAGGCTGTCTGGGTCAGCGTGGACGTGATCGTCCGGAAGGCGTTCGACTGGACCTGGGCACCGTCCTTCGAGATCCTTACCTATTCCCTGGTGTGGATGACCTTTCTCGGCACCGCCGCCATCTACCGGGACCGCGGGCACGTGGTGATGGAGGCCGTAGTATCGAAGTTCCCGGTCCGAGCGCAGAACATACTCAGCATCATCACGACCGTGGCGATAACGGGCCTATGCCTCTTTCTGTTCTACTACACGGCACGGCTCACCATCCGGGACTACCAGGAGCACTTCATCCTCGCCACGATCCTCAACCCCCCCAAGTGGCCGATTGAGATCGTTATCCCGCTCTCGTTTCTCATGCTGTTCATCCAGTCGATCCGGCACGTCGTGACTTACTACCGGGCGTATCTGTCCGGGGAGCGCGTCAGTGCCGGGGAGCAGACTTCGATCTAGGGGGGGTCACCTTTGGAATGGTATGAGGCCATAGCACTCATGTTCGGCGTGCTCGTCGCCATCATGTTCACGGGCATGCCGATCTGTTTCGCCTTCATGTTCACCTGCATCATGGGCGCCACGCTGTACTGGGGCGGTCTGCAGGGGATCGACCAACTCGCCATGAGTTTCTACAGCTCCGTCGCCAACTACGTCTTCCTGCCTATCCCCCTCTTCATCCTCATGGGAGACGTCATCTATGAAGCGGGGACGGGGACCCTGGTCGTCAACGCCGTGGACAAGCTGATGGGCAGGATCCCCGGCCGGCTGAGTCTGGTGACCACCGGGGTGGGCGTGCTTCTGGGCGCGCCCATAGGCATCAGTGGGGGGACCATCGGCATCCTGGGACGAGTCCTCCTGCCCGAGATGGAAGCGCGCGGTTACAAGCCGGAGATGAGCGTGGGCCCCATCGTGGCCACCGGCACGCTGGCCATCCTCATCCCTCCCAGCGCGCTGGCCGTGTTCATCGGGGCCATGGGCCAGGTGTCCGTGAGCAAGCTGCTGCTGGCCATCACCATACCGGGCCTGATTCTTGCGGCCATGATGACGGCCTACATCATCATCCGCTGCGTCGTGGACCCGACGCTCGCCCCGTCCTATGACGTCGCCAAGATCCCTCGCCGAGAGAAATTGCGCGTGGGCATACTCTACTTGGCGCCCGTCGGCATCATCCTCGTCGCCGTCATGGGGAGTGTGTTCTTCGGACTGGCTACCCCCAGCGAGAGCGCCGCGCTCGGCGTGATGGCGTGCATCGCGGTGGCCGCCCTGTACAAGCAGTTCAGCTGGAAGATGGTGTTCAGAGCCGCGAAGAGCACTACGCGGGTGACGGTGATGGTCTTCTTCATCGTCGTCGGCTCGATAAGCTTCGGCCGGCTCCTGGCCACTTCCGGCGCCATCACCGAGTTGGTGGACTTCGCCACGGCCTGGACGTCAGCCCTTTGCTTATCGTCGGCTTCACTCAGATCGTCCTGCTCGTCCTGGGCTGTTTCATGGACCCGGCCAGCATCGTCATGATCACGGCGCCCATCTTCTTCCCGATGGTCAAGGAACTCGGCTTCGACATGCTTTGGTTCGCCACCATCTCCCTGCTGAGCGTGCAGCTGGGACTCATCAGCCCGCCCTTCGGGCTCGACGTGTACACCATGAAGGCGCTCGCGCCACCACACATCACGCTGGGGGACTGTTTCAGGGCCTCGATGCCCTACTTCGCCATGGGTCTCCTACTGTTGATCATTCTGTTCTTCGTCCCGGAGATATCCACCTGGCTGCCGGGCATCTCCGAGGCCAAGTGATGAGCGGGAGATGAAGGACTAGCGCTCCGAGATAGCGATACAGATTCCGAATGGAAGGAGCAGCATGGGTTACGGTGCTATGGGCAAGATCCTCTGGGTTGACCTGACGACAGGGGAGATACGGGAAGAGCCTCTCGAAGAAGAGACGGTCCGGCAGTACCTGGGCGGCTACGGCCTGGGCGCACGCATCTTGTACGACCGGCAGAAGCCGGGCGTGGACCCGTTGGGGCCCGAGGCTACCCTGGGTTTCGTCACCGGGCTCCTCACCGGCACCGACGCGGTGGGCGGATCGCGCTACGTGGTCGTGGGCAAATCGCCCCTCACGGGCGGCTGGGGCGATGCCAACTCCGGCGGCGACTTCGGGCCCTACCTCAAGTTCGCCGGCTACGACGCGGTGTTCTTCACCGGCATCTCGGAGAAGCCGGTGTACCTGCTCATCGACAACGGCAAGGCGGAACTGCGCGACGCCGGCGAGATCTGGGGCAAGGACACCTTCGAGGTCCAGGACATCCTGAGAGACGAGCACGGCAAGGGCCTGCAGGTGGCCTGCATCGGTCCGTCCGGCGAGAAGGTCTCGCTCATCGCCTCCGTCATGAACAACAAGGGGCGCGCGGCTGCCCGATCCGGGCTGGGCGCCGTCATGGGTTCCAAGAAGCTCAAGGCCGTGGCCGTGCAGGGCAGCCTGCCGGTGCCGACGGCGGAGCCGGCCGAGTACCTCAAAGAGATGCGCAAGCGGCACGTGGGCGCCCTGGCAGGACATTGGGCCCAGCTCCACGCGACCGGCACGCCCGGTATCTACGACATGTGCTGCAAGATCGACGACGCCCCGGCCAAGAACTGGTCCGGCGTGGCCGAGATCGATTCCCCCAACTACGAGGACTGCCGCGGGGCCAACGTCGTCGCCAAGCAGAAGCGGCGTTACGGTTGCTGGCGCTGCTCGATCGCCTGCGGCGGCATCATGGAGGCGGGCGTAGGCGAATTCGCCTACGAGGACGGGGCGCACAAGCCCGAGTACGAGACCATGGCCATGTTCGGCAGCAACTGCTGCAACGACAATCTCGACTCGCTCGTCCTGGCCAGCGACATCTGCAACCGGCTAGGGAGTCGACACCATCTCGGCCGGATCCACGATCGCGTTCGCCATCGAGTGCTTCGAGAACGGCCTCATCACCACCGAAGACACCGGCGGGCTGGAGTTGCACTGGGGCGACGCCAAGGCCATCATCGCCCTCACCGAGATGTTGGTGAGGCGTGAGGGCTTCGGCGCCGTCATCGCCGACGGTACCAAGATCGCCGCGGAGAGGATCGGCAAGGGCTCCGAGCGCTACGCCATGCACGTCGGCGGCCAGGAGATCGGAGCGCACGACCCGAGGGGCGGCTGGGGCTTCGCCACCGGCTACGGCGCCGACCCCACTCCCGGGCGCCACAACCAAGGTGGCGGTCAGCATCCGCCGGGATTGGACATACCCGAGGTGGAGCGTACTCAGCTCGAGGGCCGGGGACTCCATCACAAGATCAGCACCAACTACATGCATGCCATCAGCGCCCTGGGAATGTGCCAGTTCGTCATCGGCTCGTATCCGCACGCCGATCAGCTGGTGGAGGCGCTCAAGGGCATCGCGGGATGGCAGGACATCACCTCGGAAGAACTGCTCAAGGCAGGCGAGCGCGTCACCAACATCCGTCTCGCTTTCAACCTGCGCGAAGGTCTGAAGGGTCCCTTCCAGTATCCGGACAGACTGCGGGGCGTGCCGCCTAAAACGGTCGGTCCGCGGGCCGGTACCACCTTCACTCACGAGCAGATCTACGGCGAGTACCTGGCCCACATGGATTGGGATCCCGAGACGGGCAAGCCCAGCAAGGCCAAACTTCTGGAGTTGGGACTCGACGACGTTGCCGAGCAGCTCTGGGCCTGATGCGCGCCGGAGCCACGACCACCACGGTAGAGCGAAAGTAGGTAGGCACCAATGGATCTCGGTTTTCAAGGCAAAGTGGCTCTGGTCACGGGTGCCGGTAGCCAGGTGGGCTTCGGCAAGGAGATAGCGCTCCTGCTGGCCGACGAAGGCATCGCGGCCGTGGCCGTCACCGACATCGACCTGGACGGCACGGAGAAGACGGCGGCAGCGGTCGAAGGAGCGCGGCGTCAAGACCATCGCCCTCCAGGCCGACATCACCGACAACGCCGCCGTCAAGGCCATGGTCGAGCAGGTGGTCGGCAGAGTTCGGCCGCATCGACATCCTCTGTAACGTCGCCGGGGCCATCCTGCACAAGGACGGCGTCCCCATCGACCAGCAGGACCCCGCCGCATGGGAGAAGCAGTTCAAGCTCAACCTCGTCGGCACCATGAACGTCACCCAGGCGATCGTGCCCCTCATGCGGGCCCAGAAATACGGCGTCATCGTCAACATCGGGTCGGGGAGCACGCACCAATACGCCATGGGCGTGGGCACATACGCCATGAGCAAGTACGCCCTCGATCTCTTCACCAAGCAACTCGCCTACGTGGAGGGCCCCAACGGCATCCGCGTGAACTGCGTCGCTCCCGGGCCGGCCGCCACGAACTTCGGAGCGGTCCTGCGCGAGGGCGAGCCCGAATTGTCTTCCGAGGAGGCCGACGCCAGGCGCGCGGCCTTCCTGGGCAATTTCCCGCTGGGCCGGATCGGGACGGCGCGCGACATCGCCAACGCCACCCTCTTCCTGGCCTCCGACGTCAGCAGCTACGCCACCGGACAGGTGTTCCACGTGTCCGGTGGCTCGGTCATGTAGAGGAGATGCGAACGTGAGCGGCAAGTACGACCAGTACATCCATCACCCGCCGCACATGCGGCTGACCATGAAGGCCGACGGCAGCACCGTGTTCGACGGCCTCATGATCGGACACCAGCAGATCGGCTTCCCCTTCATGATGGGGCATCAGTTCGTGCGGAAGCCCTTCAAGGGCGACAACCCCTGCCACATCCACAACTTCCACGAGATCCTGGCCTGGTACGGCAGCAATCCCGACGACCCGGACGAACTGGGCGGCGAGGTGGTGCTCTACATGGGGCCGGAGATGGAGAAGCACGTCTTCACCCGTCCCACCCTCGTGTACCTGCCTCCGGGTATCCCGCACTGCCCGCTGGAGATCACGCGCGTAGACAGCCCCATCATCCAGATAGAGATCATGCTGGCCGGCGCGGAAGGCACCCGGGAGCCCTACTTCGAAGCCGACATGGACTTCGACTCCCACAAGGTCATGAACTTCGAGACCATCCCCTACAGCAAATAGAGGCCGCCAAGGCACAGCCGCCTACCGAGGGGGTCAACACCACATGGGCCAATACGACAAATACATCTGCACAACGCTCGAGAAGCGTCACCTGCTGCCCGGGCCCACCCCGGAGCAGCGCGACCGGCTCGCCGACCAGGGCAAGCGCATCGCTATGGAGCACCTGCATTGGATCGACGAAGAGGTCATACCGGGCGCCTATTACGGGGAGACCACCTGGATATGGCCGCCCAGCTACCCCAACCAGGTCACCTGGGAAGAACTGGCCAAGGTGGGCTACGCGACCCCGGGCATGTTCCCCCACGTCCACGGCTTCCCCGAACTTCTCTCCTGGTGGGGGACCAACCCCGACGACTTCGCCGACACCGACCCCATGGGCATGCAGATGGACGACGAGATCATCCCTCTGGAATCGAGCTGGGTAGCCTACGTCCCGGCCAACATGCCCCACATGCCCGTGTTCCGCACGGGTGTGCGCAGTCAGATCTACACGCGGCCGACCCTGCACTGGGTCTCCGGACCGGGCGGCGTCTACACGAGAGAGAAGGACGACGAGACCAAGAAGGCCGAGTCGGAGAAGAAGGCCCCCCCGACGGCGCGGCCCGTCGAGCCGAGCGAGTCGAAATACGCGCGCTATATGGTTCACGGGACTCCGCCGGGTATCGTCAGGCCCGGATTCATGCGTCCCCTGGATCCGGAGTTCACCCGCCCCATGGCCTACATCGACCAGACGGTCATCCCCGACGCCGAGTTCGGGTGCGACACCAGGTGGTACCTCCCCGGCGACACGTCCAAGGCCGGCCAGGTGATCATGGACGAGCACACCCTCCCCCATGGCACTTCGATCGCCTGCATCGCCATGAACTACGACGACATCACCGACCTCTGCGCGGAGGTGGAGTTGTGGATCGGCGGGGAGAAGCACGTCATCAACAAGGGCTTCTGGGCGTACATCCCGCCCAATGTCCCGCAAGGCCCCATGGTCGTTCGCAACGTCAGCAAGCAGATGTTCTTCATGAGGTCGTGGCCCATGGGCGAGGGCATCGAGAAGTACCCCGGCGGGCGCTAGACGGGAGGTCCCACGATGGCCAAGACTCTGGAACAACTGGAAGCCGAAATCGAGGCCCTGAAAGCCCAGGTGGCCGAGGGCGCCTACGCCAAGGACCAACTCGAGATCTGGAAGTTGCAGTCACTCTACTCGCACCTCTACCATGTCGGCAGGCGACGCGAGGTCCCGGCTCTGTTCGCGCAGACGACTCCCGGCGTCAGCCTGGAGATGGAGGACAGCGGCGTCTACGAGGGCCTCGAGAGCGTCACCCGCTTCTGGCTCACGATCTTCGACGACGACAAGATCGCCGCCGGACACCTCGCCATCCACATGACCGTCAACCCCGTCGTCGAGATCAGCCCCGACAGGACCAGAGCCAAGGGGCTGTGGCACTCCCACGGCTATTGCTCTCTGCCCATGGAGGGCGCGCTCAAGCAGTTCCTCTGTCTGGGCAAGTACGACATGGAGTACGTGAAGGAAGACGGACTGTGGAAGATCCTCAAGTTCGCCTATCGCCAGACTTTCATGTGCCCCTACGAAGAAGGCTGGGCCAAGGAGCCCGTGGCGGCCAGCATCGCGGGCTCTCCGGACAACCACCCCGACAAGCCCACCACGCACTACATGCCCTACAGCCGCTACCGCATCAACGTGTTCGGGCCGCCGCCCCCGGAACCATACGACGACTGAGCCCACGCCGAAGCCTCTCACAGGACGAGCGGAGGAGACCATGAGCGACGATCTCTTGAAGCGGGTCGAAGAGCTGGAGCACAGGTTGGGGATGCTGGAAGACGTGAACGCCGTCCGCCGTCTCCACCATCTGTACGGCTACTTCATCGACAAGTGCATGTACGACGAGGCGGTGGCCTGCTTCGACGAGGAGTGCGAGGTCCACTTCTTCGGGGGCATCTTCCGGGGGCTTGCCGGCGCGCGGCGCATGTACTGCGACGGCTTCCGCAACCGTTTCACCGACGGCAAGAACGGACCGGTGTTCGGCTTCATCCTCGATCACCCACAGATGCAGGACGTCGTCGACGTCGCTCCCGACCGGCAGACCGCCGAAGCGCGCTTCCGCTGCATGATGCAGTCGGGCACCCACTACGAGCGCAATCCCAGCCCCAAGGTGGTCGCCCGGCAGTGGTGGGAAGGCGCCCTCTACGAGAACGGCTACATCAAGCGCGACGGCGTCTGGAAGATCAAGAAGCTCGACTACCGGCCGGTGTGGATCTGCACGTTCGAGAACGGCTGGGCATTCACCCCGCCCGATTTCGTGCCCCTGCTGAAGACCACTTACCCCGACGATCCTCTGGGTCCGGACGAGCTGACCGACGACCCGCCCCTGCGCTGGCCCGAGCACGAGGTCATGCCCTTCCACTGCGTCCACCCGGTGACCGGTGAGCCCATCGTCACGCCGGCGCCCGGGCTGACACCCAGGAGGTAGGCGAGGCGGCGACCCGGCCGCACCGGGCTACGGTAAGGCCCAGATGTCTCCCGATGAACGCGAACACGCGCTCGAGGTTCTCCGCGCTTTCGAAGATGGGGTCTTCGTGGCCGGCTCCCTCGAAGATGTCGAGCTCGTATCGCTCCGGTCCCGCCACCGCGTCGATGGCCCGAGCCAGGTCCAGGGATTGCTGCACCGGCACCACGAAGTCGGCCCGGCCGTGCTGGATCAGGATAGGCGGCATCTGAGGGTGCAGGTAGGCTATGGGGCCGGCCATCCGGACCTTCTCCGGCAGGTCGGTGATGCGTCCGCCCAGATACAGCGATTCGGGTGAATCCGCATCGCGGTGGTCGGCAAGCCGCGCCGGCCCGGACTCGGCCAACTGCTCGTCCATCTTCAGGAAATCGGTCGGTCCGAACCAATCCACCCCCAGCTGCACGTCGCTGGGGAACTCGGCGTTCCCCAGCGCGGGATCGTCGAACAGGCCCACGCCGGCAGTGACGCACACCATGGCCGCGTAGTTGCCGCCTGAGGAATCTCCCCAGGCGACGACACGTCGGCCGTCGAGGAGATACTCGGCCGCGTGCGCCCGCAGCCAGCGGATGGCCGCCTTGACATCCTGGATGCCAGCGGGAAACGTCGCTTCGCCGCTGAGGCGGTAGTTCACGCTCGCCACCGCGTAGCCGCGGGGCAGTCCGCTCAGGAAGGGCAGCACGTGGATGTCGCGCTTGTCGCCGTAGGCGAAGGCGCCGCCGTGGATGCGCAGCAACACCGGAAAGGGCCCGTCGCCCTCGTCGGGCAGGAATATGTCAAGCCGCTGCGCTGGAGAGAGGTCGGCGTAGGCGACGTCCAGCCACTTGCGGCGCACGTGGGAGACGTCGGCCTCGGGTCTGACGAGATACTCCACGCGGTCCATCCCTTCCCTTGCAGTGTCGTCTTCGGATTGTAGCCTGGTTGCCCGACGCGGTAGAGTGGCGAGAACGCCGACCAGGAGACATCAAAAGGGAGGAGTGCCGGATGCCGGACGCCGATACGGCCAAGTACATCGTGACCGAACTCAAGATGCCCGAGGAGAAGAAGCGCATAGACGCGGAGTACTCCAAGTTCGCCCGGCGCATCCTGTGGCTGGACGATGAGGTGAGCGACGGCGCGTTCCATATGAACACCGCCTGGTACCTGAAGGCTGCCGAGACCATGGAGAGCCGCCCCCACGTCCACGAGACCGACGAGATCATCGGCTTCTTCGGGAACAACCCCGACGATCCCTGGGACCTGGGAGGCGAGATCGAGATCTGGCTGGAGAACGACAGGCATATCATCACCAAGAGCGCGCTCATCTTCGTGCCGGCGGGGATGAAGCACTGCCCGCTGGTCCTGCGACGCGTCGACCGCCCCATCTTCCACTTCACCACCGTCACCGGTCACAAGTACGAGAAGACCGAGGACAGCCAAGACGGTCAGGCCGCCCCGGCCGACGCTCCCTCGGCAGGCTGATATCGGCCCATGACGGCCGCCACCCTACAGCTCAAGCTCACGCTGTCCGGCGTCAAGCCGCCCATCTGGCGCCGGCTCTACGTTCCCGATCAGGTCACTCTGCAGCGGTTGCACGAGATCATCCAGGCGGTAGCCGGGTGGGAAGACGCTCACCTGCACGAGTTCGCCATCGCCGACAAGCGCTATGGGAAGCCGGCTCCCCACGAGGTCGTCCCTGTCGCCAACGAGACGCTTTACCGGCTGCACAGTCTTCCCCTGGCCGAGGGGACGGCTTTCACCTACGTCTATGACTTCGGCGACCACTGGGAGATCGAGATCAAGGTCGAAAGTCTGTTCCCCGGCGAACTGAGTGGAGGCCTGCCGCTCCTGCTGGAGGGCGCGCGGGCCTTTCCTCCCGAGGACTCCGGCGGAGCGTCGGAATACGAGACGATCCTCGACATCCTTGCCGACCCCGCGGACCCCGAGTATGACGAGTACCGGCAATGGGTGGGAGAGGATTTCGCCCCGGAACGGTTCGATCTGAAGGCGGCCAACGAGCAGCTGAAGGCTCTGTAGCCGGCGGCGCCGCCCTCAGGCGCGTGCGTCGCGCACGCTCCGGCGGCCCTATTCGACCATCACGTGCAGGCTTCGCAGGCCGTCGTCCTTGATGCGGGCCTGCACGGCGTGAGCGTGATCGAGGAGGAAGTCGCTGTCGGAGTCGCTCAGCCCCTGCCAGGAGAGTTCAACGATGAGGAGGGCGCTGATCTCCTCGATGATCCGCTCCCGGCCCTTTGCCTGGCCGAGACCCGCTTGAGCGGGACCGGCCGCGGTCTGCGAGATGTCGGCGTTCGAGGTCGGGCCGTCCGCGCAAAGCTCGGCGAGCTTCCCGTGGCACTCCTCACCCAGTACGGGCAGGTCCTTCATGCCTCGATGCATCCACTTGTAGAAGGGTCGATACCGCTTGTTCAGAAGGTAGACCAGCGAGGTGGCCGCCTCGACAAACAGGTTCAGGGCACAATGGGCCGCTACCGGTTCGCCTCGGGCGACGCAGCGACGGTAGTTGTACTGTCCCGCCTGCCCGGCCGCGGCGCAGCGCGCGGCCATCTTCTTCAGGCGTACGTCCTCGGGATAGAAGGCCAGCAGCCCCTCGCGGAAAGCTGTGAACTCACCGTGGGGATCGGTGAACACGCGGCCGTTCGTCGCCGTGGCCAAGTAGGTCTCCGGCAGCGAGCGCCACTCGGCAAGCGTGCTGGGAACGTGGTCGTAGCGGATGAAGCGACGGTAGAAGTCCGTGACCTCGAACACCCCGGTGCGCTTGCCGGTGTACGGGCCTTCGACCGGCCGCTCGAAACCGCGATAAGGCGAGGGCAGATCGTCGTAGCGCTTCTGTAGCTCCTCCCCCACCTCGGCGTAGTCCTGCGCCGTCAGCCACAGGCAGAAGCCCGGACCCCAGTCGTGGTCTTGCGAGAGTTCGTCGTCGAACCCGTAGCACTGCGAGCCCTCCCCCACCAGACCGGCAGCGATCCGCCGCTCGTGGCCCGGGAAGTGCCGAGCTATCATGACGCAGCCGTGTTCCCGGTAGTACTCCTCGGCGAGTTCCAGACCCTTCACGCCCCCACCGCCCAGCTCGTCGCCATCGGTGTACGGTCGGCTATCACTCCGCGGTCTCTTGGGACGAGCGTAGCTTCTCCCGGGCCATGGCCAGATGCTTGTTCGTCTTGGCCCAGTCAGGGTGGTCCCTTCCCAGGACGTTCTCGATGATCTCCATTGCTTCGGCGAAGCCCTCCGCGGCTCGGGCGAAATCGCCCCTCAAATAGTCGAGCACCGCCAGATTGTTGAGTCCGGTCAGGTAGAGGACGGAATTCGGCCCCTCGGTCTGCGCATAGGTCTCGAGCGTCTCCGCGAAGTACTTCCGTGCCTCGTCGTGCCGCCCGGTAGCCATCGCGATCGAGGCCAGGTTGTTGAGGGTGGTCGCGCGCACGACGCCTCGCTTGCCCTCCTTGTTCAGCACGGCCAGGGCCTGAAGATGGAGCTCCTCGGCCTCCTCATACTTCTTCAGATCCTGGTAGACGAGGCCCAGGTTGTTGAGGACGCTGAGGTAGATGAAGTGCTCGGTGCCCACCTGCGTCTCGTAGATCCCCATGGCCTCGCGGAACAACGACTCGGCGGTGACGAAGTCGCCCTTGAGCCGGTAGGTGCCGGCGAGGTTGTTGATGCAGGTGGCGTAGTCCGCGTTCGCCTTACCTCGGGCCGCCGCCTCGATCTCGGCGGCCTGGAGGAACACGCCCTCGGAATCGTCGAGCTCCTTGAGGGCGCGGAGCACCGAGCCGAGTTCGTTGAGTGCCGCCACGTACTCTCGGGAATCGTCCCCTTTCTCCTGGCGAACAAGCTCGACCGATTCCCGCAGGAGCGGCTCGACCTCCCGCAGCCTGTGCTCTCCCTGCAGCCGCGCGATCTCGGCCTGGATCTCGTTCAGCTTCTCGCTCATGGTGCCCTCCTGGAGAGCAGGGGTTCCGCCGGCATTAACCGTCGTATACTAGCCCAGCGCACGACGCAAGATCATCTACGTGGAGTCGAGAACCAGATGAACCTGGAGACAGCGCGCCAAGCACTCACCCTCTTGCGGAACGAGGACGATTTCGCCTGGGTGAGCATCATCGAGAGCACAGGCTCCTCCCCTCGGCACGCGGGCGCCCACATGCTCGTACAGAGTGACGGGACCACAGTGGGGACGATCGGCGGGGGCGCTCTCGAGGCTCGCGCCATCGACCTGGCGCGCGACGTACTGCAGGCGGGAGACTCGCGGCTGGCTCAGTTCGACCTCACCAATGACGACGCCGCCGGACTGGGCATGATCTGCGGCGGCGCGGGCCTGCTCCTCGTCGATTTCGTCAGCCATTCCGACCCGGCAATGACGAGTCTCTTCGGGGCTATCGCCGATTTACTCGACCGTGGCGGCAAAAGTACGCTCGTAACCATGTTTCCTGTGGAGCCCTCGCCGGGATGGCGCGCCCAAAGATGCCTTGTCTTGGAAGCCGACCGCACCGTAGTCGGAAGCCAGACGTGCGTCGCGTTGGGGGGCGATGCCCTTGCCTCAAGCCGGCGCGAGCTCGTGGTGGCGGGAGTGAGGATGACGGTACAGGTGGAAGCGATGGGGGGACGCGGCACGGTCTTCGTCTTCGGGGCGGGCCACTGCGCTCAAAGCCTCGTCCCGCTTCTACGCGCCGTGGCCTTCCGTACCGTCGTCGTCGACGACCGGGCCGAATATGCGAACCGCGACCGTTTCCCCGAAGCCGACTCCCTGGTCGTGTCGCCAACCTTCGCAAGGGCCGTAGCTGGGCTTCCCATCGACTACGACAGCTATGTGGTCATCCTGACCCGCGGGCACCTCCACGACAGGACCGTGCTCAAAGAGGCCCTCCAGACGGAAGCTCGCTATGTAGGCATGATCGGCAGCCGCCGAAAAGTGGCCCAGACGATGGAGGCCCTGCGCGAAGAGGGCATCGAGGCTGGGCTACTCGACCGCGTCCACGCACCTATCGGTCTGCCGATCGGTGCGGAGACTCCGGAGGAGATAGCTGTGAGCATCACGGCGGAACTCATCCAGGTGAGGGCTGAGGCGGCCCGCTGACCCCTATGTGTCCGGCTGACTAGCTAGAACGGTCTGGGGAGCGGATCGACCCCGGGGCAACCGGGATACTTGTCGGCAACCGCCTTCACTGCTGGGTGTACTCCGCCTCGACATACTGCCAGGGGGTCTCGTCGGCCAGACCGTGTCCCGGCCAATCGACGAACTGCAGGCCGAGCAGCTCGAAGACCTTCGCGGGAGCGACCGGCCTGGCCTGGAAGTCGGGCCGGAAATCCTCGTGGTACTTGATGAGGGCCGCGGCCGACTTCTCGTAGTCGTACATGGGACCCTCTTTGTGCCCGCTGAACTTGCCTAGTAGAACCCCACCGTCGCCGAGACGGGCACGCGGGCCGCTTCTGGTAAGGTGAGGGCGTCGAGAGCAGCCGGACTTGCCCTCGGTATTCGCTGCGCACGGATCGCTCGCGAATGCCACCCCGGGCGCGTCCAGCCAGCGATGGAAGGGCCGTTCGCTGCTTCCTTCAGTCCAATTGGTCCCAGTTTTCGAACATGGGATCGCGGCCTCGCGTCGGCTAGCCGAGCTCGTTGCCGGCAATAAGCACGCTCACGGTGGCGGAGCCCGGCTCTCCTCCCTGATTGTGGGTCAGACCCAGGCGCGGGTTCTTGACCTGGCGCGGGCCGGCCTTGCCCTGAAGCTGCTTGTAGACCTCGTAGAGCATGCGCAGACCCGTGGCACCGATGGGGTGGCCGAAGCACTTGAGACCACCGTCGGTATTCACCGGCAGTTCGCCGTCGAGCTCGAAGGTGCCCGCTTCGATGTCGTCACTTACCCGGCCCCGGGGGCTGAACTGCAGGTCTTCCATGATGGTGAGTTCGGTGATGGAGAAGCAATCGTGCACCTCGGCGATGCTGATCTCCTTGCGCGGGTCCTTGATGCCGGCTTCCTTGTAGGCGGCCATGCCCCCGCGGTAGGTCTCCTCCACGTGAGCCAGGTCGTAGACCTGGCTCATCCAGCCCTCGCGCGCGCTCTGGCATATGGTGGCGGCTTTGATGTAGATGGGATCCGGCCTGAACTTCTTGGCCAAGTCGGCCCGGCAGATCACGGCAGCCGCCGCCCCGTCGCTCACCCCGCAGCAGTCGTACAGGCCCAGCGGATAGGCGATCATGGGGGCGTTGATGGCCTGCTCCAGGGTGATCTCCCGCTGGAAGTGGGCCTTGGGGTTGAGCGAGCCGTTGTGATGGTTCTTGACGGCGATCTGCCCGAGAAGCTTCTTTCCTTCCTCGAAGCTCAGACCGTACTTGGCGAAGTAGCCGGTGGCCAGCATGGCAAAGCCGGCCGCAGGTGTCTGCGTGGTAACCCGGTAGCTCCAGGTGGCGACAGGACGGGTCTGCGGCAGGCCGGTGAACCCAGTGTCCTTCAGCTTCTCGGCCCCGACCGCCAGCACGACGTCGTACACGCCGGCGGCCACGGCGTAGGAAGCCGCTCGGATGGCCTCCGATCCGGTAGCGCACTGGTTCTCCACGTGCGTCACAGGGATGTAGGCGAGTTTCAGCGGGGTCGACATGATAGAGCCCGACTCACCCGCGAAGACGCTTCCCCACCAAGCCGCTTCTATGTCCTTGGGCCCGATGCCGGCGTCTTCAAAAGCTTCATATGCCGCATCGATTATCATGTCTTCCAGGCTTTGGCCCCAGTTCTCTCCGAACTTGACGCAGCCCATGCCCACGATGGCGACTCTATCTTTGATGCTATCCACAGCTTGCTTCCTCACATCTCACCGGCCGGCACTTCCACCAGTAGTTGTGGATACCTCCGACGTAGTAGAGCCGACGGAAGGTCATTTCAAGAGGCAGTCCTACCTCGATCGCGGCCGGTTCTCGGTCGGTCATGTCGCACATGATGCGACCGCCACCCTCGAAATCGACGAACGTAACGGTCACGGGCGGATCGGTGCTTTCCACCACGTAGTCATGCGAGAAGGAGAACACCTTCGCCGGTACATCGACAAAGCTGTAGGGTTCCATCTCGTCCTTGGTGTGGCAGTTCACGCAGACGCGTTGTGGCGGGTATTGCGGCGTGCCGCAGACCTTGCACTTGGTGCCCGTCAGACGCAATTCCCAGGGCACTTCCCGCCACTGGGCCGCCGGCGAGGGCGTGCGCAGCTCCAGCGACGGGCGGGCTGGCGGCTGTATCGTGACCAGTTCGCGCCAGCGCAGATACTTGGCATAGCTCTGAAGGCTGCTCTTGGAAGCCAGGTGCCCCCGGATACCTCGCCGCTCCGTGAGAGACCCGATCTGCTCGGTGGCCTCCAGAACCACTACATCGCACCCGTTGCCATAGCTGGCCAGCAGTATCTTCTCGCCGCTCTTGGCCCGCTCGAGCGCGGCCACCAGACTCATCAGGCTCATGGCGCAGCCGGTGTCACCGACCCCCACGTGCAAGACGTCCTGGACCTGCGTCTTCTCGTCAAAGCCCAGCTTCTGCACCAGAGCACGCAGCTGGCGGGCGTTGGGCGAATTGAGCGCCACATGCGCGATGTCTGCCGGTGCCAGACCGTGCTTCTTCAGCGCGGCCGACACGCTCTCCCTCATCACGCGACCGAAGCCCTCGTCCATGGCGAAGCGGTCTTCGGCCGAACGAACGAACGTGTCCTTGTCCGAGCGCCAGGTGTCCTGGATCTCGTAGTACCTGGTCTCGAACTGCTTCACCTCGGCGATGGTTCCGTCGCGCGCTCACGAGCAGAGCCGCGGCGCCGTCGCCGAAGTTCATCTCGGCAGGTCCGGAGGGATAGCCGAGACGAGTATCCGCGGCACACACCAGGATGTTCTGCGCCGAGCCGCTCACCACCGCGTCCAGGGCCGCCCTGAGGGCGTTCGTGCCGCTCCTGAGGGAGCCGGAGAAGTCCATGGTGGCCGCTTCCGGAGCCAGGCCCAGAACGGCGGCGATGAGAGCTGCGCTCTGCTTTTCTCGATAGGGTGCCGTGGTGGACGCGAAATAGAGTCCCCCGATGGACGCACGATCGATGCCCGTCAGGCAGTCCCGAGCGGCGGCCACGGCCATGGTCAAGCTGTCCTCGTCGTAGCCGGCAACGGCCCGATCGCCAGGACCGGCCGCATTTCCCCAGGCTTTGGCTATCTCAGCCCGACTGAGCCTGTAATAGGGTATGTAAGCTCCATAGGAGGCTATTCCGGCCATGTCGATCTCTCTTACTTGCTCAGCACGATATCGCCGAGATAGATGTCCTTGGCGGTCTTGGCTTCGCAGCTCGCCTCTTTGTAGCCGGCCGCTGCGATCTTCACAGTGAACGCGGTGTTCGCGGGCAGGCCCTCGAACTCGAAGTCACCGAAGCCGTTGGTCTTGGCGGTCCGAGTCGTGCCCTCGCCGGCGAGGGTCACGGTGATGTCCTTGGCCACTTCGTCTATGTCACCGTAGATGACGGTGCCGGCCACGAACTTCTTGGGCAGACCCCGGTAGGTGACCTTCTCTCCCAGAGCGTATTGGGGGCCCAGGACCTCGGTGGCGCCGGCGGCCACCAGGCGGGCCACGGCGCTCGCGGGGTCGTCCAGATCGCCAAAGACGAGCGCGCCCGAGGGGCACGATTCCACACAGCGGGGCTCCGGCTCGCCCGCGTCCAGGAGATGAGCGCAGAAGGTGCACTTCTGGGCCAGCTGCAGCTCTTCGTTCCACTCGATCCTGACGATAGGGGCAGGTCTTCACCAGCTCCTTGTTGCCCTTGGCCTTCTCCGGGTCGATGAGTACGATGCCGTCCGCTCTGCCGGTAGATGGCACCGGTCTGGTCGAGCTTCACGCAGGCGGCCTCGGCGCAGTGGCTGCAGGTCACGGGAACGTAGTCCACCTTGACGTGCGGGTACTTGCCCCGCTCGATCTCATTGACTTTGAGCCAGTTGCCGCCGCTCATGGGCTGAGGAGCCGAGTAGCCCGGATAGTCGTTGCCGGCATATTCGTCGCGGCAGGTGAGGAAGCAGTTGTAGCATCCTACGCACTTGTCGATATCGATCGCCATTCCGAATCTGGTCACTTCTTACGCCTCCCACTTACAGACTTCAACGAGAAAGGACATGTTGGCTTCGCCGTAGGCGTTCTTGCTGGTCATGCGCGAATGCGACAGCAGGTTCACGCACCCGCCCCGGTCGATCGAATCGGCGTTGCCCGGCTCCAGCGGATCGTACTTGGCCGCGGCCTGGTAGGAATGGAGCAGTCCGGGACGGCAGCGTTCGGTCACCAGAGCCACACCGAGCACTCGGGCGCGGTCGTTGTAGACCATGACGAGGTCGCCGTCCTTGATGCCCCGCGCTTCCGCGTCGTCGGGGTTCAGGCGCATGGGCCAGTAGGCGTACCCGTCCTTGACGATGCGGTGCTGGCGAATGTCGTTCAGCCACTCGATCTTGTTGTCCTGGTGGGTGTGGTAGGAGTGCTTGGCGTGCGGCGTCATGAGTATGAGCGGGTACTTCTTGGCCAATTCCGACTCGTGCCCCTCGTAGAGGGGGATGTAGCGCGGCATGGGGGGCCGCTCCTCGTCGTCGGGGAAGTACTCCTGCAGCCTCGTGCGGATGAACTCGATCTTGCCGCTCGGGGTAGCCAGTTCTGTTGCCTTGTCGGTCCCCTGCAGCGGGTTGAAGCGGTCGGGGGTGTCGACCGGCCGGCCCTCGTAGTACCACTTGTTGGAGACGGTGGGCTTGTAGTCCTCAGGCAGCGACGGCACCACGAAGTAGCCCTTCTTCTTGAACTCCTCGTAGGTCACGTGTTTGGGCAGGTCGGTGTAGTCGAAGACCTTCCGGATCCAGTCCTCTTCCGAGTTGCCCTCGGTGTACTCCTCCAGGAAGCCCAGGCGCTCGGCCAGTTCGCAGTAGATCTGGTAGTCGGGCTTGGATTCCCACAAAGGCTCGATGCACTTCTGCTGGTACATCAAGATGCGGTGGTTGCAGTTGACGTTGCCGTTGCCGTAGCCGCCCGGCTGAGCCCACTCGGAGATATCTTCGTGCTCGAAGTTGGTGCTTGCCGGCAGGATGACGTCGCCGAAGGTGGTCTCGCTCTGCCAGTGGCAATCCTGCATGACCACGAACTCCAGCTTGGGCGACTGGTACATGCGCACCCATTTGCTGGTGTCGGTCATGGTGGAGATGAAGGAGCCGCCATGGCGGTGGATCATGCGGATCTCGGCGCCGTTCGGCCCGGGCTCGGGGTACTGCATGGGCTTGAACTGCTGTTCTGCATACTGCACGCAGAAGCCCTCGCCCAGCCACTCGATGTGGCCGTCGAGGATGGCCTCGGGCAGCATGATTCGGTAGACCTTCTGGGTGACCTCGTTACGATCCGGGAAGGTGGCCTGCTTGGCGACCAGGCCGAAGACGTCCCAGCCCACATCGGAGTAGCCGGCGCTCTTGAAGCTCATGTCGAGGGGCGCGCCGTGAGCGGTACCGCCCCAGAGGTTGACCCCGTCCCTGCCGATGCCCGTCATGGCGGCCAGGTGGATCATGAGGCTGCACCACTCGGTGGCGTACGAGTTGCGACAGGCGCCGGCGGTGCCGTACTGGGTGCCCGTGGCGATCATGGTCTTCTTGGAGGCCCACTGCTGGGCCAACGCCTTTATGGTGTGAGCGGGGATGTCGCAGATGGGGGCAGCCCACGCCGGTGACTTGGGGATACCGTCGGTCTCGCCCAGGATGTATGCCTTCCACTCATCGAAGTGGACGGTGCGGTTCTCGATGAACCAGTGGTCGTAGGTGTCGTCCACTATCCACTGGTAGGCGATGGCCTGGGCCAAAGCGGCGTCGGTGCCGGGCCGAGGAGCCAGCCACTTGTCGGCCATGTGCGCGGCGGTGGCGTTGCAGTAGGGGTCGATGAAGATGCCCGTGACACCCAGTTCGCGGAGCCACTCCCTCCAGATGACCGTCTCCTGGCCGCCATAGCCGCCGGCGGAGGTGTTGGGATCGACCGACCAGTACATCACCTGCTCGGTGTGCTTCAGAGCCTCGGCCAGCATGTCGAAGGCGTCGCATCTGGCCGAAGCGCCAGTACCAGCCCCAGGTATGCATACTGCCCCAGTGCCAGCCTTCCCACGAATCCGGGTTGTCCAGCAGCTGGGTGTAGCCCAGGATGTTGTAGAAGCGGGGCATGGGGCCCATCTTGTAGTAGAGGAGCCCATAGTTGTGGTGGGAGGACACGAAGGCTGTGACGGCTGCCTTCCCGTAGGTCCCCTGGATACGCTTGGTCTCGCTGGCGACGATGTCGAGGGCCTCGTCCCAGCTGATGCGCACGTACTCGTCCTTGCCCCTGAGCTCGGGATGCCGCTCGCCGTTGGGGTCGAAGTTCTTGCGCTTCATGGGGTACTTGATGCGGTTCTCCGCATACACCCGCATGCGCTCGGCTATGTTGAAGGAGTTGATGGTGGTCTTACGCGGATCGGAGAACTTCTTGCCCCTGGCCTCGATGGTCCAGCGGCCGCCGTCCTCTTCCGTCAGGCGCAGGGGTCGCATACGGGTGATGACCCCGTCATTGACGGTGACCTTGACCATGCCCCCGATGCAACAGTTGATGAATTCTTGCTCTGCCATTTAGGCCTCCCACTTTGCTACGTCGACCAGACATGAGTTGTTCGCCTCGCCCGGCGCGTTCTTCGACACCATCTTCGAAGGAGTCAGCAGGTTGACGCAGCCGCCTCTGTCGGGGCTGCCCGCCTTGCCCGGCTCCAGGGGGTCGTACTTGGCCGCGGCCTCATAGGAATGGATGGTGCCGGGCCGCACGCGCTCGGTCACGTGCGCGATGCACAGTACCGTGGCCCGGTCGTTGAACAGCTTGACTATGTCGCCCTCTTTGATACCCCTGACCTCAGCATCGGACGGGTGGATGCGCGCCGGCCACCAAGCATAGCCGTCCTTCTTCACGCGGTGACCGGGGATGTCGTCCAACCAGAAGCTCTTGTTGTCGTTGTGCGTGTGATACGAGAAGCGCGGGTGCGGGCTGATCATCTGCAGCGGATACTCGTCCGAGAGCCCCGGTGTGTCGTAGCCCTCCCAACTGGGGATGTAGCGCGCCATGGGCGGCCGCTCCTCGTCATCGGGGTCGAAAGCCGTGAGGGTCTGACTGACGAACTCCACTTTGCCCGAGGGCGTGGCCAAGCCACTGCCCGTCTTGGGCGGTCCGGGGGGAGTCCTGTCCTCGGAATACACGTCGCTCTCGCGACCTTCGTAGAACCAGCGGAAGGAGACCCGGGGTTCCTCGTCGGCGGGCATCGCCGGCACCACGAAGTAGCCCTTCTCGGTGAACTCCTCCCAGGTTACATACTTGGGCAGGTCGGACTTGTCGAACACGATGCGGTTCCAGTCGTCGATGCTGTGACCTTCGGTGTACTCGTCCTTGAAGCCCAGACGCTCGGCCAGCAGCGTGTAGATATCGTAGTCGGGTTTGGACTCCCACAGAGGGTCGATGCACTTCTCTTGATAGATGCATATGCGATGGTTGCTGTTGAAATCGTTGAACCCGTAGCCACCGGCCGCCCCCCACTCGGACAAGTCGGAGTGCTCGAAGTTGGTGGAAGCCGGCAGGATCACGTCGCCGAACCTGGTCTCGCTCTGCCAGTGGCAATCCTGCATGACCACGAACTCGAGATTGGGATGCTGGTACATCCGCACCCACTTGTTGGTGTCGGTCATGCTGCTGATGAAGGAGCCGCCATGCCGATGGATCATCTTGATGGGCGCGCCGTTCGGCCCCGGCTCCGGGCAGGTGAAACGCGCGTACTGCTGCTCGATGGAGTTGCCGCAGAAACCTTCGCCGATCCAACTCACCGGCGGATCCATCACGATCTCGGGCAGGAGGATGCGGTAGGTCTTTTGGGTCACCGGATTCCCATGGGGGAAGTAGGACTTCTCGGCCACGGTTCCGAAAGCATCCCAGCCGTTATCGGAGTAGCCGAACATCTTGAAGCGGTAATCTATCGGAGCGGCGCCGGCAGTGCCGCCCCAGAAGTTCACGCCCGGCCTGCCGAAGCCCTGCATGGCCATCAGGTAGATGCACAGCCTGGCCCACTCGGTGGCGTAGGCCTGCCGGCAGGCGCCGGTGGCCCCGAAGATGCTGCCCACGGCCAACATGGTCTTCTTGGCCGCCCACTCCCGAGCCAGCGAGCGGATGGTGTGAGCCGGGATGTCGCAGATCTCGGCAGCCCACTCGGGGGTGCGAGGCGCGCCCCCATCCTCGCCCAGGATGTGCTTCTTCCACTCCACGAACCCGTAGGTGCGGTTCTCGACGAAGAAGTGGTCGTAGGTGTCCTCGGTGAGCCACACGTAGCCGATGGCCTCGGCCAGCGCGGCGTCGGTGCCGGGCCGCGGGGCAAGCCACTTGTCGCCCATACTCCCCGCCGTGCAGTTGCAGTACGGGTCGATGACCACGAACTGGATGCCCAGCTCCTTCATCCACACACGCCAGATGAGGTTCTCCTGGCCGGAGTACATGTAGGAGGTGCTGTTGGGGTCCACCGACCAGAAGACGACTTGTTCGGTGTTCTTGAGCGCGTCCTGCAGAAGTTCGGACTGCTCGCAATGCCCGAGACGCCACCAGTAGCCCCAGGTGTGGGTCGCGCCCCAGTGCCAGCCCTCCCAGCTGTCGGGGTTGTCCAGGCACATGCTGTAGCCCAGGATATTGAAGAAGCGCCCCAGAGGGCCCAGCTTGTAGTGGAGAAAGCCCCAGTTGTGGTGCGAGGAGGTCATGGCCGTGATGGCCGCCGGTCCGTAGGTCTCACGGATGCGCGTGATCTCGCCCGCGACCAGGTCTAAGGCCTCGTCCCAGGAGATGCGCTCGTATTCGTCCTTACCGCGCAGTTCGGGATGCCGCTCCCCGTTGGGATCGAAGTTCTTGCGCTTGAGTGGGTAGTGGATGCGATTCTCGTAGACGCGCTGCCGCTCGGGCACCTCGTAGGACTGCAGGGTGGTCTTGCGGGGAGGGCTGAACTTCCTGCCCCGAGCCTGGATCTCCCACGAAGGAGCGTCCGTGTCGTCGAACACGATGGGGCGCATGCGGGTGATGACCCCGTCCTTGACGTAGACACGCACCGGTCCGCCGACCGTGCACTGCATATAGACCTTCTCTTCAGACACTAATTTCCTCCCCGAACGGTCGCGCGTAGCGCGCAGTCCTTCAGCGAAGCCTGCTGGCTGTGCCCCTGGCCCCCGTGGGGCCAGGGGCACAACACTGGTCAGGCCGGTTAGAGCTCGACAAACTGGATGAAGACCGGGTTCTGAACAGCAACTTCCGTCAGGACCTTCAGGCTCCCATCATTGGCATCTACGGCATACGAGCGGATCACGTCCGCCGGGCGATCTGGGACGAGCAAGAACGCGCCGTCGGGCGAGAGCGTCATGCAGCGGGTTGCATCCTTGGGATCCTCAGATTTGCTGAGCTCGACCCGTCCGGCCTTCTTGAGATGACCATCCTCAGAGATGCTGTACCAGACGACGTCATCCTGTCCCCGGTTGTTCATATACACGAAGCGGCCATTCGGATGCACCTGCAAGGTAGCCGTTTCGTTACGTCCCGTGAACCCGGAAAGCGTCGACTGTTTGTCGATGAACGTGAGCACCCCGCTGGTGCTATCGAAGTCGAAGGACCAGAGTTCGGAAGAGAACTCGCACGTCATGAACATGCGGCCCTTCTTGTCAAAGGCAGCATGCCTGGGACCGGTTCCCGCCGGGCACTGGTAGACGGAGGCGAGCGCCAGTCGTCTTCCTCCGATCCGGTAGACGTAGATCCGCTCCCCCGCCTTCTCGCACACCACCAGGAACTTGCCTGTTGGGTCGATCACGACTATGTGCGCGTGAGGACTGGCCTGCGCGTGGCCTCCGCCCTGGGGAGAATCGTTCGGATCCGTGCCATATCCGGTCAGTACATGCACGTCTTGGACTTCACCGATGGACCCGTCCTCTTCAAGCCCGTACTGGACGACCGTCGAATCGTCATATTCGAACTTCTCCGCCCACTTGCCATCAGCAGTCTCGACCGCCTTGACCACGTAGTCGAAGAAGCCATGGTTCGCGGTGAAGAGGAGTTTCCTTTCTTCGTCGACGGTGATGGAGGCGGGCATCGCCCCTACGGTTGGCTGCTTGTTCAGAAAGGTCAGCTTTCCGGACTGCGGATCGACCCTGAACGACAACACGCCCGAGGCCGGCTTCTTGGGTCCGCGTCCATCGGTCTTTCTTTCGTCGACCGCATAGAGGACTCCCGCTTTTGGTGCGTAGGTGAGATATCCCGCCCTCTTGGGCATATCCTCCACACCGCCTGGAAGGGGCGTGATACTGCTTCCATCCGCGCTGATCTCAAAGACCGAGATGCCTCCGCCCTCGAATCTATCGACGTGATTGCGTCCCACGTACGCGATCAGCCGCTTCTTGTCCGTGCTCATGCCTGTTCTCCTGTTTGTCGCTGAGGTTCTCTTACAGCTTGTCTGGCACGCCGGGAAGATCGGGGTACTTGGCCGCGACCTCGAGCACTCTCGGATCCTGGAGGCACTCGAGGTAGCCATTGTCGTAGACGAGCTTGTCGTTGACCGTGAGGGTGACGTTACGGATGTCGGCGGTGATGTGCGGATAGTAGTTGTAGTTCTCGTTGGCGGGCGCCGAGCCGACGTGCCAGTGCACGTTCGAGGTGTGCGAATGGTCGATGATCCGCTTGTAGATGGCGTTCGGGCACTGGGCGTCGGTGACCTTCGCGTTCGGGTGGATGCCGAAGTGGAAGGTGTCGAACTTCCACATGCCGTCGCCGACCTTGCCTTCCATCATCTTCAGGAAGCGGTTGATGGCGTCGGCTTCCTTGCCGCCCGAGATCTTGACCATGCGGCTGTCCTTGACATCGACGCGGACCGGTTCCTTCCAGGCCGGGGTCGAGACCCATGTAGCGCGACCACCAGGGGAGCATGCAGTCGAAGTAGAAGACGCCGTTGACGTCCTTGGAGTTGATCGGGGGGTGGACCCACTCGGGATAGGGGATGTAGTGGCTCGCATCCCTGCGCCAGGAATTGTAGGGCATGCCGGGGATACCGGGACGCTGCACCGGATCGAGCAGTAGCCTTCAAGCTCCGTGCCGTTGGGGTCGGTCATCACCCATTTGGCCTCGTGGGTCATGAAAGGATCGGAGCTCACGTGGCGGACCATGATCACGAGCTCGTGCGGCGTCTGGGCCCACTCGGTCATCAGGAGCGGGGCGGTGACGGGGAACATGCGCACGTACCAGGTCTTGACCTCTTCGATGTACTTGCGGAACTCGGCGACCTCTTCGATGGCCAGATCGAGGGAGGTGTTGATGAACAGATCGGCGTTGGCGATGGCGCCCTTGACGATGGGCGGAAGGCGCCACTCGTGGGCCTTCATGACCTCGTCGATCCACAGGATCGAGCAGTTGGCGCCGCGCGACTGGACCACGGCCTGCATCCAGCCGACAGCCTGCTCATCGACCAGGTTGTCGCTGCCATAGAGGCCGTCGGTGTGGGCCAGGATGACGACCTCCATACCCGGCTTGACCTGGGCGTCGTAGTCCACCATCTGGATGAGCGAGTTCAGCGCCGCCTTGGGAATTCCTAATTGATGACTCATGATCGCTTTCCTTTCTGGACGTGTAGTCGAACCTATCCTTATTGCCGCTAACTAGACTGAAGAATGACTGTTCACCACCCCTTTCGAGGTACCCCCGGTGTCAATGCACACTTCGAACATCTAGACTTCCTCTGTGCCCTTGGGATTGAGCGGGAAATTCAGATGCCACTGCGGAATGCCGAGGTCCTCCAGGACCCGATTCCTCAGCTTCCACAGCAAGAGCTCCAGTCGCTCGCGTTCGCTCTTGCTCAGAACTGAGAAGATCCTCTTGTCGGTCTCGTTGCAGAGGGATTGTTTGAACACATCCAGCCCCTTCTCGGTCAACTCGACCTCCACCTTCGACCGCCCTGTGCCCTTGTGCCGAGCAATCAGGCCGTCCGCCTCCATCCTCTTCAGCATCTCGGTGATGGAGTGGAGTTCGCGGAAGAGGCCCCGGGCGATCTCTACCGGCGTGGTCCGGCCGCCGTTGTTCTGTATGGTGAAGAGGACGGCCCGTCTCTCGTTGCTGATGCCATACCGCGCGTAATCCCGCTCCCGAGCCCGGAGGATCGCATCTTTGGTCTGAGCGATCAGGGCCCACAGCATGAAGTACTCATCCGAGGGCGGCACCTCGCCTATGGCAGGCGTAGCTCGTGCGTCGGGGGTGGCGAGGGTCTCAGCCATCGATCGTGAACACCCTCCCGGCGTTTCCGCCAGGGATCGATGCTTTGCTCTTCACAGGGATGAAGCGGTCCTCCGGTAGCCAACGCGTATTGGCCTCGATTATCATTCCCTGCCTCCAAGCATGCTTGCCGTCATGATCAGACCTACGGACCGCTACGACTACGTATCCGAGTTCGTATACGAAGTTGCCCCAGCGTACCCGACGGCGAATCGAAAGTCAACCCTGGCGAGGCGCTACTTCCCTGGAGCGCCCCATGGCGACGTCACCGCTTCAGCCCCGGCGACGACCTGCGGACGTAGCCACATACAACCTGCCCATGTGGCTACGTCCGCGGCCGCGATCCTTGACTGCGTCCGGGTCCGCGCCGTCACCCCCGGCTGACTCTCACGATCCTCCGTACATCAGATTCGGCAGCCAGGTAGACAGCAAGGGCACCAATACGATGACGATCAGGAACAGGACCATCGTCCACACAAACGGCCAACAGCCTCGAAAGATGGTGTACATGGGCACTTCTCTGTGCATTCCGGCCAGAGAGAACACGACCACACCCACTGGTGGCGTGATGCAGCCGATCATGATGCACAGAATCGCTATAACTCCGATCTGGAGCGGATCAAAACCCATGTCCGTCAATATGGGAAAGAAGATGGGCAGTGTGATTATCATTACCGACCATATATCCATCAGCATGCCAAGCACGAAGTACAGGGCGATAACCATCAACATGACCCAGTACTTGTTGAGGTCCGCCTCCACAAGCGCGTTCGAGATGGACGGAGCGATCTCGCTGGTGGTCAGAAAATGGCTGAAGTACTGGGCGCCGAAGATGAGCAGCAGAATCATGGCCGATACTTTGGTTGCCTCCACTAGAGCATGGCCCAGCTTCTTCCAAGTGAGCTGCTTATAGAAGAGGCTGACGATTATTACCGCTACTGTGCCCGCGGCGCCGGCTTCCGTGGGCGTGAACAGCCCCGATAGCATGCCTCCCATTACGAAAGCGAACACCACGACGATACCGATGACGCCCTTGAGCGAGATCAGCCTGGCCTTCAAGGTGGCTTTCGGTGCCTTTGAAGAGAGACTGGGATTGATCTTGCACTGAATAGCGATCTGCACCATGAACGCCACTGTCAAGATGATCCCGGGAATTATCCCGGCAATGAATAGTGCGGCTATGGAAGTCTGGGTTATGAAGCCGAACACCACGAATGCTGTGCTCGGCGGAATCAAAATGCCCAGATTACCGCCTGCGGCGATGGACCCGAAACGTGAGGCGGTCGTCGTACCCGTACTTCCTCATTTCGGGCAGAGCCGCTTTGTCCATGGTCGCCGCCGTGGCTATGTTGTCACCACACACGGCTCCAAAAGCAGCGCATGTGCCGACAGTGGCCATGGCGAGTCCGCCTCGGAAATGGCCGACCCATTTATTGAAGGTCCCGAAAGCCTTCTCGGTGACGCCCCCCTCTCCCGCTATGATGCCCATCAGTACGAAGAGCGGGATCACCACCAGATACGTGGAGTTGCTCACCCGCCAAACGGTGGTCGCCAAGGTATTCAGTGCGGCCGGCATGCCTCTCGACAGCCAAATGCCCACGAATCCGGCGATCATCAGCGACAGCCCAACATGCATCCTCGCGAACATGAGGCCGAAGAAGAGGACCGCCCCTATCACTCCGATCGCCCACAAGGGAAGTTCGGTCATTTCTTCACCACCAACGTATCAAAGGATTTCAGCAGGCGAGCTATATAGATCGGAATCATGGTGAGGATTCCAAACGCCGCCAGGTAGGCGAACGGATATATGGGCACGTCCAGATTGCGCAACGTCTGGTTGGCTTCCTGGTACGTTCTTGCTAACACTACCAACTGCCAACATAGGATGCAGAAGATGACAATGACCAAGATGTAGACGATGGGAGCGATGATCGCCTGAGCTCTTTTGGAGAAATGCTTTATGACGAGGTCTACGGTCATCTTCTCGTGACCCATATGCTCCAACCCCAAGACCAGGAACGTCATGACCGCCAGCGCCAGCTGAGTTATTTCCGTTGACCCCTTGAGTGGCGCATTCAAGAAACGGCGGCCGACGATCGACCAGACCATCGCTAGGACCAACCCAGCCAGGACTGCTGCCCCGATGTACGCAAGCCACGTGTAGATGGGCTTGATGAAGGCCTCGATAGAGTCGGCGAATTTGGTGAGACCCGAAGCGGGCATCACTGCTTGAGCGTCGGGCTGCCCAGGTTCGCTCATTCTTGTCCTCCCAATGATGCGGTCGGCCCTGGTCGGGGTGACCAGGGCCGACCATCTTCGCGTTAGGTTACGGGATCATGTACTCGTACGTAGCGCCACCGTGCGGGACATCGGTGACAACGATCTTCGCGATGCCCGGCGACCGCGGAGTAGTCGAGCACGCCCGCCGCTGACTCGGGAAGCTCGAGGGCGCCGAGGCTCCCGCCGGTTCCGTCGAAGGCCTCGATCGTGACGCCGAACGGACCCCCTGTCTTGGCGGGGAACTCCTCGCCCGGCGCAGGCTTGACCACGATCTTGACCTTGCTCGTCGCCCAGGTCTTCGAAGAAGATGCCGGTGGTGCCCGCGGGGGCGGTCGTCGTGGTCACCTCAATCGGGGGCATAGCCGCATACTTGGCGGTGAGTTCCACGGCCATGTCGACGACGGCCTGGGCGTCGCCGCCCGTTTCCTGCACCCATTTGTCCCAGACCGGCTTGGCAGCGTCTACCCACAGCTTCATCTCGTCCGCGGTGGGCACGTAGATGGGAGGATTGCCCGCGCCTTTGTCGGAGCCCTCTATGGCTGCCTTGTCCTCCGCCGCAAGAGCTTCGTTCGCGGCACTGTAGATAGCGGAAGCCTCCGGCCCACTCACGCTCATGATCTGCTCTTGCAGGACGGTGGGCATGGAATCCCACACTTCCTTGTTCATGATGAGCATGAAGCTACGATAGAACTCGTTGAGTTCGGTGCGGTACTTGGTGACGTCCTTGATGCCGGTGATCAGGCCGAAGGAGTAGCTCAGGAAGCAAGAGTCAGCCATGCCCCTCTCCATCGATGTCGCCAGCTCGCCCGTGCTGATCTCCACCGGGGTAGCGCCCAGAGCTTCGATGAGCCAGGACTCGATCTCTCCACCGGACCTTACCCTCTGACCCTGCATATCAGCGGGGACTTTGGCTTCCTTGTTGCCGAAGTACTGAGCCGGCGCAATGGTCGGAGTGCCCAGTAGCGTCACGTCCTTCAGCTCGGTCGGTACGGAGAATTCCTGGAGGACATCCCAGTACACCCGCGCGGCCACCTCAGCGCTGGGGAACAACTGGGGCAGACCGTAGAACTCCGCATTCGGGAAACGTCCCGGAGTCGCGTCCGCGGTAACCGAGGCGATGTCGGCAAGGCCGGAGACGACGGCGTCGTACTGGTCCGCCTCTTTCACAAGAGTCTCTTCGGCATACATCTCGATGGTGACCCGATTGTTGGTCGCCTTCGCGACGGCATCTATCCAGGGCTGATAGTAGGCTCCCACGATGCTGGCCCGGCTCGGAACATGAAAGGCCATCTTCAGCTCATAGGTCTGTCCGGTGTCGGGCACCCCGGCCACCGTGGTGGTAGTCGGGGCAGCGGTTGTTGCTGTCGTTTCCGGCCCAGCGGTTGTCGCCGTGGTATCCGGCGCCGCAGTGGTGGCGGTCTCTTCCTCTCCGCCGCATGCTGCCAGCATGGACACCAGACCCAGCACCAACACCAAGACCACAAGCGCGACGGCCCATTTTGTCTTCTTCATCTCACGCCCCTCCTCAACACAGAGTGATTCGTCTTCCCGTGACTGCCTCTTGGGACCCCATAGAGCCATGCTTCTATACGTCCACCCCCTCCAGTCCTGACCTGTCGCCGCGGAGCCCAATTGAACTGAATCTTCACCGGCTACGTATCAGAGTTCGTATACGAAGCTATTCAGTGACCATCTCTATGTACAATGTGGCGGACGCGTTTTCCATCACTTTGGTTGGTAAACTTTGGTCGACTCGAAGGCAGGACGGAGCGGGGGCCCCATGGAGGGATGGTGGAGGAGACTTAGATCCGCGACGCCCCGGGTCGCAAGGAACCCGCACTTCTGGATCGTGGTGGTCGTCTCGGGCGGGCTTCTGCTCATCTATCAGGGATGGCCCTGGCCCGAGTCGCAGTTCGCTCAAGGGAGTGTGGCGTTTCTTCCCCTGGCTGTCCGCGCTCGAAGCGCTCGTCGTGGACGTGGAGGTCAAGTACCACCTCTTCGGCGTGCTCTTCTTGATACCGATCGTGTACGGTTCGCTCACCCTGTCCTGGCCCGGGGGTATCTTCGCGTGGTGCCTCGCGCTCATCTGGGTGCTGCCGGCTCTTCTTTCCTGGTGGAACGCTCCGGTGTTGATCAACCTGGCGCTGCTCCTCTTGCCCGTGTTGCTCGTGGCCATAGTCACAGGGGAACGACGATGGCGTGAGAGCGAGAAGAAGTACTTCGTCGAACGCGAACAGGCGCGGCAGGCCTACATCGCCAAACTGGTCGAGACCCAGGAGACCGAGCGTAGACGCATCGCACAGGAGCTCCACGACGAGACCTTGCAGACCCTCATGGTGATCGCGAACAGGTCGGACTCACTCGCCCTATCGGGGACCGATGAGAAGCAGATCGAGGGGAATCTCTGGATCAAGCAGGAAGTGCTTCACACGATGGACGATCTGAGACGACTGAGTATGAACCTGAGGCCGAGCATACTGGACAACTTCGGACTCGTTTCCGGGGTCCGATGGCTTGTCAACAACTGCAACAGCCAGAACGGCTGCTATGTGGACGTCGTCGTCATCGGCGAGGAGCGCAAGATGTCGAGTCTTTCCGAAGTGACGGTGTTCCGCGTCGTTCAGGAAGCACTCGCCAACATACAGCGTCATGCGCACGCGAGGAGCGGCACGGTCAGTCTGGAGTTCGAGGGGGACCGCCTGCTGCTGCAGATCAAGGACGATGGCGTCGGGTTTCGGCCGCCCGACAGACTCGCGGCGTTCGTGGTCAAGAGCAAGCTGGGCATGATCGGGATGGAGCAGAGGATACTCTCGATCGGCGGGGAGATGCTCCTACACTCCGACCCCGGGGAGGGCACGAGGATCTGGGCTTCGATCCCCTATGAGGCCTCAGCCCAGATCGTCCAGGGTGAGAATGCCTGACTTCAGACTGACGAAGATGGCCTCCGTGCGCGAGCGCACGTTCAGCTTCTGGAACACGTCCACAAAGTAGCTCTTGACCGTGGCCTCGCTGATTCCCAGCTTGGCCCCTATCTCCTTGTTCGACAGGCCCCTGGCCGCCAAAGAAAGGACCTCCATGCCCTTCGCTGAGATCCTTTCCTGATCCACCTGCTTCATCGGCTTGGGGACGTGATGCAGTGCGTACTTGAGAACCTCTTGAGACACCTCGGGGGACAGCACCATATCGCCGTCCATCACGGCGCGAATGGTGTGGATCACCTCGGGACCGAAGATGGACTTGACGAGGTACCCGCTGGCCCCTGCCTGCAGGATGCTGAAGATGGTCTCCACGTCGGTGTGCACCGTGAGGATCAGGACCGCGGTCAGCGGGTTGGAGGCCTTGATCTGCTTTGTGGCCTCGACTCCGTTCAACACCGGCATGCTGATGTCCATGATGACGATGTCCGGACGATGCTCCTCCGTCATGTCAATCGCCTCTCGACCATCGCCGGCCTCGCCGATCACGTGCAGGTCCGCCTCCCTCTCGAGGATGTCGCGGAGAGCTCGACGGACGAGGGGGTGGTCGTCCACCAGGAGTATGCGGGTCTCTCGTTGAGTCTCGCGTGATTCGGCCGCTTCCACCAACGGTTGCCTCCCTGACATCGGTTTCAGTCGCGCTCCCAGCCGGCGGACCATCGCCTCCTCGGTCTCTTATCATTATAGGCAGCGAGGCTGGACAAGCGACCGGCGCCCGCGGAACTTTGGCCGCTTCCACGCCCGCCGAATCGTAAGATATAATTAGATATATCTCACGCAACAAGGAGGGCAAGTATGCATCATCACGATCACCACGGCAGTGGGGACCACCAGAAGCACTCACGGAAACCACCATCGCGGAGGCCACGGCAAACACGGCCACCATCCGGCCCACGAGCAGCGGCCCGGCCCATGAGCGCCGCCATCACGACCCAACCACTCATGAGTCGAGTTCTATGACCGCCACACCCGTCCACGCCGAACAGGCGATCCCCTACCCCGCACCCGAAGACTGCCCCAAGAGGGGTGGTTCGGGCGCCTGCTCCAGAGAATGCCGGGTGTGTCCCAACCGAGGACTCTGAGTCCACCCGGGCGCAGCCGCACTCGGCCCAAGCTGCCGCCTCCGCCTATTCTTCGCCTGCGGAACCTCGCATATTCCGCCAAGCGCGCAAGCGCGCGCACTGCGCGCTTCGGATCCGGGTAGGCGGCCACGCCCTGTTCGCTTAGTCGTGTATAAATCTCAGGTTCAGATTCAGGCAGGGCGAAGACGGAGACCGCCAGCGGCTTGTCGATGCTGTCGGCCGCTGCGGCGACGTTCTCCAGGCAGGCCTGAACTGGGGTCGATATGACCAGGATCATGTCGACACCTTCATCCTCGGCTACGATCTCGATAGCCTTGGCGTAGAGGCCCGGGTCCAGGAGCGAAGCCACGCCGGTGTCGGTGGGGTTGCCCACCGAGGTGCCCACGGGAGGCAGCACCTCCCTCAGACGCGCGGTCGTCCTCTCGGAGAGCCGCGGCAACTCCAAGCCCATGGCCCAGCAGTTGTCGGCGGTACCGACGCCCGTCCCGCCCTGGCCGGTGATGATGGCCACCCGGGGTCCTTTGGGCAGGGGCAGGCGCTCGAAAGCCACGGCCAGATCGACCACTTCTTCCACGCTGGTGACGTTGACGATGCCCGTCTGCTTGAACATGGCGTCCCACACGTTGCTCGACCCTGCCAGCGCACCGGTGTGCGAGGCCGCGGCCCTGGCACCCTGCTCGCTGCTGCCGCCCTTCCACAGGATGATGGGCTTCTTGCGACCCACCTCCCGCGCCACCTCGAAGAAGCGCCGGCCGTCCTTGACCCCTTCCATGTAGGCCACGATGGTCTTGGTCTGCTCGTCCTGGCCGAAGTACTCCAGGTAGTCCTCCGCAGCCAGGTCGCACTCGTTGCCGCAGCTCACGATGCTGCTGAAGCGCAGGCCCTTGGTGGCCAGGAACCAGACCAGGTAGTCCACGAACGAGCCGCTCTGGGAGAAGCCTCCGACGGAGCCCGGCTCCATGGGGATGCCCTTCATGAGCACCTGCGGATACGTGATGACCCCGGCCCGGGGATTGAAGAAGCCCAGGCAGTTGGGTCCGATGATGCGCGTCCCGCCTTCCCGGCCGACCCGCCCTATCTCCCGCTCCAGCTCCTTGCCCTCGGCGCCCAGTTCGCCGAAGCCGGAGGCGAAGACCACCGCCCCCCTGACCTTGTTCTCCACGCACTCCTTCACCAGGCCAAGGACCGACTCGGGCGGGGTGAGGAGGATGGCGACGTCGAGCCGCTCGGGGACGGCGCTGATGCTGGGGTAAGCCTTGAACCCCAGGATCTCCTCGCGCTTGGGGTTGACCGGGTATATCTTGCGGCAGCCGGCGTCGCGCAGGCCTTCCAGGAAGAGACGCCCGAAGCTCCCCGCCTTGTCGCTGGCGCCCACGAGGGCCACCGACTCGGCGTTGAATATGTGCGACAGCTGTTCGACAGTATGTGACGACATGGCGTTACTCTCCCAGGATGACGCGGGCATCGACGGCTATGGCCCCCTCGGGGTAGGCGAAGATGGGGTTGAGGTCCATCTCCTTCACCGCCGGCGTCGTGGAGACGAACTCCGAGACGCGCAGAAGGATGTCCTCGAGCGCGGAGGTGTCCACCGGCTCGCGAGCCGCGAAAGCCGTCGAGGAGACGCGGCGGCACGGATCTCCCTGATGGCCTTGGCTGCGTCGGCTCTGGTCAGAGGAGCGATCTTGAAGCTGACGTCCTTGAGGACCTCCACCCAGACGCCTCCCAGTCCGAACATGAGAACGGGGCCGAACTGGGGGTCGGTGGCCATGCCCACGATCACCTCGAGCCCGGGCCGGGCCATGTTCTGGACCGTCACGCCCTCGATGACGGCATCCGGGAACTTCTCCCTGCAGGCCGACATGATGGCTTCGTAGGCTTGGGCAACATCCTGCTCGTTCGCCAGGCCGACCTTCACCCCGCCGGCGTCGCTCTTGTGAGTGATGTCCGGCGAGGAGACCTTGAGAACCACCGGGTAGCCGATGTCCCCGCTGAGAGCCACTGCCTCCTGCACAGACGTCGCCAGCTTCATCTCGGTGGTGTCGATCCCCAGACTGCGGAGAAGCTGCTTCGACTCCATCTCCGTGAGAACGGTGCGCTCCTCTTTGCGGGCCTGCTCTATGATCTCGCTCGCGCCACTCATCTCTGCTTGCCTTTCCATCAGCCTGCCGCTACCGCACCAATTCGGGTGACAGTTTCAACCTCTCCACCACCTCGTCGACAGTGGCCGGCTGAAGGTTCAGCGACCTGGCCACGCCCACCAGCTGCTCCACGAGTTGAGCGTTGGAGGTGGCCAGCTCCCGCGGCCTGATCATCAGCGTGTCCTCCAGACCGGTACGCGCGTTTCCGCCCATGGCCAGCCCGATGGCGGTCAGCGGGCAGGTTGGCCTTTCCGATGGCGATGACCTGCCAACTGGTACCGGCGGGCAGCTCGCGCACCAGGTAGGCGAGCAACGTAGGATCGGCTGGCATGCCGCCCTTGACGCCCATGACGAACGACACCTGCAGCGGCTCGGTGAGAAGTCCTCTCTTGAGCAGGTCCAGCATCAGGCCCAGGTGCCCCGTGTCGTAGATCTCGACCTCCGCCTTGATGCCGAGTTCCAGCATGCGCTCGGCAAGCTGCAGCATCTGCTTGGGCGGGTTGCGGAACTCGTTCTCGCCGATGGTCATGGTGGCCGGGTTCAGGGTGGCCATAGCGGGCTTGGCTTCGACGATCCTCATGCGGTCTTCGTAGGCGAAGCCACCGCCGGTGGAGAGCTGCACGATGCCCGGGCACTTCTCGCGCACGGCTTCCACGGTGCGTCGGGCCACGTCGAGGTCGGTGGTGAAGTTGTCGTTCTCGCGCAGGTGGATGTGGATCACGGAGGCGCCGGCCTCATAGGCTCCCTTGGCGCTCTCCGCCACTTCCTCTGGAGAGCCCGGCATGGCCGGGTTGTCCGCCTTGAGGGCGGCGGGGCCGGTGAGCGAGGCGGTAATGATGGGATTCACGTTGCGATGCCTCCTGGTTAGGCGTTGTTTGCCGTTGCGTACTCTGGTGTCGGTGCCCACTTCTCCACCTCTATGAGGCAGGAGTTGGGCGCCATGCCCGTCGAGGTGGGGGTCACGAACCGTTTGGGGGTCAGGATGTTGATGCATCCCGCGGTGTCGGGCGAGTAGCCGGGTTCGCCCAGCGGGAGATAGTCCGCGACCGATTCGTAGCAGTGCACGGTTCCCGGCCCGACGCGTTCGGTTACCTGGGCGGCGAGGATGACCTCTCCGCGGTCGTTGAAGGCCCGGATGAGCTCGCCGTCTGTGACGCCGCGCGCCTCGGCGTCCTTGGTGTTCAGGCGCAGGATCCAGTAGTGGTGACCATCGATCAGAACCCGGTGGTCCTTGACGTCGTCGGTCCAGCTGTCTTTGCCGTCGCCCATGGTGTGGAGAGAGAAGCGCGGGTGCGGAGTCACGAGCTGCAGCGGGTATCTGTCCGCGAGTTCCGTGGTGTGATGCCCTTCCCAGCTGGGGATGTACTGCGGTCCCATCACGGGACGCTCCGGATCGACCACGCCGCCGGCGTAGAAGCGCTCGAGACTGGAGGCCACGAACTCTATCTTGCCGGAAGCCGTCTGCAGACCCTTCCCCGCCACCGTGTCCCAGGGCTTGGGCCCCAGATCCGGCGTGTCGCGCTGCCGGTCTTCGGCGAACCAGCGCAGCGCCGGAGTCCGCTTTCGGTCGGGTGGGGTGGGAACGAGGTAGTAGCCCTTCTCCTCGAACTCCTCCCAGGAGATACGACCGGGAAGGTCGCTGGCGTGGAAGAGGCGCTTGACCCAGTCGAGGTCGGTGTGACCCCCTTCGGTGTAGATGTGGCCCAGACCCAGGCGTTCGGCCAGGAGCGAGAAGATCTCGTAGTCGGACTTCGATTCGCCCAGCGGCTCGATGCACTTCTTCTCCAGGACTATGAGACGGTGATTGCAGGCATCGGCCGCCGAGGCGCCGGCTCCGGTGGGGCAGGCCCACTCGCCGATGTCCCAGCGCTCGAAGTTGGTGCAGGCGGGCAGGATGATGTCGGCGAACTTGGCCTCCCCCTCGAACCAGATGGACTGGTTGACCACGAACTGGATCTTGCCCTCGCGATAGGCGCGCACGTAGCGGTTGGTCTCGGTCATGGTGCCGATGAAGGAGCCGCCGTATTTGTAGTACATAGCGCAGGGTGCATACCCGGGCGCGGGATACTCGTACTTCTGGAACTGCGACTCTAGGGAAGAACCGCAGAAACCCTTGCCCCGCCACTCCAGATGCTCGTGAGCCATGGCTTCGGGGATGAGAAGGCGAGAGACGGTCTGGCCTTCGGTGGAGTGCTGGGGGTTCGCGGGAGGTCCGCCATCGGGCCACAGCCGGCTGCGCGAGACGGAAGGCGCTCGCCGTGGTGGCATCGCCGGAGATGCCCCCCTCGTTGTAGCCGGGGAACCAGAAGGTGGTGTCGCAGGGAGCCCCTTGCGTGGTCGACCAGATGTTGACGCCCGGCTTGCCCAAGCCCTGCATGGCGGCCAGGGCGATCATGGTCCGGGCCCACTCGCCCCCGGTGGCCGAGCGACAGGCGCCGCCGAAACCACCCTTGCCACCGGCGGCCAGCATGGTCTTCTTGGCGCCCCACTCCCGGGCCAGGGCCCGGATCTCGCGGGCGGGGAGGCCACATTCTCCCTCGGCCCATTCGGTGGTCTTGGGGACGCCGTCGCTCTCGCCCAGGACGTAGGCCTTCCACTCCTCGAAGCCCACCGTGCGCGACGCCACGTATTCCTTGTCGTAGGTGCCTTCGCTGAGCCAGGTGAAGGCGATAGCCAGGCCCAGGGCCACGTCGGTGCCCAGACGGGGGGCGAACCACTTGTCGGAAAACAGGCCGGCGGTGTGGTTGAAGTAGGGGTCGATGAACACCATCTTCACGCCCAGTTCCTTGAACCAGTAGCGGCGCGGGGTGCTCTCGAAGGCGGTGTAGATGCCTCCGCCCGTGCTCTCCGGGTCGGACGACCAGAAGACGATCATCTCCGTGTTCTTGAGCGCGTCTTCCAGCAGATCGTACTGCTCGGGGATGCCCAGGCGGTGGCTGAAGCCCCACATGTGCATGCCGGCCCAGTGCCAGCCTTCCCAGCTGTCGGGGTTGTGCTCTCCGTAGGTGAAGCCCACCAGGTTCATGAAGCGGTAGTAGGCGCTGGTGCGGTAACCCACGATACCCCAGAGATGGTGAGACCCCGGGGAAGTGAGGATGGCCGCCGGCCCCTGCTCGCGCTTCAGCCTGACTATCTCCTCGGCGACGATGTCCAGGGCCTCGTCCCAGCTGATGGGCTCGTAGCCGGAATGCCCCGGTTCTGGGCGTTGCGCCCTCCGGGGCCGGTGGAGCCGGGGGCGCCGCTGGGATCGAAGTCCACCCGCTTGAGCGGGGTGAGGATGCGCTTGGGCGAGTAGATGGTCGACTTCTGGGCGACGGTGTAGGGCGACACGGTGGTGCGGCGCGGGGGCGTGAAATCACGCCCCCGCGCCTTGATGGTCCACGAAGGCCCGTCACTGTCGTCCAATTCGAGAGGGACGATGCGAACGATCTTGCCGTCCTTGACATCGACGTGCACCGGCCCTCCGGTGGTGAGGTTCGTGAGCCGGGCGGCGGGCTCCATCTCTTCCTCCTACTTCCTCTCCGCGCCGATCACACGGCGGATAGGCCGCCATCGATGTAGAGGATCTGCCCCGTCATGAAATCGGATGCGTCCGAGGCAAGCAGGAGGGCAGGACCGATGATGTCTTCGGGCGCGCCCAGTCGGTGCAGCGGGATCTCGGCCGTCATCTTCGAGTAGATCTCGGGCTTGGAGAGGAACTCGCGGGTCATGTCGGTCATCACCAGCGCCGGCGCGAGGGCGTTGACATTGATGTTGTACTTGGCCCATTCCGCCGCCAGCGTCTTGGTGAGGGAGTCCACGCCGCCCTTGCTCGCTGCGTACGCGGTGCCGCCCATCGACGGGGCCACCTTGCCCCTCACCGAGGACATGTTGACTATCTTGCCCCGCTTCTGCTCGATCATGACGGCCCCAACAGCTTGGCTGGCCAGGAAGGTCCCGAGAATATTGAACTTGATTACCTTCTCGAACTCTTCCGGCGGCATCTCTTCAGCCGAGAAGCGGCAGTTGGTGCCGGCGACGTTCACCAGGATGTCGATCTGCGAGAAGCTCTTCATCACCTCGTCGACCATAGCCTTGCACGACTCGGCACTGGTGACGTCGCACGAGACGGCCAAGGCCTTCCTGCCCAGAGCCTCGATGTCCTTGACGACCTGCTCCAGATGCGCCTTGTCTCGGCTTGTGACGACCACATCCGCTCCGGCCTTGGCCAGGCCGACGGCAAGGGGGCGTCCCAGACCGCCGCCTCCGCCCGTCACGATGGCCACTTTGCCTGTCAGATCGAACATGGGGACTCCTTTCATATCGAGGGAAACGGGGCCTTGTCTTTCAGGCCCTACTGACGTGTCAAAAACAGCTTGAGCTGGTCGAGCAGCAGGCGGTTCTTCTCCTTGAGGACCTCCGCGCGGGTCTTGCCGCTGTAGTCGTACCAGCCCTTGCCCGACTTGATGCCCAATTCCCCCTTCTCGACCTTCTCCACGAGGATCGGCGACGGCTCGGTCGCGCAACTCAGGCCCTTGAAGACCCGCCCCGACACCACCATGGAGATATCGAGACCGATCATGTCCTCCACCTCCATGGGGCCCAGGCACGCGAACCTGAAGCCGGTGCTGGCCTTCACCGCGATATCCAGGTCCTCAGGGGTACAGATCCCTTCATCCAGCAGGTAATCGATCTCGCGTTCTATCGCCCCCATGATGCGGTTGACGATGAAGCCGGGCACCTCTTTGCGCACGAGCACGGTCTTCTTGCCCGAGGCCTCCATGAGGCGCTTGGTCTCTTCGAAAGCCACGTCCGACGTCGCGCTGCCCCGATGGATCTCCACCAGGGGGATTATGTGCGCAGGATTGAAATAGTGGATGCCGATGACGTTCTCGGGCTTGGGCAACCCCTCGCTCAAGGAATCGACCGTGAAACTCCCGGTGTTGCTGCCGATGACCAGGTCGGCGTTCGCCGACTGCAGAGCGCCCAAGAGGGCCTTCTTGTCCTCCAGCACCTCGCGGATGGTCTCCACGACGTAGCTGCATCCCTCCATCGCTTGGACCATGTCGGTGGTCACAACGCCCTCGATGCGGTCCATCACCTGCTCGACGGTCTCCTGGATGAGGTCGAATTCGATGAACTGCTGCACGTTCTCCCGGATCTGGTCGAGCGCCCGAGCCAGCGGTTCCTCACGGCGAGCGACGAAGCGCACGCTGAACCCGGCCTGGGCGAAGGTCTGCGCGATGCCTTCACCCATCGTCCCCGTACCCACGAGCAGTATCTTCTCTGTGTTCATTCATCACTCCAAGACAAGGGCAGGATTAAGTGTCGTATGCGAGTTCGTATACGAAGTTTTGATACCGTACCGCGGGGCCGGACGAAAGTCAATAGTCCCGGGGGTCGACGCCCCCGCGATGGGCTACGCCTGCAGCTTGCCGAATACCTTCCAGATGCCGCGATGAAAGCGATGGACCGATTCTACGGGTTGTGCATACATGAGAACGCAGGCCCCATGGATGACCGGGACGTTGTTGGCCTCGCACAAGGCGAGGGCCTCCTTCGAGTCGGATCCGCTCTGCAGCCACAGGCGCGGGATACCCGCATCGATAGCCTCCTGCACGGCGGCTGCGCACTCGCTTCTGGGAACGGCGATGATGGCTCCGTCGACCGTGTCCTTCAGGCTCGGCGATGCTCGGGTCCGTTGGCCCCGTGTTCAGATATACCACCGGGACCGTGTAGCCCTTGCGGACCAACTCTTCGTTCATCTTGGCGCCCATGACGGGGGTCTGTGCGGAGAGTCGGACAAGCGCGAGGTTCTTATGGCTGAGGAACTCTTCCGTTGTGATCATGGCTGTTCTCCATCCACCGAGTTGCGTACGACGTTACCCCAGCATAGCCGCAATCGCAGGAAGATGGACCGGCCGACGTGGCGGATTTCGCCTGGCCAGGTGGGCGGGCCGGTGGGCGCTCAAGCGACGGGAGCTCCGCGCGCCTACACGGTCTGGTATCCGTACGCAAGCCATCCACCGTCCACGGGCAGCGTGACCCCAGTGATGAATCCGGCGTCGTCGGAAGCCAAGAAGAGGATGGCCTCAGCCACCTCCTCCGGCTCCGCCGGCCGTCCCATGGGGCACCTCTTCTGGATCTCCTCCAGAGACACCACACCCTTGTCGATGGCAGCCTCCAGACGCTGCGTCCGAGTCCAACACGGCGCTACGCAGTTGACGTTGATCTTGTACTTCGCCCACTCCACGGCCAGGGACCGCGTCATGTTTATCACGGCGGCTTTGGACGGTCCGTAGGCGTTTATGTTGGGCGCCCCGGCTATCCCTGTCTGAGAAGCTACGTTGACGATCTTGCCGCCATCATGCTCCTTCATCCAGCGCGCGACCCGCTGACTGCAAAGGAACGTGGCTCTCACATTGATCGCCATCACCCTGTCCCAAGCCTCCACGTCCTCCAGTTCCAGCGTGGGGGCGAAAACCTTGCCCACTCCGGCATTGTTGACCAGTATGTCGATGCCTCTGAGCTCGCTGATGGCTCTGTCGACCATGGCGTACAGTTCGCCGGGTTTCGACATGTCCGCGGCTATGGCCACCGACTTTCGACCCATGCCAGCGATAGCCGCTGCCGTTTCTTCAGCGTGCGATAGATCGAGATCGGTGGCGACCACATCGGCGCCTTCCCGCGCGAGGAGCAGGGCTGTGGCCTGACCGATACCCGTGCCGGCCCCCGTGACCAACGCGGCCTTGCCCTCCAGTCTCAATGCGTGTGGCGACTCCGATGCGATCACATCTTGGCCATCTTGTCGTCGTCGTACTTGATGTATTCGAACTCGTGGGCCGACTTGACCAGGTTGAACGAATACATCTCGGCGTACACGTGCTGGCGAAGGTTCTGCTCTACCAGTTCCCGCCAGGGACGCGCGCAGATGTGATGCGTCAGGCGCCGCGTGGAACGGTTCGTCTTCATGATGATGCGTGCCAGCTCCCAGGCCCGCTCCACGATCTTGTCTCTCTCCACGATCTCGTTGACCGCGCCCAGCTTCAGGCACGTCTCGGCGTCGATGCCCTGCAGGGTGAGGCTCATGTAGTTGCCGCGCTTGACGCCCAGTACTTTCTGCAGGGCCATGGTCATGCCGTCACCGGGAACGTGACCGCCGTGCATACCGAAGTGATCGTCCTGCAGGATGAAATCGGGAGTGCAGATGGTGATGTCGCTCATCATGGCCATCTCCCAGTGGATGCCACGGCCGTTTACGGCGCAGATGGTCGGGATCTCGATATCGTTGACGAAGTTCTCCACGACCTTCAGCGTGTCGTAGATCTGGACGTTGAAGCGCTGGTCGTCATCGGGGGAATCCTCGACGTCTTTGAACGACGAGGCGTCGACCTCGGCGATCCACTTGTCGCCGGTGGCGGTGAAGATGAGCACCTCGTTCTTCGTGTCGTGGCCGATGGTGGTCCAGAGCTCGGAGAAGGCGTGATGCATCTGGTAGCTCCAATGCACCGGACCGTCGAAGGTATGCATGCGCACTTCGAGGATGCCGTCCTCCGATCGCTTGAACTTGAAGAAGTTCTTGAAGCGCTCCGAGTACTCTTCGAGCGTGGGCATGTGAACGTAATCTTGTTCCGCCATGTTCACCGACTCCTAATCGAGCGTTCACGTTGACTACCGGGTTTCGAACGAGACGAACCCCTACCGACTTCGTATCAGAGTTCGTATACGAATCGTCGTTAACGTATCGCGGGCCAGGGCGAAAGTCAATAGAATGCTCGTCGACGCACTGCGGGCCGGAGAATGTGCCGTGTTGCGCTCGTCCCGCGCGTGCCGTACCCTATGCGTCTCCATGGAAAGGTCGCCGCAGCTCTCCCCCATATGGAAGCCTTACGCCGAAGCCGCGCGAGCCCTCGGCGCCGGCTTGACCAATGCCGCCCTGGGGCCGGGCAGGAGCAGCGGCCGGCTGGACGACCTGGCGCGGCGACTGCAGAGGGAACTCGACCGGATGACGCAGAAGGCCTTCGACGCTCTACCCGGCGGGCAGATGGCCTGCGGCCCCGGCTGCGACTATTGCTGCCGCGCGCTTCCCGTCAGCGCAAGCCCCATCGAGGTGTTCGCCGTAATCCATCGGCTTCGCGACTCAGGCGACGCCGACCCCGCTCTGGCGGCGCGTCTCGCCGCGCTGACGCCTGAGTCTGCCCCGCGACCCCCGGAGAAGGCGAGCGGCAGTGACCCCAGCACGGAGGAACCGCCGGCCCGGCGCCATCTCCAGCCTTGCCCTCTTCTGGGCGACGGTCTGTGCCTGGTCTACAGCTCGCGGCCCCTGGCCTGCAGAGGTTTCGTGTCGGCTGACGCTTCGCTGTGCGCCGGGTGCGATGACAATCGGCTCATACCCAGTTCCACCGCGCATCAGCTGGGAGCGGCCGCCATGATGAGGGGAGTCATGGACGCTCTGGATACGCTCGGCTTGGCCGGTCAGCCGATCGAGTTCCGTTCGGGGCTGGGGCTGGCGCTCCGCGAAGCGGATGCCGAGAAGCGCTGGCTGCGCGGGGAAGATGTCTTTTCGCGGCTGGAGCCATCGGCCGAGAGCGAGACTCGCCGGGCTCAGTAGCTGAACGTCTCGCTGAAGGTCCGATAGGGAACGGGCGGCACCGGTACGAATCGCGCCGGCCGGAAGGGACTGTACCCGCCGTAGTGAGTCTGGCTGGGGGCGTTGGGCTTGGGAAAGCCAGGCACGCTATCCAGTTGGATCCCCGGGGAATCGAGGGCCGCTTCCACCCAGCTCGTCTCGTACGGGGTGCTGAAGTCCTTCCCCACCCAGAAGTGCCATATCTTCCACCCGGCCTCTTCTCTTGCGAAATCGATCGCGTACCTGTCCCAATGCCAGAACGCCTGAAGTCTCCCCCCGGAGGGCGCCGTGACATAACCGGGCGATATCCACACCGCCTTGGCCGTCTCCCTGTCCTCGGCGACTTCGATTATGGGAGTGGTGAGCGTGTGCAGGAGTTGCACGCCAAAGGGCATGCTGCTGCCGGGCTCTGTCTCCACCTCGGGGTAGATCTTGCGCATCTCCTCCAGTCCTTGCTGGAAGAACCGCTCGAAGAAGTCGACGTAGTAGCCCGTGACCGCCTCCAGTCCGACATACCGACCGTTCAGGACGGCTTCCTCCATGGCCAACCCGGGCGTCTTCTGCGCCCATATCGCGTCCATCTCGTCCGCGTGCCTGCCGGCTTGGTGATAGTACTCGTGCAGCGAGAACACGTTCTGTATCTCCTGCGCATCCTTCACCCTCTGGAGACGCGTGTTGTCCTCTTCCAACCTGGCGATGCGCGACTCCAGCCGAGTCAGTCTCTCTTCCGACCCGTGATCTCCCATCTTGCCGCCTCCCGTCGTCGGACGCTCCATTACCACATGGTGAAGATGCTTACGCTCAGTGAGTATTCTCGCTCCTGGCGAGCTCGAGATACCGCTCGGCGACCTTTCCCCAGGACGCAAAGCGTTGGTGACAGAGATCGTGGAGTCGGCTACGAAAAGCAGGGCTGGCCGTGGGGTAGCGGCCGAGAACATGTATCGTCAGGCGCGACAGTTCCTCGGTAAGGCAGCGACCGGGAGCGAGCGCCCTCAGCAGCGGGTCCGCCAAGACGTCCGCCACCGCATCGACTATGGGGGCGAGGCCGGAGTGGAAGGTCGCCAGGGGCAGCGCGCCGGCGGAAAGCGCCTCGATGGTGACGAGCCCCACCGCCTCTGGGAATACTGACGGGGCCAGCGAGACGTCCGCGGCAGCAAAAAGGCGACCAAGCTGGGCTGAGTTGATATGGCCGAGAAAGTGTAGCGGCAGAGGGCCGACGTGGGGCACCGTGGCGGGAACCAGCTCGCCGAACTCCGCTGGGGCACGGAGCTCGTCCGCCCTCAGTGCAAGGGAACGCGCAGCCACCTCATCTCCCGCGCCGAGGAGCGCTGCCAGCTCTACCAGGGGCGCCTGAGCCGGGCCCTCCCCCGCGATCAGCAACCGCACCGAAGGATAGTGCGCAAGCACACGGGGCAGGCAAGAGACGGCGTACTGGACGCCTTTCGTCCACATCAGCCGGCCGGCGTAGACGATGATGCGTTCCTCGGGACGCAGCTGAAGATCGTCGGGCAGAGGGACCTCACGGTTCAGAGCCTCGATCGCCGCTGCTCGATCGGAGGCGGGAGCGAAGGTACGCGCGTCGACCCCCGGCGGGATGGCATGGGTCTTGCTCGCCATGTCCACGCCGTGCTCGGACGCCCAGGTGATGATCTCGGCCGCGCCCGGTTCGGATACGGTCACCACGGCGGCAGCGGCCTCCAGACCTTCCAGAGCGAAGGGGGCAAGTCGTCGATCATGCTTGACGCTGAAGTTGAGCTCCGACCCATGCACGGTCACCACGTAGGGAGCGGCCGCGGCCAGCGCCTGCTTGACAACGTACGGCGCCATCATCGCGTGGTTCGCAAGCACGAGGTCGGGAGGCCAAGCCGCGAATATGGCCCGCAAGGCTGAGACATTTTCGAGCACGTATGCTTCGATCCACTCGGTAGGACTGTCTTGAAACGCCCTTACCTGCTCGGCCTCGAACCCCTGGAACGGACCGTCCACGTACACAAGCAGACGGCGGAGCTGCGGCCGCACGAGCCGGCAGCGCCCCTCGTACAGCGGTGGTCGCGCGTCACCGAGACGCACTGGCTCGACATCGTTCTCCCCGACGGCATAGACGGAGTCGATGAAGTCGTAGAGTTCGGGACTGCGCTCCTGACAAACAAGGGTGACGTCATGGCCCCGTCGGACCAGCTCACGCACCACCTCGCGCACGTATATCCCGCTGCCCGAGTCATGAAGGTAGTACCCATGAACGACGGCGATGCGCACTGCGACCTCCTAGGGCAGCGATGTGGCGGTGCTTGGCGGTCCGGTCGTTGTAGACGAAGGCGGAAGCGACGTCGTCGTGGTAGCCGGCACGGTAGTCGTAGACGAAGGTGGCAGCGATGTCGTCGTGGTGGCGGGAGCCACAGTCGTGGACGATGACTGCCCCGTCTGCTCAGGATTCAGCGCTACGACAGTGGTCGAGTCCGTGACCGTGCCCGCTGCCATCGTATCGGTTGTGACCCGGCTGCTCGCGTCGGATCCCTGTGCGCCGGACGCCTCAGCCGATGTTGTCACGATACTGGTCTTCTCAACCACTCTGTCGTGGACGATCACCCTCTCGACGGGACTTGGCGAGGTAATGGCATAGATGCTCACCGCCAGCGCGAGAGAGGCGACCCCTATCAGCAACCACTGGGTCATCCTGGCGCCACGGTTCGGAACTGTGCTTCTGGTGGCAGTACCCGGGCTGGATAGCCGGCCCACGTCCCCCGACGCAGGAGAAGAAAGAGCTTCTTCCTCGGTGGAGGGTTGGGTCGGCTCCCCGTCCAGATTGCGGCCCCTCGCGCGGCGCCGCAGCCACTTGGCCATGTGATCGAGGCTGTGGGACGACCAGTGAGAGACGAGCGTGTAGACCAGAGGAATGAGTACGGCACCGGCCAGTGTCCCTACCAGGTGCCAACGACTCACCACCACGAAAGCGACCGTGGAAGCGGCAATCGCAGAGGCAACAGCCGCGATGCGGGGACGAATCACTAGGTTTCAACCCTGTCGGTATTCTGAGTCACTCTCCTGGTCTGACCCCGAGGGCGTACCCGTTGTTCCCGCGGAACTCAAGCTATGGCTTCGACCAGTTCCTTGAAGCTGTCGAGATCCTCCTCGACTCGACGATTCATCCAATCCTTCACCACATGGACATCGCGGTCCCACGAGGCCGGGTCGTACTCGAGTTGGTAGGTCACCTTGGTGAAGCCGTCCGCCAGCTTCTCAAAGCGCACCTCGCCGGTTTCGCGGCCGTCAATGGCCCGCCATGTGACTTTCGTGTCCGGGACCTCCTCGACGACGTCGGCATCCCACTCGCACGTCTCATCCTCGATCAAGGCGACCCAGTGGAGTCCGTCGTCTGATGCGACCGTCACCGTCTCGACACACTCCATGAACTCAGGGTAGTCCGTGAAGGCCGTCCATACCTCATACGCGTCGTGAATGTCTGCCGCGACCTCGATTGTCTTGTCGATGAACGCCATGACTCCCCTTTCTACATCCGGTAGATGCCCCGAGGGTACCCATAGGGGCTGCCTCTCTAACAGAGTACCTGGGGCTTGGAGGATTCCCCATGTACTGCGCGCACTGCCCGGTGATGGAAGCCCTGGGACTCGAGGCCACAGGAAACCTCGGTGCGATGCACATCGCCGCCGGACCGCCATACCACGGGGCCTGCGTGTTCGGGTTCTACAAGAACCCTGAGGATATCCCAGAGGCCTGCTAGCGTCTTCCGTCGCCTTGTTCGACCTCGAACTCGGGTGGCAGCGGCGGCATCCCCGAAGAGAGCTTGTCGATCAGATCCCCGTAGCGAGCGAGACGTGAGTCGATATCTATCTCTCCGTTGCGAGCGGCCTGGGCTGCAAGGAAGAGCCAAAGGTGGGCCTCCAGCGCCTCCCTGCGGCTGTATTCCTTGTCGAAACGAGACCTGAAAGCCAAGTGCTCGTAGGCTCCGAAAAGGTTGAGCGCTATTAGGTCGCCGCGGAACCGCGATGGATTCGGATACATGGACTGCTTGCTGTCGAGGTCGGCCAGAATGTGGTCGACCGTCGCCTGGAGGCCTCGCTGGATCGCTCTGTGAGACTCGTTGTCGTCGTCCGTTCCCTCGACCCGGATGACAGCCAGAGCTGCGGAGCCAAGCTCGAACACACGTGAGTGCCCGTATATGTTCCACAGCAGCCGTTCCGCGGGATCATCCATCTCAGCCTGCACGCCGTCCACGTATCTGATACTCCAGCTCATCAATACGGTGACGCATTCGGCAAGCAGTCTTCGCTTGCTGGGAAAGTGGGCGTAGAACACGGTAGCGGTGATGCCCAGCCCGCGCATGATCGTCGTCACGTGGGTGTTCTTGTACCCTTTCGTGGCGAACTCATGAGCCGCGAGGGCCAGGATCTGGTTGTGCGTCCGCTCGTGCTCTTGAGCAACGAGATCTATGCTCTCTTCGTTGGCCAGGTCCACGCGGGGCTGCAATTCGCGCTCCATCTCGGTGAGCGAGAGGCCTTGACGCTTGAGGTCGGCGATCTTCTGCAGGATCTTGACGTGCTCGTCGGTGTATAGCGAGCGGCTGGCGGCCGTCTTCTGAGGGCGAGGCAACAATCCCTGGCGCAGGTAGAAATGGATCGTCGTCCGAGGCACCCCGGTCACACGCTCAAGATCTTTGATGCTGTAGACCTGGATCAATCCAACTCCTTGTCGCCTGGGCTCATCCTGCGCTCCGCTCATCGTTACGTTAACAGGCCGAGCCCGTCGCATGCAGCGCAGGACTCGGAACGCACCGTTCGGAGGGACAGGTGGGCGCGGCGGCTTGCCGCCGCGCCCTGCCCGGCGCTCTACCCGTCCTTGGCCGTCAGGTGGTTGCTGGCCTCGGACACGGCGTTGGGGTCGAAGCTCTTCTTGATCCTGCGCAGCCAGTAGGTGTAGTTGTTGGTATGCGGCCCGAAGAAATCGTGCTGCATGTCGTGGAAGAGATGGTGCGGCAGCCCGTAGTGGCCGTCGACGGTGTTCTGGTTCGCCTTCCCCACGAACTTCCAGGCCCCGTCCGCCACGTCCGGAGCCGGAGCCCAGCGCAGCAGTACCTCGGAGTGGGTTAGTTGCCCCTGCTCGAGCGACGTGATGAAGGGGTCGACGTTGTCCGGAAAGACGAGACCGAGGTCGATGAGTTCCTGCTTGTCGGCCCGGGAATGCTGCACAGCGTTGCGCAGTACGAGGTAGGAGTCGGTGCCGAACACCTCGCCACCGAACACACCTGTGGCCCGCATGGTCTCCCGGATGGAGGCGGTGACGCGAATGAAGCGCCAGATGAAGCCATCATGGACCTCCCCCTCCTCCACAGCCTTGAGCGAGGTGGCGTTGGTGTCCTTGATGATCTGCTCCAGCACCAGCCTCTTGTACTCGAAGTCTCGAGGCGAATTGCCGGCGATGACGACGCAGATCCCCGGACCGACGATCTCCTTGGCATACTGCTCTGCCAGGACGAGTTCTTGTTCGTTGTTCGTCGCGACGTTGGCAGCGACCATGTTGGGGTTGAAGCCCATGGTCCCGAAGGCGATCTCGCTCTCGCCGAGCTTGCGCATGCCGTCCTGGCGCCCATCTTCGTCCGGCCAGGACAGATAGCGGAGCAGGAAGTTCCCCGGATTCTGCATGACGTAGTCCGGCGAGCAGCCTTTGACCTCCATCGTGGGCGGGCCCGGCCAGTGGTAGATCTTGAGCGCAGCCCTGGTGTAGACACCCAGACCGCCCAGAGGGGTCACATTGCCGCGGACGACGCCGCGAAGTGAGGGGCCGGGGCCGTCGGCGCAGAACCATTCGCCCAAAGCGGACAGCGAACCGGTCTGGATGACCTCGCCTTCGGGGGTGACCCATTCCAGGGCCAACTGGTTGCGCTCGCTGATGCTGCACGTGCCGCTCATGTGCCCGATGCCCTCGTGCGCCGCCAGCGGCATGGCCGAGGTGACACCCCCAGCACCGTTCACGTTGCAGCAGAACCCTTTCTTCATGAGTTCCGCTTGGAGTTGGGCATGGATGACGTAGGGTTCCACGACCGCGTACATGTTCTCTTCGTTGATCTCGATGATACGGTTCATGCGCCGCATGTCGAGCTTGATGCAGCCCGGCCCGCCGGCGTCGCAGTAAACGCCCCAGCCCGTGCTGGAGGCCTTGAACTGCACCCCGAACTTGTTGCACAGCCGCACGATGGCCTGTACCTCTTCGGTGCTGCCAGGCATGACGATGGCCTCGAACCTCGGCTTGAAATCTTGAGCCATGGCGGCCTGGCCCGAACGCCACGCCCAGGCGTCCAGGTCCACGGGATCGTCCGAGATGTTCTCCGGCCCGACGATGGCCTCGAAGGCCTGATACTGCTCTTTCGTTAGTGCCATGTCTCAAGCACCCCCTAAATCGCCTTGTCCAAGATCTCGACGATGTCATAGACCTTGAGGTCGCTCGAGTCTCCAGCAAGAGTCTGTACGCAGTGGGGACAGGCCGTCACCAGGGCTTCGGCTCCGGTGGACTCGGCCTCTGCCATCCGCTGGGCCGCGGTGAAGGCGGCAAACTCGGGATTGGTCTCCCCGCACCCCTCCGCCGGCTCCGCAGCACCAGGCGTATTCCTTGATGCGGTCCATCTCCACCAGCTTCACGCCGGGGATGCTCGCAAGCAGCTCCCGGGGAGACTCGTAGACCCCGTGGGTACCCCGGCGCAGGACGCGCGGCGGGTCGTACACGCGCATGTGCCGCTCCCGCTGCACGCCCTTCCACGCGATCCAGGGCTCGCTCAGGCGGCCCAAGTGGCAGGGATCGTGGTAGGTGATGGTCATGTCGACAGGCTTCGTGGGTTTGAGCGTGCCCTGCCCGACCAGGTCGGCCAGACATTCGCTGATGTGCGTGATCTTCAGACCGTGATCCACGCCCAGTTTGGGATAGAGCACCTTGAAGTACTGATAGCAGTGAGCGCAGCCGGTCACGATCTCCTTGGCGCCGGACTCCTTGAAGCGGGCCACATTGAGCTCGGCCTGCGCGATCGCCTCATCCCTGTAGCCCATCTCGTAGGCGCGGCCGCCGCAGCAGAGCTCCTTGTCCCCGGCGATGCCCACATCGAGACCGGCCTTCTTCAGCAGAGAGACGGCGGCAGCAGCGACCCTGCCGCTGGCTTCGTCGCTCCCCGCGAGACAACCGGCGTGGTACACCACCGCCGGCTTGTCCTTCCTGGCGTCCTTGACGTCCAGGTCTTTGGCCCACCGCCCGCGCTTTCCACCGGGATTCACCAGCGTTGGAGCGCCCTTGGCCATGCCCTCGACCAGCTTGTCCCAAACCGGCACCGTCTGACCGTGGTCGACACACTCTTCGCGCACCGCGTACAGGGGCTCGAGGACGTCGAACTCCATGGCGTACTTGCAGGAGACATCGCAGGCGCCGCACAGGTTGCAGTTGTAGACCACCTCCGCGGTCTTGGGTGTGTACTCGACACGCTCGTGCAGCAACCCGAGGCCGAAGCCCATTCGACCCCCGCCCGAGTACGAATGGAAGTTGAAGCGCTGGATGCTGGGGCAGGCGTAGGAGTGTTCCTGGCCGGTGATCTGCTCCAGGGGGATGAACTTGCAGGCCGAGCAACGGCAGCACGACTCCATCTCAGCCCGATAATCTTCCAGAGGCATCTTGTCACCCTTCCCTTAGAAGCAGAGTTTGCCGGGATTGAGGATGCCGGCCGGGTCGATAATGGCCTTGTACTTCCTCAAGGCGTCGATTGAAGCCGCATCCCGGTTCATGATCGTCCGCGCCGCTTCGCCGAACGGACGCGAGAAGAAGGCTCCCGCGTTCATGAGCGGTTGGATGGCGCTCGTCGCCAACCCGCGCACGATCTCCGCTTCGGCCCGGTCGTCCGGATCGTAGAAGAGGCTGAATTCCACATGGATGTTCGTACCCTGGACGATGGGCTGCACGTAGATGCCCATCTTCCCCGCCCCGTATCCGGCCGCTTCGACGACTGTGCGCATCACATCTATCTGCTCGGGGACCCTGGCCGAGGTGGTGACGTAGAAGACATCCTGGACCCCTCCGCCCCTGCGCAGCTTCCAGTAGGGCTCTGTCGAGGGCTTGCGGATCGTCTCCAGGAACTCGCCGGCAGCGATGCCTCCGACGCTTTGTGCGGTCTCCATGCCCAGCCGCTGCACGAGCTCGCGCGTATCCTGTATGAGACCCTCTATCCTCATGTCGGGGAAGTACTTGTAGGCGCCCAGATTGAAGAACAGCACCCACCGGGGCAGCTTGGTCACGAGCTTGGCGTAGTCGACTTCGTCGGCAGCCATGAGCGCGGCAACATCGACGTTGTTGAGGATGAGAAGCTCGTTGCCGAGGCGGAGGCGGACGAGCCAGTGGGCCGCCTCCAGAAGCCTGCCCACTCGCTCGAGGCGAGGAAGTATGGCTGCTCCCTGTCGGGGATCAGCTCACACCGGGCCGACGCCCAGGTGACGATGCCCATCGTTCCCTGCGCTCCCTGCAGCATACGGTGCAAGGACGTGGCCGAAGGTCCCGCCGCCTCTTTCTGCACGCCGCCACCTCTGCGCTGCGCGGCGATGTCGCCCGGTCCTGCGGCCGCGCCGGTGCGAAACATGTCACCAGTTCCAAAGACGACCTCCGTCGAGCCGATAGGGTCGGAGATGTCCCAGTGATAGTGGGGCATGATCACGGGCTCCCGGGAGAGCATGCTGCCCACCACCGATTTGGTGGCGCGCGGGGCGAGCGGCATGTTCAGGCGCAGACCCTTTTCGGCCACCGCCGGGATGAGTTCTCCGAAGGTCACCCCCGGCTCGATCATCGACGCCACCCGCTCGAAGGTATCGATGAGATCGACCTTCTTCATGCCGCTCAGGTCGACGACAACGGCGTCGCCCGTGGAGGGGACGGTGTCACCATGGAAGTGGGGCCCGCCCGAGCTGACGGGGACCAGGCCTGCGCCCGTCTCCTTGGCCAGATTCACGAGCTTCGTGACCGTCTCCAGACCGTCGGCCTTCACCACATACCGTGGAGTCATCTTGCCCACGAAGCTGTGATCCGCCGCGTAGGCCTCAAGTGTCCCCGTGTCGGCGCGAACGTTCCCCGCACCGACAATCTCTGCCAGCTGGCCTTGCGTCACCATGTTCGCTGCCTTCCTTCAGTCCGTTGGTCTGTGGTGCTCATGCCGCCTTCCTCCTAAGGGCATCAGTAGTCCATGGGTTGCAGTTCGGCCTCCACCTGAATGACATCCGGCGACGTGGTGAAGATCAGCACCTTGTCGATAGGCCACTTCTCCCCGGCCTCGGTCTTGACCCACTGGCCGGCCGCCTCGGGGGGCACCCCCACATTGGGGTGCGGATGGCCCGTCATCTCCTTCACCGGAGCGGTGAAGTCGATCGTCCCTAACATGCAGGGAAGCTTCGTCTCAGTGATCCTCGTCACGTACTCTTCCTTGTCGTCCACGTTCGTCAGCCGGGCGAAGACATCGGCGGCCCACTCGAAGCCGGTGAGGATGATCATGGCCTCGCTCCACTGATTGCCGCTGAAAGCCTCGTACTCATCGGCCAGTTCCCGGCACGTCATTCCGGTGAGCGAGTCCTTGAAGTTGCTGCGCGGCGTCCAAGTGCCTGAACAACAGAGATTGATGCCGATGTCGCCCAGAGCCTGCACCGATTCCGGGAAGATGAGAGCCTTCTGCCCGAATGGGATCACGGGCTCGTAGGCCTGCTGGCGGGCCTGGGTCCAGAAGTTGGTGAAATCGGGCGTGAGCATGACCGCGACCATCAGCTCGCAGCCCTCTTTCTTGAGAACCGAGATCTGCTGGGTGAAGTCCTCCGCGCCCGGCGGGTACAGGTCGGGCATGACGACCTCGAAACCTGCTCCCTCGAAGATGGGCGGGCCGAACTGAGCCCAGCTGTTGCCGTCGTCGTCGTTGCACAGTACGAGACCGATCTTCTTGTTGTTGGGCGCCATGTTGAATACGCCGATGTAGTTGATCGCCGTCACCGCGTCGTCGAAGGCGTACGTGTAGGTCCAGTGGAAGCCTTCGGCGGGCGCCTGACGACCCATGATGAAGCCGTGCCACTCGGCCCAGTTGGAGATGAACGGGGTTGCCATTGATTCCGCCACGTCGCCGGAGGGGTTCACGGTGGGCGGCGTGCACGAGGCGAAGATCAGGTCTACCTTGTTGTTCAGGATCAGGTCGGCAGTGACCTGAGCAGCCCGGTTGGAGTCGGACTGCGTGTCGGTCGTGAGCACCTGAATGGGATGCAGCTTCCCGTCGCCGAAGACGATCCCCTCACCTATGGCATCCTCGAAGTGCTTCTGCGCCCACTTCGCGCCCGACGAGAACGACGCGAGCGGCCCCGTAATGGGGACGACGTAACCGATCTTGACCGGCCGGCCCGTCTCGACTCCGCTGCTGACCGTGGTACTCGAGGCCGGCGCGGCGCTCGTGGTTGTGGAGGGCGCGGCGGTCGTGGTGGTAGCGGCAACGCTCGTGGTCGTGGTCTCTTCCTCGCCGCAGGCAGCGAGGAGACCTCCGAAAGCGCCGCCCGCGCCGATCGCCCCCCCGGTGATCGCCGCCATCTTAAGGAAGTCCCGGCGGCTGAGACCGCGTGTCGCTTTGCCCGGTTCCCGAATCTGGTCGCATTCTTCCTCGAACTCACTCCGCAGGTCCATCAGCTTTCCCCCTAATCGCGTGCGTGTACTAGCCAACGACGTTCGCGTCACAGCCCAGCGTCGGCCTACCCCAGTGGTATGTCGCCGAGATTGATGTCCTGATCAGTACTCAGCCCGGTGAGCGTCTTGCCCTCGAAGCCATCAGCACTCATAGCCAGGGAAAAGACCCCGGCATCCAGCCCCTCGAACCAGAAGTCGCCGAAGCCGTCGGTCTTGACACTCGAGCTCGGGCCCCCCTCGGCCGGAGTCAGCTTGCATGTCGCCCCGATGATCACCTCCTTCTTCACCGGGTCGTACAAGGTCCCGGCGATGAACTTCTTGGGCAGATTGCGGTAGTAGACTCGGGGACGCGATCCCGTCACCGGCTTGGGCGGCTCCGCGCCGGCTATCGACTCCGCGGCCTCAGCTTCCTCCAAGAACTGCAGAGCACCGGTGGGACAGGCATCCACGCAGCGCGGCTCCTTCCAGCCCGCGTCGAGCAGGTGGGCACACCCCGTGCACTTCTGAGCTATCTGGAGTGAATCGTTCATGTAGATCGCCTGATAGGGGCAGGCAGACGCGCACTTGGTGCAACCGGTGCAGACTTCCGGGTCGATGATGACCAGGCCGTCTTCTCGCTTGTAGATGGCACCCTCGATCTCGCATGCGCTGACGCAGTCGGGTTCATCACAGTGATTACAGAGAGTGGCCACGTAGTGGACCTTGACTTTGGGGACGGTGCCCCGCACGTACTCGCTCAGCTTGAGCCAGAACTGCCCGGTCTCCGGCTGAGGCATCGCGTAGGGCGTCCAATCGTTGCCGCAGTGCTCGTCCTTGCAGGCGATCTGGCAGCAGTAGCAGCCGTTGCAGATGGACGTGTCGAAGACGAAGACCTTCACTGGATCTCACCCTCCTTCAGCACCCACGCCTCGAACGAGCCCGGAGGCAGGGTCGTACTCCCTTGCGAATGCCTCGGGGTACTTCTCTCTCCAGGCCTCCATCTCGGCCATGGTGACCTTCTGCACATCGACCAGGAAGCCACTCGTCGCCATACCCCAGCAGTTCTTGGAGATGCCCTTCAGCGGGGAGATCAGGTTATTGGCGCCGCCGCGATCGATGTTGCCGTCGGGGCCGCCGACGCAGATCATGTCGGCTCGCGCTCCGTGGTCGCTCGACACCGCACCGGGTGTGATCCGCTCCCACACCAAAGCTCCTCCGAGGACGATGCCACGCTCGTTGAACATCTTGAGGATGTCACCGTTCTTGATCCCCCGTGCTTCGGCGTCCTTCGGGATGCATCCAGATGGGCTCGTACATGTAGCCGTCCCAGCCCTTGACCTTGCAGGTGAAGATCTCGCGGGTCCAGGGGATGTCGTCGTTCTGCGCATGGATACGCCAGCGCCCGTGGTTGGTCATGAGAAGCAGCGGATACGTCTGGGCCCTCTCGCTCGAGACGCGCTCGTCGTGGAACTCGTCTTTCTCGATCCACTTGGCCATCGGCCCGCGGACGTCATCGTCGGGGAAGATCTCCGCCAGTCGCTGCGAGTAGAACTCAAGCTTGCCGGTGGGAGTGTCGAGCGGGTTCTTCTCGGGATCCTCGTAGAAGAGCCGGAGACCCGCCGGCACCTTCTCCCAATCCGGGTCGGTCGGCGCGATCCAGTACTCCTTGTCCTGGAAGTCCTCCCACTCGATCACGTCCCCCAGCCGCATGTTGTCGTAGCCGATCTTCATCTTCTCCCTGATGGAGAGCGGCCCGGCGTACTCTTCGTAGAGCCCCAGCTTCTTGGCTACTTCGCCGACAGCCTGGAAATCGCTGAGGGATTCGCCCACCGGCTCGATAGCCTGGTTCTCGATGATCGCACCGTGGACCGACCGGCCACCTGCCGACAAGCGCAGGATGTCTTCTTCCTCGAGCTTGGTGTTGACGGGGAGGATGAGATCGGCCAGGACAGTATCGTTCTCAAGCCACAGGTGCTGCACGATGAGCGTCTCGATCTTGGGGTTGCGCAGCGCTTCGACCGTCTTGAACCCGTCATTCCAACAGGTCGTGCGGCAGGGGTTGTCCATCCAGATCATGTGGATCTCCGTGCCGCCTTCTTCTTTGGGGATCGGATAGATGACCTTACGGAACTGGTCTTCGAGCGGCGCGAAGAACATGGTGCTGCCGGAACTCTCCGTGTGACCACTCATGATGGCGTCGTAGAGCTGTGTCTTGGGGATGATCTGTTTGGAGGAAGGCCACAGCTGGCCCTGGCCCGGGAACAGGACGCCTTTTGCTTTCTTCTCCTCGGCCGGGAAGCGCATGTCCGGCAACTGCACCTTCGTCTTGGGCCCGTCGTTCATCCAGTGGTCGTCCCCACCCATCTTGAAGTACTGGTGGACGCCCGGCTTGCCCAGGCCCTGCATGCCGAGCAGGTAGGCCTCCAGCCGGGCCGGTTCGTGCGAGTAGGGGCCACGCACGTAGGAACCGCCGTAGAAATGAATGACGGTGGTTATCTGCCGAGCCCATTCCCGGGCCAGCGCCTTGATGGTCCACTCCGGCACCCCGCACTTGGCCGAGGCCCATTCTGGGGTCTTGGCGACGCCGTCCTCGCGGCCCAGCACGTAGTCCTCGAACTTCTCGAATCCCACGACATGGGTGGCGACGTACTCCTTGTCGTATGTCCCCTCGGTCATCCACGTGTAGGCGATAGCCAGGTGCAGCGCCGCGTCTGTGTTGGGGAGAATGGGGATCCATTTGTTTGCGTGAACAGCGCCCGAGTAGTTGAGGTCGGGGGAGACGAAGATCTGCTTCTTGCCCAGTTTGGTCCAGTAGTAGAGGACGTTGGTCGGGAACTGCCCGGCGAAGCCCCACGGGGTGGTCTCCAGGTCGGACCCGATGTGGATCAGCATGTCCGTGTGCTGGGTCACGTCGTTCATGATGTTATCGGCCGGCAGGCACAGGCCGTTCTCCCCGTTGCCCCAGACGTGCTTCGTGCCCCAGTACCAGCCCTCCCAGCTGTCGGCGTTGCGTACTACCTGGGTGAAGCCGCCGGTCAAGGCTAGGAGGTCCATCATCACGCCGTGGACGCCGTGGACCGTCTTGGTCTCTCCGTGTCCGTCACCGTGAGCGCATATCGCCGAGGGGCCCGTATTCCTTGTTGACGCGCCTGATCTCGTTGGCGACGATCGTGGCCGCCTCGTCCCAGCTGATACGCACGAACTTGCTCGTGCCCCGGTTCTCCGTGTTACGCCCACCCGGGCCGGTCGATCCGGGGGCGCCGTCCGGGTCCCAGTCGACCCTCTTGAGCGGGTACTTGATGCGGTTGGGAGAATAGACCCTCTTCTTGTAAGCCAGATGGAAGGGAGCTAGGAGACCCTTGAGAGGCGTCTCGTAAACGATGCCGTCCTTCTCCAGCTTGTACTGGCCAAGTTCTTCCTTGGTATACCGCTCGTCATGATGGTGGGGCCGTATGCGAACGATCTTGCCATCTTTGACGTCCACGCTCGCGATCTCGCCGCCCTGGGCAAAGGAGCATTGGCCCAGGCTCTTCAGCACGGTCTTGTCGGCAATCTTGGGGTGATCGCCCGACTGCTTCGCCCCCATTCGAAGCCCCCCTTTTCTCACTCACGAACATCCATCGAGCACCCTAACGCCTCCTACACTACTATATGTGGAGCGGTGTATCAAGTCGCATATCTTAGTCCCATAGTTTACCCATTTCATCACGCCTTGTTCGATGTCATTGGAGGTTCAGTCGGGCCCTTGCTGCTGGGGCTACCTCACGCGGGTGCGGGTAGTGTGCTGACTTGTGTGCAGAGGCTCTCCGAGGAAGGACAAATGTTGACCGAACCTGGCGACCGCCCTACCATGTATCGTCGTAGGCCGCGTTGGCGGCGCGGCAGTCACAGGATCGGAGTTGCTACAGGAATATCGGCGAAGTATCGGAGGAAACAGACCGTGCAGGAAGTGCATGATTTCTTGAAGAAGTGCGGGGCCTATTATCTGGCGACGGTGGAAGGCGACCAGCCGAGGGTTCGTGCCTTCGGGACCATCCACCACTTTGACGGAAGACTCTATATCCAAACGGGCAAGGTCAAAGCGGTGTCCAAGCAGATGGCGGCCAATCCCAGAGTCGAGATCTGCGCCTTCAACGGCGACGAATGGATCCGAGTGCAGGCGACCGTGGTGGACGACCCCCGCGTCGAGGCGAAGCAGAGCATGTTGGATGCCTATCCTCAGCTGCAGAGGATGTACTCCGCCACCGACGACAACACCCAGGTCCTCTATCTGAAGGATGCCGTCGCGACCATCTCGTCCTTCACTGGCGCTCCAAGAGTGATCGAGTTCTGAGATCCCTGAGTGCCGGAGTCCCTCCTTGGCACATCGGGGAAGCGCGGATGTCCACAGCGGAGTGGTCAAGAAACGGCGAGGAGGCCGGCCTTGCGGCCGGCCTCCTCGCATCAGTCCTAGCCCGTGTGCCTAGACCAATGCCTTCCGCTTCAACTCCTCGAACTCCGCGTCGGTGATAGCCCCGCTGTCTTTCAGCGCCTGAGCTTTTGCGATCTCCTCGGCGGCGGAGTATCCGGCCGCCCGGTGTTCACGCGCCTGCGCCTGTTCCATCAGTTGCTTGTCCTGCTCGGTCATCTTCGGTCGGGCGATCATGTAGACCAAGATCCCGAGCAGCGGGAGGAAGATCACGAAGATGATCCACATGGCCTTCTTGCCGCCGCCGATGTCGTTGCGCCGCAAGATGTCGCCGAAGATGGCGATGAACATCCAGATGTAGATCATCCAGAAGAAGAACACGGCCATGGTCCAGAGAACGCTGCCGGTTCCCCACTGGTCGACCTGCGTGCCGCACCCGGTAAGGGTGAGCAACAGGATCCCCATCAGCAGAAGCAGGGCCAACCATCGTTTCGAGAGTTGCTTCATAAGACCCTCCGTTTCGCTCAGATTACGACCGACCACAAGCCTACCAATTTCGCCTTGGCGGCGCCGGACTCTTCATCGCTCGGCGCCCAGGACGCTCGTCAAGAGGCTTCTGCGAGGGCCTCCACGAACTGGCTGTTGTAGAGGTCGTAGTAGAAGCCCTTGGCAGCAAGCAGCCCCACGTGGGTCCCCTGCTCGACTATGCTCCCCTCGTTCATGACCAGGATGAGATCCGCCTCGCGGATGGTCGAGAGCCGATGGGCGATGACGAAGCTCGTCCGCCCCCTGAGCAGTCGGGCCATGGCCTTCTGGATGAGCACCTCGGTCCGGGTGTCGACCGAACTCGTCGCCTCGTCCAGGATCAAGATCTCCGGATCGGCGACGAAAGCGCGGGCGATGGTCAGGAGCTGCCTCTCGCCCTGAGACACGTTGGCGGAATCGTCGTCGAGGCGCGTGTCGTAACCCTCGGGAAGGGTGCGCACGAAGTGGTGGACGTGAGCCGCGTCGGCAGCGGCCATGATCTCCTCCTCCGTTGCCCCGTCGCGCCCGTAGGCGATGTTCTCGCGAATGGTCCCCCCGAAGAGCCAGGCGTCCTGCAGCACCATGCCGAACAGCCTGCGGAGATCGCCCCGGGTCATTTCGCGGGTGTCCACGCCGTCGACCAGGATCGCGCCCTTATCGATCTCGTAGAAGCGCATGAGCAGGTTGACCAGCGTTGTCTTGCCCGCCCCGGTCGGGCCGACGATGGCCACGGTCTGCCCGGGCTGGACCTCCACGTTCAGGCCCTCGATCAGGGGCACATCGGGCAAGGTAGCGGAAGGAGACGTCGCGGAACTCGATGTGGCCTTGCGCGTGCTTCAGCACGACAGGCGCGGCCGGCTCGGCCGACTCTTCGCTTTCGTCGAGCAGTTCGAACACCCGTTCCGACGAAGCGACCGCCGACTGAAGCACGTTCGCGACGCTCGCAGTCTGCGTGATGGGCTGCGTGAACATCTGGGAGTACTGGATGAAGGCCTGTACATCACCCAGGGACAAAGCCCCCGTGGCCACCTGCAGCCCGCCGACGACGGCGATGGCCACGTACTGAAGGTTCCCGACGAACATCATCATGGGCATGATGATGCCGGAGATGAACTGGGCCTTGAAACTGGCCTGGTACAGCTTCTTCGTTCTCCTCGTCGAACAGGGCGATCCGCCTCTTTCTGGCGCCCGAAGATCTTCACGATGGTGTGGCCGGTGTACGTCTCCTCCACATGCCCGGTGAGGCTGCCCGTGTGCTCCCACTGCAAGGCGAACTGCTTCTGCGAACGACGGGCGATGAGCACGGTGATGGCGATGGAGATCGGCACCGTCACGAGGGCGATCACCGCGAGGAGCGGGCTGATCCAGAACATCATCGCGAGCACGCCGATGAGGGTGAGTATGGCCGTGATGATCTGGCTGAGAGTCTGTTGCATCGTCTGCTGGATGTTGTCGATGTCGTTCGTCACCCGGCTGAGGATGTCGCCGCGCGCATGGCTGTCGAAATACCTGAGCGGCAAACGAGCGAGCTTCAGATCGACATCTCGGCGCAGAGCGTAGATCGTCCGGGCGACCACCCCGGCCATGATGTAGCCCTGCAGCCACCCGAAGAGGGCCGAGAGGATGTAGATGGCGGTCACCAGGAGCAAGACCCTGCCGACCGCCGCGAAATCGACGCCCTGTCCGGGGTTGATGTTGCTCATGCCGGCGAGCATGTTGGCGAGGTTGGTCCTGGCCCGCCGCCCGCAGACCGGCGACCGCCTGCTCCTGAGTCACCCCCGCCGGCAGTTGCTTGCTCACCACGCCGGAGAAGATGAGGTTGGTGGCCCGGGCCAGTATCTTCGGCGCCGCGATGGTGCAGGTGACACTCACGACCGCCAGCAAGATGATCACCGCGATCTTCGAACCGCTCGGGACGCAGCCGTCCGACGAGCCTCTTGAAGGACCCTTTGAAGTCTCTTGGCCTTCTCGCCCGACCCGATGAGCCCCGGCGGTCCGAACCCCGGGCCGTGAGGCTGGGCGGTCCTGCGCGCCCCTGCGACCTTGGCCCTCCGAATCGGCCGGAGCGTCGGTGGCGGCACCCGCTGGCGCTGTTTGAGCGTCGTTGCGCTCTTCGGCGCTCATGCCACTTCCTCCGCGGTCAACTGGGAGTACACGATCTCGCGGTAGGTGTCACACTGGTCGACGAGGTCCTCGTGCTCGCCTATGCCGCAGACGCCGCCCTCTTCCAACACGACGATCTGATCGGCGTGGAGGATGGTGCTCACCCGCTGAGCCACCACGATCACCGTGGCGTCCCGCGTCTCTCGCTTGAGCGCGGCCCGCAGCATGGAATCGGTCTTGAGATCCAGAGCCGAGAAGCTGTCGTCAAAGACGTAGATGTCGGGCTTCTTGACGATCGCCCGGGCGATGGCAAGCCGCTGTCGCTGTCCGCCGGAGACGTTCGTGCCCCCCTGGGTGATCGGCTCGTACAGACCCTCTGACATGTCCCGAGACGAAGTCCTCCGCCTGGGCTACGCGCAACGCATGCCACAGTTCCTCGTCGGTGGCGTCCGGGTTGCCGTAGCGAAGATTGCTGGCCACCGTCCCGGAGAAGAGAAAAGCCTTCTGGGGGACGAACCCGATGTGGCGCCAGAGATCCGCCCGGTTCATCTCCCGGATGTCTTGCCCGTCGATCAAGATCGCTGCCCGCAGTCACGTCGTTCAAGCGAGGGATGAGCCCCAGCAGCGTGGACTTCCCACTCCCCGTGCTGCCCACGATCGCGGTGGTCTCGCCCGGACGGGCTGTGAACGAGATGCGGCTGAGGATGGCGTCCTGAGCGCCGGCGTACCGGAACTCGACGTCCGTGAACTCCACCTAGCCCTGTCTGCCGCCTTCGGTCCTCGGCTTGAGCACCGACACCTGCGGATCATGGATCGCGGGGTCGATATCCAGCACTTCCTGTGCGCGGTCGCCGCATGCGACGGCGCGGGGGATCATCGAGGCGAGCATGGTGGACATGAGGACGGCGAACAGGATCTGCATGACGTAGGCGATGAAGGCGAAGAGATTCCCGATGGGCATCTCTCCGCTGTCCACCCTCTGCCCTCCGAACCACATGATGGCCACGGTCGAGAGGTTCATGATCAGGAAGAGGATCGGAAACACGAGGGCGAAGAGCCGGAAGGCGCTGACCGTCGTGTCGGTGAGTTGCTGGTTCGCCTCAGCGAACCGCCCCTCCTCGTAGTCTGTCCGAGCGAACGCCCTGATGACCCGGATGCCGCCCAAGCCCTCCCTCAGGATCTGGTTGATCTTGTCGATGCGGGCCTGGATGGTCCGGAACAGGGGCACCGCCCGGCGAAGGACGACGAAGATGAACACTCCCATGATGGGCAGGATCACGACCAGCGCCGCGGAAAGAGGCACGTCCTGCCGCAGGGCCATGATGATGCCACCGATCATGAGCATCGGGGCCATGACCATCAGCGTCAGACCGATGGCTATCAGCATCTGCACCTGCTGCACATCGTTGGTGTTACGCGTGATGAGAGAGGGGGTGCCGAAGCGGCCCATCTCGGCTTGGGAAAGACTCTCCACCTTGCGGTAGAGCGCCCGCCTCACGTCGCGCCCCATACCCATGGCGGTCTTCGACGCGAAGAACACCGAGGTCACCGAACAGATTGTGATCAGCAGCGCGACGCCCAGCATGATGAGGCCGGTGCGCAGTATGTAGTCAGTGTCGCCCTTGGCCACGCCGTCGTTGATTATGTCGGCGTTGAGAGTGGGCAGGTACAGGTTGCCGATCGACTGAAGCAGCACCAGCCCGATGATCAGCACCATGCGCTTTCTGTAGGGCCGCAGATAGGTAAGCAGAAGCTTCTTCACGCTGGCCCCACCTCGTGCTCGTGCTCGTCAGCGCAGACCAGTGCGGCTATGTGGACGGTGACCTCGTCGAGGAGACGCGTGAGTTCGAGCTTGTCTTGATCGCTCAGCTTCCCGATCGTCTGGTTGATGTATTCCTCGAAGACCGCGCGGTGCTCCAATTCTTGCCGCCTGCCCTCTCCCGTCAGGAAGACCCGGGTGATGCGCTGGTCGTCGGCGTCGACCTCCCGCCTGACGGCGCCCGCCTTCTCGAGCCCTTGAAGGATGCGCGTGACCCGGGGCCGCGACAGATTCAGTGTCTCGGCGAGGTCCTTCTGGCTCATGCCTTCGCTCGTCGCGAGCAGTCGCAGGCTCATGAGCTCACCGTGATGAGCGCCGGGATCGCCCAGGTGCCGCCGCATCGCCTGGCGGTGAAGGTGGAACAACCTTCCCAGGGCATTGAAGACCTGCACGGTCTCGCGATCGACTTCGCTGTTCTCAGGCGCGTGTGCTATCGAAGCATGATGTGTGCAACAAGGCATGTACTCTGTCGAGCCCCTTCTCTGGTCTTCAACAGATCTCTATTGATTGCGTAGATAACAGTTTTGCGCAGAATCATCGTGTCGTCAAGTCCCGGCGACCGCGCCGGCCTGCTGTCTGGCCCTAGATGGCCAGACCCCCGTCCACGGGGACGATGGCCCCGGTTATGAAGGAGGATGCGTCCGAGCAAAGCCACAGGACGGCCTCACCCATGTCGTCTTGAGGATCGCCCATCCTGCGCAGGGGAACGCCTTCGACCATCCGCTCCCGCATCCCTTCCATCGAAGAGGTGATGTTGTCCGAGAGCATGGTGTTGGCGATGGGGCCGGGGCACACGCAGTTGACCCGGATACCGGACCTGGCTCCTTCGAGGGCCGCCACCTTGGTGAGCGCCACGAGACCGGTCTTGGTGGAGCCGTAGGCCGCGAATCCGGGGATCTGGCGAAACGCTTGGGCCGAAGAGCAGTTGACGATGGCACCCTTCCCCTGCTTGATCATCTGCCTCATCTCGTACTTCAGGCAGAGGTACACGCCGGTGAGGTTCACATCCAGATGCCGCAGCCACAGTTCGGTGGATGATTCGGTGATGGGTTCTATGGGGATGCGTACCCCGTCCGGTCCGACGCCCGCGTTGTTGTAGGCGAAGTCGAGCGAGCCGTAGAGCTCGACCGTCTTCGTCACCATAGCCTCGACGTCGCTCTCTTTAGTGACGTCACACTTGATGAAGGTGGCCTCTCCTCCGGCTTCCCTGATGAGGCCGACCGTTTCGTTACCGCCTTCGATGTTGATGCCATCGGTGACGACCACCTTCGCCCCTTCGCGGGCGAACACGAGAGCAGCACCCCTTCCGATACCCGAGGCCGCCCCGGTAACCACCGCCACCTTGCCTTCGATGCCCATCCGGTTGTTCTCGCCATACCGCCTCATAAGTCCTCCCCCTGCACTCGTGCGTGGATAAGCACATCGTATCGTGCTCTCGTGTTCAATGCTCCTTGGGCGCGGGCACACATCCCAGTATGATGGAGCGGCTCGGCCCCAAGGGGTCGGTGGCGCCGGGCAGCCGGTCCAGAGCGGCCGGCGGGCCACAGAAAGAGCGGGCGACAGGAGTGCGGATGGCGCGCAAGTGGTGGACCCTGGCCGTGGTGTGCATCGGCGTCTTCATGTTGCTCCTGGACCTCACGATCGTGAACGTGGCCTTGCCCGACATCGCCGGGTCGTTCAACTCCTCGCTCTCGGCGTTGCAGTGGGTCATCGACGCATACGCACTGGCGCTGGCCTCGCTCCTCTTGACCGCCGGCACCCTGGCCGACCGGAACGGTCGGCGGCTCCTCTTCCTCATAGGAGTAGCGATCTTCGTGGTCGGCTCGGCGCTATGCGGCTTCGCCACCGGGATGGTCGTCTTGGCCCTCTCCCGGGCGTTCCAGGGCATCGGAGGCGCCTTCATGTTCGCCACCTCACTGGCCCTGCTCTCCGAGTCGTTCAAGGGACGCGAGAGGGGTACCGCCTTCGGCGTCTTCGGAGCCATGACCGGCCTGGCGGTAGCCACCGGTCCCGTGATCGGAGGCGCGCTGGTCACGGGGCTCGGCTGGCGCTGGATATTCCTCGTCAACATCCCGGTGGGGGTCTTCGTGTTCGTGCTCGCCTGGCTAAGGGTCGACGAGTCCCGCGACCCGGAGCCGAAGCGTTTGGACCTCATCGGCTTCGTCACCTTCAGCACCGGTCTCTTCGCCCTCATCTTCGCTCTCATCCGCAGTCATCACGATGGGTGGAGTTCGCCTATCGTGATCGGCTCGCTGATAGCCGCCGCTGTGCTTCTGGGAGCCTTCACCGCCGCGGAGCTCCTGCGCCGCGACCCCATGTTCGACTTCAAGCTGCTGCGCGTGCCGACCTTCGATGGCGGCCTGACCGCCGCCTTCGCCATCTCGGCCGGCATCTTCTCGGTGCTTACATACCTGATCCTGTGGGTGCAAGGAATGCTGGGATTCTCAGCTCTGCAGGCCGGGGTGCGCTTTCTACCCCTGTCGCTGTCCCTATTCTTCACGGCTGCCATCGCGGGGCGGGTCACTTCCCTGGTGCCCACCCGGCTTCTCATCGCGCCGGGCTTCGTGCTCATCGGGGTCGGGCTGCTCCTGATGCGCGGCCTGACCGTCACGTCTGACTGGACGCACCTGGTGCCCGGGGAGATCGTCGCCGGGATAGGGGCCGGACTGGTGAACGTGCCCCTGGTGGCGACAGCGGTCGGCGTGGTGGCGCCGCGACGTGCCGGCATGGCCTCGGGTATCAACTCGACCTTCCGGCAGGTAGGCATAGCGACCGGCATCGCGGTCCTCGGGACCATCTTCGCCAGCCATATCCGCTCGAACATGGTCGCCGACCTGGCCGGGACCCCAGCAGGCAGCTACGCCGGCCAGATTGCGGACGCCGTCGCGAGCGGTCAGATCCGCGCCGTACTCGCCCAGGTGCCGTCCGCGGCGCAGCCGACGATCGAAGCGGCTGCCCGCGCAGGCTTCGTGGACGCGCTCAACCTGATACTTCTTATCGCCGGGGTACTGACCTTCGTCGCGGCGCTCGTCTCCTTCTTCTTGATCCGGGAGAAGGACTTCGTGGAGGGTCAGGGCAGCAGGGCGCAGAGCCCCCAGCCTTGAGGCGAAGACCGTCTATTTCAGACGTTCGCTGTAATCCGTCATCTCTAGAACTCCAGGGTCGGGAATGAGAGGGATATCGACTTCTTCTCTCTCGTAACCGTCGGTCAACATGATCTCTACCCAAGCTACGGGTTTGTCGACTCTCTTGAAGATGAGCGGGCAGTGCGCCAGACCCGCCGGGATGGAGACTGTCGCCGGAGTAGTGATTACCTGCCGTTCTCCGCCCAGATAGAGCCAGATCTCGGCATCGAAATCCCTGATGTTGTCACCGTCTCCGCCGAAGAAGCTCAGAATGACCGGGAAATCATGGAGGTGTGGGGTAGCTTCGTTTACGTGCGCCTTCTTGACGACCGAATACAGACACTGACAGTTGGCGTTCAGTTGGTCGGGCGTACAGATGAAACCCTCGAAGACTACCCGTCCATCTCTTTCGAGCTGCCTGTAGGGCTCCCTGATTACATGTTTGTCGTACTGTGATACTTCCATCTTCTTTCCTCTCCGCTGAAGGTGCGCGACGCTTGACCGGCCTACTGTCCCCAGACCAGCTCGGGCGGAAAGTCCGCGGATATCCTGGCTTCCATGTCTTTGACCGCTTCGACGAAGCCGTCTCTCCCCAGCGTGAACCAGTGGGGTTCCCACTCCATCTCTTGTAGGTTCTCGATCATCATGGACATCATCTCGGAAGGGATGGAGATGATGATCAGGCCCTCGGGCAGCACATGCCGGGCCTTCATGCTGAATCCCAGACCGCTGACCCCGTAGTTCAGTTCGCCCTTGAGGTACGGATAGGCGTAGAACCACGCGCAGGCCAGACAGGTGGAGCCTCTGGCGTTCCACATGCGGCCGTCCGAATAGCTGCTGGCCCTGAGGAGCACCTCCGCCTGAGCGGGGTTCGCCGTGATGATCAGTATGTCCGGATCGAAGGTCAGGTCGTCCAACGACGCGTGGATGATGTAGCGCACCGAATCCCTCGGCAGCACGGGTACGTAGTCGTAGACCCTGCGGTTGGCAGACGGGGTCTTGAACATGGAGAACTCCGAGCCCAACTGCCCGCTGGCCATGACCGGCGGGAACCCCTCCATTCCCATGACCTGAGTCCCGCACTGTACGTTTTCCACGGCGGCATAGAAGGGCGGGCTGGTCTGGGCCTCCTTGAACATCTCGCAGACGCCCAGGTTCTTGTCCAGTTGGCGGAGGCCCTGCGGCTTCTTCAGGGAGAAGCTGACCCCCACCGGGCTCCTCTCGAAGTCGAACTTCTTGAAGATCGAATAGTCACGCATTTATCTTCTCCTCGATCTCCTTGAGTATTTCGGCGAAGCGCTTCTTGTGTTCCTCTCCCGTTATCGACTCGGAGGCCGGGTGCCAGTTCATCTTCTGCAGATTGGTCAAGATCATGGGCAGCTTCTGCCAGGGGATGGAGATGATCATGAGCCCCTGGGGCAGCACCTTCAGGGTCTGCATGCCCATGCTCATGCCGCTGATCGCATAGTTGACTTCGCCGCTCAGATACGGATACACGTACATCCAGGAACAGGCCAGCACGGGCGTGCCTTTGGACGACCACGTCTCCCCGGTCGAATAGACCGAGGCTCTCATGATGGTCCGGGCCTGGTCGGTGTCGTCGGTCGTGACGACCAGCACGTCTGGGTCGAAGGTGATCTTGTCGAGCGGGGAGAAGACGACGCACTTGACACTGCCCGGCAACATCCTGGGAACCAGATGGTAGATCTTCTGATTGGCACGCAGTTCCTCGTAGAGGTCGTCCATCTCGCCCACCAGGCCGCTCAGAGGAACGGGGTCGAGGGGCTCCATGCCAAGTATCATCGGTTCCACGCAGTGGAGATCTTCTCTCTGGACGTAGAAGGGCTCGCCGGTCTGGGCCTCTACGAACATCTGGCAGAAGTTGAGATTCTTCTGGATCCTCTCGATCCCCTCCGGCCTGTAGGGCAGGAACTTCACCCCCACGGGCCGTCTGCTGAGGTCGAGTTTGTCGAGTATGGCGTAGTCCAGGCTCTTGGGTTTCACGACGCCTCCGCTAACCGCAGGTCAAGCCGCCATCGATGCCAAGACACTGGCCGGTGATGAAAGCAGCCTTGTCGGAGCAGAGATACATGACTGCTTCCGCTACATCCTCCGGGAAGCCGATGCGGTGCAGGGGAAGCTGAGTGGTGATTCTGTCGGCCTCTGCGGGCGTTGTGCCCGTGAGGTGCTGCCACAGCAGGGTGTTCTGAATGGGCCCGGGCCGGACCGCGTTCACGCGGATGCCGTACGCCCCGCCCTCCAGGGCCGCGGACCTGGTGAGGTTGTCCTGGCCCGCCTTGCTGGAGTTGTAGGCACAGAAATCCGGGCCCGGTTTCACCGCCGCGCCGGAGGAGGTGTTGACGATGGCGCCGCCGCTCCCCTGCTTCATCATCTGCGCCAGCTCGTATTTGAGACAGAGGAAGACACCGGTGAGGTTGATACCGATGGTGCGGTTCCAGATGTCCACCGGCAGATCGACGATGCTGCCCAGGGGGACCCGGACACCGTCCGGACCGATGCCGGCGTTGTTGAACGCGTAGTCCAGCCGGCCATAGGCCTCCACGCACTCGTCCACCATGGCCCGCACTTCGTCGTCCTTCGAGACGTCACACTGCACGAAGAGCGCCTCTCCACCGGCGTCCTCGATCAACTTGACGGTCTCGTTGCCCCCTGCGACGTTCCGCGACGTGGCCACGACCACCCTGGCGCCCTCGCGGGCGAACAGTTGGGCGGTTACCCTCCCGATTCCCGTAGCGCCACCGGTGACCAGGGCCACCTTACCCTCGAACATCCCACTCATCGAATCCTCCATGTTCACGCGCGACATGCCCATGGTCTCAGCGACCCGGTAGGCCGGACAGACTCTCCCGCAGGCGGTGCTAGAATGCTACTTGCCCGTCATCAGGTTCGGCAGCCATAGCGACAGTTCCGGAAAGGCGACCAGCACGGCCAGAAAGGCCAACAAGCAGACCAGGAAAGGCGCCACGCCTTTCAGTATCTGGCCGGTAGGGATATTGAATATCGTCCTCACCGCGAAAAGGTCCGTGCCCATGGGCGGCGTGATGAGGCCGATCTGCGTGTTGACGCAGAACAGCACCGTGAACCATATGGGGTCGAAGCCCAGACTTTGATCAGCGGCATGAAGATCGGTATGGTGAGCAGGGTGATGGTGATGGGATCGAGGATGCACCCCAGTATCAGCACGATGACGTTGATGATGACGATGACCATGATCGGGGGTATGGACGAGTTGCCACGATGTCCTGCAGCCCGGAAGCCACGTTGGTGCTGCCCAGAACATAGGTGAAGAAGTTGGCGGCAAAGATGATGAACAGGATCATGCCGTTGATCATCGCCGCTTCCCGCAGGGCCTCCCTCAGCCCCGTCCAGCGCATCTTGAAGAACGACGACCGCGATGATCAGGGTGACCACCACGCCCACGCCCGCCGTCTCCGTAGCCGTGCCGATACCGGCGTAGATGCACACCAAAATGCTGCCCATGACCACGATGATCGGCCAGATCCCCTTGATGAGCGCCGAATCTCTCGCTCCACGAGACGCTGTATCCCTTCGGCGCCAGGCCGGGCCTGAGATAGGCCATGGCTATGGCGGGTACCGCCAAGAACACCATGCAGGATGAGACCGGGAATGATCCCGGCGATGAACAGCTTGCCTATCGACTGGCCTGCGATCACCCCGACGATGATGAAGGTGGCGCTGGGCGGGATCAGCGGGCCGAGCGCGCCCCCGGCGAGGAGCGCCCCCAGGCCGTATCCTCGGTCATACCCTTGGCGGTCGAATTCCGGCACGGCCACCTTGCCGACCACGATGATCGTGGCCGCGCTGGTGCCCAGAGTCGATGCGAGCACGCCCTCGCCGATAATACCTGCCGCGACCAGGCCGCCTCTGACCCTGGAGAGCCAGTAACTGGCGGCCCTGAACACTCCTGCACCCATCCCCGACGTCGCGATGATCGTTCCCAGCAGCACGAACAGCGGCAGCGCCGTCCATGAGAGGTTGAAACCAGTGCTGAAGGGCGACGCGCCGGCCTTTGAAGCGCGGGAGCGCCGTAGCCGAGAAGGGCGCCGAAGATCCCGGCGAAGCCCAGCGAATAGACGATGGGCACTCCGATCATCATCAATACGAACAACGCTGCTACGACGATGCCACCGGTAAGTGCTGGGTCCAGCCCCATGAGCCGTCCTTTTCAGTCCGATGAACGCTTGACATCAGTCTTCAATTGTCTTCCGTGTGCTTCCCGCGATCTTCCGATTTGACCTCACCTGGTTCAGTGGACGCTTAGCTTAACCACTAATCTGTCTTCTAATCTACAGTTGGATTCGCTTATCTTCTCGGACCGTCCCTCCGACAGATGTATCACGCGTGAACCAGCTGCGATACCAGGGTAAGAAGAAGCCAGAACATTGTCATCGGTATCAGAAGCTTCATCGGCCACAGCGGCTCCTGCCAAGCCGACTGACTGGTCTCACCCACTGGAAAGAATAGAGGAATATGCCCCAACTCTTCCAGACAACCATGGAACGAACATAATCGCCAAGACAGAGTCGTGAATATATCGCCGATTATGTTCTGCCATTTCGGCGGTAAGTGACCAATGATCCAGTCGACACGCAGGTTGCGCCTATCCCACTGGATGCCTGGTAGTGACAGCAAATGCAGGCTAACCAAAAATATGATACTCAGTTCATAGGTATATGGATCCGGCTCATCGAATATATAGCGCTTCCCCACACCGTAGGTAGTCAGGATGCCGATTATCAGGATCAGGACGCCGCTGACGACCATCCCCCAGTCGCCTACCTTCTCGACTACGCGATCTGCCTTGACCAAAAATCTCTTCACGGTTCACTCCTCGCCCCGCCGCCTGCCCCGGTTGGGGCAGGCGGCGGGGCGGCGCATGTCCGGTTAGTCCATGTAGGGGTATTTCTCGTCGAGCTGCTGGTGGTCTGCTCTTACCAGGTCCGCGGTGGCCTGGTCGACGCCGCCCAGCAGTTCCTCGGTGTAGGGCTGCACCTTCTCCGCCCATGTGACACGTTCTGCACCGGGCAGCGGGTAGACGGTCATGCCTATGCCGGCCATGGTGTCGTAGTTCTCGTGGTAGAGCTTGATCATGTTCGCGTTGATGGCTGCCTGCGCGTCGAGGCCGATCTTGTCGAAGATGGCCTTGATGTCATCGGGCATGCTCGTTGTAGACATCCATGTTGATCCAGGCGCCGATGCTTGCCGGCGTCAGGTAGGCCCGGGTGATGTTCTCGGCGACTTCGTTCAGCTTGAACATGATGACCATCGAGCCGGACTGCAGGGTGGCTTCGATGACCCCCTTCTGCAGGGCCTGGTAGCCTTCGGAGAAGTCCAGGGCCACGCCGGCGCCACCCAGCAGTTCAACCACTTTGGCGGTGACCGGGGAAATGGTCTGGCAGAGCAGGCCGTCCCAGTCGGCCAGTGTCTTCACCGGATCGATGCCGATGACATCGAGACCCTGACAGGTGAAGTTGTAGACGGTCTTCATGTTGTGCGCGGTCAAGGCCTTGTCATAGATGGGCGTCATCATGACGTTGTACTCGGCGTCGGCCTCGATGCTGTTCACCGAGAAGGGCAACTCGGCCAGCATGAATTCGGGGACGATGCTCCCGAACACGGCGGTAGGCCAGCCGGCTATTTCCACGCCGCCGGTGCGGACGGCCTCAAAACTATCGGCATCGCGAGCAGCGAGCCCGCCGGGTGCAATTCGATGACGTACTGAGTCTGGGCCGCGTTGAACGGGTCGATGAAATTCTGCTGGATGTTGTCGGTGACCGGGTCGCCCACCGGCCACGGCACCGCCATTCTCAGGACCTTAACATCGCCGCGATGCCTGAGCGGCCGTGGTCTCGGTCGGGGCCGCGGTGGTATCGGTGGGCGCCGCAGTGGTCTCGGTCGGGGCAGCGGTGGTCTCAGTCGTCTCCTCGTCGCCGCAGGCGGCCACAGAACCCACGAGCGACACGAGCAGCAATGCCGCAATCAGAATGAATATGGATCTTTTCATTACACCCTCATTAGTCCCTCGATGCCTCTGTGATTCACTGATCCCGGCTGTCACGATTCTTGGGCGACAGACCTCCTTTGCCAAAACTCGGGATACCATCAAAGCGCGTAGGGCACGTGTCCGCGGATAGGGACTCGGGTCGAAGCACAATCTGCGATCCAAGAGGCGCTGATCCGGAGCCCGCCGTCGTGGTCTTGCTCGCAAAGGCAGCTGGCCACAAGTGCTCGCCTGGTTGACCGTCAATATGCCCCCTCCTCCTGTGCCTGACCTAGAACACATACAGTGCGCTGAGACACACATACTGAGGACGCCTGATTGTCGCCATGCAAGCTTGCGACAATCAGGTGCGACTGGCCGCTCGATCACCATAACGCGCACCAACCGTCCCGTCAAGAAATTGCTTAAATAGACTTAACTGCTGACCGACCGCTCTGGACTATACGGGGGAATGGACACTTCCCAGACTGAGGCGAAGCAGCCACGACATTCCCAGCGTCCGGCGCAGCGTCGGGCTCTCATCGGGCGATTCAGACACTTAGTTAAATCTTACGAACTTCTTGACTCCCGCAGTCCGTCACGAGTATTGTGGATGTAGGACGGATGGCCGGCCGAGCGCTCTTCGCAAGGACCCTCCTCACTTCCGGGCAACGGCTGGCATGGGTCGGCAACAGCCGCAAGCTACGGACAGAAAGGATGACCTGGTGGCAGACAAACAATACGCGAAGTACGTCCAGCCCCTGCGGTTGGGGACCGAACTGATCAACCCTTCCTTTCGCGGCAAGATCTCCGACTTCGCCCTCATCCACGACCAGAAGACGACCCCGGAATCCCCAATACGCACGGAGACCTTCTACGCCTACGCCCCTGGAGCCGGTGCATTCGTTCCGAGCAAACTGCTTCCCATCATCGACGGAAGACCGGCGGAGGAACTGAAGAACGTCGGAGCGCACTCCCACAACGATTTCGACGAGGTCTACTACTTCTTCGGGACCGACTGCACCGACAACACCCGCCTGGGCGGGCAGGTGGAGATGTGGCTGGGGCATGGAGAAGACGCCGAGAAGTTCGTCATGAGGGATCCCACCGCGGTCTACGTGCCCAAAGGACTGGCCCACAACCCGTGGATCGTCACCAAGGTGAACGATCCGAACCACCCCATCATGATCACGTGCGTCTCTCTGACCAACAAGTACAGCCTGGCACCGGACGCGGTAACGAACTACCCCTATCCGCCCGCTTTCAGCTCGGATCTGATCGGCGTGCCACAGCCCGGCAAGGGTAAGTACGCCCAGTACGTGAACAGGCTCACCCTGTCGCAGGACATCTACATCACCTTCCTGCTCGGCCGGGTCTGCACGCCCAGTCTGATGTTCGACGACAAGGTCTGCCGGGCGCCGCTCTGGACGGAGTTCTTCTTCGCCTACGCCGGCGGAACCGGGGTCGGAGTCCCCACCCTGGCGGATATCGCCAAGAACGACGGCATGTCGTACTGGGACTGGACCAAGGGCATGCAGCACCATCAGACCTACGACGAGGTCTTCCTCTATCTCCCCACCCATCCGCACGAAATTCTCGACCTGGGCGGAGAGATGGTGGCCTACCTGGGCGACGAGGAATACGCCTTCACCGAGCCCACGGCCATCTACGTGCCGGGTGGAGTGCTCCACAACCCCAACTACTTCAAGCGCGTGAACCGGCCGTACTATATGCTTGTTCTCGCTCTTACCGACAACGCCAAGTTCCACGAGGGCGAGTTCACGCCGTTGCCGGCGCCGTCCACGTTCAGGTTCTAGGTCGATACTCGGCGCCGTGATAGCGACTATCTTAATTAGCATTACTTAAGTTGTCGCGGAGCGAGAAGTCCACTATATTGAACGTAGGGCTGGAGACAGCCGCGGGTGGGCCTGCGCAGCCCATTCGTTGTCAGCCATGGAACGACGAACGCGGAGACGAAAGAAGCTGGAAGCCATGACCGTGACTGAAGTCGACAAGACGGGTTCGCCCGAGGTTGTCGCCCTACCGGCGAAGGAGGAGGTCTCCAGAACGATCTTGCAGCTTACGGAGGACGTCCTCGACCTCCTTCGTTCCCGCTCCAAGAGCGCGGTGTACGCACAGAAGCAGCCGGAGCTGCTCTGGTTGGACGACCTCACCGTGACGCAGATGAACACCGTCATAGTCATCAAGCATATGTGCGAAGAATGCCCCGAGGGGGTCACGCTCAAGAAGCTTGCTGAGACCGTGGGCGTCACACCGGCGGCCGCCTCGGTCATGGTCGACCTCCTGGTGAAGAAGAAGATGCTCAGGCGCACCAGATCGAAGAACGACCGTAGGGCCGTCCTCATCCGGCTCACGCCTGCCACCGAAGGGCTCTTCGCTATCGCCGGAGAGAGCCATCGCCAGAGCCTGGCCCTCTTGGAGGAATCTCTCGGTAGCGACGTGTTCTGCGAGTGGCAGAGGATCATGGTGGCCGCGACGGCAACGCTCCGGCAGGCCCCGGCCGACGCGAAGACACCCGCCGAAGCCGTGACAGCCGCCGAAGTCGTGACGGCCGCCGAGGCGCGAGCCGCCGCAAGCATGAGTCCCGCATGAAGCTCGAGGGCAAGACTGCGCTCGTCACCGGAGGAGGCACCGGCATAGGGGCCGCCATCACCGAGCGCTTCGTCGCCGAAGGAGCCAAGGTCTGCATCACCGGCCGCCGCAAGGAGAGACTGGGGCAGCAGGTCGCCGCTTGCCCCGCGGGCTCGGTACTGGCGTGCGTTGGGGATGTCTCCGTCTACGACGACGTGAAGAGAATGGTCGCCTCCACGGTCGATTTCGGCGGAGGCATAGACATTCTGGTCAACAACGCGGCCTCCGACGTCTACGGCGCCATCGCGGATCTCGAGCCCGACGACTGGCAGCGAGTCATGAACGTCAATCTCAACGGTCCTTTCATGCTGATGAAGACGACCCTGCCGCACATGGTCGCGAACGGCGGCGGCTCCATCATCAACGTCGCCTCCATCGGCGGGATCCGCTGCATGCCCGGCAGTTCGGCCTACGGCACGTCGAAGGCGGGCCTCATCCACCTCACGAAGGCGGTGGCTCTCGAGTACGGTCCCTTCGGGGTGAGATGCAACGTGGTGTGCCCCGGAGCGACTCGGACCGAGATGTTCGAGGATACGGTCGGCAAGATCGCCGAGGCGAAGGGGACGGACATCGAGAGCCTGCTCAAGCAGTTCTCCGCACCCATACCACTCCGGCGAGTGTCCACGCCCGGCGAGATGGCCGGGGTGTGCGCCTTCCTGGCCGGCGAGGACTCGTCGTTCATGACCGGCGCCGTGCTCGTGGTCGACGGTGGAGCCATCGTCGTGGATGTGGCCGGAGTGTCGGGCGACTGACCCCTCGAGCGGCCGGGGGGCCGCGCCACGTGGCGCGGCCCCCCGGCCCGAAACTATCGAGCTTGGCGCATCCGGAGTAGCTACTCGCCGATGATCACCGGCGGTTTTCCGGGCGTGGCCAGCCTCTCGACAGACGCTTCGTCCAACTCCACGCCCAGCCCCACGCCTTCCGGCGGGTACAGGTAGCCCTTCTCGTACCGCGGCGCCTTCTTGGCCAGATCGTTCTCGATGGGCCCGCTCACCGTGTCGAAGATGTTGTAGAGGTTCAGGGGGCCGATGGACTCCTGTTCGATCCTGCCCATCCATGCCGTCGCGCCCAGGAAAGCCGCTTCGGCGGCGCTACCCAGGCCGGAGTTGATCATGCACCCGCACATCACCGGCATGTTGGCGGCCTGTGCGACGCACACCCACCGCCTTGACTTCAGGATGCCGCCGGCCTTGGGCACTTTGAGGAAGAAGCCGTCGGCCGCGTCCTTCTTGATGATCTGCAGCACGTGTCCGAGTTCGGCCGCCGACTCATCGGCGAAGATGGGCACGTCCACCTTGCGGCGCAGCCTGGCCAGCCCTCGATGTCCCACCAGGGCACCGGCTGCTCGCAGAGGTAGACATCGTACTTGACCACCCTCTGCAGGACGTACAGCGCCTGGTGGTACATCCAGCCGCCGTTGGCGTCGATCATCAGTTTGGCCTTGCTGCCCACGGCCGCCCTCACGGCGGCGATCGTCTCGATGTCTTCGTCGGGAGCCTTGTGCGCCCACCTTGAGCTTCAGGCCCTGGAAGCCCGCCTCCACCAGCGCCTTGGCCTCTGCTGCCACCTCTTCCGGCGTGCCCGAGGACATCACGAAAGCCAGCGGGATCTTGGGGTTGGACAGGCCGCCGAGCAGCTTGTAGACGGGCACGCCCAGCGCCTTGCCCATGAGGTCGTGAAGGGCGAAGTCCACCACCGCCTTGGAATGGTTGTTCGCGCGGGTGGCCTCGTCCATCTTGGCGACGATGGTCTCGATGTTGAACGGGTCTTCCCCGATGAGCATCTGCGGAGCGAAGACGTTCATGAGGTTGTACATGATGGAGTCCTGGGTCTCGCCCATGTACCAGAGGGAGGTGTCGCCCGTCTCCGCGATGCCGGTGACGCCCTCATCGGTATGTATCTTGAGCACGACGCCATCCGCCCGTGTGACGGGCCCGCTCGACATGACCATGGGCTTGGCCAAGGGGATGGATACCGGGATGCACTCTACTTTGGTGATCTTCATGTGAGTACCTCTGGAATTGTTCGGCGTTGCCGCGTCGTCGCGTTATAATTTAGTTAAGCTATATTTATCACTTGACATAGGGACTAGTCAAACCGAGATGCGTCAGGCTCCAGGGCTGCGCGTCCTCGCGGGCGTCTCGGGGAGATTGCTGCTATGCAGAGCAGGGTATGGTTGCCTCGGACAACTCTGGCAGCGAGGAGGTAGGGCATGTACAAAAAGATGGTGGTTCTCCTGGACGGCTCGGAGTTGGCCGAAGTGGTCTTCGCCTATGCCCAAGAAGTCTCGGGCAGAATGCACGTCGACATGGATCTGCTGCACGTGTGTGGCCCGGATGGACAGCCCCGGCTGCCCATGTGCCGGGCGTACATCGAGCAGAAGACCGCGCAGTTGTGCGCCGAGGCCGAGGCGGTCAGGAAGAAGTACGACAAGGACGCCACTGCCCAGTGCATCCTGGCCCAGGGTCGGGTCGTCGTGGGCCATCCCGCCGAGGAGATCCTCAAGTACATCGACGAGAACGATATCGATCTGGTCATGATGTCCACGCACGGGAGCTCCGGGGTGAAGGTATGGGATCTCGGCGACGTGGCCAACAAGGTCATCCACGCCTCGAGGGTGCCTGTATGGCTGGTGCCCACCGAGCTGCGCGAGGCGATCTCGACTGACGTGCTGCCCGGGCGTCCCTTGGTGGTTGCGCTAAGCGGCACCAAGGAGTCCGAAGCAGGGCTCGCCCATGCCGTGGAGACGATCAGGCAGAGAGGAGCCGAGAGCGAGAGCGAACTGGTACTCCTCCACGTGGTAGAAGGCTCTGCGGACGATGATGAGCTGGGCGTCCGTGGATGATCTCGGCGACCAACGCGAGAAGATGAAGGCGTATCTGGAGGGTCTCGCCGAGCCGATCAGGGCGTCCGGCATCAAGGTGCGCACCGAGGTCCTGTCATTGGGGGACCCCGCCAGGAACATCATCGACTACCTCAAGGACAACCCGACCCAGTTGCTCGTCATGGCCACCCGAGGGAAGAGCAGGCTGAACAGGACCCTCTTTGGCAGCGTGACCGAAAACGTGATCCGCATGGTGAGGGTGACGCCGCTGCTACTGGTGGCAGGCGAAGACTGAGAACGCGTTCCTGCCGAGAGCGGCCGCCGCAGAACGAGCCCGGGGGGAGACGCCTGCCTGGACCGCTTCCTCACACTGCGACCCAGGCAGGTTCCCACCTCCTCGGTTGCTGGCTCACTCCATCAGGCTCGGAAGCCAGAGGATGATCTCCGGGAAAGCGACCAGCAGCGCCAGGAACACAAGCAGGACCACAATGAATGGTCTTACGCCCCGTAACAGTTCTCCGATTGGTATCCCGAACGTATTACGCATGATGTAGAGATCCAGTCCCAGCGGCGGCGTTATAAGTCCTATTTGCAGATTGACCACTACCAGACTACGCCGAACCATACCATGTCAAAGCCCAAGGCGGTAACAGCGGGTACGAATATCGGCAGTGTCAGCAACAGGATGGTCATCGTATCCATGATGCAACCAAGGAACAGATACAGAATGTTGAGGATGAATGATGAACCCTATCGGTGACATGCCGAATCGACAACTACTTCAGCTATCTCTTACCCAGGCCGCCGCTGCCCACGACGTAGGTGAAGAAGGAAGCGCCGATGATGACCAGGATCAGCATCCCAGTAACGAGCGCAGCTTCGAAGACCGCTCGCCGCAGATGCGGCAGACGGAACTTGTAGGCAACGACAGCGACCATGAGCGAGGCGACACACCCGAAGCCTGCCGCCTCCGTGGTGGATCGCTATGCCCAGATAGATGACCCCGAGTATGCTGAAGATTATCAGGCCGACAATCCAGAGCCGCTTGAGAGAACGGAACTTCTCTCTCCAGGTGTAGTGGCCGGCGGGAGGTCCCAAGTTTGGGATTGCGCCAGGCCATGACCGATGGCCATGACCCGACAGCATCACGATCAGGAGGATGACCGGGAATGATCCCGCCGATGAACAATTTGCCTAGGGAGACTTCTGCGAAGAGGGTGAGCACTATCATCGTAGTGCTGGGCGGGATCAGGGGGCCGAGGACGCCGCCGCAACACAAGGCTCCCAGCGCGAATCCTCGGTCGTATCCGTGCTTCTCATACTGCGGCACTGCCACTTTGCCCACCGTGATGATGCGCCGCCGCTGTGGCCCATGATCGCGCCCATGGCGCCCTCACCGACGATGCTGGCGGCCACCAGCCCGCCCGGCACCCGGGACAGCCACTTGCTGGCCGCCCCGAAGAGCTCATCACCTACCTCCGTCTCCGCGATGATGCAGGCCAGCAGGAAGAACAGGGGCAGACGGCGCGAGCTGGTCCCTGGAAGAGGAAGGAGAACGTGTTCCTCCCCAACAGGTCCATGACGGGAGGGCCATAAGTCCACATCCCGACGGCCAGGGCGGGGATCAGCATGCTGAAGGCGATGGGCACGCCGATCAACATCATGACGACCATGATTCCGAGACATATCAATCCGGGTAAGAGTCCCATCGTCTACATCAACTCCGCTCTCTACCGGCATCTCAGAACCTCCGGAGTGATGTCTCTTGTAACCGAACAGCTGAGCAACGACTCCGACGAGTTGGCCTATCAACACAATGCACAGGAGCGCATAGCCGATGGGAATCGCAGCTTGACCGGCCACAAAGGCTCGGCCCAAGACGAATAACTCATTTCGTTTATGGAGTAGGAGTAAGCCATGGACTCCCATCCCTTCCATACCAGGACGAAGCCCACAAACAGACCAGCGAGCGGCACGATGAACTCAAGCACTACGAGCCGAACTTTGCGGGAAACCGATTCGATAGAAAGTCCACCTGTAGATGCCGATCGTACCTTTGCACATAGGACACTGACAGACACCAGCGCAGGTATCATCAGGATTTTCGTAAGGTCCATGGCATAAGACAGATGGAGCATTGAATGCATAACGAGCAATTACCCCGTAGGTTACGTTGATAGCCATCGCCAGCAATAGAATCCCACCGCAGAGCAGAGGCACCTCTACACAATATATCCATGGTCTTATCAAGAGATCTGAGTATCTTCATAGAGCAACCATTTCTCTTGTCGCGAGTTATGTATCTAGCACCAACAGAAAGGAGGTGGCGAGACGTTGCCCGCTCAACCACCTCCTCTTCTGTTGGCGCCGGCATATTACCCTACATATTCGCTACTTCATTACAAGAATCTATCAGCTCTGGTGAAGTCAGATTAGAATGGATACGGATACTTGGCGTTGGCAGCGTCAGCCGTGGCCTGGACTTCGTTGCCGAAAGTCGCCCATCGTAGCTCAACATGGCATCAACAACCGGTTTGAGCTCCGTCTGCCATATTGCCCGCTCTGCCGCAGGCAGATTGTAGACTGTCCATATTCGCGCCGAGCTGCTTCGAGATCGTAGTAGTACATCTCTACAGTAAGACTGCCTGGATTGCTTCTTGGGCAATAGCGGCTTCTTCGAGATGATGTCTTGAATGTCCTTGGGCATCTTGTTCCAGACATCCAGGTTGATGGTGGTTGCGGCCGAAGCGGAGATGAACATGGCGTCGGTGAAGTAGTCGCAGACTTCCCAGAGCTTGGCTTCTACGTACTTGCCCATGGACTGGATCGTAGCGTCCACCGTGCCCTTCTGAAGCAACTCATACACGTCGAGGGGGGAGGCGGGCGCGCCAACGCCGCCCAGGCTTCTACGATAATCGCGGTGACCGCGGGCGAGATCGTCTGGGTCAGGCAGTCCGTCCCAGTCAGCGAGGACCTCGACGGGCTTCTTCACGCCCACGTTCAGTGGGAGGATGGACCTGACCTGCAGAGCCTTCTGGTTGAACTTCTCCTCGAACACACCGCTGTATGCCGGCATAAGGGCCGACTGTGCTTCGATCTGGGCTTCAATGGTGTTGTAGAAGAGGGGCATCTCCGAAGACGCGAACCTGGGGTCGAGACCGCCAAAGGGGCCGAAGGGGAAGGTGGCCATCTCCGCCGAACCCAGTCTTACGGCATCCAAGGCTTCAAACATCGGAACGAGGGAATCGCTCCAGAACAGTTCGATCTTGACGCGGCCGTTGGTGCGTTTGAAGACGTTCTCGGCCATCTGGATCTGCGGTTGGCTGTCTTGCAGAACGGCGGTGGCGAACTGCGCCCACCTGAGATAGAACTCCGGCTCTGCGGCCATGCTCGTGTCGGTCGATGCCGCAGTAGTATCGGTCGCTGCTGCGGTGGTATCGGTCGGTGCCGCAGTAGTGTCGGTCGCCGCTGCGGTAGTGGCCGTGGTTTCGGTCGCCTCTTCGTCCCCGCAACCCGCCAGCATCAGACCAGCTGATTACCAGCAGCGCAGTAGCAATATGGGTACCAGCTTCTTCATAGTCAAGACCCCCCGTAACTGAATGTTGTGAAACCGCTTCTTCGCCACGCTTTACCACACAAGCTCGTACGACTCGGGTAGATGACTGCTATCACTCCTTTCCCGTGGTAGTTAGGGACTCTCTATTGACGGACGCTCCCACCTGTAATAGCGTCGGACTGACGAGCACAGCGTCCGCGAGTATCTCCGCAACGTCTTTGATCGCCACTGGTTCCGCCCGCGTCTTCACCCCTGGCGGCATCCTCGAGCATCTGCAGGCAGTAGGGACAGGCGGTGGCCACCACCTTTGCCCCCGTCGTCTTGGCCTGAGTCAAGCGCAGCGCGTTGATCCTGGTGCCGGCGCTTTCCTCCAGCCACATCCGGCCCCCGCCACCTCCGCAGCAGAAGCCGTCCACCCGGTTCTTCTCCATCTCCACCAGGGTCTTGCCGGGGATACTCTGCAGCAACTGCCGAGCCGGCTGATACATGTCGTTGTAGCGGCCGAGGTAGCAGGGATCCTGATAGGTGACCGTCTCGGCGCCGGTCTCTGACCAGCGTCGCCGATCGCCAGCCTGCCTTCCTTGACGAGACCGGCCAAGAACTCGCTGTGGTGGATGACCTCGAAACGGCCTCCGAACTCGGGATACTCGTTCTTGAGGGTGTTGAAGCAATGAGGACAGGCCGTGACTATCTTCTTGATGTTGTAGCTGTCCAGGAGCTGGATGTTGTTCATGGCCAGCATCTGGAAGATGTGTTCCGCCCCCAGACGACGGGCGGGATCACCGCAGCACATCTCCTCTTCGCCGAGGATGCCGAAGTTGATGCCGGCCTCTTTCATGAGAAGGGCGATGGCCTGGGCGACCTTGAGGCTGCGGTCTTCCAGGGCCTGCGTGCAGCCCACCCAGTAGAGGACGTCCACCTGGGCATCTTCGCCGACGACCTTGACATCGAGTCCCTCCGCCCAGTCCGTGCGGGCATACGTGGTCCCGCGCCAGGGGTTGCCTCTTACCCTGAGGTTCTTCAAGGTCTCCCGGCCCGTCTCGGTGGTGGTGATCATCTGGAGATGCCGCCTGAGATCGACGATGGTGTTCATCTGCTCGTTATAGGAAGGACAGACCTCCTGGCAGGCCCGGCAGGTGGTGCAGGCCCAGACGGCCTCCTCCGTGATCACGCTGCCGACGAAGGGCGGGCCCGCCGACTCCCGGGCTTTGAGCAACGGAGGACCCGCTTTCAGCAGCTGCTCCTTCGTGCCCAGGATCAGCTCCCGGGGAGAGAGGGGTTTGCCGCTGGTCTGAGCCGGGCAGGCGATATGGCAGCGGCCGCACCAGGTACAGGCATAAGAATCCAGAAGCTGCTTCCAGGTGAAGTCCCGGATCTCCGCTTTCCTGATCGCGGCGGTGTCGTTCAGATCCACCGGCCGCAGGGTCCCCTTGGAGGCCAGGTTCCTGGAGGCGATGTTGGGGAAGATGAAGAGAGGGTGGAGATGTTTGGAGCGGGGCGTGTAGACGACGGCGGCGAGCAGTATCAAGTAGTTGAGCCACCAGAGGCTGTTGAACACCGTGGTCAGGCTGCTTGTGGCGATACCGGCGTCCTGGAGGGCGCCCGCCAGGGCCATTCCGATGGGTGGCCAGGCATAGTGGACATCGCCCGCGGCATACCCGAAGCCCTCGAGAAGATAGTGCAGCACCACCACGGCGATCATGACCGTGAGGAGTATGGGCTGGATGACCTTCTCGCCCCTGGTCTCGTGCCTCTCCAGCCGCGCCGGTTTGACGACGTAGCGTTTGATGACGGCCCCGATCATGCCGAGAAGGATGAATATCCCCACGATCTCCATGATCGAGAAGAAGGTCCTCTCGAAAGCGCTGCCACTCATGATGGGGAAGAGGCCTAGGCCCGCGCCCAGGCCGATGAATATGACGTAACCGATGACGAATACGATGAGCCCCCAGAACATGAACGCGTGGCCCAGCGGGGCCAAGTCACGTCCCGAGAGGTGCTTCAGATTGCTTCTCTGGCTGAAGGGAATGGTCAGCATCCCGGCGATGCGGTGACGCAGACGGTCAGAGCGTCTTTCCGGTCTCCCCAGCCTCAGGAGACGGATCAGAAGAACGAGCCTCTGTATGAACAGTCCCAGGGCGATCGCAAAGAGAACCCAGAACAGCACGTAGCCCGGAATGCCCAGATAACTGTTCACAAGCGGTGACATCCGCTGAAGACTCCCCCTTCCGTCGCTCTGCTGCCCGTGCCGAAAGCTAAGGAACCAGTAGCCGCGTTACCTCGCTGATGCTGTCTTGTCCTTCCAGGTTCTCCAGTAGCTCGAGCAACGCCTCTGCGTCACTCTTCTCGTGCTTGTGCGCGAATTCGACGTTTCCCCAGAACTTGGCCAGCAGTTCGTCCCGAGACAGGGGATTGCCCGCCATATCTCCCCGAGGGATCTGGCTCTCGGAAGCGTATTCCCTGCCGTCCTTCGTGCGGACGGTCAGGGCGACGCCCTTCCGGCCCGCGGGAAGGGGGGCGAAATCGATCTTCTTGATGAACTCGTTGATCTGGGGATCGCGGATCGCCTGCTCGGTGAAGTGTTCCGGCCTGACGCTCCCGTTCAGCAGAGCGGTGGCTATGGTGAACCGGAAACTGAAGATGGCATTGCCGTGGGGGAAGTCTCCGATCTCCCAGGGCTGGCCCAGCACACCGTCCAGCCCTCCTCCCGGCGAATACAGCGTGACCCTCTCGATGCTGTCGGGATCGACGGCGTGCTCGTGCACGATGTCCAGGGCGCAGTCGATGGGCCCATGGGTACCACGGCAGGACGGGTAGGGCTTGAACGTTCTGTCGCCCCAGAACTTCTTGCCCAGGTCCTTGGTCAGAAGCTCTTCGTTGCGGATGCCGCTCGTGAACAGGTTGTAGTAGCCGAACGGTCCCAGTAGCGCATCTTTCGGGGCGGTCCAGCCGGCGGCGGCGAGCTCTGCGGAGAAGATGGCATTCCTGGCGGCAAGCCCAAGAGGAAGCTTGTAGGCCGTCGTCGATTCGGAGATATTCTGGGCACTGCCGCTCAGCTGGCTGAGCACCAGACCGAATGCATTCCTCAGCTGCTCGTCGTTCAAGCCCAGGAGACGCCCGGCGATCGCCGTTGCGCCCATGGCATTGGCCGTGCCGTTGCCATCCCAGCCCAGGGCCAGAGTGAACTCGCACGTATTGAGCAGCCTCGCCGCCAGATCGTCGCCCAGCAGCATCGCGGTGATGATCTCGCGGCCGCCGGCCCCGACCGCCTCCCCCAGGGTGATGGCGGTCATCACGGTCGTCCCGGAAACGTGCCCCGGGGCCATGCTGTATTCCACTACCGGACTGACCGGTTCGTAGTCAAAGGAGCGGCAGAGGACGCAGTTGACCATGGCGGCCTGGGCCGCGGGTACCTTGCCGCCATACATGAGGATGGTGGCCTGCGGCTCTCCCCCATGATTCTTGATGAGCCTGACGAGCTCGGGGTTACTGGGGTCGCCGGCACCGCCGATGAGACAGCCGACCGTGTCGACGATCCGGTCTTTGGCATTCTGCAGGGTCTCTGCATCGAAGGCCTCGAACTGCGTCGCCGCCACGTTGGCGACGATCTGGTCCATGGCCGTGCTCACGCTTTGATCCATGACCTAGTGAGCCGGCCCGGTGGGCTGCAGCGGCAGGCCGCCGGTAACGTACAGGGGATGACCGGTTATGTAGGACGATAGCTCCGAAGCAAGGAACAGGGCCGCGCCGGCGATGTCCTCCGAAGTGCCCATCCTCTGCAGCGGCGTCTTTCTGCCGATGCTGGCGAACATCTCTTCCTTCTCGGCCTCGGACATGCCGCCGAACATCCCGTCGTAGAAGTGCGTCTTGATGGGCCCGGGCAGTATGCAGTTGACATTGATGTTGTACGGGGCCAGGGCAGTGGCCAGATCGTTGGTGAAGCTGATGATGGCGCCTTTGGCCGTGTTGTAGTTGATCTCGTGGGCGGGCGGCAGGACGGCACCGATGGAGGACATGCCGATGATCTTGCCGTACCGGCTTCCTTCATGTACGGGACCACGAACTTGCAGAAGAGGAAATGGCTCTTCAGGTTCAGGGCCATGACCTTGTCCCAGGCCTCTTCGGGCATGTCTTCGATGTTGATGTGCTTGGCGATGGCGCCGGCATTATTGACCAGGATGTCGATCTTGCCGTACTTCTCGAAGAACCTCGTCCACCACCGCGCGCACCTGGTTGATGTCGGTGACGTCGCAGGCCAACGCGAGCGCTTCCCCGCCTGCTTGGGATATCTCGGCGGCCGCTTCAGTTGCCGCGGCTATGTCGATATCGGCGATGGCTACTTTGCAGCCCTCTTCGGCGTACTTGAGGGCGATTCCCTTGCCCATGCCCTTGGCGGCTCCGGTGACAATGGCGACTCTGTCCTGCAACAACATCATCGATCTCCTTTCAGACCTTTGCTTCCTTGGCGTACTCCGGCGGTATGTAGGCCGACCAATCGGCCACGCGGTTGGGGTCGAGCATGTTCCTCACCTTCTGCAGCCAGAGATCGGCGTGATCGTACATGGGGCCCCACTTCTCGTGGACATGCTCGATGTCCTCCACCTGCATCATGGCCCCGCGGTTGGTGTAGCCATAGCTGCGCGTCGGCCCGTCGGGGTCGTAGACGATCTCCAGGTACTTCTTGGCCGCCGCGTACGAGATGGGGTCCCAGGGGTCGATTCCCGTGGCGATGCCGCCCGAGAAGCCCAGGGAGAAGTGCTCCATGGGACGGTACGACATGCCCATGTTGGGATGGACGAAGTCGCCGGCATCGACGAAGGGTTGGAGGGCCTGGAACTCGATGGCGCGATACTTCAGCTGGCTCTCCAGGCTCCCGTCGGTGCCCTGGGTGGACAGCATGAAGTCACCGGTGGCCCTGAGCTGTACGCCCGTGGACCATATCTGGTACATGAAGATCTGGGCCTTGGTCTTCTCGTTGTTCCACTCGGGGTCGAGGTAGCCGCCCCATTTCTCCATGGCCGCCATGACGGCTCTTTCCCGGTATTCGAGCTCTCGGGGCGAGTGGCCGGTGACGAACACGGGCACCGTTCTCGAGATCTTGACCGGATCGGGGGGAGAAACCTGCATCTTGGCCCAGTTCTCATCGTTGCCCTCTTGATGAAAGCCGGTGTTGAGATAGGCAGGGGCGACGATGCAGGCGATCTCGGCGTGGCCGATGTCCTGGGCCGCCCTCATCATCCTCTCGGTATCGGGGAAGGTGAGCACGTTCACGCGGTAGGTGTCGGGCACCTTCTCGATCTGGGCGGCGGAGATGGCTTCGCCGGGCTCCCTGACCAGTTCGTACTCGGTGGGCGCGGGGGCATTCCAGGGATAGAGCTTGACCGCGCACTTGGTGATGACTCCGTGCCCGCCGTTGGCTCCGGCGCGCCCGCGCAGGATGCCCCTCAGGCTGAAGCCCGGTCCGTCGCCCGAGAACCAGCCGCCCTCGCGATTGGCCGTGCCCAGGTTCAAGACGTCGCCGGTGGGCAGGACCCACTCGGCGCCCAGCACGTTGCGCCCATAGCCGCTGGTGAAGAGCTGGGAGATGGTCATCTCCTGGTGGCAGCAGGCCAGCGAGATCACGGCGGCGCTGTAGCCCACGCCGGGCTTGCCCACGTAGAAGCCCTGCTTGCTGGCGGCGTCGATCAATTGGTAGACCGTTACGAAAGGCTCGACGACCGCATGCATGTTCTTGGGGTCGATCTCCAGTATGCGGTTCATCCTCTTCAGTTCCAGCAGGATCCCCCGGTCGTCGCTGAGGTAGGTGGCCACATATTCGAAGGCGCGGGCCGAGGGCTTGAACAAGATGCCGGCCTGATTGCAGAACCGGACGATCGCCTGGATCTCCTCGGTACTTCCCGGCATGAGGACGGCTGCCGGCGGGCGATGCCTCTTGTCGCCGAACTGCACCTTGTTGCCCCAGACCTGGCAGTAGCTCTCCATGATCACGGGGTCCTGGGTGATGTACTCAGGGCCCACGATGGCTTCGAGTGCCCGGAATTCTTCTTGAGTCAGTTTCATCGCTAGGCTCCTTACCGCTTCCTCGCTCGAGGCATCAGATGGATTCCTGCACCAGTTCGATGATGTCCAGGACCTTGATCTCGTCGCCGGTCTGCTTGGCCGCATTGAGGAAGTTCCTCTTGCACCAGCCGCAGGCGCTGACGATCGCCTCGGCGCCGACGGCCTTGGCCTCTTTGAGTCTCTCTGTGGCGGTCCACTCGGCGAAGTCAGGGTAGGCATCGATCACGCCGCCACCGGCCCCGCAGCACCACGCGTACTCCCTGGTGCGGTACATCTCCACGAGTTCCACGCCCGGGACGCTCTTGATGATGTTCCTGGGGGTGTCGTAGACGCCGTTGATTCCCCGACGGTACTTCTTGGGAGGATCGTGCAACCAGATCTGCATGCCGGCGGGCTTGTATTCCTTGCCCTCCCAGTGGATCCACGGCTCGCCCAGGCGGCCCAGATGGCAGGGGTCGTGGTAGGTCACCTTGAGGTCGAGGGGCTTCTTCAACCGCAGCGTACCCTCCTGGAGAAGCTTCTCCAGGTACTGGGTGATGTGGTAGACCTCGATCCCGGAGTCCTTCCCGATCTTGTCGTAAAGGACCTTGAAGGTGCCGTAGCAGTCTGAGCAGGGCGTGACCAGCGTCTTGGCGCCCACCGTCTTGAGGGTGTCGGCGTGGTGCTCGGCGAACTTGGTCAACTCGCCTTCGTAGCCCAGTTCGTAGGCCCGGCCGGCGCAGCAGGCTTCGTCGGCTCCCAGGATGCCCACATCCACTCCGGCCGCCTGGAGTATGGTCACACCCGCCCGGGCTATCGGCCACAGTTCCTGGTCGTAGGAATAGCGGCAGCCGGCGAAGTACACGACTTCGGCGCTTTCCTGGGTGACCCGCTTGACATCGAGGTCTGCCGCCCAATCTCCCCGCTCGGCGCGCGGCTTGAGCAACATGTTGTCTTCGTTGCGCAGGCTGCGAAGATAGGGCTGATGCTGGGGCAGCAGGTAGCCCTGGTCGACGCACTCGATCCTGAGTTCCTGCATGTGCTGCAGGGGCTCGATATCCTGCTGCACCTTGCAGGCGATATCGCAGGAGCCGTCCATCATGCACTTGTACACCACGTCCAGGAAGCTGTCGTCGATCTCGATGGCGCCCTGCGTCAAGGCATACGAGAGGTTGTACTTGCCGCCGGCCGCGTAGGCGTGCCAGTGGTACCTGGCAGCCGACGGGCAGCCCTCCATGTAGTCGAAGTCCTTGATGTAGCGCCACGGTATGTACTTGCAGTACGAACAGCGGGTGCAGCGCTGCATGTCATGTTGAAGATCCTGCCAGGCCATCTCAGTTCCCTCTCGTTTCGCCGGCCCCGAAGCACAACTTGCCTGGATTGAGTATCCAGTTGGGGTCGAAGATGTCCTTGACCTTCTTCTGCATGGCCGCGGTGTCGGGGGAACGCCGGTAAGCCACGTCGGCCCATCCCGGGTAGGGCCTCGAGAAGAAGGCTCCCGCCTCTTCCAGACCATCGACCGCCGCAGCTTCCAAGCGGCGGGCCAGATCTGCTTCGGCGCCATCCGCGGGATCGAAGTACAGGTTGAACTCGCAGTGACAGCTGGTGCCCTGTGCGACCGGCTGGATGTACGCGCCGATGTTCTCGGGCGGGAATCCCAGCTGCCCGGCCAGTTGCGAGATCACTCCGGAGAGCTCCGGGGTCTTGCCCTGGGTGCTGAGGAAGAAGATGTCGTCGAAGCCTCCCCTGTATTTCAGCTTCCAGTAGGGATCCGGCGAAGGCTGCGTCAGGAGGGAGTAGAGCTCCTCCGCCTTGATCCCGGAGATCTGGGTCTGGGGTTGCAGGCCGTACGAAGCCGCCAGTTCCTCAAGGTCGTCCGCTAGATACTGCACCTTCTCCTCGGGCAACAGCCCACAGCCCTCGAAGCCGACGAACATGACCCAGGGAGGTATGCCGTCGCGCAAGGCTGCTATCTCCTGAGGATCCTGACCGGCGACGGCGGCGAGGTTGAGCCCGTTGAGGATGAAGATCTTGCCGGTGAAGCGGATCCGCGATAGGTGGTAGCTCAGCTCGATCAAGGGTTCCAGGCTGTCGGAGGGGATCAGGAACGCTCGGAAGAGTTCCGATGTCTCGCGGCACTTCAGGGACATCCAGGTGACGATGCCTATGGTCCCCTGCGCTCCCGAGAGCAGCCTCTGCGGATCCATCTGGGTCGGTCCGAAGGGGCTGATCTGGGCCTTGCTGAGTTCCCACTGCTGCTCCAAGGTGTCCGGCCCTGCGGCTTCACCGGTCCTCATGTAGTCACCCGAGCCGAACACGACCTCCGTGCACAACATCGGGTCGGTGCTGTCGAAGTGAACGCTCGGCATCAGGATGGGGTCGCGCTCGAGAGCAGCGGCCAGTACGGATTTGGAACTGCGGGGAAGCAGGGGCATGTAGGCCGAGAGTCCGCTGGTGGCGAGTTCAGACTGAAGCCGGCCGAAGGTGACCCCCGGCTCGACGATGACGACCCGATTATGGGCGTCGACTCGGATGATCCGGTCCATCCTTCGCAAGTCGACGATGACCGCTCCTTCGGTACCGGGTACGGTCCCGCCCCGAAAATGGGGAGGCCCCGAGCTCACGGGTATCAGGGGAGTCCGGCTTTCATTGGCCCACTTGACGACCCGCTGCACCTCGTCGGTATTGGCCGGCCTGACTACAGCGGCCGGAGTGTTCTGGGCGGGCCCGCCGGAGTACTCCTCCAAGGCGGCCGAGTCGTCCCAGATGTTCTCCTTGCCGACTATGCCGGCAAGATCGCTATTGACCATGCTTGGCCTCCCAGTCACAGTGCGAAACTTCTATGCCAGCGAAGAGATGAGGGCCGGCACAACCGCTTTCCAATCGTCCACGATGCCGTAGTCGGCGACTCTGAAGATGTTGGCTTCAGGGTCTTTGTTGATGGCCACGATCACCTTGGAACTGGAGCAGCCGCTGACGTGTTGGCTGGCCCCGGAGATGGCGACCGCGACGTACAGATCGGGGCTGACGATCTTGCCCGTGATGCCGATCTGTTGGCTATCCGAAGCCCACTTTGCATCACACGGCGGGCGGGTGGCCCCCAGCGCCCCGTGCAGGACCGCGGCCAGCTCTTCGAGCTGTTGGAATCCGGAAGCGCTGCCGATACCCCGGCCGCCGGCGACTATGACTCGGGCTTCTTCCAGCTTGATACCCGCCGTCGGCTCGACCTTCCTCTCGCGTGTGGTCGCTCGGGCCGCCGAGGGCTCGAGGGCGGCGGTGATATCGATCACCTCGCCCTGCCGGGCCTCGTCTCGAGCAGCCGGAGCCATAGCCTTGAGCCTGATGGCGGCCACCTGGGGGTCGGTGCGACAGACCTGCACCGCCTGGGCATTGCCGCCGTAGACGGGGCGCGTCATCAGCAGGCGGGTGGTCTGCGGATCGATGTCCAGGGCCATGCAGTCCATGGTCGCCCCGGTATCGAGACGAAGAGCCAGCCAAGGTGCCAGGTCGCGCCCCAGCGGGGTCTGGCCCAGAAGCACGATGGCCGGGGCGGCCTGCCGGACGACCGTCTCCATTACCTGGAGATAGGGCTCCGCGGCGTAGTCCTGCAAGAAGGGGGCGTCGGCAACGTAGACTCTGGTGGCGCCGTAGGCTATGGCCTCCTGGGCCAGTCCGCCGACACCGGCCGCCGATGAGGACGGCGCTCAGTTCCTGCCCCAGCGCGGTCGCCAGACGATCGCCTGCCCCCAGGGCCTCGGTGGCCACCGGCGCCAATCTGCCGTCGGTGATCTCGCAGTGCACCAGCACACCGTTGCCGGTCTGCATCTCCATGTCAGCCCCCCCTCCGGTCACCACGCCTCAAATCACCTTGGTCTCTCGCAGCCGTGCAAGGAGCTGTGTGGCCTTCTCTTCGGGACCGGCTCCCTCCAGGATCTCGCACCGGCCCTCGTGCACGGGAGTCTCCATCGTGAGGATCTCGAATCGGTTGGTGCCGCCGACCTCTATCCCCAGGTCCGCCGCGCTCCAGGTGGTGATGGGCTTCCGGCCGGCGGACATGAACGCTTCCACCCCCGGCTCCCGCAGGGAACCGACTTCGTAGGTGGTTGTCACCACGGCCGGACACGGCACTTCCAGCACCTCGTAGCCGTCGGGCAAGGACCTCTCCACGATGACCTTGTCGCCCTCCAGCCCGACTTTGCGGGCGGCGGTGATGCAGGGTATGCCGAGGAGACCGGCGATGATGGTGCCCACCTGCCCCGTGTTCGTGTCGGCCGCCTGAAGTCCACACAAGATCAGGTCGTACTGCCCCAGCCTGCCGATGGCAGTGGCGATGGCCGAAGCCGTGAGATGGGTGTCGAAGTCGTCGAAAGCACCATCCTGCAGGAGCACAAGCTGATCGGCCCCGGCGGCAAGAGACGCGGTGGCCACCGCTTTGACGAGCTTCTTGCCCAGGCTGATCACGGTGACCGTGGCCTCCTGAGCATCCTTGATCTGAAGAGCGGCCTCAAGGGCACTTTCATCAAAGGGGCTCAGGACCGGCGGGGTCGCTTTCGGCGGGATGGCGATCTTGTGCTTCGGGATCGATGCGAAAGAGCGACAGGGGGATTTCCGGATCAAGCACCTGCTTCATGCACACGATAATGTTCTTCAACGCTGCCTCGCTCGTCTGGTAGCAAATGGCCAGTCGATCCTGCGTAGGTAGGTCGAGAAGAGGGGGTCTTCCCTCGTTCATCCGTGTGCCCGAAAAGCTCACCCTCCCCCGCGGGTTACGTCCCCGGCGCTGCGTCTCCACCGGGACGACATGACATTAACTAAACTTAACTAATCTGTCAAGCGGACGGTGCTCCAGAGCCCTTCCCCCGGGTCGGCTCACCCACTACAATCAGGACAGCCCCACACCGCAACGGGGGGTTTCACACCGATGCCCCTCCTTTTGGGCAGGGTGCGTGGGCACTACAGCCAGCAGGCTTCGCGGGCCAAGCCCGTCGAAGCGCGCGTGAAGGGAGTGACGTCCATGGATCCACTCACGCTGGACCTGTCCGTCTACAGACGGTTCGGATTCACCAGCCCGCCGGTAGGCGTCAGGTTCCTCTTCGAGAAGCCCGAGGGTCTGGAGCGGCTCGACGCGAGGGTGCCTTTCTGCGGGATGGTCGGGGAGGCGCAAAGGAGAGGGACTGCCTTCTACGTTGACATCGACAACCACGGGTGCCCGCCGGGGACACATGTGGTGGGCTGCGAACTCCCCAAAGCCGTAGAGGGTGGCAACCTCGGTCCTGAGTTGCGGATCTTCAAGGGGGCCTACGCGAACCGGAGGGCGCTGGCGGCCGCGCCGACCTTCCCCGAGGGCACCGTCAACTACATCGCGTTTGCCCCGCTCGATGAACTTTCGTACTCCCCCGACCTCTTCATCATCCTCACCGACACCACGAGCCAGGCGGAGATCCTACTCAGGGCGCTCAGCTACACGACCGGCAAGGTGCTGACCAGCAAGATGACCAGCGTGCTGGGCTGCGCCTGGCTCTACGCCTACCCGTACCTGTCGGGAGAGGTCAACTACCTCACCACCGGGATCGGCTTCGGCATGAAGGTGCAGAAAGTATTCCCCGAAGGCAGGCAGCTGATATCGATCCCCTACGATTGGCTGCCGGTGATCACCCTCAATCTGCAGGAGATGGAATGGGTTCCTCCGTCGTACTCGGGCGAGGACCCCGAGTTCGATAAGAGGCTGTTCGCCCGATTCGGGTTCTCTCTCGAGTCCTGACGGGATGGCTGCACGCGCGTGGACCCGAAGCCGGCAACCGGCTTCAGAAGCACCTCATGTCAATCGGTCTCTGGGAAGGCAGGAGGAATGGTTACGGAGAACGGATTAGCAAAGGTCGCGGGAAGAGAGAATGTCAGTGGGGATGCGGCCACCCTCGAGGCCTATGCCGGCGATCTGAGCTTCGTCGGTAGGGTGCGTCCCCAGTTCGTGGTCAAGGTCGGGGATCTGCAGACGGTCCAAGAGTTGGTGGCTCTGGCCAAAGAGACGAACACCCCCCTTGTCCCCGTGAGCTCGGGCGGTCCCCACTTCTATGGCGACACCGTCCCTTCGAGGGGCGACGCGGTCATCGTCGACCTGAGCGGCATGAAGAAGGTCGACCTGATCGATCCCTTCGAGCGCGTCGCCTCCATGGTCGAACCGGGGGTGACCTTCGGGGAACTCATCCCGGCTGTGGCCAAGGAGGGGCTGCGCCTGAACATGCCCCTGCAGCCCCGCGCGACCAAGTCGGTCGTCGGCAGCATGCTCTCTCGGGAGCCGGTGATCATGCCCCACTACCACTGGGACATCTCCGACCCCATCGGTTCGACCGAGGTGGTCTTCGGTACGGGCGACATGTTCCGCACCGGAGCGGCCGCGGGCCCCGGCAACATCGCCCAGCAGCGGGCCGGGGGCGGCGTGCAGAAGGAAGCGGCCGGCCCCTCGGCCATGTCGCTCCACCGCCTCCTGCAGGGGGCCCAGGGGACCATGGGTATCGTGACCTGGGCCTCGGTCAGATGTGAGCTGATCCCTGAGAGGGAGCAGCCCTCCTTCATCGCCTCGAACGACGTGGCCAAGCTCCTGGAAGCGGCTCGATGGCTGATCCGTCTGAGACTCGGCAACGAGCTGCTCATCCTGAGCGCTGCGGACTTCGCCGCCCTCATGGCAGAGGACGACGGCGCCTATGCGCGGCTGATCGCCAAGCTGCCGCCGTGGATCCTCTTCTTCAACCTGGGCGCCTACAAGTACCTCACCGACATGAGGATGGAGGGCCAGATCCAGGACACTCGGGAGCTACTGCAGCGGCTCAGCATGCAGACCGTGCAGAACATCGGCGGGGTGGCCGCGGGCGAGTTCCTGGAGGCCATCCGGCGTCCTTCCGGCGAGCCCTACTGGAAGCTCCGCCGGCAGGGTGGTTGCCAGGACGTCTACTTCCTCACCACCAACGCGAAGATCCCCGGGCTGGTCAAGGTGATGACCGACGCCGCCGACGCGGCCGGCTACCGCTCCGACAAGATGGGCGTCTACCTGCAACCCGCCGTCCAGGGCACCAGCTGCCACGTCGAGTTCAATCTCTTCTACGACCCGGCCGACCAGGCCGAGGCCCGCGTAGTGAGGGGCCTCGCCACGAGCGCCATCCAGCCGCTCATGAACGCCGGGGCCTTCTTCTCGCGACCGTTCGGCGAAGCGGCCAGGCAGATCATGAACCGGGATGCGGCGCAGGTCGAGGCCTTGAAGAAGTTCAAGGCCATCGTCGACCCGGCCGGCATCCTCAATCCCGGCAAACTGTGCTTCTAGGGGAAGGGACCATAAAGATGGCGCTCAAGGATTTTCAAGCTGAGATGGAGTCGTGCTGCCGCTGCTCGGCCTGCAAGTTCGTTCCCTTGGAGCAGATCACCGGCCAGGAATACTCCAATTGCTGCCCCAGCATCTCCCGCTATGACTGGCATTCGCACTCGGGCGGCGGGCGCATGGGCTTCGGCCTGGGCCTCGTACACGGCAGAGTGGAATACACGCCCAAGACGGCGGAGGTGATCTACAACTGCAACCTGTGCGGTGCCTGCGATGTCTCCTGCAAGTACGGCATGGAGTTCGACGTCCTCGAGCCCCTCTACGCGATGCGCGAAGAGTGTGTCAGGAGCGGGCAGACGAACCCGGTATGGGACAGGCTCGTCGAGACCATGAAGAAGCAGGGCCCCACGATCTTGGGAGCGACCGGCAAGAAGGGCGAGTGGTCCAAGGACCTGGAGGTCAAGGACTACACCCGCGAGAAGGCCGCGGTGATCTACCACGCCGGGTGTCTCGCGAGCCATGACGAGGCGAGCGGCAGGGTGGCCAAGGCCGCCGTGTCCCTCCTCGGCAAAGCCGGGGTCGACGTCGGTATCGCCAAGGACCGCGAGCTCTGCTGCGGCGGCCGTGCCTACGAGATGGGCTACGCCGACGAGGCTCTCCAGCAGGCGGAACTCAATCTCGCCCGCTTCAAGGAGTCCGGAGCGACCGACCTGGTGACCGGCTGTGCCCACTGCTACCAGTACTACAAGGTGCTCTATCCAAAGCTGGGGCTCGACCTAGGTTGAAGGTCTGGCACATCACCGAGTACCTGGCTCAGCTGGTCGAGGAAGGCAAACTCAAGCCCACAAAGCCCGTGGACATGACCGTCACCTACCACGACCCCTGCCATCTGGGCCGCTTGAGCGAGCCCTGGATCGCGTGGAAAGGCGTGCAGCGCGAACGGCACATGCGCGTGTACGACCCGCCGCGCACCCTGCGCCGCGGGACCTACGGGGTCTACGAGCCGCCGCGCGATCTCCTCAAGAGCATCCCCGGAGTGAAGCTCGTGGAGATGGAGAGGATCCGTGAATACGCCTGGTGCTGCGGTGCCGGCGGCGGGGTCAGGGAGACCAACCCCGAGTTCGCCGAGTGGACCGCCGCCGAGAGGATGCAAGAGGCGGAGTCGAGCGGGGCGGAGGCCCTCGTCACCGCCTGTCCTCATTGCGTGCAGAACCTGGCAGGCATCGGTGGCGACCTCAAGGTCTACGACGTCGTCGAGATCCTGGACAAAGCGATTTAGGGGGCGTCGAGACATGGGACTCAGCAAAGAGCACTACAGCGCCTTTGAGGCCGTCGTCGGGCCGGAGAACATCTCCGACGACCCGGTAGATCTGGATGCCTGGGCCTGGCGCTCGGGCATGTTCGCCCTGGCGCAGGACTTCAAGCCCCGCTTCGAAGCCATCCTCATGCCGGGGAGCACCGAAGAGGTGCAGGCCATCGTGTGGCTGTGCAACGCCTTCGGGGTCCAGTTCAAGGCCTCGAGCACCGGTTGGGGCGTCTACTGCGACGCCGGCGGGCCGGGCTGCATCAAGCTCGACATGCGCCGCATGAACCGGATCATCGAGATCAACGAGGAGAACATGTACGCCGTCGTGGAGCCGTACGTGATCCACGCTCAGCTCCAGGCGGAGCTCATGAAGAGAGGCTTCTGCTGCAACGTCAATGGGGCGGGAGGTATCACTTCAGCGATGCCCCTGGCTGCTCACGAAGGCATCGGTCACATGAGCGGCACCTGCAGCATCAGCGAGAGGAACCAGTTGGCCTTGGAGTGGGTCACCCCGGAGGGCGAGGTCATCCAGACCGGCTCCCTGGCGGCCCTCGGTGAGTGGTTCTGCGCTGATGGACCCGGCCCCTCTTTGCGGGGCGTCGTCCGCGGGAACGTGATGCCTCTGGGCGGACTGGGCGTCTACACCAAGGCGGCTCTCAAGATCTACCACTGGGGCGGCCCGCCGACCATGGAGGTCGAAGGCGTCTCGCCCGACTACGTCGCGAAGATCCCGGCGACCATGATGCTCAGATACCTCTCCTGGCCCGACGAGGACGGCCGGCAGGCCGGCATGCAGAAGCTCGCAGAGAGCGAGATCGCCTTCGGCACCATGGGCTTCAACCCCAACATGGTGGCGGCGAACATCGCCACCAACAACGAGCAGGAACTCGTCCTCGCGGAACAGTTCGGGAAGGAGATCGTCGGCCCAGGTATCTGCGTCGTCATCGTCGGGAACTCACCTCGCGACTTCGAGTACAAGAAGGCGGTGCTCGAGCAGATCATCGAAGATACCAAGGCGAAGTCGCTCGAGGCGGTAGAGGAGGGCGACGTGCACGACTCCTTCGTGTGGCGTTTCATCCGGGTCACCGCTTCCATACGCGAGACCATGCGGGCCACGGGAGTGTTCGGCGGGGAGGTCTTCGGGACCGACTCCTACCGGGTGCAGCGGAATTCGGTCCAGCATTCGCGCGTCTCAAAGAAGGACCTCATCGATGGCGATCTGGTCTACCCCGACAACGTGGATCCTTTCATCACTTCCTTGGAGCAGGGTCAACTCACCCATGCCGAAGTGCTCCTGCGCTGGACCCCCGCTCCGGATGTGGCGGCCGGCGCCCTGGAGTACGTGGGCAAGGCCAACGCGAGCACGGTGAACGGCTTCCATGGCCTGCCGCACCATCTGTTCGGTGACGGAGGCCACGATTTCTTCGGGCCGCACAGCACGAACTACACGCACTGGCTGCGGAGCATCAAGAGGAGCTTCGATCCCAACGGCGTGTCGGAGGCGAGCAACCACATAACGGCCAAGTAGCAGACAACGGGGTGAGGGCTGCGCCTCGAGCGCAGCCCTTTTCGGAAGGCGGCGCGGTGCGGACCGCGCCGCGCCGTGCAATACCCGCTATCTCCCCCCGCGGTACTTCTCGACGCCTTCGCCCATGGGCCACGACATTATTAGAGCGACCGGCCTGCTGATGTTGCGAACGATCAGCGGTCCCTGAGACACGTCCGGCGGGATGTAAGCCCAGAAGCCCTTGTTGATGACGTGCTTCTCCCCGCCTATCCATAGCTCCGCCTCTGCGCAGAGGTCGGTGAGGTCGTCGTAGTTGTAGGCGACGCAGGCGATGGTGCTGCCGTGGGGCAGCGCGTGCGCGTCCATGATGAGTTGGCCGGTCTTGGAAGTGTCACCGGGAAGCAGCCACCTGGTGTCGCACCCGAACTCAGCGTCGGGGATGATCGTCTGGTCGATGTAGGCCATCGGACGGCTGTGGACCGGGTCGGGAGGGCGCATGTAGTCGGGCCGCTCGATGCCCGGGTCGGTGCCATAGACCAGGTACCGTGCGTACTTCGACTCGCGTGGGTCGACAACCCGGGCAGGCGGTCCGGCCTTCTCCTCCTGTTCGGCGTGCCCGATCTTGTCATCATCCCCCATGGTGTATACGCCACCCGGCCCCGACGTCCAGTGCAGCGTCGGCCGGGTATGGATCTGGCTGCGCACGCCGCTGCGGAATACCGGCATGTGCGGCACGTCGGCGGGGACGTAGGCCACCCAGCTCGACTCCAGCGGGATGATCTCGTCGTCGATCTGCATCCCCATGGGACCGATGTCGGCGGGATCATCTGGGTTCGCGCCCCACCAGGACAGGAGTTCCGGAAAGCCGTGGGCGTGGGGGAACATGCTTGGGGTGGAGAACCCCTCCGCGGCCAACTGCTCCCACATCACCTGGTTGGGGTGCTCGGGCGGCCACATCCAGGTGGTCTCACCGTAGTAGGCGCCAGGAATCACGTCCTCGTCGATCCAGTGGACGTGCTCCATGGGGATGCGCCTGCCCATGGCGGCCAGCCGGTCCCGCTGTTCCGGGGTCGGAGGCGGGAGCAGATGTCGCTTCTCGAGCGTCGTGCAGATGTACTTGTCGTACTGTCCCATCTTCCTCTGCCTCCCGACCGGTCGTATCCGCAGACGCTACCCTGCTTACTTATATCAAACTAAGTGCTCTGGCAAGGCTGATTCTTCACTTGCCGGCAATGCGCTCCTGTTAAGATGTGCGGAGGAGCAGCATGATCATCGGCCGTGGGCGTAGAGCTGCGCGGTCGTTTTCCGATGGAGCCGACGATCGCCGGGGCAGAAGGGGCGGGTAGTAGATGGGTGGAGAGACGATCGGTATTGTTTCATGGTGCTCTTGATCGGGGCGCTGCTGGCCGCGGTGTTCTTCATACCGCGCTTTCTCACGAGCAGAGCGGTACGGGTGGTCGTATCCATATTCCGCCAGCACAAGGCGACCAGCCTCACCACGGCAGCTACGCTGGAGGAGCTTGGACTGGGTCCGAAGGGTCTTCGCGAAAAGATGTTCAGGTCCCGTGACTACAAACCCTATGCTCTGCGCATGCTCGTGCAGGCGGACATAATCAGGGCGACCGAAGAGGGCAAGGTGTACCTCTCCGAAGAGGCTCTCGAGCACTCGCCGACGAAGGATTTCGCCAGAATCAAGTAGCTTCGCTGCCCCTTTCCGGGGGCGGCGACCTGTCTCGACCCGGCCCGACGGCCGGCGTCCCTCTCCTGGTGCTAGTCGATTCCTCCTCCGGCCGCGCGGGCAGCTGCTACTCCTCTGCCCCGAGTTCTGGCCCGTAAGCGTCCATCTTGACGTTCTCCGACACCAGGTAGTCCATCTCAGTGCTCTCGGCTATGTCATCCAACGTGTACCCGCGGGCCACCTCCTCGAGCACAAAGCCCTTGTCCGGGTAGCGCCGGAAGACAGCCCGCTCGGTGATGACCACGTCGACTTCGCCCACGCCGGTCAGGGGAAAGGTGCACTTCTTGACCAGCTTGCTCTCGCCGCATCGAGCAATGCTCGGTTACGACGTTAACCACCTTCGCCCCAGCCAGCAGCTCCATGGCGCCGCCCATTCCGGCGACCATCTTCCCGGGTACCTCGTAACTGGCGATGGTCCCTTGGCTGTCGACCTGGAAGGTCCCGAGGAAGGTCATGTCGGTGTGGCCGCCGCGCAGCACGCCATACGACTTGGCCGAATCGAAGTAGCTGCCCCCGGCTTTCAAGGTTATGGGTTCGCCGCTCGCATTCGCTCTGTCGGGATCGCCGCAGAAAGCGGCGGCAGCCGGGCCGACGCCTATGGCTCCGTTCGGGGTCAGGATGACGACGTCTACACCCGGCGGCACATGGTTGGCGATCAGCGTGGGGATGCCGACCCCCAGGCTGACGACCTGGCCGTCTTTCAGTTCTTGGGCCGCGCGCTTTGCGATGATGTTCCTGATGTCCATGCAAGACCCCTTTGCCGGTGTCGCTTCAGGCTCGCGGTTTGGCCGCGCGTTACATAATACGAGGTGCCGCGGTGGAGAGTGTATTCCGCGTAGAACGTAATGGCCTCCTGCGAAGGGGGCCGGACCACGACACCGCTACCCGATAGACGCGCTTCCCGTCTCCGCAGTACGAGTCATACACATCGGCCGACGGGACATAGGTGTCTGAAGCACCACCGCTGGGCACATGAACGGCAAAGAGACTACCACCGCCGCCGGAGCGGGTGGCCCACCCGCTTTGCAGCATGCGGTGGATTGGGGACATGGGCCGGCCGCGACTGCCATAATGAGGCATGCGACCAGCTCCTGAGCAGGCGAACACCGAAGGTAACCGCAAGCGGACGGCGGGCCTCTCCTATGGCTGGGTCATCGTCTTCGCCTCGCTCGTGCTGCTCGTCGGCTCCTTCGGGACCCAACTCTGCTTCGGGGTCTTCCTCAAGCCCCTCAGCGAGGAGTTCGGTTGGACCCGTGCCGCTACGTCGGGAGCCATGTCGCTGGCCATGGGAATCTCCGGGGTGATCGGCGTCGTCATGGGCCGCCTCACCGACAGGTTCGATGTGAGAATCCCTATCGGCATCGCCATGGCGGTGGGTACGGCCTGCTATCTGCTTCTCGCCAGGATGGACTCGCTCTGGCAGTTCTACCTCTACTTCGGACTCGGTGCCGGCATATGCATCGGTAGCACCTACGCGCCGGTGAGCGCCATCGTTTCGAAGTGGTTCCGGGAGAAGAGGGCGCTGGCGCTGGGCACGGCTCTAATGGGTATCGGCGTGGGGCAGATAGTGCTCTCGCCCGTGGCCGCTCACCTCATCGAGACCATCGGCTGGCGGACAACGTACGTCGTGCTGGGAATGGTCGTCTTCGTGTGCGCGTTGCCCGCGCTCTTCCTGCTGGGCCGGAAGCCACCCGAGCCGGATGGACCGGAGCGGGCAGGCGGCCCGGTGGCGCCGGCGCATGGTCTCGCTGCGGAGGGCATGACCACCCGGCAGGCAGCGAGGACGGCGCCGTTCTGGATGTTGATGTTCACGGGCGTCGCCATCGCCGCCGGGTTCTACATCGTTGCCGCGCACATCGTGCCAGCCGCCACCGACGTGGGGATCGCGCCGACCGCCGCTGCGCTGATCATCACCGTGAGCGGCATCGCGGGCATTGCGGGGACCGTGGGCGGAACCTGGTGGCTGACCGAGAAGCTGGGCCACAGGCGGGCCTTGCTGGTGCTCTGCGCCGGCCAGGCCGTGGTGTTCTTCTTGTTCATCCCCACGTCAAGCCTCTGGGCCTTCTACGTGGTCGCGGCCTTGCTCGGCTTCTGTTTTTCCGCCTCCACTCCAGTGCGCCAGGCCATGGCACCACCACTCTTCGGGCTCAAGTCCATCGGCGCCGTGTTGGGGTTCGCCTACCTGGCCTGGTCTGTGGGCGCGGTGGTCGGTCCGTTCCTGGCCGGCCTCATATACGACCTCACTCGGAGCTATGACCTCGCGTTCCTGCTGGGCGGCGTTCTCCTGCTGGCCGCAGCGGCGAGCGTCCACATCTGGGGCAAGCACAAATCGATATGCGCCCGGAAGGAGTCGAACCTTCAACCTTGGGATTAAGAGTCCCCTACTCTACCATTGAGCCACGGGCGCGCTTCAGGAATCCCACATCACTACCGGTGCCCGGGGAAGTGAACGCTGGGGTTCCGCCGAAAGTGTAAGTGACCCGTACCGGATTCGAACCGGTGATCTCCGCCGTGAGAGGGCGACGTCCTAACCGCTAGACGAACGGGCCAAGGTGCTGGGAGAGTGCGTACTTTACTCACGGCGCCCGGGACTGTCAACCTGGGGCCATCAGGGTGTGGCGATCGACTGGGCCGCGCGCAGGCGGGCCAGAGACCCCTCGCGTCCGAGAAGCGCGATCGATTCGAACAGGGGCAGAGAGACCGTAGTTCCTGCTATCGCGACCCGAGCCGCCTGAAACACCGCCTTTGGCTTCATATTCAGCACCCCGGGAACCGTCCGAAGTGCCTCTTCGATCGGTCCAGGAGTCCAGTCGTCAAGCGAAGCAAGAGTGTCGTGGATGACGTTCAGCGCAAGTCCCGCCCCCTCCTTCGCCAGAGTGCTGTCTGCCGCAGCCGGATCGATGACGATGTCGTTGACGAACAGGAACCGCACCATCGGCACGATCTCAGTCATGCGCTTGATGCGCTCCGAGACGAGCGGAGCGAGTGCCAGAAGCCACTCGTGCCGGGCCTTGAGGTCGACCGAGGAAGCAAGGCCCGCTTCCTGGATCCAGGGGAGCATTCGCGCTACGAACTCATCGGGACTCATTCCCCGGATGTAGACGCCGTTCATCCATTCGAGCTTCTCGAAGTCGAAGATGGCCGGGCTTTTTGAGATGCGATCGAGCGAGAAGTGCGTCTTCAAGATCTCGGAGGAAATGACCGTGGTCTCCCCGTCGAGAGACCAGCCGAGCAGGGCAAGATAGTTGAGCAGTGCCTCGGGCACGAACCCATCGTCGTGGAACGCCTCGACAGATGTCGCTCCATGACGTTTGGAGAGCTTCCTGCCGTCGGCTCCCCAGATCATTGAAAGATGGGCGAAGATCGGCACAGGATGGCCGAGGGCCTCGTAGACGAGGATCTGGAGCGGCGTGTTGGTCAGGTGATCGTCGCCCCGGATGATGTGGGTCATCCGCATCTCGGCGTCGTCGACAACGGTGGCGAAGTTGTAGGTGGGAGTCCCGTCGCCGCGTACGAGCACGAAATCGTCCATGGCGCTCGCCGGAAAGACGGTTTCGCCGCGAACCTGGTCATCGACGACGATGTCGCCCCGATCTGCGGGCACCGCCAACCGCCAGACGTGAGACTCTCCAGCGGCAAGACGCGCGGCAACGATGGCGGGGTCCAGTCGTCTGCAACTCCTGTCGTAGCCGGCAACACCTTCTGCTGTACGAGCGGCCTCCCGCTTGACCTCGAGTTCCACGGTGGAGCAGAAGCAGGGATAGGCGCTGCCCGTGGCCTTCATGTGTTCGAGAGCTGCCGTGTAGTTCTGAGACCTTTGGGTCTGGAAGTAGGGACCGAATGACCCGCCGACTTCGGGGCCTTCGTCCCAGTCGATTCCCAACCACTCCAGGGAGCGGAGGATCTGGGCGGTATTCTGCGCCGTCGAGCGTTCAAGGTCGGTGTCGTCGATGCGTAGGATGAAGGCGCCGCCGTTGCGGCGGGCGAACGCCCAGTTGTATATGGCCGTGCGCGCGCCGCCGACATGCAGTGCACCGGTAGGACTGGGGGCGAAACGGACCCGTATGCGGTTGGGCATGGGACTCTTCCTTGTTCTTTGGCGAGACTCCTCAGCAAGTGTCACAGGATGATGGAAACACTCTAGCCCAGGTGCCGTAGCCGCGGTACCCCAAGGACCCGAAGACCCGGCCACTGGGGCCGGGTCTTCGCGCGTGAGTCTCAGGCTGTGTGGCGCATTGAGACGATCTCAGGGTCTCAGTCTCGGGTTTGTCCGCTCGATCTCCGGGTTCACGGTGTGACGATGGGCCAGGCAGGGCTGAAGGTATCGAGCATGGAGAGCAGCTCGCTCAGTCTTCGTGCATCCCCTTCCACCTTGATGTTGCCCGTCTGCAGTTCGGCCGCGAAGGTCGTCTGGCCCAGGACCACGGCGTCCAGCGTCGCCCGCTTGAGCGTGAAACCGGCGTTGGCCTGAGGATCAAGCCAGCCGATGCGGTAGGTCAGTGCACAGTTGGAGAGGTTGAGAGCGTAGTGTTGCTCCTGCTGGTCGGTGAATGTCCAGTTGATTACCATGCTCTTGCCGTTCGCCTTCTCTTGATTCAGGCGCACACCCCAGTAGTCGAAGAAGAGCGGGATGGTCATCGCCCGAATTGTGTCGACACTGACACTGCCAGATGCTCCTGAGGCCGTTGGCAGGCCCTCGCGCAGTTCCTGCGCCCCGCTCAAGTAGATGTTTCGCCAGACGGCGGATTCGGCCTGGTACCCGAGTTGCTCGAGCGTGGCCGCTTGCAGGTGGCGCGCCTCCGCGTTGTCCGGTTCAGCGAAGACCACCTGGTTCATCACCTCAGCAACCCAGCGGTACTCGCCCCTCTCGAAGTCCTGGCGTGCCTTCGCCATGACCGACTCCGCTCCGCCCATGTACTCCACGTACTTCACAGCGGCCTCGACCGGCGGCAGGGGGTTCAGGTTGGCCGGGTTTCCATCGTACCAGCCCAGATAACGCTGGTAGACCGCCTTGACGTTGTGGCTGAGGGTGCCATAGTAACCTCGCGCGTACCAGAGTTGATCGAGGCTCTCGGGGAGCTTGATCATCTCCGCGATCTCGTTCGGCGTGTAGCCCTGGTTCATGAGGTTCAGCGTACGGTCGTGGATGAACTCGTAAAGATCGCGTTGGTCCGCCAAGAGTTTGACCACCGCCTCTCGCCCCCATCGCGGCCAGTTGTGCTGCGAGATGAGCACGTCGGTCTTGTCGCCGTAGAAAGCGATCATCTCGTTGAGGCCCGCCGCCCACTTCTTGGGGTCACGGACCTGGGCGCCACGGAGAGTCAACACGTTGTGAAGCAGGGGGCAGGCGATCTCCGCCGAGTCGAGCACTCTTGAACTCGGGTAAGTAGAGAGTCATCTCCGCCGGCGCCTCTGTTCCTGACACCATCTGGAACTGGATCTCCACCCCGTCGATGACGCGGCGCTCCCCAGTCTCTCTCACGATGTCGGTGGGTGCGATAAGGCCGACGGTACCGGTCGACTGAGCTTTTCCCAGACCGACGTCCACCCGGCCCCTCTCTCCGAGCGGCAAGAAGATGCCGTACATATACGTTGACCGGCGCGTCATCGCTGTGCCGGCGGTGACATTTTCGCTTATCGCGGCTTCCAGGAACCCCTCGGGAGCGAGAACGCTGACCCCGTTGCTCTGAACGTCGTTGTCGGAGATGACGCCCCTTACCCCCGCATAATGATCATGATGGCTATGGGTGTAGACGACCGCCCTTACCGGCTTCGTGCCGCGGTGCTGGTAGTAGAGTTCGAGGCCGGCTCTTGCGGTCTCGGTGGAGGAGAGCGGGTCGATCACGATCAGGCCGGTATCGCCTTCGATGATGGTCATGTTGGCCATATCGAAGCCCCGTATCTGGTACACGCGGTCCGTCACCTGGAACAGCCCATTGTTCATGTTGAGTTGGGCGTGCCGCCACAGGCTCGGGTTGACGGTGGCGGGCGCCTCGATCTGCTGCAGGAAGGAGAACCCGTCGAGAGCCCAGGCTGCTTTTCCGGAGCTCGTCTTGATGGTCATGTCAGGCAGAGTGGCGACGAAGCCCCTCTGGGCGTCGGCGTAGTCCTGTTGGTCCTCAAAGGGCAATTCCTGCAAGACCGCTGCATTGTGGTCTCTCGTGGCCGGCTCTGCGGCCAACCCGGAGGGCGCCGTAGAGAGCTTGTCCAGTAGGTTATGGAGCAGCTGTGCCGCTTCTCCCCGCGTCATGTGACCAGCAGGGTCCAGCGCGGCGACATCGAGTCCCGCCAGGAGGCCGTTGGACTCGGCCCGTCGAGCGGCCGCACCGTGCGTGGGATCGTCGTCCCACGCGCCCACGTAGTCAGATCCGGGGGGCTGCAGGAGGCCGGGCCTCAAATCGTCGGCCGCGCGTACGACCATGGTCACGACCTCGTACCGGGTCATGAAGCTGTAGGGATCGAAGCTGGTCGGGGTTCTGCCGGTGGTGATGCCCTTCGCGGCACAGACGGCCACGTAATTGTCAGGATAGAGAGTGGTACCGTCACTGCGTTCGACATCGTCGAAAGGACATACGTCACTTTCTGAGACTTCGTAGCCGCCGGCCACTACGATGATCTTGGCGAACTGCTGACGTGTCAGAGGCCCATCCGGGCGGAACAGTCCATCGGCATAGCCGCTCATTATCTGCCGAGCGACCAGGTCATCGATGGCGGCTGAGTGGGGATGGTCGGCTGGGACGTCCGAGAACACCGCCCCCAGAGCCACGGGCGCGACCGCCAGCACGAGAGCAAGCGCCAGGATGAGACCCAGGCACACCATCATCTTCAGCCGCCGGCGGCGGTTCTCGGCATTGACAGGGATGTCCGGATCCCGTTTCATCACAACCTCCCTCGTGATCAGTCCTCGACGCTGTCAGCCTCAGGGCCCGTTCCCGTCTCTAGCGGCGGGTGACGGGCCCTGAGGCTACTCTTGCAGAGACCTCTATGCGCAGCAGATCTGTGTACCGACCGGTCTGCGTGATCTCAGTTCATCGCTCCCGCGGCGAGAGCACGCAGCACCATGACCGCCGCCTGTGCCCTGGAGATGTCATCGAGAGGATGGAGGTAGGTGCTTCCTCCGGAAGGAGAACCCACCACAACCCCGCGCATGGCCAGATAAGCCGTGGCGGCTCGGTGGGCCTCTGCCACGCTCCCCGCATCGGCGAAGCCGGCCAGGGCAGCAGAGCCTTCGGCTGCGTACCAGGCGGCCAGGTCTTCATAGGTCGCCTGCGCACCTTGGATGTGTCCAACGTCGGCTATCTCCTGGGCGGCCAGCCAGCGCGCCAGGATGGAGTTGCTCTCCTGCCGGAGAACATCGTTCTCGGGCAGGTAGACGCCCTCGGCGTAACCGCGCAGGAGCTGCGCCGCCGCTCCGCCCTCGATCCAGCGGTAGAAGAAATGCTCGGGCGACACATCGCCGAAGGTGCTGACCGGCGGCGTCAGGGTGGGTAGGTCAAGCCCATCCACTACCATCTTGGCCCACTGGGCTCGCGTGACCGTTCGGCCCGGTTGGAAGGACCCATCCGCGTAGCCTTGAGCCACAGTCAGCACCTGTTCCGCCGTGACGCCATAGGTCTGGATCCAGATCGCGTCGAGCATGTCGGAGAAGTGCCGCGCGCCTCCGGTCTCGAAGATCAGATCGATGAGATTCAGCCAGGTTTGGGCGCGCTTCGCTGGGATTCCTGTCCCGGACTCAGCCTCGATCTGGTCGCGTAGTCCGCCCAGGATGTCGAACGCAGTCTCGAGCTGACCGCTCTGTTCCGCCGCCCGGGCCGCCTCCAGCTGGCTGAGGAGCGCCGCGCGGAGACCGTCGGAGAGCTGCGGTGTGTCAACCACGTCTTGCCGGACCGCGCTGACCAGCAAATCGTGGTCACCGCTGCCCGTGGTGTAGCCGTTCGCGTGCCAGGTGATGCACCAGGGCAGGGCGCCCCCGATCCGTGCACCGTCGGGGACGAAGAAGGCATCGGGTCTCTTCGCCTGCAGCCAATACATATCGAAGTCGATGGCCGCCAGGTACGTGTGAAGCACCTCGAGTTCTTCGTCGTCCGTGACCCCGTCTCCGTTCTCGTCCAGCTGATCGAGGGTCCAGCCGTTGATCCCGTAATCCAGCTTGAGTTCGGTGCCGACCGAAGAGGAGGCGGAGCTCTCGAGGCTGATCTCGCCCTCGAGTCCCAGGGTGAAGCCGAAGATCTTGTTATCAGTCTTCAGCTTGAGGGTGTACTTCTGCGATTCGGTCGTGCTTCTCTGTCTCGAGGAAGCTCCACGGTTCGCGGGTACCGTCGACAGCGACATTGACCGGGTCCACGGTCACGCCGGACGTCGGGTCATCCGGGTCGGCGAAGACACGCATCAGCTCGTAGTAGTCGTTCGGGTCAGTGTTGACGAAGGTGCCATAGTCAGGGTCGTCGTTGCCCCAAAGCCAGTAGTCGGTGCTCTTCGGGAACAACTTGAAGTTATCGCCCTGGAAGTAGGCATGGACGGCCGGGGTCTCCTCGACGCTCGGCGTCTCGCGCTGCGTCATGTCGTACTTCTTGACCTTCAACGCTGACGCCGAACACTTGAGGTAGGTGTAGTTGAGGTTTACGCCCAGGTTCCTGCTCCTGTCGGGCGCCCACAGCTCGTAGCTGCCGTTGACGATGTCCGGCACCAGGAACACTCCCCAGGCCTGGGCGCCCCAGGGCATGCCGCCCATACTCTCCGGTATCTCCGCTTGCTGGTCGGGCCCAAACTCCTGCGCCACCCTCACTTCCCACGATTTCTCGGTCTCGGTGGTGCGCTCGAGCGCGTTGGTCACGCTGAAGCCAATCGAGGAATTCGCCTTCTTGAACTCCTGCTCGAATCCGACGGATATGCTGACTGCGCTCTTCATCGTCGTCTGGATGTCGTTCTCTTCTATGAGGCCGTAGCTGAGGAGTGTGTTTACGTTGAGAAAGCCCACCGTGTTGTCGTTGGGATAGTAGGGGGGTAGACCGGTGATGATGCCCTGCAAGATCCAGGCATCGCTGATGTCGGTCTTGTCGGTGTAGATCGTCTGCTCGCCATAGTTCTTGAGGTAGTCGGACCTGTACTCCGCGGAGTAGCCGAACGCGTTGGTCCCGCCGGCGTTGACGTCGTGCCACCACCAAACCCGGATCCTCTGGTCCAGCGACTGATAGTGGGTCGAGGGGTCGGTCATCGGGATGGCAGTCGCGCAGGCGGCCAGGTAACCGCGATTCGACAACTCGATGTGTTTGGAGACGTTTCCGGCGTCGTAGATGTCGGTGCAGGCACCGCTCGATGCCAGGTCATTGAAGGTGAACTGCAGGTGATAGAGGTTCTCGGTCCCACTGCCGACGGCCCACACCTGCAGGTTCTTCCGGTCGTAAGGGGTGCAGTTGAGGACGTCTCCTGCGACGATGACCATGTCCTTATAGGTGTGCGCGAACGCCCAGACCAGATTGACGGCTTTCGTGCTCGGGTTGAAGGTCCACAGCTTCATGTGGCCGTCTGCGTCATCTCCGCTCTTCGCATCGTCCTTGGTGACCAAAGCGACGAGCGGCTGGCCGTCGCTCGGGCGGGCGACGACCTCAGCATTCAGGATGCAGTCGTCGTCGGTGAAGGTGTGGATCTTCTGCGGCGCGGTGAAGTCCACGGCATTCGTCGAGGTGATGAGATAGAGGTCGCGACTGCCCGCCTTCTGGAACAGGATGAGCAGCGTGTCGTCGACCACCTTGACGACCATGCCCCTGATCGACTGATTTATCCCGGCTGTGGCGTAATGGACCGGCACCGCCTCAGGCGCCCAGTTCACGCCATCGAGCTCCTTCTGAGTGATGGAGAAGCCCTTGGTACTGTCTCCGGACTTCGCGATGTAGAGGAAGAGTCTGTCCCTGAAGACGACAAGCCTGTCGGCGGTGATGCGGCGGTCGGTATTGGTCCAGGTCTCGTCGCCCTCGGTCACGTAATGCTGCGTGGGCTTGTCGGTGGGCGCGGCATTCGCCAGCTGCCCAGTGATGGTCACGCCGAGGTGGTCGCGATTCAGATTGTCAGTGGGACCGGCCGTGTAGAAGGACTGCCAGACCTGCTCCTTGTAGAACGCCATGTCGAATCCGCGCCAGGCGTTGTGCGGGTAGAAGATGTCATAGCCGTGACTGTAGTTGTCGGCGGCGTAGAACAACCTATTGGTGTTGCTGCTGTCGGCGGCCAGCGCAGTCCCGGGAACGACCATGAGCATCAGGACAGCGACCAGCACGATGGCGAGCACAAGGGCCGAGCAGACCCCTGTTCTCTCTCTTCCCCGGTCCGTCTTCATTCTCATTTCAGACATGTCTCCTCCCCATCCTTTCCTACACTTGTCTTACGGTGCTTTGCGAGGGCCTCACATCAGCGAGGTGCTCCTCGATGAGCTCCTTGAGTTGCTTGCCGGACACCTCCCGCAACTCGCGCCCCGACCACAGCCTGATCAGGTTTCCTTCAGGGCTGATCCCCAGCAGGAGCAGGCCGGGCCGGGTCTCAAGCAGAGAGAAGACGGTCTCGGGGCGGGTGGTCTCGATATCGAAGAGGACGACGTCCGGCTCCAGGGCCTCGACCTCGGTACGTCCGGGCAGAGGCGGTGAGAGCGGGATGACCTCGAACTCACTCCAGTTCCGAAGAACGGCACCCAGGCTGCCGAGGATCAGGGTGTCGCCGTAGAGAAGAATGCGCCGGTGGTCTTCCACGTTTCAGGGCCCCTTGCTGTGGTGTTGTCCACACCTCCAGCTTGAAGAAGACCAGGAAGACGCACAATCTCCCGAGGGATAGAAGAAGGAGAGTCCTGTCTCCGGAGGGCGACTCTACCTAGAGATAGTCAGAGCGGCGGAAGACTCTCCCTGGGGAGAGTCGGCTCGCCCGAAGAGCGCCCTGTCTAGTCGGTAACCTCGTTCCCAAGGTTCATGCGAGCGGCGACGGCCAGGAGTTGGGCCCGGTTCTGGACATGGAGTTTCTGCATGATCTCCGCCATGTGGTACTTGACGGTGCACGTGGCCAGCGACACGCGGGCGCCGACTTCTTTGTATGAGAGCCCTTGAGCCACCAGCGCGAGGATTTCCGACTGGCGCCGGGTCAGCGGTTCCAGAGGAATCGTCGAGGCGGGCTGCTGCACAACGGCATGCACCGCCTCACCGACGCGGTTCTGCCACCCGGGCGAACTCACTGAGGAGTCTCGCCGCCAAGCCTGGCGCGAAGGGTGGGATGTCTTCCTGGACGTCGTTGAGCGCCTCGACCAGACTCTCCCCGCTCATGGACTTGAGCAGGTAGCCATTTGCGCCGCTCTTGACGGCTTCGAAGAGGTCCTCCTCCTCCGTGGAAGTGGTCAGCATCACCACCTTCACTTCCGGCATCTCCGCTTTGATCAGCCGAGTCGCCTGAATGCCGTCGCAGTTCGGCATGCGCACGTCCATGAGGATGACGTCGGGCTTGAGCGCTCTCGCCGCCTCCACGGCTTCCAACCCATCCCTGGCGGTGCCCACCACCTCGATGCCCTTGCTCTCGAGCAGATTCTGGAGACCCTCGAGCAGCAGGCTGTGATCGTCGGCGAGCAAGACTCTCATGTTGGCTCCTCTGCCGTTCTGCCCAAGGGCGCTTCGAGCATCACCCGCGTGCCGATACCGGGCCGCGACTTGATCGTGAGCTTTCCTCCGATCTGCTCCATGCGCTCGCTCATGAAGGCGAGCCCGAAGTGCCGGCCGGGATCGCGTGCAACCTCAGCGGGATCAAACCCACAGCCATCATCCGACACCACGATGCACGCGTGACTGTCTCTTTCCTCGACTGCTACCTGCACGTTGCGCGCCTCTGCATGGCGAGTGTTCGAAAGCGCTTCTTGGATGACCCGCAGGACCTGTGCTGCGGCCGCCGGCCCGACCGTATCTTCGGAGACGGGATCGGCGATGATGAGCTGCGTCTGTACCCCATACTGCGTGCCGAAATCGTCCAGATGGTTCTCAAGGCTGGTCAGGAAGGACCAACCCTCGGCGGGGGTCGCCTTCAGTGCGAGTATGGAGTGGCGAAGATCGGCGTGGGAACGCTGGGCAACCTCGATGAGGCGGGTGAGGAGAGAATCGGCTCTTTCTGGGTCACCTTGACGGCAGCAGTCGCGAGCCGTCTCGGCCTGCAGGCTCACGTAGCCAAGCACCTGGCCGATACCGTCGTGGAGTTCCCGTGCCAGCCGCTCCCGCTCCTGGTAGGTCGCAACCACTCCCTGCTCTTCCAGCAGACGCGCCTGGGCCTGCTTCTCCTCGGTCACGTCGTGAAGAAGGACCAGGTGGCCAAGGGCGTCGCCTTGCCTGTCGTGAAGCGGGCTCACCTCCATGCGGTACTGCCGGGTCGAGGGCGGGTTTCCCAATTCGAACTCCGATCCGGCTGGTGTGGGCGAGAGGGCCGGGTCGGTCAACGCGCGAATCATCGGCAGAAACTCACCGGCATTGCGGCCTCGCAGTCTAGCCGCGGATTCCCCCAACGTTCTTTGCGCCGCCGGGTTCGCGTCCACGATATGTCCCTGAAGGTCAACTACCAGCATTCCCTCGCGCATCTGCTCCAGGGCGGCGGCACGGGCAGCCGGGACGGGGTCGAGCGCGTGGAACCGAAAGAGGGCCACCCCGTAGAGGCCGAACACGACACCGAGAACGAACGGATCGGGGTCCCACCCGCTGGGGAAGCCGACCCGAGTACCGAGTTCAAAGATGGCGCGTGCGCCGATCTGCCCGAGGACCATCAATGCGACCGGCGCACGGTGCCGAGGAGAGGTCACGAACAGCCAGACGAGCACACCGATGTTCACGACGAACAGCAGGTAGCTGTAGGTCAGAAAGGCAAGGAGGACGGGAGCGCGAACGCCGATGACGCCCCCGCCAACGAAGGTGAAACCACTCCAAACAAGGTGGTGAAGCCCGTCAGTCAGGATGAAGGCCGCGAAGAGAAGAGGGGCGGCCGCCAGCAGCGCCACGTTGCGGCGGGTCAACCAGCGGCCCAAGCCCGAATACTGGAGGACGAAACAGGTGGCTGCCGTTATCACGGGCAATTGCCACAGGGTCAGGAACCTCAGCCAGAAGGTCTTGGTCTCGAGGTCCACTGCGGCAGACTCAAGAAGGGACCCGATGCACCAAGCGACCGCGAACAGGCATGCTATGGAAAACGGCAGCGCGCCTGGTACACTGCGCCGCCGCCAGCCGTACCAGGCGAGAAAGGCGATGAATACCGCCAAGAGGAATGGTAGCCACAGATAGCCGCTATAGGCGTAAGACCGCATTGTCACTTCATTCCGATGAGAACGGCGGCCGATTGGGAGCAGTCGCTCCAGCCTAGGTCGCAACTCTGTTGCAGTCAAGCGATTGCCCACAGGCTGCCGGAATATCCGGACGAGGGGTGATCAGTCCGTCCTTCAACTACCCATAGGCCATGACCGGCCTCTCACACCGCGACCGATAGACGCTCTTCCCATCCCCGTAGTACGAGCCATACACCTGCTGGAAGGCCAGATCCATCTTCTCGGCGCGAATCAGCAATCTCGTTCTGGGCCTGGGACACGACGACCGCCATGTCGGCCTCTTCCATTTGGGCGATGGTGCGGATGCCAGCCGATCAGCGGCAGCAAGAGGAGAGCGCTTGCTCAGCAATACGAATCGACCGGCGAGAGCCCACGATGGCGGTGTCGGTTCGCGGATAGGCGCCATCTGGGATCGAAACAACAGTCCCCCCAGCGCCTAGCTTGTGACTGGCGTGCAGTATGGTGACGCCGGCCAACTCCCCCGTCTCCGGATCAAGCCGAACCAAATGGCCTTCGGGCGACGGTCCCAGGTGAGTGCCCTCTCGTGGCTTGCCGATGCTTAGATACAGGACATCGGCATCCACGTCATAGGAGCAGTCGTTGAACGTGAAAGGTTGAGCCTTAACGATGTGGCCTATGTGCGACATGGACCAACCTCCCCGTCGACCCACTCGGCTGCTTCGTCACATACATGGTCAGAATGCGGGCGGGCTCCGAGTCGTATGCTACCACCACCACGAGATAGCAGAGGGGGAACCTCCCCGATGCCCCCAGCCTGTAATACAGACGCCTCATCCCCTCCCCCGCATCTTCGTAGACCATGTTCGGTTCCTGAAGAGCCGACTCCGTCCTCCCGAGACACTCGACCACTTCTGGGTGCCGGTGGAGGATGTGCGCTTCCCACCGGTGCTTGCGAAGGACCACCCTACGACCCATATAGTCACGTGTGTCAAGAATCAGAGCGGCCGCGCGGTGTCGAGGATCGAGCCATGCGTCAATTCTCGACGCGGTCTCCTCATGGGTGAATAGGTCCTTGGATGGAGTCAGGACCGTCCCATGAGGCGGTGGCGGTGGTTCTATCGCAAGCGCTCCCCTATAGAGGACGAGGGACGCAGTCAGCTGAGTCTCACTGAAGCCGGGGCGGCTCAGTGCTGACGCAGGCCTTTGATGGAGAGAAACCATGAGTGCCCTGGGCGCCCAGTTCGCCGAAGCCGGAGGCAAAGACTACGGCGCCCCTGACCCTACTGGCCACACACTCTTCCGCCAGGCTGGTCCAGCTCAGATGCGCCCGCCCGAGTTCGGATGAGGGCTCAACTCCCTTCGTAACCCAGGTAGGTGGAGAACGACGATGCCATCCGTTTCACAGCTTGGGCGTGCTTCTTCTTTCTTGAGCGCCGAAGCGTTCCTTGGGTGCAACTACGGAGAAGGTGGCCTTCAAGTCGCCGTTGCTGTCCCACACGGGAGCGGACACGGAACAGATGCCAAGACCATGCTCCTCAAGGTCGAAGGCCACTCCTTCAGACGCAGCCTTGTCAAGTTGAGCGGCGATCTCAGCCGGGTCCGTGAGCGTGTTGGGGGTGAGCTTCGCCTGAGGCATGGACAGAAGCCGGGCCCTTTCGCTTTCAGGCTTGAAGGCGGCGAAGAGCTGCGCGTGACTGTTGGCCAAGTCGTGCATGACCCGACCCACCGGAAGCGAGGGCTTGAAAGGATGGGAGGTAAGCACTTGCCCGATCACCACGATACTGCCTTCCACCTCCACGGCCAGGTTGCTGGTCTCCCCGGTCAGTTCGGCCAGTTCCTCGAGATACGGGCGCGCCAACCGGACCAGCTCCGATTGCGCTGAGGCCAGGAAGCTCAGCGGAATCGTGGCCGGACCCAGATGGTACCTGCCGGTAGTGACATCGAACACAAGAAACCCTTCGGTCTCCATCGTCCTGGTCATGCGGTAGGCGGTGGCCTTGTGCAGGCCAGTTCGTCGACTCAATTCACTCAGGCTCCACTCGGGGTGGTCCACCGTGAAAAGGGCAAGCACACGGAGTCCGCGCCAGAGGGCCCGCACCTGGAAGACATCGTCGTTGTCGTCTTCCGCAGACCCAGTGCCTTTGCCGAAGCTTGCCTGCGTCCCTCCAGCCATGCGACTCACCGCGGTCATCTGAAACCTCCGCACCAGATCCTCATGTGTTTTCGCGATTGCCCCGGCGCCCTGCAGATAGATCGCTGGGTGACTCGCATGATACTGCCCGCTTGCTTATCTACCCACCTAGATATGCTCGCTCCCTTCGTTCACGAAGCCTCAAGTGCGTGTCGTGGTCGTGCGGGTAGGCGGTCACCGCGGACGTGGGGTCGGTGTCGATGTCAGAAGCTCCATCACCCCCGGTATTGCCGGTGAAGCTGCAGTCCCGCACCGTGGCAGTCACGAAGTAGTCGTTGGAGATGGCACCTCCCCCGTTGCCGGCGGCGTTGCCCTGGAAGTCGCAGCCGGTGATGGTCGGGTTGCTGGCGTCGGCGCAGGCTAAGGCTCCTCCCCGGAGCGCAGCCGAGTTTTCCGCGAATGAGCAACGGTCGAAATGCGTCCCGATGATGCCCAGTTGCGCGGCCACGCTCTCCAGGAAGACCCCGCCGCCATGGCCGTCGCTGTGGTTACCCTCGAATGTGCATGCAGAGACCCTGGGGCCCGAACCGTAGTCGATGAGCATCGCGCCGCCCCGCCATTCCGCGTGATTGTGGGCGAACCGGCAGTTCTCCAGAGTCGGGGAAGCTCCCACGCGATTCACCATGGCTCCGCCTTTTTCAGCGGCGTTGTCGCGAAACTCGCATCTAGTAACTACGGGCGAAGAGAGGTTGTAGTTGTACATGGCGCCGCCTTCCCGGGCGTGATTCCCGATGAAGACGCAGTTGGAGACGACCGCCGAGCAGGCGTTGTAGTTGAGCATCCCCCCACCGTGAGCATAGAAGCCCTCACCATCGGCGTTGCCCTTGGTGATCGTGAAGCCATCGAGAACGGCTCCATCTGCTCCTGTCACCACGTGGTAGGAATTGCCGCTCATTCCCGACGGGCTGCCCAGGTCACCGGACAGCACCGTGTTGTTGGCCGCCCAGTCCCGCTGTTCCCTGAGCCGTTTCGCCCCCGCGAAAGCCGCCGAACAGCGCTAGTCCCTGCTGGAGCCAGAAGGAGGGTCGGCGATCGCCGCCCTTCGCGGGACGGTAGACCCCTGCGGCCACCCACACTTCATCAGCCCCCAGGTAGGCCGCGGCCAGCGCTTCCTGCAGGTCGGAGTAGGCCGTAGCCCAAGACTTCCCGTCCCAGGGACCCGCTGTGTTACCGGCGTTCACGTGAACGACCCCAGCCGGGGCGCCGCCCGGTGCGCCTGTTGCTAGATCGGCGAAGACCGAGTTGGCTGGCACTGAAAGGCACCCATGTCCACCGGGGGTTGGAATCGTGCCTCCAGAGACGGTTCGGGCAGATGTGACCCCTTGGGGAAGAAAGGCACCCGCGCCATCGGCCCGTTGGGGCTCCCTTTGTCGTCATAGCGAGGATTCCCGTCCCGGTCGGTGGGCGGAGCCCAACCGCCGTGACCCGAGTCGATGCAGGGAGAGCCCGCTCCCAAGCGAAAGTCGCCCTCTTCCGGGTGGACGAAGAGTGGGTCGGCATCGATGTTTCCCTCGCCGTCGTACCCGCCTTCCACACACGAGTACGAGATCACGGTGCGGCAGTCGTGCCAGTTCCCGACCCCCGCGGGCCCGCTATTGGCCGTATTGCCCCGCTAGAAGATGCTGTTGGTGACGACGGGCACGTTGGGGACGTTGGTGGGGCCGGTTCCGCTGTAGAGGGCGCCGTACATATCGCGCGCGTGGTTCCGGGCAAAGGTGCAGTTGGTTATGGTGGGGTTGGAGCGCCCGTCGTTGGCCAAAGCCCCGCCCTTCATGGCTTCGTTGCGGGCGAAGAGACAGCTGACCAACTCCGGAGAACAGTCGAAGTCGTTGTACATGCCCCCACCCTTGCCATCGCACCGGGTCGTCGATGAAGGGGGCAGGCCGACGAAGGTGGGGATGCGTCTTCAAGGTCGTTGTGGACACTCGCCTCCGCCGCGCCTCTCGGAGGAAGTTGCGGGGCGAACGATGCAGTTCAACCACCAGCCGGCTGCCTTTCTCCCACCCGATCGGTCGGCCAGGTCGCGCGTGGACCATGTTGTACATGCCGGCACCCTTGGAGGCCACGTTGTCGCAGATGAGGCAGTTCCGCACCGTGGGGGCGCAGCGGTCGTTCAGCATACCCGCACCG
>CAWHIX010000010.1:0-528236 GCA_963829545.1 uncultured Actinomycetes bacterium
GGCGGACTTCGCAATTCTACGTCATTGACTGGGTCATTCTAGGGCCAGCCCGCTATCATTTGGTCCCGAGAGAACCGCTATTCGGTGAGACGGCGGCCAAGAAGTCAGCGCGCGCTGGGTCGGGACGGGTCGGATAACCCCGTCTCGAAGCGCCTACGGGGTCAGACCTCGAGCCAGGATATCCAAAGCTCCCACCGCCGGAATGGGGAAGTCCCCGTGAGGCGCTCGGCTCTCCGGCGGGCGCGAAGTTGGCCCACAGGGCTCGCTCCATGCCGGCAGCAAAGGGTATGGACACAACCACGGCGGCTGCCTCGGTAGCGTCCACGTCGAGCCTGATCCTGCCGAGTTCCTGCTCCGCCTGGATGTACTCGGCCACGATCGCAACCGGTTGCGGTCGCTCGAAACCCTCGGGGACGACTTCTCGCGAACGTAGGAGTCGAAGCTTCTGCTCAGGTCTGGGTCGGCCCACGTGGACGCCATGAGCGAAGATAAGTCTCCCTGCATCTGCCCCGCCAACACGAACAGATACTCCAGGTTGTCGCGCACCGTGTTCTGACCGGCGACGTCCGGGAGTCGTCTGAGTTCCTCCCTGTATCTAGGACGAGAGAGCGAGGAACACTTGATGGAATAGCTCGTACTTGTCGGTGAAGTGCCGATACATGGTGCCTTCGGACAGCCCGGCTCTGCGGGCGATCTCCCGGGTGGTGGCCCGGGCGAAACCGCGCTCCACGAATACCGCGAGAGCCGCGTCCATCAGAGCCTGGCGGGTCGGACGGGTATCTGTTGGCGTCGGATTCACGGGACCTCCTTCAGGCTCCATCTCAGCTCATCTGGCACGGCTCACGCCGTGATGTCTCGCCGCCGGAACGTGACTGCCGTTATCACCAGCGTGACGACCACATACCGACGGCCACCATCAGGCCTGTGGCGAAGGACATGTCGTCCGTGCCTCCCGCCGCCACGGTCCCGAAGGAAGATCCGGGAAGCCATTTCGCTCCACTGTCGAGCAGCAGAGTCAATATCATCTCGAACACCAGTAAGTAGCCAATCCCCACGGCGATGGAGAGTCCCGTGCTTCGCGTCATGACTCCGACGAAGAGCCCGACGAACCCCCACATGAGGGCCGCGAGAGTCAGATGCAGATAGCCATTGAGGAGGGTCTGGGCCATGTCCGTGCGCCACGCCTCCGCGGATATCCCTGTTGCTCCCGCTACGGCGGGGGAGGCGATCAGGACGAGTAGGGTTGTCGCGAGGGTGGCGATGCACGTGAACAGCACGAGGGCGACCACCTTGCCACCGAGCAGTCTCAGACGGTTGGGCTGGGCCTGGACGAGCAGCCGTATCAGCCCGTTCGAGTAGTCAGAAGAGGCGAAGATGGCCCACACCACGAGGGCCACGAGTCCCCACATGTTGGACGCCAACTTGCAGTCCCGCGAACATGCCATCGGGGGCCTCCAGCGTTGACACCGACACGCTCGGGCCCCCCGGCATCGTCACCCCCGAGTCCGCGGTCGCGGTGAAGAAGACGATGAAGGTCACGATGAGTCCCAACGCGGCCATCAGGCCGATACCCCCGAGGATGTAGTTGCGGCTCATCAGTCGGGTCCATTCGCAGCGGAACTCGCGCAGCATCACGCCACCTCTTCCGCTTGGGCCGCCGGGCGGCCGTTGTCACCCGATTCCGTGCCGGTCATCCGCAGGAACACTTCCTCCAGGCTGGCCTCGCGCGGCCGCAGTACGCGCAGGACGATCCCGGCTTCGGCCGCGGCCCGGTTGACGTCGGCCGACCTGGAGACCGGGGCCGAAACATGGACCTCGTCCAGTACCACCGATGCCTTCCAGCCCCCGGCTCGCAGGGCCTCCGCGAGGCCGTCGACGTCGGCCGGATGTTCCGGCGCGATCTCGATGCTCTCTCCTGCCCGGGAGACCAGGTCAGCGAGGGGACCCGAAAAGAGGAGTTGCCCGAAGCGGACGATGGCCAGGCTGTCGCAGGCGGCCTCGATCTCGCTCAAGAGATGGGAGGATACGATCACTGTTCGTCCCTGGTCTCCCAGAGAGCGCAGCAGCTGCCTCATCTCCACGATGCCGGCAGGGTCGAGGCCGTTGGTCGGTTCATCGAGCACAAGGAGTTCGGCGTCGGGGAGCAAGGCAGCGGCGATCCCCAACCGCTGCTTCATGCCTAGCGAGAACCTCTTCACCGGTTCCTTGCTCCTATCGAGTAGGCCGACGATCGCAAGCACCTCCTCGACCCGGGTGTTGGAGATGCCGCGGAGACGCGCCAGCGAGCGCAGGTTGGTTCGTGCCGAGAGCGAGGGAACGAAGGCGGGGCTCTCTATGAGAGCTCCGACCCGGTGCGCATACTTCCCGGGATGGGAGATGGGCGAATCGAAGACGGTCGCCCCACCGCTTGTCGGCCGGATCAGCCCGAGAAGCAGTCTGATCAATGTCGACTTGCCGGAGCCGTTGGGGCCGACCAAACCGATCACCCCCGGACCAGTGATCTCCAGGTCTAGCTCGCGGAGTGCGATCACATCACCAAAGTGCCGACTGAGCTTGTCGGTCCGTATCACTGACACCTTGACCTCCAGTGTTGTTCGGGGCAAGCCGCTCACCCTCTGGGTGCGCATTGTAGCGGGTAAGCGCTCACCCCGCAAGATTGTGGGCCGGTCCGGGCTCGATTCCAACTTTGGTTGTATTCACCCACGCGGCGTGTCCCGGTACGCTGCGGTTCCCCGAAGGTCAGCAGCTTCATCCTGGCAGTCGACCGCAGCAGCGAAGAGGCGGACTTCGCAATTCTGCGTCTATGAGCGGGGGCTACTGTTCGGTCTTCGAGAAGGATTGTCCGCGTGGACCTTTCTCTGCGTATCGATCAAGGTGCGAGAAGTCGTCGATGTTGCGCCGCATCCTCGGCCCGGGATCGAGCGTAGTAGCAGTGCGCCCCAGACGAACGCCGAACATGATGGATAGATGTTCTGGGATTCCGAGTATCGCGGCTATCTCCTTCGCCGCATGGGGCTCGCCAAGAATACTGATGATGCTGAACTCGATGCCCTGCGCCGTAGCCATCAGCCACATGTTCTCGAGCAGAAAGCCCAGACTGATCAGACCGATATCGTCTCCCGTCCACCCAGGCGCCGGCCGACTGCGATCGTAGAGGACGACAAGGAGCCAGGAAGTAGCGGTAATCAGCCTTTCGAACTTGGCGTTGAGTGATGCCTCCTCGGCTTCGCTCAGTTCGCCACCCGGGACGAGAAACTCGGGCGGCACCTGAGTCGCAAGCACGCCTGTCCTTCTTTCTTCCCATTCCGCTTCCGAAAGAACAACGCTCTTGAGATTCTCCCGCAAGAACTCCGGAGGGACGACAGAACTCTATCCTACCGATGCGGCCTAGTACGTCGGGGTCGCGCACGGCGACTATTTCGTAGTTCTGGATATTGTGCGCGGTGGGCGCCCAGCGACCTGCCTCAAGGATCAGTCGTAACTCCTCGTCTGTGACGGGAAGACTCCGGTCGAACGGAGCCCTCGTCGATTTGCGTGAGCGGGTCAATTGAAGAATGTCGTCTGGCAGCAATGTATCCTCCTTCAGCCCCGAAGCTTGACGATTTCCTCCGAAGGACGGGCCAGCTCCGGCCGCTCGTGAAGGCCGGGTCCTCCGCGAGCCTAACGTGCTTCAATTGCACTTCTCTGAAGGCCCGATCATGGCCGCGACGAGGTCAGCCCGCTTTCTCAATACGGCGGTCGCTTCGCGGTTTCCCCCAGCCTCCGGCCGTCGGGCGACGGTTAGTGTCAGTGTAGCTGAACCAGGGTATCCCGGTCTCTTCTTGTCGGCCAAACGGGCCTTCTAAGAACATGGCCGATTTGCAGCCCTTTCCGGACGATTGGTCGCGAAGATCGGAATGAGGCGGAGTTCTTCCGCATCAAAGCCTATTGACCGTCCCGCGACCAGCGGGCCCACGAAACCGCGTTCAGCCTACACGCGCACGTCTCCAGCGTGGGCGCCGTCGAACTTCGGCGAGGGGCAGGAGAAGATGCAGGCCCCGCACTGGGGCACGAAGGTGAACTGATTGAGCGCGGCGTCGAACGGGTGAGGCACGGTGGAGCCGATCGCGGCCCGCAGGTCTTCTTCGGTGGGGTCGGGTGGCATCGGCACCTCGGTGCGGCGATAGCCCCCCTCGGGGAAGGGCCACTTGCACCTCACCTGGTGGAGCCGGGCGTGGACGGACTCGATGCCATCGATGGTGAGCGTCACCCTGCCGGTCATAGCCCTCGTGGGGCAGGCATTGATGCAGGCGTGTCCGCAGGCATCCGGGCGGCACAGTTCGAGGGCTCCGTGTGCATGGGCGACGGTTCGAGCGGCGCGTCGGTGATGATGGAGACCAGTCTCTGCCTCGGTCCGAACTCCGGGGTGAGCAGAAGCCCGCTGAAACCGAACTGCCCGAGGCCGGCGGCGACCGCCGCGTGGCGATGCGAGAAATCGGCCCTCGTACCGAACTTGTAGTTGATGCCGGTGGGCGGGAAGGGCAGGGCTTTGAAGCCCTCCTTCTCCAGAGCGCGGGCCACGCGCGCGGCCGCCGAAGAGAGGTCCCAGTTCATGACGGGGTAGCCGTACCACATGTAGGGGCCGAGCGTCTTGCCCTCCTCGTCGTAGCGACCCGCGACCTCCACGACGGAGTCCAGCATCTTCTTCGCCAGGACGACGACCGACCGGGCGGAGGGCATGTAGTCCGTGGGGCGGGCTCCTTCCGGAGCACCCTCGAGCCGGCTCACCGGGGCGACGCCCAGGAGATCGATGTCTGCTGCCCCGGCCACATCGCGTAGAACCTGCGTCAAGTCCATATCAGAGATCTCATCCACCAGTCACCCCACGTGTATCTCGCCGGTCGGCAGCGCCGCTGTTGACGAACCTGCCTTCGCGGCCGCGGCCATCGATGAGCAAGGCGGCCACCGCGCTCACGAAGAATACTCCCGCGGCCAGTAGGTACGGCGGGCCGTAGGACGACGTCGCGTCCGCCAGCAGGCCGCCCAGATACGGACCCAGGGCTTGTCCGACCCCGACGAAGATGGTGACGAAGCCCAGAGCCGCCGCAGCCACCTTCGCGCCGAAGTGCTCCCCGCACGTCGCTCCCATCAGGCCGGGCATGCCGAACCCCCCCGATCCGAAGATGACCGCCGCCACGAACAGCGCCACGGTCCCGGGACGAAGACCGAACAACAGGGCCGCCACGCCTTCGAGTATGAGTGTGGTCGCCATCGCCTTCCCTCGGCCGAAACGATCCGAGACCATTCCGTAGGCCAGGCAGAAGACTATAGCGGCGATGCCGGCGGCCAGGAACATGTAGCCGGCGACCGCGCTGCTGTAGCCGAGATCACCGACGAGGCGTCGCTGGAAGAAGGTCATGAAGGTGATGAAGGCAAAGCCGTAGAGCAGATACACGAAACCCAGGTGCCAGGCGAAGGCGGAGCGCACGATGGTCGCGAACTCTCTGAAGATGCTCGCGCCCGCTTCCGTGGGGCGTCCGTCCGACAGGCGCGGCCTGTTGCGCAGCACGAGCGCAGTCACCACGGCCACGGATGCGGCGACCGCTGCGAAGAAGTACCAGGCCAGGCGCCAGCTATCGCTACCACCCCAGCCCAGGATGAGAGGGACCACAGCCCCGACCACGACGAGTCCCACCGCGGCCCCCGACGAGACGATGGTCGACGCCAGTCCCAGTCGACGCGGTTCGAACCAGGCCGACATGAGGGCGAGGGCCGGCACCAGTACCATGCCGTTGCCCACCCCCGTCAGCAGACGGGCGGCGGAGGCTGCAACGAGATCCTGGGCTAGGCCGGTGAGAAGCATGCCTCCGGCGGTGACGACGATGCCGATGCTGATGATGAGCCGGGCACCGAACTTCGACGCCAGGAGGCCCCCCAAAAGGGCCATGGCCATGTATCCGCCCAGATTCCAGGAGGCCAGTGAGCCGGCGGCGGCGCCGCTCAAGCCCAGCGCCTCCTGCATCTCGGGGAGGACGGCGCTGTAGCCGAAGCGCCCGAAGCCGATGGCCGCGAAGACGCCCAGGGAGGCCGTTCCCAGGATGACCCAGCGGTACGCCGCATTCGATGTGGCCGGCACGATGCCTCCCGGTCGCTCCAAGGACATGGTCGACCCTTTATATCAGGCCGGCTCCGCACCACCCAGCGTTGCGGTCGACTTCGCGATCTGTCTAGAAGTGCGGGGGCAGTTGGACCGCGCTCGTGAAACCGTGAAGGACGGCCGAGACGTGCATCGCGATGTGGGCAAGCACGGCGGTGAGCGGATTCGCGGTGGCGATATACCCCAGGCTCATGATGCCGTTACCCAACAAGGGATCTCTGATCCCGCTGTCCCAGTATTCGCTGAAGCCCAGGTGGTACATGAGGGTCACCACGAGGCTCACGACGAGCGCCAGAGCAAGCACTCCCGCCTTCCCTGTCCACTTCGTGGTCCAGCCCAGGCTCTTGAAGGCCCGCCAGGTAGCCAGAACGGGGACCACCGACAGCATGAGGGCATCGAGGAGACCATAGACGACGCCCAGCCACAAGAGGTCGCCCACGAGCGAGATGCCCTCCGGCCGGGGTGAGGGATCCTGGGTGAGGACGTTTCTGACCACAAAGGCGCCTATGACCACCGCGCCGGCGAGTCCCCAGAGCCAATGCTTGCGGACGAGGCGCAGAGGATGGGAGCCGCTCCACCTGACGTATCCGACAAGGAAGGGAGTGGCGACTACCGCATAGCAGAGCACGAAGAGGGGCCGGGACAGTTCGAGTGTGGTCGCGAAGACGAAGGCACAGAGGAACCCGATCACGCCCGCGCCGAACCCGAAGAGGAGATGGCCCCACCACACGCGCGTGGCTTCACCCTCTGTGGTGTAGCGGGAATCGGTGGTGGCCGCAGGGGTTGTGGTCGGGCCGGCGGCGGTGGCCGCGGGGGCCCCAAGCGGGACTGATATCGTGCTATCAGCATGGGCGGCCATTTCCTCGTGCTCCTTTCGTCGTTGGTCCGTGGCTCAACGATAGACTTGGGACGATGGCGTCCACCACGGACAACGCGCCAGACTTCTGGCCGGGAAGATGGACAGGAGGTGGCTGGCCGGTTGTCCAGGCGACCCCAGATGATGAGAATTGCCTTCCGCTCAGAATCGGCTCTATAGTGGGTGAGCGGGAGCGGGCACGGAGATTCTCGGCCCGTCATGTTCGAAGCGACAAAGGGAGGAACCATGTCCAGAGGCGGATGCGGCAGGCGCGGCAGACTGTGGGCGCTGGCCATCGTGCTGGTGATGACCGTTCTCCTGATGGTGATCGCGGCCGGATGCGGCGGTGGCGAGCCCGAGACACTCATCCCCGAGACCACAGCGGGGTCTTCCGCGGCCTCTGGAGGGTCAGGGAGTCCCTCCGATGACGCAGGCGTGGCCATGGCCCAAGAGATCTTCGCCGCATACGACGAGATGACCGCCCAGGTGGTCCAGCTCGCCAATGCCAAGTCGGAACCGGCGGTGCTCAAACCGCAACTGGAAGAGCTGTACGCCTCGTACATGCCGAAGATGGAGGAACTCAAGGCGAAGTACCTGGCCCTCCGGGACTCCGACGAGTCTGCGTTCAGATCCTGCAACGGGTACGTGTCGACGAACCGGGGCCAGCGCATCACCGACATGGAGAACGACATGGTGGAGGCCATCAAGTACTACAACCTCGAGCTTGGTGACCGGGAGATAGTGAGCCTGCTGACCGAGAAACCGCTCGCGCTGCTGAGGGTGGCGATAAACGAGAACTAGTTCCACCCGACCCTGATGCAGGAGGGAGGGCAGGTGACCGGGTTCCCGCGTTTCGTCATGGTTCTCGTTGTCGCGCTCGCACTCGTCGTGGCAGTGTCCGGCCGGCCGGTTGCGGCGGCGCCGAGTCGTCGTCCGACGCGGCCGCAGCGACAGAACAGACGTTCACGCGCGACAACTGGGCCGAACTCGCCGCCGATCCCGACGCCTTCGAGGGAGCCGGGGTGGACATCGTCGGCCAGGTGATGGGCGAGCCCCAGCAGGACGGGGACGTCACCTACTGGCAGATGTGGCCCCATCCCACGAACGTGGACTGGTTCGCCGTGGTCGGCTTCGAGGACCCGTCGTTCACCATCGCCGACGGCGACTACGTTCACGTGCTGGGCACCGTGCGAGGCAAGACGGAAGGCGAGATCCCCCTTCTGGCCACACTGGACGCCGTGGCCGTGCGCGCCGAGACGGCCGAGGTGGTCGATAGGAGCGCGCTCGCCCCGCCGGCACTCCGCACCGTCGAACCGGCCCAGAGCATCGAACAGCACGGCTTGATCGTAACCGTGGACAAGGTGGAGTTCGCCGCCAACGAGACCCGGGTGTTCGTCACGGTCGACAATCAGTCGACCGCCACGGCCAGCTTCAACGGCTACAAGACCAGGGCCGTGCAGGGGCAGACCAGCTACGAACCCGAGGATCTCACCCCTTACCAGTGGGTGGAGCCCGAACTGCCTCCGGGCGCGGCCTCCTCCGGGGTGGTCCTCTTCACGGCCATGGACCCGGTCCAGGCCACCGAGCTCCACTTCGAACCCCGCACGGACGACTACCAGCTTGAATTCAGCCCGTATGTGTTCGAGATAGCAGGGGAGTAGGGGCTTTCATGAAGATCGTCGACCTCACCGAGGACAAGAAGGACCTCTTCTGCCTCTGCCTCGAGGACTGGTCCGAGGAGGCCAAGGAGGCGGGGCCCAAGCGCCGGCAGTGGCTGGAGCGGAGCGAGAAGCTCGGCCTGCGGGCCAAGCTCGCCCTGGACGACAACGGGGTCGAGGGCGGGATGATCCAGTACGGGCCCATCGAGCATTCGTTCGTCGACGGCGCGGGGCTCTACTTCATCTACTGCATCCACGTGCACGGCCACAAGCAGGGACGGGGCAACTTCCAGAGGCGCGGCATGGGCAAGGCGCTGCTCCGCGCCGCCGAGGAGGATGCCCGCGCCGCTCGGCGCCTGGGCATGGCGGCCTGGGGCGTCTGGCTGCCCTTCTGGATGAAGGCCTCCTGGTTCAAGAAGCACGGCTACCGCAAGGCGGATCGCCAGGGCATCTCGGTGCTGCTCTGGAAGCCGTTCGCCGACGAGGCGCAGCCGCCGCGCTGGTTCCCCAAGGTGGACAAGCGACCCGAGCCCGATCCCCGGCAAGGTGAACGTCACCGCCTTCACGAGCGGCTGGTGCCTGGCGCAGAACCTGGTCTACGAGCGGGCCAAGCGCGCCGCGGCCGAGCTCGGCGACGCGGTCGTGTTCCGCGAGATCGACACCTCGGACGCGGAGCGCCGTCGCCGAGTGGGGGGTGGCGGACGCGGTCCTTGTGGACGGCAAGAACCTCCAGAAGGGGCCGCCGCCGAGCTACGAGAAGATCCGCAGGAAGATGGCCAGGCGGGCACGCGTTCGGAGCGTGAGCATCCGGGCGCGCCGGAGGGCCGGTAGCTGGTCGGCTCCCGGCCCCGTGCTCGGTGAGGCCCTGCAGCGCAGGGCTTCGCTTATCAGCGGACTCGGACCCGCTATTTGATGGACCCGGTCGAGCCTGTGACCACTATCATGTCGATGCCCGGGGCCACACCGACTGCATCGTAGACGACGCCATCCACGATCGTGGGTGGTCCTGGCTGCCCAGGAGCCGGCAACGGTGACCGGCCCGCCCGCCCGGTCCTTCTTGCTGACCTGCCAGGTCCCCATCAAGGTCATGTTGTGGGCGTTGTCGATGCGGTACTGCTTCACCGTCAGGTCACCCCATCCCACGGGGATGTTCTTGATGGCCAAGTCGTAGCCCTGGGTGTCCTCGTAGGTGAGGGTCAGACGATCGAGGTAGGTCATAGTCCCCAGGAAGAGCCCCGGAGGTGGGACCAGGAAGGGCGGGGCAGGCGGAGGCGGGATAGGACCGGTGTAGAGGTCCTCGTCGTTGCCTCCCGGGATCGGCCCCATGTTGAGCGCCGATATCTCGTAGTTGGCGACCAGAACGCGCAGTTCCCGCTTGCCCTCGTTGCGGCCGGCCATCACCGCGAAGCCCTGATCGTCGCCGCCGCTCGTCCACAGTCGCTGGGGCGTCCGGTTGAGTGTGGAAACCATGCCGAAGGCGTTGTTCTCCTTGGTCGGTACCTCGGTGACCCGCGGAGGATTCACCTCGGCGGGGATCATCATGTAGCTGTACACCTGGTCGATGGGTGCATCCTGCATGTACATCTGCGCCTCAGCGGTGAACACGGCCTGGGCGACGGGCCCGCCGATCATCACCGTCCCGTCCAGCGATCCCCCGTACTCGGTGTTGATCACCTCCGCCTGCTTGAACCCGTAGGTGTCGAGCAGTTCCCGGAAGTAGTCTCCCCAGCGCGCGTTGTCGTGCGGGTTGACCGACTTGTTGGCGTAGAAATGGAAGGAGTAGAAGTCGAGGGGCAGGTGGTTGGTCTTCACGAACTCCAGGAACGACTCTTCCAGTCCTGTGTAGTCGTTGTGCGTGGTGTTCGCCGGCCCGCCGATCTTCACCCTGCGGTCGACCGACTGGATGGCCCGCGCGCACTTGGAGTAGAGGTCGTAGTACTCCTCAGGCGTTCCACTCCAGAAGGGCACGAAGTCGGGCTCGTTCCATATCTCCCAGTACATGATGTCGTAGTAGTAGCCGTTGTTCCAGCCCTTGTTGTAGTGCATCACCACGTGCTTCACGACCTCGGCGAACTTGTCGATGTCGGGCACGTAGCTGTTGAACCACTGCTGGGGAACGCCGAAGAAGTCGATCCCGGCGCGATTGCTCCGGCCCACGCGGAAGAACACCTTGGCTCCGACGTCGCGGATGTTCTTGATCAGCTGGTCCGTCGGCCCGAAGTTGTAGGCCTCGGGATCGTTGGGATCGGAGTCCGGATCATCCAGGTCGGGGAAGATGGAGTCGATGGCCTCCCAGCCGTCTATGTCGCCGACTCCATCACTCCCGATGCCCCCGGCATCATGAGTGCGGATGGCGTCGACGCCGATGCTCTTGAAGATGTCGCTGAGAACCGAGCCGGCCGGGCCCGGGTCCCAGTGCGCTCCCTGAAGGGAACGGATCTGGCCGATGGTCTTGGCGGCGTCCACGGTCACCGCCCGTGGTCCCCCGGCCGCGAGTGCGGTACCGGCGAGAACCAGGAGGATGCAGAGGGCAAGACCGGCAATGGCAGAAAGTCTCAGTGCTCGGCTCCGTCGCATGAAGGTCTCCTTTGGGGTAGCTCATACGGGGCGCCACGGGCGTGGCGTCCAAGAGGATCGAGAAACGTCGAGACGAAGAGCGGCTAGAGATAGACGGTTCTAGTGCGCGCTGTCGCAAACGAGGAGAATCTGGCGGACGCTACCTTCAGTTCTCATCACCTCCCCATACCGGGGGGCGGTGCGCGCGCGGAGACTCGCGCAGGGTCCCATCCGAGCGGTCTTCCCGAGCAGTAGATGGGGAGGCTGCCTCGCTCCCCGTATTCTCAGTATAGGCTCGTGCGCGGCCTGGTCAATGAAGATGCAGCGGGCACACTCCCGCAGGCTCAGGGCTGGTAGGGCACCACCGGCAGGCCGGCGTCCAGCCAGGCGTTGATGCCTCCCTCCACGTTGTACACCTCGGAGTAGCCGAGCCGGATCAGCGTCTCCGATGCCGTGCGGCTGCGGTTGCCACTCCTGCAGATCACGTAGACGGGTCTATCCGCCGCCAGTTCGGCGGGGGCGCGCGACTCCACTTCCCCCAGGGGGATGAGCACCGCTCCCGGCGCCACACCTGTCGCGGTCCACTCGTCCGGCTCGCGCACGTCCACCAGTTGAGCCCCCTCGTTCGATTCCAGGGCCTCGAACGTCGTCAGCACGTCCACCGTTTGGTAGGCAGCCATCGCCCCTGTGGTCGACGACGACTCCACAGCGGCCGTGGTGCTCGTCGCGACAGATGACACCGTCTCCTGATCGGAGCAACCGAAGGCCGCCCATCCCAGCAGCAGGATCGCGACCGGTAGACCCAGCAGATAGCACCGTGCCCGCATGACTCACATCCTTCCTGATCGATACCCGCGACGAGAGGGCTTCCTCAGTCGCGTCCTACCGCTCTCGCGCCGCGGCCGCCATCCCCTTGTCGGTGATGCGCAGCCACATGTTGGTGAGGAGGGGGTCCCACTCCACCAGCTCTTCGCGGGCCAGTTCGCGCACGCACGACTCCACCGTGGCCGCGTCGAGGTGCAGCTCGTGCTGGAGCTCGGGGCCCGATACCTCGGCCTCCGGGTTGGCCTGGTAGGCGCGGGCCAGATAGGAGAGGATCGCTGTGTGGGACATGGCCTTCCTCGCGAAGTCGCTCGACCCGCCGCCCGGCCTCGAGGTGCGCGGCCGCGGCGTGGGGGTGGTGGGTTCATTGTAGCGTGGGGGAGACTCTGGGCCGGGCTAGGCTGCCGCTCGAAGCTGCCGTATCTCATTCGTGCAAGCCGGAGATACGAAGCAGGCCAGGCTCCCCGGTGACTTCGACGTCGTTTTCCACTGGTCCGGCCCCCTTCGCAATACATCCTTCAGTGTTAGGGCCGCCGGTTTGTGGCCATCCTAGCGAACTTCTTCATGCTGCGCTCCAGGAGGCAGCGAATTCTTCCGGGGTCTGATAACCGAGAGAGCTGTGCAGGTGCTCGGTGTTGCACTCGATCCGCCATGATTCCAGGACCACTCGGGCGTGGTCGATGCTCCAGAACTCATTGGTGTTCAGGCACTCATCCCGCAGGCGGTTGTTGAAGGACTCGCCGTGGCTGTTCTGCCAGGGCTTTCCCGGCTCGATGTGGTAGGTTGACGCTCCTTGGCCTTCGAGCCATTCGGTCAACTCGAAGGCGATGAATTCGGGACCGTTGTCGCTGCGCAGCGTGGCTGGCCTTCCCCGGTCGGTGAAGAGCCTGGCCAGCACTCCTTGACGGGCGAGGCGGTGAGCGACCGGGCGGGCACGATGGCGAGCGCTTCCCTGGTGAACTCATCCACGACAGACAGCACCTTCATGCGCCGGCCGCCGAAGGTGGCGTCGAACATGAAGTCGTAGGTCCACACGTGGTTGGGTGCGTATGCTGCTTCGGGCGCGGTCTCACCAGTGCGCACCTTCTTTCCTCTCCGGCTAGCAGCAAGGGTGAAGCCGTATTCCCGCCACATCCGTTCCATCCGCTTGTGGTTCACGGGGAAGCCTTCCTTTCTCAGCTTGGCATGCACGTACTTGTAGCCCCAGAGCGGCTTCTTCTCCCGGATCTCCTTGATGCGCTCAACCAGTTCGACATCATCGGTTCTCCGGGACTCATAGCGAAAGGAAGAGCGCGTGATACCCACAGCCGCGCAGGCACGTGTCATCGGCAATCCATACTCCATCAAGGCGCGCACAGCCTGCCGCCGTGCCGGCGCGCCGACTATTTTCCCCGGAGCACCTCTCGGATGGCGTCGATCTCCAGGGCCGACTCGGCCAGAAGACGCTTGAGGCGGGCGTTCTCGGCTTCCAGTTCTCGCAGGCTTTTGACCTCGTCGACCTGCATGCTGCCGTAGCGGCGGCGCCAGCGATAGACGGTTACCGCGCTGCCCAGCATTCCGAAACACGCGCCGTCCCCTCCCCGCCATTCTCACAAGAGGGATGAGAATCGAGGGACGAGTTGAATCGAGGGATGAGTTGAATCGGTACGAAATTCCGGAAAGAGACCAGCCTCCGCGTTCGAGGTCTGCGGTTGCGGGCCCCGCGCTCTTGACAAGCCTAGCCGAGGCCGGCTAGGCTTGCAGTGCAACTCGGCATTGCCGTCGAATGCTCTTTCTGGATCGAGCCCGAATGGGGGGCTTGATTCAAGGGTCGCTCAGCTGGTGAATGGGACCGGCTCGCGTTCCCTGGGAGAAGGGGAGGTCGGGTGCTCTCATCGCGAGGTCTGTGGTTTTTGCCACTCACCCTCGCGAGGAGGCGAGAGGAGAGAGATATGGCCATAAAGCTCTGGTGACGGCTTCCGCGAGTTAAAGCACTACTCACGGTCGGTCGATAGTCATAGGGGCAAGACTATGACTATCGGTGCCGCCAATGAGTGGGAATACCTTCAGCTACCGTAGCCTAAGCACCGGGGCGTCTGCTACAGGACGCCACGGCCTGCTTGGGCTATATGTGTTCTCCCTCGGGGTGGGGACGATAGGTCTCTCGACCGCGCTGTTCCTCGGTTGTCTGCCTGTCAATTTGCCACCACTGTCCGTTCCCGTCTGGCAGTTCTTCTTCTTCCTGCTCCTGACCGTACTCGCGGAAAAAGCGACTATTCGGGTAAGTCGAGAGTGCCAGGTGACGCCCAGTCTGATTACCTGTTTCCTTGGCGTAGTCGTTCTTGGCCCCCTTCCAGCTCTGGCAGTCGCCGTTCTCGCCCAGGCTGTTCATTTTCGGTGGGGACAGTGGGAGCGAAATATCTGTTTTGCCACGACAGCGGGTTTGCAGGTCGGGTTCACAGGTCTCATCTACTGGGCATTCCCACACCATCTCGGGAGCAGCGCCAGCGTGCTCGTGGTGGCAGGCATAACAGCTGGTGTCGCCTACCAGCTCATCAACTACATTCTCTTTGTACCGGTGGGCCTGCTTCGCACGGGCCATGATCCAATACGCCTATGGAGGGAAGGTCTACAGCCATTTCTTCCCTATCAGCTCTTCTTCCTCACCGTGAGCCTCGGCCTGATCTGGATCTTCAACCGCACCGACTCCATCATCGCCTTCCTCCTGCTCCTCCTGCCGGTGCTGGGGCTCATCTTCTCCTTCCGGGCCTACTCCCGCCTGCTCAACCAGGTCACGGAGAACAGCCGCCTGGCCCTGCGCAACGAGCGCCTGGCCATGCAGGCCGTGGCCGCTCTGGTCAACACCCTCGACGCCAAGGACAACTACACCTCCCGGCACTCGGCTGCCGTGGCTCAGTGGGCCACCGAGCTGGCCGGCGACATGGGGCTGAGCGAGCACGAGGTGGAACTCACCCACCTGGCCGGGCTCATGCACGACGTGGGCAAGATAGGCATCCCCGACCGGGTGCTCAAAGGGGAGGGGTCCCTGGACGAGACCGATCGGGCCATCATCAACACCCATTCGGCCAAGGGCGCGGAGATCCTGGAGGATATCGACGACTTCCGCGAAGTGGCCCGGGTGATCCTCTACCATCACGAGCGCTACGACGGCCGGGGCTATCCCTTCGGGGCGGCGGGGGAGGACATCCCCCTCATCAGCCGCATCATCGGGGTGGCCGACTCCTACTCGGCCATGATGTCCGACCGTCCCTATCGCGAGCGGCTGCCTCTGGACGTGGCCAGAGAGCAACTGGAGCTGAACCGGGGAACGCAGTTCGATCCGCAGTTGGTCGATCGCTTCCTCGCCCTGCTGGGGCGCCACGACGAAGCCTATCAGCTGGGGGAGCAGGCGGCGACTTCGATCTGGAGATCCAGAAGGTGAAGTTCGTGCGCGACCTGCCGCTGGGGGAAGAGGGCGCCGAGGCCGCGGCCGAGGCGGTGGCGTAGCGGGGCTGCTCGGGCTCGGCTCTGCCAGGATTCCCGCCCCGGCGGGCGAAATCAATCATGTTATGGCCACGCGGGCGGGGCATGGTAGCCTGGGTGCCGGCCCGGCCACGTCAGTCCGGATGGGGGACGATGGAGCATCGCGTGCTGGGGCGGATACTGACCGCCCAAGCCCTTTCCAGCCTGGGGACCTCGGTCTCCACCATCGCCCTTGCCTTCATGGTGTACGAACTCACGGGCTCGGTGCTGCACATGGGGGCCATCATGGCCGTGAGCACCTTCCCCCTGGTGGTGACCAGCTTCGTGGGCGGAGCGCTGCTCGACCGCTTCAGCGCCAAGAGCATCATGGTGCTGGCCGACCTGGGCCGGGCGGTGTTCATCTTCCTCCTGCCCGTCTTGGCCGCGCAGGCGGTGGGGCTCATCTATGTGGTGGCCGCGCTCATGGGCATCCTCTCGTCCCTGTTCAACCCCGGACAGATCAAGCTGGTGGGGGAACTGGCCCGGGGCGACTATCTGGTGCGGGCCAACTCCTATCTGAGCGTCTCCCGCGATGGGGCCGAGCTCCTCGGCTACCTGGTGGGCGGGGTGCTGGTCACCTACGTGGGCTACTCCCTCACCTTCACCATCGACGCCGGCAGCTACCTGCTCTCGGCGCTCCTCCTGCTGGGGCTGCCGCGGGCCCTGCCGCGTACCGGGCCGGTGCCCAAGCTCGCGGCTCTGCTGGCCGACACCCCCTGGGTGGTGGGTCACATCTGGAGACGTCCGCTGCTGCGCACCAACCTGCTGCTGGCCGTCCTGGCGAGCGGAGCGGTCATGATGACCGTTCCCAACACGTACGGCCTGGCCCTGGAGGTCTTCGAGACAGGCGCCCCGGGCCTGGCGGCCCTGGAGGTGGCCATGGCTTCGGGACTCATCCTGGGGGGGCTGGCCATCAGCCGCATGCGCCTGCGCGGGGACAAGAACCGCTACGTGGCCGGCGCCATACTGGCCATTGGGGTGTGCCTGGTGGCCGTGGGCATGAGCCCCTGGTTCTGGGTGAGCGCGTTCCTTCTCGGCCTGGCCGGGATGTTCAACGTGGGTACGTTCGTGCCGTCCATGACCATGTTCCAGGAGATCCCCGACCAGGCCCGCAAGGGTCGCCTGATAGCCATCCGGGCCGGCTTCGGCCAGATCGGCGCCACCGTCGGACTGCTGCTGGGCGGCGTGCTGGGGGCGCAGGTGGGGATCACGCGTCTGTTCGTGCTGGCGGGAGTGGGAGGGATCGCTCTGACGCTGCTCATCTATCTGCCGCACCGGGCGGCCGCCGCTCGGCGGGCCAGCCAGGCCTGGACGGCGGCCACGGAGGGAGGCGCCCGGCGGGTGACCGCCCGGGCGCGGGCCGAGGAGGCTGCACTGACGGGTGAGGTGGCACTTGCCGGTGAGTTCGTGGTGCCCGAATCGGCGCTGCTGGGAGACGTGGCCGTGGCCGGCGACGGGCTCGACCTGGAGGGCACGGGTCGCACGGAGCGGGGCCGGCGGGGGATACTGTAGGCGGCGCGAAGTGGCTGCGGGCCGCGTAGGCGGCTCGTCGCGGGCCTTAGCCGGCGCCAAGCGAAGATCGACATTGACTGCCCGGCCGCGGCCGGGGATCGAGGAGGCACCATGACAGAAGAGAACAGGCCGAGCGGGACACCGGTGGGGGCGCCCCCGGCCGAGGCCGGGGGCGCCTCACTCGGAGGCGGGGGCACCTCGCCCCAGGGCTCCCTCCCCCGCATGGGAGGCATCGCCCTCAACAACGGTCTCATCCTGGTATCCGAGCGGTACTGGGGGGCGGCCATCAGGGCCGCCGACGGCAAGATAGTCAGCACCTCGGGCCGCAAGCCGCACCTGCCCGTAGGCGGGGGCGGGGTGAGCAGCAAGGGGGGAGTGCCGCTCTTGCGCGGCCTGGGCCGCTTCGCCGAGAGCCTGCTGGTGCTCGCCCAGGTGAAGATGAGACTCCCGGGGGCCGAGCTGCCCATACAGGGCGGACGGGTCCTGGCTGCGCTCGTGGCTTCCTTCACGGCCACCACCGCGGTCAAGTCGGTGGCGCCCAAGTCCCCGCTCTTCCAGGAGGCGGGCGGTGCGCTCGCCGCCTTCATCCCGGCCGTGCTCGCCCTCAAGAACTCGTCGGTCTCCGGCTATCACGGTGCCGAGCACAAGGTCATCGGCGGCCTGGAAGCGTCGCTGGGCGCGGGCTCCGGTGGGCGCAAGATGACGGTCATACGTCGAGGACCTGAGGGCGCCGGAACCGCCAGCGCCGTCGTCCGGACGATCGCCGCGGCGGCGTCCTCCGGGGCGACCGCGGCGAACATGAAGGCCGCCACCAAGGAGCACGACCGCTGCGGGACGAACCTGGTCGGTCCGTATCTGCTCGCCACCGTGGCTACCAACCTGCTCGCGCGCGGGCGCTCAGGCGAGAAGTCTCCCGCGGCTTCGGCCCTGGCGGGCGCGGCCAGTCTGGGCATAGCCATCGAGGCCCTGCGCTGGGCGACCACCCACGGCGACTCCACGCTGGCCCGTCTCATGCTGGCGCCCGGTCGCACGGTGCAGAAGCGCCTGACCACCAGCGAGCCCAGCGACGCCCAACTCGAAGTGGGGAAGAGGGCCTTGGCGGAACTGTTGCGGCTGGAGAACGCCGGCGGCTGAGATTCTCGCGGGGCGCGCGCAGGCGCAGGAGCGGCGCGCGGGCTCCCGGGCGCCGTTCGGCCGCTCAGTCGCCCTTGGTCAACTCCGCGAAGGCCTCGCTGAGCACGCGATACGACTCGTCCAGCGACTGCGGGATCACGCGCACGTCGGTCAGCACGGGCATGAAGTTGGTGTCGCCCTGCCAGCGGGGCACCATGTGCATGTGCATGTGGTCGGCGATGCCGGCTCCGGCGGCCGCGCCCAGGTTGAAGCCGGCGTTGATGCCGTTGGGGCTGAAAGCGATCTTGAGGGCCCGGGAGCAGAGCTGGGCCAGGTCCATGATCTCGTGGAGGGTCTCGGGGGGCAGCTCCTCGAGGTCGGCCAGGTGGGCGAAGGGCGCGACCATCAGGTGGCCGTTGTTGTAAGGGTAGGCGTTCAGGAGCACGAAGGCATGGGTGCCCCTGTGGACGATGTAGGCGGCGCGGTCGTCACCCTCCAGCGGCTTCTCACAGAAGATGCAGCCCTCGGGCTTCGCGCCTCCGACGTACTGCAGCCGCCACGGCGCCCACAACCTCTCCATGCTGACTCCCTTCGCTTGGCCAAGCGACGCGTCGTCCGCGAGCCCTGCGCCGCGAGACCGCCCTTGTCCTGTCGATTGTAGCGCTCGCGCGATCCAGGCCGGCTCCGCGTACCACTCTCAGAAAGCACCGGCGGTATTCGGGTGCAGGCTCTATATCTTCGTAGCAGTACACCACCAGCTCCGCAGGGATCCAGGACTCCGAAGCCCCGGTCGCCCCACGGATGATCGTCGAGGGAGTCGGTCGGCACCACGCCAGAACCGGTCAGCCGCCGGTGCAGGCTGTCCACATCGCTCGACGCGGAGATTGAGCATCAGCGCCTCCGGCGAGAACTCCGGCGCTCCGTCGCGTGGCTCCATGAAGCTGACCTCGGCGTCACCGGCGGCCGGCCCGAGCCGCAAGGTCACGTACCATCCGCAGTCGAAGACGGCGCGGGGCGCCGAAGATGCCGTCTCATAGAAGCGCGGGCTCTCGGCCACAGCGCTCGGTCACAAACGTAGCTGCTGCTCGTCTGCGCGGTCATGGATGGCCCTCCTCTCGCTCTTGCTACACACCAGCATAGATGAGCGCTGCGGCCACCCGGCGCGGCCCTTGCCGATGCGCTATCATCGGGATTCCGGCGGGGAGACGTCGTGTCGCCCCGCGTAGTGCGGCAAGTACGCCTTGACAAGGAGGCTTTTGGTGGGCACGCCTGAGGCGCCAGAAGTGGCAGTGAACAACGGGCCGGTCGCGGCTCTTTCCGATCGATATCAGGGTCCGGAGCCCGAACAGGTGCTCGCCCGTCTGCAGCAGCCCGATATGGCCGACATAAGGCCGTCGTGTCGTGGCGGGGCGTGGTGCTCAAGGGCGACGTCTGCCCGGTGGAGCTGGCCCGGCGCTATCTGGCCCTCATCCAGGAGGAATCGTGCGGTCGCTGCGGGCCCTGCCGCATCGGCGTGGACATCCTGCGCGAGCTATTCGAGCTAGCTGGCCGACGGCGAAGGGCGACGAGCGGAGCATCGGATCAGGATCCGGGACCTCGCGGAGAACATCGACGACTCCGCCTGGTGCGGCATCGCCAACACCATCCGCGATCCCATCCTGGCGCTGCTGGATCTGGGCGCGAGGGCACTTCGCCGATCATGCCGCCGGCGCCACCTGCGAGCCGCAGACCACCCACGGCTGGATGACGGCCCCGTGCCGCTCCACCTGCCCGTCGACTGTGGACTGCGCCGCCTACATCTTCCAGGGCCTGGAAGAGCATCCGCAATCTGGCGACCACCATCGTCAAGCGCGACAACCCGCTGCCGGCCATCATCGGCCGCACCTGTCCGCATCCCTGCGAGAGCAACTGCACCCTGGCGCCCACCGGCCATCCCATCGCCATCAACAACATCAAGCGCTGGTGCGCCGACCGGGCCGAGGGCCTGGTGGACGACCGCTGCGTCTCCGGTGCATGGCGGGCCCACCTGCGGGGCGCGAGCCGGAGGCGGTGGAGGCCGCCGGCGGCGCGGCGCTCATCGCCGGCGGGCCGCACGAGGTCAGCGAGTTGGCCACCGTGCAGCTGAGCCAGCGACCCGTCGGCCTGCCCCGGCTGAACGGCCGGCTGCGAGGCCGTCGCGGCAGTCGCCGCGGCGAGGGAGAAGGTGGCCATCATCGGCGCCGGACCGGCCGGACTGTCCGCCGCCTACTTCCTGGCCCGCCGCGGCTACAAGCCCATCATCTTCGAAGACCTGCCCGTGCCGGGCGGCATGGTGCACGTGGGCATCCCCGAGTACCGCCTGCCCCGCCACGTCATCCACCGCGAAGCCGAACTCATCGAGCAGGAAGGCGTCGAGATCCGCTACAACACCCGCCTGGGCCGCGACATCCACTTGGCCGATCTCGCAGCCCAGGGGTTCGAGGCCACCTTCGTGGGCATCGGCGCCCACCTGGGCCGTCCGCTGGGCATCCCCGGCGAAGACCTGCCCGGCTCCATGGACGCCATCGAGTTCCTGCGCAAGGTGGCCCTGGGCGAGAAGGTCGATATCGGCGACGAAGTCCTGGTACTGGGCGGCGGCAACTCCGCCATGGACGCGGCCCGCACCGCCGTCCGCCTGGGCGCCAAAGAAGTCAAGGTGGTCTACCGCCGCACCCGGAACGAGATGCCGGCCAACGCCTGGGAGATCGAGGAGGCCGAGGAAGAGGGCGTGGAGTTCCTCTACCTGGCCGCTCCTATCGAGTGCCGGGGTGACGATGGGGGAGTGGAGGGTCTGGTCTGCCAGCAGATGGAGCTGGGCGAGCCCGACGAGAGCGGCCGGCGCAGGCCCGTGCCCGCCGACATGGCTCCGTTCGTGCTCCAAGCCGACAGCATCATCGCCGCGGTGGGCCAGAAGCCCGACTTCGACCCCTTCAGCGCTGACGGGTCCATCAAGCTGAACAAGTACGGCTACATGGAGTGCGATCCCTACACCCTCATGACCAGCAAGCCCGGGGTCTTCGTGGGCGGCGACGCGGTGAGCGGCGGAGGGACGATAATCGAGGCCATCAACGCCGGCAAGGTGGCGGCCAAGTACATCGACAAGTACCTGCGCGGCGAGCCGGTGGTCGAGGACCTGGAGGACAAGACCCGGCGTCTGGCCGTCTATCTGGGGGCGCAGAAGAGCGGCGAGCCGCTGGCGCCCGAGGTGGACTACGGGAAGCGCCAGAAGATGCCCATGCTGCCGGCCGAGGTGCGTATCAAGAGCTTCGAGCCCTGCGAGTTGGGCTACAGCCTGGCTCAGGTGACTGCCGAGGCCGACCGCTGCCTTCGCTGCCACCGGCCCATCCTCGTCGCCACGTAGCCGGCCGAAGCTGTCACTTGCCCGCTGCCGGCGCCGCTGCGACCATGGCGGCCGCCTCCGCAGGCAAGCGACCGCTTCGGCGACCTCACGGCGAGCATGAGCCGGTAGGTGTCACGAGATAGGAACGGTGAGCATGAGCTACCACATGACTCCGGACGAGTTCCGGAAGCAGGGGCACGCCGCCATCGAGTGGGTGGCGCGCTACATGGAAGAGGTCGAGAGTTATCCCGTGCTCTCCCAGGTGCAGCCCGGTGATATCCGCGCGCAGCTGCCCCCGCACCCGCCTCAGGAGGGCGAGTCTATGGAGGCCGTGCTGCGCGACATGGACGAGATCATCATGCCGGGCATCACCCATTGGCAGTCGCCCAACTTCTTCGCCTATTTCCCATCCAACACCTCCGGCGCCTCTATCATCGGCGACCTGCTCTCCTCGGGCATCAACGCCCAGGGCATGATGTGGAACGGCAGCCCCGCCTACACCGAGCTGGAGACGCACGTGATGGACTGGCTGGTTGAACTGCTCGACCTGCCCGAGCGTTTCAGTTCCCGGGGCGACGGAGGGGGCGTGATCGAGGACTCCGCCTCCAGCTCGACTCTGTGCGCCATACTGGCCGCCCGCGAGCGGGCCACCGGCCTGCAGAGCAACCACAAGGGCTGCGACGGCAACCTGGTGGCCTACGCCTCCACCCAGACCCACTCTCATCTGGAGAAGGACATCCGCGTGGCCGGCATCGGCAGCGACAACCTGCGCTGCGTGGGTGTCGACGAGGCCTACGCCATGCGCCCCGACCAGCTGGAGGAGGCGGTCCTGGCCGACCTGGAGGCCGGGCACAAGCCCTTCCTGGTGGTCGCCACGGTCGGTACCACTTCCTCCAACGCCTTCGATCCCCTCCCGGCCATCGGGGAGATCTGCCGCCGTCACGGGCTGTGGATGCACGTCGACGGAGCCATGTGCGGCACGGCCGCGGTGGTGCCCGAGTATCGCTGGGTGAACAAGGGGCTGGAGTTGGCCGACAGCTACGTCTTCAACCCGCACAAGTGGATGTTCACCGGCTTCGACTGCAGCGCCTTCTTCGTCGCCGAGCGGGCGGCGCTCATAGGCGCTCTCAGCATCCTGCCCGAGTATCTGCGCAATGCGGCCAGTGCCTCCGGAGCCGTGATCGACTACCGTGACTGGCAGCTGCCGCTGGGCCGCCGTTTCCGGGCCCTCAAGCTGTGGTCGGTGATCAGGCATTACGGCGTAGAGGGCCTGCGTTTCCACGTTCGGCAGCACGTGGCTCTGGCCCAGGAGTTCAAGCACTGGATACTGGAGCATCCCGACTTCGACCTGGCCGCACCGGCGCCCCTCAACCTGGTGTGCTTCCGGCACAAGGCGGGCGACGAGGTCACTCAGGCCGTCATGGACCGAGTGAACGCCTCCGGGCACATGTTCCTGAGCCACACCAAGCTCGACGACCGGCTGGTGCTGCGGATGTGCGTCGGCCAGGCTCAGACCGAGGCCCGCCACGTGCGCCAAGCCTGGGAGTTGCTCCAGGAGGCGGCGGCTGCCGCTACCGCTACCGCCTGATTTCCAGACCTGCAGATGCGCCGCGCCCGGGCGCGGCGCCGCGAGACAAGGGAGGTCCCGTGTACACGATCAGCGTTCGCTGGAACAATGACGCCCATGAGAGGGCAACGTACTCGGCCGTCAAGGAGTACGAGATCGAAGACGGCATCCTCACCCTGGCCTTCGACAACGACCACGACCTGGTCGTCCCCCTCTTCCAGGTGACCACCGTAGACATCGCCCGCAACGAGTAGGCGCCGCCGGCGCACGGTGGCGCGCCGGTACACGCGGCGGCACCTGAACGGGGTCGTGATGACGGATTCTCCGGCCGCGCGGCTTCGTTGGGTTTGAGTTGCGCCGCGACCGGGGGAGTAATATTGCGGCCTTCTCTTCACATTCGCGCCCGCGGGGGGTCCACGGGGATATGACCGAAAGCGTCCGCGCGCCCATCATACGCTCGCTCACCCTGTCGCCGGACCTCACTGAAGTCGTCAGGGCGAGACGCTTCGTCGCCGAGGTCGCCACGGAGGCGGGCTTTCCCGAGCCGCGGGTCTTCGACATGACCCTCGTCGCTTCCGAGGCCGCCGCCAACGCGGTCGAGCATGCGCCGGTGAAGGGACACGTCGAGGTGAGGGCGCTCCTCTACCCCGACAGGCTCGAGATCCAGGTCGAGGGACCGGGGGAGTTCCAGACGCCCGACCGCCTCAAGGAGCGGCACAACCGGGGCCTGGGTCTTCCTCTCATGGCCAAGCTGTCCGACCACCTGGCCCTCTACTCCGGCCCCCAGGGGGGTACGCTGGTCAGCCTCATCTTCTATCGCCCGGGCATGGAGCGTAAGTCGGAGGCTCGCCTGCCGCCGTCCATCCGGGAGCTGATCGACGAGAACGAACTGGTGTCGGCCATCACGGAGAAGGCTCCCGTGGGCCTCTACGTACTCGATCCTCAACTGCGCTATCGTTGGGCCAACGGCGCCTACCGCACCTTTCTCGAGGAACCATATCGCTCGCGTGATATCACCGGCCTCTACATCGGCGACGTCGTGCCCGGCGTCCGAGGAGACGGGCCCCATCGCCATCCTGCGCAGCGTCTCCCAGAGTGGGGAGCCCGTGTACCTGCCCGAGTACGAGTTCGTCGGGTTCGCGCGCGGCATCACCTACTGGCGGTGGGAGGTCATGCCTCTGGAGCAGCAGGGCCCGCCGCCGTTCGACGTGCTCGTGGTCATATCGGAGATCACGGCCGAAACCCTGCAGCGGAGGCAGGTGGAGGCGCTGGCCGAGGAGGCCAGACAGGCGGCCGAGGCCTACAAGGGGGAGAGCGAGCGGCTGCAGACGGTCCTCCAGCAGATGCCCTCCGGCGTCATAATCGCCGACGCACCTTCCGGGCGGCTTGTCACGGGCAACCCGCAGGTGGCCGGTATATGGCGACACGATTTCCATGCTTCTGCCGACGTGACGGACTATGCGAGCTACAAGGGCTTCCACACCGACGGACGCCCCTACGAGCCGCAGGAATGGCCGTTGGCCCGCTCCATCCAGAAGGCCGAAACGGTCACGGGGGAAGAGATCCGCATCCTGCGCGGCGACGGCAGCTCTCGGCACCATCTTGGTGAGTTCCAGCCCCATCCTGAACCAGGCTCACGAAGTGACGGCGGCCGTCGTCGTCTTCGACGAGATCACGGAGCGAAAGGCAGCCGAGGACGCCCTGCGGGCGAGCGAGGAGCGTTTCCGCGCGATGATAGAGACCGCCCGGGAAGGCGTGATAGTGGCCGATCCCGATGGCACGTACGAGTTCGTCAATCCGCGCATGGCGGAGATGCTGGGCTACTCAATCCCGGAGATGATCGGCAAGTGCAGCGCTGATTTCACATTCGACGACTGCGCGCCTCAGATCGTCGACGCGCGCGAGAACCTTCGCTCGGGGAGGGTGATTCATGCTGAGTTCACATTCCGCCGCAAGGACGACTCGCCACTTCACACCACCTATAACGCTACCCCGATATACGACGGCGCCGGAAAGCACGTCGCGAACTTCGCTCTGCACACCGACATCACCGAGCGCAAACTGGCCGAATGCCGTCTTCAGACCGATAAGGCCCTGTTCCGTGGCGTGGCCGACATCTTCGAAGAGGCGCTCAGCGATCGCGGAGAGAAGGAACTGGGAAGGATCTGCCTCGAGGTCGCCCAGGAGGTCACCGACAGTTCGGTCGGGTTCATCGGCGAGATCGGTAACGATGGCGTGCTGCGCAACATCGCCGTCAGCGAACCCGTTCGCGACAAGCGCGAGCGCGCCCAGCCCGCCATCGGGGCGGAGCCGACGCAGGACTTCGCGGCGCACAGCCTCTTGACCCGGATCTTGAGAGAAGGGAAGAGCCTCATCGCCAACCAGTCCTCGGCGCTCCCGGGAACCGACCGTCTACCCGCTGGGCACCCCCGTCTGGCCAACTTCCTGGGCGTTCCCCTGCGTCGCAAGGACGACATGATCGGGACGCTGGCGGTCGGGAACCGCGAAGGGGGATATGGGCCCGAACAGGAGGAGATGCTCGCGGCCCTGGGTCCCGTAGTGGTCGAGGCCTTCGACCGCAAGCGGGCCGAGGAATCCTTGCGGCAGAGCGAGGAGCGCCTCAACTTCGCCCTCGAGGTGAGCGGCACCGGCGCCTGGGAAGTCGATGTGGCGGACGACACCGGCCACCGCTCGCCGGGTTTCTACCGCATCTTCGGCTACGAGTCACAACTACCCGACTGGAATTACGACGTGTTCCTGGAACACGTCCTGCCCGAGGATCGAGCGATGGTCGACCAGAATCTGCGGGCATCGGCGGAAGGTGGGAAGGACGCGAGCTTCGAATGCCGCATCAGGCGCAGTGACGGCGAGATCCGCTGGATCTGGGCGGCAGGCAGGCACCGGACGGGCGTCGATGGCACGTCGCGGCTGGTCGGGATCGTGCAGGACATCACCGACCGCAAAGAAGCGGAGGAGTCCCTGCGGGCAAGCGAGGAGCGCCACCGTCTGCTCGCGGAGGAAAACGAGCGTCTCTATCGCCAGCAACTCGACATCGCCGAGAACCTGCAGGTGGCGCTCCTCAACATCCCCTCCGAGATAGGGCGGGTAACGATCGGCCACCTGTACCGCTCGGCCACGGAGGCGGCGCGGGTGGGGGGAGACTTCTACGACGCCTTCCCGGCCAAGGGGGGGCACATCGCCGTCCTCATCGGCGACGTGTCGGGGCACGGCATCCAGGCCGCCCGCACCGCCACTCTGGTCAAGGACGTCGTCCATGCCTTCACGCACCAGTCGCTTCGCACTCACGAGGTCTTGAGACGCACCAACGGACTGCTGGTGGAGAAGGAGTTGCCCGGTTTCGTTACCCTGTTCCTGGGCATCCTGGACGGTGAATCGGGAGTGTTCCGCTACAGCTCGGCAGGCCATCCCGAGGCGCTCCTCCGGCGGGTCTCCGGCGAGATCCAGATGCTGGGCACGGGCTCCCCACCGCTGGGGGTGTATCCGGATGCCGTCCTGGAAGTCGGGCCAGGTGGAGTTGGATGCGGGCGATCTATTGCTGCTCTACACCGACGGGGTGTTAGAGGCGCGCCGCAATGGCGAGTTCTTCGGGGAGAAGCGTCTGGAGAAGATCATGAGGCGCAAGCGCATCACGGTGGAGAGCCTGCCGAGCATCGTTCTGGAAAAAGTACTCGCCTTCTCGGGCGGCACCCTCACCGACGATATCGCCGTGCTGGCCCTCTCCCTGAATCCGATCGAGGGCCGACCGCGGCGCGGCACGCGCTTCGAGCAGGCGAGCCTGCTGCGCTAGCAGCCCCCCGGTGGGGATTCGCAGTGCCGTGGCCCATCGGGCCTGCCTAGTATGTGCCGTAATCCTTGGCTGCCTGGATCATCGCCCGGATGTTCTCGTCCCTACCGTGGTGTATGACGGCGCCGCTGTCGAGGAGGAAGCCACCGCCGGGCGCTGCCACTTCGATCAAGCGGCGGCAGTACTGTCGCACTTCATCCTGACTCCCCACCTGTAGGAGAGAGAGGGGGACGTTACCCTGCAACGCCGCCACTTTGCCCAGCGTGGCTTTGGCGTGGGCCATGTCCGTGCGATCCAGGAGCCACACGCTCCGCCCCTTGGGCATGTCCGCGGCGATGATCTCCAACCTCGAGTCCATCTTGCCCTCGGCAAAGAACACGGGGATGAACCCCTCATCGATCACCCCCAGAGCGACGGCTCGCAGCGTCGGCCAGTAGAAGGTCCGGAACTGCTCCTCGCTCATGTGGGCGTCGTCGCCCTTGTGCAACGGCCAGAAGATACAGGGGGGCGTCTCGGGGGTGCTCTTCTCCACGACCCAACGGACCATCAGGGGAGCTAGGCGCTCGCAGGCGGCGAGGACCTTCTCTGGTCGCCGGTATAGGTCCATCGCGATGGCCCTGGTCCCGCGCATGTGATCGCCCAGCAGGTCGAAAGGCGCCTGCGGCCCGCGGCCGACGAAGGGAGGGAAGCCCAAGCCCTGCAGACGCTCAAGAACAGCCTGCACCTTGGTCGCCCAGGCCGCTGCTTCGCGGCCGGCCGCCACCACCTTCTCCAGGCTGTCGAGGACCTCCGGCTGCGCCCAGCCCGTGAAATAGCTCGCGGCCGAGACCATCATGGACGCGTCGTAGAGCCGGCCAAGACTGGCGAAACCGGCACAGGCCCCCACGGCGCGGGGCATGTAGGTGCGGAAGAAGAAGTCGCTGGGGTCCTCGATGAGGGCGTCGTAGTCTTCGGCGAGCATCCATTCGCGTTCGTTGTACTGGTGATAAGCCTCCATGGGGGCGCCGTGCTTCGGCCAAGAGTAGAGCCTGTAGTCGAGGGCGTCGTACATGGGCCCCGGGAGGCAACCGATCAGGGGGCTGACGAGCGCGTCGGGCTGGAACTCCAGATTGAAGTCGACAAAGGCGGAGCTTCCGCGCTCGAAGTCGTACATGCCGTCATGAAAGGACAGGCCGGCTCTGACCAACGGATAGAACTCCGTGACCATGAGCGGGACGGGGACCCTGTCGGGCGTCTTCTCCAGGAGGACGGCGTCGATGAGGCGCTGCACTCTGGTTCGGTAGGCGTGCTCCGCCTCCTCGGATACGAAGGCTACCGATCGGTTCAGCCACGAATCCAGTCGGTGGCGGAGTTTCTCGTCAGGACTCTTCTCCGGCCAGGGCATCGCTCTCGTCTGGCTCTCGCTCACGTCGGCGTCACCTCCAGGATAGGGCGAGCATCGCGTCTGCCCGGGCGGCTCAGGCCGGTCCCTCGCCCTCGGGCTTGACTGAGTCGCCTCGTTTGACCGAGATACTCTCCAAATACCGCTCGATCATGAGGTCGGACATGCCGGTGGAGCCGAAGTCCTCGAACCCCATCATATAGGCGAGGTCCTCGGTCCAGCACACACCCCAGAACTCCCACGCGGCAAGCTCGGAGTTGACGTCTGGGCGGATGACCCCCTGGACCTTGCCTTCCTCGATCTTGTTCACCAGAATCTGGATGTCGACCTGATGGCGGGATTTGAGTTCCCGGCGCAGGTCCTCTTGAGGGGCGGAAGCGAAGAACTCGTACAGGGGGTAGGCGAACTCCTGCTCGGAGGGCCAGTGGAGCTTGGCCGCCGTGCGAAGGTAGTCAACGGCGTTCGTCTCCTCGGCGTCTCGAAGGATACGGGTCGCGCGCTCAAACAGCAGATCGAGCGCCGCGATCAGGATTTCCCTCCGATTGGCGTAGTGTCTGTAGAGGGCCTTCTCGGAGACCCCCTCGGCGGCTGCGATACGAGCCGTCGTCGCTCCCCGGATACCGTACTGGGCGATCAACTCGACCGCGGTCTCGGCGATGCTCCTCTTTCGCTCTTCGCCGGTCAAGCGTCGCCGGGGAGCCGGCTCGAGCGGGGGGGTGGTCATGCCGGGACCTGCCGCACCTGCGAGCGCCTGCCGGGCTTCGCCTCGGAGTACATGTGCACCACCCTCGTTGAGCTTTGCGCGATAGTTCGCCGACGAAGTCAGCGGTCACCGACGAGCTATAGCACCCGGCCGAGTCCCGTGTCAATGTGCGGGACTTGATGCTCGGCAGTTTGACAGCGAGCCAGTTTGGTGCTAAAAGTCAGTCTGCGCAGACTGCGAATGCCGTATAGCAGAAGCAAGCCTCATTAAGCGACGAAGTTGGGACCCGCATACCAAAAACAGTGTCATGGAAACACTCTTTTGGTATTACTGAGGCCGGATTGACACTCGCGGCGCGTGAAGACGAGGGGCTGGAGGGGGTCACAGGGGAGGTCTATGAAGTGAGCCAACGTTCGTGCCGTGAACACGGCCTGCGCATTCAGCAACCAGGGGAGGGATCGTGAAGAGAAAGAGAATCCTGATCATGACCGTCGTTGTGCTTGTCGTCGGTCTCCTGTCGCTCGGGCTGCTTTCGGCCTGCGGGGAGGAAGAGGCTGAGACCACCACGTCTGCCGCGGCAGCGGAGACGACTACTACTGCCGCCGGAGCCGAGACCACGGCTGCCCCCAGCAGCGAGACTACCGTCGCCGCAGGCGGCTTCGAGGGCGAAATCGTCATCGGCGGCCTCTGCTCCCTGACCGGGGTGAGCGCCATGACCGGAGCAGAGCAGAAGTGGGCTCAGGAGAAGGCTGTCGCCGACATCAACGCCGCGGGCGGCGTCGACGTGGGTGGCAAGAAGATGGAACTCAAGCTCACGTTGATCGACGACAAGAGTGACGCCACCGAAGCGGCCGCGGCCATGGAGAAGCTGATCAAGGTGGAGAATCTCAACCTCATCTTGGGTACGCAGGTGGAGTCCGCTCAACATGGCGGCAGCCCTGGTAGCCGAGAAGTATCAGGCCTTCTTCCACATGACCACCACCTATACGAACTGGGTCCGCGAGAAGAAGTTCCAGTGGTCCATCCGACCTGTTCTTCGAACCGGCCGCCGTGGGTGAGGTGCCATTCCTGATGGTGGAGCTCATGCCCGAGGCCGAGCGCCCCCAGACGTGGGGCATGCTGACCGAGGACAACCAGGACGGTCAGGGGCTGGGTGAAGGCGTCAAGGCCATGGCTGAGGCGCACAACGTCAATCTGGCCGTGTACGAGACCTTCACACCCGGCGCCAAGGACTTCTCTTCGAGCATCCTCAAGTTCAAGGAAGCCAACGTCGATTCCATCGTCTGTTTCGTCTCGCCCGCCGATGGCATCACCTTCACCAAGCAGATGAAGGAACAGGACTACTCGCCCAAGTACATGATGGGCTGGAAGGGCTTTTGGCCCACCGAGTTCATGGAGGGACTGGGGCCTGACTCCGACTACATCTGCCACGACGGTTTCTGGTCTGAAGATCTGCCCTACCCCGGTGCCAAAGAGCTCGGTGAGGCCTACAGGGCCGACCACGACGGCATCGACTCCGTGAGCATCGGTCTCATGTACGCCGCGGTGCAGATCCTGGCCCAGGCCATAGAACGGGCCGGATCGGTCGAGCCGGCCGCCGTCAGGGATCAGGTGTTCAAGGGCAAGTTCGACGGCACCGTGATCGGTGATGTCCAGTACGACGAATTGGGCGTGTCCGACATACCGCCCCTGGGCCTGCAGTGGTTGAGCCAGAAGCGCGTGATCATCTATCCCGAGGCTCTGGCCAACGGCACTCTGGAATGGTTCGTACCCTGGGAACAGAGATAAGGAGGCTCTGACTTTCGTTTCCGCTCGGCGGGTGCTACGCGGCGTCGTGGCGCTGCCGTGAACGCCAGGCCCCGCCCCTCCCTGATGATCGGGGAGGGGCGGGGCCTTCTTGTGGCCGGGCGCCCTGCCCAAGAAGAAGAGGGGCGGCCTTGCGGCCGCCCCCTATCAGGCTCTCAAGAGACCCCCAGACTCAGCCCCAGAGGGTGAGCCCCGTGTCGGTATCCAGCTTGCGGGTCACCGGCGGGCCCGTGAGAGTGGTCAGAAGGATCTCCATGTTGAAGACGATGGTGCCGGGTCCCACGTGGCCTCCAAAGCACCGGCCCTCCTCGTCGGAGAGGGTGATATGCACGTGGACGATGGGCTCTCCGTTGAGAAGGGAGATGTTCCCCATCATGCTGATGACCTCGAGGTTCTTGTCCACCGCGATATCGAGCCAGGTCTTCTCGACCTGGTTGTAGTAGCGGAGGTTGGCCTTGGCGACCGCGCCTACGCCGGAGATCCAGGCCAGGTTGATGCCTTCCTGCCGCACGAAGTTCTGCATCTCGTCGATGAGGTCGGTTCCGAACGCCGGCCGCAGCACGTACGCGGGTCCCTGCTTCGCCTGCACTTTGTACATGTAGATCACCTGTCCCTGGTCGTGCTTATCGCCACTGCGCTCGTCCGCCGGAAGGGCGGGGCCGCATCCGACGTCGTCTCAATCGTCCCACTTGAACTCGGGCGCGTTGTGCTGATCCCAGATCTCCTCGGTGGCATCCTCAAGGGCCCTCTCCTCATCGCGGGGCATCTCGGTGATGAGCACCGTCGGGTCGCTGAGCAACTGCACCTCCAACTCAGAGGCATCTACGCGCCCATCGTCGTTGATGGATGCGTTCTTATCCTTGAAGCACTCGTTCAGCTCGTCCAGTTCCATGCCCTCCCGGTAGAGGGAGACCCTATCGCCGGAAAGCCCTTCGCGGCGCAACTCGACCAGATACTGGTACCAGACTATGTCCCAGCAGATGGTCACCAAGACGCGAGGGTCCATGCCGGCCACCTTGGAGAAGTTGACCCGAGGCTTGCCCAGGCTGCGGCGCACGTCGCGCATGCGCGACGTGAAGGGACTTTCATTGAAGTAGCGCTGGGCCCACTGCACTTCCTCGAGGCTGAAGATGTCGGCCGGTGTGGGCGCGGACGGGGGGGCGGTGTCGGCGGCCGCGTAAGAGGCGGCGGGTGTGCTCACGGTGGTCCAGTAGCCGGCCATGTCGGCCTCCTGGGTGAGGTCGGGATCGAACTCGGCCGCGTCCGGCACGTTGGTGGACGGCGCGGGGATGAAGACCGGGGGAGGTCCCTCGCCTTCGAGGGGAGGTCCCTCGCCGCCGGCCGGCTCAGCGTCCTGAGCGGGGACGAAGACCGTGGCCTCGGTGTCGGTGGCAGCCCCTTGCACCGCGGCGGCTCCGCCGGTGACTACCAGAAGAGACTCCGCTTCCCGAAGACGGTTACGCGTCTTCTCGAGCTCGCCTTCGAGGCTCTTGACGCGGTTCTCCATCGTGGCGTTCTTGTCTATGGAATCGGTGACGACCCCCGCCGCGAAGCGCTCCAGCGAGTTAGCCAGCCGCTCGAGGGCCGTCTGCATCTCGCCCTGCAGGGTGATGAGGTCGGCGACGGGGCTCAGGAGTTCCTTGGTCATCTCCATGGGGTCCAAGTCGCCGCCGGCTTCGGGGTCCGGGTCACTCCGGGCGGCGCCTCGCTCATCGTCGCCGAAGGGACCTCGCGCGACATTTCCATCGCTTCCGAAGGTCGCTCCCGCATAGCATTCCGGGCACAGTCGTGCGAAAGTGCCGTCCGCGAACTCCTGGATGACTACCTCGTTCCCCAGCTCGGCCGCGCAGATCTCGCAGTGGTCCTCGGCGGGAAAGACATCGTCAGGAAAAGCCATCGTGCATGCCTCCTTCCCCGTCGCATGCCGCCCTCCGGGGAAATGCCTGTGTGGTTCGCTGCAGTATAGCAGTCGCTCCCGGCGCGGGGTCCGTCGGGAGGCGGCCCCGCGGCGCCCTGCGCAGCAGGCAGCGCGCAGGGCGAGACGTCGGTCGTGGTAGGCTTGAGACCTGATCACCCGAGCTTGTAGACGGGGGCCGTCGTGACTAGACTCACCGATCTCGCACTGACGATAGAACTGGCCGGCTTCCTGGAGGCGCAGGGCGAAGCCCTGCGCCATCCCCGAGCCAAGGATGCGGCCGCCCGCGCCCTCCAGGAGGCCCAGGGGCGCGTCGCGCCCGCTCTGGTGTACGAGTGGCTGCCGGTGGAGGTTGTCGGCAAGTCCCAGGCGCGGGTGGGCGAGGTGCTCTTTCGCCTCGGCCATCACGCCGACCTCCTGGCGCCGGCCCGCGAAGCCTTCGTGTGCGTGGCCACCATCGGGCCGGCCCTCGAAGAGCGGGCTCGGGAGCTGGCTGCGACGGGCGAGACCTTCGACAGCTACGTGCTCGGCGAAGTGGGGGTCTATGCCGTGGGCACCCTCATGCAACGGGCGCACCGGCTGGTCGAGGAAGAGGCGGCGGCCAGGGGCTGGGGCGTGGGGGCCGAGTTGGCTCCGGGTCAACTGGCGGGCTGGGACGTGGGCGAGCAGAACCTGCTCTGCAGCCTCGTCGACGTAGCCTCCATCGGTGTGCACGTCACCGACGCGGGCATGCTCTCGCCGCAGAAGTCGGTTTCGCTCATGGTGGGCGCGGGTCCCGACTACAAGTCGGCAGAGGTACGGTCGCCCTGCGAATTCTGCGACAAGGGCGATACCTGCCGCTACCGGCACTGAAGGTCCCCTCGTGTACGGCGGACTGAGCCGCCGCGTCCGGCGTTAGGCTTCTTCCTGGACCACGCCGGCGTCGTGCTCGGGGCCGTGTTCCGGGCCGTGCTAGACTTCTGCGACCATGATCCACGTTCGCCTGTATGCCGATCTGCGCCCCCTGGACGAGCCGGACAAGAAGCAATTCCAGGTCGAGTCCCGGCGGGGCCTGACGGTAGCGGACGTGGTCCGCGAGGCGCGCGTCCCTGACGGGGCGATCGGGATCGTGGTGATCAACGGACGGGCGGGGAGCCTGGGTTCGTCGCTCGCCGAAGGCGACCGCGTGGCGATCTTTCCCGTCGTCTCCGGCGGATGACCCGTATTCTCACCCTGGAGTGGAGGTAGGTATATGCCGGTCGAGAACTGGACAGTGGCCAAACGGATGATCGAGCTCACCCAGACCGCCTCCTGGATCAGGAAGATGTTCGAGGAAGGCATGCGTCTGGCCGCCATCCACGGGCGAGACAAGATCTTCGACCTCAGCATCGGGAACCCCAACGTGGAACCTCCCGAGGAGTTCCGGCGCGTATTGAAGGAAGTGGCCTGCGACCTGACGCCCGGGAGGCATGGCTACATGCAGAACGCGGGCTACACCGAGACCCGCGAGGCGGTGGCCGCCTATCTCACTGCCGACCAGGGGATCCCCGTGGGCTGCGACAACGTGATCATGACGGTCGGAGCCGGCGGCGCGCTCAACGTCATCTTTCGCACCATCCTCGACCCGGGCGACGAAGTGATCATCGCCAAGCCCTACTTCGTGGAGTACGGCAACTATCTCAGCAATCACTTCGGCGTGCTCGTGCCGGTGGACAGCGCGGAGGATTTCGACCTCGACATCGACGCGATCGAACAGGCCATCCGTCCCGCCACCAGGGCGGTGCTGGTCAATTCGCCCAACAATCCTACGGGCCGCATCTACCCGGCTTCAACGTTGTCCGCTCTTGGCGACCTTCTCCGGCGCAAGACCAAGGAGATGGGCCGCATCATCTACCTCATCTCCGACGAGCCCTACCGGCGCATCGTTTTCGACGGCAATAGGGTGCCGCCCTGCCTGGCTGCGTACGAGAACACGCTCATCGCCACCAGCTATTCCAAGGAACTCTCGCTCGCCGGCGAGCGCATCGGGTACGTGGCGGCCAACCCGGCGATCGAGGGGATCGGCCAGCTCGTGGCAGGTCTGATCCTCGCCAACCGGGTCCTCGGCTTCATCAATGCGCCCGCTTTCATGCAGCGGGTGGTCGCGCGCCTGCAGGGTGTAGAGGTGGACGTCACCCTCTACCAGGAGAACCGGGACCGGTTGTACGAGGGCCTGACCGAGGTGGGCTACGACATCCAGAAGCCCCAGGGCTCGTTCTACATGTTCCCCAAGTCGCCGCTGGAGGACGATTTGGCTTTCAGCGCGGAGTTGCTCGAGCGCTTGGTGCTCGTGACCCCCGGGGTGGGGTTCGGCTTCCCCGGCTACTTCCGGATCGCCTACTGCGTGGAGAAGCGGGTGGTCGAGGGTGCCCTGCCCGTGCTGCAGGAAGTGGGGGCGAAGTACCTCAAACGCTAGGCGGCTGCTGAAGAACGAAGCCCCGGCCGCCAGAACGCACTAGGCGGCGCGAAAGCGCGTCCTCGGTCGCGCCGATCGCGTTCTTGCTGCGAGGCGTCCTTCATCGGCAGCCCGCTAGGGACGCCTGGAGATCGACTGTGGGCGGCTACTGACGCTTGCCTTGCTGCTTGTAGCTGAGGGATCGGATCGCCACCGAGTAGACCAGACGTCATCCGGAAGTCATCCTCGGCAAACGGGCAGATCCTTGGCCTGGGGGTCGTACTTGCCCACGATCAGGCGCAGCGCTTCCTCGCGCTCGGCGCGTTTCTCCAGACGGACAGCCAAGCCCTCGACGAGGACCGAGCGGTACGCGAACGCGTCCGCGCAGGGCGCCGGGCCCTGGTCGAAAGCCGCATCGACTACCACGGCGAGACAGACGCGGGGATCCATCGCCAGCGCCCGGGTCTTGCGTCCCTCGCCGGTGTGGAAGACGATGCGGCCCCACCCCTCCGATCCCTCGGGACAGTCGTACGCGAAGCAGATGGGGATCACGTACGGGCCGCCCTCCACCATGGATAGGTAGGCGATCCGGGCCGACTCGAGCACGTCTCTCGCTTCGGTCCTCTCCCGCCCGGACGGCGGGCGCGTCTCCTCGGTCATGGCTGAGCCTCCTTCTGGTGAAGCCTGCTCCGGGTAGAGACTTCTCTTCTCCTCCACGATACCGGATGTCCGTCCTCGCCCCTATAATGAACGAGGTCGAGCCGGGGGAGCGAAGGGACGAGCATTGAAATACGTGGTTCTCATCATGGACGGAGCATCTGGGTGGCCCATCGAGGCCTTCGCCGGGCGCACTTCCTTGGAAGCCGCGAGTCTGCCCAATCTCGACCGCCTTGCCGGCCAGGGCACGCTCGGGCTGGCCCACACCGTGCCGGAGGGGATGGAGCCCTCGAGCGCGATCGCCTGCATGAGTCTTCTGGGATTCGATCCCGCTCTCTACTACGCTGGACGCGGTCCCATCGAGGCCATGGCCATGGGTATCGAGTTGGAGCCCGGTGAGGTGGCCATGCGCTGCAGCCTGGTGACGGTGGCCGACGGTGCCATGGCGAGTTACTCCGCGGGGAACATCACCTCCCAGGAGGCCGCAGTGCTGGTCGAGGCCCTGCAGCAGGAGTTGGGCGACGAGCGGGTGTGCTTCCATGCCGGCGTGGGCTTTCGCCAGATCCTGACCGTCAAGGAAGGCGCCGACCTCCTGGCCACCAGCTTCGCCGCCGCGCACGACACCAGCGACCGACCGGTCGCCGATGCTATTCCGAAGGGACCGGGCGCATCGCTGGCGTTATCACTCATGGAGAGGTCGAAGGCGATCCTGGCCGGACATCCCGTCAATCAAGACCGGGTCGCCCGCGGGCTTCCTCCGGCGACGCAGATCTGGCTCTTCTGGCCGGGCATGCGGCCCGGGTGCATGCCCACCTTCTCCTCGCTCTACGGACGTTCCGCCGCGCTGACTTCCGGGGTCGACCTCCTGCGCGGACTCGCCATGCAGACGGGAGTGGCCGTCCTCGACATCCCGGGAGTGACCGACGAGGCCGACAACGACTACCAGGGCCAGATGGCCGGCGCCCTCGCGGCTCTGGACGATCACGACGTTGGTGTTCGTGCACGTGGAGGCGCCCGACGAAGAAGCGCATGCGGGCGACGCCGCCGGCAAGGTCCTGGCTGAGGAGCGCATCGACGCACTCATGGTGGGGCAGGTCATGGCCCGGCGGGCGGCGGGCGACGAACTGCGTCTTCTGGTGATGCCCGACCACCCGACTCCGGTGGCCATCAAGACCCACGTGGCCGAGCCGGTGCCCTTCTTGATGTGGGGGACGGGAGTGCCTGGGAACGGAGCCACCGCCTTCAACGAGGCGGAGGCCCGGGCCACGGGCTTCGCCGTGGCGCCGGGCCACCTGCTCATGCAGAGGTTCCTCAGCGGGGACTGCGGGGCGGCGACGGAGTAGACTCCCGGGCCGGACCGGGTCCAGCCCTCGTGTCGTCTGTCGGCCAGGCCGCCCTCGTCCGCCGCGGCGGAGCGGCGGTCGCTAGTCGCCGGTCGCGCCGGCCCGCTTCTCGCGCATCTTCTCGATCCACTCCACCCACGGCTCCTCGTCCTGGGCCATGCGCTCCCGAAAATAGGGCTCCATCTCGTAGTGGTCCTCGCGGTCGATGAAGACCCACAGTGGATGGGGCTCGAGCGGCGGGCAACCGGCCGACCAGTGCCGTCCCTCGCCGCGGAAGCGCTTCACACAGTCGCCGATGAGAATGATCTTGTCGGGATCGACACCCTGGGGCATCTCGTCGTCCCGCTTGGAGCCGACGACTACATGGCAGCCGGCGTTCTTGTCGTACTCGCCCAAGGCCTTGAGCTTCTCCATGGTGAAGGCAACCAGGGACTCGCAGCTCGAGCAGGCGTTGCTGGTGTAGAAGTTGTACTCGGGCCAGCTTTCGAAGCCTTCCAGATAGGGGAACCAGAGGTCTTTCTTGACCTCTGCGATGCTCCGTCCCACCACCTCGATGTCCTCTTCCAGGAAGTTGCCCAGGTTGCGCTCCTCGGCCGCTTTGAAGTACATGACCTTGTCGGTGGCCAGGCCCACCATGCGACAGGCGGTGGCGTCGAGGGCCACGGGGTCCTTACTCCCCACCACGCAGCCGAAATCGACGGGGATGGTGGTGTGGGGCCCGAACCCCTCCGCCGGCCGGATGAGGTCGGCGATGGTGAGGTCGGCGCGGATGACCGACCACACGTCCATCATGGCGGCGGCCAGATCGGTCATGTGCATCTGCTGGTGGGTGATGTCCTGGACGACGCCCTTCATGTTCTTGAGCGCGCAGGTGAACACCATGCTGGCGTGACTCTTGAAGATAGGCAGGTTGAAGAGGTGCTCGGCTTCCAGCAGGAAGCGGGGCAGCTTCACCTTCTTGAGATCGGAGTGGGCGTCCCGGATGGGGATGTTGATGAGGTCCTTCTCGCGTTTGATATCGATGAGGCGGGCGCCTTCAGCCTCGGCCGCGGCGCCTATGCCGCTGACGTCGAGCACGTGCAGGGAGTCGCAGCCGATAGCGGCGGCCTCGGCCACGATCACTTCCTTGGGGTTGGCCTTCTTGACCTCTCTGATGACCGCGGCCACCAGCTCGGGGCTGGTGTTCACCGAGGTCTCGGCCGCGGCCGGATGGCCCGCGTTGGGCTTGAGCACCACCGTACTCCGTGGCTTGACCAGGTTCTCCACTCCGCCCAGCAGGGCGAAGACTTCGGCCACCATCTTCTCGGGATCGTCCCCCTTGGATATGGCCACGATGGACTTGGACTTGGGCATTGACGAACCTCCCTCGGTGTCAGCCGTCGGTCCGGCTGTCGATACGGGCGAGAAGGCGCTCGAACATGTTGGCGGACCCCTTCAGGGTGACCTGCGTGTCGAGGCCTTCGAGATAGCTCAGATCCTCCCACCAGATCCAGGCGAACAACTCAGTCACGATGAGGTCGGTGTCGATGTCGGGACGGATGCTTCCCTGCGCCTTGCCTTCCTCCACCAGGTCGGCGTACCAGCGCAGCATCTCCATGCGCCGGCGCCACCACGTGTTCGTGCACGCGGTCCTTCGGTATCCAAGAGATGAACTGGAACATGGGCGCGTTGAAACCCTCGATGTCCTTGGAGAAGAGTTCGGCGTGGGTCCGGCCCATCTCGCGCAGACGGTCCATGGCGTCGGGGGCCTTCGAGGAGTTGAGCCAGGCGAAGACGCGGTCGATCAGCGCATCGTGGGCAGCGATGAGGATGTCCTCACGGCTGGGGAAGTGCCGGTAGAGGGCGGCGTTGGAGATGCCCACCGCCTCGGCGATGCGAGACATGCTGGCACCGGCCAGCCCGTGCTCGGCCACCAGGCGCAGGGTCGCCGCGACGATCTGTGCCTTGCGTTCCGCGCCGGGGAGTCGGCCACCGGCCAGGACCGGGGAAGAACGGTCGCTCATTCCGCCTCACTCGAAAGGGTGTCATGCCGCCGGCGTTCGTGGTTGGTTAACGACTACCAACTTATACGCGGCACTATCGCGTCGTTCGGGGGAGGTTTGTCAAGAGACGGATCGGACCGCCCCGTGGCGGTCCGATCTCGAGGTCAAGCGAGTATGGACAAGAGCGCTCCGCACAGGGAACGCGACCAACGGGGGCCTAATCGGCCATCTTCTCGAATTCGTCCTTGCTGGCGCCGCAATCGGGGCATTCCCAGTCGTCGGGCAGGTCTTCGAAAGCGGTGCCGGGCGCGATGCCCTGCGACGGGTCGCCCTCTTCCGGATCGTAGACATACCCGCACAACAGACATTGCCACTTGTCCATCGTCGCTCCTTTGTGGTCGTTGCCGGCACATGTCGGCCGCCAAGGCCTTTGTACCCTGAAACGGGGCAAGAAGCAAACCTGCCCTCAGATGCACGCCGATGGCTCCCCGAAGCGCTGGTCCGGCGCGGTGGTCCGACGAGCGCGAGTGGGGGCAGTCGCCTATCGTCAGGTAATAACCGTGGTTGCGAAGCTCGGAATATGAAGTACGAGTGGTGGCGCTCTTGCCTTCTATTTCCTTGACGTGACGGGTGGGCTTTCGATAGGATAAGGGCTTGGATTGAGCCTGAACGGACACCCGTTCATAAATCGCCTTGCGGCCCGACAAAGGAGGGAAAGCTGCATGGAAAGTGAATCGTCCAAGACACCGATGCGTCGTTGGAGGAGATGGACTCTCTTCCTGACTGCGCTGGTGTTCTCCACTCTGGCCTTCGCGTCCACCGCGCTGGCCCAGGAGGGGGGCGGAGAGGCCAACCTTGTATTGCCCGACCTGGGCGAGGTCTCCTTCCACGGCATCAGCGGACAGCTGCTCCTGAGTCTCGGCCTCATCGTCTGCGCTCTGGGCCTGGTCTTCGGTGCGGTCATGTACTACCAGATCCGCAATCTTCCCACACACAGGTCCATGCGTGAGATCTCCGAGCTCATCTGGCAGACCTGCAAGACCTACCTGTCGCAGCAGGGCCGCTTCCTGATCATTCTCTGGGTCTTCATCGCAGTCGTCATCGGCGTCTACTACGGCATCCTCGTCACGCCCGAGAACGGAAGCACCGGCGTCAGGTTGATCGTGATCCTGCTCTTCAGCATCATCGGGATCCTGGGCAGCTACGCGGTGGCCTGGTTCGGTATCCGCGTGAACACCCACGCCAACTCCCGTACGGCCTTCGCCAGCCTGAAGGGCAAGCCCTACGAGATCCACGCCATCCCCATGCGCTCGGGCATGAGCGTGGGCATGATGCTCATCAGCGTCGAGCTCCTCATCATGCTCATCATCCTGCTCTGGGTGCCTCGTGAGTATGCGGGACCCTGCTTCATCGGCTTCGCCATCGGCGAGTCGCTGGGCGCGGCCGCGCTGAGGATCGCCGGTGGCATCTTCACCAAGATCGCCGACATCGGCTCCGACCTCATGAAGATCGTCTTCAACATCAAAGAAGACGACGCGCGCAACCCGGGTGTCATAGCCGACTGCACCGGCGACAACGCGGGCGACTCGGTTGGTCCCAGCGCCGACGGCTTCGAGACCTACGGCGTCACCGGCGTGGCCCTCATCACCTTCATCCTCCTGGCCGTGTCCGAGCCGGCCGTTCAGATCTCGCTCCTGGTGTGGATCTTCGCCATGCGCGTGATGATGATCGTGTCCAGCGGCGGCTCCTACTTTCTCAACGCGGCCGTCGCCAAGGCGCGCTACAAGAACGTCGACAAGATGAACTTCGAAGCGCCCCTGACCTCTCTGGTCTGGCTCACCTCCATCATCTCGATCATCCTCACCTTCGTGGTCTCCTACCTGCTCATCGGTGGCAGCACCGATGTCGGGCAGGCGCATTCGGACTACTGGTGGATGCTGTCTATCATCATCAGCATGGGCACCCTGGCCGGGGCTATCATCCCCGAGCTGGTCAAGGTCTTCACGTCGACCAAGTCCGCCCACGTGAAAGAGGTGGTCACTTCGTCCAAAGAAGGCGGACCCTCCCTCAATATCCTGTCCGGGTTCGTGGCCGGTAACTTCAGCGGCTACTACCTCGGCTTCACCATCATGGTGCTCATGGGCATCGGCTACATCGTGAGCACCCAGGGCCTCGAAGACATCATGCTGGCGCCGGCCGTCTTCGCCTTCGGCCTGGTAGCCTTCGGCTTCCTGGGCATGGGGCCGGTCACCATCGCCGTCGACTCCTACGGACCGGTCACCGACAACGCCCAGTCGGTCTACGAACTCTCGCAGATCGAGGAGATCCCCAACATCGCCGCCGAGATCAAGGGCGAGTTCGGCTTCGAGCCCAACTTCGACGTGGCCAAGCACAATCTGGAAGAGAACGACGGCGCGGGCAACACCTTCAAGGCCACGGCCAAGCCGGTGCTCATCGGAACAGCCGTCGTCGGTGCCACCACCATGATCTTCTCCATCATCATGGCCCTGACGGATGGCTTGGAGAACAACATCGACAAGCTCTCGCTTCTGCATCCGCCGTTCCTGCTCGGCATCATCATGGGTGGCGCCATGATCTACTGGTTCACCGGTGCCGCCACCCAGGCCGTCACCACCGGCGCCTATCGCGCGGTGGAGTTCATCAAGGCCAACATCAATCTCAGCGCCGGCGTGACCAAGGCCTCCGTCGAAGACAGCAAGAAGGTGGTCGCCATCTGCACGCAGTATGCGCAGAAGGGCATGATCAACATCTTCCTGGCCGTGTTCTTCGGCACTCTGGCCTTCGCCTTCCTGGAGCCGTTCTTCTTCATCGGCTACCTCATCTCCATCGCCGTGTTCGGCCTGTTCCAGGCCATCTTCATGGCCAACGCCGGTGGAGCGTGGGACAACGCCAAGAAGATCGTCGAGGTCGACCTGAAGGAGAAGGGCACCGATCTGCACGCGGCCACGGTCGTGGGCGACACGGTCGGCGATCCCTTCAAGGACACCTCTTCGGTGGCCATGAACCCCATCATCAAGTTCACCACTCTGTTCGGCCTGCTGGCGGTAGAACTGGCCGTCAGCATTACAAACGACGTGGGCGGCGACTGGCTCACCTATGTGCTGGCCGCGGTGTTCTTCTTCATCTCACTCACTTTCGTGATCCGTTCCTTCTACAGCATGCGCATCAAGAAGCAGGTCGCGAAGTAACGAGAACTATCTGACGGGCCGCCGCGGTCCGCAGACTGGGGCCCAGGTCTCGCAAGAGACGCCGCCCGCCGCACGAAGGTGCGGCGGGCGGCTCTTTATCTCAGAGGTGTCTCGCGGTAGTCTGACTGGTGTTCGCGCTCGAGTCTCGGCGCACAGGTCGGGATACGGTGCTACGTGGAGGTCGCGTTTGTCAACGTACATGGCTCTGAAGAGGGCGGTGGTCGGTCGCCCGCTTGCCTCAGCCCAAGAGGGCGAGCAGCGGCTCTCGAAGAAGATCGCGCTTCCCATCTTCTCGTCGGACGCCATCTCGTCCACCGCGTACGCGACGGAGGAGATCCTCCTCGCGCTGGTGACGGCGGGTGCGGTCGCCCTCACCTACTCTCTGCCCATCGCCATCGCCGTCGCGGCTCTTCTGTTCATCGTGGCCACCTCCTACCGGCAGACCATCCATGCGTACCCGAGTGGCGGCGGCTCCTACGTGGTCAGCCGGGAGAACCTCGGTCTCGCCCCCGGCATGGTCGCTGCCGCGTCACTTCTCGTCGACTACGTCATGACCGTGGCCGTGAGCACTGCCTCGGGGGTAGCGGCCATCACGTCGGCGTTCCCTTCTCTGCTCGACTACAAGGTCTACTTGTGCGTGGGTCTCATCGTGTTGGTGGCCGTGGCCAACCTCAGGGGGGTCCGGGAGTCGGGCCGCGCTTTCGCCGTCCCCACGTATGCCTTCGTGGTCCTGTGCGGGGGGATGATAATCGTAGGGATGGTCCGCTGGGCCATGGGCGATCTCTCCCCGGTGGCTCAAGCCGCCAGCGTCGAAGCCACCCAGGGGCTGACGCTCTTCCTCATCCTCCGGGCGTTCTCCGCCGGCTGCTCGGCCATGACCGGGACGGAGGCCATATCCAACGCCGTGCCCGCCTTCAAGCCCCCGGAGCCGAAGAACGCCGGCACGACCCTCATGATCATGGCCGCGATCCTCGCGTTCCTGCTCCTCGGGGTGACCGCCTTGACACAAGTCCTCGACATAGTTCCCAGCGAGACGGGTCACGACACCGTGATAAGCCAGGTGGCTCGGGCCGTCTACGGGGATGGCGGCTTCTTCTACTTCGCCTTCCAGATCGCCACCATGGCCATCCTCATACTGGGGGCCAACACCAGCTACGCAGGCTTTCCGCGCCTGACCTCCGTCCTGGCCCGCGACGGTCTGATGCCGCGCCAGTTCGCGAACCAGGGAGACCGTCTGGTGTACTCCAACGGAGTCATCGGCCTGACGGTCATCGCGATCATCGTCGTCGTGATCTTCGGTGCCGAGACACATAGGATGATCCCCCTCTACGCCGTGGGGGTCTTCATGAGCTTCACCTTGAGCCAGGCCGGCATGGTGGTGCACTGGTTCAGGCTGAAGGACGAAGGTTGGCGCCGCCGGGCGACCATGAACGGCGTTGGGGCGGCCTTGACCGGCATCGTCGCCGCGGTCATCGTCCTCACCAAGTTCGTGAACGGCGCCTATCTGGTCGTGGCGGCCGTACCCATCCTGGTGGCCATCTTCTACGCCATCAACCGCCACTACCGCATGGTGGCCGCAGTCCTCTCGCCGCGAAGTCCCGCGGCCATGGAGCGGATCGAGGAGCTGGCTGCGTCGTCGCCTCGCACCACGGCCGTGCTCTTCGTGGCCTCGATCAACGCCTTGACCGCCCGCTCTGTCTCGCTGGCCCGGGCTCTGTCGCCCGATGACGTCCACGCAGTGACGGTGGGGGGTGATCCCGAACGAGTGCGCGAGCTTCGCAAGACGTGGGCGCGCATCGCGCCGGACATGGAGCTGGAGATGGTGGAGTCGCCCTATCGGGAGTTCGTCAAACCCGCCCTCGACTATGTGCGTTCTTTGGAGCCGGGCCCCGACCACACCGTGGTGGTAGTGATCCCTGAGTTCGTCGTCGAGCACTGGTGGGAGAACCTGCTGCACAACCAGAGTGCGCTGCGGCTCAAGGGAGCGCTGTTCCTCGTTCCCTGGGTGGTGGTCATAAGCATCCCCCTCCATCTGAGGGTGGCGCGTAGCAGGGGAGCGGGGGACTGAGTGCCTATGGAATGGTCCATGTTCTTGACGAAAGGGCGCGTGGCGCATCGATCGTGATTCGATGCCCACGTCGCGCATCTCTGCGAAAGCCCCGGGGGTTGCATGAGCGAGTTCGGCCCGACGATCAAGCGGGTCCTCCTTGGGGCTCCCATCGCCACCGCCGAAGAACGGCACGAACGTCTATCGAAGAAGTTCGCCCTGCCTGTCTTCTCCGCCGACGCGATCTCTTCCACCGCGTACGCCACCGAGGAGATCCTGCTGGCACTACTCGCCGCCGGGACCGCCGCCTTCGTGTGGTCCATGCCCGTCGCCATCGCCGTTGCGTTACTCCTCGCCATAGTCGCAGTCTCCTATCGCCAGACGGTGCACGCCTACCCCAACGGGGGCGGTTCATATGTGGTCAGCCGAGCAAACCTGGGCCTGGCGCCCGGACTGGTGGCGGCGGCGTCCTTGATGGTGGGGTACGTGGCTACAGTCACGGTCAGCGCCGCTTCGGGCGTGGCTGCCATCGCTTCCGCGTTTCCGGCACTGAACCCATACCGGCTGCCGATTTGCGTCGCCCTTGTGATCCTGGTAGCGCTGGCCAACCTGCGCGGAGTCCGCGAGTCAGGCCGGCTCTTCGCCGCCCCTACATACGCCTTCGTGCTGCTCTGCGGTGCCCTGGTGGTCGTGGGCCTGGTACGTTGGTTGATGGGCGACCTGGAGGCCGTGCAGGACATCCAGAAGGAGGCCACCCAGGATCTGACGCTCTTCTTGATCCTGCGCGCTTTTGCAGGCGGGTGCGCCGCCATGACCGGTACGGAGGCTATCGCCAACGCCGTGCCGGACTTCAAGCCTCCAGAGAGCAAGAACGCCGCGCAGACTCTGGCCATCATGGCGGCCGTACTCGCGTTTCTGCTCCTGGGGGTCACCGGCCTTTCACAGATCGTCAATGCCATCCCCATGCCGGAAGACACGGTCCTCAGCCAAGTGGGGCGGGCCGTATACGGTGACGGGACCTTCTTCTACTTCGCCCTACAGATAGCCACCATGGCCATCCTCGTCCTGGGCGCCAACACCTCGTACGCCGGCTTCCCCAGGCTCTCCTCGGTACTCGCCCGGGACGGACTGATGCCCCGGCAGTTCGCGAACCGGGGCGATCGCCTGGTCTTCTCCAATGGGATCATCGGCCTGACCATAGCCGCCATCGTCATCATCTTGATCTTCGACGCCGACACCCATAGGATGATCCCGTTCTACGCTCTCGGCGTGTTCATCGGCTTCACTCTGTCACAGGCGGGCATGGTCATCCACTGGCGGCGCCTGCGGAACGAGAACTGGGGAGCGAAGGCAGCCATGAACGCCGTGGGCGCGGTTCTGACCGGAGTCGTCGCTGTCGTGTTACTGCTGACCAAGTTCGTCGAGGGGGCCTGGATCGTGGTCGTGGCCGTTCCCCTGCTGGTCGGGGCCTTCTACGTGATAAAGAGGCACTACGACCAGGTGGCCCGCGCCCTGGTGCCGCAAAGTGGCGTGGCGCTGACCGATCTGGCGGTGGCAGCCGGGGCTGTTCCGCAGACGACCGTGGTGTTGTTCGTTGCCCAGGTCAACGTCATGACATCGCGAGCTCTGGCGGTGGCCCGCTCTCTGTCGCCGGAGAGTCTTCGGGCGGTGACGATCAGTAACAATCCCGAGAGACTGGATCGCTTGCAGGAATCCTGGCACGAGATGGGGCTCGACAGCGAAGTGCCGTTGCACGTGGTCGACTCTCCCTACCGGGAGTTCATCCGCCCTGCAGTTGCCTACGTCCAGTCCCTCCAGCCCAGCCCCCAGCACTCGGTGACCGTGGTGATACCCGAGTTCGTCGTCGAGCGGCGGTGGCAGGCCCTTCTGCACAACCAGGACGCGTTCCGGCTCAAGAGGGCGCTCCTGCGAGTACCGTGGGTGGGAGTGATGAGCATTCCGCTGCACATCGGGGAGGTGGCCGGCTCCCGGAACAAGAACGGAGCTGCCTAGGAGCGGGGCGCCGCGTTCTGCTACCATGCGTCCCTTAGGAAGCGAACCGGCGATCGCCGCCGGCATCGATCTCCAAGGGAGGTCTGAGATGGAACCCCGTGAAGGGGAGGTGATCAGAGCAGACCTGGTCGTCACCGGCGCCAGTGAAGTGCTGGTATGCCCCGCGTACGCCCAACCCGGCGAGGCAATTGCAGGTCTGGGCACGATAGCGGGCGGAGCTCTCGCCGCGCGCGACGGTCGCATCGTATGGGTGGGCCCGAGCGACCGACTCCGGGAAGAGGTGCGGCTGCTCCCGGGGGCGGAGCAGGTGGATGCGGCCGGCCGCACGGTGATGCCGGGCCTGGTCGACCCGCATACCCATCTGGCCTTCGAAGGTGGCCGGGCCGACGAGTATCAGCTCCGGCTCACAGGCTCTTCCTATCAGGACATCGCCATCGCCGGCGGGGGCATCATGAAGACCGTGTATGCCACCCGGCAGGCCTCTCGGGAGACACTCCTCGCGTCTGCCCGGCGGCGGCTCGACCGCTTCTTGCGTTACGGCATAACCACCATCGAGGCAAAGAGCGGCTATGGCCTCACTCCCGAGCACGAACTCCGGATCCTGGATGTGTACCGCGAACTCGATGCCGAACACCCGGTGGATGTAGTGCCCACCTTGCTCGGCGCCCACACGGTGCCCATCGAGTTCGCAGGCCGGCCGGACGACTACGTGGATCTCATCGTCAAGAAGATGATCCCGGCCGTCGCCAAGCATCGTCTGGCCACCTTCTGCGACGCCTTCCACGAAGCGGGAGGCTTCGACGCCGCTCAGTGTCGCCGCGTGCTGCAGGCTGGGATGGCCCACGGTCTGCAGCCCAAGTTGCACGGCGACCAACTCACTCCCGGGGAGGGGGCCGAGCTGGCAGTAGAACTGGGAGCCGTGTCGGTCGATCACCTCGACCTGGTGAGCGAGAAGGGCATCGAGGCGCTCGCTTCCGCCGAGGCGGAAGCTCGCCGGGATGTCTTCGCCACCGGGGAGACGCGCGTCGGCGAGGGCCGGCGCGCGCCGGTAGCGGTCCTTCTGCCCGGCGCCACCTTCTTCCTGGGTGAGGGGGGTCTCGCCCCCGCCCGGGCGCTCCTGGAGGCCGGCGTGCGCGTGGCCTTGGGGACCGACTTCAACCCCGGTTCGAGTCCGACCCAGAACCTGTGGCTCATCGCCACCATGGGAGGCTCGATGTTGGGCATGTCGGTAGACGAGGTCATCCGCGCCATCACCATCGAGGCGGCCGTGGCCGTGGGACGGGACCACGAGGTGGGCAGCCTGGAAGTGGGGAAGAAGGCGGATCTCGTCATCCTCGAGTACGGAGACCACGTGGAGATTCCCTATCGCTACGGCATGAACCCCGTGTATATGGTCTTCAAGAATGGCCGCCGCGTGGTTCTGCGGGAGCATACGCAGGACAAGCTATAAGGCTCCGTTGAGCGTGATGTGGTCCGTGCTCGGACCGGGGCTCCCGCGTAGCCCACGCGAGCGAGAAGAAGCCCCTCTCCCCGAACGGGGAGAGGGGCTTCTCGGTCAACTAAGGCAATGCCCGCGTGGTCGGGCTACTCCATGGGGATGTCGCCCACGCAGAGGTCGATGGCCGAGGAGACGCCTTCGAGGGTCTTGCTCTTGCCGTCCTTGGCGAAGTTCAAGGTGAAGGTACGGTCGTCCTTCAGCCCGTGGAACCAGAAGTCGCCGTAGTGGTCTGTGGTGGCCGTGAAGGTCTCGCCGGATTCCGTGTCCTTGAGGGTCACGGTCGCGCCGACGATGACTTCTTTCTCGGCCGGGTCGTACAGGGTCCCGCCGATGAACTTCTTGGGCAGGTTCTTGTAGTACACGTGGGTCTTGCCGGCCATCTCTGGGACGAGGTACTCGGCGTCCTTGATGAAGTCCGCGAACTCCTCCACGTCACCGAAGCGGATGGCCCCGGTGGGGCAGGCATCGGCGCAGCGCGTCGTGTTGGCCCAAGTCTCGGGGTCGTTGTCGCGCAGGTGCGAACAGGCGGTGCACTTCTGGGCGAGGAGCAGGTTGTCGTTGTAGAAGATGGAGCCGGTAGGGCAGGCGTCCACGCACAGTTTGCACCCGGTGCACTTCAGCGGGTCGATGATGACCATGCCGTCTTCGCGCTGGTAGACCGCACCTTCGACCGGGCAGGCCTTGATGCAGGCGGCGTCGTCGCAGTGCTGGCACAGCTTGGGAAGATAGGTGATCTTGACCTTGGGCACCTGGCCGCGGACCGTCTCGTCCACACCCAGCCAGAACTGACCCGTCTCGGGCTGGGCCTTGGCATACGGTAGCCAGTCTTGACCGCAGTGCTCGTCCTTGCAGGCTACCTGGCAGCAGTAGCAGCCGTTGCAGATGGAAAGGTCGATAGCGAAGACCTTCACTCGGCACCCCCTTTGGTCACCCATGCTTCGAACCGTAGCCCGGCAGCCGGGTCATAGGGGCGCTCGAAGGCTTCCGGATATCTCTCCTCCACTGCTCCATCATGGCCCGCAGGCAGCGGGCTGACCTCCACCAGGTAACCGCTGGTGGCCTGGCCGACGAGCGTTCTTGGACGAGATCCAGTCGCCGGAGATGGTGTTGATGGCTCCGCCGCGGTCGACCTTGCCGGGGATGATGGGATCGTGACGAGCACCGTGATCGACATAGGCCATGCCCGGGCAAGACACGTTCCCACACCCGGGCGCCGCAGAGCACGATACCGCGCTCGTTGTGGACCATGACGATGTCGCCCATCTTGATGCCGCGGGCTTCAGCGTCGGAGGGATGGATCCACACCGGCTCATACATGTAGCCGTCATAGCCCATGACCTTGCAGGTGACCACTTCACGGCTCCAGGGGATATCGTCCGCCTGGGCGTGGACGCGCCAGCGACCGTGGTTGGACATGAGCAGGAGCGGGTAGGCCTTGGCACGCCAACTGCCCCTGCGCTCGTCGTGCATGGCGCTCTTCTCGACCCATTTGGGGATGGGCGGGCGTTCTTCGTCGCAGGGGAAGTGCTTGGCCAGGTCGTCGGAGAAGAACTCCAGCTTCCCGGACGGCGTGGGCAGCGGGTTGCTTCTCGGGATCGTCGTAGAACGGCCGCAGGCCGACCACGTCGTTCTCCCATCCCTCGACGGTCTGCAGGATCACGTACTGCTTCTTCTCGAAGTCGTCCCAGGTGATCTTGTGTCGAGGTTCATGTTGTAGAAGACCTCTTGCTGCAGGTCGCTGATGGTTTTGCCCTCGCTGAACTCCTCGCCCTTGCCCAGCTTCTTGGCTACCTCGAGGACGGCTTCGTAGTCGCTCTTCGATTCGCCCACCGGGTCGATGGCCTTGTGAAGGAGGATGACGCTGTGGTGCTGGGTTCCCTGCCGGGTGTTGGTGACGATGTCGTCGACTTCCATGTTGGTGTTGGTCGGCAGGATGATGTCGGCATAGAGACAGTCGTTCTCCAGCCAGGGGTGCTGCGCCACTATGAACTCGATCTTGGGACTGCGCTCGGCCATGATGGTCTCGTTGCCGCAGTTCCAGCAGGTGATCCGGCAGGGGGTGTCGGTCCACATCATGTGGATCTCGGTGCCGCCCTTCTCCTTGGCGATGGGGTACTCGTATTTGACGAACTGGTCGTCGACCGGCTCTTCGATGCCGCCGTTGCCGTAGAATGACCAGCGGCGGATCGAGGATGGCCTTATGGATGAGGGTCTTGGGGATGAGCTGCTTGCCCCAGGCCCGAATGGTGGTCAGGGTGGGTTTGGTGAGGCGTTCGGAAAGCTGCGGGTTGAAGAAACGCGTGCTCTGGATCAGTTCCGGCCGCGGCATGCCGCCATAGGAGATCTGGACCTGATGACGCCCCGGGCCGCCCAGGCCCTGCATGCCCAGCATGATGCACTCGAGGCGGGCGGGCTCGTGGCAGTACGGGCCGCGCGCATAGCTGCCGCCGAAGTAGTGGGCCATGGAGGTGCGTCGTGGCGGCCATGTCGCGGGCCAGCGCCTTGATGGTCCACTCCGGAACGCCGCATTTCTCGGAGGCCCATTCCGGGGTCTTGGGGATGCCGTCTTCGTCGCCCATGACGTAGGCTGTCACCTTTGTCCATGCCCACGGCGTGGGTCTTGACGTATTCCTTGTCCTAGGTGTCTTCCTTGAGCCAGGTGTAGATGATGGCCAGCTGCAGAGCCGAGTCGGTGTTGGGCCAGACGGGGATCCACTTGTCGGCGTGCACGGCCGCACCGTAGTTGAGGTCGGGGCAGATATACACCTGCTTGATGCCGCACTCGGTCCAGAAGTAGCACAGCCGGCTGGCGAACTGACCTACGAAGCCCCAGGGAGTGGTCTCAGGGTCACATCCCCAGAACAGCACCAACTCGCTGTTCTCGGTGATGTCTTTCATGCAGTTGTCGGAAGGATCCATCATCCCGACGATGCCCTGGCCCCACACGTGCTTGGAGCCCCAGTAGAAGCCCTCCCAGCTGTCCGGGTTGCGCACCTGCTGCGTGAAGCCGCCCAGCATCTCCAGCAGCCTGGCCTGATGTCCGTGGGGGGTGTTGATGGTCTTGCACTCGCCGTGGCCGTCGCCCTGGGCCAGGATGGCCAGTGGGCCGTAGGTGGTGATGATGCGCTTGACCTCGGTGGCGATGAGGTCGGTGGCCTCGTCCCAGGAGATGCGCACGTACTTGCTCTTGCCGCGGTTCTGCGGGTTGCGCTCGCCGTTGGGATCGAAATCGACCCGCTTCATCGGGTACTGGATGCGGTTGGGCGAGTAGGTGCGCTTCTTGTAGGAGAGCGACCAGGGGGAGGGCATGCCTTTGTAGTTGGACTCCAGAGTATGCCCGTCCCGCTCGAACTTCCAGGAGCGGAAGCTGTCGCGAGGGATACTTCCAGTCGAAGTGCATGGGGCGGACGCGCACGATCTTGCCGTCGGACACGTCCACTGCGGCCGGATCGCAACCGCCCAGCAGGCCGCCCAGGGCAAGCGCCCGGACGACGGTCTTGTCGGGCTTGAACTTGGCCGCTCCCGGCGTCTCTGCTGTCATCTTCTCTTCTGCCATACTGCACTCCCTCTGGTTGCGTGCGGCGACGGCCAATGCGGCGAGGTCGGTCAGCATCCGGAGCGTTCGAGCCGGCTCGCTGTGCATCCCGCAGCCACTTGTGTCGCCCCGCGAAGACAGCGATCTCCTCATGGCCCACCAAGCCACACTGGCACCCTGAACCTAACACAGAATGCCCGCAAACGCTAGAGAAATGAAGGTCGCAAGACCACCTTGTTACATACGAATACCATTATCGAAAGAGTGGGCGAGAAGAAGTCCTCAACCTGTCAATAAGCAACAATCCTCGGGCGGGGTCGTGAAGATGTCAGCCTGCGTCTGAAGACGTCCCGTCCGACTTCCCGGGCCTGCCCCGCCGCGAGGGCCACCAACTCCATCGTCCGAGCAGGACGATGATGGCCGGTACCAGGGTCGTCCGCACGACGAAGGTATCGAGCAGCACGCCGAAGGCTACCGCGAACCCTATCTGCAGGAGGCCCAGCAGGCTGCGCGCTCAGCATGCTGGCGAAAGTGCCGGCCATGATGATGCCGGCGGAGGTGATGATCCCGCCCGTGCGGGCCAGGGCCAGCCGTGTCCCGGCCCGGGTCCCGTGGGTGACCACCTCCTCCTTCACGCGCCCGATCAGGAAGATGTTGTAGTCCATGCCCAGCGCCACCAACATGACGAACATGAACATCGGCACCCACCAGACGATACCCGCCGCGCCCAGGATATCGACGAAGAGGAGACGGACGACGCCCAGCGTCGCCCCGTACGAGAGCAGGATGGTGAGTATGAGGTAGATGGGGGAGACCAGCGCCCGCAGCAGAAGCACGAGCACCACGAAGACGCCGCCCAGAACATAGACCATAGCGCGGGTCATGTCCCGGTTGGAAGCGTCCCGCAGATCGAGAAGCACCGCGGAATCGCCTTCTACCGCGGCCTCGAAGCCGCCTTCCTCCAGGGTCTCGCGGATGGTCTCGCGTGGCCGTGATGGCTTCCGAGGTGTAAGGACCGGCGTCCAGGACCACCTGCAGCCGGGCGGCGGTCCCGTCCTCAGAGATGTAGGCGTCCCGCAACAGCTTGAGCCCCTCGTTGCTCTCGAGGTAGAGGTCGGGGAGGAGGATGGCGTCCGGGCGGCCGGCAAAGGTGTTCTGGAGGGACTCGAGGCCGGTCGCCAGAGCCTCAGCTGGACGGCGCTTCCTGGGCGGCCGCCCCCGGCTCGGCCGTCGCCCTTCCGGCCAGCGACGCCAACTCACCCAGAGCCGCCATAGAGGCGGCGTATCCCGGATCGGCCGTCGCCTCGGGGTAGGCCCCGGCCAACTGCTGCAGGTATCCGAACAGGTCGGTGAGTTGGGCGGCCGCCGCCTCGAGCGCGGCGGCGGCCGCTTCGCCCGTGACCGCGCCGGCCTCTCCGCCGCCGCCGGTGCTGCCCGCCACGGTCGCGAGCGTCGCCAGGCCCTCCCTCACGACTGCCGCCTCCACTCCCAGTTGGTCGGCGACGCTCAGTGTGTTCGCGTCGGGCAGCGAACCGGTGAAGCTACGCACGGCCGTCACGTGCGGCGAGGCCTGCAACAGCCTCTGCAGTTCCGCTATGCGTGCCAGCCCCTGGGGGGTGTCGAAGCGGGCGGGGTCGATAGCCACCACGTTGAGGGGCTGCATCTGGCCGGGGCCGAAGTGCTCGGCCAGCACGTCGAACCCCTGCCTGGTCTCGTCACCCTTGGGCAGGTCGCCCAGCAGGTCGAAGTCGCGGACGAGGCCTGCTCCGTAGACGGCCAGGGGCACCAGCACTATCACCGGAACCAGAAAAGCGATCACGGGACGGCCGACGACCTTCGCCCGCCCAGGAATGCCACATACCGCGGTCACCCACGTGGCGAGGCTTGCGCGGCCAGAAGGCGTAGTGACCCAACACGGTGAGCAGCGCGGGGGTGAAAGTCAGTCCGGCGAGCAAGGCGATGGCCACCCCGATGGCGATGCTGGGACCGGTGGTGTTGTAGAGCCCAAGCTCCGCCGCCGCCATCATGGCCAGGCCTACGATGACCGTGCCCGCGCTCGAGGCGATGGTCTCACCGATAGTCCGCACCGTCGTCTTGACCGCCGAGGCAGGGGCGCTCACGTCCGCCATCTCTTCCCTGAAGCGGCTGATCATGAACAGGCAGTAGTCCGTGCCCGCGCCGAACAGCACCACGATCAAGAACACGTTCGTGTACATGGAGATGGTGAGGGGACCGGATCCCAGGTAGGCGACAACTCCTCGCGAGATGACGTAGGCGAGCCCTATGGTCGCCAACGGGATGATAGGGCTGACCGGAGATCGATAGATGATGAGCAGGATCGCCACGACGAGCACGATGGTGATCCAGGTGGTGGAGTCGAGGCTGCCCTGTGACTCGTCGTTGTACGCGGCCAATATGGGGCCATCGCCGGTGAGATAGACCTTCATATCCGGAGGCGCCTGCTCCAGGCGGTCGCTGATGGCCGCGATGGCTTCCGCCGTACTCGGTTCGGTCCCTCCAGCATCGAAGCGCACGAGTACCAGAGCCACCTGCCCGTCGGGGCTGGTGAGGCTTGCTCTGGTCTGTTCGTCGCCGATGGCGGGAGACAGTACCTGATCGACTCCGGAGGGCGCTTCGGGTCCGCTCAGCCACGCGCTGAGGTCGTCCACGAACGCGGCGGCCGGTCCCTCGGCCGCTTGGTTCCCATCCCCGGCGTCTACTACTACGACCGCGCTAGAGGGCGACACTCGGTCGGGGAAGTATTTCTTGACGTGTCGTTCGCGTCCAGGCTGAGCGCAGAGGAAGGGAGGAAGGCGCGCTGGTCGCTCACGGCCACGTCGTCGATGTTCGGGGCGACTGCGGTGAGGACCGCGGCGGTGACTACCCACAGGGCGAGGATCAGCCAGCGGAAACGGACGGCGAACGAGCCTAGCCGGGCGAACATGCTACGTCAAGACCTGTCCGGCGGGGCGATGAAGGCCATCAGCGCATGGGTTACGGCCGCGATACTTGCGCGTCGCCTGCATGGTGGCGAACACGATCTGGCATAGGTCATCGGGAACCCAGAATGCGATCAGACTGGCGTAGGGTCCGGTCTCCGCATCCGTGGAAAGGACGGCGAAACGCTGCGAAAGAAGCAGGTCTTCCACAAGTCGTCTGGATTCCTCGAGTCTATGCAAGTCGGACCTCCCACCTTCATGGCTCAGTCGCCGTGTATGAGTTACCGCGGCCGCACTCCTGCGAAACCAGTACTCTCAGAACGAACGCTACGTTTTAAAGGGTACTGGCCGGGGCATCACCAACAATGATAGGGCCTGGCATGCGGGGATCAAAACCGCTCGATTAGTCAAGGAGGGTCTGTCATGGCAAGGAAACTCATCGTGACAGCCGTGGTCGTTGCCCTGGTGGTGACGGCAGGCGTCGCTCTCGTCGCTTGCGGGGAGGATGAAGAAACGACTACGACCGCTGCTCCCACGACCACTGAAGCGGCAATGATGGATATTGTCGATACCGCCGTGGCGGCGGGGAGCTTCACCACTCTGGCCTCACTCTTGGAGACGGCTGGGTTGGTGGAGACTCTCAAAGGACCCGGACCCTTCACTGTTTTTGCGCCCACCGATGATGCTTTCGCGAAGGTTCCGCAAGAGACAATGGACGCGCTTGCCGCGGATCCCGAAGGGGCTCTAACCGACGTTCTCACTTATCATGTGGTACCTGGCAAGGTCATGGCCGCCGATGTGACCGACGGGCTTGAAGTCGCTACTGTCCAAGGCTCGACCGTCACGTTCACGGTCAAAGACGGCTCGGTCATGATCAATGACGCCAACATCGTGCAGACCGACATCGAGTGCTCGAACGGAGTCATCCACGTGATAGACGCGGTGCTCATCCCGCCGGAGATGTAGGAGTCAGCTCCCGCCAGCCGTGTCAGCCGCACGTGGATTGGGTGTGAGCCATGTGCGGCTGACCGCGGCTCTTTGGAAAGCGGGTAGGTACAAAGCTGTTTCCGCGGTTTCAACTGAAGCGTCGTCTCAAGTTCGACAAGAAGTAGTGTTACGGCCCTATCGAGCCGTTGACCAAGGTGCTCACCTACCACGTGGTACTCGGCAAGGTCATGGCCGCATGGGTTACGGCCGCGCTATCTTCTTGCGGCGCTTGTAGGTCTTGGCCAGCTCGAGGAAGATGCCCACGTCGCGATCGAGGTCGCTGTGGGTGCCGTCGAAGTAGAAGACCCGGATGGGGATGTTGTCGTGGTCCCGGCTCACCCGGGGATAGATGGCCTCGGTGACGATGCCGTTCATGCACGTGAAGGGGCTGATGTCGATGATGCCGTCCGCTCCCTGGTGGTAGAGATAGATGGATCCTCCGGTGGAGAGCACCATCTCGCCAAGAGCGCCGGTCTGGGGCAGATAAGGCTCGGCGTACTCGAGCACTTCGGTCACGTGGGGTTCGGGGTGATGGGTGAAGACATCGTGGAAGTCGGCCATGAGGGCCTTTTCGTCCTGTTGCATGATGCGCGAGGTGATGAAGGTCTTCAGCCAGTCCTTGCTCGCCCGCCTTCTCTCCTCGCGGTGTCGCCGGAAAGCCTCCGCGTTCGTGTACCATACCCATTCGCCGATTCCCGACAGCCAGCACTCGCCCCCCTGGGCCTCGATGTGGCGGATGAGTTCGTTGTTGGCGAAAGTGTTGAGGCGGCAGAAGATCTCGCCCACGATGCCGATGAGGGGGCGGTCCTCCTTCTTGACAGGGATGTCGCTGAAAGAGCGCTTGACGCGCAGGAGCCCCGCCTTGAGGTCGGCCATCTGCTCCTTCTTGTCCACGCCTTGGCGGGCGACGATGTCGGCCATGAGATCGAGCGATTCCAGGTAGACCCTATCGGTCTGGCCTCGTTCGACCTCGTAGGGTCTGGTCATGAGCAGCAGCTTCATGAGGATATCCTGCACCTGGACCGCCCGCCAGGCGGTACGGATGAGCTCCGAGGCCTGCTCACCCACGCCGGCGTAGCCGTCCGCGGACGTGAAGGACAGGATGGAGACATCCTCGTAGCCCTGATCGTCGAGCACGCGGCGCAGCAGCCCCACGTACTGTCCAAAACGACAGGGCCCGTTGGCGGTGGGGAGAAGGAAGGCCGTCTTCTTGGGGTCGAGCTTCTGGTCCTCGATGAGCTTCATATAGTCACCAAGCACGATCCGCTGGGGATAGCACTCGTCACCCGAGGTGTACTTGCCTCCCAGTTCCAGGGTGCGCGAGTCCTCCTCGGGCGTCACCCGGGTATCCAGGCCGATGGAGCAGAAGGCGGCGGCCAGCATCCGCGAACCCCCGTAAGGCATGCGGCACAGCCAGAGGGTGCGGTCCTTGATGTCGATGTCGGTCTCGACCGGGCTGGTCTCGGCGCCGTGGGCGGCCACTGGTTTGGGCACGGCCGCAAGCGCAGCCATGGCCGTCTCCCGGTCGGTCTTGCCGTTGCCGCCCTTGGTCGCGGTCTCGGTATCCACCTAACTCTCCCTCACCGGTTCTCTGGCGGTCTTGTCGTCCCGGGCCCACCAGCGCAGGAAGCCCTTGCTGTCGAGGTACGCCTCGCACCGAGTCATGGCCCCGGCGTCGTTGGTGTGCTCGTCGAACTGCAGCACCAGGAAGGGTTCCGAAGAGGCGGCGCCCATGAAGTGCTTCACATAAGAATCGGGTCCGCATTTGAAGTTGGTCATGTAGATGATGTGCAGGTTGGGATGCTCCGCCACCACTTTGGCCGCCTGCAGGATCTTGCGCCCGTAGTTCCAGAACATGTTGGGGGTCACTTCCCGAGTGTCCTTGCCCCAAAGGGGAAGGAAATCGATGGGGATTATGTTGACCCCGTAGTAGCTGCGCAGCTTGGCCGGGATGTCCATGTTGACGCCCGAGTCGTAGATGTTGTACGGGCGGCCGACGAGCACGATGCCCAGCTCGTCGAGTTCCTCCAGGGTGGACAGAGCGTCGGCGCCGGCGCTCATCAGACGGCCGCGGAACTCGGCCTGAGCCTCGTAGGCCTCCTTCAGAGCCTGCTCCACCACCCGGCCCGGGACCCCGAACCTCTTCATGTCGGTCTTCAGGGTGCGGCCCAAGTACTGCGGCCCGCGCCGGAAATGGACGGTGGGGGCGAAGAAGCGGGAGGCCTCGTGCTCGAAACGGGGGGCCAGCCGGATGACGTGGGGGAGGGTCTGTCCCCAGGGGCAGCCGTGCGACTCGATGCCCGGTTGGTCGGTCTCCTCGTTCAGTTGGTTGGGGACGAAGACGTAGTCTGCCCCGGCTTCGATCAGTTCCGCCACGTGGCCGTGCGCCACTCGGATGGGGAAGCAGGGCTCGGCCACCGCACTTTCGATGCCCATCTCCCGGATGTTCTTGTCGGTCTCGCGGGACAGCATGATGTCGAACCCGCAGGTCTTGAAGAAGGTGGCCCAGAAGGGCAGGCGATCGTAGGTATACATGGTCCGCGGGATGCCCATGGTGCCCCGGGGAGCTTCGGTGCCGCTGCGGAGCAAGATGGAGGTGTCCTCGGACTCGGTGACGTAGGAGTAGAAGAGGGCGTCCCGGAAGCCTATCAGGTCACGGATGACCGGCTCTTTGTCGACCTTGGCCCGCTTGCGATAACGGTCCGAGCACTTGTCGCCCCAGTAGGTCTTCTCTTCGCCGATGGTGAACTGGCGGATGTCGCACTCGTTACTGCAGCCCTTGCAGGTGAATTCGCGCACCTTGTAGTCCACCTGCTCCAGGTCCCAGCCCCGGAAGCGGGAGGGCGTCCCGGTGGCCGACATCTTGTCCCGAGCCAGCAGGGCCGCCCCGATGGCCCCCACGACGCCGTTGTGCGGGGGCACGATGATGTCCTTGTCCAGGATCATGCTGAAGGCCGCGGCCACGGCATCGTTGTAGGCCGTGCCACCCTGGAAGTAGATGGTGTCGCCGATGTGGCGCTGCCCCACCAGGCGGTTGAGATAGTTGTAGACGATCGAATACGCCAGGCCGGCTACCAGCGCCTTCTTGTCCGCCCCCCGCTGCAGGTAGGAGTTGACGTCACGCTCCATGAAGACGGTGCAGCGCTCGCCCAGGCGCACGGGCGCTTCGGAGGAGAGGGCCAGCTCGGCGAACTCCCCGATGATGCTGATGCCCAGCTTCTCGGCCTGTTCCTCCAGGAAAGAACCCGTGCCGGCCGCGCAGGCTTCGTTCATGGCGAAGTCGACCACGACCCCGTTCTGCAGGCTGATGAACTTGGAGTCCTGGCCGCCGATCTCGAAGATGGTGTCCGGGACCCGGTCGATCAGCTTGCGGCCGATGAAGGTGGCGCCCGTCTTGTGGGCGGTGATCTCGTCGTTGACGGTGTCGGCGCCGCACAGTTCGCCTATCAACTCGCGACCCGAGCCGGTGGTGGCCACGCCCAGGATCTCCAAACGCTCGCCCATCTCGTTCCAGATATCGGCCAGGCCTTTGTTGACCACTTCCACAGGGCGCCCGTCGGTCTTGACGTAGATCTCCTTGACCATCTCTCCATCCTCGTCGAGGACGACGAGGTTCGTGGACACGGAGCCGATGTCGATACCCAGATAGGCGCCGATCCTGCCTTCGGGCGGGAACTCATAGGGCTTCACGCGGTCGCGCAGGAGGATGACCCTATCCATGGAGAGAGCCTCGCTCGTTTCGAACTCGGCCGCCTGGCCCTGGGCCAGTCGATCGGCGGCCACGGTGACCATCTCCACGCCGGCCGTCTCGTCACCGGCAGTGAGGGCCGAGCCGATGGCTCCCATCCAGGCGTAGTAGGTGGGGACGATCAGACCTTCCTCGTCGGCCTCAAAAGCCTCGCGCAGCGCAGCTACGGCGCCACGGTTGGCTGCCACCCCACCGATGAAGGCCACGCGCTCGCCGATGTCCTTGCCCTTGGTGATGGTGCCGCGATAGTTGCGTACCACGGCGTTACACAGACCCTTCAGCACCTCGGGAGGCTGGTAGCCCTTCTGTTGGGCGTGGATCATGTCCGACTTGGCGAAGACCGAGCAACGCCCTGCGATGGAGGCCGCCTTGCCCGCCCCCTGTACGATGTCGCCCACGTCCTCGATGTCGTAGAGGAGGCGGTTGGCCTGCTGGTCCATGAACGATCCGGTCCCGGCGGCGCAGTCCCCGTTGGTGCCGTAGTCGGCGATACCTACGCGGCCGGAAGCGGCGTCGGTCTCCAACCGGATGAACTTGGAGGTCTCGCCTCCCATCTCGAAGATGGTGGTCACGTCGGGGTGCATCGCTCCCACAGCCCGGGCGATGGCCTTGAACTCGTTCTCGTAGGGGAGTCCGAGCAGGTGCCCGGTGAGACGGCCCCCGGTGCCGGTGACGCCCGCGGCGGTGACGAGACCCTCGGGCAGCGCGGCCATGACCTGGTCGAGCAGCGCCTGGGTGGTCTCGGTCGGGGTGCTCTTGATGCGGCGGTACTTGGTGACCAGGACCGGAGGAGAACCGGGGTGAGGAGCGACCCGCCCGTCGGCGGCGGGATCGTGAAACAGCTTCGACGATGCCGCTATCTGGGCGAAGATATCCCGTTCTTCCGCGCTGCCGACGAGGGCGATCTTCACGCTGATGCAGCCGATGTCAATCCCGAGCGTAGCCATGATCTCTTGAAAAGCCCTCCGCAGTAAGGCGGTTCCCGGTCTCCCGACGACCAGGATGCAGCCCCGGCTCCCTCGCCGTGCGGGCGAGCGGTGGGTACCATACGGGAAGCCGCTTCCTCTCAGACCCCCAAAGGGCCACCGCGGCTTGACCGCCAAGCTTTGACGCAACCCGGATAGGTTACCACGTCACCTGTCCGGACGGCCTCCGACGGGGTCATCCGCAGCCGTCGCCCTCCCGCTGAGCGCCGCTCCGGTGGCGACGTCCCTCCCTAGCAGCCTAGAGGAAGAAGACCACTGTGACGATGGCGAAGACGGGGACGAGGATGCACATGGAATACCCCATGTAGCCCAAGAACGAAGGCATCCGCAGACCGGAGTGCTCGGCAAGGCAGCGCACCGTCAGGTTGGGGGCGTTTCCGATGTAGGTGTTGGCGCCCATCATCACCGCTCCGCACGAGATGGCGGCCAGGAAGTCGGCTGGCGTGAAGCTGAGGCCGGGTATCAGCTGGGTGGAGGTCAGCGCTCCTATGGTGTCCACTCCCACCTGGCCCTGGGCGACGGACGTGAAAGCAAGGTACGTGGGCGCGTTGTCCAGGAACGACGAGAGCATCCCCGTGGCCCAGTAGTACTGCCAGGGCTGGCTGAGGCCGATGGTCTCGCCCTTGGCCTCCAGGAGGGCCAGCGCCGGGATCATGGTGGCGAAGATGCCGGCGAAGAGCACCGCCACCTCGACGATGGGCGACCAGCGGAAATGGTTGGCCGCCCGCGGTCCTCTGGGGCCCAGCTTGAGCGAGAGGATGGTCAGAATCACGAGAATGACCTCGCGCACGAAGGGGAAGTGGATCGTCTCGCCGAGATCACCGAGTTGCCCGGAGAAGACGACGGTCACGATGACCAGGACGAAAAGGACGATGTTCACCGCGCCCTTCAGGCGCATGGGCACATAGTCGGCTTCGTCCCACTTGCGCGATTGGGCCGGCTCCCGGCGATACTGGTAGATCTCAACGGCGAGATAGGCGAGGAGGGTCAAGACCACTACCAGCAGCCATTGTGGCCACAGAGAGAGAGTCCAGCCGAAGGGCACGCCGCGCAGGAAGCCCAAGAACAGCGGCGGGTCGCCCAGCGGCGTGAGCAGGCCCCCCACGTTTGACACCACGAAGATGAAGAACACCACCGTGTGGCGGGCATGCTTGCGCTCCGAGTTCGCCCTCAGCAGAGGGCGGATCAGAAGCATGGAGGCGCCCATGGTACCGATGAAGCTGGCCAGGACGGCTCCCACCACCAGGAAGGTGAGGTTCACCCGCGGGGTCGCCACCAGGTTTCCTGTGAGGTGGATGCCGCCGGACACGGTGAACAGGGCGAGCAACAGGACGATGAAGGAAACGTATTCGGTCGCGGTGTCGGTGGCCGCTTCGAAACCCAGGGAACCGAACTGGATGAAGAGATACATGAGTGTGGGGACGCCCAGTACCGCGGAGAAGATGGCCTTGTTGCGGTTGCTCTCGAACCAGTGCTCGGCCGCGAGGGGGAGAATGGCGATGCCCAGCAGCATGAGGACGAAAGGTGCCAGTGTCCAGATGCTCAGTTGGTGACCCAGTTCTGAACCCAAGGCCGTACCTCCATAGGACTTCGGACGCCAAGAAGGCGGACCCGGCTAGTGCCGGGTCCGCCTTCTTGATCAGAGACGGTCTTGCGTTCCTATCTGTGCTCGGCTTCGCCCGGCGATGACTGTTGCCGCGGCTATCCTATCGCGACGTGGCCGGTTTCGCCTGTGCGTATGCGCACGCAGTCCGCCATGTCGAGAACGAAGATCTTGCCGTCACCGATGTTGCCTGTGCGCGCTCCCCGGATGAGGGCATCGATAGTTGGCTGAACGAACTCGTCGTTCACGGCGATCTCGACCTTCAGTTTGCGCAGCAGGTTCCCGGGTTCCACGTGGCTGCGATAGACCTCAGCCACGCCCTTCTGCCGCCCGCGCCCCATGATGTCCGACACCGACATCAGGTTGATATCTGCTTCAGTCAGAGCGTCGATCACTTCGTCGAGACGGTCTGGCTGGATGATCGCGATGATGTATTTCATGCTCGTCTCCTCGTTGCTATCCGACGACTGTGTAAGCGGACTCGCTGTGCTGCGTCAAGTCGAGGCCGATGTTCTCCTGATCCGTGGTGACTCGTAGACCCGACCACTTTGTCGACGAGTTTGAGGAGTCCGAAGGAGAGTATGAAGGAGTAGGCGGCGCAAGCGACGATAGCGATGAACTGCAGGAGAAGCTGCTTGGGATTCCCGTAGAACAGGCCGTCGGAGCCGGCAGGGTTGACCATGGTGGTGGCCCAGAGACCGGTGAGAAGCGCTCCCACCATCCCGCCTATGCCGTGCACGCCGAAGGCGTCGAGCGAGTCGTCGTACCCCAATCTGTTCTTCACGACCACCACCGCTACGTAGCACACGAGACCGGCGATGGCGCCGATGGCCACGGCGGCGAGGGGCGTCACGTAGCCGGAAGCGGGCGTGATGGCGACCAGACCGGCAACGGCGCCGGAGATGAGACCGAGAGCGGTGGGCGTCTGCTCCGGATCCATTCGACAGCCGCCCAGGCGACGGCCGCGGTAGCGGCAGCCATATGCGTGGCCACGAAGGCGGAGACGCCAGGCCGTTGGCGCCCAGGGCGCTGCCCGCGTTGAAGCCGAACCATCCGAACCACAACAGAGCCGCACCCAGGATGGCAAAGGGCAGGTTGTGAGGCGGGAGAGGTATCCGGGTACTTCTTCCGCCGGCCCATGACGAGCGCCGCCGCCAGCGCCGCCATGCCCGCGCTGATGTGCACCACGGTGCCTCCGGCGAAGTCGAGAGCGCCCAGTTCGCGCAGTAGCCGCCCACGCCCCAGACCCAGTGGGCCATCGGGATCATAGACGATGGTGGCCCACAACAAGGAGAAGACGCAGGAAGGCGCTGAACTTCATCCGCTCGGCGAAGGCGCCGATGATCAGGGCCGGGGTGATGACGGCGAACATCATCTGGAAGATCATGAAGAGCTGGTGCGGGATGGTGGCGGCGTAGTCGGGGTTGGGCTCAAGCCCCACGCCCTGCAGCCCGACCCAGCTCAGGTCGCCGATCAGTCCGCCGTGGTCGGGCCCGAAGGCCAGACTGTAGCCGAAGAGGACCCATTGGATGCTGATGACGCCCAGCACATGAAGCACTGCATCATGATGGAGAGCACGTTCTTACGCCGGACCAGGCCTCCGTAGAAGAAAGCCAGTCCCGGAGTCATCAGCATGACGAGCGCCGTGCTGATCAGCATCCAGGCCGTGTCTCCCGTGTCTATAGCTGCCATGTTCACACTCCCTCTGCGCGGTCTGAGCGGGCCGTCGCATAGCCGAGTGGCCACCGAGCCACTTTGGCCGGCTGCGTATGCGATACCGCTATTACACCCGCAGAAGAGGCTCACGACGACATCCGAACATCCAAGGAATGTGCGGCGCCTTTGTACATTTGGAGCAAAGTCAGCCCACGACTGTGTAAGCGGACTCGCTGTGCTGCGTCAAGTCGAGGCCGATGTTCTCCTCATCCGCGGTGACCCGTAGTCCGATCACCTTGTCGACGAGCTTGAGGAGTCCGAAGGAGAGTATGAAGGAGTAGGCGGCGCAGCCGGCCAGGGCGATGAACTGCAGGAGAAGCTGCCGGGCTTCCCCGTAGAACAGTCCGTTCGCGCCGGCCGGGTTGACCGCCTCGGAGGCGAAGAAGCCCACCAGCAGCACGCCCAGCATGCCCCCTATGCCGTGCACGCCGAAACAGTCGAGCGAGTCGTCGTAACCGAGCTTGTTCTTCACGACCACCACCGCTACGTAGCAGACGAGACCGGCGATGGCGCCGATGGCCACGGCGGCGAGGGGCGTCACGTAGCCGGAAGCGGGCGTGATGGCCGGCCAATCCCGCGATGGCCCCCGAGATGATGCCGAGAGCGGTGGGCCGTCTACCCCGAGATCCATTCCACTGTCGCCCAAGCGACTGCAGCCGCCGCGCCGCTCATATGCGTGGCCACGAAGGCGGAGACCGCCAGGCCGTTGGCGCCCAGGGCGCTACCCGCGTTGAAGCCGAACCATCCGAACCACAACAGAGCCGCACCCAGGATGGCAAAGGGCAGGTTGTGAGGGGGGGACATATCGGTGGGATATCCGCGCCTCTTTCCCATGAGCAAAGCGGCTGCCAGGGCGCCCATGCCCGCGCTGATGTGCACCACTACGCCTCCGGCGAAGTCGAGAGCGCCCAGTTCGCGCAGTATGCCGCCCACGCCCCAGACCCAGTGGGCCATGGGAACATAGACGATGGTGGCCCACAACAAGGAGAAGAGCAGGAAGGCGCTGAACTTCATCCGCTCGGCGAAGGCGCCGATGATGAGGGCCGGGGTAATGACGGCGAACATCATCTGGAAGATCATGAAGAGTTGGTGGGGGATGGTGGCTGCGTAGTCAGGATAGGGCTCCAAGCCCCACTCCCTGCAGTCCGGCCCAGCTCAGGTCCCCTATCAGTCCACCGTGGTCGGGCCCAAAGGCCAGACTGTAGCCGAAAAGGACCCATTGGATGCTGATGACGCCGATCAACATGAAGCACTGCATCATGATGGAGAGCACGTTCTTACGCCGGACCAGGCCTCCGTAGAAGAAAGCCAGTCCCGGAGTCATCAGCATGACGAGCGCCGTGCTGATCAGCATCCATGCCGTGTCTCCCGTGTCTATAGCTGCCATGTTCACACTCCCTCTGCGCGGTCTGAGCGGGCCGTCGCAGAGTCAGGCGACGGCCCGGGCCATGACCATCAATTAGGGCCGGGCGAGAGCAGGGGCGGCACCTACACAGGTATGAAAGCAGGGGAGGGTAATCTATACAAAGGTACAAGGTCATTGTCGCAATTTGCGACAATCGCTCCGGGAAGAAGACTCTGTCGCGAGGGTTCGCGTCAGTCTATGAAGAGGCTGCGGGCCTTGAGCCCCAGCCCCAGGCGCTCCTTGTGTTCCGTCTGAAACACACTCAGCCCGCTGATTTCCGCGATCTTCTCGAGCCGGTAGCGGACCGTATGACGGTGGGCGTAGAGTTGGGAAGCCGTCTTCGTGAGGCTCTCGTTGTTCGCGAAGAAGGTCATGAGCGTGTGCGCGAGTTGCGTACCGTTGGTCTCGTCGTAACGGTCGACAGGGCCTACGGATTCCTCGTAGAGGGCCCGGATCAGGTCCGGATCTCTCTCCCATATTTCGAGCAGCAGGCGGTAGCTGCCCACGTCGGCGAAGTGGAGCATCGTCCCCGGCCCGTGGAGCCTCCGGGTGACCTTCAAGGCCACGAGGGCCTCCTGGTAACCTCTGTCGAGTTGAGCGGGGTCGGCCACGAAGCCGCTGATGCCCGCGGATACGCTCAACTCGGCCTCAGACCTGCCGAACCCCTGCAGCACCCTGGCCATGCGGGTGACCGTTGTCGTCTCCTGTGCGCTGCGACCGCACAAGAAGACAACCACGTGACCAGACTTGAGGCTCACGAGGGAGGAGACCTCCGCGGAGGTCACGTGGCGCGAGCAGCGGGAGAACAACCTCTCCACCCTTCGGTCGAGTTCCTCTTGCTCCAGCCCCCGCCGCGGGACCAGCCCCTCGAACTCGTCCACGGCAAGAAGGATCACAGTGGCTCCCTGGGTCAGATCGCAGCCGAGAAAAGCGCCGCGTCTGAGCAGCGAAGCCGACGAGGCGCTGCTCCCGCTGATGAGGTCGTCGAGGAAGTCCCCCTTCAGGCGTACTTCGGTCTCGAATCTCACCCTATCCTGCGCCATCTCCAGTGTGGCGATGGTGGCAGCATGTTCCATCACCATGGTCTCCATGCGTGTGAGCTCGGCTTGGCCGCTGAGCGCGCACATGTAGCCCTGACTCTTGTGTCCAGCGACGATGGGCAACACGAACATGCTGGGCATGTCGGGTTCCTGTATGTGGAAGAGACGCCCGCTTCTCCCCAGTGTCCGGAACTTGTCCCTGATGTCGGGCTGCCCGAACGAAGCCTCAAGGTCGAGAATGCCCTCGTCGGGAGAGGCTGACGAGAGAAATTCCAGTGAGATATCGAGGAAGGCCACCGGCATGTCGAGCAGTCGAGACGATTCCCTGGCCAACTCCTCCCAGCCGCCTCCACGTATGACCACCCCGAGAAGATTCCGGTGGATCTCCTGGGATTTCTCGAGTTGCGAGGCCTGCTGATCGATGATGACCTCGGTGGCGTCCTGCATCAGCCGAGTCCAGCGGAGGCCTTGCGGCACCTCCACTATGGGGAACTTGCGCTTGTCGGCGAGGTCGATGATATCGGGGGGCATGTTCTCGACGAACCTGGTGGTCTTGACGAAGAGCGCGGCCGCTCCGGCCAACATCACTCGCCGGCAGAACTCCCGCTGTCTTTCGACATCGCCCTTCACGGCGAACATGGTCGACAACACCAGTTCTCCGCCTGAGAGCCAGTCCGCGATGTCGGGTACCTCACCGACCGTGACAGAGCCGATGCGGCGGCTGAGCCCTTCCTTCCCCGCGAGAATACGCGCGTCTTTCAGCACGTCGAGTTGGAGGATCTGTTCGACCGTGACGGGCATGGACTCAGAATAACATTGGCGACCCCCACTTGGCCATTAGCACTAGGCGTCTGCTCACTGCCGAAGCGCATTGCCCCATTTAAGGCGAACCGGCGGCGTTGCTCTCAACCGGTGATCGAGCCCACTTTAGGCCAAATGTAGAACTCGTCAACGCCCCGTTCCTCCACCTTGAATGGCGGCGGAGCGCGCCTTCGTGCACTGCTATCATCGACAACAGGGCTGGGGCGCCAACGGGAGGGATGTGCAGTCCCGAAGCGGAGGCGTACCGGCGACCATCTAGGGATCAGACAGGAGTTGCAGGTGAAGTACATCATCGCGGTCATTCAACCGGACCGACTGGACGCCGTGATCGAGGCCCTGAGCGAGGAAGAGATCAACCTGATGACCGTCTCCGACGTGATGGGCCGGGGCCGCCAGAAGGGGATCGCCGAGGTCTACCGCAGCCACGTGGAGCGGGGAGGACTGCTTCACAAGATCAAGATCGAGATCGCCGTGAGCAACAACAAGGTCTGGCAGACGGTGGACGCCATCACCCGCGGCGCCCGCACGGGCAACATCGGCGACGGAAAGATATTCGTCCTGGAGATGGAGGAGTGCCTGCGCATCCGCACCGGCGAGACGGGGGTGGCCGCCCTCGCGTAGACGCACACGCGCGTACGTCCCCTCCTCGGAGCGCGGGCCCGGCGATATCGCCGGGCCCGCGCTCGTTCACGTCCATATCATGTCTTTCCAGCCACCCGGGCGGCGTCGTACGCGCTCAGGTGCCCGAAGGGGCGCTCCCGGCCTTACAGATCCAGCCCCAGACTGCCGGCGTTACCTTCGTAAAGGGCGGCTTCCTCGTCCGGCGACAGTCCCAGTCCGTTGAGGAAGGCGAAGGCTTCGCTCAGGTCTTCGTAGGGATAGTCGGTGCCGAACATGATCCTGTCCATGCCCAGCGCCTCCTTGGTGCACTTGAATGCGGCAGGTAGGTAGTTGCCGCTGGTGGTCACCATGAAATCCTCGCGGAAGTAGCTGCTGGGTTTGCGGGCCAAGGAGACCACCGCTCCCTTGTCGGCCTTGGCGTGCGGTCTGTCGAAAGGCCAGTCCATCCGTTGCATCAGGAAGGGAAGGCCCTCTCCCAGGTGGCCGAGGATGATCTTCAGCCCGGGGAAGGCGTCGAAGGCCCCACTGAGGACCAAGCGCATGGCGGCCAGGGCCGTCTCCAACCCGAAGCCGAAGCCCGGGCCGGCCGAGGCCACTCCGTACGTCCAGAACTCCGGGATCTTGGGTGTCGTGGGATGGAGGTAGATGGGCGCTCCCAGCTCGGCCGCCTTTTCAAGGATGGGCCAGTAGCGCTTCTCGTCGAGGTAGGAGTCACCGTAGTTGCTGTGCGTCTTCCACCCCTTCATGCCCAGTTCCTTGACCGCGCGCTCCAGCTCCTTGACGGCCTCGTCGGTGTCCTTGACGGCCAGAGCCGCGTAGCCCTGGAAACGATCGCGGGTGGCGTTGGACCGCCGCGGCGAGGGCATCGTTGGCCTTGCGGGCCAGACGAGTACCGACGAGGGGGTCGAGCTGCTCCACCCCCGGAGCCGTCAGAGACATGACGGCGACGTCGATGCCGGCGGCGTCCATGGCGGCGATCCGGCCCGCGTCGACGTCCAGCAGCCGGGCGATGAGTGCCTCGCTGAAGGGCTCCCGAGCGTCTGGGTGGTAGGCCAGACGGAGAAAGCCATCCTCCGACCTTTCGAAGCGTGGGTAGCCGGGGTTATTAGTCAGGGTGTCGTACCACTCCTGAGTGATGAAGTGAGTCTCGAAATCGATCTTCCTCATGCGCCTCTCCTTGTTGTCATGGTGGACTCGTCGGTAGTGTCCGTCGTCTGCCCTCGACGAGGGTATCGGTCACTCGGGCTCGACGACGGCGGCCGTGCCGTAGGCGATGCACCTCGGTCATGTTGTTCCCGAGATCGGTGGCGTCGTATCTCACGGACAGTACGGCGTTGGCTCCCATCTGCTCGGCGTGCTGCACCATCCAGGCAAAAGCCTCGGCTCTGGTCTGCTCGCACAGCTCGATGTACTCAGGGATGCGACCGCCGCCCAGCGTGCGGATGGAGGCGGCTACCTGGCTGCCGATCCACCGTGCCCTCACGGTTACCCCGCGTACGACGCCCAGAGTCTGGACCACTCGGTAGCCGGGGAGAGTGAGACAGGTGGTGGTCATGCGGTGCTCCATCGGTCCTCCTCGCGCTCGAGCGGGCACTGAAGGCCCAGTATAACCCCGCTGCGCGGAGGGGCGGGGGAAGAAGAGAGGCGCCCGGCGGATGCCGGGCGCCTCAGGACCCTTCTGAGAAGGGACCCCCCGGCGGCGTCAGCGACCGCCGGGGGTACAGCAGGGTGGCTGTCTACAGGATGGGGAGGTAGCGGTCCACCTCGTAGGGAGTCACGAGGGCCTTGTACTCGTCCCACTCCGCCCACTTGTTGCGGATGAGGTAATCGCAGACGTGGTCGCCCAGGGCCTCGCGGACGAACTCGGACTTGTCGAACTCCTTGATGGCCTGGTAGAGGTCCTCGGGCAGGGAGTCGATGCCGGCTTTCGCCCGCTCGTCTTCGGTCATCTCGAAGATGTTGTCGCTCGATTCGGGCGGCAGCTCGTACCCTTCTTCGATCCCCTTGAGACCGGCGGCCAGCATGGCGGCGAAGGCCAGGTAGGGGTTGCAGGCCGGGTCGGGGTTACGGAGTTCGACGCGGGTGGCGTTCTCTTTGCCGGGCTTGTAGAGAGGCACGCGCACCATGGCGGAACGGTTGCGGCGCGACCAGCAGATGTAGACGGGGGCCTCATAGCCGGGCACGAGGCGCTTGTAGGAGTTGATCCACTGGTTGGTCACCAGGGCGATCTCCTTCACGTGCTTCAGAAGGCCGGCGATGTACGATTTGCCGATGGGGGAGAGGTTGTACTCGTCGTTGGCGTCGAAGAAGGCGTTGCGCTCACCCTTGAAGAGCGACTGATGTACGTGCATCCCCGAGCCGTTCACCCCGTGGATGGGCTTGGGCATGAAGGTCGCGTAGACACCGTGGGCGGCGGCGATCTCCTTGACGGTGAGGCGGTAGGTCATGACTTGGTCGGCCATGAGGGCGACGTCTTTGTACTTCAGATCGATCTCGTGCTGGGAGGGAGCCACCTCATGGTGGGAGTACTCCACAGGGATGCCGAGGGCGTGCAGGGCGTTGATGGTATCCCGCCGCAGGTCGCTACCGGCATCGAGGGTGGTGAGGTCGAAGTAGCCGCCGTTGTCGAGCACCTGGGTGCCGCAGCTGTCCCGGAAATAGAAGAACTCCAATTCGGGACCGACATTCATGGTGTAGCCCATGGCCTCGGCCTTGGCCACGACCTTCTTCAGCACGTTGCGGGGATCGCCGTCGTACGGCTCACCGGTCGGGGTGCGGATCTCGCAGAACATGCGGGCGGTGCCGCCGGCTCCCGCTCTCCAGGGCAGCACGGCGAAGGTGCTGGGGTCGGGGTAGGCGACCATATCCGACTCCTCGATACGGGCGAACCCCTCGATGGAGGACCCGTCGAAGCCCATCCCCTCGTCGAAGGCGCCTTCAAGCTCGGCCGGAGTCACGGCGAAGCTCTTGAGAGAGCCGAGGACGTCCGTGAACCAGAAACGCACGAACTTGATCTGTCGGTCCTCGACGATGCGAAGGACGTCCTCCTTGGTCAGCTTTTCCGCCATCTCGATGGCTCCTTTCCCTGTTGCGCGGGTCCCTTATGTGCTGGCTGACATGTGTTCTGGGGAATCATACCAATGGACACCCCACCCAAATGTAGCCGGTTGGCCCGAACTTCCCTATGTCTACCTATACAGATGGCCAAGCGAGGCGGTACCCCGCATGTTTGCCTAGCCTTCGCACCGGACGTCCAGGTAGGTCAACACCGAGCGAGCCGTCCCCATGCCGTCGGCTATGGCGCGCACGACGAGTGACGGACCGCTCTGCATGTCGCCGGCTACGAACACGCCTTCGGCGCTCGTCATGTGTCGGCCGTCGCGCGCGATGAAGCCGCGCGGATCCTTCTCCAGCGAGAGGTGCTCCACGAGGTCCGTCGGACCGGGAGCGACAAAACCCATGGCCAGCAGCACCAGGTCGGCCTCGATCTCGAAGTCGGAGCCCGATACCCGGCGAGGGCAGGTCTGCCCGCGAGACTCGTCGAAGGCCCACTCGACCCGGGTGCACTGGACGCGTCCGATCGAGCCGCCTTCGCCGGCGAAGGCGGTGGTGTCGACGCCCCAGTAGCGCAGAGTATCTCCTTCCTTGTGGCTGCTCGAGTCGCGCCGCATGAGCGGCCACTGGGGCCAGGGCGTGGACTCGGCGCGAGTGACGGGCGGCTCGGGGAGGATCTCGAGCTGGACCACCCGTCGCGCACCCTGCCGCCACGAGGTGCCGATGCAGTCGGAGCCGGTGTCGCCGCCGCCGATCACTACCACGCTCTTACCCTCCGCCGTGATGGCCTGCGAGCCGTCGAGCGGCTCGCCGCCGACCAAACGGTTCTGCTGGGTGAGAAAGTCCATGGCGAAATGGATGCCCGCCAATTCCCGTCCGGGCACCTCGAGGTCGCGCGGGACGCCCGCCCCGGTAGCCAGGACGATGGCGTCGAAGCGATCGCGCAGGAAGCGGTAGGAGACGTCGCGGCCCACGTCGACCCCGCACTCAAAGGCCACGCCTTCCTCCATCATCAAGGCGAGGCGCCGGTCGAGCACCCACTTCTCGAGCTTGAAATCCGGGATGCCGTAGCGGAGCAGGCCACCGGGCCGCGAGCCCTTCTCGTACACTGTGACCCCGAGGCCCGCCCGATTGAGCACGTGGGCGGCGGCCAGCCCGGCCGGCCCCGAGCCGATGACGGCCACGCGTTCTTCGCGACGAGGACTCGTCGGCTCAACCCCTACATAGCCACGCTGAAAGGCCTGCTCTATGACCGTCAACTCGATCTTGCATATGTTCACCGCAGGCGCCATGAGTCCCAGAACGCAGGCGCCCTCGCACGGAGCGGGGCATATCCTTCCCGTGAACTCCGGAAAGCAGTTGGTCTGCAGGAGGATGTCGAGCGCCTCCTTCCAGCGTCCTGCGTAGGCGAGCGTGTTGAACTCCGGGATGACATTGCCCAGCGGGCATCCGGTGGCGGAAGCGTGGCAGAAGGGGGTGCCACAGTCCATGCAACGAGAAGCCTGCACCCGGATCTCATCCTCTGTAAGGGGGATATCGACCCACTTGAAGTCCTTCACCCGCTCCGTCGCCGGGCGATAGGCCACGTCCTGCCGTTCTTCCTCCAGGAATGCTCGCTCTCTAGACATGGGTCAATCCCTCACTACTTCCTCTCTCTCCACGGCTTCGTCCTCCCGGCTCAGCATGCCGAGGGCCCTCTTGTAGTCCGTGGGGAAGACCTTCACGAAATGAGCGAGACTCGCCTCCCAATCGTCGAGGATGCACTGCGCGCGCCGGCTGCCCGTGTGGCGCAGATGTTGCTCGATCATGTGGCGGAGTTCGCGCTGATCGCCGGTCTCGGTCACCAATTCCAGGTCGACCATGTCCAGGTTGCAGCGGTCGTCGAACAGACCGGTCTCGTCGAAGACATAGGCGATGCCGCCGCTCATCCCGGCGGCGAAGTTGACGCCGGTAAGGCCCAGGATAACCACGCGGCCGCCCGTCATGTACTCACAGCCATGGTCGCCGATACCTTCGACGACCGCGTGGGCTCCGCTGTTGCGGATGGCGAAGCGCTCCCCTGCCCGTCCGCAGATGTAGACCTCGCCTGCCGTGGCCCCGTACAGCGCCACGTTACCGACGATGATGTTCTCGCTCGGCTCGAAATCGGAGCCGAGGGCCGGCTTCACCACCAGCTTGGCGCCCGACAGGCCCTTGCCCACGTAGTCGTTGGCTTCGCCCTCCAGCAGGAAGGTCATGCCTCTCGAGCAGAAGGCTGCAAAGCTCTGTCCCGCCGATCCGCGAAAACGAAGTGTGATGGTGTCCTCCGGCAGACCCTTCCCTCCGTGCAGGCGGGCGATGCGACCCGACACGATCGTGCCCGTGGCCCGATGCACGTTGCGGATGGGCAGGTCGACCGTCGCGGGTGCGCCCGTCTCGATCGCGTTCTCCACCAGAGGAAGGATCTGGTTGTCGAGCGAGGTCTCCAGCTCGTGGTCCTGACTCCCGGTGCAGCGCATCTCCTCCGGGGGCGCGTCGACGCGATGGAAGATCCTCGAGAAGTCCAGGTGGCGCGCCTTCCAGAAGGTGATGGCCTCGTTCATCTGCAGGAGGTCCGCGCGGCCCACGAGGTCGTCCATACGGCGGATGCCGAACTGGGCCATGTATTCGCGTGCTTCGCGCGCCACCATGGTCAGGAAGTTGACTACATACTCGGGCCTGCCCATGAAGTGCTTGCGCAGATCGGGGTCTTGGGTCGCGATGCCGACCGGGCAGGTGTTCTTGTGACAGCAGCGCATCATCACGCAGCCGAGCACGACCAGCGCCGAGGTGGCGAAACCGAACTCCTCGGCGCCCAGCAGGGCGGCGATGACCACGTCGCGCCCCGTCTTGAGCTGTCCGTCGGTCTGCAACCTTACCCGGCTGCGCAGGCCGTTCAGCACCAGCGTCTGCTGGGTCTCCGCCAGACCCAGCTCCCAGGGCAGGCCGACATGGCGCACCGAGGAGAGCGGTGCTGCTCCGGTGCCCCCGTCGTCGCCGCTTATGAGGATCATGTCCGCGTGTCCCTTGGCGACGCCGGCCGCGACGGTGCCCACTCCGACCTCCGACACCAGCTTCACCGAGACGCGCGCCTCGGGGTTGGCGCACTTCAGGTCGTACATCAACTGCTTGATGTCCTCGATCGAATAGATGTCGTGATGGGGCGGCGGCGAGATGAGGCTGACATGGGGTGTCGAGTGCCGGGTCTTGGCCACCCAGGGATAGACCTTGGCCGCCGGAAGCTGACCGCCCTCGCCGGGTTTGGCGCCCTGAGCGATCTTGATCTGCAGGTCGCGGGCGTTGGCCAGATACTCGGCCGTCACGCCGAAGCGTCCGCTGGCGATCTGCTTGATGGCGCTGCAACGGTCATCGCCGTTGGGCAGCCGGACGTAGCGTTCGGGATCCTCGCCGCCTTCGCCGCTGTTGCTCATGCCGCCCAGGCGGTTCATGGCGATGGCCAGCGCTTCGTGGGCCTCCTGGCTGATGGAGCCGAAAGACATGGCGCCCGTCACGAAGCGCTTGACGATCTCCGCCTCAGGCTCGACCTCGTCGAGCGGGAATGGCCGCGGTCTCCTTGAAGCGGAAGAGACCGCGCAGTGTGCTTTGCTGCAACTCTTGGTCGTTGATGAGCGCAGCGTATTTCCGGTATAGCTCGTAGTCGTCCGTGCGCGCCGCCTGCTGCAGGTAGTGGATGGCCTCCGGGGTCCACAGATGGCGTTCCCCGTCCTTGCGGTAGGAGTAGTGGCCGCCGCTGGGCAGGACCGCCGGGGCGAGGACGCACGTCTGCTGGGAGGCCAGGTACCGGGCGTGGGCCTCGGCGGCGATCTCTTCCAGGCCGATACCCTGGATGCGCGAGGGGGTTCCCTCGAAATACCTGTCGACCACATCGCTGCTCAGCCCCACCGCCTCGAAGACCTGCGCGAAGCGGTAGCTGCGCAGGGTGGAGATGCCCATCTTCGACATGATCTTGAGCAGGCCGCCGCACAACGACTTGATGTAGAGCTCGAGAGCGTGGGCCGCTCCGACGTCCTTGCCCAGGCGCTTCGTCAGTGCCAGGTCGGTGATCGTCTCGTAGGCGAGATAGGGGTTGATGGCCGACGCGCCGTAGCCGAGCAGGATGGCCATGTGCATCACTTCGCGCGCCTCGCCCGTCTCGATGACGATGCTGGTCCTGGTGCGCTGGCGCCGGTGCACGAGATGCCGGTTGACCGCGGACACCGCGAGCAGGGCGGGGATGGGCATCGACGCCCTCGGGCAGGTCTCGGTCGCTGAGCACGAGGATGCGGGCATCCTGCTCGACCGCCGCCTCGCGCCTGTCGACACAGGTCGTCCAGGGCGGCGGCCAGATCTTCACCCGTTCCGCCGGCGGGAACGCCGATCGAGCAGTGTGCGGCAGATGAAGTCGGGGAGGTTGAGGTCGCGGATGCGGGCCAAGTCGTCATTGGAGAGGATCGGGTGACTGAGCTTGACCAGTGCGGGCGTGCTGGGGCTTCTCGGCCAGGATGTTCTCGGGGGAGCCCAGGAAGGTCATCAGCGACATGACCAGTTCCTCGCGGATCGAGTCGATCGGCGGGTTGGTCACCTGCGCGAATAGCTGTTTGAAGTACCAGTAAAGCAGCTGCGGCTTCTCCGAGAGCACGGCCAGCGGTTCGTCGGCACCCATGGAACCCACCGGCTCGTGGCCGGTGCAGGCCATGGGATCGAGGATGAGCTTGATGTCCTCGCGCGTGTAGCCGAACAACTTCTGGCGGCGCAGCAGGGCTCCGGGTCGGGCTTCACCGGAGCCACGGCCCCGAAGAAGCCGTGGATCTCGATCTTGTTCTCTTCCACCCAACGGCGGTACGGCTGGCGGCGCGCCAGACGCATCTTGATCTCGACGTCCTTGAGCACGCCGTCCGGCGCCCAGGTCCACCAGGATCATCTGCCCGGGCCGCAGCGCCCCCTTCTCGCGCACCTGCTCGGCCGGGATGTCGAGCACGCCGGCCTCGGAGGCCAAGCACCATGAAGCCGTCCTTGGTGATGGTGTAGCGGGCCGGGCGCAGCCCGTTGCGGTCGAGCAGCGCGCCGACCGTGCGGCCGTCGGTGAAGACCACCGCCGCCGGGCCATCCCACGGCTCCATCAGGCCGGCGTGGTACTCGAAGAAGCCGCGCAGGTCGGGGCCCATGCGGGTACTTCGCGCCCCACGCCTGGGGGATGAGCATCAGCATGGCGTGGTCGAGCTCGCGGCCGCCGGCGGTCGAGCAGTTCCAGGGCGTTGTCGAGACAGGCGGAATCGCTGCCGGTCTCGTCGATGACGGGCAGGAGCTTCGCGATGTCGTCGCCGAAGCAGGTCGGAGCGAAGATTGCGCTCGCGCGCGCGCATCCAGTTGAGGTTGCCGCGCAGGGTGTTGATCTCGCCGTTGTGGGCCAGGTAGCGGAACGGCTGGGCCAGCTCCCACGAGGGGAAAGTGTTGGTGCTGTAGCGCTGGTGCACGACGGCCAATGCGCTCTCGAAGCGCGGGTGCGGTGAGGTCCGCGGTAGAAGGCCGGCACCTGGGTGGCCATCATCAGGCCCTTGTAGACGATGGTGCGGGCAGGAGAAGCTGGGCACGTAGAGACCGCCGGCCTCGCCGAGCGCCTCGCGCTGGCGGCCCGTTCGCACTGGCGGCGTGCGACGTAGAGCTTGCGCTCCAAGGCGTCGCCTTGCAGTCCGCCCCCGCGACGAAACACTGCCAGACCGAGGGGCGGGTCGCGCGGGCGGAATCGCCCAGCGCCGTCTCGTCGGTGGGCACCTCACGCCAGCCCAGGAAGGGCAGGCCTTCCGCGGCGAAGCGCTCCCTCGACGGCCGTCCGGCAGACTCGCCTGCGCTCCGGCATCCACGGGCAAGAACATGATGCCGACACCGTAGTCGCCGAGCGGGGGGAGGGCGATACCGAGTGAGCCGCACGACTCGCGAAAGAAGCGGTCGGGGATCTGGGTCATGATGCCCGCCCCATCGCCCGTGTTCGCGTCGGCTCCCGCAGCTCCCCGGTGGAGCAGGTTCGTGAGGACCTCGATTCCGCGCTCGACGATCTCGTGAGAGGCATGTCCGTCGACGTTGCAGACGAAGCCGACGCCGCACGCGTCCTTTTCGTAGGCGTGGGTCGTAAAGGCCCTGAGCCTGCGGGTGTCTCCGGTGGTCCCGGGGCGTCTGCCTCTCGTTCTTGTCCACGTCGTTCATGCGTCTCCCCGGCCTCGACGGCGCCGTCCCTAGCGGTGGAGTTGGGTTCGAGAAGTGGCATCCCGAAGCCGAGATACTGCCGTCACGGCAACGGCTGCCCCACGATCGGGCGCTGCGTCGACGGTGCCGGATCGCAACGGAGAGTAGCAGAAGCCGTGGCGTCTGGGCCTATCCGCAGAACCCACATTCAGGCGCGCGGATTATACCAAAGGACAAGCGAGCCCTCGCGGCCGGGCCACGGTCCGCGCCGGCCCGGCGTCGCCTCAGTCCCTCTCGAAAGGCACTCCCAGACCCGCCGGCGGCACCACGCGTATGGCGCGCAGGAAGCGGGCCACGACACGCCGGGACTCGTCCGGCAGGGAGGCCAGGACCCGCTCTACCCATTCGGCATTGCCGATGTTGACCAGAAGCAGCGTGAGGATCATCAGCGGGAAAGGCGCCACCTGCAGTACCTGGGAAGGGATGCCCTGCAGGCTGGGCTGGAGCACGACGCTCAACCACTGCAGGAGGCCGAACAGGTACGCACCCAGAGCCGCACGCACCGGGTTCCAGGCCCCGAAGATCACGATGGCAAGGACGATCCACCCCAGCCCGTCAAGGCCGGATATGGTGCCTTTCCAACCCGCCTTGACACCGAGCGAGAACATGGGTCCGGCAAGCCCCACCAGCGCTCCTCCCAGGACCGTGTAGGCGTAGCGGACGAGGTTCACGCGGGCGCCGCGCGCGAAGGCCGCGGCCGGCCGCTCCCCGACCGCCCTCAGGGTCAGACCCGGCCGGGTGCGGAAGATCCACCACCACGACACGCCGATGAGGACGAAACTCAGGTAGGTCATGACGTCGTGGCTGAAGAAGAGCTGCCCGAGGATGGGTATGTCCTCCAGGACGGGGATGGGCGATCTGGGTAGGATCGGCCCCTTTTCACCCATATAGGGGTTGCCCAGGAAGTAGGCGAGGTCGCGGCAGAAGAGGGCCAGGACGAAACCCACCGCCACCTGGGACTGCCGAAGCGTGATGCTGCCGAAGGCGACAACCAGCGCCACAGCGGCTCCGATCAAGCACCCGGTCAGGAAGCCGAGGAGCAGGCTTCCCGTGGTCACGGCCACAGCGAAGCTGCCCATGGCCGAGAGGAGGATGGAGCCGTTGATGGAAAGGTTGATGATCCCCCCGCGCTCGGTGAGCGTCTCTCCTATCGTCGCGACGACGATGGGCGCGGCCGTAGCCAGCACCCCGCTCAGACCTATGAGAATGGCTTCGGCGTCCATCAGCCTTCAGCTCCCTGAGTCGCTGCCGGCAGCCCCGCCGACCCGGGCGGCACCGTCTGGCCGGAGCCTGGGGGAACGTCGGATTCTGCGGCCCGGAGGCGCGCTCGACGCATATAGCGCTGACGAGCTCCCTCGACCAGGATGACCAGGAGCACCAGAGCTCCCTGCAGCACTCCCGAGAGGGTGGAATCCAGCTTGAGGACGATAGGCAGCTGGATGCTGCCGATGTTGATAGCGGCGAAGAACAGGGCCACCGGGGCGACCCAGATAGCCCGATACCCGATGAGCATGCCGATCATCAGCCCCAGAAAGCCGTACCCGCTGGAGATGGAGGGGATAAGGCGGTGATAGACGGCTGTCACCTGGACGGCCCCGGCTAGGCCGGCCAGCCCGCCGCAGAACAAAAAGGCCAGCAGCCCGTACTGCCAGGTAGGTACTCCCAGAAGGAATGCGGCCCGGCTGTTCTTGCCCACAGCCTTCAGGCGCAGGCCGAAATAGGTGCGTTCCAGAGCTACGTACACCAGGATCACCGCCAGGATGCCGAGGCCCAACGACCAAAGGCTCAAGCGACTTCCGCCCACCGTTGGCAGGGCGAGCTGCTCGGGGAAGGGCTCGGTTCCGCTCATGGAGCCGATACCCGGGCGCTTCCACGGCCCGAAGATCAACCAGAGGGTGAGGGCGGTGGCCACGTAGTTGAGACCCAATCCGCCGAAGATCTCGTTCACCCCTCCGAAGGTCTTGAGGATCCCGGCCAGGGAGGCCCACAGGGCCCCTCCGACGATGCCGGAGATCATGGCCAGCACTATGATCAGGGCGGGGGAGAGGTTGGTGCCTTGGAGTAGGCGCAGCACCCAAGTGGTCAGCACCGCGCCAAGCACTATCTGTCCCTCCACGCCGATGTTCCAGAGCCCGGCCGCGAAGGTGATCAGGACGCCGGCCGTCGCCAAGAGCAGCGGTACCCAAGCGACAAGTACGTCCGACAGGTTGCCGAGCGAACCGAAGGCGCCCAGGAAGATCTGTTTGTAGGCCTCCAGGGGAGGGGCGCCTGCGACGAGGAGGATGATGCTGGTCACGAGGAAGGCCAGCAAGAGAGCTCCAAGCTGGATCCCGACGTTGATCCACTTCTGCCGGGAGGCCCGGGCGGACTTTGCTCCGGGGCCCTTGACCGCTGTGACCGGGTCAGACACCGGTGCCTCCTATGAGCTGTCCCAACTGGTCGACGGTCGCCGAGGCGGCGTCGAGGGGCGCCGAAACCTTGCCGGCGAAGAAGACGAGGATGCGATCGCTGTAGCGGAGCAGTTCGTCCAGGTCGCTGGAGGTGAAGATGATGGCTCCGCCGTCGTTGCAGCGCTCCTTGAGCTTGCTCCAGAGGTAGATGACCGACTCGATGTCGAGTCCGCGCGTGGGATGCTCCAGGAGCATCACGCGCGCCTCGGGCTTGACCAGGGCCAGCAGGGCCCGCTGCTGGTTGCCCCCCGATAACGACTCCACCGGACTGCTCGCGGTGCCGCGGATGTTGAACTGCGAGATACGCTCCTCGGCGATCCGGCGCCCTTTCTGCCGGTCGATGAAGAGGCCTGGTTTTCGCTGCGTCAGGAGGAAGTGCTCGGACAGACTGAGGCCGGAGATAAGGCCCTCCTCGAGGCGGGCGGCCGGCACGTAGGCCACACCCCGCTTCTTGAAGTGGCGGTAGGGCCTGCCGGTGAGGTCCTCATCGTGCAGGCGCACCCGGCCGCGAGAGGTCGGCGCCAGTCCCGCGCAGGTCTTGAGGAGGAGACTCTGACCGCTGCCCTCCATGCCCGCGAGACCGACGGTCTCGCCCTCGCGCACCTGCAGGTCGAGCCCGTCCAAGCGGATGCGTCCCTGCTCCGCCGAGATGGACGACAGCTCCAGGAGAGGGTCGCCGGGGACGCACGCTACCCGGGGAGCGGGGGTCACCTCCCGATCGAACATCATGGAGACCAGGCCGCCCATGCTGAAGGGGGGTACCGCCTCCCCCACCAGGCGTCCCTGCCGGAGAACGACCACCCTGGTGCACAGGTCCTGCACCTCCTCCAACTTGTGTGACACGAAGATGACGGTCTTGCCCTCGGCCGCCAGCCGGTGCAGCGCGTCGAAGAGCTGGGCCCGTTGCGCCGCGCTGATGCCGGTGGTGGGCTCGTCGAGGATCAGGACCTTGGCCCCCAGCCACAGCAGTCGCATCAGTTCCAGTTGCTGGCGCTCGCCCACAGTCAGCGACCCTACCTCAGCCTTGAGGTCGACGGTCAGCCCGAAGGTGCGGGCCTGCTCGGCGATGGCGGCCGCGGCCTCGGCGCGGCGGGGCAGCAGGCCTCCAGGCGCGCCGATGAGCAGGTCGTCCACCACTCGCATGGGCGGGAAATCCAGCGGGTCCTGATGCAGCATACCCACACCGTGCCTGATGGCGTCGGCAGGCGACTTCATGGTCACCGACCGCCCGTCGAGGACGATCTGGCCCCGGTCGGCCGGTTGGAAGCCGGACAGGATCTTCATGAGCGTGCTCTTGCCGGCCCCGTTCTCGCCCAGGACGCCTTGGACGGTACCGGCGGGCACGCTGAAGCTGATGCCGTCGTTGGCGCGCACCGGCCCAAAATGCTTATGGATGTCGACCAGCTTTACTTCCACATACTCACGCTACCCGGAGACCGTCTTGTTCGTGCTGTGCAGAAAGAACGAGGGAAGGGAGAACTCCGGCGTTCTCCCTTCCCTTCTCACATGCCTCTGAAGTCGGGACCTACTCGGATACGCTCTGTCCTTCCATGCCCTCGAGCAGCTGGGGCAGGTACCAGACCTGCTGATCGGTACCCGTCTCGCCTTCAGCCAGGAAGGCAGTTCCGTCTTGGAGGTTCAGTGGACCCTGCCAGAGGTTCAGACCTCCGGCGAGAGCGGCTATGAATTCATCCACTTTGATGGCCGCATCCGCCGCCAGACCCTCACCCTTCTGGAAACCGACGATGGACGAATCCGGGTCGTTGATGTCGGCCCAATCGGGCGCGATCCACTCCCAGGAGCTGGTCCACTGGCCTTCGCGGGCTGCGGTCACTGCCTTCAGGTAGTCCGGCCCCCAGTTGAAATAGGGGACCCCGAGGGCCACGGCGGGAGCCTCCTCGAGCGAACCGACGAAGTCATAAGGGATGGCCCAGGCGTCCTTGCCGGCTTCGGACATCTTGCCGGCTTCCACCAATGCCTCGGTGGTGTCGATACCGGAGATGACCACGTCAAATCCCTGGTTGAAGAAGTTATCGGCCACCTGCGTGGGGTCGGAGGTGACGCCGGGGATGTTGAACCAGAAGCCGATCCAGTTGACGCTGAACTGCAGTTCAGCCGGGTCCTTGCCCAGGTATTCGGTCCAGGCATAGCGGGCGCCCAGGTAGACGGAAGCAGCCAGGCGGCGGGTCTCGTCGTTGATCAGGGGTCCGAGATAGCCGATCTTGCCGGACTTGGTGGTGAGGGCGGCCGCGGCCCCCGCGATCATCTTGCCGTACTCCATCTTGCCCATGATGTTGCTCAGATTGGGCAGGTTCTGGAAGTCCTTGCCCTCCTTCCAGGCGCCGTCACCCGAGGTGTGCATCACGGGGATGTCGGGGTGGGCCTTGGCGAACGCGTAAGCGCCGTCCTTCATGTCGTCGGAGGTGAAGATGATCATCTTCGCGCCCTGGGCGACCAGGTCTTCGGCCAACTGCTCGGGCGTGGTGCCCGGACGGTCTGCGCTGTTCACCTTGTCGACATAGATCATCTTGGCCCCGGGGAGCTTCTCTTCCACGTAGGTGCCGCCTTCGAAATTGGCCTGGCTATAGCCGTGGTCGTTGTAGGGACCGACGAAGAGCATCCCGATGACGAACTCCTCGTCGGCGGGGGCCGCGGCCGTGGTGGTGGTCTCGGCCGCCTCGGACGTCGAGGTAGTCGCGGCGGTTGTCGTGGTGCTTTCTGCGGCGGCAGCGGTGGTGGTCGTGGTCTCTTCTTCGTCCCCGCCGCAGGCGGCGAGTACAAAGCCGAGGGTAAGGAGAAGGACCACCATCATGCCCGCGACGAGCAAGCGGGAAGGCCTGGTTTTCAGCATAGGGACGCGCACCTCACAGTCTGGTTCTGGGACGGACTTCCTGTCGTGATCCCGCCGGTGTGCGACGGGGAAGATCTCTGCTCTGATGGTCGTTCAGACCTCCTTTCGCAGCCTGAGTGGTCCCGGGCGGCGATCACAGATTGACTATCTTCATCTCGTGGATATCGCTGGTCTCCAGGCACTTGTCGATAGCGGCCCTGGGCACGTCGTCGTCGAGGCCGAGCATCATGATGGACTCTTCCTCGCCGTCCACGACGTGGGTGGAGGTGACCATCCTGGAGATGTTCACCTGGAACTCTCCCATGATGGTCGCCACCCGGCCGATGACTCCGGGTACGTTGCGGTGGGGCACGTACGCCCAGGTCCCCTCGGGGATGAAGGTGAGGGAGTAGCCCCCCAACTCCACGATACGCGGGTGCTTGTGCTCGAGAACGGTGCCTGCGATCTCGAAGACCTCCCCGCTCCCCTCCGTGACCCGCATGCGCATGAGGTTGCGGTAGTCTCCGCTGTCCAGGGTGATGCTCTCGCTGACCTGGATCCCCACCTGCTCGGCCAGATACAGGGCGTTGACGAAGTTGACCGCGCCCGAGGCCATGCGGCCCTCCAGGATCCCCTTGAGTGCGACCAGGGATAGTATCCTGGCGTCCTCGGGCTGGTCGATCTCTCTGCCCGCGAACACGATCTCGACCCGGGCGACCTTTCGCCCGCGTATCTCACGATAGAGGACGCCCATCTGCTCGGCTACCTTGATGAAGGCGCGGAGCTTGGCAAAGACCTCCTCCGAGACAGTGGGGATATTCACTGCGTTCTTGACTATCTCTCCCCGCAGGCCGCTGATGACCTCCTCCACCACCTCCTGGCCCACCCGGGCGGTGGCCTCGTAAGTGGATGCGCCCAGGTGCGGCGTGCCGACCACGTTCTCGAACTCGTACAGAGGATGGCTGTCCTGAGGCTCGTGCACCCAGGTGTCTACCCCCAGCGAGCCGATGTGCCCCGATTTGAGCCCCTCGTACAGGGCTTGCTCGTTATAGAGTCCGCCTCGCGCGCAGTTGACGAGGCGTACCCCGGGCTTCATGAGGGCGATCTGTGGGGCGTCGATGATGTTGAGGGTCTCTTTGCTGCGCGGCGTGTGAATGGTGATGAAGTCGGCTTCCCGCAGCAACTCTTCGAGCGTCTCCTTCTTCTCCACCTTGAGGTTCTCGAAGCGGCTGTCGGAGATGTAGGGGTCGTAGCCGATGACCCGCATGGAGAAGCCGCGGGCGCGCTGGGACACCAGTCCCCCGATGCGGCCCAGCCCGATGATACCCAGGGTCTTGCCGTACAGTTCCCGTCCCTCGAACTGCTTGCGTCCCCACTTGCCGCTCTTGATGAAGCGGTCGGCCCAGGGGATGTTACGGCTGCTGGCCAGGAGCAGGGCCATAGTGTGCTCCGCGGCCGAGACTATGTTGCTCTCGGGCGTATTGCAGACAATGACGCCCTTCTGGGTGGCGTAGGGCACGTCGATGTTGTCGAGGCCGGAACCGGCGCGTCCGACGATGCGTAGCTTTGCCGCTGCGTCCAAGAACTCCTTGTTCACCAAGGTCTCGCTGCGGACGACGATACCGTCGTAGTCGGGGATGACGGCACACATCTCCTCGTGACTCAGGCCGTACTTGACGTCGACGGTGCAGGCCTCCGACAGTCTGGCGATGGCTCTTTCGTCCATGAGTTCGGCCACGAGGACCTTCGCGTCTGTGGGCTGTTCCAAACCTGCCTCCTGGGCACGCGTGAGCGGCGCCGGTCACCTCTCCGGGTCACCTAGGCTAACACACCGATGTAGGGGGGTTCTATAGAAAAGAGGAGGGCGGGGAGACGGAAGGTGAAGAGGGGAGAACGAAGAGCGGGCGGCGGTCTTCGACCGCCGCCCGCATGGTCTCTCGTGCGTGGAGCGTCGCGACCGGTCAGTAGGGCATGAGCTCACGGGGGCGCCGTTCCGGCACCGCCAGATGCTCGATACGATCCTCGTTCCAGTCCTCGGTGACGTAGAGGGCGCAATAGCAGGCGCCATACTCCTCGACGTCAGGCGCGCGGTAGTCGCAGGGACAGGTGATGTCCCGGTCGGCCATCCGATCGCCCGAAGCGAGGCGGCAGGGGCAGCACATGTAGCCGTAGCGTTCCTTGTTGGTGAGCAGGCCCTCGAGCAACTCCATCACCATGGCGCGGTCCTTGCTGAAGAAGTAGCCTTTGGGCTCGTTGACCTTCTTCAGGCGCTCGTACAGTTCATCTGCGTTCATTCGCCCAGCGCTTCAGAGATAGCCGCTTCCTGGTAGCCCACTATGACCTTGTCACCGATCTTGATGGTGGGGAAGGAGGTGGAGGGGTTGATCTTGCGCACCTCGTCCAGCACCTTGTTGAGTTCGTCCTTGGGCAGGAGATCGACGTCTACGAAGTCGTACTTGACTCCCTTTTCGTCCAGCAGTCGCTTGGCGTTCCTGCAATGACCGCAGGTGCTGAGTGCGTATATGAAGACTTCTGGTTGATCCATAGTTTCGCCTTTCTCATGGGGCCGCCGTAGCTTTCCGATAGACAATTGTAGTACAGCTACCCCGCAGGCCGGAGGAATATGCCGCGGGGCAACGAAGTTGGACCTGACCGTCGACCGACCATAGACCCCTGACTGTGGAGAAGACTGTGGAGCGGATCCTCTGTAGCAGCATTTGTATCGGGCGAGGATGAGGACGAACGTGTGGGTCGGATGTGAGGGGCCGCCTGCCACCGGGTCGAAGCACTCCCGGTCGGGGGCGGCGGCCGTCCTGGTCCTGACTCTCCTGGCCATCGGGTTTCTGTTCCTCTCATCCGGCCCGGCCCAGGCCCAGGTCTTCACCGACGTGGCCGGCGACGAGTACTTCGCCGCCGCGCTGCAGGCTCTGTCCGAACAGGGCGTCGTGCAGGGGCGCGCCGACGGTAGCTTCGGACCGCAGGATCCGGTCACCCGGGCGCAGTTGGCCGCGCTCCTCACCCGCATACTCGGGCTCCCGCCGTCGGCGAACATCCCCTTCGTCGACCTGACCAGCCTTCACTGGTCGTACGGCCAGGTGGCGGCCCTCTACTGGGCGGGATTGGTGTCCGGGGACGGCCGCAACCGCTTCCTACCGGACCAGCCGGTAAGCCGCCAGCAGGCGGCGACCTTGATCGTTTCGTCGCTGGCCTATCGGTTGGCACAGGAGCCCGCCCTGGGGGTGACCCTGTCCGGCCCTTCCGACCCCACCGCCCCCTGGCTGGCCGCGTTCCGCGACCGGCCCACGATAGCTCCCGAGCATGCCCGAGCCGTCGCCGACGCCTACCGGCTGGGCGTGATGGAGGGTTCCACGGGGGGGTGGCTCTTCCCAGGCCTGTCGCTGACCCGGGCACAGATGGTGGTCCTCCTGCACAGAGCCTTCTATCAGCCCCTCACGCCCAAGGGCGACTACCCGCAGGAGGTGCCGGTCGAATGGTACGCGCGGCAGTCGTCGGGCAGCGAGGGCATGCTGGTGCAGATGCTCGAAGCGCGACTGACGGCCCTCAGCTATCTCTGCGGCCCCGAGGACGGCGTCTACGACTATCGCACCAAGGACGCAGTCATGGCCTTCGAGAAGGTGGAGCGCCTGAGGCGGGACGGCATCGCCGACCAGGAGGTGTGGCAGCGGCTGTTCTCGACCGGCACGCCGTCGCCACGTCTTGACCGGCCCGGGAACAGGGCCGAGGTCGACCTCAAGCGCCAGGTCCTCTTCATGATCGAAGACAACTACGTGGTCAAGATCCTGCACGTGTCCACCGGCAAGCTGGGTACGCCCACCGGCCACGGAAAGGTCTATCACAAGGATCCGGGCTGGGTGGAGGTACCCGTCGGGTGGATGTACTCACCCTCCTATATCATGCCCCACATAGCCATCCACGGGTCGAAGAGCGTACCCCCGTGGCCGGCCAGCCACGGCTGCGTGCGGACCCCCATCTGGGCCACGGACGAGCTCTATCGCGAACTGCCTCTCGGCCTACCGGTGGACGTCTACTACTAGGCCGCACCCGGGCCTGGAACCAGGCCGGACGTCCGTCAAGAAGCCTCCGGACGGAGCAGCCGGCGCCTGAGTTGGTCGAGTGCGCTCAAGGCCGCGCGCTCTCGTATCTGCTCGCGCCGCCCGAACAGACGCAGCTCGTCCACCCGGAGCGATCCCCCGGACCACGCTCCCGATGTAGACCAGGCCCACCGGCTTCTCGTCGCTACCCCCTGCCGGACCTGCAACCCCCGTGGTCGACAGGGCGCAGTCGGCACCCAACGCGCGGCTCGCTCCCAGCGCCATCTGCTCGGCCACCTCTCTGCTCACGGCTCCATGGGCGGCCAACACCTGCTCGTCGACGCCCAACAGCTTGGTCTTCACATCGTTGCTGTAGGCCACGACGCCGCCCAGTACGTACCCGCTGCTCCCAGGGATGTCGGTGAGATACTTGGCCACCAGACCGCCCGTGCAGGACTCCGCCGTGGCCACAGTGAGGCCTGCCTGGGTCAGCAGTTCGCCCACTACCTCCGGCAGTCCGGGAGAGTCGATCCCGAACACCTTCTCGCCCAGCAACTCACATACCCGGGCCTGCACACGCTCGAGTTCGCGCAGTCCTTCGTCGGAATCCACCGCCCTCAGGATGATGGAGAGGCTCTCGGGATGGGCGCGGGTGCCGATCTCCACCGGGCCGCCTCGCCACTGCAGTTCGGCGAGGAGGTCGGCTACCAGCGACTCTCCTATGCCGAAGGTGCGTACCCGCCGCACCACGTGGGCGGCCGAGCCGACGGCTTGGAGGCGGGCCCGCAGCAGGGGCTCGAGGGTACCCGTCCACATCTCCTTGAGTTCCCAGGGGACCCCGGGCAGCGCTACCACGAGGGTGCCGCCCTCCTCGAGAGTGAACCCGGGGGCGGTTCCCGAGATGGGGATGGCGGAGGCTCCCCGGGGGAGGGAGGCCTGCTTGCGATTGCTGTCGGTCATCACGAAGTCGCGCCGCGCGAAGCGCTCCCGGATCTCCTCCAGCAGATCTTCGTGGTGCTCCAGGGGTCGTCCCAAGGCCTCCGAGACGGCTTCCCGGGTGAGATCGTCTTCGGTCGGACCAAGCCCACCGGACAGGATGAGCACCAGCGGTTCGCGTGCCAGGCTGTCGTGGATGGCCGCCACGATCTCGGCCAAGTCGTCCATGACACAGAGAGACCGCGCCGGAAAGATGCCCAACTCGAGCAGTCCTTCGCCCAAGAACGCCTGGTTTGTGTTGACCGTCTCTCCCCGCAGCAGTTCATCGCCGGTGAAGATCATCTCGGCCGTGCTGTCCATCCTCACTCCGTCCCCGATCGCTCGCAGCTTCACCTGACTCCGTCACGGCCTCCACAAGGATCGCCGACCGCTTCCCAGTGTGCATCGCTAACCACCGGAAACACCCGGAGGAGCTGCACTGGGCTCTGACAACGCTTGCCGAAGGCGTGCGTTGGAGGAGACGGTGCAGCGACGAGTCCTTCACATGTGATAGCAAGGCGTGTATCATACCTTCTCGTTCGGCGGCCCGGCCTGACCGGGTACCGCTGGGGAAGTCATAACGTGGTCATGGAGAACGATGAAGACGAGCGGCCAACGGAGATCGGTAGACGCGATGGATGGGCGACAAGGCCATCCGTTCGTCGTGCATCACCCGGCCTGTCTTCCCCCGGCTGCCGGCGCCCGCCGTCAGTCCTCGTGGTCCTAGCCCCTCGCTCGGGCGAGGGGCGCCTCCAGAGGTCGGGTGGTCGGAGCCACCGGGCCGTATCGGGTGCGGAGACGCATCAGTCGACTGGAAACTGACCACGAAGGGGACGAAATGCAGCCACAAGACGACAATCCAGACGAACAGAACGCCGGCACAAACAAGGCCCCTGCGGCCGATCCATCCTGTGTGAAGTTCGATTCGCGCGGCCTCGTGCCGTGCGTCGTCCAGGAATGGAACACCGGCGAGGTGCTCATGCTCGCCTACATGAACGAAGAGTCCCTGCGTAAGACTCTCGAGACCGGCTTCACCTGGTTCTACAGCCGCTCGCGTCAGGAATTGTGGAACAAAGGCGGCACCTCGGGGCACCTGCAGAAGGTCCGCGAACTTCGTTTCGATTGCGACTGCGACACACTGCTCGCCCTGGTGGAGCAGACCGGCGTCGCCTGCCACACGGGCGACTTCACCTGCTTCGACCGCCGATGGCTCAGCCCACCGGCCGGAGAGCAGCCCGCTTTTCTCGCTCGTCGAGAAGGGTAGGCGGCCATGACATCCGGCAGTATCGCCATCGCGCCCTCGTTGGAAGAGGCGCGAGGGCTAAGCGCCAGCTATAACGTCATCCCCTTGGCCCATCGCTTTCTGGACGACACCGAGACTCCGGTCTCCGCCTTCCTCAAACTGCGTCAGGCCGCCGGCTGCTTTCTTCTGGAGAGCGCCGAACAAGGCCTGCGTCTGGGCCGCTATTCCTTCCTGGGCATCAAGGCGTGGGAAAGCGTCCGCCTGACCGGGGACGCGGTGACCGTGCGCCACGGCGGTGTCGACACGCACTACGACCTGACCCAGAACGGGGGGGACCCCTTCGCCTTCATGGCCCGGCACCTGAGTCGCTATCGCGTGCCGCCGCTGGAGGATGCGCCCCCCTTCGTGGGAGGCGCCGTGGGCTACTTCGGCTACGACTGCGTCCGCCATGTGGAGCGCCTACCGAACGCGCCCGTTGACGATCTCGGCCTTCCCGACATGGCCTTCCTTCTCACCGACGTCATCGTGGTCTTCGACCATCTGCGCCACACCATCACGTTGCTGACGAATATCTTCTGCGACGAGGAGCCGGACCTGGATCGGGCCTACGAGGCCGCGGCCGCCCGCCTTGCCGAGGTCAAGACCCGCCTGCGTGGGCCGCTGCCTGAGCCAGGCTGGAGCCTGGGGCGTTCGCAGGCCCTGGTCCAGCCGCAGATACAGTCCAACTTCGAGCGCCAACGCTTCGAGCAGGGCGTCGAACGCATCAGGGAATACATCTACGCAGGCGACGCCTTCCAGGTAGTGCTGTCGCAGCGGTTCGAGCGTCCCGTCAATATGAGCGGCTTCTCCATCTACCGTGGTCTACGCGCCGTCAACCCCAGTCCCTACATGTACTACATGTCGTTCCGCGACTTCGAGATCGTGGGCTCCAGCCCCGAGCCTCTGGTCACGGTAACGGGAGGGCGCGCAGAGACCCGTCCCATCGCCGGCACGCGTCCCCGGGGAGTTACTCCGGAGGAGGATGCGGCCTTGGCGGCCGAGATGCTGGCCGACGAGAAGGAGCGGGCCGAGCACCTGATGCTCGTCGACCTGGGCCGCAACGACCTCGGCAGGGTCTGTCGGCCGGGCACCGTACGCACGAACGAGTTCATGGAGGTCGAGCGCTACAGCCACGTGATGCACATGGTGTCGTCTGTCACCGGGGAACTTGCGGCCGGAGTATCGGCCGCCGACGCTCTGCGGGCGGTCTTCCCGGCCGGTACCGTCTCGGGGGCGCCCAAGGTGCGCGCCATGGAGATCATCGACGAACTGGAGCCGACCCGCAGAGGTCCTTACGCAGGCGCCATCGGATATCTGAGCTACTCGGGCGAACTCGACTCCTGCATCTACATCCGCACCATCCTGGTCCGGGACGGCCGGGCCTACGTGCAGGCGGGCGCCGGCATAGTGGCCGACTCCGACCCCGGGAGTGAGTACATCGAGACCGAGAACAAGGCCCGGGCGCTCTTCCGCGCCATCGAGGTAGCCGCGGGCCAAGAGGATTGGGAGTGAACGATGATGATGACCAAAGCCTCCACACGCATGAATGTGACACAGACCCTGGCGGGGCCTGATCCCGCGCAATTCCCGACCCCGGGTCTGAGCGACCTGCGCATAGTCGTGCTCGACAACTACGACTCTTTCACCTACAACCTGGTCCAGTATCTCGGAGAGATCTCCGGGGCGGAGATACGGGTGTTCCGCAACGACCGGATCACCGTGAAAGCGCTGCGCGAGGAAGACCCCACCCACGTGGTCGTGTCGCCTGGCCCCTGCACGCCCAACGAGGCGGGGATAAGCCTGGACACCATCCACTTCCTTGCCGGCTTCTGCCCGATACTGGGGGTCTGCCTCGGTCACCAATCGATCGGCCAGGTGTACGGCGGCCTGGTGGTGCGAGGGGAGGCCCCCGTGCACGGGAAGACCTCGCTCATCCATCACGACGGGCGCACCATCTTCGCGAGCCTGCCCGACCCCTTCGTGGCCACCCGCTACCACTCGCTGGTGCTGCACCAGGACCTACCTCCGGTTCTCGAGCGCTCGGCCTGGACGGCCGACGGCGTGGTCATGGGCGTCAGGCATCGGGAGTACGTGGTAGAGGGAGTGCAGTTCCACCCAGAAAGTCTGCTCACGGTGGTGGGCAAGGACCTGCTGCGCAACTTCCTCAGCCGGCGGGGCGCCCGTTGGGAAGACGGAAACAGGCGCCTCGGAGCAAAGGCATGAGTGGCACGGCGGTCTCGCGGCCCGCGCCGCCCAGCGGCGCGGCGCCCTTTGGCGAAGCCGTGCCGCACACCCAGGCTGCGCACAGCACCGGGGCGCCTCCCGACGCGACTGCGCCCGCACGGGGAGTGCCGTTCAGCACGATCCTGCAGAGCCTCGCCGAGAGACGCGACCTGACCCGGGAGGAAGCGGCCGAGGCACTGCGCCAGATCGTCGACGGCACGGCCGGCGATGCGCAGGCGGCCGCGTTCCTCATCGGGCTGCGGAGCAAGGGAGAGACGGCTGCAGAGATCGCCGGCCTGGTCGACGTGATGCGCCGACTGGCCGTAAGGGTGAAGACTCCGGCCCCGGAGTGCCTGGTCGACATCGTGGGGACGGGGGGCGACGGCCTGGGTACCTTCAACATCTCCACTACCGCCTCGCTCGTGGTCGCTGGGGCAGGCCTGAAGGTGGCCAAGCACGGGAATCGGGCCGCGTCCTCCCGCTGCGGCTCGGCCGACGTTCTCCAGGCTCTGGGCGTGCGCGTGGACCTGGGTCCGGACGAAGTGGCGGAATGCATCGAACGGGTGGGCATCGGCTTCATGCTGGCTCCGCTCTATCACAGCTCCATGAAGCGCGTGGGCGAGATCAGGCGGGAGTTGGGTATCCGCACGGTGTTCAACTTCCTGGGTCCGGTGACGAACCCGGCCGGGGCAGGTCGCATGCTCCTGGGTGTGAGTGTGGAGGACTACCTGGAAGTGCTTGCGGGCGCGCTCGCGCGCACCGGCTGCGAGCGCGCGCTCCTCGTGTGCGGCGCCGAAGGCATGGACGAGCTGTCGGTAAATGGTCCCAGCACGGTCCTCGAGGTGGATGGGGGCAAGGTGCGGTCGCCGTACTCGGTGGAGCCTGAGGAATGCGGCGTCTCCGCACATCCGCTGGCCACACTGGCCGGAGAGGGCCCCGCCGAGAACGCCGCCATCACCCGCAAGGTACTGACCGGCATGAGGGGCGGTCCTCGCGACGCCGTGCTCCTCAATGCCGGCGCCGCCCTCTACGTGGGCGGCGCCGCCCCCACCATCGCCGAAGGAGTGGGTCTGGCGCGTCGGTCCCTCGACTCGGGAAGCGCCCTGCGCGCGTTGGAACGCCTGGTCGCGCTCAGCAACGAACTGGCGGCGAGGCGGGCATGAGCGGTCCGTGTGCAGGCGGGCCGGTGCCTCGAGGATGCGGACAGACGGGCACCTACCTGGACCGCATCGTACCCTCGGTCCTCCAGCGGCTCGAGGCCCGCAAACAGGCGCAACCTCTTTCCATCCTCGAAGGACTACCAGGGCCGACCGGTCGGGCGTCGTTCGCCGAAGCGATGCGTGAGCCCGGCATCTCTCTGATCGCCGAGGTCAAGCGTGCTTCACCCAGCAAGGGACCCATCCGTCCGTCGCTCGACGTGGGGGAGATCGCGGGTGCCTACGACCGGGGCGGCGCGCGGGCCCTCTCCGTACTGACCGAGCAGGACTACTTTCGCGGCAGTCTCGAAGACCTGGAGCAGGCCGTCTCGGCCAGCAGGCTCCCCGTGCTTCGCAAGGACTTCATCGTCGACGAGTATCAGATCCATGAGGCCCGGGTCTTCGGCGCCTCGGCGGTGCTTCTCATCGCCGGCCTGCTCTCCGACGAGCGTCTTGCGAGCCTGGCCGCGCGTGGCTGACGCGCTGGGCTTGGATGTCCTTCTCGAAGTGCACGACCGCGAGGAGTTGCAGCGGGCCCTCGCCGTCGAGACGGCCATCATCGGAGTCAACAACCGCGATCTGCGCAGTTTCGAGGTGTCTCTGGGGACCACGGTCGAGCTGGCGCGGCTGGTTCCGCCGGGACGCCTTCTGGTCGGTGAGAGCGGCATCAGCACGCGAGCCGACGTGGAGAGGCTCGAGGCGTGCGGCGTGGACGGCATGCTCGTAGGGGAAGGCCTGCTGAGCGCTCGCGACGTGGAGTGGGCGACAAGAGCGCTCCTGGGCAGCAGGCGCGCCGCTCTTGGCGGTGGGGTGGAGGAAGGACGCGGGATGGCGAAGGAGGACGCATGAACGGGGTGGGGACCTTCACCGAGGTGGAAGGGCCGCAGATACGGGCGCTCACGGTCGAGAGAGGATGGGAGGTGGCTCCCGCCGAGCTTTCTGCCCTGCTGGCGAGTCTCTCCGACCCGACGGGACCGGTGATCTGGGTCCATGCCGGCCCCGATCCCCTCATCGTCGAGGCCCTGGACGAGATGGGGCTGGACGAGATCGTGGTCAAGAGCCTGCGCGACGGCCCCGAACGCCCTCGAGTCGAGGAGTTCGCCGATCACGTATATGTGTCTCTGCTGTCTCCAGAGACCGACGCCGACGCGGGATCGGCGACGGCGCAGGCCGGGACCGCACCGTCGCCCGGTCCGCGCGCGTCCCTGCCCGAACTGCGCGAGCTGAGGCTCTTTCTGGGTCCCAGGTGGATAGTCTCCGTGGGGGGTATCCACCCGGCCGACTACGAGGAACTGGCCGAGCGTATCCGTCGCCAGGTGCTGTCGAGGGGCCGAGGGCCCAGTTTTGTCGCCTACCACATCTGCGAATGGTCGATCGAGAACCTCCAACCCATGCTCGAGCGCCTCGACGACCGTATCGACGGGTTGGAGGACCAGGTCGTGTTGGCCAGCGGCCCGGCGCCCATACAGGAGCTCTTCGCCCTCAAGCGGGAACTGGTCGAGCTTCGTCGACGCGTGTCTCCCCTTCGGGACGTCATGCAAAGACTGGGTTCCCACGGGGTTCCGTTCGTCGACCCGCAGGCCGAGGTGTACTTCAGGGACGTGCACGACGACGTCATGCGCGATATCGAGCTACTCGACACCTACCGTGACATCCTGTCTTCGGCGCTCGACCTGCACCTCACCAGCGTCTCCATGCGGCTGAACCGGGTGATGAAGCAACTCGCGGTCGTGGCGACCATCTTCATGCCCCTGTCGTTCATCGTCGGTCTGTTCGGCACCAACTTCACCGCCATGCCCTTCGGGAGCGGATGGTGGTTCGCGGTCATGTTCTTGCTGCTGGCCGTCGCGTTGGTGGTGATGCTGGTCTATGCCCGGAGGAGGACGTGAGCGCCACCACACACGCGTGGGGGAGGAGCGCCCCGTCGGCGCCCGGCGCCGCCGCCGGTCTGCGCAACGACTCTCCCCAGGGACCGGTCGTCAAGCTGTGCGGTCTCACTCGGGTGGAGGACGTGCTCGCGGCTCGTGCGGTGGGCGCCTGGGCTCTCGGCTTCATCTTCGCCCCCAGTCCGCGCCGACTCACGCCGGCCGAAGCTCGCAGGCTGCTGGACCAGGCCCAGAAGGAGATCGCCGCCGGCCGAGCGGGAGTGGGAGGGGCCACGCCGGGCCAAACCGCGCTTCGGCCGGCGGGGGAAGGACGCGGTCCCCTCACGGTGGGCGTCTTCGTCGATGCCGGCCCCGAGGAGATCGCAGCCGTGATCCGCTACGTGGGTCTCGACGCCGTCCAGTTGCACGGGCCGACGGCTCCCCCCGCCGGCGCCGTCAGGGAGGCTCTGGGCCGGCTGGGAGCCGCCGTTCCGGTTGGCGATGCCGGTGGAAACGGTGCCGAAGGCGCCGACCCGCCCGCCCTCACTGGTCGGGCCCCTGATCATCAGGGCAGTCGGTGTGGCCGTGGACGAGCATGACGTGGCCTCGCTCCGCTGCCGCCTGCTGCAGGCGGCAGCGGAGGACGCCCTCTTGCTGATCGACGCCAGCGTCGCGGGACGCACGGGAGGTACCGGACGGCGGCTGCCGTGGGATGTCGTCGGGGAAGCGGCCGCGGGCCTGCGCTTCCTGCTGGCCGGCGGCATCAGTCCCGGCAACGTGCGGGAGGCCCTGGGGGTCTCCGGCGCCTGGGGCGTGGACGTATCGAGCGGGGTGGAAAGCGCTCCCGGCGTCAAGGAGGGCGAATCCCTCAGGAGTCTCATGACGAATGTGAAGGAAGTCCACCGGTCCCGATATGAGGGGGCCATCGACACGGCAAAGGAAGGATCGACATCATGAGCATGGCACAGCGATTCGGCCGCTATGGCGGTCGCTACGTCCCCGAGACGCTCATGGCGGCTCTGGAGGAATTGGAAGAGGCCTACGAGAAGTATCGGGAGGACCCGGTCTTCGTCGAGGAACTCAGCGAGTTGCAGACCGATTACGCCGGCCGGCCTACGCCCCTGTTCCTGGCCCGCCGGCTCTCCGCCGCGGCCGGTTGCCGCGTCTACCTCAAGAGGGAAGACCTGGCTCATACCGGAGCGCACAAGATCAACAACACCCTGGGCCAGATCCTGCTCGCGTCGCGCATGGGCAAGAAGCGCATCATCGCGGAGACGGGCGCGGGACAGCACGGAGTCGCCACGGCTACCGTGGCTGCCCTCTTCGGGCTGGAATGTCACGTGTACATGGGGGAGGAGGACATCGTCCGGCAGGAGCTGAACGTGTTCCGTATGCGGTTGCTGGGCGCGGAGGTGGTCCCGGTCTCGTCGGGCAGTGGCACGCTCAAGGATGCGACCAACGAGGCCATCCGCGACTGGGTGGCCAACGTCGAGACTACCCACTACATCATCGGCTCTGTCGTGGGTCCGGCCCCCTACCCCACCATCGTGCGCGATTTCCAGACCGTCATAGGCATCGAGACCCGCCGGCAGATACTGGAGAAGGAAGGGCGTCTGCCCGACGCCATCGTGGCCTGCGTGGGAGCCGGAAGCAACGCGATAGGCATCTTCCATGAGTTCCGCGAGGAGCCCGCCGTGCGTCTGATCGGCGTGGAAGCGGCCGGGTTGGGTCTCGACTCCGGCAAGCACGGAGCCTCCCTGGCTCGGGGAGTGGGAGGTATCCTCCACGGCTCCTTTTCCTACGTGCTCCAGGACGAAGACGGGCAGATCCAGGAGGCGCATTCCATCGCCGCGGGGCTCGACTACCCGTCAGTGGGTCCGGAACACGCCTTCCTGAAGGACGAGGGCCGCGTTGAGTACACCAGCGTGACCGACGAGGACGCGCTTGCGGCCTTCCAGACCCTTTCCCAGCTCGAAGGCATCATCCCGGCGCTCGAGAGTGCTCATGCCGTGGCGTACCTGCTGGGGGGCGATCACGCTTTTTCAGCCGAGGACGTGGTCGTGCTCAATCTCTCGGGCAGGGGAGACAAGGACGTATACAGCGTGGCAGAGAGACTGGGGGTGAGGTCGTGAGCGCGTTCGATCAGGAGACCGCCGTTGGCAGCCGGCTGGAGCGGCTCTTCCGGGACGCGGACGGTCCTTTGCTCATGCCTTACGCCGTGGGAGGCTACCCCGATCCCGCATCGTGCCTGGAGATCCTGCGCGCCTACCGGAGGGCAGGGGCGGGACTGGTGGAGTTGGGCATCCCCTTCTCCGATCCTCTGGCCGATGGACCGGTGATCCAGGCCGCCTCGCAGGTAGCTCTGGGGAGGGGGGTACGGCCCGGGGACGTCCTCGACCTCGCCGGGCAGATAAGTTCCGAAGGGGCCTCGGTGGTGCTGCTGAGCTACCTCAACACCATCCTGGCTTTCGATCCGGAACGCTTCTTCGCCGCTTGCGGCGAGCGGGGAGTGCTGGGCGTGGTCGTACCCGACCTACCTCCCGAGGAGGCGTCTTCCATCCAGGAACTGGCTTTGGCCCGGGGCGTGGACCTGGTCTTCCTGGCGGCGCCCACCAGCACCGAAGCCCGGCTGGCCCGCATCGCGGCGGCGGCCTCCGGCTTCATCTACTGCGTGTCGACCACGGGAGTCACCGGGACGCGCGCGGAGCTGAGCGCCGCTCTTCCCGCCTTTGTGGGGAGGCTCAGGCGGCACACCCATCTGCCCCTGGCTGTCGGCTTCGGCGTGTCCACGCCCGCGCAGGCAGCTTCTGTCGCGGCTCACGCCGACGGGGTGATCGTGGGGAGCGCGCTGGTGGAAGTGATCGCGCGAAGCAGTAGTCTGGATGAGGGGCTGATCGCGCTGCGGAAGCTGCTGGACGAGATGCAGGCGGCTGTAGCCGCGGCGGACGGACGGCCTACTCGGTGATGAGCACGCCTTCTCTTTCCAGGTACTCTTTGAGTGCCTGGGGACGCACTCCGTAAAGACCGGAAAGGTAGGAGAGGTCGTCCTTGCGGATGGTCAGCATGTCGCGAGCAGGGTCGTTGCGCAACTCTCGCAGGAAGGCCAGGTAGGTCTCAAGGGGGCGGCGCTCCTCCTGGGTCAACCGCTCCAGGCTTTCCAGCCTGATGCGCAGGGGCCCGTTGCGGCTGAGGGTGCGCTGGAACTCGGGATCGTCCTCGACATCCAGGATGGACATGGGGGATTGGCCATAGATGGCCGCCAACTCGTACAGGCGCTCGAGGCTCAGACTGCGTTTGCCACGTTCGTAGGCGCTCAGCGTCGACACCACGAACGAACCCCCCGAGCGCTCGCACACCTCCTGGAGGCTCAAACCGCGGTCTTGCCGCAGCCGGCGTAGCTTCTCGCCCACCAGCTCGACGTAGCGTCTCTCTCGCTCTTCTCGCGCTGCACTCATACGTGAAGTCTAGCAGCAACGCTGCACATAATCTACCGTCTGCGGAGTCAGCGACGAGGGGTTGTATTGTGGTCGGTGACGCGCGCTCAGCCCCGGCAGACCGTGTCGACTACTCTACTGCCACCATGTCGACGGTCATATTCAGGTCTACGGAGAAGGGGCCACGTTCCTCGGCGGGCACCATGTCCTCGGGGGCTTCGGTGATCTCCATGTCCATCAGGAGGTCCATCACCCCGTCGCTGCTCTGCGCCCGTCCGGTCTCGGTCTCAATCTGGGCGGTGCCCGCGTAATCCATGGCCCCCCTCATGGTTATGACCAGAGCGATATCCGCGGATTCGTCGCTCCCGCCCATGGCACCCATGAGCCCCTGCAACAGGGCTCCCAGATCGATGGTGAGATCGAGGGGCATGGTGATGGTGTATTCGACGTTCGCCATCTCACGGCCGTCCACCGTTTCCACGGAGACCACCTTGCCCGTGCTCGTGGCCGTGACCTCTTGGTCCAACCCGGGGAGGGGGAAGGTGGATGTGGCCGTCCACTCTTCGCCGACCTGGCCCACACCGTCCTCGGGAAACACGACGTTCAGCTGATCGGTCAGTTGCGAGGGGTCGAAAGGCAGGCCCGCGAAGAGGCTGCCCGCCACTCCACTCGCCGGATCGTCGCCCCCGTCGATAGAGATGACCTTACCTGTGCTGTCGATCTGCATGGTCACTTCCTGGACTTCCTGGGCCCCCACATCTACCGGCTCGCCTGCGGCGCTCATCTCAAGCACTTCCTCGGTGACGCGGACGGTGGCGACGCCGTTCTCGTCGATGCTCTCGACGGTGGCTTCCGTACGGATCTTAGTGGTGGTGTCCTGGGGGATGGTGGTGTCGGCCTCGGCAAGGCCGGGTCCCTCCACGGTGCCGTTCATGACCACGGTCGTGTCGTAGACCCAGGAATCCCCTGTGGTGTAGGTGTACTTCAGGAGCACCTCCTCGTCTCCGGAGCCGCAGGCGGCGACGAAGAGGATCGTGATGAGGGCCAGGAACACCGTCGCTACGTGGAAGCTTCTGCTCTTGGCCATGTGGCGTCTCCCTTCGTTCCTCAGCGGGCGTGTGCTCCCGGACTACCATGCCGAAGGCGGGGATCGAACCCGCACGAGGTGTGAGCCTCACTGGAGTTTGAGTCCAGCGCGTCTGCCAGTTCCGCCACTTCGGCCCGAGTGGTCCCAGGAAGGACGGCAGCCATTATAGTCGATACACCTCCCGCCCGATGGTATCTTTAGGGGCATGGAAGTCGCCCCAGCCGCCACCTCGAGGATAGCCCCCGTAGACCGGGCCCGGGCGGCCGCGGCGCTGCCGGCCGATGCCGAGCGCTATTCGGCCATGGCCCTGGACTTGGGGGCCTGCAGAGCGGGCGTGGTGGTGTCGAGCCGAGTGAGGGTCGATGACCGGGTGGTCCTCAAGTGCGCCGTGCCCAAGTGCTTCGGCTACAACACCTGTGCCAACTGCCCGCCCCATGCGCCTTCGCCGGACGACATGCGTCGACTTCTCCCGCAGTACGACCGGGCGGTGGTGGTGGGGGTGGGCGTGCGGCCCGAGGCCATCGTGCGCGACCGCGAGACCATCGAAGAGCGGGTGGAGGCCTACCAGACGGTGTCGAGGATCGTCAGCGCGGTGGAGAGCGCAGCCTTCTACGATGGACACTACCTTTCGGTTGGCTTCGGCGCCGGGAGTTGTAAGAGTACCTTCTGTCACAAGGTGGATTGCGCCGTTCTGGCGGGGCAGAAGTGCCGGCATAATCTGATAGCCCGGCCCTCCATGGAAGCGGTGGGCATCGACTGCTTCGAACTGGCGTCTTCTCTGGGCTGGGAGATCTTCCCGGTGGGCAGTTCGGCCCAGGCTTGCGAGGTCCCTTCCGGTCTTCTGATGGGATCGGTTTTCATCGGCTGAGCGTCGGCGGCTTTGGCGCGGGCGGACGATGGTGTAGAGTATTGAGGCGATGCGAGCTTCTCTCGTAGGTGGAGCCACGGCCACATCTAGGCTGACATCTCTGGCTCACCGGGGGACCCGAAGAGGGTAGGCTTCGGTCGAGTGCAGTGGACACAATCTTGTGGAGGTCAACGTATGGAAAAACTCATCATCACCGTGGCGTGCACCGGGGCCATGACCACCAAGGAGAACACTCCTTATCTTCCCACGCAGCCGCAAGAGATCGCCGAGGAAGTGTATTTGGCCTACCAGGCCGGCGCCTCCGTCGCGCACATCCACGTGCGCACCGAAGAGGGCAAAGCCACAATGGATCTGGAGAGATTCCGCGAAACCGTCGGCTTGGTCCGCGAGAAGTGCGACATCATCGTCAACATGACCAGCTCCGGCGGCCTGGGTTTCAGCGATGAGGAACGGATCCTGCCCCATGTGGAGCTCAAGCCCGACATGGGCACGTTCGATGCGGGCTCCATGAACTTCTACCAGGGCGTCTTCCTCAACTCCCCCACATTCCTCGAGAAGCTCGGGACGGCCTACAACGAGAACGGCATCAAGCCCGAAGTCGAAGTGTTCGACGCCGGCATGGTCTGGAACGCCAAGCGTCTGCTGAAAGACGGCTTCCTGAAGGCTCCCATCCACTTCCAGTGCTGCATGCACGTGTGGGGTGGGATGGAAGGCAACGCGAGGAACCTCGTCCACCTGGTCGACTCGTTTCCCGAGGGCTCCACCTGGTCGGCGTTCGGCTGCGGCCCCACGGCCAACCTCATCACCGCTATGGCGATCAACATGGGCGGCCACGTGCGGGTGGGCATGGAGGACAATGTATATCTGAGCAAGGACGTGCTGGCGAAGCACAATTATGAGTTCGTGGAGAAGGTGCAGCGGCTGGCGGCCGAGTTCAAGCGGCCGGTAGCCAACGTGGCCGAGGCCAGGGCGATCCTGGGACTGCCGCCCAAGAACTAGGTGTCAGACGCCGGGCGGCATGGCCGCCCTGCCGTTCCACGCAGGCCGTGCGTAGTACGGCCGTTGGAAGAGAGCACAAACCCGAACCTGGAGGATAGAGATGGCTGAGGAAACACCAAGGAAGACAGTCGAGGAACTGAAGAAGATCTTCGATCTGACCGGCAGGGTGGCGGTAGTCACCGGTGCGGGCGGCACGCTCGGACACGCGCTGGCTAAGGGTCTCGCCGTGCACGGCGCCGACGTCGCCTGCTGGGACATCAAGACCGACATCATGGAAGATGTCGTCGCCGACATCCAAGGATTGGGCCGCAAGGCGACCGCCACTGCCGTCAACGTCACCGACGACAACAGCGTCAAGACCGCCATGGAAGGCGTCATCAAGGACTTCGGCAAGGTCAACGTCATGGTCACGGTGGCCGGTACCGCCGGCAACCGCCAGCCGGCCGAGACCTTCGATATCGACGAGTGGCAGAAGGTAATGGACGTCAACGTGCGCGGCAGCCTGCTGTGCGCGAAATACGCGGGTGCGGAGTACATCAAGCAGGGTGACGGCGGCAAGGTCATCACCATCGGCTCGGTACGCGGATTCCTCGGCCATCCCGGTGGATATGCAGCGTACGGCACCTCCAAGGGCGCCGTCCATCTGCTCACCAAGCAGCTGGCGACCGAGTGGGCGAAGTACAAGATCAACGTCAACGCTATCGCTCCCTCCATCTTCTGGACCCCACTCACGCAGCAGATCAAGAACGATCCTGAGATGGTCAAGATCTTCATGGCGCGTATTCCCCTGGGCCGGGCTGCTGAACTGGACGATTTCGTAGGCCCCGCGGTGTTCCTCGCCTCTCCGGCCTCCGACTACGTGACCGGTCTCATCCTCTCCGTCGACGGCGGGGCGGTGGCTGGATGATCAAGCTGGAAGATGTCAAGAAGATCGCCATAATCGGCGGGGGCGCCATGGGGCACGGTTGCGCCATGGTGTTTGCCGGCGCCGGCTATCCGGTGGGGCTCTACAGCCGCCGGGCCGAGACGCTGGAGAAGGCCGTCGTAGGTATGCGCAATGACTTGACCTTCCTGGCCGAACGCGGTCTCGGAAAGCTCGAAGACGTGGATGCGACCGTAGCCCGCGTGACGACCACGCAGGACATGGAAGAAGCCGCCTCAGACGCTCAGTTCGTACTCGAGTGCGTCGCCGAGGACATGGCTCTCAAGCAGGACACCTTCCAGAAGCTGGACCAGATGTGCGGGCCCGACGTGGTACTTGCGACCAACACCTCGGTAATGAGCCCCACGGAGATCGCCAGCACGTCGCAGCGCCGGGAGCGGATCCTGGGCACTCACTGGTGGAACCCGCCGTTCCTTATCCCTCTGGTCGAAGTCGTGCAGACGGAAGAGACGCCGCCCTGGGTGGTGGATCTGACGATGGAGCTTCATCGAGCCATCGGCAAGCGCCCGGTGCACGCCAAGAAGGACGTGCCGGGGTTCATCGCCAACCGGCTGCAGCATGCGCTGTGGCGTGAGGCTATCTCCATCGTGGAGCGCGGCATCGCCGACGCGGCGACGGTGGACGAGAGCCTCAAGTACGGTCCCGGCCTGCGCCTCCCTGTGATGGCTCCGCTGGAGAACGCCGACATGGTAGGTCTCGACCTTACCCTGTCTATACACAGCTATGTGCTAAAACACCTGGAGGACTCCCACGAGCCTTCGCCTCTCCTCAAGGAGAAGGTGGAGAAGGGTGAGTTGGGCTTCAAGTCGGGAGGCGTCGGCTTCCAGACCTGGACGCCGGAGGGGCAGAAAGCTCTCCGGGCCAATATGCTCAGCTACCTGTGCAAGGCCGTGCGCGAGATGAAAGAGGCGGAACCCGAGTAGAGTAGAGGCCGGTGCGCAGCGACGCGGGCCGGCGACCATGGACAGTCCGGGCACAAAAGTGCCCGTATGTCGGAACAGAAACGAGAGAAGGAGAAGTAGAACGATCATGGGCAAAGTATTTGTTGACCTGACCCATCCCTTCAGTGCGGAGATCCCTCGCTGGCCGTATTTCGTGAAGCCGGTCATCGATTCGATGCACACCATGGCCAAGGGCGGCGTCCTCACCCAGCGGGTCGATTGCGTTCAGCACACGGGCACTCATGCCGACGCGCCTCGTCACGTCATGGAGCGCGAATTCGACGGCAAGAGGGCTCGCTACACCCACGAGATGCCTGTTGACGCCTACACGGGCGACGCGGTCTGTCTCGAGATCAAGATCCACAAGTGGGGCCTGATCCTGCCCGAGCATCTCGAGGACGCCTGCAAGCGCGCGAACATCAAGCCGGAAGAGCTCAAGGGCATGGTCGTCTGCTTGAACACCGGCATGCATCGCCTGTTCGACGACTCCAGAGACTACTACCACTATGCGTGCGGCACGGGCCTCGAAGCCGGCAAGTGGTTCGTGAAGCACCAGGTCAAGTGCGTGGCCATGGATTCGCAGGCACTGGATCATCCGCTTCATACGGCCATGGGCAAGAACGGCCCGCCGCAGATGAATCTGCCCGGAAACTCGGGGAGGCCTATCACGGTAGAGTACGCCGAGCAGTTCGGTGAGGAAGCCTACGCCGAATTCGAGAAGGCTGCCTACATCAAGCTGCATGGCCAGGCCGCTTATGACGCCAAGTTCGGCGATCTTGAAGCCCTGGGCAATGAAGGGACCTGGGAACCCTGCCACAAGCAGATGCTGGGTCACGGCATCGTGGGCGTCGAGAACCTGGGTGGAGACCTGGACAAGGTGTCCGGCAAGCGCTTCCGGTTCTTCTGCTTCCCGATCCGCTGGTACATGGGCGACGGCTCCATGGTCCGCTGCGTGGCCGAGATCGAAGAGTCTGAGCTGAACGATGTTCCTGACAGGACCTACACGTACTGCGGCACGGGGTACGGCCCGGTTTCCGGTTACTAACATTCGGTCTGACCCCGCCCGTCGCTAGGCGAGGGGGTCGGACTGGTACGGGATGTTGCACAGAAACCCCCCGCCGGCGGATGCCGGCGGGGGGTTTCTTCAACGGTGGACCTCTGTGGTAGCCTTCTGCTTGCAGTGATTCCGCCCACCGGGATTGCTGTTCCGCCAGAAGGCTGCTGCACAATGACGCCTCGACGTCAGAGCGCGCCGGGCGAGTGCGAGAGAAGGACGCAGGGAGTGCGAATAGCGGCGCTATTGGCGCGACCGAGGACGTGCTATCGCGCCGGCCGGAGCGCTCTGGGGGCCGAGGTTGCGTTGTTCAGCAGCCCCTAGGAGCCGAGAGGAACGGACGAAATGAAGAAATGGAACATGGTCATCGACGTGGCCCGCTGCCACGACTGCAACGACTGCTTTCTGGCCGATAAGGACGAGTTCGTCGGTAACGACTTCCTGCCCTACTCGCTCGCCCAGCCGTGGTCGGGTCACAGGTGGCTGAACATCCATCGCAAGGAACGCGGGCAGTACCCCATCGTGCAGGTGGGCTACCTGCCCATGCCCTGCCAGCACTGCGCCGATGCGTCCTGCATGAAGAACTCACCCGAGGGCACCATCTACCGGCGTGAGGACGGCCTGGTGATAATCGACCCGCTGAAGGCCAAGGGCCATCCGGAGATCGTCGCCACCTGTCCCTACGGCGCCATCTACTGGAACGAGGAGCAGGAAGTAGCGCAGAAATGCACGGGCTGCGCCCACCTTATCGATGAAGGCTGGACCGAGACCCGCTGCTCGCAGGTCTGCCCCACCAACGCCATCCGCCTGGTGCTGGCCGATGATGCCGAATGGGCCAAGATCGTGGCCGACGAGGGCCTCGAGGACTACCAGGCCGAGCTCGACACGAGCCCGCGGGTCAAGTACAAGAACCTGTACAGGTGGGACAGGATCTTCGTTTCCGGCAGCGCCGTGTTTCAGGATACCGACGAGTGCGCCGAGGGCGCGCAGGTCACCGTTCAGTCCGGCGGTGCGACCGTGGGTGAGGGAGTGGCCAACAACTACAGCGAGTTCGTGGTCGACAAGCTCGACGCGGGCAAGGAATACACGGTGACCGTGGAGGCCGCCGGCTATAAGACCTACTCCACCACCGTCACCCCGGCGGCCAGCATCAACCTGGGCACCATCTTCCTCGAGAAAGCGTAGACGCACCACGGCCTTCGTCGCTTGGTCGGTGAGGTGTGCAGGGGGAGGGGATGATTCCGCTCTATGGAACACCCTCTCATCGAACGGACCACGTGAAGCTACTCGTGAAGTTGGCAAGATCAAACTGACGTGCGCCGGGTATATTTAAGCTGGCAGCGCTGGGGGACCGGCGCCGCCAGAGGGAGCCGCCCCATCCAACTGAGCGACACGTATCTGCACCAGAGCCAAGGAGAGGTGAGGAATGGGTGAAGTAGTTCGCTTGACGAACTCATCAACGGGGGGACCCGTCTTTGTCTATGTCGAGGACGGCAAGATCGTCCGGATAACGCCGATGGACCTCGACGACAGCGTGGACGCGGCCCCGTGGAAGATCGAAGCCAGAGGGAAGACCTTCACCCCGCCGCGCAAGACCACATATTCGGTCTACACGGCCGGCTTCAAGTCCATGATCTACTCCGACAAGCGCATCAAGACTCCCATGAAGCGCGTGGACTTCGACCCCGACGGCGAACGTAACATCCAGAACCGCGGTATCTCCGGGTACGAGCCCATCTCCTGGGACGAGGCCACCGATATCGTCGTGAAGGAGATCAACCGCGTCAAGCGCGAAGCGGGGCCTGCCGCCATCCTTACCAGCCCCAGCTCGCACCACATGTGGGGCAACGTGGGCTACCGCCACAGCACGTACTTCCGCTTCATGAACATGGTGGGCATCACCTATGCCGACCACAACCCCGACAGCTGGGAAGGCTGGCATTGGGGCGGCATGCACATGTGGGGCTTCAGTTGGCGCCTGGGCAACCCGGAGCAGTACGACCTGCTCGCGGACACCCTGCAGAACACCGAGATGATAGTGTTCTGGTCGGCCGACCCGGAAGTCAACACCGGCATCTACTCGGCCCACGAGTCGACCGTTCGCCGCTACTGGATGAAGGACCTGGGTATCAAGATGGTCTTCATCGATCCGTTCTACAACCACACCGCCGGCCTCATCGGCGACAAGTGGTTCTCGCCCAAGATCGGCACCGACCACGCACTCTCCTTCGCCATCGCCTACACGTGGCTCACCGAAGGCACCTACGACAAGGAGTACGTGGCCACTCACGCCCACGGCTTCGAGGAATGGGCCGACTACGTCCTGGGCAAGACCGACGGCGTTCCCAAGACCTGCGAATGGGCCGAGGAAGAGTCGGGCGTACCGGCCTGCGAGATCCGGGCGCTGGCTCGGGAGTGGGGTAAGAAGAAGACCATGCTGGCGGCCGGCGGTCTGGGCGGCTGGGGCGGCGCCTGCCGGGCCTCCCACGGTATCGAATGGGCGCGGGGCATGATCGCCCTCGCCACCATGCAGGGCATGGGCAAGCCGGGCTCCAACATCTACTCCACCACGCAGGGCGTCCCCACCGACTACGAGTTCTACTTCCCCGGCTACGCCGAGGGCGGCATCTCCGGCGACTGCGAGAACACGGCGGCCGGCTTCAAGTTCGCTTGGCGCATGTTCGACGGCAAGACCACCTTCCCGTCGCCTCCGCAACTCAACACTCCCGCCGGCCAGCACGTCCCGCGCCTCAAGGTGCCCGAGTGCATCATGGACGGCAAGTTCGAGTGGTCGGGCAAGGGCTTCTGCGGCGCCGACATCCAGGCTCAGTTCCACCAGTACCAGTATCCGGCTCCCGGCTACCCCCGGATCAAGATGATGTGGAAGTACGGGGGCCCGTGGATCGGCACCATGACCGCGACCAACCGATACGCCCAGATGTATACGCACCCGAGCCTGGAGTTCGTCGTCAGCCAGTCCATCTGGTTCGAGGGTGAGGTCGCCTTCGCCGACGTCATCCTCCCGGCCTGCACGAACTTCGAGCGTTGGGACATCTCCGAGTTCGCGAACTGCTCTGGGTACATCCCCGACAACTTCCAGCAGACCAACCATCGCGTCATCTCGCTGCAGGCCAAGTGCATCGAGCCGGAGGGCGAGTCCAAGTCGGACTACGACATCTATTGCATGATCGCCGACAAACTGGGCATCGGGCCTATGTTCAGCGAGGGTAAGACCGACCTGCAGTGGGTGGAGCAGTACTACAACGCCACCGACATGCCCAAGCACATGACCTTCGCGGAGTTCATGAAGAAGGGCTACTTCGTGGTGCCGGACAACCCCAACCGCAAGAAGACGCCTGCCCTCCGCTGGTTCGCCGAGGACCGCGAGAAGGACACCCCCGACTGGGGCCCGCGCTTGAACAACACCGTGGGTCGCAAAGGACTGCAGACCAGCACGGGCAAGGTGGAGTTCATCTCCACCAGCCTCAAGAACTTCGAAGAGCAGGGCTTCGTGGACGAGTACCGTCCGGCCATGCACACCTACGTGCCGGCCTGGGAAGGTCCGCGCTGCGAACTGGCCAAGAAGTATCCTCTCGGCATGCTGGCTCCGCACCCGCGTTTCTCCTTCCACACCATGGGTGACGGCAAGGACAGCTTCATGAACGACATCAAGGACCATCGCGTCCTGGTGGATGGGCACTACTACTGGATCATCCGGCTCAACAGCGTCGACGCGGCCGCCCGCGGCATCAAGGCCGGCGATCTGGTCCGCGCCTACAACGATCGCGGCTCAGTCATCCTGTGCGCTCAGGTGGGCGAGAGGACCCAGCCGGGTACCGTCCACACCTACGAGTCGTGCGCGGAGTACAACCCGTTGGGCAAGCCCGGCAAGTCCGCCGATCGCGGCGGATGCGTGAACATCCTGTCCCCCGATCGCTACATGTCCAAGTACGCATGCGGCATGGCGCCCAATTCCATGCAGATCGAGGTCGAGAAGTGGGACGGCGGCATCTACGAGACCGACTGATCGATGGCTGTCGATCGGTCTTGCCTGATCAATAAGGAGCCTGCGATATGAAGCAATGGTATAAGGTCATAGATGTTGCCAGGTGCCACGACTGCAACAACTGCTTTATGGCCGACAAGGACGAGTTCGTCGACAACGACTGGCCCGGCTACTCGGCCGCCCAGCCCCGTCACGGCCACCGCTGGGTGGATATCCTGCGGCGGGAGCGCGGGCAGTATGCCCGGAACGACGTGGCCTATCTCCCCATGCCCTGCCAGCACTGCGCGAATGCGCCGTGCGTGGAGGCCTCGAACGGCGCCATCTATTACCGCCCCGACGGCATCGTGATGATCGACATGGAGAAGGCCAAGGGCCGCAAGGAGTTGCTCGATTCCTGCCCCTACGGTGCCATCTTCTGGAACGAGGAGAAACAACTGCCGCAGAAGTGCATCTTCTGCGCACACCTCATCGACGATCCCACGTGGAAACCGCACACCACTCGGTGCACGCATTCCTGCCCCACCGAGGCCATGGCCACGTACTTTGTAGAGCCGGAAGAGATGCAGAAGATGATCGAGGCCGAGGGTCTGGAAGCTTACCTGGCGGAACTGGGCACCGAGCCGCGCACTCTCTACAAGAATCTGTACAGGTTCACCAAGAACTTCATCACCGCCGGCGTGGTGGTCGACGGCGACTGCTTCGAGGGCGCGACCGTGACCCTGCATTCCAAGGAGGGCGGAATCGCCTGCAGTCTCTCCGGAGCCGGAGTGGCCAACTGCCACGATACGTCGGTGCTGGCCACCCGGAGCACCAACTTCTTCGGCGAGTTCAAGTTCGACGGCCTGAATAACGGTGAGTACACGGTCGCGGTCGACGCTGCAGGGAGGAAATACTCCACTGACGTGACGGTCGCCGATGAGTCGGTGAACATGGGGTTCATCGAACTCTAGAGTCCCGCCGTCTGTGCCGGACTGAGTCATGGGGAGGGCTTTGCGGGGCAAAGCCCTCCCCATTCTGTCCGGTCGAGGAGTAGCACGCAGCCCTGGTACCCGGGCCGCAGGAAGGACGCGATCGTGCGAGAGATAGTCATATTCAACGGCAGCCCGCGCATGGACGGCAACACTGCCACTCTGCTGAATCTCGTCGCCAAGGGCGCTCGGGACAACGGAGCGGAGGTGCACTTCTACACCCTGTTCAAGATGAAATTCATGGCCTGCCAGAGTTGTTTCTCTTGCCGGCTCAACGACGACTGCGTCATCAACGACGAACTGCATGCGGCCCTGCAGAAGGTGAAGACCGCCGACGCCGTGGTGGTCGGGTCTCCCATCTACATGATGCAGATGACCGGTCCGGTCAAGAACATGTACGACAGGTTCTTTCCCCTGACCGACCCGCAATGGAAGCCTCGCTTCGGCACCAAGAAGATGGTCACGGTGTACACGCAAGGCATGGAAGACCCACATCTCTTCGACTCGTACTTCGAGTACACGGCGGCCATCTTCCCCTGGTTCGGTTTCGAACTGGTGGACAACATCGTGTGCACCGACGCCAACGACCCCGAGACCGCCGAGCGCGACGCCGAACTCAAGATCCGGGCCTACGAGGCGGGCAAGGCGCTGGCGCTGGGGCTATAGTGGGCTCGCGAAACAGGACTTCGCAGATAGGGGAGTGAGTAATGGCGAGGGCTGGTGGCCGGCCGAGGGCGTCGCTGCCCGGTGGGACCGAAGAGGCGAGCGATCTCTACGTGCAGGCGCTCGCCCGCGGCCTCTCCATACTGGCTCTGTTCGACGTCGAGCATCCCGAGTGGAGCCTGCACGACATCGGCCGCCAGACCGGCATCTCCAAGACTACGGCCTACCGCATGCTGCGCACGCTTGAATGGAAGGGCTTCGTCACTTTCGACTCTGCCACCGAGCGCTACCACCTGGGTCCGGCTACCATCCCGGGCGCGTATCTGAGCCTGTCGAACGTGGGCTTCGTGCGCTTCACCCATCCGTTGATCGAGGACCTGGCCGCGCGCACCGGGGAGACGGTGGAGTTGGCGGTGGAGGGTGTGGGAGGCGCCGTCGTCGTCGACCAGGTCGCTACCCGGCACCCCTTCAAGCCCAACCTGCCCCACGGCCGGGTGCTGCGCAATCTGGCGAACTCGGCCATGAAGGTCTTGGCGGCCTACCGCACGGACGAGGCTCGAGAGCGGCTGCTGCGGGCGCGCCATCTCAAGCTCACTCCAAACACCGAGACCGACCCGGACGCCATGCGCCGTGAGTTGGCGCAGGTCGCCGAGACGGGACTGGCCTACGATCTGGAGGAGCAGGACCTGGGGGTCTGTGCCGTCTCGGCGCCCATCTTCGGTCCGCACGGTGACGTGCGGGCGGCCATCACCGTGGTGGCGCCGGCCGAGCGCTTCGGACCACGTGCAAGGGAGGAACTGGCCCAAGCGGTCAAGGAGAGCGCGGCCGCCATCAGCGACTACCTCAGCCGCTCAAGCGCCGCAGGCGGCGTGTTGACTGACCGGGGGAATGGTGGAAAAATAGATGTCACCGCGTTAGCGGAATAGCTATTCCGAGAGACGGAATAGTGGGAGATACGGCAAAGGAGGCAGTATGGCGGAAGACCGGGCTCCAAACAGTAAGTCCGGCGAGCGCACGCTGATCCGGGATATCAGCTTCTGCGGTGTGCCGGAGAACGGTTCCAACGCATCCATGGTCGACGTGAAGGATGGCAAGATCATCCGTATCCGGCCGATGCATTACGATTGGAAGTACGATCCCGAGAAGCACATGAACCCCTGGAAGATGGAAGTGCGGGGGAGCACCTTCGAGCCGAGCATGAAGACGCTCATTCCGCCCTATTCCATCGCCTACAAGAAACGGGTCTATTCGCCGGCCCGGGTCCGTTACCCCATGATGAGGGTGGACTGGGACCCCAACGGCGAGCGCAACCCGCAGAACCGCGGCAAGAGCAAGTACAAGCGCATCTCCTGGGATGAGGCTCTCGACATCGTCACCGGCGAGATGAAGCGCATCAAAGAGAAGTACGGTGCCACGGCCATCCTGTATCAGTGCGACCAGCACGGCGAGAACAAGGTCGTGCAGGCTTGCCACGGTGCCGGCCGCAAGCTCCTTCCCCTCTTTGGCGGCTACACCCTCCAGATCAGGCAGCCGGACAGTTGGGAAGGCTGGTGGTGGGGCAGCAAGCACTTCTGGGGCTGCGAGCCGGTGGGCCAGGGCAAGCAGAGCAACCTGCTCTATGACGTCGCCCAGAACTGCGAACTGCTCCTCTTCTGGGGGTGCGACCAGGAGACCACGCCTTGGGGATGGCAGGGACAACTTCCCAGCCGCCTGAGCTACTGGTACACCGATCTGGGCATCAAGCAGATCTATGTGTGCCCCGACCTCAACTATGCGGCCGCGGTCCACGCCGATAGGTGGATCCCGGTCCTGCCCAACACGGACGCGGCGCTGTATCTCGCCATCTGCTATCAGTGGTTCAAGGACGGCACCTACGACAAGGAATACCTCGCGACCCATGCGGTCGGCGTCGAGGCTTTCGAAGCGTACGTCATGGGCGAGGAAGACGGCCAGCCCAAGACTCCGGAGTGGGCCTCTCCCATCTGCGGCGTTCCCGCCCGGGTCATCAAGGCCCTGGCCAAGGAATGGGCTTCCAAACGCACCAGCGTGGTCATCGGCAACGGCGGCCCCGGCATCCGCGGCCCGTACGCCACCGAGCCTGCCCGTCTGCAGAATATCTGCCTGGCCATGCAGGGCCTGGGCAAGCCGGGCATCAATCAGGTCAAGATGATCGAGTGGGGTCTGTTCGATTTCCCCGATCAGTACGCGCAGCCCAAGCCGATGCGCGTGCCCAACCTCCGCACCGCCTACACCGGCGGCCACCCGTCCGACAGCCACTACCCCTCGATCCCGAAGACGTTTGTGCCCAAGGCCATCCTCGAGGGTCAGTGCGAATGGTACGGCTGCGAGTCGGAGACCGCTCCGCGCGAGGACCAGTTCGTGAAGCGCGTCTACCCGAACCCGGATTGCTCGACCATCCACGCGGTGTGGACGGACTCCCCGTCGTGGATCACCTGCTGGAACTCAGGTAACGACTATGTGCGCGCCATGCAGCATCCGGATATCGAGTTCATGTGGTGTCAGCATCCCTGGCTTGAGAACGATGCCCTGCTGGCCGACATCATCCTCCCGGTGAACACCAAACTGGAAGAGGACGACATCGCCGGCGATATCTTCAGCGGCCAGTACAACCTGCTCTATCCCGAGCACAAGTGCATCGAGCCTCTCGCCGAGTCCTACAGCGACTACGAGATCGTGGTCATGATGGCGGAGCGCCTGGGCCTTCTCGAGGAGTACACAGGCGGCAAGACCATCCCCGAACTCATCAAGTACGGCTACGAGACCTCGCGGTGTGCCGACCTGATCAGCTGGGAAGACCTGAACGAGAAGGGTTACCTCGTCATTCCCACGGCCGCCGACTGGGAGAAGGAACCCCGCGGCTTCCAGAGGTTCTACGAAGATCCCAAGGCCAACCCGCTCACCACTCCCACCGGGCTCTTGGAGTTCGAGGCCACCGGTCTGAAGGAGAATTTCCCCGACGACCTCGAGCGGCCGCCTATACCCAAGTGGGTAGCCAAGGGCATCAGCCACGAAGAGACGCTGGGCACCGACCGGGCAGGCAAGTATCCCCTTCTGGTCATCTCCAACCACCCGCGCTGGAGCGTTCACTCGCAGCACGAGGACATCACCTGGCTCCGGGAGATCCCGACCTGTAAGGTCACCGGACCCGACGGCTACCAGTACCATCCGGTGTGGCTGCACCCGTCGACGGCTGCGGCGCGTGGCATCAAGGACGGTGACATCGTCACCATCTTCAACGAGCGCGGTGGCGTGCTCTCTGGAGCCTACATCACCGAGCGCATCATGCCCGATGTGGTCTATATAGATCACGGTGCCAAGTGGGATCCCATCGAGCCCGGCGTCCTCGACCGTGGCGGCGCCATCAACACCATAGTGCCCGCCCGTACCACGTCGAAGAACGCGGTAGGTCACGCCGTGAGTGGCTTCCTGGTCGACATCGAGAAGACCGACCTGGAAGACCTCAAGCGGAAGTATCCAGAAGCCTTCGAACGGCCGTTCCACCCGTGTGCTGGTCCCGGCTTAGAGGCCTGCATCCTGGGGGAGGTCGACTGATGGGCAAGGTACTCATCATCAACTACGACATCTGCAACGGCTGCTACAACTGCCAGGTGGCGTGCAAGGACGAGCACGTGGCCAACGATTGGTCGCCGATCGCCAAGCCGCAGCCGGATACCGGCCAGTTCTGGAACAAGGTGTACGACAACGTGCGCGGCCAATGCCCGAAAGTGAAGATCACCTACGAGCACAGCATCTGCCAGCACTGCGACGACGCCCCCTGTATTCCCGCCTGCAACGCTCATGCCATCTACAAGCGCGACGACGGCATCGTGATAATCGACCCGGACAAGTGCCGTGGTAACCAGATGTGCATGACGGCCTGTCCGTACGAGAACGTCATCTACTTCAACGACGCTCTCAACATCGCCCAGAAGTGTACGTTCTGCGCGCACCTCCTGGACGACGGTTGGTCGGAGCCGCGCTGCGCTGACGCCTGCCCGACCGGCGCCTTCACCTTCGGCGAAGAGGACGATCCCGAGATCAAGGCTCTCATCGCCAAGGCGGAGATCCTCAAACCGGAACTGGCCCATACCAAGCCGCGGGTCTACTACATCGGCCTGCCCAAGAAGTTCATCGCCGGTGCCCTGTACGAGCAGGAGACGGACGACTGCCTCGAGGACGCCAGTATCAAGGCGACCAACACGCAAACCGGTGACACCTATGAAGCCAAGAGCGACAGTTACGGCGACTTCTGGCTGAAGGATCTCAAAGACGGGGTCTACACCCTTCTCATCGAGAAACCGGGTTACATGGCTCAGAAGATCGGACCCGTCGATGTCACCGCGAAAGACCTCAACATCGGCGACATCGCCGTCTGGAAAAGCTGACCTGAGGCCAGTATAGGCACGGCCGGGGGCGCCTCTGATCGAGGCGCCCTCGGCCGTGCGGACCGATGGCCAAGGGCCCGACCGATACCTTCCATGGGGGGAGAGAGGAGGCGCGTGGAAAGTTCAACAGGACGGAGACCGACGGGCCCAGAACCCCTTCAGTTGCGCCATTAACGCCGGGGTTCGGCGTTCTTATCCTACCTACCGTCCACTTGCTTTACTGGTCTCAGCGAACTAAAGTAACGTCCAATAGTCGTTTGTGTATCGCTATCAGGAGGGGAACATGTCCGACCAAGACAGGGAGCCGCAGAACGCGGTCAGCCGTCGCCAGTTTCTGAAGATCGCCGGTGTTGCCGGTGCCGCCATCGGCGTGAGCGGCGGTCTGGGTGGCCTGCTGGCTGCCTGTGGCGACGAGGAGGAGACCACCACCACCGCGGCAGCTGAAACCACTACCACTGCGGCGCCAACCGAGACCACCGCTGGTGAGACCACGACCTCGGTCAGCGCCGGCGCCGAGATGGGCCGGGAGCTCAAGATCGGCTTCGTGACCCCGTTGACCGGTGGTCTGGCCAGCTTCGGCGTGCCCGACAAATACTGTGTCGAGCGGACCGAGGAGAAGATCGGCGACGGCATCATGGGGGCCGACGGCCTCAAGCACCCCGTCAAGATCATCACCATGGACAGCCAGTCCGACTCCAACCGGGCCGCCCAGGTCACGGGCGACCTCATCAACAACGACCAGGTCGACCTGGTGGTCACGGCTTCGACCCCGGACACGGTCGCCCCCGTGTCCGACCAGTGCGAAGCCAACGGCATGCCCTGCATCTCCAACGACTGCCCGTGGCAGCCGTATGTGGGCAGCCGCAGCAAGGGAGACCTCACCGCCACCTTCAAGTGGACCTACCACACCTTCTGGGGCCTCGAGGACGTGCAGGCCAACTTCCTCGACATGTGGAGCCAGGTGCCCAACAACAAGATCGTCGGCTGCATGTTCCCCAACGACGCCGACGGCAACGCCTGGCTGCCGGGATGGGAACCGGTCTGGCCGGAAGTGGGTTACACGGCCATCGTCCCCAGCCAGTACCAGATCCTCACCGAGGACTTCACGGCCCAGATCAGCCAGTTCAAGGCCGAAGGCTGCGAGATCGGCATGGGTGTGTTCATCCCGCCGGACTTCACCAACTTCTGGAAGCAGGCGAGCCAGCAGGGTTGGACCCCCAAGATCGGTACCTACGCCAAGGCCCTGCTCTTTCCCGAGTCGATCGAAGCCCTGGGCGACATCGGCGACGGCCTCACCACCGAGGTGTGGTGGACGCCGGCTCACCCCTTCACCTCCGCCTTCCTGGGTGAGACCTGCCAGCAGTTCGCCGATGAGTTCAGCAAGCGGTCGGGCGGCCAGTGGACCCAGCCGCTTCTGCACTTCATCATCTTCGAGATGGCCGTGGATACGCTGCAGCGGACCACCAACCTGGACGACAAAGAGGCCATCGTCGCCGCCATCAAGGGCACCAAGCTGGAGACGATCGGCGGTCTCATCGACTTCACCGCTCCGGTCATCGGACCGACCCCGCCCTTCCAGGTGGGCCCGTGCCACATCCACGAGAACGTCTACAAGACGCCGCTCGTGGGCGGTCAGTGGCGTAAGGGCACGACCTACCCGTTCGAACTGACCATCGTAAGCAACGCTGGTGCGCCCGATTCTGGTATCGCCGTGCAGGATAAGGTGATATCACTGGTCTAGTAAGCGTCGGCCGAGAGGCCGCTGAGTTCTCTCGTGGCCGTCCGCGCGCTGTTGCGCGGACGGCCACGATGCCGCCGGGGGTATGGATGAATGCCATACCGTTTTCTGTTTGACCCGGCGTTTGACATGTGACATTCTGTTTTGTCGAGTACACATGGCGGCTTCGAGCCCTGGTTCGTACAAACGCCGACGAAGGGGAGTTTGATGGAGGTGAATGCACTTGGCCTTAGCACTTGAGACTGTAGGCCTTCGCAAGTCGTTCGGGGGCGTACTGGTCATAGACGATCTCAGCATCAACGTGAGTGAAGGTGAGGCTCTCGGGATCGTAGGCCCCAACGGGGCCGGAAAGACCACATGGTTCAACCTCATCACCGGCGCCGTCCACGCCGACGCCGGCAAGGTGGTCTTCTACGGCCAGGACATCACCCACACCTCTCGCCATGACCGGGCCCGCATGGGCATCGGCCGCACCTTCCAGATCCCCAAGCCCTTCGTGGGCATGACCGTCTTTGAGAACGTGCTCGTCGGTGCCACCCACGGGCGCAACATGAAAGAGCGGGCCTCCTACGACAAGGTCATGGAGGTCCTCGCCATCACCGGCCTGGAGCAGAAGGTCAACCTCTTGGCCGGTTCGCTCACCCTGCTGGATCGCAAGCGCCTGGAATTGGCCCGGGCTTTGGCCACCGAGCCCAAGCTCTTGCTCTTGGACGAGATCGCCGGCGGTCTCACAGAGGCCGAGGTCAACGACCTCATCGCGGAGATCAAGAAGCTCCGGGCCACCGGGGTCACCATCGTGTGGATCGAGCACATCGTGCACGCCCTCCTGGCTGTGGTGGACCGCATCAGCGTCATCCAGTTCGGCCGCAACCTGTGTGAGGGCGATCCCCACGAGGTCATGAACTCGGCCGAAGTGCAGGCCTGCTACATGGGAGGGACGCCGGCATGAGCCTGCTCGAGATCGAGAACGCCAGCGCCTACTACGAGGACTTCCAGGCTCTCTACGACATCAACCTGAAGGTGGAGCCGGGCGAGATATTCGCCTGCATCGGCGCCAACGGGGCCGGCAAGAGCACGCTGCTCAAGATGATCTGCGGCACGCTCATCCCCAAACGGGGCCGCATCCTCTTCGACGGCCAGCCCATCGACCATATGCCCGCGCACAAGCGCGTGGAGATGGGCATCGCCACGGTGCCAGAGGGCCGCCGCGTCTTCACCAGCCTCTCCGTGCACGAGAACCTGATCATAGGGGCCTATCGCAACCGCAAAGGCCCTTGGACCACCGACTCCGTGTATGAACTCTTCCCCCTGCTCGTGCCCCTGGCCAAACGGCAGGCTTCGGCTCTTTCCGGCGGCGAGCAGCAGGCTCTGGCCATCGGCCGCGCCCTCATGTCCAACCCCCGTCTCATCCTCATGGACGAGGTCTCCCTGGGCTTGGCCCCCGTGGTCATCAAGCGTATCTACGACAGCTTCCCCACCCTGCTCGAGTCGGGTTGCACCATCCTCGTGGTGGAGCAGGACGTCCAGCACGTGCTCACCGTGGCTTCCCACGTGGCCTGTTTCCTCGAGGGCCGCATCGCCCTGCAGGGCGCTCCCAGTGAGCTGACGACCGAACAGATAACCGCAGCTTACTTCGGGGTATAGACATGGATTGGATAAACGCAGCTGTTCAAGGAATCCTTCTGGGGGGCCTCTACGCGCTGTTCGCGGTGGGTCTCTCACTGGTGTTCGGGACCATGCGCCTTACCAACCTGGCTCACGGTGACCTCACCATCCTCCCGGCGTACGTCGCGTTGATGCTGGTCAACGCCTTCCGTTTCAACCCCTTCTACTCCATTCCCATCACCATGGTGATCATGTTCGTGTTCGGCTACCTCCTGCAACGCGGTCTGCTGAACACCATCGTGAGGTCGGGGGATGTACCGGGTGTCATCGTGACCTTCGGTCTGTCGATCGTCATCCAGAACGCCCTCTTGTTGGGCTTCACCGCCAACTCTCAGGGTCTCGACGCGGGCATGGTGGAGAACCAGAGCATCAAGATCAACGACCAGTTGGCAGTCGGCTGGCTGCCCTTGATCATCTTTCTCATGGCCATCGTCGCGATAACGGGGCTGCAGCTCTTCATTCAGCACACCAAGATGGGCCGCGCCTTCAGGGCCGTCTCCGACGATCAAGAGGCCTCCCGTCTCATGGGCATCAACAACAAGCACGTCTGGGCGGTGGCCATGGGTACAGCCCTCTTCATCGTGGCCATCGGCGGGGTCATGATGGGCATCCGGACCACGTTCGATCCACTTCTCGGTAGTCAGCGACTCATCTACGCGTTCGAGGCCGTCATCATCGGCGGCATGGGTTCAGGATGGGGCACGCTTATGGGCGGGATCATCCTGGGGTTGGCGCAGACGCTGGGAGCGCAGGCCTTCGGGTCGGCCTGGTCGATACTCGTCGGCCACCTGGTGTTCGTCATCATCCTTGCCTTCAGACCACAAGGCCTGCTAGCGAAGACGGTGACGGCATGACAAGCGCAGCGGCAACAACCTCCGACACGAAGAGCTACTCGGTATGGGTGGCCAACCGGACGAACTACATGATTCTGGCCTTCGGCGTCTTGGTGGCGATCGTTCTCATCGTGTTCCCATTCTTCGCCGGCATCCCCTGGACCCGCAGGCTGGTGGACTTCTTCACCCTCCTCGCCTTGGCCCAACTCTGGAATCTCATGCTCGGCTATGCCGGTCTCATCTCCGTGGGACAGCAGGGCTATATCGGCATCGGGTCTTATGCCCTGTGGCTGTTCTCCGACGTCCTGGGGATCCACCCGTTCATAGCCGTGATCTTCGCCGGCATCGGCGGCGCAATAATCGCGTTGCCGGCCGCCAGCCTGGTCTTCAAACTGAAAGGCGGCTATCTGGCCATCGGCACCTGGGTCATCGCCGAGGTGCTGCGCTTGATAGTCGCGAACATCAAGGCGACCGGGGGTGGATCGGGCATCACCATCCAGGCGGCCACCGGGCTGGGCACCGACGTGCGGGTGCAGGGCAGCTACTGGTGGGGTCTGGCCCTGGCGATCGGGGCCATCTTGGTCACTTACTTCCTGCTCCGCTCCCGTACCGGTCTGGCACTGGAGGCCATCCGCGACAACGACCTGGCCGCCGAGAGTTCCGGCGTCAACCTGTGGCGTACGAAGCTGTACACGTATGTCATCGCCGGCGCCGGGTGCGCGGCTGTGGGCGCGGTCGTCGCCATCCATCTTCTGAGGGTGCAGCCGGCTGCGGCGTTCAGCGTCAACTGGACGGCGTACCTCATCTTCATCACCGTCATCGGCGGGGTGGGTACGATCGAGGGACCGATCATCGGCACCGTCATCTACTTCGTCTTGCGGGAGACCACCAGCAAGTACGGAGAATGGTACTTCATAGTCCTGGGGCTGCTGGCCATCGTGGTGACGATCTGGAGCCCGCGCGGTATCTACGGCTACGTATTGCGGAAGAAGAACTTCTTCTTCTTCCCGCTGCAAAGGAAGATACGCTACAGAGACGAATCAGCGGCGGTGGAAGCCGCGGGTGTCAAGGAACCGGCTGCCTAGTCCGGTCAACACCCACGTGCCAACACTCACGAGTGCTGAACAAGGAGGCCGCCTGCGGGCGGCCTCCTCTGTTTCGTCAGTCGCCGCTCCCCGAGTCGGGCGCCAACGCCGTGGGCTGGGGCCGCAGGGTAGCCTTGTGAGGGTGGGGAGGCTGCGCTAGACTGGCCGGTGTTCCCGTTGTGCGGAATGGTATACCGTTCAACAGTACCGACAACGGACGGTGGAGGTAGGGCTTGCAGGTCGAGAGCCAGGTACGTGCGGTCACGCGCGCTGTGGCCATCCTCGAGCAGTTCACCTTGGCCCACCCCGAGCGCAATCTCACCGAGATCAGCGCGTCCATAGGGCTGAGCAAGAGCACGACCCACCGGCTGCTGGGGACACTTTCCAGCGCGGAGATGATCGAATTCGACAAGCGCACGGGCCGCTATCGCCTGGGACTCAAGGTCTTTCGTTTGGGCAGCGTAGTGTCCAAAGGGATGGAACTGCTCAAACAGGCGGATCCGCTGCTGGAGAGCGTGGCCGGAGAGACCGACGAATCCTCCTTCTTGCTTGTGGCGGACGGCAACGAGGCCTTGTGTGTGCGCCGCTTCGACGGCAGCAGCGACGTCCGCGTCCTCACCCTGGAGCAAGGCGCACATTCGACCTTCAACTGCGGCTCGGCGCAGCGGGTGCTGCTGGCGCATCTCCCCGAAGAACGTTGGGAGGAGATCGTCTCTCGCCACGTGCGGCGCATGACCCAGTATTCGCTGGTGGGTAGGGATGAACTGGAGCGTGATCGTCGCGAGATCCGCGAGAGAGGGTACTGCGTGGCCTGGGAGGACGTCACCCTTCACGCATGTGCTCTGGGAGCTCCGGTGCGCGACGTCAGCGGAGAGGTTATCGCGGCGGTCAGCATATCCGGCATCGTGCAGCGTTTCTCGGCCGAGAGGTTGCCCGTGTTGATCCGCCGCATCATGCAGACCGGGGAAGAGGTCTCGCGGAGACTCGGCTGCAGCTCCTGAGGTCTGCGGACTCAACGCGGGCTCGGCGCGAGAGCACGAGCCCTCATGCCGGGAGATGCTCGCATGGCTGCAACCAGGCCGCGGCTTCGCATCATTGGGGAGTGCACCGGCCCCAGTTGGGAGTATGCTTAAATACGATGGGGTGATCGTAAGGAGGATTCTGCTTATGCCCAGCTGGATTGGACCTTGGGAAATAGCGATTGTCTTGGTGCTGGCGCTTCTGATCTTCGGCCCGCGCAAGCTGCCCGATCTGGGGGCTTCGCTGGGCAAATCGATACGCGGCTTCAAGAAGGGGTTGAAAGAGACCGAGGACGAGGTGAACACGGCGGTGGCCGAAGTCCGCGAGGCTACCGACATACGCACCGATGAGCCTCAAGCGACATCGGCTGCGGAGGCTGCGCCGATAGCGACCGCTGCAGCGGTTTCCACTGCCGAAGCGGTGGCTCCTTCGGCCGAAGCGGTGCCCCCGGTCGCGGAAGCCGTGGCTGCGCCGGCCGTTGAAGCGGAGGCGGCGCCCGAGATGGTAGCGTCTGCGGCCGGTGCCGAGGCCCTTGTGGCCGAGGCCCCCGTGGCTGAGGCCGTTGTGGCTGAGGCTGCGCCGACCGAGACCGAGAAGGCCGAATAGGCCGACGCCGCCCGAGAGGGCGACGTTCTCATGTCAGGCACTGAGAGCTATGTATACCTGGAGATCGCGGAGGCCGTCCGTCGGCTGATCGTCTCCGGCGAACTGGCGGTAGGCGAGCGTCTTCCCTCAGTCCGCGACATGGCCGAGCGCTGGAAGTGCACTCCCAACACCGTCAGCCGTGCCTACGCCTACCTGGCCAGAGAGGGGCTGGTCTCGGCTCACCGCGGAGGGGGTACGCGCGTGGCCTCTGCCCGCCCCGACCTCAGCGGTGGGCAACCCGCCGGGTGGGAGTGGGCCAGCCTGGTCAACCGCGCCGAGAGCTATCTTCTTGAGGCCCTGGGTCAGGGCCATACCCCTGCGCACGCTGAGGCGGCCCTCGCAGCGTCCATCTCCCGCTGGCAGGAACTGCAGCAGCGGATCGCGCCCCTCAAGGGTCTTTCGTCGGTCGAGCGATGCTCGCCGGGCGCCCTGGCCTTCGCCGGCAGCCATGATCTCGCGGTCGAGTTGCTGACAAGGATGCTGGCGGAGCGAGAGCCGGCCATCGAGTTGGCCACCGCCTTTGTCGGCAGCCTGGGTGGTCTCATGGCACTGGCACGGGGAGAGGCCGAAATCTCCGGGTGCCACCTCTGGGATGAGGTGACCGGCGAGTACAACAGCCCCTTCGTGTTGCGGCTCCTGCCCAACCGCCCCATCATGCTGCTCACTCTGGCGAAGAGGATCCAGGGTCTGATAGTCCCGCCGGGCAACCCTCGCGGGCTCAAGTCCCTGGCCGATCTTCAGGATTCGGGCGTGAGGCTGATCAACCGCCAGCCGGGTTCGGGCACGCGGGTCTGGCTCGACGTGCAACTGAAGGCGGCCGGCGTGGACCCGAGCGCCATCGAAGGCTACGAAAGTGAAGAGACCACACATCTGGCAATAGCCCGGGCGGTGGCCGAAGGGCGGGCCGACGTGGGGCTGGGCGTCAGTGCGGCTGCCGCCGCCTACGGCCTCGATTTCATCCCTCTGGGGGAGGAGCGGTACGACTTGGTGGTGCCTCTCGAGCTGTGGGAAGAGGCTTCCCTGATGGCCCTGCGCGAAGTCGTGGCTTCAGCCCGCTTCAGGGAGGCTGTACTGGCTTTGGGCGGTTATGACGTCACGGAGACGGGCGCGGCCGTCAGAGTGGGCTAGGCCCGTGGACGATGTCTGTACGGCCAAAGGGGACCTGGGGCCGCTCTTTCTGCTCGACGGCAACAACATAGCCTTCCGGGCTTTCTACGCTCTGCCGCCCGAGATCAGTACCTCCACGGGCTTTCCCACCAACGCGCTCTACGGGTTCTGTTCGATGGTCATGAAGATAATCAGCGAGTACAAGCCGGGTGCGGTGATAGCCGCCTGGGACTCCAAGGAGAAGACCTTCCGGCACGCGGAGTTCGAGGAATACAAAGCTCAGCGCAAGCCCATGCCCGACTCTCTGTCCGAGCAGTGGCCCTTCTTCGTCGAACTGTCGGAGGCATTCGGCTTCATCAATCTGGCGCTGCCCGGCTACGAAGCCGACGACATCCTGGGCACCCTTGCCCGCCAAGCCGAGGCGGAAGGGCGCGAGACCTTCATCGTCACCGGCGATCGCGACGCTCTGCAGTTGGCCGGCGAGCACGTGCACATCATGTCAAACACCCGCGGGATCACGGAGGTGAAGGTCTACGACCCCGCCGCCGTGGAGGAGCGCTTCGGGGTGCCTCCCCGGCTCATACCCGATCTGATAGGGCTGAAGGGCGACACGTCGGACAACATCCCCGGCGTGCCCGGCATCGGAGAGAAGACGGCCGCCCAGCTGCTGGCTCAGTTCGGCAGTCTGGAGGAGGTGCTGGCGCACGCAGGCGAGGTCTCGGGCGCGAAACGCAGGGAGCTGCTCGTGGAGCACCGGGAGACTGCGCTTCTGTCGAAGAAGCTGGCCCTTCTGGACGTGGATGTGCCTATAGACATCACCACAGCCGAAGTCCTGCCTCACGAACTGCAGCGTGACAGGCTGGAAGAGCTGCTGACGCGCTTCGAGTTCGGCACCTTGCTCGATCGCCTCGGACAACTCTTCCCTCGCCTTCGGGAAGCGGGACAGGATGAGGCGGGGGCGCGGCTGGCTGCGCCCGCCGCGCCCCCGCAGGACGCCCAGGCCTGGCAATCCCTCTTCGACTGGAGCCGGCCGGTCGGCATGGTGGCTGAGGACGCGAGTGCCCTGCCAGGCACGCTGGAACCGGCGGCGGGTTTTCCCGTGCGCGTCTGGCTGGCCCAGGGCCCTGCCGGGCAAGGGTCCGAGGCCTACGGCGCGGTCATCAGTGTGCCGGTCCTCGACCCTGCGGAGGCAGCTCCCGTCATTCGCCCCTTACTGGAGCGGGGCGGCGCCGTCTGCCACGATCTCAAGTCCTCGCCCGCGCTCCAGACTCTGATAGAGCAGGCGGGGCACGACACTTACGTAGCCGCCTACCTTCTGGCCCCCAACCGGCGTGAATACCCGCTTGCCGAGCTGGCCCGCGAAGCGGGCCTGCGGGCTCCGGAGTGCGTTTCCCAGGAGAGCGGGGCGGCCGCGGCGGCCCTGGCGCTCGCGCTGGCCGAGCGGCAGGAGACGGAGCTGCGCGAGCAGGGCATGTGGGATCTGTTCCGCGATATCGAGTTGCCCCTCACCGCGGTCCTCATCTCCATGGAGGGGGTCGGTATTCACCTGGACTGCTACCGCCTGGGGGAGATCGCCGGCAAGATCCAAGACCAACTTGAGGAGCTCGAGACGCGCATCTACGAGCAGGCGGGCGAGCCCTTCAATCTGGGTTCCTCCCAGCAGATGGGCCGCATGCTTTTCGACCGTCTGGGACTTCCCCGGCAGCGCAAGACCAAGACCGGTTACTCCACCGACGCGAAGACGCTGGAGTCGCTACGCGACAGTCATCCCATCGTCGGCTACATCCTCAACCACCGCGAGCTCTCCAAGCTCATGTCGACCTACCTGCTGGCCTTGCCTCCGGCCGTCCACCAGGACACCGGACGGCTGCATACCACCTTCAACCAGACGGTCGCGGCCACAGGTCGGCTCTCCTCAAGTGATCCGAATCTGCAGAACATCCCCGTGCGCACGGCGGTGGGGGCCCAGATACGACAGTGCTTCCGGGCGGAGCCGGGCTTCACGTTCGTCGTCGCCGACTACTCGCAGATAGAGTTGCACATCATGGCCCATCTCTCGGGAGAGCCCGCGCTGCTGGAGTCGTTCGCCAAGGGGGAGGATATCCATACGCGCACGGCGGCCGAGGTGTTCGGGCTGGAGGAGGGTGAGGTCGACTCGACGCACAGACGTTACGCCAAAGCGGTCAATTTCGGCATCATGTACGGCATCTCGGCTTTCGGGCTGAGCCAGAACCTGGGCATCGAACGCGAGGAGGCGGCCGCCTACATCCAGGCCTACTTCGACCGGCTCCCTCGGGTCAAGGCCTTCATCGAGAGCACGATCGAGACCGGTCGTCGCCAGGGCTACGTCACCACGGTCTTCGGCCGGCGCCGGGACATCCCGGAGTTCGCTTCGCCCAATTTCCAGACCCGCTCCCTCGGTGAGAGGCTGGCCGTCAACTCCGTCATCCAAGGCACCGCGGCCGATATAATCAAGGTAGCCATGATCCGTTGCCACCAGCGCCTCAGACGGGACTTTCCGGGGGCGCGCCTGGTCCTGCAGGTGCACGACGAGCTGGTGTTCGAGGTTCCCGAGGATTTGGCGGAGGCTGTCAAGACGGCCGTGGTGAAAGAGATGGTCGAAGCCTTCCCCATGGATCCGCCCCTGGGGGTGGACGCGGGCATCGGGCCCGACTGGCTCTCGGCCAAGTAAGCGGCCATCTGCAGGAGCACCCTGCCGGGCCGATATGTTGTATTTCCTTGATGCGACGGTATACTACGCGCACAACCGCGTGGCGGAGTAAGAACGCGTGCATTCCTTTGGGAAGGGAAACGGAAACTACATGTCAGACGAACACATCGACGAAGGCGAACAGACACTACAGGGCGGTCAGGACCTGATGATCGAGGTGGATGGGAAGATGGTTCCCAACTACGACGCCACGATCATGACGTTCGAAGAAGGGGATATCGTAACCGGGACTGTGGTGCGTGTCGACAAGGACGAGGTCCTGGTCGACATCGGCTATAAGAGCGAGGGAGTCGTCCCCGCGAACGAGCTGTCGATCAGAAAGTCGGTGGACCCAGCTGACGAAGTGGCCGTGGGCGACGTTGTCGACGCCCTCGTTCTCACCAAAGAGGATGCCGACGGCCGGCTGATCCTTTCCCGCAAGCGGGCCAGGTTCGAGCGGGCGTGGCAGCGGATCGAGAAGGCTGCCGAAGAGGGTACCCCGGTGTCCGGTAGCGTCATCGAGGTGGTAAAAGGCGGCCTCATCATCGATTTGGGCGTGCGCGGGTTCCTTCCCGCTTCGCTGGTCGATATCCGTCGCGTGGCCGATCTGGACGAGTTCCTGGGTCAGACGCTCGAATGCCGTGTGATCGAACTCAACCGTTTCCGCAACAACGTCGTGCTCAGCCGTCGCGCCGTGCTTGAGGAAGAGCGCCGCGGCGTCCGGGAGCAGATCCTCGACCGCATGAACGTGGGCGACCTGGTCACAGGCACCATCTCCAATATCGTCGATTTCGGCGCGTTCGTAGACCTGGAAGGTATCGACGGCCTCATCCATATCTCTGAGCTCTCTTGGAGCCACGTGAACCATCCGTCGGAGGTCCTGACGATCAGCCAGAAGGTCACCGTGCGCGTGCTCGACATCGACCGCGACCGGCAACGTATCTCCCTGGGGCTGAAGCAGACCCAGAAGGACCCCTGGCAGCAGGTGTTCGAGAACCGGCAGGTCAACGAGATCGTCCACGGGCGAGTCACGAAGCTGGTCTCTTTTGGTGCCTTCGTGGAGATCGAAGAAGGAGTGGAGGGTCTCATCCACATCTCCGAACTCGCCCAGCACCACGTGGAAGACCCCTCCGAGGTCGTGCGCCCGGGCCAGGATGTGAACGTGAAGATCATCGAGATCGACCCCGAGCGGCGTCGTCTCTCGCTCAGTCTGAAGCGCTTGGAGCCCGAGTACCGCATCCATGAGGATGTGCTCGACGAGGAGGGCGAGGAGGGCCTGCTGGACGAAGAGGCTCTCGCGGACGAGGGTTTGGCCGAGGGAGAGTCCTCGGCTGAGGAAACCGACACGGCCGAGGGAGCAGCTGAAGCAGAACCCGTCGTGACCGAGGACGAAGCTGAAGCGGAGACTGAAGGGGTAGTCGCCCCGGAGGAGGCCGCCGACGAGGGTGGTGCCGAACAACCGGCGGAGCCCGAGGCCGAAGCGGTCGCCGCGGAGGAAGCTGAGGCCGAAGCAGCCGCCGATGAGGAACCCGCAGCAGCAGTCGCCGAGTCGGAGGAAGTGGCGGAAGCTGTTGCCGCCCCCGAAGATGGGTCGGGTGCCGAAGAGGAAGCCGGGGAAGAGGTCATCCCCAGCTGACGGGTCTCGAACCTTGCGTAGTGACACATGGGGGCGCCTGAGGGCGCTCCCTGTTTTTTCCCGGAGGGTGGAATGACCGCAACGAGCGATCCCCGTGCGCCCGGCTCGGCTGATGCCGAGACCGGGCGTCGCATAGTCGCCGTCGGTCTGACCGGGGGCATCGGAGCCGGCAAGAGCACCACCCTCATGATGTTCGCCGAAGAGGGGGCGCTCACCCTTTCGGCGGACCTGATCGTCCACGATCTATACCGGCGGCCCGAGGTCGTCCAGCGCGTGGTGGAGCGCTTCGGTCCTGACGTGCTGGGGTCGGATGGGACCCTCGACCGCCGCCGTCTGGCGGGCGCGGTGCAGGGTAGACGGGAGGCGCTCCGCTGGCTGGAGGCACTCACGCATCCTCTGGTGGCCTCTGAGATAGAACGTTTCATAGGCGCGGCGCCGGATGGTTCCGTAGTGGTCTGCGAGGTGCCCTTGCTCTTCGAGTCGGGTTTCCAGGACAAGTTCGACATGATCGTCACGGTGGAGGCCGCCCGAGAGCAGCGCCTGCGCCGTTCGGCTCACCGCACTCCGCCGGAGGCCTTCCTCGAGTTCGAGCGTCTGCAGGCCTCGACCGAGGAGCGCGTGCAGGGAAGCGACTTGGTGTGCCGCAACGACGGTGACCTGGCGGCGCTGCGCACTTTCGTGCGCAGCGCCTACGCCCGGGCGGCGTCCTTGCTAGAGGATTCCGGCGGGTGAGGGTATACGAGGTGAGACGGAGTTCGAGACCCCGCCGGCTCTGGGTGTTCGTCCCCCTGGGGATCGTGGTCGTCATCGCCGCGCTCGTGTATGTGCTGGTGGCCCAACGCATGGTCGTGCCCGGGCTGACGGAGCGTCTGTATCCCATCAAGTATCAGGAGGGCATCAGCCCGAGTGGCGGAGCGCTACGGCGTCGATCCTTACCTCATCGCGGCCGTCGCGCGTACCGAGAGCGGATACGACCCGGAGGCCGTGTCGCACGCGGGAGCGGTGGGAGTGATGCAGCTCATGCCCGATACGGCGGAGTGGATCGTGGGGCTGGAGGGCTGGAAGGGCGGGGAGGAGCCCGACCTGACAGATCCCGACGACAATCTGGAACTGGGGGCCTTCTACCTCGCGTACCTGCTGGAGCGCTTCGACGGCGACAGGCGAGCGGCGATAGCGGCGTACAACGCCGGCCCGAACGTCGTGGCACAGTGGGTGTCCGCCGGCGACGGCGGCGGAGCTCGATCTCGAGGACGTGCGCTTCCCGGAGACGCGAACGTTCGTGGAGCGTGTGGAGGAGTCCGTCGCTCTCTACAAGCAGGTCCACCCCGGCATCTTCGCCGAACAGGCGGGAGGGGGATGAACGATTTCGCCATCCAGGCGGACTACGAACTCAAGGGCGACCAGCCGGAGGCGGTAGCTGCGCTCTTGGGGGGGCTTAGGCGTGGGGACCGCTTCCAGACTCTGCTGGGCGTGACCGGGTCGGGTAAGACCTTCACCATGGCCAATCTCATCGCCCAGATGGGCAGACCCGCTCTGGTCATGGCCCCCAACAAGACCCTTGCCGCGCAACTCTGCAACGAGTTCCGGGAGTTCCTTCCCGACAATGCAGTGGAGTATTTCGTCTCGTACTACGACTACTACCAGCCCGAAGCCTATCTCCCCGCCAGCGACACCTACATCGAGAAGGACTCTTCTATCAACCAGGAGATCGACCGGCTCCGCCATGCCGCCACCAGCAGCCTGCTCATGCGCCGGGACGTGGTCATCGTGGCGTCTGTCTCCTGCATCTACGGTCTCGGCTCGCCGGCCGAATACCTGGGCCAAGTGGTCCTCCTCAAAGAGGGAGACGAGGTCAGCCGCGACGAGGTCTTCGCCAAGCTGGTCAAGATCCACTACGAGCGCAACGACGTGGGCTTCAGCCGGGGCAAGTTCCGCGTACGGGGCGACAGTTTCGAGGTGTGGCCTGCATACGAGGACTACGCCCTGCGGGTGAGCCTGTGGGGGGACCAGGTGGAGGAGATAGTCAAAGTCGACCCTGTGACCCAGGAGGTCGTGGCCCGCCTCGCCACTACGGCTGTCTACCCGGCTACCCACTTCGTTACCAGCGAGGACGCCGTCGAACGTTCCCTGGGGGAGATCGCCGCCGAACTCGAGCAACGCACGGCCGAACTCGAAGCACAGGGCAAGCAGCTGGAGGCCTTTCGGCTGCGCCAGCGGACGCAGTACGACATGGAGATGCTGCGGGAGTTGGGCTACTGCAATGGCATCGAGAACTACTCGCGCATCCTGTCGGGAAGGCAACCGGGAGAGCCCCCTTACACGCTGCTCGACTTCTTTCCCCAGGACTTCGTCGTGTTCATCGACGAGTCGCACATGACCGTGCCCCAGCTGCACGCCATGTATGAGGGAGACCGCAGCCGTAAGACCATGCTGGTGGAGCACGGCTTCCGCCTTCCCTCGGCTCTCGACAACCGTCCCCTGCGCTTCGAGGAGTTCATGGAGCGGGTGCCCCAGGTGGTCTTCGTGTCGGCGACGCCGGGAGAGTGGGAGACCTCGGTCTCCTCACAGGTAGTGGAACAGCTTGTGCGTCCGACCGGTCTGGTCGATCCAGCGGTCGAAGTACGGCCCACGCGCCATCAGATCGACGATCTCATGAACGAGGTCCGCGCCCGCGTGGAGAAGGGGCAGCGTACGCTGGTGACCACCCTGACGAAGAAGATGGCCGAGGATCTGACCGACTATCTGCTGGAGATGGGCTTCAAGGTCCGCTATCTCCACTCCGAGGTCGACACCCTGGAGCGCATCCGTACCGTCAGGGAGCTGCGGCTGGGGGAGGTGGATGTGCTCGTGGGCATCAACCTGCTGCGCGAAGGACTCGACCTGCCCGAGGTGACGCTGGTCGCCATCCTCGATGCCGATAAGGAAGGCTTTCTGAGAGGCGCGACGGCTCTCATCCAGACCATCGGCCGGGCTGCTCGCAACGTGGAGGGCACCGTCATCATGTACGCGGACAAGCGCACGGCGGCCATGGACCGTGCCATCAGCGAGACAGAGCGCAGGCGTGCGGCTCAGGTCGCGTTCAATCAGGAGCACGGCATCGAACCGCGGACCATCGTCAAGGGCGTCTCCGACATAGCAGAGCTGCTGGGTATCAGCGGTAGCGTGCCCTACAAGGAGCGCCGGCGGACGGCGCGGGGCGAGGAGATGTCGGCCGAAGAGGTGGAGAAGCTCATGGCCACCCTGGAGGAGGAGATGTTCGAGGCGGCGGAGGATCTGCGCTTCGAGTATGCAGCGCGACTGCGGGACGAGATCAAGGATCTGGCCCGGGAATTGGCCCGTCTCCGCAGGTAGCTGCTAGCGGACCCACGGGTGGCACGTGCGTGCTCCAGCTGCGCGCAGAAGCCTGCGATTCTTCCGCATCCACGCGCCTCCCGTGGGCGCCCTCACCGTCACCAACGCCCGTCAGGCCACTTCTCGCTGGTAACAAGGGAGCCGCCGGGCCGCCGCGCGCGACACACCTTGGCCGTCAGTCCAGGCCGGCCGACTCCACCTCTGTCAAGCTGCTCACTATCCTCAGGAGGTCGGGCGGGCTCACTGTGCGGGGCAGACTCACCCGTAGGTGAAGCGTGTCGGCGTCGTTCTCGCCGGGCACCACTGCCATCTCTTTCACGGTCACGTGAGCCTGCTCCAGGGCCGAGAGGAGCACGGTCAGGGGGGTGTAGCCGCCCGAACGGAAGCGGACCTTCACGCCTGCCGCTGTCGCTACGCGCTTGTAGAGGATGCGCTTCTCGATCAGGCCGAGGACGTACAGGCTGACGATCACTGTTACCGTGGTGACCAGGGCCGCGCTGTAGAAGCCCTGACCCACGGTCAGGCCCACCGCTGCCACCGCCCACAGACTCGCGGCCGTCGTCAGGCCGCGCACGGTCACCCCGTAGCGGACTATGGCCCCGGCGCCCAGGAAGCCTATGCCGGTGACTACCTGGGCGGAGATGCGATTGGGGTCGTGGTCGGTTCCCTCCAGCCCGTAGGACGAGGCCAGCGTGAAGGCCGCCGCTCCAACGGCGACGAGGATGTGGGTGCGAAAGCCGGCCGAGTGCTCGCGGATCTCACGCTCGAGACCGATAAGCCCTCCGAGGACGAGAGCGAGCAGTATGCGGATGACCACGTCGAGCAAGGACATGCATCCATACTAGGAGGCGAGCGTTCCGCTGACAAGGAGCGACCACCCTTGAGTGTGGGCGCTCTGCTGCAGCGAGTGACAGAGGAGCCGGCTAGCGCATGAGCGCGCCGGCGGCCGATTGCGTGGCGGGAGACCCCGGCTTTCTGATGTGTTCCGCTCGAGCGAAGCCAACGTGGGTTAGAGCAACGTGACCGAGAGTGGACCACTCCAGCACACCCTTGTCGGTCCAGAAGTCACAGCAACGCTCCGCCTCCTCGTCGCCCAGACCGAGGTATTTCTGGATCTCGCGAAAGGACACGGGGGTCTTCGCTTCACAGTCAGCTAGCAGGTAGACGGCCCGCAGATACTGTTGCTCCGCTTGGCCGATCGCTTCCCTTAGCACCATCACTCCGCCTTTCGGGCGACGGCCGACGCCATTCCGTTCGTGGGTGACGGCCGGCAAACGTGCTGGCCTCGGTGTGATTCCCTCTGAGCCTATGGGTCGCTCGTTACGAGCAGGTAACGGATGGGTAACGGGGGCCTGATAGAAACCTGAATGGCTTGCACATCGAATCTACGCAAGTTGCCGCGTCACTCATGAGGTCCTGTATTTGGCGCGGAAGGGATGGGCTGGAATAATGTCGCGGAGTGCATGGACACATTCCGGGACGGCCCCGCGGCCGGTCCGCACAAGACCCTACGGAAGGACAAGGGCATGGCGCGCAAGTACGACCCCGAGCGTATAGAGACAAAGTGGCAGAAGGTCTGGGACGAGCAGAAGACTTTCATCGTCTCCAACCCGATGGGCGGGGGCGGGGCCGGCAAGGGTGCCGAAGCCACCTACATCCTGGAGATGTTCCCCTATCCGTCGGGCAGCGCGCACATGGGACACGTGAAGAACTACACCATGGGCGACGTGATAGCCCGCTTCCGCCGCCATCAGGGGCAGAAGGTGCTCCACCCCATGGGATACGACGCCTTCGGGCTGAACTCGGAGAACATGGCCATCAAGACAGGCGAACCGCCGGCCAAGTTCACCGAGGAGGCCATCGCCACCATCAACCGGCAGTTGCGCCGGCTGGGGGTGTCCATCGACTGGACGCGGGAGGTGGTCACCTCGCGGCCCGAATACTACAAGTGGACGCAATGGCTGTTCCTGCAGCTCTACAAGAAGGGTCTGGCCTACAAGAAGGAGGCGCCAGTCAACTGGTGCCCCTCCTGCCAGACCGTCCTGGCCAACGAACAGGTGCTCGAGGGCACGTGCGAGCGGTGCGACACGCTCGTGGAGGCCAAGAAACTGACCCAGTGGTTCTTCCGCATCACCGACTACGCCGAGCGACTGCTGGAGGACTTCGACAAGCTCGATTCCTGGCCGGAGCGGGTCATCACCATGCAGCGCAACTGGATCGGCAAGTCCGTGGGGGCGGACGTGGTCTTCACCATCGCCCCCGAAGGAGCGGGAGGCGGCGACGCGGCCGCCGCCCCACCGGCCGAAGAGCCCTGGCATCGACGTGACCGTCTTCACCACCCGTCCCGACACGCTCTTCGGAGCCACCTTCTTCATCCTGGCTCCCGAGCATCCGCTGGTCGATGAATTGGTCGCCGGGACTCCGCAAGAGCAGGAGGTGAAGCGCTACGTGGCCAAGGCCATGGCCACTTCAGCCATCGAACGGGCCAGCGTGGAGAAGGAGAAGACGGGGGTCTTCACTGGCCGCTACGCAATCAACCCGGTGACCGGAGGGCTCATCCCCATCTACGTGGCCGACTACGTGCTCATGGACTACGGCACGGGCGCCATCATGGCCGTTCCCGGTCACGACGAGCGCGACTTTGCCTTTGCGCAGCGGTACGGCCTGGAGGTCGTCGAGGTCATTGCCAGCCCCGACGATGTCAAGGACGACAAGGGTAGGCTGACCCAGGCCTACAGCGGAGACGGTCTCTTGGTCAACAGTGGGCCGTTCGACGGGCTCAGCAAGGCTGACGGCATCATCAAGGTCACGGAATGGCTGAAGGAGCAGGGCAAGGCCGACTTCGCCGTCAACTACAAGCTGCGCGACTGGCTGGTGTCGCGTCAGCGCTACTGGGGCGCACCCATTCCCATCGTCTACTGCGAAGCCTGCGGTGAGGTGCCCGTTCCCGAGGACCAGTTGCCGGTGCTCCTGCCTGATATCACCGACTACGCTCCCAAGGGCAAGTCGCCTCTGGCTGCGGCCACTCAGTGGGTAGAGACCGCCTGTCCCACCTGTGGAGGGCCGGCCAAACGCGAGACGGACACCATGGACACTTTCGTGGATTCGTCGTGGTACTACCTACGCTACGCCTCCCCCTGGAGGGACGACGTGGCCTTCGACCGCGACGCAGTGGACTACTGGCTGCCGGTGGACCAATACATCGGCGGCGTGGAGCACGCCATCCTGCACCTCATGTACTCCCGCTTCTTCACCAAGGTGCTCTATGATCTCGACCTGGTGAGCTTCGAGGAACCGTTCCGCAGGCTCTTCACGCAGGGCATGATCTACTACAAGGGCGCCAAGATGTCCAAGAGCAAGGGCAACGTGGTCAACCCCGACGAGCACGTGGCCCGCTACGGCGCCGACTCTCTGCGCAGCTATATCCTCTTCATGGGCCCGGGGGAGAGCGACGGGGAGTGGAACGACCAGGGCATCGAGGGCATCTACCGCTTCCTGGGCCGGGTGTGGAGGCAGGTGACGGATGCGATCGATGAGGGCCTGCTTGCGGTAGACGGGGAAGGCCGGGCCGCGAGTCCCGTTGCTGAGGAAGACCTGGCTCCAGAGGAGAAGGCCCTGCTGGTGAAGGTCAACCAGACCGTCCAGAAGGCAACGGTGGATATCGGCGAACGCTTCCATTTCAACACCGCTCTGGCGGCCATCATGGAGCTCAACAACGATGTCGGAACGGCCCGCTCCGGGGGGATGTCGGCCACGGGGTCGGGCCGCAAGGTCTTGGCTTTGGCCCTGGAGATCATGGTCCGTCTGCTCGAGCCATTCGCCCCGCACATGGGGGCAGAGCTATGGGAGATGATGGGCCACGAAAGCATCTGGGACGCTCCCTGGCCTGAAGCGGATCCCCGCTTCCTCGAGGCGGACACGGTGGAGTTGGCTGTGCAGATCAACGGCAAGGTCAGAGATCGCGTGGTGGTAGCCCGCGACGCATCCACATCGGAGGTACTCGCGGCCGCAAAGGCGTTGCCCGGCGTGGCCAAGTACCTGGAGGGTGTGGCCGTGGTCAAGGAAGTCGTGGTGCCGGGACGGCTCGTGAGCCTGGTGGTGAAGTAGGAGGAGACTGCCGGGCCCCGGGGGGTGGCTCTCATGAAGGTGACGCTATTAGCCATCGGTCTGGCTCTTGTAGTCCTGACCGCTTCGGGCGGTCTGTTGGCCTGCACGTCTGATACCGTCACCACGGCATCCAGCACGTCTACGACTCTCGCCCCTGGGCAGATGACGTTCGACACGCTGACCCAAAGGTTCGAGCGACTCGTCGGCATGGAAGACCTTCCCGGGACTCTCCCCTACACGCTTATGACCGCGGAGGAGATCGCCTGGATATGGGAGGCCACAGCATCGGCGGAGATAGAGCACGCCCGAGGATACAGATTCACGAACGGCGACCTGGTCATCCTGTTCTTCCTGGATCCGAAATCCGTCGACTCGGGGGACAAGCTCGGGCAGACTCTCGCCGCGCGGGCGGAGGAGGAATACCTCAAGAGCATGGAAGGGGTCTGGGCTTTCGCTGACGGAGATTTCGGCTATGTGGTGGTATCCGACGAGTACCGCGCCGATCTGGGACGTCTGGCCCATTGGGCCAGGGCGGCTCATGAACTGCTGTTCGAGGAGGACTGACCGGCTCGGACCGGTGGCGTGAAACTGGGGCGATGGACTCTCGGGCGTTACTTCCTTCTGAGGGGGAACAAGAAGGGGCGGCCTTGCGGCCGCCCCTTCGCGGTTCTGCTTTGAGACGAACCTTACTGCGCGCGGTGCTCCACGAGGTCGTCGACCACGCTCGGGTCGGCAAGGGTGGAGGTGTCGCCCAGGTCGCCGATGTCGTTGGCGGCGATCTTCTTGAGGATGCGGCGCATGATCTTCCCGCTGCGGGTCTTGGGCAGGCCGGGGGCCCACTGGATGTAGTCGGGGGAAGCGATGGGACCGATCTCGGCCCGCACGTGCTTGACGAGGTCCTTCTTCAGGTCGTCCGAAGGCTCGACGCCGGCATTCAGGGTCACGTAGGCGTAGATGCCCTGGCCCTTGAGCGGGTGAGGCATGCCCACCACGGCCGCCTCGGCAACCGAGTCATGGCTGACCAGGGCCGATTCGACTTCGGCGGTGCCCATGCGATGGCCGGACACGTTGATGACGTCGTCCACGCGGCCGGTGATCCAGTGGTAGCCGTCCTCATCGCGGCGGCAGCCGTCGCCGGTGAAGTAGAGGCCGGGATACTGGACGAAGTAGGTCTCTTTGAAACGGGAGTCGTCGCCGAACACGCCGCGCATCATGCCGGGCCACGGCTGGCGGATGCACAGGTTGCCCACGCCGGGGCCGGTGATCTCGACGCCGTCTTCATCGACGAGGACCGGTTCCACACCGAAGAAGGGCAGGGTGGCCGAACCAGGTTTGATCTTCATGGCGCCGGGCAGCGGGGTGATGAGGATGCCGCCGGTCTCGGTCTGCCACCAGGTGTCGACGATCGGGCAGCGTCCGCCGCCGATGAGGTCGTGGTACCAGAGCCACACTTCCGGGTTGATGGGCTCGCCGACCGTGCCCAGGACGCGCAGGGAGGAGAGGTCGTGCTTGGTGACCCAGTCGTCGCCCTCGCGGGCCACGGCGCGGAGGGCGGTGGGCGCGGTGTAGAAGATGTTGGCCTTGTACTTCTCGACCACCATCCAGAAGCGGTCGGGAGTCGGGTAGCTGGGCACGCCTTCGAACAGGATGCTGGTGGCGGCGTTCGCCAGCGGGCCGTAGACGATGTAAGTGTGTCCGGTCACCCAGCCGATGTCGGCCGTGCACCAGTAGACCTGCTCAGGATGGTAGTCGAAGATGAGCTCGTGGGTCATGGCGCCGTAAAGCAGGTAGCCCGCCGTGGTGTGCATGACGCCCTTGGGTTTGCCCGTGGAGCCCGACGTGTAGAGGATGAAGAGAGGATCTTCGGCGTCCATCTCTTCGCAGGGGCAGTCGGTGGTGATGTCGGCGGCGGCCAGTTCTTCTTCGAACCAGGTGTCGCGGCCCTCAACCCATTTGATGTCCTCGGCGCCGGTGTGCTTGACGACTATGCAGGACTTGATGTCCGGGCAGTCGGCCAGGGCGGCGTCGGCGTTGGCTTTGACCGGGACGCGCTTGCTGCCCCGCAGGCCGGTGTCGCAGGTGATCATGAGTTTGGCGCCGGCGTCGATAGCGCGGTCACGCAGGGCCTCGGAGGAGAAGCCTCCGAACACCACGCAGTGGATGGCGCCGATGCGGGCGCAGGCCAGCATGGAGATGGGCAGCGACGGGATCATGGGCAGGTAGATGACGACCCGGTCACCCTTCTTGATGCCCTTCTTCTTGAGGACGTTGGCGAATTTGGTGACCTGTTCCCAAAGCTGCTTGTAGGTGATGGTCTCGGTCTGGTCGGGGGAGTCACCCTCGAAGTAGTAGGCTACTTTGTCGCCCTTGCCGGCTTCCACATGACGGTCCACGCAGTTGTAGCTGACGTTGAGCTTGCCGCCCTCGAACCAGCGGATCTTGCCGTTGGCGAAATCATGGTCCTGGACTTTGTCCCACTTCTTGAACCAGTGGAGTCTCTGCTCGGCCTGCTCGGCCCAGAAACCATCCGAGTCGTCCAGAGAGCGCCGATACATCTCCTGGTACTGCTCGAAGCTGGAGATGTGGGCGGTCTTCTGGAACTCGGCAGGAACGTCGAATACTTTTCCCTCAAGGGACTCGTTTGCCACAATGTCCTCCGCTATTTCCCGATTGGAACACAACAAAGCCACCCCTCGAGAGAGGGGGCGATGGCCACCAGCCAGAATAACATATGACTCCCCGAAGTAGATATCCGATGCTCATGCAACGATATGAGTAATTGCCGCTTTTTGTGTGAGTAGACAGGCAGGTGCGCGGGGTATCATGGGTCCAGGGTCACGGCTGGACCGACGGCCGTCTCCCAGAACGACGGTCTCGTTGGTCGGCGATCGGAGGAGGACGGATGTTCCTACAGGTGCTGGGTGCTGCTCGGGAAGTCACCGGTTCGTGCTATCTCGTCGAGGTAGGGCAGACGCGGTTCCTGGTGGACTGCGGCATGCACCAGGGGGGAGACGACGAGGAGGCGCTCAACTTCGAGCCGTTTCCCTTCGAGCCGTCCGGTCTCGACTTCATGCTGCTCACCCACGCCCACATCGACCATTCGGGTCTCATCCCTCGTCTGGTCAAGAAGGGGTTCCGCAAGCCCATCTATCATGACGGCGCCTACGAGCGATCTCGTGGAGATCATGCTCCTCGACTCGGCTTACATCCAGGAGACGGAGGCTGAGTGGCAGACGCGGAAGGCGCGCCGCGCCGGACGGCGGGTCGTCGACCCTCTCTACACCGAGGCCGACGCTCGCAAGGCCATCGAGCTCCTGGAGCCTGTCGAGTACAACAAGCCTGTGAAGCCGGCGCCGGGTGTGGAGGTCACCTTCCACGATGCCGGCCACATCCTGGGCTCGGCGGTGTTGGCGCTCGATCTGGAGGAGGGCGGCGAGCGGGCGAAGCTGGTGTTCAGCGGCGACGTGGGCCAACCCGACCAGCCAATCATCCGCGATCCTGAGTTCATCGAGCAGACCGACTATCTGGTGATGGAATCGACCTACGGCGACCGGAGACACGTCAACGACGGACCTCCGGAGGACGAGCTGGCCGAGATCCTCGAAGACGCGGAACGCAGCGGCGGAAACGTCATAATCCCGGCCTTCGCCGTGGGGAGGACGCAAGAACTTCTCTACTTCCTCAAGAAGATCCAGGACGAGCGGGGGCTGGACATGCCTGTGTATGTCGACAGTCCTCTGGCATCGCGGGCCACGGAAGTCTTCAGGCGGCATGCCGAGGTCTATGACGAGGAATCGTGGCGGCTGGTGCGCGACCCCGGAGGCATCTTCGACTTCGCGCAACTCCACTACACCACCAGCGCGGACGAATCGCGCGCTCTCAACGAGAAGCGGGGCATCATCATAATCTCCGCCAGCGGGATGGCCGAAGCGGGGCGCATCAAGCACCATCTCAAGCACAATCTCTGGCGCCCGGAGGCCCACGTCATCATCGTCGGCTTCCAGGCTCAGCACACCCTGGGACGGCGCCTGCTGGAGGGGGCCAAGTCCGTGCACATCTTCGGCGACGAGATAGCCGTCAAGGCCCACATCCACGAGCTCAGCGGACTGTCGGCCCACGCCGACCAGGAACAGCTGCTCTCCTGGGCCTCGCATTTCAAACAGCCGCGGTTGGTCATTCTGACCCACGGCGAGGCCGAGGCGGCTCTGCGGCTGAAAGAGCTCCTCGAAGAAAGGCTGCATTTCGAGGTGACCGTGGCCGAAAGGAACGAGACCTTCTCCCTGGGTGGTTCGAGCGCACCCCGATGACCGTGGTCGCGCTGGCGGTTCGCAGTGGTGCTTCATAGAAGGAGGGGGTGACCGGCATGCCGATAAGCACGCTCGTCTCGTATTCGATCGAAAGAGTCCGAGTCTTGGGGGAGGATGGCAGCGTCGACGAAGCTCTGATGCCGGAACTGTCGACGGAGGACATCCAGGGACTCTACCGGCACATGGTGCTCACGCGGCAGCTGGACGAACGTATGTTCTCGCTGCAGCGCCAGGGGCGCCTCGGTACCTTCGCGCGGGTGGCCGGGCAGGAGGGGGCTCACGTCGGGGCGGCCTGGGCCCTGCAGCCCACCGACTGGCTGGTGCCCGCCTTCCGCGAGACGGGGGCGCTGCTTCTTCGCGGCATACCCATGGAGCAGTTACTGCAGTTCTGGAGTGGCGACGAGCGCGGCAGCGCCTTCCCTCGCGAGTCGCGCACCCTGCCTATCTCCATCCCCGTCGGCACGCACATGCTGCACGCGGTGGGCATCGCCTGGGCCCTCAAGCAGTCGGGCCAGAAGGCGGCCGTCCTCACCGTCTTCGGGGAGGGGGCCACCTCCGAGGGCGACTTCAGCGAAGCCATGAACATGGCCGGGGTCTTCCAGGCGCCGGTGGTGCTCTTCTGCCAGAACAACCAGTACGCCATATCCGTGCCCTACACCAAGCAGACCGCATCTTGCACCGTGGCTCAGAAGGCTCTGGCCTACGGCATGACCGGCGTCCAGGTCGACGGCAACGACGTCTTCGCCGTCTACCGGGTGGCCAAGGAAGCCCTGGAACGGGCCCGCTCGGGGTTGGGGCCGACCCTCATCGAGGCCTACACCTATCGCGTGACCGATCACACCACGTCCGACGATGCCCGCCGATATCGGCAGGACGACGAAGTCGAGAAGTGGCGCCGCCGTGATCCTATCGAGCGTCTGGCCACGTACATGCGCGCCGCGGGCCTCCTGGATGACGCCAAGGTCGCCGAGATCCGGGCCGCAGCCGATGCCGAGGTGGCGGCGGCGGTCTCCGCGTTCGAGGCCATCACTCCCGCGAAGCCGGAGGACATGTTCACGCACGTGTTCGCGGAACTCACCCCCGCCCTGGCCGAGCAGCGCGCGCTGCTGGCGGCCCGGCAGGAAGAAGGGCGGTGAAGATGGCCAGGCTCAACATGGTGGAGGCCATCGTCCAGGCGCTGCATCAAGAGATGCAGCGCGACCCCAGCGTGGTCGTCATGGGCGAGGACGTGGGCAGGGACGGGGGCGTGTTCCGGGTCACCGACGGCCTCATCCAGCGCTTCGGTGAGGACCGCGTCATCGACACGCCGCTGGCCGAGTCGGGCATCGTGGGCATGGCCATCGGCATGGCCATCGCCGGCCACCGACCGGTGGCCGAGATCCAGTTCGCCGGTTTCGCCTATCCCGCTTACGACCAACTCGTCTGTCACGCCTCGCGCATGCGCAATCGCAGCCAGGGGCAGTTCACGGTGCCGTTGGTGGTGCGGACCCCGTACGGGGGAGGGATAAAGGCGCTCGAGCACCACTCCGAGAGCATGGAAGCCATCTTTGCCCACGTGCCCGGTCTCAAGACCGTCATCCCGGCCGATCCCTACGAAGCCAAGGGCCTGCTTATCGCCGCCATCCGCGACCCCGATCCGGTCGTGTTCATGGAACCGGCCCGCGTGTACCGCGCCATAAAGATGGAAGTACCCGAGGAGATCTACACCATCCCTCTGGGCAAGGCCCGGGTGGTCAGAGAGGGCGCCGATATCACCCTCCTGGCCTGGGGCGCCCAGCTCCGCACCATACGGGAGGTCGCCGAGAGGCTGGCGGCAGACGGCAGCGCCGACGCGGAAGTGGTCGACGTGCGCAGCATGGCCCCTCTCGACTACGAAACCATCGTGACCAGCGTCAAGAAGACGGGCCGGGCAGTGGTAGTGCATGAAGCACCCCGGAGCGGCGGCATGGGTGCCGAGATATCCGCTCAGATCATGGAGCGCGCCATCCTGCATCTCAAGGCCCCGGTGCTGAGAGTCACCGGATTCGATACCATGCCTCCATTGGCCAAGCTGGAGGACTACTATCAGCCCAACGCCGATCTGGTGGTGGAAGCCGTCCGACAGGCCATGGAGTTCTGAGAGGTCGGGGAGTTCTGACCGAAGGAGAAGAGCGTGGAGAACGAAGCCTACGAAGCGTTCCTCGAGTTGGTCAAGAGCCGCCGTACCATTCGGGCCATCAAGCCCGATCCGCTGCCGGACGAGTTGATCGACAAGCTTCTGGAGGCCGCCCGCTGGGCTCCCACCGGCTTCAACATGCAGCCCGTGGAGTTCCTGGTGGTGAAGGAACCCCATCTGCGCATGGGCATAAAGAAGATCGTGGACGACTACAAGAACGCCGACTTCTTCGCTCTGGAGGCCACCCGCGAGGCATGGCAGGGTTCCCCCTGGGCCATCGACACCCACGGGGTGTGGGATTGTCCCTTCGCGCCCGTGAACATCCTCATAATGGGGGATATGCGGCGGCGGGTGGGTCTACCCATGGCGGCCCGCCACGCGAAGCAGAAGGGCGACTCCATATTCGAGTCGTCACTGGCGAACGCTTTCATGTACATGTGGCTGGCGGCCCATGCCCTGGGGTTGGCGGCCCAACCCGTGTCGGCGGTGAAGTACCCCAAGGTGCAGGGATTGGTCAAACATCTGCTCAACCTGCCCGATTTCATCTACATCTACGACATCTTCCTGGTCGGCTACAGCGCCATGGAAGGCGGTCCTTCGGCCAAGCTCATGCGGCATCTGGACGAGATGGTGCATCACGACCGTGCGTCCGACGACGAATTCCTGAGCGAGGAAGAGCTGAAGAAACAGATCATCAAGCTGAGGGCGGGCAACGTGGCCCGGCACGTGGAGGCCGACAGGCTCTGACGGGCGGCATCCGTCCGGATCCGCGAGAGACGGGATGGAGGAACAGGTGGCGTACGAGGAATTCCTGGAGCTGATCAAGGGGCGGCGCACGATCCGTGCCATCAAGCCCGACCCCATCCCCGACGAGATGGTCACGAAGCTGTTGGAGGCCGCCCGCTGGGCTCCCACGGGCTTCAACATGCAGTTCGTGGAACTCATGGTGCTCCGCGAGGAGGGCCTGCGGCGAAGCGTCAAGCAGATCGTCGAGGAGTGGGCGACCCGGGACTTCTATGCCCTGGAGGCGACCCGCGAGGCTTGGCAGGGCGAGCCGTGGACCCTGGAGAAGCATGGTCCCGTTGGCTGTCCTCTGGCGCCGGTGTACGTCCTCATCATGGGCGATACCCGGCGGAAGGTGGGACTGCCCATGAACGCCCGCTACGAGACGCCCAAGGCCGATTCCATCTTCGAGACGTCGCTCGCGGACGCCTTCATGTATCTGTGGCTTGCTGCTCACAGCCTGGGTCTGGCGGTGCAGCCGGTGTCGGCGGTCAAGAACGCGCGTGTGCAGGGGCCCCTGAAGCACCTGCTCAACCTCCCCGATTTCATCTACGTGTACGAGATGCTCGCCGTGGGCAAGAGTGCTCTGGAGGGCCCTCCCGCCGCCAAGCTCATGCGACACCTCGAGGAGATGGTGCACTACGATGGCGCCCGGGACGATGAGTTCCTGGGAGACGACGAGTTGAGGAAGCAGATACGCAAGCTGCGGGCCGGAAACGTGGCCCGTCACACTCACGCAGGCAAGATCGAAGAGGTGTAGTCATGGCCTACGAGTTCAAGTTCCCCGACATAGGGGAGGGCATAGCCGAGGGCGAGATCCTGGCCTGGAAGGTCAAGGAGGGCGACACGGTCGCCGAGGGCCAGACTCTGGTCGAAGTGGAGACCGACAAGGCCGTGGTGGAGCTTCCCTCCCCCCGCGCCGGTCGAGTGACCGGCCTGCGGGCGGCCGAGGGCGACATCATCAACGTGGGCGACGTTGTAGTGACGATCGAGGAGGATGGTGCGGCGGGCGCGCCGCCGCCGGCGCCGGCGGCCGGGGCGACGACGATGGAGGTGCCCGTAGCGGCACCAGCGGCGCCGGCACCTCCGGCGGTACCGGCCCCCGCGCCTGTGGCCGAGCCCAAGGCGGAGCCGGGACTTCCAGCGGAGCCCTATACCGGCTCCGTGGTGGGGATCCTGGAGGAGGCACCCGAGGAAGTGCCGCCGCCTGTACCGGTTGTGCCGCCGGCGGCCGCGGCGCCGAGCGGGGGCCCGGCGGAGCCGGGCCCGGGAGTCCTTGCCCTGCCCTCGGTCCGTGCACTGGCTAAGGAGTTGGGCGTCGATCTCAACATCATCCGCGGCACCGGTGCCGGCGGAAGGATCCTCAAGCAGGACGTGCAGGATGTCGCGCAGTTGGGTGCCTATGGGGCTGGAACACCAGTCTCTGCCGGCGCCTCAGCCGGCGCGGCGGAAGCAGCGGCGGCCGGGCGGCGGGCCGCGCCTGTGGGCCGGGAGTCGCCGGGGACCGCCCCCGTTCCCCTCCTGGAGGGGACTATCGAGGAGAGCGATCTGGGCTTCGTGGAGCGGGTCGCCTTCAGAGGTGTCCGCCGGACGATGGCCAAGCGCATGGCCGAATCCTCCACCAAGCAGGCCCAGGTGACCGTGATGGACGACGCCGACGTGACCATCATCCGTCGCATCCGCGAGAAGGAGCGCGAGGTAGCCAAGGAGCGCGGGGTCAGGCTCACCTATCTGGCCTTCGTCGTCAAAGCGTGCACCGCCTCCCTCAAGCGCTTCCCCCGGCTCAACGCCTCGCTGGCCGAATCTCAGGAGGAGTACGTCCTCAAGCGCTACTACAACATCGGCATGGCGGTCGACACCCCCAGCGGGCTGGTCGTGCCCAACATCAAGGCTGCCGACTCCAAGAGCATCTTCCAGATCGCTGAAGAAGTCGTCGACCTCGTGGGCCGGGCGGAGGAACGCAAGCTCGACATGAGCGAGTTGCACGGGGGGACCTTCACCATCACTAACTTCGGGGCGATCGGCAGCACTTTCGCGACGCCTATCGTCAACTATCCCGAGGTTGCCATCCTGGGCATGGGGCGGGTGCGCGAGATGCCGGTGGTACGCGAGGGCAAGATCGTGATCCGGCTGCTGCTGCCGCTGTCGCTGACCTTCGACCATCAGCTTATCGATGGTGCCGAGGCGACCCGCTTCCTCAACATGGTGATCGGCTATCTCGAGGACCCGGACCTGCTCTTGCTCGAGGGCGCCTAGTGGGGGAGAGGCGCGCGGACCCGTCCTCCGGTACTTTCGATCGGTCGCCGGCGTTACTGGACGGCTGCGCTGCGGCCTCTGAGGCTCTGGACGGCTGTCGCCTGCTGCTGCTCACGGCCACGGCACCGGAGGCTGCGCCCCTGCTCGCGCATCTCGAAGACGCGGAGCATTTCAAACTGGCCGGTAAGGCTGTCGCCACAGGCCGGCTGCGGAATGGGAGCGGAGGCGGGGGCGAGCCGATACCCGCCGCCATTGCGATAGGGGGCTGCGACAAGACAAACACGGCCCATATCCTCACCAGCCTGCTGCAGGCGATGAGGCCGCTTCCCGGGCTGGTGATGCAGGTGGGGATCGCGGGCGCCTTCCAGGACCCGGACGGCGCCTGTCCGCAGCCCGGGGACGTTGTCCTCGCGACCGAGGAGATCTATGCCGACAGCGGCAGTTCCAGCCCCCAGGGGTGGCTGTCCGCGGATGATCTGGGGCTTCCGGTCGGCAAGGATGGAGGGTGCGATTCGGGGATCCGCTTCACGTTCGACGAAGATCTGGTGCGGACGGCCGTCGGGGCGCTCGAGCGGACCGGCGTCTTCACGGTGGGGACCGTCGCGGTCACCGGGCGGCCGCGCGTCTTCAGCGGCCGTTGCCTGACCGCTTCGCGGGTCACCGGTCTCGCCGCCGAGGCCGCCGCGCTGCTCGAACGCTGGGGCGCGCTGGCCGAATCCATGGAAGGCGCTGCGGCAGCGCACATGTGCGCTCTCTACGGGGTGCCCTTCCTGGAGGTACGGGGTATCAGTAACGCGATCACCGATCGCGATAGGGCCTCCTGGCAGGTGGAGCGGGCCGTCTCGGTGGCCGCAGAGGCCGCGCTGGCCATCTGTGCAGCGCTGGATCCGGGCAAGCGAGGGGCTTCGTGAGGCCGGGATGAGCGCCGATACCGGGGGAGAACGCCTGAAGCTGGCCATCTCTCCCTGCCCCAACGACACCTACATCTTCCATGCCTGGATCGAGGGTCTACTCCCCGACGCTCCCGACATCGAACTCAGGCTTGAGGACATCGACACGCTCAACCGGCTTGCCCAGGAGGGGCAGGCGGACGTGGTGAAGGTGTCCATGCACGCCTTTGCCCATCTGCGCGATCGGTATGCCCTGCTCCACTCGGGCGGCGCTTTGGGGCGCGGCTGCGGACCTCTGGTGGTCACGCGCAAGGATTCGGGCCTGCGGCCCGCGCCGGACATGGACCATGTGGCCGGGTTGGCCGACGAACTCAGCAGGAGTCGAGTGGCCCTGCCCGGGGGTCTGACTACCGCCGCTCTGCTCCTGGAACTATTCACCGGGGGCCTGGACAGGCCGGTCATCATGCCCTTCGACCGTATCATGCCCGCCGTGGCCGCCGGAGAGGTCGATGCCGGGGTCATCATCCACGAGGGCCGCTTCACCTTCGGGGCCCACGGTCTGCGCCGCCTTGCCGACCTGGGGGAGTGGTGGGAAGGCACGACGGGGCTCCCTCTTCCCCTGGGAGGCATAGCCGTCCGTCGCTCCCTGCCCCGCGAGGTCCAGGCTGCGGCGGAGGACGCGGTGCGGGCCGGTCTGGAGAGGGCGCGCTCCTTCCCCGAGGAGGCCTTCGCATACGCCGCGCGCTACGCCCAGGAGATGGACGTCGAGGTATGCTCGGCCCACGTGGAGCTCTACGTGAACGAGTTCAGCCTCGACTACGGTCCGGAAGGTGCCGAAGCCATACGAGAACTGCTCGGCCGTGCCTCGCGGCAGGGCCTGGGGACGGACGAACAGGGTCTGTTCTGGGACGAGCGCTGACCCAGGCGCGCCCGTCCCGCTACGCGCGCTGAAGTCCTCCCGACCGCGGATGCCGCCCTCTCCTGGCTGCTATCCTACCGTGCGATGCTGCACCTAACCGACATCTCCAAGTCCTTCGGCAGCCAGGTGATCCTGGACGGCGCGAGTCTGCACATCAAGCCCGGCATGCGCGTCGGACTGGTGGGTGCCAACGGCGCCGGAAAGACCACGATGCTGCGGCTCATAGCCGGGGAGATGTCGCTGGACGGGGGGGAGATCAGCGCCCGCAAGGACCTGCGCATCGGCTTTCTGCCCCAGGAGATCGAGGAGATCGCCGGTCACCCGGTGATGGATGAGGTCCTGGCGTCGTATTCCGACATCCTGAGCGCCGAGCATCGCATCGCCGAGCTGGGCCGCCGGCTGGCGCAGCTCTACGAGACAGGCGTGGCCGGCGCCGCCGACGCTGCGGACGCAGCCACTGCGGCGGCCGAGAGCGCCGCCCAGTCGGCCGACGCCGACGCGCTGCTGCACGAGCTCGGGTCTTTGCAGACCGCCTTCGAGAGCGCGCACGGTTACGAGCTCGAGGCCCGGGCGCAGGCCATCCTCCGCGGCATGGGCTTCAGTGAGGGGGACTTCGAGCGCTCCATCGCCGAGCTCTCGGGCGGCTGGCGCATGCGGGTGGCGCTCGCCCGCCTGCTCCTGGAGCAACCGGACCTGCTCCTCATGGACGAGCCGACCAACCACCTCGACCTGGAGAGCCTCGTCTGGCTGGAGGAGTTCCTGCTGGGCTGGACCGGGGCCCTCCTCGTCATCAGCCACGACCGCTACTTCCTCAACCGCATGGCCACGCATATCGCCGACCTCGACCGCGGCATCATCGACCTCTATGCGGGTGACTACGACCACTACGAGCTGGAGAAGCGCCAACGCTACGAGGCTCTGGCCAACGCAGCCAAGAACCAGCAGCGCGAGATCGACGCGGCGGAAAGCTTCGTCCGCCGTTTCCGGGCCAAGAACACCAAGGCCAAGCAGGTGCAGCAGAAGATCCGCCAGCTGGAACGGACGGAACGCATCGATGCCCCCACGATGGAGCGGAAAACCATCAAGTTCCGCTTCCCTCAGCCGCCGCGCACCGGCAGGGTGGTGGCCGACATCAAGCACGTCCGCAAGGTATACGGCGACAAGGTGGTGTACAAGCGTCTCGACCTGGTGGTCGAGCGGGGGGAGAAGATCGCGCTGGTCGGGCCCAACGGGGCTGGCAAATCCACTTTGCTCAAGCTGCTGGCCGGGGTCATCGAGCCCGATGGGGGGTCGTTGAAGCTGGGACACAACGTGCGCCGGGAGTACTTTGCCCAGCATCAACTGGAAGTCCTCCATCCGGGGCAGACGGTCCTCAAGACCATGGAGGAGGCGGCGGCTCCGGCCGGGCGTCTGCCGGAAGTGCGGAGCTATCTCGGCACCTTCCTGTTCAACGAGGACGATGTGACCAAAAAGGTGGGCGTGCTCTCCGGGGGGAGAAGGCCCGCCTCGCTCTGGCCAGGATGCTCATCGATCCCGCCGGGCTGTTGCTGCTCGACGAACCCACCAACCACCTGGACATGGACTCGCGGGCCGTGCTCAGCGCGGCCCTGGCTCAGTTCGAGGGTTCGGTGGTCTTCATCAGCCACGACAGGCACCTCATCAACGCCATCGGAACCAAGGTCATCGAGGTGCGCGACGGACGCTTGACGCACTACCAGGGTGACTGGGAGTACTACCAGTGGAAGAGGGCCCAGGAGGAGCATGCAGCGAGCGCCGGGAACGGCAAGGGCGGCGGGGCGGAGGCGAAGACGAGCGGGGGGGGCGGAGAGGAACAGCCTGCCGACCCTCTCGACGCCTCTGAGGCAGCGGCATCAGCGGCGAAGGCGGGGGCCCGGACCGTGGGAGGCATGTCTGGGGCCTCGGGGAGCGCCCGAGCGGTGACCGTGGAATTGGGCTACAAAGAGCGCAAGGAACTGCAGAGCCGCTATCGGAAGGTGGAACGGCGGCTGTTGGCCGCCGAGGCGCGCCAGGCCGAGGTGGCCGCTCTCCTTAGCGATCCGGCCCACGGTTCAGACTACGAACTGCTGTCCACCGCATCCGCGGAGGCCGCGGCGCTGGCCGACGAGATCGCTGCCCTCTACGAAGAATGGGGGCGGCTGGCCGAGGCGATGGGAACCACGGTGACCTGATGCCCGCTGTCGCCAAAGAGGCGCCACGCGTGCGTCTGGCCTTCGACTCCTATCGCACCGAGCTCGTCCTTCCTCCCGGCACAGACATCTTCCGCGCCCGGGAGCCCGAACCCGTGGCCGATGTATCCCAGGCGCTGGCCCGCGCCTTCTCCTCTCCGCTCGGATGCCCGCCGTTCGCAGACCTGTGCCACGAGGCGCTCAAGCGGATGAGGTCGTTGAATCCCAGCCTACCGCGATCGGTGGTCATCGTGGTGTCCGACCATTCGCGGCCCGTACCCTACAAGGGCGACACAGGCATCCTCTGGCCGCTGGTCAGCTTTCTGCTGGGGGCGGGCTTTCCCTCAGACTGGATCACGCTGCTGGTGGCCACCGGCACGCATCATGTTCTCACCGACTCCCAGATGTGGGCCCTCTTCGACCCCCGCGTCCGCGCGGCTGGGGTTCGCGTGATCTGCCATGACTCCGCCGACCCTGGCGGGCTCGTCCCTGTGGATCGCGCCGACGCTGCCCGTCGCGCGCCGGCTGGTCACACCGACCGGGACGGTCGCGCGTCGACCGGCCGTCCGGCTGAGGCCGCCCCGGTTTCGGTCAACCGGGTGTATGCGGAAGCCGGCTTCAGAATCCTCACCGGTCTCGTGGAGCCTCATTTCATGGCCGGCGCCTCGGGTGGTCGCAAGAGCATCTGTCCGGGCCTGCTTGACGTGAGGAGCGTGCGCGACTTCCACGGCCCGGCCGTGGTCGCGAGCGACGGTATCGGTGACCTATGCCTGGAGGGGAATCCCTGCCACGAGTACTCCCTCGAGATCGCCTCGCTGGTGCCACCCGACTTGATACTGAACGTCACCATGCGCCCTGACGGCTTGGTGGCGGGCGTGTTCGCGGGCGACATGCAGGCGGCTCACCTGGCCGCCGTCGAACACCTGCGAAGCTTCTCGGAAGTGCGACTGGAACATGAGTACGACATCGTGGTCACCCACGCCGCGCGCACGGGTATCAACCACTATCAGGCCAGTAAGGCCATCGGCTCGGCGGCCCCGGCGGTGCGGCAGGGGGGCTATCTGGTCATCGTCGCCGACACCACCGATTCCGACCCGGTGGGCTCGGAGTCCTATCGCCGCCTGCTCGGTTTGCTGGCCGAGTCGGGGGCGGAAACCTTTCAGGCCCTCGTGCAGGCCGACGACTGGGAATTCGTGCAGGACCAATGGGCGGTCCAGTCCCTGGCTCGGATACTGGAGAAGATACCGCGCGAGCATCTCTACTACTTCAGCCCGCAGACTACGGCCGCCGACTACGCCATCCTGCCCTGCCGTCGCCCCACCGACGCCGGGAAGTCGTCCGTCAGGGAAGAAATGGGGGAGATGGTGAGCCGGTTCGTTCGTGCTGCGCTCGAACGAGCGGCGCTGGAGTCGCAGCTGGTCCTGGGGCGCGAGCCTCGTATCGCCTGTCTGGCCGACGGGCCGCATTGCGTGCCGCGTCTCCCCGGCAGTCGCGTCTGATCCGACCCGAGCGTCAGCGGTACTTGATCAGAGTGGGGTAGGGGTTGATGGCGGAACCCCCGCCCGGCCGGATCTCAAAATGCAGGTGTACCGCCCCGCCGCTGGCGTTGCCCGTATTGCCGGCAGCCCCGATCACCTGGCCTGCGTCGACATGCACCCCGGACTTGATGCCGCTCTTTATGGAGGAAAGGTGCGCGTAGTAGTAGACGTTGCCGTCGCTGCCGGTGAGATGGATGGTGATGCCACCCAGCCCGGAGTTGGTGGGATTGGTGGCGCGGATGGTACCGCTCACCACGGCGACCAGAGGAGTGCCCCGAGCCGTCATGATGTCGCAGCCCTTGTGCGTGCGGCCGCCCGAACGCGGCGCGCCGAAGCTATCGACGAAGCTGTTGGGCCCCTGGACGGGGAACACCCAGCCGGCGCTGGCATCGACCACAGGGTCCGGCTTGGGGGTGGGCTTCTTGGTGGTGGTCGTCGACTTCTTGGTCGTCGTGGTCGTGGACTTCTCGGCGGTAGTGGTCGTGGACTTGCTGGTGGAGGTGGTGTCCGTCTTGGCCGTACTGGTCTTGGTGGTCGAGGTGCTGTTCTCCTGAGCCGCGGCTGCCTCTGCCGCCGCGCTCTGGGCAGCAGCGCGTTCTGCCGCCGCGAGTTCCGCGGCCTCAGCCTTCGCGGCCGCCTCGGCGGCGGCCTTGGCTTCGGCCACCCTGCGGGCCTCCTCCTGGCGCTGTCGCTCCTCTTCCTCCAACTGGGCCACGCGGCTGCGCAGCCCGTTGTACTCGTCCCTGACCTGTTCCAGTTCCTGCAGCGTCTGGTCGCGGGCCGCGGCGTACTGCGCGGCGTCTTCCTGCTCGGCGGCCTTCTGCGTGGTCAACTCGGCGTTCAACTGGTCGAGTTCCTCGAGACTGCCCTTGACCTCGGCCACCAGTTCCCCGTCCTGCTCGGCTACGTGGGTGACCATGGCCAGACGGTCGAGTACGGCGCCGATGGACTTGTCTTCCCCGGAAAAGACGGCGTCCACGGCGGCCAGGGCCTGCGACCCTCGGTCCTTGTAGATCTCGACCAGTCGTTCCGAGAGCTGGGTCTGCAGACGGGCCAGCTTGGCCTCGGCCTTGTGCGTGCCGGCCTCTACCTCCGCGATGCGGTCCTGCGTCGTCTCCAGACGCACCTCGGCGTCTTCCTGCTTCTGGGCGAAGTCGTCCAGGCGCGCCTGCTCTGCGGCCAGTTCGGCCTTGGCGGCCTTGAGTTCGGCCTGGGCGGTGGTAAGTGCTTCATTGGCGGCGTCGGCCGGACCGAGACCGACAAAGGGGAGGGGGAGGACGCCGGCAACGAGATTGCCTAGCAGAGCTACGACCACGATCAGTATCGCGATCCGCCCTTTTCGTGAACTCAGAGCGTCGGTCTCTTCCTGCACACGCCGGAGGACACCGCCGCCCTTCCGTTTTCCGTCAGGCGACATGCCCGTCAGTTTACCAACCATCAGCCGTCGCTTGCTACCCCTTGCCTGCCCTGCGGTATCCTGGACGGGGTTCCCTACGGCAGAAGGAGGAGAACTGATGCCGTCTTTCGACATCGTCAGTCGGGTGGACATGCAAGAGCTGGACAACGCCGTCAATCAGGTGAAAAAGGAGATCTCCACACGGTTCGACTTCCGAGGGTCGAAGACCCAGATCGACTTGGACCGCAAGGAAGGGAAGATCAACGTGCTCACCGAGGACGAGATGAAGCTGCGGGCCATCAAGGACATGCTCATCTCCAAGGTGGTCAAGCGCTCGATAGAGGCAGAGGCGCTCGATTTCGGTGCCTCTGAGAAGGCCGGGGGGGACATGGTCCGGCAGACCGTGACCATCACCAACGGCATCGACATCGAGACGGCGCGCAAGGTGGTGAAGTTGGTCAAGGAGAAGAAGCTCAAGGTGCAGGCGGCCATCCAGGGCGACGAGGTGCGCATCACCGGCAAGCAGCGCGACGATCTACAGCAGGTCATCAGCTTGCTTAAGGAGACCGACCTGGGCGTGCCCCTCCAGTACGTGAACTACCGCGAATGATCGACCGGGCTGCGGAGCTGTTCTTCGCAGGCGACCACATGCTGGAGGGCATCTTCGAGGAAGGGGACCTCGGGAGATCGTGGGGCGGCGTGGTCGTCGCCCACCCCCATCCGCTCTACGGCGGCACGATGGCTCAGCCGGTCGTCTACCGTGTGGCCAAGACATGTCGCGAGCACGGTCTGGCCACCCTGCGCTTCAACTTCCCGGGGGTCGGGGAGAGCGGCGGGCAGTACAGCGGCAGGGACGAACACCTCGATGTCCAGGCAGCCCTCGCCCATCTCCAGGAGAGGTTGGGCGTGTCGCCGCTCCCATCGCCGCCACGGCCACCGCTGGGTTTGGCCGGTTATTCCTTCGGCAGCATCATGTCTGCCATGGCCTGCGCCGGACCGGTGCCGGTCGACGCCCTTGCTCTCGTGGCCCTACCCGCGCACTGGGAGGATGAACTCCCGGCGGCCTTCGACAGTCTTCGTGCCTACAGGGGTCCCGTGCTCGCCGTCTGTGGAGAAGAGGACGATATCGCCCCGCCCGGACCGCTGGAGCGGCTTCTGACCGACATGGGTCTCGACTTCCGGCTGGAGGTGCTGCCCGGAGCCGGCCATTTCTTCGAGGAGAGCCGCAAGGAAGTGGGTCGCCTGGTAGCGGGATTCATGGCCGAGGAGCTTACAGAGGCTGCTAAGCCTCCAAGATAGGCCTTAGGGCGGAGGAAGCACGCGAGTCTGCGCCCTATCCTGCCGCTATGGCTGGAATTCCTGCAAAGCGCCTCTTGGTGTACATCGTCTCGGGTCTCGTCGTTCTGGCGGTCGGCAGCGGGGCGGTCATGGCCATGCGCAGCGAGTCGTCCCCGGGGGGCGACTCCTCTTCCGCTTCCGCGGTCAAGATATCCGCCGTCGGAGGGGCGGATGGATCTGGCACGTCCGACACGATGATCCTGCCGGGCGGAGACCCCGCCGGCGAAGCCGCGAGGCAGGCCGCGCAGACCACCACTACCACGAAGAGGGCTCTGATCTTCGTGCAGGTCGCGGGTGCGGTGCGCAGGCCGGGCGTATACGAGATGCCACCCGAGAGCCGCGTCTTTCAGGCCATCGACAAGGCCGGTGGCTTCACTCCCGACGCCGACGAAGAGGCCATCACACTCGCAGCCTGCCTCAGTGACGGTTGCCGTGTGTACGTGCCCCGCGTGGGAGAGACCGCGGCCGGTGCCTCAGTGCCCGTGGAGCCAACCGACGGGGCGCCGGGAGCGGGCGCGGCCGCCGCCGGGCCGCTGTCCATCAACTCGGCCGGCGTGGAGGAACTCGACTCCCTGCCGGGTATAGGTCCCGCCATCGCCCAGGACATAGTCACCTATCGTGAGGCGAACGGTCCCTTCGCAAGCGTCGATGAACTGACGGAGGTGCCGGGCATCGGTCCGTCCAAGCTGGAGCAACTGCGTCCTCTGGTCACTCTCTGACCGTCCGCCGACGCGAGCGGAGTTGGCCTCCACGTCTTCATCGGGGTTGACCACCTGGTTCGTGCGCCGGGTGGGCGTGGCGCGGGCGAGCACTTTTCTCTGTGCGGCCGGGCTTGCCGCCGCCGCTGTTACAGGTGCTCGGCCCATCGTCGCCGCGCTCGGCCTGACCATCGCCCTTTGCGGGGGTCTCGTCGGCATGGCGACTAACGCGACAGCGGGAGGCCCGCGCCGACCGGCACGCACGCTCGTCGTCGTCTGCGTACTCCTCGTGGGGCTCTTCGCGGGCTATCTCGGGGGCAGCGTCCGGGTGATGGCACTGGGGAACGGCGAACTCCGCAGCCACGTGGGGGAGAGTATCAGGGCGGAGTTGGTCATCACCGGTCAGGTGCGAGCGAACGGCGGGTGGCAGAGCGCCCTCGCTGAACTACGGGCGGGGTCGATCGTTCCGGAGAAGGCGCCGTCCCTTCCAGAGGGGGAAAGCGCTCTTGAAGGCGAGACCGTCCTCCTCGAGGTAGCGCCTCCCAAGGGCGGACAGGCCGGACCGAGTGAAGGAGCCCGCCGGCTTCTCGTCGAAGGGGCGATCGTCGCATGTGAAGCGACCATCCAGCAGCCGGAAGGTCCCACTGCCTCGGGCTTCGACCAGCGAGCCTACCTGCATCGGCAGGGCGTCGAAGTGGTGCTGTCCGCGGCCGCGCAGGATGTGAGAATCGAGGGGGCCCGGGGGGGCTTCTGGGGTTTCTTCGACCGCGTCCGGGCCCGAGCCCGGGCCGATCTCAGCCGGGGACCGGAGGCCCGTCTCGACGAGGTCCTGCAGGGAGTGGTCATGGGCGACACGGTGGGGATCGATTCCACCTGGCTCGACGCCTTCCGCCGGTCGGGGACGGCGCATATGCTCTCGGTGAGTGGCCTGCACGTCGCCAGCCTGGCCCTCATCATGCTTGGCTTGGCCAGGCTGGCTCGGCTATCTCGCGGCACCGGGTTTCTGCTCGCGGCGCTGGCCGCCTTGTCGATGATTCCCTTCGCCGGGGCCTCGCCTCCCGTGGTGCGGTCGGTGGCTATGATCCTTGTTGTGCTGACGGGGCGTTGGGTGGGGCGCGGCCGCGACCAGTGGCAGATACTGGCGCTGGCAGCGTGCGTCGTGCTCGCGCTCAATCCCCTCGCCCTGTTCGACGTCGGCTTCCAACTCTCGTTCGGTGCCTTCGGGGGCATGTTGGCGCTGGCGGCTTCGCTGCAACGCCTGCTTCACCGTCTGCCCACAGGGATAGCGTCCAACTTGGCCGTGTCCATCGCCGCGTCCCTGGGGACGGCCCCCGTCTCATTGCTGGTGTTCGGCCAGACGTCGCTCGTAGGAGCCATCGCCAACCTGGTGGTCATCCCCGTCCTCCCCTACGTGACGGGATTGGGAATGGCGAGCGTCATATCCGGCCATGTGTGGGGCGGCTTCAGCGCCGCTTTCGACTGGCTCGTGGCACCTGCCACCGCTTGGACGGTGGAGGTCTCTCGCCTATTCGCGGCTGCTCCCGTATTGCGGGCAGAGGATCTAGGCCGGGCCCTTGCGGCGGCAGGGGCGGCGGCCGTTGTCCTGCCCTTGGCTCTGGCGCTGGCCGGGCGAGTGGTCCGTCCTCCCCTCGGAGTGCGGCTGCCCTACTACCGAGGTTGCCAGCGCCGGATACTGGCGCATCGACCCCGCAGCCACAACCGCGCAGTCGCCCTCGCCGTTCTCCTGGTGAGTGTCGCTCTCATCGACAGGGGCCGGCGCCTACGGGCCGCTCACCCACGCCTATCGCACTGTCGCGGTGGCGCTCGCGGGCAGAGGGTGGCCGGACCAGGTCGAGATCCGAGTGCTCGACGTGGGCCAGGGCAACGCGGTCCTGGTGCGTACGCCCGCTCGCCACGCTCTTCTCTTCGACGGAGGCCCGGCAGGCTGCGACTTGGGAGGACAACTCGCGGCCCTGGGAGTGCGCAGGCTGGACGTGGTCGTGATCTCGCATCCTCACGCCGACCATTTCGCCGGCCTGCTGGAGTGCGTCGACGAACTGGAGGTGGGGACGTTGGTCGATCAGACCCAAGTGGTCGAGGCCTTGACCGCGGCACCGGGGGGTCGGGTCGGGGAGGCAGAAGCGCAAGACTACCTGGAGTTGCGGCGCCGCCTCGAGCAGGGAGATGCCGGCTACCTCCTCGCCCACACCGGTTCCTGTGTGGAGGTCGACGGAGTTCTGGTGACATTCTTCGCTCCCCGCCGCCCCTTGGTCATGCTCGACGGGCCTGATCCCTGGGGTGCCCGCGCCTCTCCACCTGGGGGCGAGGAACTGAACGGCAGTTCTGTGGTCTCGCTCCTGACCTACGTGGAGGCCGAGGTCCTTCTTCCCGGCGATGCCGAAGGCGAAGTGCTGGAGAGATACGATCTTCCGCCTGCCGATGTAGTCATCGTCCCGCATCACGGCAGTCGGGGCGCCTGCTCGGCGGAACTGCTGGACGGATTGGAGGTCAAGGCTGCCGCCGTCTCGGTGGGTGAGGACAATTCCTTCGGCCACCCCGATCCCGCCACCCTCAGCCTCCTTGAGCAGCGGGTCCCCAGCGTGGTGCGCACCGACTGGGCGGGTTGGGTATGCTATACCACAGACGGGAAGGACCTGGCCCTGACGACCGAGAGGAACACCACTCGTTGAAGGAAGAGAGCCTCACGAATCTCGCGGCCTCGGCGGGGCACCCCACGGCTCCCACGAGCCCCGGACGGCTCCAGACCCGGGCGCCCCTCAAGCCGGCATATCTCATCCTGGGCGACGATCTTCCCAAGGTCGAACTGGCGCTTCGACGACTGAAGGCGCGCATCGCCGAGGACTCGGGCACCGACCTCAACATCGACGAGTTCGACGCCTCGACAGACGGCGGGGCTCGGGTTGTCAACGCCGCCAATACTCTGGCCTTCCTGGGTGGTACGAGGCTGGTGCTCGTGCACGAAGCCCAAGCCTGGCAGAAGGCCGACAAGCAGATCGTGGCCGCATATCTGGCCTCCCCGGCGCCGGATGCCTGCCTGGCCCTGGTAGCGGAGAAGCTTCCTCCCAGCGATCTCCTGCGCACGGCCATGGACAAACACGGGGAGGTGCTCGAATACCATGCGCCCAAGGAGGGGCAGCTTCCCGGCTGGCTAGTGCAGCAGGCGGCAGGCATGCACCTGCGCCTGGGTCTTTCCGAGGCCCGTCTTCTGGTGCAGCGCTGCGGGGACAATCAGAGCATTCTGCTGCGGGAACTGGAGAAGCTCAAGGCGTACGTCGAGAGCGATCCGGTGATGCCCGAGGACATCCGCCTGCTCGCGGTCGCCACCGTGGAGGCGAACATCTTCGATCTACTCGACGCCCTCGCCTTGGGCAGGGGCGCGGAGGCGTTCGCAGCCCTGGACGAGCTTCTGGCCGCAGGAGAGGAGGAGGGCAGGCTCTTCTATCGGATCCTGCGGAATTTCCAGAATCTCAGCCGGGTGGCGGCCCTGAGGGAAGAGGGCTTCAGCCGGGATGCGGTGCAGTCGGAGATGAAGATGAAGCCTTACCCGGTCAGGAAGCTCATGGAGCAGGCAGCTCTGCTCGGTCCCGAAGGGATAGCGCGCCGGCTGGGAGTGCTCGCCGACACAGATGCCCGCATGAAGGGGATGGGCTCGGTGCCCTCCGAGATGGAACTGCAGCTATGCCTCGGCCGTCTGCTGGCGGAGTGAGGACGCTCGGGGCGCGGTCGAAGACCGCGCCGGACGGGGGGACTTTGCCAGATGGAGAAGGCTCTAGAGCTTGGCGAGGAGCCGCGCCACCTTCGACTTCTTGCGCGCCGCGTTATTGTCGTGGATAGCGTTGTTCGCGGCGGCCTTGTCGATGGTGGAGGTCAGCTTCTTGGCTGTCTGAGCAGCGGTATCGGCGTCGCCGGCCGTGATCGAATCTTTCAGGCGCCGGAAGTGCGTCTTGATGGACGACTTGTAGCGCAGGTTCTCCAGCCGTTGCCGCTGGGCGATACGCACCCGTTTGCGCTGCTGCTTTGTATTAGCCAATCTTCATTCCTCCCGTCTTCCCTTCAAAGTCGCAGCAGTTTAGCATAGCCCCCACTACATGGGCAACGATACCAAGAGACGACTCGCGACCGCCGCCGCCTTTCTGGTGCTGGCGACGGCAGGCTCACGCGTACTGGGTCTCATCCGCGAGATCGTCATGGTGTCGTATCTGGGCATGGGTGCCGAGATGGGCGCCTACACGGTGGCCAGCAAGGTCCCCAACCTGGTGCGCACTTTGCTGGCCGACACTGCCCTATCGGCTGCCTTCATCCCCGTCTTCTCTGCCCTGCTGGCGAAAGAGCGCCGCCGGGAGGCCTGGCAGGTGGCCTATACGGTCAGCGTGATGGCCACCGCCATCCTGGGGGTCATCACCGTGCTGGGGATGATCTTCGCTCCCCAGGTGGTGAAGGTGGTGGCCCCGGGGTTCAGCGACGACCCGGAGATCGTGGAACTCACCGTGCATCTGATGCGGGTGATGTTCCCGACCGTGGTGATCCTGGGGTTGGCGGGCATCGCCATGGGTATCCTCAACTCCTACAACCACTTCACCCTGCCGGCCCTCGCTCCGATCGTGTGGAACCTGGTGATCATCGGTGTGCTGATCGCCTTCTCCGCCGATTACGGCTTCGAGGCGCTCGCCTGGGGCGTGCTCATAGGGACCGTCTTCGAGCTCTTGATGCAGGTGCCGGCTGTATGGAAGCGGCGCTGGAAACGGGGTCGACCCGCACTGGAGGCCGGCGGACCCGGCGCCGTTGACTCCGCCGCAGACGTCGGTGCGCCCTCTCCCTACCGTCTGGCACTGCGCAGCCCAGAGGTGCGGCGGGTGGGGATCCTCATCGGGCCCGTGATCCTCAGCCTGGGCATCATCAATTTCAACTCCTTCCTGGCTACCATCGTGGCCACTCTCATCAGCATCCCCGCACCCGGGATCATCGAGAGGGCGTTCCGTCTGTTCCAGCTTCCCCAGGGGATGTTCGCCATCGCCATCGGCACCGTGCTTTTCCCGGCCTTCGCCCGTCACGCGGCCGTGGGCCGGATGGCCGAGTTCCGCGAAGACCTCTCCCTCGGCCTGCGCCAGATCTTCTTTGCGACCCTGCCCTTCGCAGCGTTCTTCTCCGTGCTCGCCCTGCCCACCGTCCGTCTCATATACGAACACGGCAAGGTCACCCCCAGCGACACCGAACTGGTGGCCACCGCCCTCCTGTTCTTCAGCGTGGGCATGGCCTTCGTGAGTGCCAGCACCCTGCTCAACCGCGCCTTCTACAGCATTCAGAAGCCCTGGATACCGCTGATCATGGGCGTGGGCAACCTCATCCTGAATGCGGTGCTCATGCTCCTTCTCTACAAGCCGCTCGGCGTGGGCGGCGTCACTCTCGCCACCTCGGTGGTCAGCTTGGTCAACTTCTTCGGGCTCATGTTCCTGCTGGGCCCGCGCATCGGGGGTGTCGACGCGCGGAGGGTGGCTTGGTCGGCCGCCCGTTCGATAGTCGCTCTGGTGCCGCTGGCGATCGTCGCCTACGCCGTGTGGTGGGCTCTCGACTCGGCTCTCGGACAGTCGGTCTGGGCCCAGATCGTGGCCGTGGGCCTGGCCTATCTCGCCGGGGGTCTGGTCTACTGCCTTGCCGCCTGGGCCATGCGCATGACCGAATTGAAGGACATCATCGCTGTGATAAGGCGCCGCCGGCAGCCGCGGTCCACCGAGGAAGTGGTCGAGCGGGAGCGGGACGGATAAGGACTCTCGGTCACGTGGCCCGCTCGCACAGCAGGCCTGGGCCCGCTGCCGCCGATACTGTCAGGCGGTGCAGATCGACGAGGCCGTCGGCATCCAGGCCGGGCCCCAGGTAGCCGCCGGCGAGAACAAAGGCCACGGCCGCCACGTGGTCCTCGAGCCACGCGAACACCATGCGCTCGCGGGCAGCCAGGGTTTCCTGCGTGATGCCCGGAAGGGCCCCGGTGGAGCCGCCCTCGAAGGGATCCATACCGGCGTTGTAAAGGCAGAGGTCGAAACGGGGGCCGCGCGCTCCCAGTTCGTTCAGCGCCTTCTCGATCTCAAGGAGGTACCGTGCGCTCTCGTGCACGAGGCGCAGACTGATGCGCCCACCTGTCTCCTCCTCTACCGATCGAGGGTAGTAGTCGAACCTGTTGACCGCCACGTCCGCCTGATGGATGCGGGGATCCCCGGCGATCAGCGAGGCTGTGCCGCCGCCGCAGTGGGCGTCGAGATCGAGGATGAGCACCGTGCCTGCGCCGGCAGCAAGAGCTTCGCGAGCAGCAATGACGAGCCCGTTGAAGGTGCAGAAACCGGCCCCGCTGCCTCGCCGTGCGTGGTGCAGGCCACTGGAAAGGGAGCCGGCCAGTCCGTGCTCCAGCGCGTGGAGCGCGGCCGCCACCACTCCACCGTTCGAGGCCAGAACCATCGGCCACAGCCCCGTATCCCACACGAACCCCTGTGACTCGGCCAGATAGCGGGGCGAGCCGGTCTGGACCGCTTGGGCATACGCAGGATCGTGCACCTGCACGACCTCATCCCAGGAAAGCGGACGGGGCGCGACCAACTCGATCCCGGCGACGGGGGAGTCGACGAGCGAGTCCGCCACCCACTTCGCCTTACGGGTGGTCTCGAAGGAATAGGCGGAGCCGACGTAGGCGGGGCTGTAGTAGAGGTTCATCCCTGAGATTCTAGCGGGGCGCGTTGCGCTAGAATACTCCCCCTATGGCGCGCTTCGAGCACATCCGCAACTTCTCCATCATCGCCCACATCGACCACGGGAAGTCGACGCTGGCCGACCGCATCCTCCAGATCACCAACACGGTGGCCGAGCGGGAGATGCGCGAGCAGGTCCTCGACCGCATGGACTTGGAGCGCGAGCGGGGTATCACCATCAAGGCGCAGGCCGTCCGCATCTACTATCACGCCGACGATGGCAACGAATACCAGTTCAACCTCATCGACACTCCCGGTCACGTGGACTTCACCTACGAGGTCTCGCGCAGCCTGGCTGCCTGCGAGGGAGCCATCCTGGTTGTCGACGCCACGCAGGGCGTCGAAGCTCAGACCCTGGCCAACACCCTTCTGGCGCTTGAGAACGACCTCGAGATCGTGCCCGTGCTGAACAAGATCGACCTTCCCGGGGCCGAGCCGGACAAACGGGCGGAAGAGATCGCGAGCGTCATCGGCTGCTCGCTCTCCGAGATCCTGCAGATCTCGGCCAAGACCGGCGAGGGCGTGCCGGCGGTGCTGGAGGCCGTGGTGAAGCGCATCCCTCCGCCGCAGGGCGATCTGGACGGACCTCCGCGCGCCCTCATCTTCGACTCCGTCTACGACCAGTACCGCGGCGCAGTGGCTTTCGTGCGCGTGCGCGACGGCAGGTTCCGCAAGGACGACCCCCTCCTGGCCATGGTCACGCAACGGCGCACCGACACCGAAGAGGTGGGCATCTTCAGTCCCGACATGCTGAAGACGGAGGTCCTGAGCGCCGGTGAGGTCGGCTACATCATTCCCGGGATCAAAGAGGTCGCCGACCTGCGCGTGGGCGACACCCTCACGAGCGGCCGTCGGCCGGCTGCCGAACCGCTGCCCGGCTATCGCGAGATCACGCCCATGGTCTTCTGTGGACTTTTCCCCATCGACGGTGAGGACTACCCCGAATTGCGCGATGCGCTGGAGAAGCTCAAGCTCAACGACGCGTCGCTCTTCTACGAGCCCGAGACTTCCAAGGCACTGGGCTTCGGCTTCCGCTGCGGCTTCCTGGGGCTCCTGCACATGGAGATCATCCGCGAGCGACTGGAGCGCGAGTTCGGCCTCGACCTGCTGGCCACCACTCCCAACGTGCGCTACGAGATCGAGATGGTCACCGGCGAGGTGCTGTCCATCAGCAATCCCGTCGATTTCCCCGAATCGGGTTCGATACAGGAAGTGCGCGAGCCCTACATCGCCGCCACCATCCTGGTCCCGTCGGAGTTCGTGGGGCCGGTCATGGAGCTCTGCAACGACAAGCGCGGCCGTTTCACGCACCTGGAGTACCTGACCTCCGAGCGGGTGCGTCTTGACTACGACCTGCCGCTGGCCGAGATCGTGCTGGACTTCTTCGATCTGCTGAAGACGCGCAGCAAGGGATACGCCAGCCTGGACTACGAGCTCAAGGACTTCGAGCCCGGGGATCTGGTGCGCCTCGATATCCGCATCGCGGGCGAGATAGTGGACGCGCTGAGTCTCATCGTGCACGCCGACCGAGCCTACGCCATCGGACGCGGTCTGGCCGAGCGCCTGCGCAAGCAGATCCCCCGGCAGATGTTCGAAGTGGCCATACAGGCGGCAGTGGGCAGCCGCATCATAGCCCGGGAGAGCGTCGCCCCACTGAGGAAGGACGTGCTGGCCAAATGTTACGGGGGCGACATCAGCCGCAAGCGCAAGCTGCTCGAGAAGCAGAAGGCCGGCAAGAAGCGCATGAAGATGGTGGGCACCGTTGAGATTCCCCAGGAGGCCTTCCTTGCCGTCCTCGACCTGGGTGGGCCCAAGGAAAGCAAGAAATGAACCTCGAGTACGTAGTGCTGGGGGTGGTCCTCATCGTGATGGGGGCGGTGCAGACCTGGCTTCGCCACGGGCCCTGGGCCAAGCAGGAGAAGGAAGACGAAGAGCAGGGCGCGACTCGGCCTGCGGAGGTGAGCTCGGGCGGCCGGCTGCGCAGCGGCCGCCGCTGGGAGTCTTGGACGGCCGTGATGGGGGGAGTCGGGATCGTCTTGGGCATCGTTCTGGTGGTGATGGGGCTGACGGGGTCGTAGCTGGAGGCGACAAGCGGCGCGCGCCTGCGGCGCGCGCCCGGACGGCGGCCGGATGAAGCACCTGTACGTCCACATACCCTTCTGTCGCTCGCGCTGCGGGTACTGCGACTTCGCCTCGGAGCCCTTGGGTCCCCATCTGCGCGCCGGGCGCGTTGATGCCTACCTGGACGCTCTGCGGGCCGAATTGGCAGACCGAGGCGCGTCTTTGGAACTACCGGTGGAGACCATATATTTGGGCGGCGGCACCCCTACCGCTCTTCCGCGACGCGCCCTCCTCGAACTTGTAGCCGATCTGGCCGAGTTGCTAGCAGCCAGGTGCGGCGGATGCCGCGGCGCAGGCGGCAGCCGACCCGGCATCTCAGCCCCGCGCGGCCTCCGGCGCCGGTGGCAGTCCTGAGTTCACCGTGGAGGCCAACCCCGGGACTCTCGACCCCAGTCTTCTCGACGATCTGCGCGCCGCCGGAGTGACGCGTCTCTCGCTCGGGGTCCAGTCCTTCTCACCGGCGCTGCGCGCCGCCCTCGGCCGCCGCGTCACGCAGGGGGAGGTGGAGGCCTCGCTGGCTGCCATGTCGGCCGCTCGCTGGCGGGAGTGGAACATCGATCTGGTGTTCGGCATCCCCGGACAGAGCTGGGCCGACGCGGCCGGCGACATCGACGCCGCTGCTGCAGCCGGACCCACCCACATCTCCCTCTACGATCTCACCTACACCCGCGACTTCGCCTCTCGCGTGGCCCGGACCATGGGTCCGGCGGCGCGCAGCCTGGCTGGCTCTTTCGCGGAGGAGTATCTGGCCAGGGCGGTATCTCGTCTTGAAGAGGCCGGCTACCGGCGCTACGAGGTGTCGAACTTCGCCCGCCCGGGACACGGGTGCCGGCACAACCTGGCCTACTGGCGCGGCGAAGACTATCTGGGCGTCGGCGCTTCCGCAGTGTCCACGGTCGTCGGCGAGCGACGCACCAACCCGCGCACGGTGACTTCCTATCTGGCCGGCGACCCGCCGGAGATGGAGGATCTCAGTCCCTTCACGCGCGTGTGGGAGCGGGCCATGCTCGGTCTGCGAACGACGGATGGAGTGGGGGAGGACGAGGTCCGAGCGGCGCTCGATCCGGCCCAACTCGGGCACCTCCTGGAGCAGGGATGTGTGGAGAGACGGTGTGGTAAACTGCGCTTGAATCCAGGGTTTATGGACGTTAGCAACAGCGTCCTTGCGGCCCTTCTCCAGACTCCAGATGGTAGCTAAGCCATACAGCCGCGGGCTATGACACTCACAGAGAGACAACGTGCGATCCTGAACGCCGTCACCGAGCGCTACATCGGCTCGGGTTGCCCCGTGCCGTCCAAGGAACTGGCAGGAGCAGCCGGCCTGAGCGTCTCATCATCCACGGTGCGGAACGAACTCGCCGCTCTTGAGGAGCGGGGCTACCTCACCCATCCGCACACCTCTGCCGGCCGCGTCCCCACCGACCTCGGCTACAGGGAGTACGTCGACCGGCTTATCAGCAGCCCTTCGCGCTCCCTAAGTCGCCCGCAGGGTACAGCTCTCGCGGGGATGTTGAGCGAAGACCTGGCCGGCGAGATCGACACCGCCCTGCAGCGGGCTACCGAGGCCATGTCGCGGGCCACCAACCTGCTCGCTCTCGCGCTGGCTCCGCGGGTCAGCGGGGCCAGGTTGTGCCACGTCGAACTGCTCACCCTCCATGCCGACGAACTCATGTACGTCTTCATCGTCTCCACCGGTGGGGTCATGAAGGGCGTCGTCGAGTGGCCGCGTCCCATCGATCCCGGCCTGGTGGAGTGGGCACGCACCTATCTCAACGAGACTCTCAACGAGCACACCCTCACGGTGCGTCTGATCAGGCGCGCTCTGGAGAACCCCGAGCTCAGTCCCCGCGAGGCCGACTTTCTGCGTGGTCTGTCTCCTGCCTTCGAGCGCCTGGTCGACGAGCAGTACGGGGAGGAGATGTTCGTCGGCGGCGCCTCTCGTCTTCTGGCCGAGCCGCGGCTCCAGGATGTCGGCTCGTTGCGCGACCTACTGCTGCTTCTGGAAGAACGCTTCCTTCTTCTGCGCGTCCTGCGGACGGCTCTGGGCAGCGGAACCGTGGTCGTGCGCATCGGCAGCGAGCACGAGGCCACGGAGTTGCAGCCTTTCTCGATCGTGGCCGCCAGCTACGGCCTTCCACAGCGGCGCCTGGGCACAGTGAGCCTCGTCGGGCCGACCCGCATGAACTACGAAACGGCCATCGCCACAGTACGGGAGACGGCTCAGCTCCTGTCCGAGCTGGTCGGGGAGCGATACGAATGAAACGCGACTACTACGAGGTCCTCGGTGTCCCGCGCGATGCCGACATGCAGCAGATCAAGAAGGCCTATCGAAAGCTGGCCCGGGAACACCATCCCGACGTCAACGATCACGACCCGCAGTGCGAGGAGAAGTTCAAGGAGGCCACCGAGGCCTACGAGGTACTCGGCGACGACGAAAAGCGCAACCTGTACGATGCCTATGGGCACGATGGCCTGCGGCGTGGGGCCGGTCCCGGAGCTGGTCCCGAGGGATTCGCGGGTTTTGGCGACATCTTCGAGAACATCTTCGGCTCTTTCGGGGGCGGAGGTTTCGGGGGCGGTGCTTTCGGCGGTTTCGGAGGCGGCTTCGGGGGCGGCAGACCGGCGGGACCGGCCAGGGGAGACGACCTCGCCGTCGAGATCGAGCTCACCCTCGAAGAGGCGGCTTTCGGAGTAGAGAAAGAGATCACCTTCCGGGCGCAGACGGTCTGCGCCGCCTGTGAGGGCATGGGGACCACCGATCCTTCGTCGGTGAAGACATGTCCGCAGTGTCAGGGCGCTGGGCGGGTGCGCACCGTCCGGCAAACATTGCTGGGACAGTTCGTGCAGACGGGCCTCTGCCTGCAGTGCGGCGGCCGGGGCAAGGTAGTCGAGTCGCCCTGTGCCGAGTGCGACGGCGCCGGACGAGAGGTGGCGGAGCGAGAAGTCACCATACGCATCCCGGCGGGGATAGACACGGGCCAGCGCGTACGCGTCAGCGGCCGGGGCGGAGCTGGAGAGCGAGGGGCAGGATCCGGCGATCTGTACGTGAGGGTGGTCGTGGAGCCTCACGAGTCGTTCGAGCGGCACAACGACGACATCCTCTACCAGGTCGACCTGACCATGGTGCAGGCGGCCCTTGGGGCCACCATCTCCGTCCCGACGCTGGAGGGCGAGGAGGAGGTCGACTTCGAGGCCGGGACTCAGCCGGGAGACGTCAAGGTCCTTCGGGGCAAAGGCGTCAAGCATCTGAACGGGCATGGGCGGGGCGATCAGCAGATCGTGGTGCGGGTGATCATCCCCTACGACCTCGAGGACGAGCAGCGGCGGCTTCTTGAGGACTTCGACTCCTGCTGCGGTGCGGAGCACTACACCGAGCGGCCCGAGGGCGTACTCAGCAAGCTGCGCGGTCTCTTCCGATGAGCGCAGCCGGGCACTCGACCGGCCGTTCTTCCTCCACCTCTCCCGGCTGCGACCCCTCGGGCTGCGACCAGGCCCTCTCCGTGACCGTACCGGCCGCCGAGGCCGATGAAGCGGGTGCCATACTAATGGATGCCTTCGGCCCCTTCGAGGAGGTGCGAGGGCCGGGCGCCGGCAGCGGCACGGATGAGGTCACGCTGGTGTTCTACCCCGCGGCGGCGCAGACGTCGCTGGATGCCCGGGCACCGCTGCCGGCTGGAGTTGGTCGCCTCCCTTCGCCTGCTGAAGTCCTCTCGCTTCTTCCCCGTCACCTGCAGAAGCCTGGAGTGGTGCGGGTGGAGTCCTCCGAGGTGTCCCGAGAGTGGGTGGACGGGTGGAAGACGCACTTTCGCCCCATCGTGACCGGACTCGTGCGCATCAGACCTCCCTGGGAGGCTCCCTTGGGAAGTCCGCCCGTCGGCCTCGTGGAGGTGGTCATCAATCCCGGGCTCGGCTTCGGCACCGGTCTGCATCCCACCACCCGGGGCACGTTGCGACTTCTGCAGGAGGAGCAACCTGCCGCCGCTGGGCCCGGCTCTGCGCAGCCTGGCGGCGGCCGTTCCGGGCCGGACATCGGAAGCGCGGAGGGGTCGGGTCGTGGACGTCTGCTCGACGCCGGTACCGGCTCGGGAGTGCTTGCCATCGCGGCCGCCGGCCTGGGGTGGAGGCCGATCGTGGCCTTCGACAACGACCCCGTGGCGCTCGTCTCGGCGCGCGAGAACGTGGAAGTCAACGGCGTGGCCGAGATCGTGGAACTGCGGGAGGCCGGCGTAGGGGAGATGCTCCCCGCTTGGTCGAACGAGGCCACCGTCCTTGCCAACATGACCTTGGAGCCGGTCTTGGCGCTCCTCGACAGGGTAGCGGCCGCCGGCTCCGCCGGGCGGCCGCGGCGCATGGTGGTGTCGGGCATCCTGGCGGGCGCGCAGGAGCAGGAGCTCCTGCGCGCCGCGCATCGCGTGGGTTTCACATCCGGCCGGCGGGTGTACGAAACCGAGTGGGTGAGTCTGGAGTTGCTCCCGGCCTCGTCCGCGGAGTCGCCTCCGGGGCCGTCGCCGGAGTCGCCGCCCCTCGCCACCGAGGAGTGATACGTGGCGCCAAGGCAGCAGAAGGGTCGTAGCCGTTCCGACCGGCGCAGGGCGACGCTGGCCAGGACAGGCCTGATCCCCCTCGGCGACCCCAAAGGGCGGTCGGCGGGCATTGCCGGCGTCATCGTCCGCCGGGGAAAGAGCCTGGAGGTGGAACCCCTCTTTCAGTCCTGTCCAGCGCTGCCGGTGGAACGCAGCCCGGTACGCCCCCAGCCGGGCGACTTGGTGCTCTTCACCTTCAGCTATGGGTTCAAGGCCCAGATCGTGCGGACTCTGGGCAAGAGCAACGTCCTCAAGGACGTGATGGAAGCGCTGCTCACCGATCGTCTGGTGCAGCGTGGCTTCAGTCCGCGGGTGCTGGCCGAGGCGGCGGAGGCGGCCGAACTCCAGTCGAAGCGCGATTCCTACCGGGCTGATCTGCGCGACCTGTTCACCTTCACCGTCGACCCCGTCATGGCGCAGGATTTCGACGACGCGCTTTCCTTCGATCGGACACCCGACGGGACCACCATGGTCTACGTACATATCGCCGACGTGTCCTACTTCGTGGTCGAGGAGACGGCGCTCGACCGGGAGGCGCTCCGCCGAGGCAACTCCGTCTACGTGGCCACAGGCGTCGAGCCCATGCTCCCTCCGCAGCTCTCCTCCGGCGTCTGTTCACTCCGCCCGGATGAGGACCGCAAGGCGGTAACGGTGGAGATGGAAGTGGACGATTCCGGCAGCGTGCGCGAAGTGCGCTTCTACCGCTCCCTCATCCGCAGCGACCGACGGCTGGACTACGAGCAGCTGGAGCGCATGTTCCGTGGGGAGGAGCAGATCGACGGCGAGCTGGCCGAGCCCCTGCGCTGGGGGCGGGCGCTTGCCCAGCGCCTACGAGAGATCCGCCAGGAGCGGGGCAGCCTGCAGATCGAAAGCCCGGAGCCCGAGTTCGAGTGGGGCGACGACGGCGACGTCGTCGCGGCCGATCCTTCCGAGGAACTGGAGAGCCACTGGTTCATCGAGGGCTACATGGTCTTGGCCAACGAACAGGTGGCCTCCTTCCTGGAGAGGGAGCACGTCCCCACGGTCTACCGCGTGCACGACCTGCCCGATCCCTTCCACATCGATCACCTGCTCGACGTTCTCACCAGCCTGGGTCTGCCCACACCGCCGTTCGACCCCATGTCGGCCACTCCGGCCGACATCCGTCGGGTGACGCGCGACACGGCGGCTTGGGTCGACAAGTACACGCCCCCTGGACGCGGCAAGCAGGCGCTGGTGCAACAGGTGCTGCGGGCCCAGGCCCGCGCGGTGTACCAGACGGCGAACATCGGGCACTTCGGCCTGGCCTCCGCCTCCTATTGCCACTTCACTTCGCCCATCCGCCGCTATCCCGACCTGTTGGTGCACCGAGGACTGTTGGCGCGATTGGGGCTCGGCCCGGTCACCACCACCTCCATCCTGGCCGACTGGGCCGACCACTGCTCCCAGACCGAGCGCGAAGCCGCCAAGGTCGAACTCAAGGCCGACGACATCGTGCTGGCCCATCTCCTAAAGAGAGGCCTCGACGAGAGCGGCTGGGAAGAGAGCGTATTCGAAGGGCAGGTGCTCTCCCTCACACGCAGGGGCATGTTCCTGCTCTTCGATCGCCTGTTCCAGGGCTACCTGTCCGTTGATGAGTTGCCCCGTGATCAGTACCGGCTGAACGAGCTGGAGACGGCCATGGAGGGGAAGCGCTCAGGACGGGCCTACAAGCTCGCCGACATGCTGCGTGTGCGGGTGGTCGGCATCGACGAGGCCCGGGGGAGGGTCGACCTCACCCTTGCGCCTGACTCGGACGACGACCTTGCCGAAACGGGCGGCGCGAGCAGGCGGAAGGAACGGGTATCCCTGCGTCCGCGGCGGGGACGGCACTAGCCCTCCGCCGGTCCACCGAGGCTCGATCGGGGCTCAGCGGCCCTTGCTATACTCCCTCGACCATGAGACCGACCGGCATCAAGCTCATCGCTCAGAACAAGAAGGCCTACCACGACTACCACATCGAGGAGACGGTGGAGGCCGGTATTGTGTTGACGGGTACCGAGGTGAAGTCGCTCAGGGCCGGCCGGGCCAACCTGCGTGACTCCTATGCTGCCATGGAGAAGGGCGAGCTCTTCCTGATCGGTGTCCATATCAGCCCCTACGAGCAGGGCAACATCTTCAACCACGACCCCCTGCGCTCGCGCAAGCTGCTGCTGCACGCCCGCGAACTGCGCCGGCTGTACGGCAAGGTGCAGGTGGCCGGCTACACGCTGGTGCCCACCAAGCTGTACTTCAAGGACGGCCGGGTGAAGGTGGAGATTGGTCTGGCCAAAGGCAAGACCACCTACGACAAGCGCCAGACTCTCGCAACGAAAGAGGCTCAGCGCGATATCGAGAGGGCCTTCCGCTACCGCGACCGCGAGTAGATCGACGTTCGAAAGGTGATGCCGATGAAGCGCAACATGACTGCTTGGCTGGACGCCGTCGCTCGTTCCGATGCCCGCCGGGCCATGCCCATCGCCACGTTCCCCGGCGCCGAACTGATCCAGAAGTCGGCTCTCGACCTGTTCACCGACGGCCAGGCTCAGTCCGACTGCATCGTCGCACTGGCGCGCAAATACCCTTCGCTGGTGGCCATGACGGCCATGGATCTTTCCGTGGAGGCCGAGGCCTTCGGTGGCGAGATCAAGCTGTCAAACAGCGAGGCGCCCACTGTGATCGGGAGCCTGGTCTCCGACATGTCCACGGTCGAGGCGCTGCGCATCCCCGAGATCGGTGCCGGCCGTACCTACCAGTACCTGCGGGCGGCCACGACTCAGCCGTGGGGCAGGTCACCGACAGACCCCTCCTGGGAGGGATGATCGGGCCCTTCTCGCTCGCTTGCCGGCTCATGGACATGAGCCAGGTGATGCTCGACCTGCGCCGCGATCCCGACGTGGTCCACGCCCTCTTGGAGAAGTGCACGCACCTTCCTGACCGCCTACGCTCTGGCTTTCAAGGAGACGGGGGCCAACGGCCTCATCGTGGCCGAACCGGCCGCCGGACTCATCTCTCCCGCCTTCTGCCAGACCTTCTCCTCCGAATACATCAAGCGCATCGTGGATGCCGTGCAGGACGATCAGTTCCTGGTCGTGCTGCACAACTGCGGCAACACCGAAGGCCTGGTGACGGCCATGCTCTTCACCGGCAGCCAAGGCGCTGCACTTCGGCAACGTGGTCGACATGACCCGCATCATGCCCCAGCTACCCGCAGGACGTGGTCGGTTTCGGCAACGTCGACCCGCTCAAGGTCATGAAGATGGGCGAGCGTGTACGACGTCAAGTTCAGGACCCTCGACCTCCTCGAGGAGATGGCCAAGTACCGCAACTTCGTGCTCTCCACCGGCTGCGAGATCCCGCCCGGCACACCACTCGCCAACCTGGACGCCTTCTACAAGACCCTCGACATCTTCAACTTGACCCAGCAGATCAGGACACAAATGGCTCTTCGATAGGTGGGAAGACGGCGCAGTCCTGCTGGCGGCCACTACCTCGGATAGCGGGAGACGATCGGATGAAACTCAGGAACAAGGCAGTGGTGGTGACGGGCGCGAGCTCGAGCATGGGCAGGGCCATCGCCGAGATGCTCGCCCGGGAGGGAGCCCGGCGTCCTGGCGGTGGCCATGGGCACGCAAGCGCCTGGAGGAGCTGGCCGGCCGTATGGCGCGACGCCACGGCGGCGAGATCGTCCCCTTCGTGGGCGACATGACCGTCAAGGCCGACATCGAGGGCATGGTCGACGAAGCCGTCAGGCTGTTCGGACAGGCTCGACGTCCTCATCAACAACGCCGGACTCATGGACGACTACAGCCCGGTGGGGGAGTTCGACGACGCCGTCGTTCGACAAGGTCCTGAAGCTCAACCTGGAGGCTCCCGCCTACGCCATGAGCAGGGCCATCCGGGAGTTCGAGAGGGAGGGCGGGGGCGTGATCATCAACATCGCTTCGGTCGGCGGCCTGTTCGGCTGCAGGGCGGGCGCGGCCTACACGGCTTCCAAGCACGGCCTGATAGGGCTCACCAAGAACACGGCTTACATGTATGCCGACAAGAACATCCGCTGCAACGCCATCTGCCCGGGGTCGATCAGGCGGGAGGTCGGTAGCCACGAGTTCATGGATCGACCTGAACGAGAGCGGCAAGGCCATGGCCAGAGAAGGGCATGGGCCTGGTGGACCGTCCCGGAGAAGTCGGAGGAGATCGCCGAGGTGGCCGTCTTCCTGGCCTCCGACAGCGCGTCATACATCAACGGGCAGGCGATAGTGGTCGACGGCGGGTGGACCTGCTACTGAGCTGCGACGGAGTCGACGGCCCGCCAGGCAGTGTCCGCGCTCACGGGAAGAGTATAATGCGTGCGTCACTCAGTCAGCGCGGTCGAAGGAGCCGGGCGTCTGAGTCTCGTGGGGGCGCCATGGTTTCGACGGGGCTCATGTCTGGGTTTAGGTAGCGAGCCGAGATCCCGGCCGTTCTCGTTAAACAGGCTGGAAAACACAATTGCCAAACCTGAATTGGCTCTGGCCGCTTAGTCTAACTAGACTAAAGCGCCTGTCGCGCCTCCCGCGTCTGCCGGGGAGGGTCGTGGCATAAACCAGGCGGACTTACTCCCGGCGAGTGCCGCCGGCGTCGGGGGAAAACTAAGGTGGCTGGCCGGACGTACCCAGCTTCTACGGGGACGCGAGGCGAGAAACAAGTAGGGGCTACGCTCGTAGACACCTAGGCTCGACGGGTTTCGGACGGGGGTTCGATTCCCCCCGCCTCCACCAAGAGTCTCTTACTCAAGCCATCGAGCAAGAGGAAGGGCCGTTTGGGCCCTTGGATGATGCAATTTGAACGGGGCCCGCTCAATCCCGCGGGCCCATTCGCGTTTTGTGGGGTTTCGGCCTCGTCGGGGCAGGCGGAGCGGACGTCGGGCCCGAAAGGCCTGTCGAACGGGGGAGCAGGCCTGCGTAGGGGCCTCCCGCCTTCTCAGCAAGAAGAGTATCAACATAAGCCTGAGCTTGATGCAGTGCCCCTTGGCGATCGCGGCAGTCTGGAGCTTGCGCCCCGGCCTCGCAAGTCATATACTCCCCCACCGATCAGGCAGCCCCGGCCGACAGCGCGTGGTGGTGGACCTCCGGCGGACCGAGGCGTAGCCGGGCTTTGTGAGCGGTCGGCGGTGCGTGAGCTCTGCGGGACGTTGGTGTTCCTGCAGGGCTCTTTTGCGTATCGGGGGTCAAGTGGTGGAAGCGACGAACAAGAAGACCAGAGTGGCCCTGCTGTCGGTCGTCTCCAACAGCCTGCTCATCCTGCTCAAGATCACCGTCGGGCTCATGATCGGTTCCGTGGCGGTACTGTCAGAGGCCATCCACTCCGGCGTCGACCTCGTGGCCGCGATCATCGCCCTCTTCGCCGTGCGCGCCTCCGGGCAGGCAGCCGACGAGCGGCATCCCTACGGACACGGCGAGTTGAGAATATTTCGGGCACGGTGGAGGCCGTCCTCATCTTCGGGGCTGCCGCCTGGATCATCTATGCGGCCGTCCACAAGCTCATCGACCCCCAAGCGGTTGAGATGCCGGGCTGGGGGGTGGCGGTCATGCTGGTGTCGGCCCTCGTGAACATCTTCGGATCGGGGAGGCTCTTTAAGGTCGGGAAGGAGACCGATTCGGTGGCCCTGCAGGCAGACGCCTGGCATCTTCGTACCGACGTCTACACCTCGCTGGGGGTGATGTTCGGGCTCCTGGTCATCTGGATCGCCGGCTTGATCCGGCCGGACCTCGATCTGCGCTGGATCGACCCAGTAGTGGCGATCGCGGTTGCCTTGCTGATCCTGAAGGCTGCCTGGGACCTCACCCGGGAGATCAGCGCGGGACCTCCTCGATGTGAGCCTGCCGGAGAAGGACGTGGATTCGATCAAGAGCTTCGTCTTGAGCACCTGGCCGCAGGTGCACAGCTTCCCACAATCTCCGCACGCGCAAGGCCGGTCCGTATCGGTTCATCGATTTTCATCTCGTGGTGGACGATCAGATGTCAGTCGCCCAAGACACGCATTGGGGGACAGTGTAGTCGGCGCCATCAGGGAGCGGCTCCCAGTCGCGGGTCGACATCCATATGGAGCCGTGCGACCACACCTGCAAAGCTTCGTGTGCCGAAGGGTGCTCGGTGGATATCGAGGCGAGAGGGAGGCCGGAGGAGAAGAAGGGCGTGCATAAGTACTGACTGACCCAGTGAAGGCAACCTAGCATCTTCCCACGGTATGGGCGGGAAACTACGCGCCTACCGTGGTCGCGCAGAAGGGGGATCAAGTGGGTGCCTCCGAGGAGGGTACTTCTCCGCTCGAACCCCGTTAGGGCGAGGCCCGGGACGGTCTCTGGCTGAGTGTCTAAAGCGACACAGGCGGAGCGTCGATAGGATTCTGATAGAGGCTGTATGTGGGGACTGTGGACCAAAGGAGCTGGGCATGAGACTCGGGAGCAGCGACAACCACCGCGTGCGCGCAGATCGGGCACGGGTGCAGCTTATCATCCTTTTGGCCATAGTCCTGGTGCTGGTCATCTCGGGCAGCGCCCTCGCCGCAGACCGCTGGAACGACATCACCGATCAACATTGGATCGACGTCTACATGGTGACGGCAACCGAGGTCGACGCCGTCGCGGACGGCTATCTCGACAACTCTTTCAAGCCCGACACAAAGGTCACGCGCGAGCAGTTCGCCAAGATGGCTGTGGACGGACTCAGCTCAGCCCGCTTGATTCACCGACCGCTGGATTCCGCGACCTACCCAGCAGCGCTCCCTACTACCGGTGGGTAGAAGGGGCGGTGGCCAGGGGTATTATCGGCGGGTTCACCGATGACACGTTCCGCGGCTCCCAGTACATCACCAGGCAGCAGGCCAACTCAATCCTCGGCCTGTACCTCTCAGAAGAGGAAAAGGAGATCACCGGCCACATCCAGGGCGAGAAGGGGTTGTACCCGTCCCTGGCCGCCTGGTACCTGGCCGAAGGAGCCGACCTGTTGGTGCCCTTCGCCGACGAGGGCGATATCGCCGCCGTTCACCGTCAGACTACGGCCTACCTGATCGCCCACGGTGTCATCAAGGGCACGCCGGTGGGTACGGCCAAGTACCTCAAGCCTCTATCCAATCTCACACGGGCCCAAGCCGCCGTGATGATTGTGCGGGTGAAGGAAGTCGCCTTCCTGAACCCGGCCGATCTGCATCTTTCGGTCACTGGCATCCCCAGCCCGGTGGCGGCGGGGGCCGCGTCCAGCGTTGTGGTCACCGTCCGTGATGAGGACGGCCTCGTCGTCACCGACTATGGGGGACCATCGAGTTCGGCCTCCACCGACCTCAGGCCGTCGTGCCCGTCGACTACACTTTCACACCCGCGGATGCCGGGACCCGTACCTTCGCGAGCGGTGTGACCTTGAAGACCGCCGGCTCGCAGATGGTCACCGCGACCGACACCGAACACGACGGCATCACCGGCGCGCAGGCGGTGGTCGTCACGGCAGGTGCCGCGCATCATCTCGACGTTACGGGTGTCGGTGATCCCGCGACGGCGAACGTCGCTTCCAACGTTGCGGTCACCTCACGGGACCCGTATGGGAACGTCGCCACCTCGTACAGGGGCATGATCCACTTCACCTCCACGGACCACAAGGCTACACTGCCCGCCAACTACACCTTCACGGCCGCCGACGCGGGCGCGCATACATTCACGAACGGGGTCATACTACGATCCCTGGGTTCCCGCTCCGTGACGGCGACCGACACGGTCACCTCGACCATAACGGGTTCGCAGATAGTGACCGTAGGCACGTCCTCGGCGCTCCACTTCTCGGCGACCGGTATCCCGAGCCCCCTCACGGCGGCCGGCCTCGACGGTGGTGGTCAGCATCCGTGACGCCGGTAACCAGGTGGTCACCAGCTACACCGGCACCGTCCACTTCACTTCTACCGACAAACAGGCCGTCCTGCCTGCCAACTACACCTTCACGCTTGCCGACGGGGGCACGCACACCTTCACCAACGGCGTGAGCTTGAGGACGGCGGGTTCCCAGACGGTGACGGTTACCGACACAGTGGCAGCCATTCGTGGCTTCCAGACCGTGACCGTGACCCCGGCCGCCGCCAGCAAGGTGGTCGTCGAGACCGCGGCCGACGGTGGCGGCAATCAGATCACCACCCGTACGGTCTCGGCCGGCAGCAACTTCACCGCCTACGCGGTCACCCGCGATACCTACGGGAACTTCGTGGGTAACGTGGCTGCCACCTGGTCACTCGCAGGGAAGACCGGAGGCGTGGTCGACGGCGATCTCGTTCCGTCGGCAAGTCGGCAAGGGCGCGGTCCTCAGCGGTCATCTATTGGGAACGGCCGTCATCCACTCGGTCACCACGGCCGGTTCCCTCGCGGACGACACCGGGCTCATCACCGTAGTCCGCCGGTGCGGCCAGCAGGATCCGCATCGAAGACAAGGCCGACGGGACCGGGGCGGAGATCGGTGACAAGTCGGTTACGGTGGGTTCCGGTTTCACCGCCTACGCTATCTCCCGCGACTCTCAGAACAACTTCGTGGCCAATGCGGCTGTCGCCTGGTCGCTCACCGGCAAGACTGGGGGCGTGGTGAACGGTGACCTCATGCCGGCGGCAAACGGCAAGAGCGCGGTCTTCACAGGGCACGCGGTGGGGGCCGGGGTCATCCACATCCAGTCGGGCAGTCTGAGTGACAACACAGGCACCGTAGGCGTGACACCCGGCTATCACTTCGTGGTCAGTGGCATCAGCGATCCGGTCGCAGCCGGCGTGGCGTCCGACTTGACCGTGACCATACGCGATGAAGCCGACGCCATTGTCACCGGCTACACGGGGACCGTGCACTTCACCTCGAGCGATGCACAGGCGGTTCTGCCTGACAACTACACCTTCACCGGCGCCGATGCTGGCACGCACACGTTCAGCGGGGGCGCGACCCTCAAGACCGCGGGTTCGCGGACGGTGACCGTGTCCGACACGGTCACAAGCGCCATCACCGGTTTCCAGAGTGTCACCGTCAACGCATTGGCCGCGGCCAAGATCGTCATCGAGTCCATGGCCGACGGCTCCGGCACGGCCATCACCACCCGTTCCCTCACGGCCGGCAGCAACTTCACCGCCTATGCCATCAGCCGCGACGCCCTCGACGACTACCTCGGTAACGTGGCCGCCACCTGGTCGCTCACCAACAGGACCGCTGGCGTCGTGGACGGCGACCTGGTCGTCGCCGGCGACAACCTGAGCGCCACCTTCACCGGTCATGTGCCCGGCACCACCATTGTCCATGCCGTCGCTACCGTGGGCGGCTTCACCGACGACACCGGCACCGTCACCGTGACCGCCGGCTCGGCGGCCAAGATCGTTCTTGAGACGGCGGCCAACGGTAGCGGATCGGCCATCGACACCCGCTCCGTCACGGCCGGCGGCAACTTCACCGTCTACGCCATCAGCCGCGACGCCCTCAACAACTACCTCGGTAACGTGGCCGCCACCTGGTCTCTCACGAACAGGACTGCGGGGGTGGCGAACAGCGACCTGGTCGCCGCCGCTGACAACAAGAGTGCCGTCTTCACCGGTCACCTGGTGGGCACGGGCGTCATCCACGCCGTCGCCACCACAGGCGGCTTCACCGACGACACCGGCACCGTCACGGTCAACGCCGCTTCGGCGGCCAAGATCGTCATCGAGTCCATGGCCGACGGCTCCGGCACGGCCATCACCACCCGTTCCCTCACGGCCGGCAGCAACTTCACCGCCTATGCCATCAGCCGCGACGCCCTCAACAACTACCTCGGTAACGTGGCCGCCACCTGGTCGCTCACCAACAGGACCGCTGGCGTCGTGGACGGCGACCTGGTCGTCGCCGGCGACAACCTGAGCGCCACCTTCACCGGTCATGTGCCCGGCACCACCATTGTCCATGCCGTCGCTACCGTGGGCGGCTTCACCGACGACACCGGCACCGTCACCGTGACCGCCGGCTCGGCGGCCAAGATCGTTCTTGAGACGGCGGCCAACGGTAGCGGATCGGCCATCGACACCCGCTCCGTCACGGCCGGCAGCAACTTCACCGTCTACGCCATCAGCCGCGACGCCCTCAACAACTACCTCGGTAACGTGGCCGCCACCTGGTCTCTCACGAACAGGACTGCGGGGGTGGCGAACAGCGACCTGGTCGCCGCCGCTGACAACAAGAGTGCCGTCTTCACCGGTCACCTGGTGGGCACGGGCGTCATCCACGCCGTCGCCACCACAGGCGGCTTCACCGACGACACCGGCACCGTCACGGTCAACGCCGCTTCGGCGGCCAAGATCGTCATCGAGTCCATGGCCGACGGCTCCGGCACGGCCATCACCACCGAGACCGTTGTCGCCGGCGCGACCCTCGAGGTGTACGCCATCAGTCGCGATGCCAGCAACAACTACCTCGGTAACGTGGCCGCCACCTGGACCCTGATCAACAGGATCGGCGGCGTGGTGAACGGCGACCTGGTGGCAGCAGGCGACAATAAGAGCGCCACTTTGACAGGCCACGTGCCCGGCAGCGCCATTATCCATGCCGTCGCGACCGTGGGCAGCTACACCGACGACACGGGTACCATCACGGTGACCGCGGGCACTCCCGCCAAGATCGTCATCGAGACCTTGGCCAGCGGCACGGGTACGGAGATCGACGCCCGGTCTATCGCCGCCGGCAGCAGCTTGACCGCCTACGCCATCAGCCGCGACGCCAGCAACAACTACCTCGGTAACGTGGCCGCCACCTGGTCTCTCACGAACCAGACGGATGGAGTGGCCAACGGCGACCTGGTGCCTGCCGGTGACAACAAGAGTGCCGTGTTCACAGGGCATGCGCCCGGCACCGCCATTATCCATGCCGTCGCTGCCGTGGGCGGCTTCACCGACGACACGGGTACCATCACGGTGACCGCGGGCACTCCCGCCAAGATCGTCATCGAGACGGCGGCCGATGGCGACGGAACTGCCGTCGGTACCGAGAGCTTGTCCGCCGGAGGCACACTCACTGTCTATGCCATCAGCCGCGATGCGGCCAACAACTTCATCGGCAACGTGGCCGCTACTTGGTCGCTCCTGAATAAGATGGGTGGAGTCGTGAATGGTGACCTGGTTTCTGCCGGCGATAACAAGAGTGCCACTCTGACGGGCCATGCGCCTGGCAGCGGTGTCATCCATGCCGTCGCTACCGTGGGCGGCTACACCGACGACACGGGTACCATCACCGTCAGTGCCGGTCCGGCGGTCAAGATCGTCATCGAGACGGCGGCCGATGGTGGCGGAACAGCGGTTGGTGGCCAGACCATTGCCGCGGGCGCCACTCTCACCGTCTACGCCATCAGTCGCGACGCCGGCGACAACTTCGTTGCCAACGTCGCCTCGACTTGGTCGCTGACGATGATCACCGGAAGCGTGGTCGCCGACGATCTGGTGGCGGCGCCCGACGGCAGGAGCGCGACCCTGACCGGGGCCGAAGGCGGTTCGGCGGTCATCCACGCGGTGGCTACCGTGGGCGGCTTCACCGACGACACCGGCACCATCACAGTGACGCCGCAGCCGCGGAAGATCTTCGGGATTGTGATCAGCAAGTTCACCAACGCTCCCCTGGCAGGGGCTACGGTGGAAGTGCTCACCGCTCTGGGCGGCTCCCTGGTGCACCCCGGCGCGACAGCGGTGACGGCGGCGACCACCGGTTACTTCGAGATAGATATGACCGGGTGCCACTCGGCACGATGGTGTACGTCAGCGCGAGCAAGCCGACGAGCTACAGTGTCCTCAGCATGTATGGCGCATTCGATCAGGCGAATGAAGAAGTGAATTTCGCCAACATCTTCATCGGGGACGACATCAATGATCCTGCCGACTACGACGACAGACGTCTGCCTTCGGCGTCTGATCCACCAACTGTACCCTACTACGATGGCCTACTGCCCGACTGAGCCGCAAGGTTCAGCCTGGCTGGTGGACCCGACGGGGGGACCGGAAACGGTCCCCCCGTCGGGTCTTCCCATCTCCCGCGAGTGGGGGCACGCGCATCGGTCTTCGTCAAGACTCCCATGGTACGCTGAAGCTACTCGTTGTGGCCAGCGACGTCCGAACCGTGCCCAGGAGGAGGTGCGCCGCATGAAGGGCTTGGCGCTTCCGAGGATCCGCCGCACGTCGATCAACATACTGATCAGCGGCCTGCTCGTGGTAGGCACCGCGCTGAGCGTGACCGGCGTTGCGCTGGCGGCTTGGAGCGACGTCACTCCAGCGTTGGTCGCCTCCTACGGTTTCACGCAGGAGGAACTTGCCGCCATCTCCCAGGGCTACGATGATGGCTCCTGGCACCCGCAGAATCCGATGTTGCGCAAGCACTTCGCAAAGATGGCGGCGGGTGGACTCGGTATCGCCCAGGTGACTCCGGGCCAGGCCACGTTCTCCGACGTTCCGGCGACGGATCCGTACTACCGATACATCGAGGGGGCGGCGACGGCTGGGCTGACCAGGCGTTGGCGGGGATCGCTCGCTCCCGAGCGCAGATCACGCGCGAGCAGGCCGTGGCCATGATCGCGCGTTGGCTGGCCGGCAAGCGCGGATGATATGAGAAGGGGAGGTATGACATCGAGACCGCGGCTGTCGTGCTGGCGGCCTTTTCCGACCCGAGTTCGGTGGCCCCCACGCTTCGTGACGAACTGGCCTACGCGGTGGACGAGTCGATCGTCGGGGGAAGTGAGGGGCGGCTGAGGAGCCGAAGAGATTCACTCGCATTCAGGGAGCGGCTATGTTGCTCCACGCTGCCGCGACCGTCGAGTCCGGTTCCACGACGACGTCAGGCTCTACGACGACGTCAGGCTCTACCACCTCCACGATGGGGACCACCTCGTCCACCACGACTACCGTCACCACGACTACAACATCCACCTCCTCGACCACCACCAGCAGCTCGACTTCGACAACGTCCTCCACAACCTCTACCACCGCTACGGTCGGGGCCAAGGTCTTCGGGCAGGTCGTGGGCAGCGACGACAAGCCGGTGGTGGGAGCAGCAGTCAGGTTGGTGTATGACGCTGCGGACCCGCGCTACGTCTCGAGCGGGTCGAACCTCATCGGGATGGCTACCACCGATGGGCACGGCGACTACCAGATTCCGACCTCCTCACTTCCGCTCGGAAGCACGGTGGACGTGAGCGTGGTTGCCGCCGGGTACACGTCCGTACTCGCCTATGGCGTTTACGACCAGAAGGTGGAAGAAGTCGAGTTCGTCAAGATCTTCTTGGGGGGGGATCCGTACAATCCTCTGGATTACAGTGACCGGCGCATGCCGATCGGCTCGCGGATACCACCCTTCCCGTTCGAGGGACTGCTGCCCGACTGAGGTGCGCTGGCGCCGAGGGGAGTCGTCGCACCATGCGGGCGCAACTCGTCGTGCCGTTCAGGAGGAGAGACGCAGTTGTGCTCGACCGACCTCGACGCGCGTAGGAGGCGCGCCGGAGGCGTCGAAAAGATAAAGGTTCGTCCTCAGGAGGCCGATGGAATAGTGAGGTCCTGGGCGGGCCGAGAGCGTCCATCTGGTGGAGATCAAGAAGGCGCCAGGCCGTCGCCCAGTGCTTCGCCCGCAAGGGCGACAACCAACGACAGCGGGCGTGGAGGTCAGGCCGTGGTAGCAGCGCCAAAGAACATCCCATCGGCTCCATCTCGCCGGAGACGCAGCAGGCGTGTCGCCGTGACTGTGGCCGCTATCGGCATGGTTGCCCTACTCTTCGTTAGTCCGTCGGTGGCGTCGGCCCTAACGATTCCCACGCTGCCCATCGTGGGCGAGCAGCGCCCGGTTACTATTGCGGCCGGCGATGGTCATGCCCTGGCCTTGAAGATCGACGGCAGTCTGTGGGCGTGGGGCCTCAACGACTCAGGGCAGGTCGGCAACGAAAGCTACGATGCCGCCCCCGTACCAGACCAAGTGGGTGACCAGGTGGACTGGGTCAGTGTCGCGGCCGGTGCTTCACACTCGCTGGCCCTGAACGAGGACGGGGAGTTGTGGGCTTGGGGAGAAAACGGGTACGGTCAATTGGGCAACAACGACACCGGCAGTGACAGCCCGTCTCCCGTCCAGATTACAAGCGCTATCGCCTGGGTGGCGGTCGACGGAGGGACGCGACACTCGCTCGGCGTCAAGAACGATGGGACCCTTTGGGCTTGGGGAGAGAACTCCTACGGTCAACTGGGGGACGGTTTGGTGATGACAAACCAGTCCGTGCCCAAGCAGATTGGCACCGACACTCACTGGGTGGCGGTGGCGGCGGGTGCCTTCCACTCGCTGGGTCTGAAGAACGACGGCACGTTGTGGGCGTGGGGACGCAACACGTCTGGTCAGTTGGGCAAGGGCTCCTTCGCCGCTTTCAGTCAACCCTCTCAGGTGGGCTCAGATCAGGACTGGGTCGCTGTGACCGCCGGGTACGAACACACCCTGGCTCTGAAGTCGGACGGTTCGCTCTGGGCCTGGGGCAATCTCGCCTATGGCAGGCTAGGACTGGGAGACGATCTCACCGGCCCGGTGCACACTCCCACCATGATCGGCAGTGGCTGGGCGGCCGCGGTCGCGGGAAGCTTCCACTCCCTTGGGCTGCAGTTGGGCGGTACTCTCTGGGGATGGGGCGACAACGACGATAACCAGATCGGGGATCTGGCTGCCGGGGACTATTGGGAACCTACCGAACTGGACTGGGGTGACGAGTGGGCCGTCGTCGATGCAGCGTGTTCCCCCACCTCCAACCTTGCCGACTACTCCTTAGGGCTGAAAGCCGACGGGACGCTCTTCTCCTGGGGCTATCTCGATTCTGGCCTGGGTGATGGGGACAGCACCTTCAGCGCGACCCCTGTACAGGTGCTTTCGGGTGTCCGGGTCCCCCAGCAGGGTCTCCCTCCGGACACTGTGACAGTGACCGCGTCGGTGTCGGGCGGTGGGGGCTCGGTGAGCCCCTCGAGCCAAACAATCGCATACCGGGGGACGGCTACCTTTGATGTGACGGCCGATCCGGGCAAGCGTCTTGCCTGGGTGAAGCTGGATGGGGACTATGTAGTCGATCCCGCTGATCCTTATGTGCTGGCGAACGTGACCGCGGATCGCTCGGTGGAAGTCGGTTTCCAGGCCGAGTTCAACACTCTCCTACTTCCAACCGGGTGGAACTTGGTGGCCGGAGGCCTCGGATCCCAACCGGGGGGGGCCGTCGTCTACTCATACGCCGGGAGTAGCTATTCGTCGGGCACGGCCGCGCAGATGGCCGCCGGGCTGGGCTATTGGACAAAGCTCACCGTTCCCGGCTCCATGCAGCTGGCAACCACCACCCTGCCCCTCAGCCTCACGATCGGTATAGGCTGGAACCTGATCGGGAACAGCACGGGATTCACCCTCGCTCTGCCGGATGGCGTGACTGCCTTCACATACACCGGGTCTACGTATACTGGGACCGACGTGCTTGATCCTGGGGAAGCGGCCTGGGTCAAGAGCCAGGTGGCGGGCACCGTCATGCTGGTACCCACAGAGTAACTCGTCCTGACGGTATCATAGTCGCCGAAAGCCCCACCTCAGACGGGAGGCGTAATGGCGACCGACGACGGACGTCCCCAGAACGTATCCGAGCAAACGATGTTCCAGACGGCGTCCGCAACCCCTCCAGGCCGCGCGCTGATCGAGGCCGCCCTGGCCGCCGGCCTTCCCGCTCTCGACGAGCAGGCGGGCAAGGAGTTCTTCGCCGCCTACGGCCTCACCGTGCCACCGGGCGCCAACGTCACTTCCGCCGACGAAGCGGTGCGCTTGGCCGCGGAGATCGGCTATCCGGTGGTCATGAAGGGCTCTTCGGCTCAGGTACAGCATAAGACCGACGCCGGCCTTGTCATCCTTGGAGTTCAGGACGAGGTGGAGGTCCGTGAGGCCTACCGTACCCTGGAGGCGCGGGCGGTCGCAGTCGACGCCACGCTCGATGGGGTTCTGGTGGAGCACATGGTCAAAGGTAAGCGCGAGTTCGTCGCCGGCCTTCTGCACGACCGCCTCTTCGGACCCGTGGTGATGTTCGGCCTGGGCGGCATTTACACCGAAGCCCTGGGTGACGTGGCCTTCGCCGTGGCTCCCCTGGGGGACGGCGACGCCGCCGAACTGCTCGAGCAGATAGAGGCCCGGGAGCTGCTGGGCGCCTTCCGCGGGTCTCCGCCGGTCGACCGCCAGGCGCTCATCGAGGTGCTGCAGGCGCTGGGCAGGATGGCGGCCGACCATCCCGAGATCCGGGAGATCGACGTCAACCCGCTGCTCATCGACGGGTCGCGGCCTGTCGCCGTGGACGCCCTCATCGCGATCGGGGAGCCGGTCGAGGTGAGCACGAGGGCGCCGGCCGACGTCTCCCGCCTGCACTCGCTGCTGGCTCCGCGCAGCGTCGCCGTGGTGGGCGCATCCGCGGATACGGCCAAGTGGGGGGGCATGCTGATCGCCAACCTCAAGCTGGGCGGTTTCCGGGGCGCCATCTATCCGATCAACCCTAAGGGCGGTTCGATATTCGGGTACCCCGTGTACTCGAGCGTCGCCGAGTTGCCCGAGACTCCCGAGTTGGTCCTAGTAGCCGTCGCTGCTCCCCTGGTGCGCGGCGTGCTCGAGCAGTGCGGCGAGAAGGGCGTGGCCGCGGTGGTGGTCGTGTCTGCCGGCTTCTCGGAACTGGGGCCCGAGGGCCGGGCCCGCGAAGACGAGCTCATCGAGACGGCGACGCGCTACGGCATGGTGCTGGTAGGACCGAACTGCATGGGTGTCATCTCTTCCCATCACAAGCTCTATGGCACGGGGTTTACACTGCTGCGTCCGGAACCGGGGGGCGCGAGCATGGTCTCGCAGTCCGGCAACCTGGGCATCCAGCTCCTCACTTCGGCGGAGAGACGCAAGGGAGGCGTGGGCAAGTTCGTGGGCGTGGGCAACGAGGCCATGATCGACGTGATCGACTTCATCAACTACCTGCGTACCGACCCGGAGACCAACACCATCGTGGCCTACATGGAGGGCTTCGACGACGGTCGTCGTCTGTTCGAGGTGACGCGGGAGACCTCTCTTGAGAAGCCGGTCGTCATCCTCCGGGGAGGGACGAGCGAGTACGGCAAACGTGCCGCCGCCTCCCATACCGGCGCTCTGGCTTCATCCACGGCGGTGTTCAGCGCCGCCGCCCGGCAGTCGGGGATGATCGTCACCACCGACCCCGACGAGTTCATGGATCTCACCTTCGCGCTCTCGTACATGCCCCTGCCGCCCGGCAAGCGCGTGGCGGTAGCCACACTCGGGGGAGGGTGGGGCGTGCTGGTGGCCGACGAGATCGCCCGCGTGGGGCTGCAGATGGCCGAGTTGGATGCGACCGTGATCGAGAAGCTCAACGCCATCCTCCCGGCCTACTGGAGTCACGGCAACCCCATCGACCTGGTCTCCACCATATCGCCGGGGGTACCGGAAGCGGTCGTGGAGAGCCTGGTGGCGAGCGACAACGTCGACGCCGTCATCGTCATGGGGGTGGTGGGCGCGCTGAGCGAGAGCCGCAGAGCCGTCCGGCAGGTCGAGTCCTTGCAGCGCTGGGACGATCCGGCCACGCCTGAGATCGAGACCTGCCCGGACGACGACGAGCCGCCGGAGCCTGAACTGAGCGAGCGTGAGATGGAGTTCATCGAGCAAGTAGCGAGCTTGATGGACCGGTACTGCAAGCCCATCGCCAATATCTCCTTCAAGCCCATGACCCAGGCCATCTACTCCGTCGGGGGACGCTACTCCACCTTCGTTCTGCCCTCGCCCCTGAGGGCGGTGCGCATCATCGGCAAGATGGCCGGCTACAGCGCTCATCTGCAGAAGAACGGCCGCGGCCTGAACTGCTGATAGCAGAACGGCGCCTGCGCCGCCGGCGGCAGGCGCAGCCCTCCCCAATACCCAGAGGAGGCCGACCGTCCCCGCCGAGGCTTGCCGAAGGCGTGCCTCGGCGGGGACGGTCGGCCGACGACCCAGTGAGTATAATAGTCGGGCCCCGAGGCCTGAGTGCCGCCGCGGGCGGGACATCTTTCGTCGTCAACAAGTCAGCAGCTTCGCGGCCATGGAGGGCTATGCGTCCGGTCGGTAGAGGACACAGGGGCAAACAGGTCGTAGACATCCAGACGCGCCTGGCTGGGCTGGGCTACTTCCTGGGTGGCGAAGGGGCGGACGGCTTCTTCGGCCCCCATACAGAGAACGCCATCCGTGCTTTCCAGCAGACCCGCCTGCTCAACGCCGACGGGGTCGTCGAGGACAACACCTGGACGGAGTTGGTGGAAGCCGGTCACAAGGTGGGCGAGCGCCTCCTGTATCTGCGCGTCCCCTTCGTGCGCGGGGACGACGTCCTCTATCTGCAGCGCGCTCTCGACGAGCTCGGTTTCGACTCCGGGCCCGTCGACGGTATCTTCACGCCGGCGCTCGAGGTGGCTGTGACCGAGTTCCAGCGCAACGCCGGTCTCATCGTGGACGGCATCGTGGGCGACACCACCTTCGACAGGCTTCATCATCTACGGCAGGTGCACGCCGGCGATCGCGCCGCAGGCATCCCCGACCGCATGAACGGCTACGTGGGCAGACGGTCGCTGCCCGGGCTGCGCGTCAGCATCGACCCGGCTCACGGCGGTGCCGACCGGGGTAACGTCGGCGCCGGTGTCCCGGCAGAGAAGGAACTCAACCTGGCGCTGGGGTCGGCCCTGGCCGGGCTCCTGGAGAGTTCCGGAGCCATGGTCGACCTGGTGCGCAAGAGCGACTCCGGGATGGGCCTCTACGAGCGCATCGAGTACGCCAACGCCTGGGAGCCGGATATCTACCTCTGCATCCACCACAGCTGGAGCCCGAGTCCCAAGGCAAGCGGAGTCGCCGCCTACTACTTCGCCAACAGCGCGTATCAGTCGCATGCGGGCAGGCGTCTTGCCGGCTATATCGTGGATGCGCTGTGCACGGAGTTGGGTCGCGCGGACCTGCACAAGCATGGGCGCAACTACGCGTGTCTACGCGAGGTGAAGCCGCTGGCTGTGCAGATCGACGTGGGCTACATGAGCCATCCGGACGAGGGTCCTTCGCTGGTCGGGGCGGCTGTGAAAGCGCGAGAGGCGGCGGCCATCGTACGCGGGATCGAATGCTATCTGGCCCGTCTGTAGGGCTATCCGGCGCCTCTCCAAGGGAAGGCCGGGAGCAAGTCCGTCTGGTCGGCCCACCAGGAAAATGCTACAGTGCACCGAACTGCGAGACGAGCGGTCTTTCCGCTCGAACCCTGCAAGCGATCATGGGAGGCTTCTGATCGGCACCGGCAAGTCAAGCGGCAACCGACGACGTCTCATCTCCATATTCCTCATCCTGGCGCTGGCCCTTCTGCTGGGCAGCCAGGTCGCATCTGCTGAGCCTGCCGCCATCACCGAGGCCAAGAGCGAGGCGGCCGCGCTGCAGGCGCGCATCGACGAACTGGCCGAGCAACTGGACGCCGCCGTCGAGGATTACAACTACGCCCAGGCGAAACTGAGCGAGACCAAGGCGGCCGCCGAAGACAATCAGGCCAAGCTGGCCATGGCCGAGGATGATCTGGAGGTCCTGCAGGGGCGCTTCACCGAGCGCGTGGTGGAGATCTACAAGCAGGGTAATCTGGGGACCATAGCGACTCTGGCCGAAGCCGATTCCTTCTCCGATCTCGTCAACCGCCTCGACCTTCTCGAGCGCCTGAGCGAGCAAGACAGCCAGATTCTGGCCGACGTGCTCGCCTTCAAGGACGAGGTCGAGCAGCGCAAGAGCGAACTGGCCGTCCAACTCGAAGAAGAGAAGGTTCTCACCGCGGAGACCAAGGCCGCCAAGGCCAAGGTAGAGGAGCGGCTGGCGGCCAACGAGAAGGCGCTGGAGGGCAAAGAGGACCAGATAGCCCAGTTGCAGAAGGAAGAGGCGGCACGGCAGGCCAGGCTGGCCGCTGCGGCGAAAGCCGCCGCCGAAAAGGCTGCCGCTGCCAAGAAGGCCAGATTGGCCGCTGCCGCGGCAGAAAAAGCCAAGCAGCAGTCCTCCAGCAAATCGAGCAGTTCGTCGGGCTCCAGCGCCGCATCGGGCTCCGGCAGTTCGTCGGGCTCCAGCGGCGGGAGTTCCGGAGGCTCCTCCGGACCGGTCGCCTCCTCGGACATAGGCTCGGATGTGGTGTCCATCGCCATGAACTATCTGGGGACGCCTTACGTGTGGGCCGGATCGAGCCCCAGCGGTTTTGACTGCTCTGGCTTCGTCATGTACGTGTTCGCCAAGGCGGGCGTGAGTCTGCCTCATTCGAGTCGTATGCAGTACGGGTACGGGCGGGCCGTCTCCCGTTCGGCTCTCGAGCCCGGCGATCTGGTCTTCTTCTACAACCCCATCCACCACGTGGCCATCTACATCGGCGGTGGGCAGATGATCCATGCGGCGGGGACGGGCAAGGACGTGCGCATCAGCTCGGTATGGACCAACTCCTACACCGGCGCGCGACGCATCCAATAGCGATGCGCGTCTAGGGTCCGGACCGGAGACATGGTCGACGTCTTCTACCATCCTCTGTTCCTCGAGCACGAGACCGGGGAGCACCCTGAAAACAAGCAGCGGTTGGTGACGGCCGTCCAGACTCTGCTCGACTCGGGGCTGTCGCTGGAATGGGTCACTCCCGAACCAGCTCCGCTGGAAGCGGTGGCCAGGGTGCACAAGAGCTCGTACATCGACACGGTCCGCTCCGTAGCCGAGGGCGGGGGCGGATGGCTGGATTGGGATACGGCCGTCTCTCCCGACTCCTACCAGGCGGCTCTTCTGGCCGCCGGTTCGGGGATCATGGCCGTCGACCGCTGCCTGGAGAGCGGGCGGCTCGCCTTCATGTTGGTGCGTCCGCCGGGTCATCACGCCACTCCTGCCCAGGGCATGGGCTTCTGCCTCTTCAACAACATCGCCGTGGCTGCGCGCCACGCCCTCGATGTGGCCGGCCTGGAGCGCGTCCTCATCGTGGACTGGGACGTCCACCACGGCAACGGTACCAACGATGCCTTCTACGGCGACCCGCGGGTGCTCTTCTTCAGCATCCACGAAGGAGGGCACTATCCCGGCACCGGTTTCGCGAGGGACACGGGGGAGAAGCAAGGGGCCGGGTACACCATCAACGTGCCGCTCAGAGCGGGGGCCGGCGACGGCGCGCTGCTCCTTACCTTCGAGTCGCTGCTGTTTCCCGTCGCGCGGGCCTTCCGGCCCCAGCTCGTCCTGGTCTCCGCAGGCTACGACGGTCAGGACGGGGATCCGCTCGGTGACCTTCGCTACAGCGAGAGCGCCTTCCAGTGGATGGCCGCCCAACTTCGTTCCCTGTGCCGGGAGACGAGCGCCGCCGGCCCGCTGTGCTTCCTTGAGGGCGGCTACGTGCCTCGGATGATGGCCGCTTCGGTGGTCGCCACCCTGCGGGGCATGGAGGGCGATGCGCCCGACTTCGAGCGCGCCGTCTCCGCATCCGAGCGAGGCGACGTGGAGGAGGCGATCGCCCAGTCACGTCCGTTCTGGAAGGGCGTCCTCTAGCACAGGCCTGTCAAGTCCCGGGGACTTTCAGCCGAAGAAGGTCATAGCGACGTTCCTGCGCTTGTGCGCCCGGGCTGGAGGCCTCGATGAGGACTATCGACGATCTATTGATGCACGTGGTGAAGGCGGGCGCCTCCGACCTTCATCTCAAGGCGGGCAGCCCGCCCATCATGCGGGTGAACGGCGAACTCACCGAGGTGGACCAGATCGTCTGCACCCCCGAAGATACCCGGGATTTCGCCGCCGCGCTCATGAGCGACAAGCAGATCCGGCGCTTCAGCGAGACCAACGAGATCGACTTCGCCTACAGCATGCCCGATTGGGCGCGCTTCCGCGTGAACGTATACCGGCAGCGGGGCACGATCTCCATCGCTCTGCGACAGGTGGTCGGCCGGGTCCCCGCCTTCGAGGAACTGAACCTGCCGCCCGTCGTGCAGAAGCTGGCCCTGGAGCCTCGGGGCATGGTCTTGGTGACGGGCAGCACCGGCTCCGGCAAGACCACCACGTTGGCGGCCATGATCGACTACATCAACCAGAACTGCCGCAAGCACATCGTGACCATCGAGGATCCCATCGAGATCCTCCACCGCGATCGGAAGAGCATCATCAACCAGCGAGAGGTGGGGCTGGACACCGACGACTACAGCGCCGCGCTCAAATACGTGCTCAGACAGGACCCGGACATCATCTTCATCGGCGAGATGCGCGATCAGGAGACCGTGCGCACCGCGCTCACGGCGGCGCAGACCGGCCACTTCGTGCTCAGCACTCTGCACACCATCGACGTCACCGAGACGGTCAACCGCATCATCGACTTCTTTCCCCTCTTTCAGCAGAAACAGGTACGCATCATGTTGGCGGGGACTCTGCGCGGCATACTCTCCCAGCGCCTGCTGGTGCGCGCCGACGGCGAGGGACGCATCCCCGCCGTGGAGGCCATGTACATGACCGGCCGTATCCGCGACATGATCCTCGATCCTTCCCAGACCCACAACATCTACACGGCGGTCAAAGAGGGGGACTTCTACGGGATGCAGACCTTCGATCAGAGTCTACTGGGTCTGTTCGAGGGGGGTTCGATCACCATGGCCGACGCCCTCGGTGCGGCCACCCATCCCCATGATTTCAAACTGATGGCCCAAGCCCGGGGCCACGAGGTATCCCTGCAAGATTAGCTCGACCGGCCCGGCCGGGAAGGACGATCTCGTCGCTCGCGTGCCTGTCTCTTGCTGTGGGCCACCCGTAGGGATTCGGGACGAGCCTTCTCCGTCCCCCCGAAGCCTATGAGCCAGTTGATGGTGCCGGTCACCAACGATACGAGGGCCGCCGCCGCCAAGACCCAGGCGAAGCCCGTGGACGACATGGCTCCGGCCCAAACCAGAGCCTGCAGGATGAGGGCGTTGACGAGCACGGTGAGCACGGCTCCCGCGAGAGCGTAAAGCGGCTTGCTGCGCAGCCAATGAAGGGGTCGGACCAGACTGTTCAGGAATCCCAGCAGCAGGGCCGGGATGACCGCCGCCCACACACCCGCCAGGACGAAGCGTCCCCCGGCGACGGAGTCGACGAGGTAGAGCGCGAGGAAGACCGCCATCGCGTTGGCGATGAAGCGCAGGGCGAGTTTCATGCGCTGGGTCGCTCCTGGGTCAGATCGGGCGGTTCCTGCGCGTAGCGGGCGGCCAGGGAGGCGGCCAGTTCCCTGATCCGCGCTCGGACCGTCTCGGGCGCGTCAAGCACGGCTCCGCCCAGAAAGCGCAGGACCTCCCGCGCCATCCAGCGCTCGTCGAGATAGGGGACGCGGGCGCTGAGCAGGCCGTCGCCAAGGCTCTCGAACTCCAGCCCTCGGTCCTCGAGGTAGGTGTGCCAGCGGGGCGCGAAGCGGATGGAGGCCCAGGAAGTGGCGCTGCCCGGCGAGAAGGCCATGCCGGACAAGCGCAGAGTCAGGTCGACGTCGGCGCGGGGCGCAAAAACGTCCTCGGTCGCGTAGGCGGCCCTGATCAGCTCTACCCGGAAAGTGCGCTGGGCGCCCGCCCTGAGGCAGTAGGCCTCGACGTACCATCCGTCACGGGAGCGGAACAGGAGATACGGTTCGATCGTCCGGGAAGCCAGTTCGCCCCGGGAGGGGGTGAAGTAGTCGATCGCCACCACCTTGCGGTGACGGATGCCGTCGTTGAGCACGGTCATGACGTCGTGCGCGGCGGGGATCACATCGTCCACGAGCACGCGGGTGTCGGCAAAGTGTCCGCCGATCACCTGTTCGATCTTGTGACGTACCGAGGCCAGCGATTCGGCGCCTTCCAGCCCCAGGGCATCGCCGAGCAGGTCGATGGCCAGCAGGAGGGCGCGGGCCATGAGTGGCGAGAGGCGGGCGGGGTGCACGAAGGTGTCGGCCATGACGTCCCGGGTCACCTTGACCCCCTCGTCGTCGGCCTCGGTCCACAGGGCGTACGTGCCCCCACCGAAGTTCACGAGATTGAGGAGGGCCAGATCGGCCGTCACCTCGTCCCGGCTGAGACCGAGGTCGTCGTGAAGGGCTTGCCAGCTGACGGTCTCCGGCCGCTCTTCGGCCACCAGATACTGAAGGAGGCTGAGGGTGCGGGCCAGATGCTCCGGTGCGATGGGATCGGATACCGCTGGAGGTGCGGCAGGGCGCTCTCGGCGGGGCTTGGACGGTCCGCCGCGGGACGCCTCACCGGCGGGGGGAGGGGCGTCCTCCGTGGTGCCGGGTGAGGCGCCTGGGCCTCCGTGTGCGGCGCGTACTTCCTCTATTCGGGCGCGGAGTCTGCTTCTCAACTCGGCCGGGCCGACCAGTTCTCCACAGCCCCCCAGTCCGACCACCCAAGATAGAAGGATCTCCTCGTCGACATAGGGGGCCTCGAAGAGCGTGCAGCCCTCTTGGTCCGTACCCACGTTGCGCACGTGCGGCTCGAGGCGGGACGCCCACCAGGACAGATCCTCGTCGACCTTGATGAGGGCCGTGCCCTGGAGAGGCCCGATGAGCCAGGGCGGGCGGGCGCGGTAGAGCGCGGGGTCGTAGTCGGACGGGACGGTGAAGTCGCGGGCCTTCTCGGTGGTGAAGCGGACCACGCCTTCTATCTTTGCCACCCGGAAGGTGCGCATGGCCTGGCGGGCGTGATCGAAGCCCACCGCGTACCAGCGACCCTGGATGAGGAATAGGCTGTAAGGGTCGAAGGTGCGCTGTTCGGTGATGCCTGATGTCGAGGGGTACGCGAAAGCGACCGTCTTGCCGCGGGTGGCCGCCTGCTCCAGCCGGGCGAGCTGCCTGCCGGCCGTGCGGGCATCCTCGTCCGCGGCAAGGGCCACCGGCAACTGCTCCAACTCGTCGCGCAGGGGGTCGGGCTGTCCCCGGGAGATGGCCGTGAGGGCCAGGCGCAGGGGACGCGCGTAGGCGAAGCGGCCGTCGAGAGTGGCCAGCGCCAGCGCCAAAGAATGGCGCTCGGCCAGAGTGAACTCGAGACTGGGAAGGCGGTAGTCCTCTTCGGGCAGGCAGTACATCTGGGCGTCCGCGTTCTCGGCTCCTCCCAGAGAGCGGACTTCGATGCCGATCTTCTCCAGATCGGCCCGGTCACCGTAGAACCTGCGGGCGAAGGTGTCGTCGCTCATGCCGTAATAGCCTTCCACCGACTCCCGGATCTCGCGGGCCGAGAAGGGCCTGGCCCGGCTGAGGAGGAAGGAGAGAAGGGACAACTGGCGTATGAGCTTGTCCTCGTCGCGACTCATGTTCCTTAGACTAACCCAGAACGAGCACGAGGGTCGGCAGCCGTCCGGGCTCCGCTCTACAATGACTACTTGTGATGGCCTATTCCGAACAGCAGCAGCCTCTCGTGGTGCCGGTCGGTGCCGGCGGCGCGCCGTACGCCGGTCTGGACTTGGTCCTGGGCCCCGCGAACTCGGGGAAGCTGGGCCGAGTCGTCGCCTGGTGGCAGCAGGCCCTGCCCTGGCGCCCGCTCATCGTGGTGCCCACCGCCGCTGTTGCGGAGGAGGTCACTCGGGAGTTGCTGCGACGGACGGACGCCTTTGTCGGACAGGCCCAGGCTCTCACCTTCGACGGGTTGGTGGGCGAGGTCCTCGGGGAGAAGCCGGTCTATGCCGGCGAGTTTCAGAGGGAGATCCTGATCGCGGGCATCCTGCGGGATGCACGCCTGTCCGCGCTCGACTCGGCGGTCCGCTTCCCGGGCCTGGTCACGGCTCTTGACTCGCTGCTGCTGCAAGTGGCAGAGAGCGGCAGGACGGCGGATGAACTCGACGATATCCTGGGTGAATGGGCCCGCCGGCAACCGGAGACCGCCGCCCTGGCGGCGGATCTCAGACGGGTCTCGGATGCCTACGCCGCCGGCTGCGCCTCTACAGGGGCGGTCGACCGCCCCGCCGCGGTACGGGCGGCCTGCGAGCGCGCGGACGAGTGGTCGAGACCGGTGGCCTTCTACGGGTTCACGTCGTTCACTGCTGGACAGCGGCGGCTGATCGAGGGCATGGCCCGCCGGGTCCCGGTCCTGCTCTCGTTCGACCACGATCGCGGTCGGTCCGTCAACCTGGCCAGGCCCGCCGAGGTGGCTCGCTGGGAGCGTATCGCCGGGCACGTGGCAGAGCTTCCCCCGCAACCGCGGGCCTACTCGTGTCCCGCCATCGCCTTCCTAGAGCGTCGTCTCTTCGAGGTCGACGGAGATCTTGCACCTCCTGTGGCGGGAGCGGATGGGGTGCGCTTTCTTCTGGCCGCCGGGGAGCGCAACGAGGCCGAACTGGTCGCTCAGCATGTGGTCGCGCTCATCGACGAGGGCTTTGTGGCCGACGACATCGCCATCATCGTGCACGACATGAGTGGTCGCGGCCGGCTGATGGCGCAGGTGTTGGACTCCTGTGGGGTGCCCTATCGGCTCGATGCGGGTCTCATGCTGGCGGAGACCGGGCTGGGCCACGCTTTCCTCAACGCTCTCGGCGGGGTCGTGCGGTCGGATCCCGATACGCTGCTGGCCTATCTCGGCGGCCCCTACAGCGGTCTCACCTGGGACGAGTCGGCGGACCTGGAGTTGCGCTACCGGCGGGACGGGGCCGATGACTTTCAGGCGCTGGCCGCCATCGTGGACGCGGAGGCACCTCAGGTGCTGGCGTCCATCCGGGGAGCTCTCGAGGGGGACGAGGGACTCTCCCTCGACCCGGCCGCTCTTCATCGACTCGCCTGCGAGATGCTGGCTGCCGGCATGGAGGGTGAGGGAGCGTTCGACGGACGACTGGAGCAGGACGTCCGGGCTTTCGACGCCCTCCAGGGAGCGCTCTGCCGAGCTGGAGAGGATGTCGGGCGACGGGGCCCTGCCGTTCGGACTCGTCCCAGATACTGCTCTCGCATGCTTGGCCCGAGTGCGGGTGCGGCGCGATGGAGGATCGCCTGGGCGAGGCGTGTCTATCCTCACTCCCGCCCGAGCCCGGGCTCGCCGCTTTTCCGCCGTCTTCATCGTGGGTCTGGTCGAGGGGGAGTTCCCCGCCCGTACCGACCGTCCCTCTCTGCTCACTGAGGCGCAGAGGCGGGGATTGGAGGCGGTGGCGGGCGGCGGCCTTATGGCCGTACAGGAGGACGACGAGGAGGCCCTCTTCGTGAGCGCCGTCTCGCGGGCCTGGCAGGTCCTCTATCTCAGCGCCCGCGACTCCGACGAGGGAGGGGGCGAACTACTTCCTTCTCACTTCTGGACGCAGGCCAAAGGACTGCTGGGAAGGGGTGCCGACGAGCACGAGAAACGCACCCTGAGCGATGTCGTCTTCGCCTTGGACAGCGCGCCCGCGCTCAGGCACTACCTACGGGCCCGTGCTGCGGTAGGAGCCGGGGGTGGCGACTGCACTTGGCGGCGACCCCCCGCTTTCTTGCGCGACCGGGCCGTGCTCGCCGAGTTGGCGGCCGCTGACTGTTTCAGTCCCTCGGCTCTCGAGTCGTACTTGTCCTGTCCCTTCGCATGGTTCCTGCAAAGGGTGGTGGGTATCGAGGACTTTGCGCAAGAACTCGACGGTCGGATCGTGGGGAATCTCCTCCACTCGGCGCTCAGCCGAGTGTACCGGCGACTGCAGGCAGAGGGCCGGTCGCCGCTGCGTCAGGAAGATGTCGCCTGGGCTTTTGCACTCGGCGCCGCCGCAGTGGACGAGCTGGCGTCCCGCGGGGACTGCCCCGGCACCGCCGCGGAAAGACGAGTCGCCTCTTGGCGCGTCAAACAGCTGGTGCACAGCCTGCTTCTCATGGAGGCTGCCTTGGGTAGTCGTCTGGTCACCGTGGGTACCGAGGTCCAGGTGGGGGGCGACTGCGGGGTGGATATCGGCGGCCTGCGTGTGCGCGGCCGTGTCGATCGCATCGATGCCGACCCAACGGGCGGAGGCCTCTTCGTGATCGACTACAAGAGCGGAAAGGTGCCGTCATCCAAGCGCATCGGCACGGAGGAGGGTCTGCAGCTACCGCTATATCTCTTGGCCCTGGGGGCGGAGCGGACCGAAGGGACCATACTCGGCGGGGCCTATCTGTCTCCGAGCGAGCGGAAGCGGAGCGGCATCGTCCTCGAAGAGCAGGCCCACGTTCTGGGCTTGGCGAACAGCGACTTGGCGGCCTTCCGCCTTCTGTCCGGCGAGGATGCGGAGGAGCTGTACGAGTCGGTCCGGGCGACCGCGACGAGAGCGGCCGAGGCCATGCGTAGCGGCGTCATCGCCCCGTTTCCCGACCGCACCTGTCCGTCCTGGTGCGATTTGGGCAGCGCCTGTCGCGCCCGCCGGGGGAGGGCCGGTCTGTGAGCCGGCTCGGCGCGGGGAGGACAAGCTCTTGAGTTCCCTCGACCACATGAGGTTGTCCGAGGCACAGTCGCGGGCCGTCTTTGACGCGTCTCCGCGCGTGTTGGTGGCGGCGGGGGCCGGAAGCGGCAAGACCAGCCTGCTTGTCGCCTACTACGTGCACGCGCTCCTCGACGAGGGCGTCCCCGTCGAGAGCTTGGTCGCCGTCACCTTCACGCGAAAGGCCGCCGGCGAGCTGGCCGACCGCATCCGTCGCGACCTCCAAGGGAGGGGCCGTCACGATCTCGCCCGATCGCTCGATGCTGGCACCATAGGCACCATCCATAGCCTTTGCCGGCGCATCCTCAGGCAGAATGCCCTCCAGGCCGGCGTGGACCCCGCCTTCGCCGTGCTCGAGGCCGACGCGGCCATGCTCCTCAAGCGCGAAGCGGCGGCGGAGGTGTGGGAGGAAGCCGTCCTCGAGGCAGATGACCCCGCCTTGGCCGTGTTGGCCGAGCACGAAAGGATGCTGCGCGCGGAGCTTGTGCCCCTGTACGATCGTCTGCGCGGCATCGGGCGCGAAGCGCCGCTTCTGAACCTCGACCCGCCCTGCCCTTCTGGCGCACTCTGGGACAGGCTGGAGGGCGTGCTGCAGTCCGCCATCGACACGGGACAGTCCTTGACCCGACGCACGCTCACCATGAACAACGCTCTGGGCAGGCTGAGTGAGTGCCTGGAATGGGCTGCGTCAGTCGATAGGGACCACCCGAGCGCGGATGAGCTTGCCCGAAGCAGCACGTTCTTCCCGGCGCGGGGCACTCCCCTGGAATGCCAGCTTCAGCCGGTGAGAGAGGCCTTGACCGCTTGCCGTCACGCTCTCGCCCGCACCCAACTGGTACCCTCTGGTCGAGGCGATGAACCGCTTGCTGGCCCGCTTCCACGAGCGCTACGAAGGGCTGAAACGACAGCGCGGAGTCCTCGATTTCGCCGACCTCGAGCTTCGTACCCATGCTCTGCTGGCTGGAGTCCGCTCCGAGTGCCGTCCCGTGTTCGGGGAGCGGTCGCGGGTGATGATCGACGAGTTCCAGGACACGAACGAACTCCAGTGCAGCATCCTGGAGAGCTTGGGTTCCGCCGGCGTACTGATGGTCGGTGACGAACGCCAGAGCATCTATCGCTTCCGGGGGGCCGACGTGAAGGTCTTCACCCGCCGTCTGGACGGCGTCATGTCTCCTGGGACCACCGCTGACGAGCGTGAAGATGCGTGCCGTCTGCACACGCTCGATATCAACTACCGGAGCCGAGCGGAGGTGCTGGCCTTCATCAACCATCTCTTTGCTCAGGAGGACTTCTTCGGCCCCGACTTCGTTGCCCTCCAATGCGGGGCCGCACAACGCGACGACACCTCCGCAGGGGCAGCCTGTGGGAACCCGCCGGAGCCGAGCGCCGAGGGGGTCACCGAGCATTCCGTCGTGGAGGTGCTGGCCGTGGAGCGCGGAGAGGGGGAGGGGACGTCAGGGCCGAAGCCCCTCATCCAGCAGGCCGAGGCGCAGGCCTCGGCCTGGGCCGTGGAGCGACTGCTGCGCGATGAAGGCTGGGAGCCGAGGGATCTGGTCATCCTTTCGCCCGCGCTCACCTACGCCGAGCTCTACCGGGACGCGCTGCGGGCGCGAAACATCCCGGCCTACGTGGTCCGAGGCAAGGGCTACTACTCCCGGGAGGAGATCGCCGACGTCCGCTGCCTGCTCCAGGTCCTCGTGAACCCCCACGACGATCTGGCACTCGTGACGGTACTTCGTTCGCCGCTGGTGGGTCTGTCCGACGACGCTCTCTATCTGCTGGGCCGATCGGCTCGCAGAGAGGGGCGGGCTCTCTGTGGCAGACCGTGCGGCAGGGGCATCCCGCCGGGCTCCCCGCAGAAGACCGGCGCCTGCTCGACGAACTGGTGACGCGTTTGACCTCTCTCAGGCGGCGCGTAGGCCGTCCCGGCATGGGGTCTCTCATCGACGATGCCATGACCGACCTGGGCTACGACGTGCGCGTGCTCGCTTCCGATGAGGGTCTGCGCCGGTTTGCCAACATCCGCAAGCTGATGCGCCTGGCCGACGAATTCGAGGCTCTTCACGGACCGAATGTGGCTGCCTTCGTGGGGGTCCTGGCCAAGATGGAGGATGTGAGCGACCAGGAAGGGAGTGCCGCCACCCTGGCCGAGGAGGAGAACGTGGTCCGCGTCATGACCGTCCATCAGGCCAAAGGGCTGGAGTTCCCGGTGGTGCTGCTGACCGGTCTTGGTTCCGACACGCTCGGCGGCGGCCACTCGAGTTTCGTGGTGGACAACGAAGGGCGCGCGGGGGTCTTTCTGAAGGGTTCCAGGCGCGAGACCTACGAAGAACACGACCTCTGCTGGGGTCCCGCCGTCGACATCGTCGAGGATGAGAAGGATAAGGACCACCGGGAGGACGTGCGCCTTCTCTACGTGGCCATGACTCGAGCGAAGGAGCGCCTTGTGCTCGTGGGCGCCAGTCCCGAGAAGGGTGAACTTGACCGCTGCAGACTAGGCCGTATCATCGGCTCTCTCGGGCTGGGAGCGTTTCCTCCGCCGGGGGAGAACGTGACCCTGCCCGAGGTGCATGCGCGGGTGTACGGCCTCTCCTATGAGGCTGTGGCCGCCTCTCCCGTCGGACAAGCGCCGGCCGCAGCCGTCGACGCCCGACCACCGACCTCGACATTCGCACCTCCCGCGGCCCTCTTCGAGGACGAGGTGACTCGACGGTTCCTCAGTGTGGCCGCGCCGCCTATCCGTGTGCCGAGCCGACTCAGCTTCTCCGGCCTGTCCGTCTACCTCGATTGTCCCCGTCGCTTCTACCTTGAGCGCGTCCTCGGTTTACGACTGGATCTCGGTTCGGGTGGAGAACAGGCGGACGAGGGGGTGGGTGCCGGGGAGCGCGCGGAAGACCTGCTGGATGGGGCCGAAGCGGGGGGCGGTCGCGAGGTCGGTCTGCTCGTTCACGCGTTGCTCGAGCGCTCGGTACTTCACGGCCCGGTGCCGACCCTCGAGTCATTGCGAGCACGGGCGACCGAGTTGACCGGAGGGGTCCCAGCGGGCACCTCTGCCTGGCCGGCTGCGACCCCGGGCCTCGGCATCCGCCTGTCGCCGGCCCAGTTGGAGCGTGCCCTTAGCTTGACCCGCGCCTTCTGGTCGTCGCCGGTGGCGCAACGTGGTGGTCTGGAGGTCGCCCTCAAGGAGGCTCCCTTCTGCTTTCTCGACCAAGAGCTTCTCATCTCCGGGATCATGGACCTCGTCTGGGAGGAGGAGGGCAGGGTCTTCATAGTCGACTACAAGACCAACTCCCTGAGCGGGCGTAGTCCGGGGGAGGCGGCCGCTTCGTACGGCCTGCAGGCGAGTCTCTACGCGCTCGCCGCGCTGCGCGCGGGGGCACGCGAGGTGCAGATGGACTTCATCTTCCTCGAGCGGGCGGAGGAGTCGGCCGGTCTCCGCTATAGACAGGACGATACTGCGCGCCTAGGGGAGAGCTTGGAGGAGACACTCCGCCCGCTGCGCGCCGGTGAGTATCCTGCCCGGGAGGGCGCGGCCTGCGCCAGGTGCGCCTCGGCTCGGGTCTGCGGGCGGCTTAGCTGATGGCCGTCCGGAGCCATGGCCCTCGGTCGGTCGATGGTATACAATAAGCGGCCGTTGTGACTGGGTAAGGTACGCGGTCACAGACGGGGTGTAGCGCAGCCTGGTAGCGCGCATCGTTCGGGACGATGAGGTCCCGGGTTCAAATCCCGGCACCCCGACCTACATGAAGAGAGCCCTGGAAGTCCGGGGCTTTTTCTTTTGGGCGCCCAGGCGGGCTACGGCCGCGTCAAGAGGACGGTGAGGACGTGGGTCCCGGCTTCGTCCGGGGTGACCGTCTCGTCGTCGGACCCATCGGAGTGGGACGATCGTCGTGGTGGTGAAGGAATAGCGCGCCACGGACGGTTGCGGCAACAGATGGCTGAGCAACACCGGGAGTTCATCCTTGTGCTTGCTGATCACATCGGCAGCTTCCCAGTCCTCGCCCGCTTCGGCCTGCATACTCACATCGAGGCGTATAGAGGCGGCTATGGCCAAGAGCAGGTCGACGAAGGCCGACACGTGATCGTGATTCAAATAGGCCGCATACACGGGCTCTTTCAGGCCGAACGATGCGGGCAGCGGTTCCAACTCGGTGAAAGCCTTCAACTGCTCGACGGTCTCTTCCACCCAGCTCTTCCGACGCGCTGGTGACCCGTTCCTCAGAAGCCTCACTGTCGGACGTCACGGTCGAGCCGTCCGTCGTCGCTCGTGTCGCTCAGGACCGTCGTGGTCGCCGTTTCTCCCTCCGAGCTATCTTCCGTCTCGGCGGCCATGGGGGTGAAGGCCACATAGAGGGGGCCGGTCGAGGTGCGCAGGGCTTCGACCATGGCCTGACGACTCGTGATGATGACGGGCGCAGAGCCGGTTGACGCCGGGTCCCTTCCGCTGCCGGCCGTCGTTGCGGCGCCGGTCTCGGTGGTAGTGGTCTCGGCCATCGCGGTGGCGGTGGTGGTGGGCGTGGAAGCGCCGTCGCTCGTGGTCTCAGCGGCGGGAGCAGCCTCAGTTCCCGCAGTCAGAGGCGCTGCCCCCTGGGTGGCTGCTGCCGTGCTGGTAACCTGCAGGTCTGACGCCAGTTGCTGCTCGGCCGGATTAAGGAGGCCGTACGCGACGATGCCCACCAGCACGGCCGCGACGGCCGCGGCTGCCGGTACCCACGCACGCAATCGCCGGTGCCACAGCGAGCTCAAGCTCGGTTTTGCGGGCTCGGGAAGGGGGATCACCTGAGAGGGAAACAAGAACTCACCCAGGATGCGGTCTTCCAGCCCTTCGGGCGTGCTTGCCAGGGGGAGGGAGCGAAGTACGGAGGCGGCCTCCCGCTGGTAGACCACGCGGGCCGCGCACGTCGGGCAGCCGGCGAGATGCGCCTCTATCGCCTGTGTCTGGGTAGAATCGGCTGCGCCGTCCAGGTAGACGACGGCCAACTCATCCCATTCGTCCAGGTGACCTAGGGGTGCAGTCGACGCCCCGAAATCGGGACCTTGTTGATTATCGCCCCAGTGACTCATTCCACATCCTCGTTCGCGCCCGCTGGTGTGACGCCCTCTTCTTGTGGCTGGTTCCGGCCGCCCGGTATTTGGTAGCCCGCCTCTCGCAGAGCGGTCGCCAGTGCCTCGCGCGCTCGGAAGATGCGCGACTTGATGGTGCCTTCTTGCACGCCCAGTATCTCGGCGGCTTCGGAATAGGGGAAGCCCAGTAGGTCGCAGAGGACGACCGCGAAGCGGAAGCCCTCGTTCAGGTTCATGAGGGCCTCGCGTAGGGGGTCAGACAGACCATCGATGGCCGGGTCGATGCCGCCCCTGCTCGAGGCGACTATGGTAGCCGTGCCGGCCGGGCCGGAGATGTCGTCGAGGACTTCGGCGTCCATGGGGTCGGGACGGCGGCGGCGCAGATGGTCATACGCGGCGTTGACCACGATGCGGTGCAGCCAGGTGCTGAACAGCGACTCACCCTTGAAGGTCGCCAGGTTGCGGAAGGCCTTGATGAAGGCCTCCTGGGTGACGTCGGCCGCATCCCAGGGGTTACCCAGCGTGCGGAGCGCCAGGTTGTAGGCGCGCCGCTCGTGGCGCCTGTAGAGTTCCGTGGCGGCGTCGGTGTCGCCGTCGAGGCGCTTGGCGCACAAGGAAGGTATCCGGATCACGCACGTTCAGAGTGACACTCAAGCCCTGTGCTGACTCCTGTCTCGTTGTACACGGCCACGGACCGTACCCGTCCATTCTAACAGTGCGCGCCTGAGCCTCGGGCGCCTTCCGTCCTCCTCGGCCTGTGGTAACTTCGCGGGGGTATCGATGAGCGAAGGAGGTCGTTTCCATGGCGGAGGACGAACAACCCAGGGCCCCGGAGGAGGAGGCCTGCGATGCTCGGGCGTCTGGAGGAGCAGATCAGACGCATGAGCGTCGCCGACCATCTCGCCTACATGCTGGAGTCGCTGGCCGCTCTCGCCACCCGCAAACTCGGCCTCACCTCAGACACACAGGCCGAGCGCGACCTGGACCAAGCCCGGCTGGCCATAGACGCCTTCAGAGCCCTGCTGCCGGTGGCGGAACCGGCGCGGCCCTCGCACAGGAGGTGGCCGCGCACCGGGGCATGCTTTCGCAGCTGCAGTTGGCCTACGTGACGGCGACGGAGGTCCCGGGCGGGGCGACCGCCGCGGAGGGCCCGGCGAGGACTCCGATGGACCCGCGGCCGACGACCCCGGCGGGGCCCCGGGCGAGGGTGCGGAGGCCGATTGCGAGCCGGCGGCAGTGGGCACCGACGACAACATGGGGGCTTCGGAAGAAGGGCGTGCCTCTGAGCTGGGCCGCTGAGAACTGGCAGCTCAGACGTACTGGGCGGGGCGAAAGGTGGCCGTGGTACGCTTGCGGCCCGCCCCGCGGGCGGATTTTTGGCGCTCATGCGACAGTCGGGCATGGAAGACGAACAGGAAGGGCACGAGATGCAGGCTAAGGCAGAAGTGGGGGTCTTCGGCGGTTCGGGCTTCTACTCGTTTCTCGAGGACGTGGAAGAGGTCGCAGTGGACACGCCCTACGGGCAGCCCAGCGACAGTTACTTCATCGGTGACATCGGGGGCACGAAGGTGGCCTTCCTGCCTCGTCACGGTCGCCGGCACCAACTCCCCCCTCACATGATCAATTACCGCGCCAACGTCTGGGGCATGAAGCAATTGGGCGTGACGCGCGTCATCGGACCCTGCGCCTCGGGCAGTCTGAACCGGGAGATGGGCATCGGGCACTTCGTGGTCTGCGATCAGTTCGTGGATCGCACGTGGGGCAGGGGGGACACCTTCTACGACGGCCCTACGACCACCCACGTGTCGGCCGCCGACCCCTACTGTCCCGATCTGCGTCAGGCGCTCATCGCCGCCGGACGCGAGCTGGGCATCACAGTGCACGAGCGGGGAACAGTGGTGGTCATCCAGGGCCCGCGTTTCTCCACGAGAGCGGAGAGCAAGTGGTTCAGCGCCATGGGATGGGACGTAATCAACATGACCGGCTACCCCGAGGGCTATCTCGCTCGCGAACTCGAGCTGTGCTACGCCAACATCTCCCTGGTGACCGATTTCGATGCCGGCCTGGCGGACGACCCCACCGTTCCTCCGGTGAGCCATCACGAGGTGGTCAGTGCTTTCAACGCGAGCAACGAACGCCTGCGGGAACTGTTGTTCGCGGTCATCCCTCGGCTGGCGAAGGACCCCGGCTGTGACTGCGACAGCGCGCTGGCCGGAGCCCGCGGCTGACGCGAGCGCCGCGGGTGGCGCAGCCCGGGTCCGCGAGCGCCGGGGCCCGCGGTCAGCCTTCGGGGAACTCGACTACCAGGGCGTCACCGTCGCGGCGCACGACCGTATCGTGTATGTGCGAGAGAACGGATGACCTGCGGGTGTCGTCGGCTTCGCCGGCCAGTTTGACGTCCATCTCGATGACACGGCCGTACAGTTGCTCGACAAGACCTATGGATTCCTCGGGCGTGAGCTGCAGCGGCTTGAGCAGGGCCGCCACCTTGGCAAGGATGACCTTGAGAGCGGTCAGCGAGTCGCCTTCCTGCAGTTCCTGGTCACCTCTGGGCTTCTGATCCAGGTCGGGCTGGCTGTCGCGCCGGTCGTCCCGCCGCTCTTTCCTGGTCACGGCGCCGTCTTCTTGGTCGCCTCGCGGTAGTGCGCCACGGCGGCCGCTACGCCTTCGGTCAGTCCCACCTTCCATCTCCACCCCAGTTCTCGCTCGGCCCTGGACGCGTCCAGGGCGATGTGCTCCACTTCTCCCGGTCGTATGGGAGCGAACACCGGGGCGATATCTGCACCCACAGCTGCTCGGACCGCTTCGAAGACCTCGAGGTCGCTTACCTCGATCCCTCGCCCCAGATTGTAGACGCCGTTGACCGGGCTGTTAAGGGCGATGATGTTCGCCTCGACGATATCACTCACATAGCAGTAGTCCCGCGTCTTGCTCCCATCGCCGAAGATCACCGGTTGCTGCCCGGTGAGCATCTGCAAGGAGAAGATGGCCACTACTCCGGCTTCTCCCCGGGGATCCTGCCGGGGTCCGTACACGTTGGGATAGCGGAGAACCGTGTATTCCAGGCCGTGATTCACGTGGTAGGCGAACAGATAGTGCTCGACGGTGTGCTTGCTGATGCCGTAAGGGGAGATGGGATCGACCGGATGCGTCTCGTCGACGGGCCGATAGCGGGGTTCGCCGAACAGCGCCCCCCCGGTGCCCGAGTAGATGAACTTGCGCACGCCATGGGCACGGCAGTGCTCCAGGAGGTTGATGGAGCCCAGGATGTTGATGGAAGCGTCATAGGCCGGGTCGCGCACCGACCGGGTCACGTCGATGTGCGCGGCAAGGTGGAATACCACCTCCGGCTGCACCTCAGCGAACACCTGTTCCAGGCCCTCGTCGCGCATGTCGATGGCGTGGAGGGTGGCCCCTGGGGTCAGGTTCTCCCGCTTGCCCGTGACCAGGCTGTCCACCACGTCGACCGAGTGGCCCTCCGCCAGGAGTCGATCGGCGAGATGTGAACCGATGAACCCCGCACCGCCGGTGATGAGCACCCTCATGGAATGTGGCCTCCTCGATGGTCGCCGTCTGCGTCGTATCCAGTGTAATGCAACGGTCGCCGGCGGCCCAACACAGGGCTCGTGCGCGGTGCAGAAGCGGGCTTATACGCTATACTCTCGCGGCCGAAGCCAGAGCAGTGCGGCTGTCGGGACGTGGCGCAGCCTGGTAGCGCACCTGCTTTGGGAGCAGGGGGTCGGAGGTTCAAATCCTCTCGTCCCGACCATGTTCCGCTGGAGTCGGCAGACTCAGGCGGGCGGGTGTAGCTCAGTTGGCAGAGCGTCAGCCTTCCAAGCTGAATGTCGCGGGTTCGAACCCCGTCGCCCGCTCTTTTGCCGGCCGGAGGCCACGACGGCCGGGGAGACGTGCGCCTGTAGCTCAGCTGGATAGAGCAACGGACTTCTAATCCGTGGGTCGCAGGTTCGAATCCTGCCAGGCGCGCTAATGGTCCGGTAGGCCGGACCGGGTGGATGTGAGTATGGTGAACGTAGCTCAGTTGGTAGAGCACTGGGTTGTGGCCCCAGCGGTCGCGGGTTCAAGTCCCGTCGTTCACCCCTGTGGGATGCTGCTGATAGAAGGCGCTGGGCGCCGGGTTCAGCAGCCTAGTGGCTTCGGCGGGTGTGGCGGAATGGCAGACGCGCATGATTTAGGATCATGTGTCTTTGACGTGGAGGTTCGAGTCCTCTCACCCGCACTCCTTATGCCAGATATCAAGTCAGAGAAAGGACAGATGTGAAGACGACCGTCAGCGAGCGCGAAGGAAACACGGTCAAGCTTGAGGTCGAGGTTTCCAGCGAGGAGCTGCAGGAAGCGTTCGACAAGCGGTTGAAGCAGCTGACCCGCGAAGTGCGAGTACCGGGATTTCGTCCCGGCAAGGCCCCGGCGTCCATGCTGCGCCAGCGTCTCGGTGACGAAGCCATCATCACCGACACAGTGGAAGAGGCCATGAACGGCTGGTTCGTGGCCGCCGCCGCGGAAGCGGGCATCGATCCGGTGGACCGCCCTGATATCGACGTGGGTGAGGAGCTGCCCGAACTGGGCAAGCCGCTTTCCTTCAAGGCCACGGTCACGGTCATGCCCGAGGTGGTTCTGGGCGAGTACAAGGGCCTTGAGGTACCGAAGGAAAGCGCCGAGGTGCTCGATGAAGAGGTCGACGCCCAGTTCGAGCGGCTGCGCAACGAGTTCGCCGAACTGCGCCCCGTAGAGGGAAGGCACGTACAGCGCGGCGACTTCGTCACGGTCGATTTCAGTGCCCTGCTCGACGGAGAGCCGGTGGAATCTCTTGCCACGAGCGATTTCGTCTTCGAGGTCGGCACGGGGCGTCTGTTCCCCGAGATCGAAGTGCAGACTCTGGGCATGGAGGTGGAGGAGGAGCGTACCTTCAAGCTCACACTGCCTGCCGAGTTCGCGGGGGAAGAGGTGGGCGGCAAAGAGGTCGATTTCACTGTCAAGGTGAAGGAGATCAAGGAGAAGGTTCTCCCACCCGTGACCGACACGTGGGCCACCGAGGTGAGCGAGTTCGGCACCCTTCTGGAACTGAGGCAGGAGATCCGGGGCAAGATCCAGGGCGCCAAGACCTACTCGACTGAGCAACGCTTTCGCTCTCTGGCCGTACAGGCCGCGGCCGACAATGCCACTCTCGACCTTCCCGACGTGATCGTGACCGAGCAGGCACAGGAGATGGCGGGCGACTTCGCACAGTCACTAACGGCGCAGGGGGCAGACATCCGCGCCTACCTGCAGGCCACCGGTATCACGCCGCAGCAGATGGTGGAGGACATGAAGCCTCAGGCGGCCAGGAACGTGAAGACCGGACTGGTGCTGGATGCGGTCGCCAAAGCCGAAGGCATCGAGGTCGCCGACGAGGACATCACCGCGGCCATCCAGGAGATGGCGGCGGCGGCGCGCACCGACCCGGAGGCGTTGGAGAAGAACCTGCGCGAGTCCGAGCGCCTGGATCCGATCAAGTGGCAGGTCCTGCGTGAGAAGGCAGCCGACTTCATCGCCGCCCAGGCGGTGCCGGTAGCGCCGCCCGCGCAGCCGGAACCCGAAGCGGAGGTCGCCAGGAAGCGGAGGCGGAGCCGCCGGAGGAGGCCGCCGAGGAGACGCCTGCGCCCGAGCGCGGAGACGCCTGGGCCGGCCGCGGATGACCAGCCCGTCCCGAGCGAAGAGGCCGGGGCCGGGGAAGAGAAAGCCGCAGAAGGCGCAGACGACTAAGTCGGTCGAGTAGCGCGAAAAGGAGGATTTCGTGAGTCCACTCATCCCGATGGTGGTAGAGCAGACGAGCCGCGGTGAGCGTGCTTTCGACATCTACTCCCGTCTTCTTAGCGAACGCATCATCTTTCTGGGCACGCCCATCAACGATCAGGTGGCGAACTTGGTCGTGGCTCAGCTCCTGCACCTGGAGTCGGAAGATCCCGACAAGGACATCTCGTTGTACGTCAACAGTCCGGGCGGCAACGTCTACGCCGGCCTGGCCGTGTACGACACCATGCAGTTCATCAAGCCCGACGTCTCCACCATCTGCGTGGGTATCGCCATGTCCATGGGCGCCCTTCTGCTGGCGGGCGGGGCGAAAGGTAAACGCTACGTTCTCCCGAATTCGAAGATACTGATCCACCAAGTATCGGGAGGTTTCGAGGGTCCTGCCACCGACATCGAGATCCATGCCCGCGAAGCGCTCAGCCTGCGCAGACGACTTGGACGAGATTCTGGCCGACCATACGGGCCAGGAACTGGAGAAGGTGGAGCGAGACACCGATCGGGACTACTTCATGACCGCCGAGGAGGCTCTCGCATACGGGATCGTCGACAAGATCATCGAGCACAGGTAAGAGGGGGTCGACTGGTGACGAAGCCGCCGGGAGGTTCCGAACAGCTGCTCTGCAGCTTTTGTGGGAAGAGCCAGCGTCAGGTCAAGAAGCTCATCGCCGGGCCGGGGGTCTACATCTGCGATGAGTGTATCGATCTCTGCAACGAGATCATCGACGAGGAACTGGCGGTCCCGGCGACCCTGGAGCTCGAGAACCTTCCCAAGCCAAAAGAGATCTACAGCATCCTCGCCGACTACGTCATCGGCCAGGAAGAGGCCAAACGTGCTCTCTCGGTAGCGGTCTACAATCACTACAAGCGGATCCACATGGGCACCTGCGACGAGGGCGACGTAGAACTGCAGAAGTCCAATATCCTGCTGCTCGGCCCCACGGGCTGCGGTAAGACCCTTCTCGCCCAGACCCTGGCCCGCATCCTCAACGTGCCCTTCGCCATCGCCGACGCCACGGCTCTCACGGAAGCCGGATACGTGGGGGAGGACGTCGAGAACATCCTGCTCAAGCTTATCCAGGCCGCCGACTTCGATATCAAGAAGGCCGAGACCGGGATCATCTACATCGATGAGGTCGACAAGATCGCCCGCAAGGCGGACAACCCCTCCATCACCCGGGATGTCTCCGGAGAAGGGGTGCAGCAGGCTCTGCTCAAGATCCTGGAAGGCACCACGGCCAGTGTGCCGCCCCAGGGCGGGCGCAAGCACCCGCACCAGGAGTTCCTGACCATCGACACGACCAACATCCTTTTCATCTGCGGGGGCGCCTTCGCCGGCCTGGAGAAGATCGTCGAGCGGCGCATCGGCAAGAAGGGCGTGGGCTTCGGGGCCGAGATCGAGAGCAAGAACGAGCGTGACGTAGGAGAACTGTTCGCGCAAGGTGCTTCCCGAGGACCTGCTGGAGTTCGGATTGATCCCGGAGTTCATCGGCCGCCTGCCCGTCATCTGCAACGTCCATCAACTGGGCAAAGACGACCTGGTGAAGATCCTCACCCAGCCCAAGAACGCGCTCTCCAAGCAGTACCACAAGTTCTTCGCCTACGACGGTGTAGATCTCGTCTTCGCCAAGGAGGCCCTTGAGGCCATCGCCGAGCACGCCCTCAAGCTGGAGACCGGTGCCCGGGGGCTGCGCTCCATCATCGAGGCGGCGCTCATGAACGTGATGTTCGAGCTGCCCAGCCGACGTGACGTGACCAAATGCGTGGTCACGCGCGAGGTCATCGAGAAGCGGATCGACCCCACCCTGGTGACGAGCACCGCGCGTGAAGAGCTGGACCTAGACCAAGAAACCGCATAAGCGGGAACTGAGACAAATAATGGTTGAGACGCAGCGGACCGCCCCGCTCCTAGCTACGCGCGACCTCGTCCTCTTCCCGGGGATGCTCGCTCCCATCTTCGTGGAACGCGACAAGGGCGTGCGCGCCCTGGAGCAGACCGGGCAGTCGGAAGGGTTGCTGATCCTGGCCGCCCAGCGTTCTGCGGTGGTGGACGATCCCGGTCCTGAGGATCTGCACGCCGTCGGCACCCTGGCCAAGGTGGTGCAGTTCTCGCGCCTTTCGGATGGCACCATAAAGGCCCTCATCGAGGGGCGGGAGCGGGTGTTCGTCGACGGCTTCGAGTCGACCGCACCTTACTTCGTCGCTCGCTACCATCCGTTGCCCGTCCGTTCGACGGGGAAGAAGCCGCGCCCGCGGGCCCTGATGGACTCCGTGGCGCGCGAGTTCGCCAACTACGTGGGTCAGACGCCGCAACTTCCCGAGGAGGCCGAGACCGCGCTCGAGTCGGTGACCGACCCGCACAAGATGGTGGACATCGTGGCGGCCAACCTCATGATGGGCCCTGACCGGAAGCAGGAACTGCTGGAGGGCCAAGACCCCGAGGCGCGCCTCCTCCTTCTGCTCGAGACTCTCATCCAGGAGAACGAGTTCATCGCCCTGGAGAACGAGATCGCCGAACGGGTGCACGACAGCTTCGAACGCCAGCAGCGGCGGGTCTTCCTCCACGAACGCCTGAAGGTGCTGCAGGAAGAGCTGGGCGAAGAGGGCGAGGAGGACAGCGAACGCGGCGCCTACATGAAGCAACTCGCCGAGAAGAAGCTTCCCGAAGCGGCCGCCACAGCTCTCACCAAGGAGATCAAGAGGCTGGCCGATCTGCCGCCGCTCTCGGCCGAGGTGGCCGTGGCCAAGACCTACCTCGACACGGCGCTCGGTCTGCCCTGGGGCATGAAGTCGGGGTCGGCCGTGCTCGACGTCAAGGCCGTGGCCCGGGTCCTCGACGAGACCCACTACGGACTGAAGAACGTCAAGGACCGCATCATCGAGTACCTGGCCGTGGCCTCGCTGCGCGGCGGCACGCCGCCGAACGCCATCCTCTGCCTCGTGGGCCCGCCGGGTGTGGGCAAGACCTCGGTGGCCATGGCCACCGCCAAGGGCCTCGACCGTCCGCTGCAGCGCATCAGTCTGGGCGGGGTGCGCGACGAGGGCGAGATACGCGGTCACAGGCGCACCTACGTGGGGGCCATGCCTGGACGCATCATCGACGCTCTGAAGCGGGCGGGGGTGGATGACCCGGTGGTGGTGCTCGACGAGATCGACAAGATGGAGTCCGACTGGCGGGGCGACCCCGCAGCGGCCCTGATGGAAGTCCTCGACCCGGTACAGAACCGCACCTTCCGCGACAACTACCTGGAGTTGGAGTACGACCTCTCCCCGGTGTTCTTCATCGCTACGGCCAATTACGAGGAAGACATCCCCGAGACTCTTCACGACCGCCTGGAGATCATCCGCCTGCCTGGTTACACCGACCGGGAGAAGATGGAGATCGCTCGGCGTCATCTCCTGCCCAAGATCGCCGCCGAGAGCGGCCTGGAAGATCTGGGTGACGTGTTCTCCCCGGCAGCGCTTCGCCTGCTCATCCGCGAGTACACGCGCGAGGCCGGCGTAAGGGAACTGTCCCGCCTCATCGGCAAGGTGTACCGCCGTCTGGCGCGCATGAAGGTGGAGGGCAGGGCCATGCCTTCGCGCGTGGGGCCACGCTCTCTGGCGCGACTGATCGGTCCGGCGCCCTTCCTGGCCGCTCGGCTGGGACGCGAGCCGCAGGTGGGCGTAAGTCTGGGCTTGGCCTACACCGGTGCTGGGGGAGACGTGTTGCGCATCGAGTGCGTCGTCACCCCGGGCAAAGGCGACTTCCACCTCACCGGGCAACTGGGCGAGATCATGCAGGAGAGCGTCACCGCGGCCTGGGGGTACCTCAAGACCTCCCTGATCCCGCGATCCGGCCCTGTCGGCCATCTGGCTCGACTCACCCGGCCGGGCCTTCCTGCTCGACAACTACCAGCCTCCTGACGGGGGAGAGGAGCAGGGAGGGGCGGCCGCGCCTTGGCCGGCCCCCGAGGAGCCTCTCGCGGGGCGCGGGGCAAGACAGGGCACGACTTCTCTCGACGGACGGGACATCGGCCCCGGCAGACGCGAGGCCGGCTTCCGGCCCGGTGAGTCGACAGACGAACAGGGCCGGGCGTGCGATGGCCCTCCCTTGCCCTCGGACCACGAGATCCTCTCCGCTCTCGAGGTGCGCATGCACTTTCCGGAGGGGGCGGTGCCCAAGGAAGGTCCCTCGGCCGGGATCGCGGTGGCGACGGCCCTCCTGTCCGCTCTGTTGCAGGCCCCCGTGCTACCTCGCGTGGCCCTCTCGGGGGAGATCACCCTCACGGGGCAGGTGCTGCCCGTGGGCGGTCTGAAGGAGAAGCTGTTGGCCGCCCTGCGTGAAGGGGTGGAGACTGTCGTACTCCCCGCGGCTGTGAAGCCGGAGGTCCAGGAGTTGCCCGCGGAGTTGAAGAAGGGGCTCAACATCGCTTACGTGGAGAACTATCGTCGACGTGCTTCCGCATGCCTTCCTGGCGGACGGGGAGCCGGAAGGAAGGGATCGGACGTGACGGAGACGACCATGGCCGCCCGTTACGCGCCCCACGAGGTCGAAGACCGGTTGATGGAGCGCTGGCTGGAGCGCTCGGCCTTCCACGCCGATCCGCGACGACCCGCGGCCGGCCTACGTCATCGCCATCCCTCCGCCCAACGTCACCGGCTCTCTGCACATGGGCCACGCCCTCAACGACACCATCCAGGACATCCTCATCCGCTATCACCAGCTGCGCGGGTACAACACCCTCTGGATAGTGGGCACCGACCACGCCGGCATCGCGACACAAAACAAGGTCGAGGGTCAGTTGGCGGCCGAAGGCCTGCGCAAAGAGGACCTCGGCCGCGAAGCCTTCGAAGCGCGCGTGTGGAAGTGGCGGGCCGAGTACGGCTCCACCATCATCCACCAACTCAAGCGTCTGGGCTGCGCCTGCGACTACGAGTCGGAGCGCTTCACCATGGACGAGGAGTACCAGAAGGCGGTCGCCAAGGTCTTCGTGTCTCTGTACGAGAAGGGCGATATCTACCGCGACGTCTACCTGGTCAACTGGTGCGTGCGCTGCGGGTCGGCCATCTCCGACCTGGAAGTGGAGCACGAGGACCGTGCCGGTCAAGCTCTACTACGTGAAGTACCCCATCGCCGACTCCAACGAGTTCGTCACCGTCGCCACCACGCGCCCGGAGACCATTCTGGGCGACACCGCCGTGGCCGTGAACCCCAAAGACCCGCGTTACGGGCGCTTCGTGGGCCGCTATGCGGTGGTGCCTCTGGTGGGGCGGGAGGTGCCCATCATCGCCGACGAGCACGTGGACATCGACTTCGGCACAGGTGCCCTCAAGATCACTCCCGGGCACGACCCGGACGACTGGGAGATCGGGCTGCGCCACAGCCTGCCCAGCGTGTCCGTGATCGGACTGGACGGCCTCATGACGCGCCGAGGCGGGGGAGTTCGAGGGCATGACCGCGCTCGACGCCCGCGAAGCGGTCGTCGAGCGGCTGCAGGAGCAGGGCCTGTTCGTCAAGGCCGAGGACTACGACCATGCGGTCGGCACCTGCTACCGCTGCGGCACCACCATCGAGCCGCTTCTCTCCCTGCAGTGGTTCATGGACATGAAGCGCCTAGTCCAGCCGGCCATCGCCGCGGTGGAGGACGGTCGGGTGCGTTTCGTCCCCGGGCGCTGGGGTGAGGTCTACCTCGACTGGATGCGCGGCATCCGGCCCTGGTGCATCAGCCGGCAGCTGTGGTGGGGGCACCGCATCCCGGCCTACTTCTGCGAGAGCTGCGAGCACATCATGGTCGCGGAGACGCCGCCGGCCGCGTGCGACAAGTGCGGCGGCCCCGTGCGCCACGAGGAGGACGTCCTCGACACCTGGTTCAGCTCCGCACTGTGGCCGTTCGCCACCCTGGGCTGGCCGGAGGAAACCGACCGTCTCAAGGCTTTCTATCCGACCACCGTGCTGTCCACGGCCCGTGACATCATCTATCTGTGGGTGGCCCGCATGATCATGATGGGCCTCGAGTTCATGGACGATGTGCCCTTCAGGGACGTGATCATCCACCCCACCGTGCTGGCGACCGACGGCCGGCGCATGAGCAAGAGCCTGGGCACCGGGGTGGACCCCCTGGAGCTCATCGCCGACTACGGCGCCGACGCTACCCGTTTCGGCCTGGCCTACATGAGCTCGGCGCAGGACGTGCGCTTCAGCGCGGAGCGCATCGAGATGGGCCGCAACTTCGCCAACAAGATCTGGAACGCCTCGCGTCTGGTGCTGCAGGGCGCGCATCCGGAGGCGGTCCCCGCGGTGGACGCTGGCGACGCTGGCCGATCGCTGGATCTTCAGCCGGCTGGCCGCGGTCACTGACGAGGTGGCGGGCCTGTACGAGAGCTACGAGTTCGACGACGTGGCCAGGCTGCTCTACCGGTTTGTGTGGAACGAGGTCTGCGACTGGTACCTGGAGGTGGCCAAGGTCCGCCTGTACAGCGAGGACGAGAACGAGCGCCTGCAGGTGAGCGGCAATCTGCTGGTGCTCCTCGAGCACGTGATGCTCCTGCTGCACCCGCTCATGCCCTTCGTGACCGAGGAGATCTACGGCTACCTGCCGCAGGTAGCATCCGGTGAACGTCCGGCCGGTCTGTTCGACGCCCGGTATCCGGAATCGCGGCCCGAGTGGGCCGACCCGGCGGCCGAGGCGGCCATGGAGGCATTCACCATCGTGGTGGCCGGGCTTCGCTCGGCGCGCGAGGAGCTGGGACTGGCTCGCGATGTACTGGGCAGGGTGACCTTGATCGAGTCCGAGCCGGGGGCCGCCGCGGCCATCGTCTCCATGAGTGCCGCACTGAGACACTTGACGGGATGCGAGCTCGTCGCGGTCGTGGCCGACAGTGCCGCGCCTTCCGGCCGATCCGCCTCCATTCCGGCTGCCGGAGTGAGGGCTCTGTTGGACCTGGAAGGCCTGGTGGACGTCGAACGAGAACGGGAACGTCTGGTGGCGAAGGCAAAGAAGGCGACGGTGGAGGCCGGAAAGGCCGGAGCGAAACTCGCCAACCCGGGTTTCGTGGCCAAGGCGCCCGAAGAGGTGGTGACCGAGGAGCGGGACCGTCTGGCCGCCGCCGAATGGTTGCTCGACGAGGTGCGCCGTCAGTACCGGGAGCGCATCGGCGAGGAGATGCCCATGGTCGAGAAAGCCGAGCGGTGAAGATGGAGCGCCCCGATCCCGCTGCCGCTTCACCTCAGGTAGGCGGCGCGGCACCCGCGGAGGTGTCTGCGGAAGTGCCTGCGATCGGCGGCGGCGCGCGCGAATACATCGACGGCTTGGAGCAGCTGGGGTGGAGGTTGGGCCTCGAACGTGTGACCAGGCTGGTGCAGGAGCTGGGAGACCCCCAGAAGGCCTACCGCACCATCCACGTGGTGGGCACCAACGGCAAGAGTTCCACCACGCGCTTCATCTCCGCTCTGCTGGAGGAGCAGGGGCTGAAGGTGGGTGCTTACGTCTCTCCGCACCTCGTCAGCCTGGCCGAGCGGCAGATGGTGGACTCCGTGCCTTCCACTGAAGAGGAGTTCTGCTCGCTCGTGGAAAGGGTCAGAGCGGCTGCCGAGAGGGTAGAGAACGCACTACCCGAAGGAGAGCGGCTCACCCAGTTCGAGGTGCTCACGGCTGCCGCCCTCCTGCATTTCAAAGAGTCAGGGTGCGACGTGGCCGTGATAGAAGCCGGTCTCGGGGGGCGGCTCGATGCCACTGCTGTGATTTCCTCGGAGGTCCAGGTGCTCACCAGCATCGGCCTGGAGCACACGGAGTTGCTGGGCGATACGCGAATCGGCCATCCTGCGCGAGAAGGCCGCCGTCATCCCCGTCGGGGGGGCGGTGGTAGCGGGCGCCCTGAGTCCGAAGTGAAGTCCGAGCTCAAAGAATACTGCGGCGCCCGCGAAGCCTCCTGTTACTTCCTGGGCGACCAGGTGGTGGTCCTTGCCGACCCCAGGCGCGTACTTTCGACATCTTCGGTCTCTACGGCTGCTACACCGACATCAGCCTCGCGGTCCTGGGCGGCTACCACGCGGGAACGCGGCTGTGGCCGTTGCCGCTGTGGAGCTCTTCACCGGCGGCGAACTGGATGTGGACAAGGTGCGTTCGGCCCTCGCCCGCACCACCAATCCCGGGCCGGCTGGAGGTCATCAGCACCCAGCCGCTGTGCATCTTCGACGGTTCTCACAACCCCCAGGGGATGGCGGAGACCGTGAGCTCTCTCGACCAGCTCCTGGAGCGGCGCCGGCTCATCGCCGTGGTCTCCGATGCTGCGCGACAAGGAGGTGAGGGAGATGATGCATGCACCTCGCTCCGCGCTGCGACATCATCTTCGCCACCCAGACTTCAAGCCCGCGCGTCATGCCGGCGGACGAGATGGCCGCCATACTGGCCGGTCTGGAGAAGGGCCCGGAGGTGTTCGTCGACCCCGACCCCCGCTCGGCGATGATGAGCGCATACCGGCTGGCGACCTCCAACCAGGTGGTGCTGGTGACGGGCTCGTTCACCCTCATCGCCGATCTCAAGCGGACTCTCAGCTGACGTGGCCGCAGCCACCGACAGACGCGGGACCGGTTCGGTGGTACTCATCACCCTGCTCGTGTTGCTGATTATCGTGGTGGTATTCTTTACCATCGGCTACGTCCTGGCGCGGATGCTGATCTAGGAGGAGCGGTGGAGAACGTCTTCGAGACCATTGACGAGATCATCAGTTCCCCGCTGTGGATGCTGGCGATTGTACGTTTTCGCCTTCTGCTTCGTGGTCCTGTGGCTGGCTCTGGTCTTCTGGACCTACAAGGACGCCCGCAAGCGCATCGACGACCCCATCATCGTAGGGGTGGCCGTGCTCACCTCGCTCATCCTGCCTTACATGGGCACCGTGGTCTATGCCATCCTGCGCCCGGCGGAGTACCTGGCCGAGAGGCAGGAGAGGGAGCTCGAGATGCGGGCGATGGAGCAGGAGCTGCATGGTCCTGCGGGCGTGCCCTACCTGTGGGGAGCTGATCCGCCCGGACTTCGTCGCCTGCCCGAGCTGTCGCCGGCAGTTGCGTGCGCACGTGTCCCGGTTGCGACAGAGTGCTGGAGCCGAGCTGGAAGCTCTGTCCCTATTGCGGGCAGGACCTCAAGGCCAAGAGGGTGCCTCCGCCGGTGGGACCCGACTCATGAGGCGGAGGACGCTTGCGTGTCGGGCGACCACGTCCGCTTTCAGGCCTGATAGCGCAGAGACGGAGGAGATCGTGGAACGAACGCTGGTTCTGGTCAAGCCCAGCGGAGTGCGAGGGGCCTCATCGGGGAGGTCATCGGCCGCCTGGAGCGGCGGGGCCTCATATCAAGGTCGCTCGCATGCTCATGGTCAGCGAGGAGATGGCCGGGCGACACTACGCCGAGCACGTGGGCAAGGACTTCTACCAGGACTGGTCGACTTCATCACGTCGGCTCCCGTCTTTGCCATGGTCGTGGGCGGTCCTGTCGGCTATAAGCGTGGTCCGGACCATGATGGCGCCACCAACCCCCTGGACGCGGCTCCGGGGACTGTGCGGGGCGACTTCGGGCTGGACATGGGCCAGAACGTGGTGCATAGCGCCGACGGCCTCGAGAGCGCCGAGCGCGAGATCGGCCTGTTCTTCGCCGCCGGAAGACTGATCGTGTCGCCTGATCGGGACCGATGGCGACTCGCCAGCCCACCGGTCACCCTGTCCGACTTCGAGCTGATCCTGGCTTCGCAGTCGCCGCGCCGGCACTCCCTGCTGCGCGATATCGGCGTGCCCTTCAGGGTCGTCCTCTCCACGGCTGAGGAGGCTCGAGGGCGATGATGTCGCGACGTTGGCTGCGGGCAACGCTCTGGCCAAGGTGCACGGGGCCGTGATCCCTGCCGACGCCTCTCCCGGCGCTTTCGTGCTCGGCACCGACACGCTGGTGACCGTGGCCGGCCGGGTCATGGGCAAGCCGTCATCCCCGGGGAGGCCGCGGAATGCTGACGGCCCTCTCGGGGCGGCACTCACCAGGTCGTCTCCGGGGTGGCGCTGCTGCGCGGCATCGAGGACCGCCTGTCCCTTCTCGAGCGCTGGAACGCCGGTCCGGCGTACGACGTCGCCGGGCGTCTGCGCGTGGCAGTGCGCGATCACAGATGTCACCTTCCTGCCCCTGGACGCAGCCGACATCGACGCCTACGTTGCTTCCGGGGAGTGGAGAGGCAAGGCGGGTGCATACGCCATCCAGGGTCTGGCCGGGCTGCTGGTTTCGAGAGTGCGGGGGCGAGTACAGCAACGTGGTGGGACTGCCGCTGTGTCTGCTGGCCGGGATGTTCCGCGACCTGGGATTCGACATACTCAGAAGAAGCTGGTCGTGAGCAGGCGGAGTCGCTGCCGGAGACTGGGGTTGCGCCGCCGAACGCCTCGACACGCAGCGGCGCATGAGTGGGTATAATACCCGCCACGTCCTGGGGCCCTAAGACCGGGACGCCGGGAAGACCGAGCGGAGGCACCGCCATAGGTTTGACAGAGTTCATCACCGGTTTTGCCGGACGAGATATGGCAGTCGATCTGGGCACCGCGACCACGCTGGTGTACGTGCGCGGACGGGGCATAGTCCTTTCCGAGCCATCGGTGGTGGCCATCGACTCCCGCACCGGTGAGGTGCTCGCCGTCGGCGCCGACGCCAAGCGCATGCTCGGCCGGACCCCGGGCACCATCACCGCCATCAGACCGCTCAAAGACGGCGTCATCGCCGACTTCGACGTCACCGAGCAGATGCTGCGCCACTTCATCCAGCGGGTGCACCAGAACCGCTGGGCTCACCCGCGGGTGGTGGTATGCGTGCCTTCCGGCGTCACCGGGGTGGAGCGCCGGGCGGTCGAGGAGGCGACCATCAGCGCCGGCGCCCGGTCTGCCTATCTCATCGAGGAGCCCATGGCGGCCGCTATCGGCGCCGGGCTGCCGGTGGCCGAAGCCACCGGGCAGCATGATCGTCGACATCGGCGGCGGCACCAGCGAGGTGGCGGTCATCTCTCTGGCGGGCATCGTCGTGGCGCAGTCGGTGCGCATCGGCGGCGACGAGCTGGACGAGGCGATCATCGCCTACATCAAGAAGGAGTACAAGCTCATGATCGGCAGCCAGACTGCCGAGGAGCTCAAGCTGGAGATCGGTTCTGCGTTTCCGCTGGAGCAGGAGGAAGAGGCCGAGATCCGGGGACGCGACCTGGTCACCGGGTCTGCCCAAGACCCTGGTCATCTCCTCCGAGGAGGTCCGCGAGGCCATCGACGAGCCGGTGGCGGCCATCATCGACGCCATCAAGGCCACCCTGGACAAGACCCCGCCCGAGCTGGCCTCCGACATCATGGACCGGGGCATCATGCTGGCCGGCGGCGGTTCTCTGCTGCGGGGCATGTGCGAGCGGGTGCGCGAGGAGACCCAGATGCCGGTGCAATCTGGCGGAATCGCCGCTTACCTGCGTGGCCGTGGGCTCGGGCCGGTCGCTGGAGGAGTTCGAGACGCTCCATCGGAGCGTCGCAGAGGGCGAGAAGACGCCGCTACTAGGTAGCGGAGGTCGATATGCTCGCGTAACAAGGTAGTCTGGCGGACGAGGCGTCTTCGTCGTCTTGATAATCGCTTCGCTGGCGCTGCTGACGGTGTCCTTCCGCGAGTCGGAGGCCGGGCCCGTGCACGCCGTGCGGCAGGCCGGCGCCGGCATGCTCTCCCCTCTGCAATCCTGGGGCGCCAGGGCGGCCGAGCCCTTCCAGGACGGCTACGAATGGATCACGGACCCTGTGGTCGGCCCACGACGAGGCCGAGCGGCTGCGAGGCGGAGCTGCAGGAACTGCAGGGCGAGGTGGTCAAACTGAAGAGCAGGCGGAGGAGAACGAGCGGCTCAAGGGCCTGCTCGATCTACAGCGACAAGGGCACCTATCCCGAGGGCACCGAGTTCGTTGTGGCCCGGGTCATCGGGAAGTCACCCACCCGCTGGGAGGCCTGGGTCCAGATAGACAAGGGCTCCGCCGACGGGATCGAGGTCGACCAGCCCGTGGTCGGGGCCACGCCCATGGCCGGCGAGTCGCTCTCCGGCAAGGGTCTGGTAGGCAAGGTCATCGGCGTGACGCCCACACGGCCCAAGTGCAGCTCATCACCGACTCCGAATCCAGCGTAGCGGCCAAGATCCAGGGGTCGCGGGCCGAAGGCATCGTGGAGGGCTCCGTGTCCGGGCAAGCTCACCATGGACTACGTCGACCGAGACATCGCGGTGGATCCCAAGCTGGTGGTCGTCACCTCGGGCTATCGGCGGCGTATATCCACCGGCCATCCCCATCGGCATCGTGGTCAACGTGGGCGAGGAGGACGTCAACATCTACAAAGAGATCGAGGTCCAGAGCCTTTCGTCGATTTCCGCGTGCTGGAAGAAGTCATGGTCCTGTCGGTCCCAGCAGAGCCCACCTCCGCATCGGGGACCACCACGACGACCACTTCGGGTTCGACCTCGTCGACCACGACCACTTCGCCGGCCTCGGACCTCGTCGACCACGACCACCACGGCGCGCTAGCGTGGGACGCAGGCAACTCATCTCTCTGGTGAAAGCTCGTCCTTCTGCTCGTCGTCGCGGTCGCGCTTCAGATGCTGATAGTGTCGCGCATCAGCGTGCTGGGGGTGACCGCCGACCTCTTCCTGATCTTCACGGTCGTCGTGGCCATCGGCCGAGGGTCCATGGAGGGCGCTCTCTTCGGGTTCTTCGCCGGTCTGTTCGCCGATATGGCCTTCTTCCAGCCTCTCGGGAGTCCGCTCCTTCATCTATGTGCTCGTCGGGCTACTTCGTGGGCATGTTCGTCGGCCGGCTTCGGGACGGTGACGCCCTGGGCGGTGTTCCTGCTGGCCGGGGGATCTTCGTTCGTCGCGCAGTTCGTGTTCGGGCTGTTCCAGTACATGATGGGACCGCGGGCGGGCCTTCTTCACCATGGTCGCCACGCAGATGATCCCGCAGAAGCCGTCCTCGACGCCTTGGTGACGGTCCCGTGTTACGTGCTTCTCGTCCGACTCCGGTCATCAAGCCCCGTCCCGGTGGCGCGGCCGGGGCCGGCTAGGAGCGCGGCCGAATGGCATCCTCGCACCCGTGCCAGGAAGCAGACGCCGCCCGAGGACGACTCGTTCTGGGCATACGCGTCGGCGTGCTCCTGCTCGTCGCCCTGGCCCTTTTCGGCGTGCTGGCCTTCCGCCTCTGGTTCCTGCAGATCCTCTCCGGCGACGAGTACGTGAGCTACGCCAGAAACAACCGGTCCGCGAGGTGGTGGTGGAGGCCCCCCGGGGGGTCGTCTACGACCGCAACGGCGAGATCCTCTGGTGGAGAACCGGGCCGGCCTGAGCGTCGGGCTTTCTGCCCATGGACATGATCGACCCGACTGGAGGACCCGGGCGTTCGCGGACGAGATAACGACGGCTGGCGGACTTTGCTGGAGGTCGCCGGCCGCCGACCTGCTCAACGCCTACGAGCGGGCCAAGAAGGACCCCTACCTGACCTACACCATCAAGGAGGACGTGCCCGAGAACACGGTGGTGGCCTACCTCAAGGAGCACAGTCTGGAATTCCCGGGCGTGCAGGTGGAGAAGTCGTTTCTGCGCAGCTACCCCTCAAGGCGGTCGCCACCCACCTCCTGGGCTACGTGGGCGAGGTCTCGGAGACCGATCTCGACGAGCCAGCAGTTCGCCACGAGCTGCGCCGGCTCGAGCGTGGGCAAGAACGGGGTGGAGCGTACCTACGACTCCATAGCTGCGCGGCACCGACGGCCGCAAGACGGTAGAGGTGGATGCCGCCGGCCGGCCCAAGCGCTTCTTGGAGGATGTGGCTGCCAAGCCGGGCAACAACCTGGTGCTCACCATCGATAGCGAGCTGCAGCGAGGCGGCCGAGGAGGCCATCGTAGAGGGCGTGCAGCGGGCCCACCAGGAAGGCTTCACCGAGGCGGCCGGTGGGGCCATCGTCGCCCTCGACCCGCGTACGGCGAGGTCCTGGCGCTGGCCTCGTATCCCGACTACGACCCATCCCTATGGGTGGGGGGTATGAGTTCGCTCAAGTATGGCGAACTCACCGACGAGGCGGCACACAACCCCCTCTTCAACCGAGCCCTCAACGGTCTGTATCCGGCCGGGTCGACCTTCAAGTCCTTCGTGGCGGCCGCCGCCCTCAACGCCGGTCTCGTCACAGAGGACACCATCTTCAACTGTAACGGCAAGTTCAAGGAGTCGGGTCAGACCTGGAAGTGCTGGAAGGAAGAGGGCCACGGTGATCTCAACCTGGTGGCCGCCATCGCCCAGTCCTGCGACGTCTACTTCTACAACCTGGGCAAGCTGCTCTTCGCGCAGCCCACTCCCGTGCTGCAGGACAGCGTGCGCCTGTTCGGCTTCCAGCGCGCCACGGCCATCGATCTGCCCTGCGAGACCACGGCCAGCCGGGTACCGGACAAGAACTGGAAGGCGGAGAACGGCAAGACGGAGATCGACAGGATCTGGAAGCCCGGAGACGAGATCAACCTGGCCATCGGCCAGGGCGACCTGCTGGTGACACCCCTGCAGATGGCAGTGGGCCTATCCGCCATCGCGAACGGGGGCACCGTCTGGGTGCCGCACCTGGGTCTGCAGATCACCGACGCTTCCGGCAACGTCATCCACCAGATCGAGAACGAGAAACGGGGCGAGTTGGGCTTCAGCGAGGAGGTTCTCAGCCCGATCCGCAGGGGCATGCGACTGGTCACCTCCGACCCCTCGGGCACCGCCTACGGCGACCTTCGGCGATTTCCCCATCAGCGTAGCCGGCAAGACGGGCACGGCGGAGAAGAAGCCGGACGCCGACTACGCCCTCTTCATGGCCTTCGCGCCGGCGGACGGCAACAGCGAGCCGGAGATAGTCGTGGTGGCCATCCTGGAGCAGGGCGGTCACGGTAGCTCCGTCGCCGCCCCCATGGTGCGCAGGGTCATGGAAGCCTACTTCCACACGGAGGCCGGTGGGCCCGAGATCGTGCCGGTGACGGAGTAGTGGGAGTGGTCTTGTGAGCCGGCCGGTCAAGGTACTGCAGACTGCCAGAGAGCGGCGCCAGCCCCTGGGGTTCTCGCTGGGCGACTATCTGCGCGGTTTGGACTGGGTACTGCTCGGCGCGACCGTCGCCCTGGCGGCCTACGGCATACTGATGCTGTATTCGGCCACTCACGCCGACACCAACATATCCTCGTCCACCTACTACGTGCGCTCGCAGGGAGTAGGCCTCCTGCTGGGCATGGCGTTTCTGGTGATCTTCAGCGTCATCGATTACCAATGGTTCGCTCCCGCCAGATCTACATCTACGCCTTCATGCTGCTGCTGCTGGTACTGACTCTCGTTGTCGGTGCCGGGGGCGAGACGGTGGGCGCCAATCGCTGGATCCAGCTGCCGTACTTTCGCCTGCAGACGTCGGAGCTGTCGAAGTTGCTGCTGGTCCTATCGCTGGGGGCCGTTCTGGCCGAAGGGGTGCAGCTCAGGCATCGTTTTCGCTTCGTCGTCCTTTGCGTGCTGTACGTGCTCGTCCCGGTGGCCCTGGTCTTTCTCCAACCCGACCTGGGGACGGCCCTGGTCTTCTTCGCCATCCTCATCGTCATGCTGGTCGTGTGGGGCATCCGGTTGCCCCACCTCGGTATTCTGGCGGGAGGAGCGATCGCCGCGGCGGTCGTCGTCCTGCGCGTGCTGCCCAGCCTAGGTGTCAACGTCCTCAGGGAATACCAGTTGCAGCGGCTGACCCTGTTCCTGAATCCGGAGAGTGACCCCACGGGCGTGGGCTACCAGCTCTCCCAGAGCAAGATAGCCGTGGGCAGCGGCATGTTCACCGGTAAAGGGCTTCATGGAGGGCACTCAGACGCATCTGAACTTCCTCCCCGCCCACCATACCGACTTCATCTTTGCCGTCATCGGGGAGGAGTTGGGGTTCATGGGGGCCGTCCTCCTTCTCGGGCTGTTTGCGGTCGTCATCTGGAGGGCCTTCCGCATCGCCCGCCTGTCGCGGAACATGTACGGGTCGCTCATCGCCTCGGGCGTAGCCGGAATACTCATATTCCAGGTCTTCGTCAACGTGGGCATGACCATCGGTATCATGCCGGTGACCGGTATTCCTCTGCCCTTTGTCAGTTTCGGCAGCAGCTCCCTGGTAGTATTCTTGATGGCGATCGGTCTTCTGGAGAGCGTGCATGTTCGCTCGGTTGCCGGTCAGTCCAAGTGATCCATCGAGAACGACGTATATCAGGAGGCTTCAGGTGGCCAACTTACCGGTGAACGTCTCCAAGGTCAGAGAGGCCTTCAAGGAAGTCAGCGCCGTGGCCGAGCGTTCGGCCACGATCCTTCTTGCGGGGGACTCAGGTCTGGTAGCGCGGGCGCAAGAGAAGTTCGCGGGCGGAGGGCCTACCCCGGCGACCTTCAGCGGCTCGCCGGCGGACATGAGGGCGCTGTCCACCTACTCGGGCGAACTGCTCGTGGTGCTCGTCTCCTCGCAGGGCGAAGCTGAGACCATCGCCTCGCTAGATGAGACCAGGGTGCAGGGCGCCGTGGTGGTGGCGGTGGACGAGGGTTCGGGAGCCACCGGGACTATCACCCGTCTACCGGGCCAAGCGGTTCGGCTCTCTTTCTCCGACACGCCCACCGGCTGGGCGCGGTTGTTCGCCGCCTGTGCCAAGGTGGCAGCTCACGATCTGGTGGCCCTCGGCCGCCGCTACCCTGCCATGCGCGAGTACGCCGCTCGGCGGGTGATCAACCATACGGCGGGACAGAACGCGGCCGTTGGACTCCTGGTCTTTCTGCCCGGCGCAGATATGCCTGCCATGACCCTCAACCAGATCAAGATGGTGCTCAACCTGGCCAGTCTCAACGACCAGAAGATCGACGCCGATCGGGCTCTCGAACTTGTGGCAGTACTCGGCCTCGCCCTCGGCTTCCGGGCCCTCGCCCGGCGGGTCGCCACCCTGGTACCGGGGTTCGGCTGGCTCTACAAGGGTCTCATAGGCTACGCGGCCACCAGCGCGGTGGGGGCGGTAGCGCAGAAGTACTTCGAGATGGGCGCTCCGGCCTCCACCAAGCGTGTGGTGGCTTTGGTGCGCGATCTCAAGCGTTGACGACCTCGGGCATTGACTGAGAGACCTGACTATCGCTGCTTCGAGGACATCCTCGGGAGGATCGCCCAGCCCGCGCGTCTGATCGGAAGCGAATTCGGGGCCGGTCCGGGCTTCAGTGGGAACGACCGGGAACTGAGGGTCGTCCTCGGCTTTCCAGACACCTACGAGATCGGTATCTCCAATCAGGCTGTGCAGATCCTGTACCACCTTGCCCGCGGAACCGAGGGAGTGGGGGTAGAGCGCGCCTATCTGCCCTGGGTCGACGCGATCGAGGAGATGAGGCGGGCGAGGGTCCCTCTGCTCACCCTCGAAACCTGGAGCCCGGTCGCTCAGAGCCGACCTGGTGGCGCTGACGCTGCAGCACGAGTTCAACTACACCAACGTCCTCGAGATGCTGGACCTGGCGGGCGTGCCGCTGCGGGCGGTAAATCGAGGCGAGGACCATCCGCTCGTCTTGGGAGGGGGCCCCGCCACGGCCAACTTCCTGCCCCTGGCCCCGTTCTTCGACGGCGTCGCTGTGGGGGACGGCGAAGAGGTCTTCCCTGAAATACTGACAACGCTGGCCGAAGCGAAGCGAGAGGGCCTGTCGCGCGCGGAGGCTCGGACGCGACTGAGCCGGATCTCTGGTGTGTATGTGCCCGGCTTGAGCCACAGGGTGACGCGTCGCGTGCTTCCCCGGCTTGAGGGGGCGCCGTATCCCGTCTCCTGCCTGGTGCCGCTCACAGCCGGGGTCCACGATCGCTCCTGGGTCGAGATCATGCGCGGATGTACCCGCGGGTGCCGTTTCTGCCAGGCGGGTATGTGGTACCGGCCGGTGCGGGAGCGTTCCAGCGAGGCAGTGATGCAGATGGCGAACGCCCAGCTCGCTGCCAGCGGCCATCAGGAGCTGGCGCTGGCCTCGCTGTCCACCACGGACTACTCGCCAATCGAAGGACTTCTGGGACGCCTGATGGCGGAGCGACCGGAGGTGCGCATCTCTCTACCGTCGCTGCGGGTCGACAGCGCTGCGGTGCGTCTGGCCCACCTGGTGTCGCCCACGGGGCCCTCGCTGACCCTGGCTCCGGAGGCGGGGAGCCAGCGCATGCGCGACGTCATCAACAAGAACGTCGACGAGGGCGACGTGCTCGGCGCTGCAGAAGAAGCGTTCCGCTGCGGCTGCACCACCCTCAAGCTCTACTTCGTCATCGGGTTCCCTCTGGAGGAGGACGATGACGTCCTCGCCATCGCCGACCTTTGTCTGCGCGTGCGTGATCTGGGTAGGAAGACGCTCGGCCACCGGGCCTCGCGTCTGCAGCTCAACATAAGCGTCAACAACTTCGTCCCCAAGCCGTTCACGCCCTTCCAGTGGGCGGGCATGGCAGATCGAGCGACTTTGCGGCGTCGGCAGGACCTCTTGAGGGCGGCCCTGCGCAAGCCGGGCCTACGTCTGGCTCTGCACGACGTCGACAAGAGCTTCCTGGAGGCCTCACTGGCTCGGGGCGGGGAGGACCTGGCCACGCTGGTGGAAGAGGCTTGGAGGCGGGGTGCGCGCTTCGATTCCTGGACGGAGCAGTTCGACCGCGCGGCCTGGAACGCCGCTCTCGGCGACGTTGGACTCACGGCCGAAGCGACTGGCTACGGCCCTCCTTCCGAAGGAAGAGCCCCTCCCCTGGGACATCATCGACGGCTGTGTGGATAAGGACTTCCTCTGGAGCGAGTGGCAGCGCGCCATCACTGGACAGACCACGGGCGACTGCCGCTGGGACAACTGCTCCGACTGCGGGGCGTGCAGGCCGGGGGTGGCGAACGATCTGGCCCCGGCCCCGGCAGGAGAGGCCGATGCCGGTACCGCCCACGCGGGCGCGGCGGAGCCGGCCGACGCCGGCAGTCGATTCCGCGCCCCTCACCGGCATCGCGTCGCGGCAGACCTACCTCCTGACCTTCTCGGTGAAAGGCAAGGCCAGGTTCGTCGGTCACCTGGACAAGACCGAGATCTTCCGCCGGGTGGTGCGCCGGGCGGGGGGTAGGTTGGCACTGTCGGCGGGCATGAGACCCAAGGCTCTCCTTACCCTCGCGCTGCCGCTGGCCGTGGGAATGGAAGGCGAGCGGGAGCTCTGCGAGTTCGCTCTCGCGGAGGAGCCGCCCACCGATTATGCGGAGCGGCTGCAGCGGGCACTTCCCCCCGGCCTTGGTATGGTCGCTCTGGAGCGCTATGCCGCCGCCCGTCCGGCTGCCGCCCGGGTCGTGGCCGGTCTGTACGAAGTGGAGGTGGAGACGGCGCCACCAGGCGCCTCACAGGCCGAAGCCGCCGGACTCGGCGCCGCGCTGAGCGAAGCGGCGGATCGATTCAGGTCCGCGCCCTCGCTTCCGGTGGAAGACAGGCGCGGCGACAAGATCCGTATACTGGATGTGAAAGCCTACGTGGACGCCTGTGGACGTCGAGCCTCGGGGGGAAGCGACCTACACCCTCCGCTTCAGGGTGAAGACGACCCCTCAAGGCTCGGTGAGGGTGGAGAGGGTCGTGGAGGCGCTGCGAGGGCTGGGGGCCCCGGTGTTGACCATCAGGAGGAGCACGCGCACCATGGTGGAGCTGCGATGAAGCTCCTTCTGATCTCTCGCGACGGCCCGGAGACTCGCGTGGCACTCCTCGATGCAGGCAGGATCTACGAGTTCTACACGGAGCGCCCCGGACGCCTGTCGCGGGTGGGAAATATCTACAAGGGGCGGGTGGAGAACGTGCTCGCCGGCATGGATGCCGCCTTCGTCGACATGGGTCTGGAGCGCAACGGCTACCTGTCGGTGGACGAGGTGGCGGGCGTCAACCCGGGAGGCGGACGGCCTCAGAAGAAGATCACCCAGCTCCTGCGCTCCGGAGAACAGGTGCTCGTACAGGTGATCCGGGAGGGGATGGGTGGCAAGGGACCTCGTCTCACGACCCAACTGTCCTTAGCCGGGCGTTACGTCGTGTACATGCCGGGCGGCAGCCACTCGGGTGCCTCACGCCGTCTTGAGGAGGCGGAGAGGGAGCGTCTGCGGGGGCTCTGCCGCGTGCTTCTGCCCGAGGATGGCGGGCTCATCGCCCGTACGGCGGCCGAGGGAGCCTCGGAGGATGCTCTGGTCCGGGACCTCCGCTTCCTACAGCGGGTATGGGCGGGGGTGGCGCGGCGCGCAGCCGCCGCGCAGGCTCCCTGTCTGGTCTATACCGAGGCGGAGTTGGCCCTGAGGGCGGTCCGGGATCTCTCCGGCCCCGATGTGGAGAAGGTCATCGTCGACGACGAGCACCTGTATCGCCGGCTGGTGAACTACCTGCGCGCCGTGGCGCCCCGACTGGCTTCTCGGGTGGAACTATACGGGGAGGCCGAGCCCTTGTTCGAACGCTACGGACTCGAAGGTGAGGCCCGCAAGGCTCTGGGCAGGCGGGTGGAGTTGCCCTCAGGTGGCTATCTCGTGATCGACCCCACCGAGGCGATGACGGTCGATCGATGTCAACACGGGCCGCTACGTCGGCAAGCGCCTTCTCGAAGACACCACCCTCAAGACCAACCTGGAGGCCTGCCGCGAGATCGTCCGTCAGCTGCGTCTACGCGACATCGGGGGCATCATCGTCATCGACTTCATCGACATGGCTTCGGAGGGAAACCGGGAGGCCGTGCTGGCGGCGTTGCAGGCCGAACTGGCCGCCGACCGCACCAAGACGTACGTCGTAGCCCTCTCGCCCCTCGGTCTGGTGGAGATGACGAGACAGAACGTGACTCTGGGGCTGCGCGAGATCATGACCAGCCTATGCCCCACCTGCCACGGCGAGGGGCGGGTGCTCTCCGAGGAGTCGGCCCTGCTGGATGTCGAGCGCCGGCTGCTGAAAGCCGCGCGCCAGGCGGTGACCCCGGGAGTGAGGGTGGGGGTGCATCCCCGTATGCTGACGTTGCTCAGAGCGGGCAGTCCCTCGCCTCTGCAGAGAGTGGAGACCAGCAGCGGCCATTTCGTCATCCTCTCCGCGGCGGAGGAGAGCGTGCCGCTCGACCACGTCGCGCGGGTTCCCGACTGAGAGGGCGGCGCGGCCCCCGCAGGCCGACGAGGCCCGCCAAAGGCGGCCCAGGCGGCCACGCGGGGCCCAAAGCCAGCGGCATCGATGATCCCCCAAATACCGGAGGGGCCACACCGTTTCCGAGAAGGCTTGCCGAAGGCGTGCCGAAGAGGAGACGGTGTGGCCCCGAGATGCTATACTGCCATGCTTGTGGCCGCCTGCGCGCGGCCCCATCCATCTGTTTGAGTACATCGTGAGGAGTACGGGATGTTCGCCATCGTCGAGGTCGGCGGTAAGCAATACCGTGTAGAAGAAGGGCGTGAGATAATCGTCGATCGCCTGAAGGCCGCCGAGGGATCCACCGTCGAGTGGAGTTCTCTGCTCGTCGCCGACGGGAGCGATGTGCGGCTGGCGGGGGACAAGGCCGGAATGGTGACCGCTCGCGTGGTCGAGCACTTCCGGGGACCCAAGATCACAATCTCGAGGTTCAAGCCCAAGCGTGGCTGGCACAAGAAGGCCGGCTTCCGTTCGGGGCTCACCCGCCTCGAAGTGCAGAAGATCGCGTAGAAGGGATAAGCCATGGCTCATAAGAAAGGCGGCGGCAGTTCCAGGAACGGTCGCGATTCCAACGCCCAGCGGCTGGGTGTCAAAGCGTTCGCAGGCGAGACGGTCAAAGCCGGCGCCATCCTGGTGCGCCAGCGCGGCACTCGTTTCCGTCCCGGCGTCAACGTGGGCATCGGTTCCGACGATACCCTCTTCGCCAAGGCCCACGGCAAAGTGGTGTTCACGGTCGGCAAAGCGGGGCGCGTCATCAGTATCTTAGCCGAGTAACGGCTCGCGCTCACACGCAGCCGGGCTCGCCTTCCAAGGGGGCCGCCCATGTTCTTCGATCATGCAAAGATCCATGTGGCGGCCGGAGACGGCGGGAACGGCTGCGTTTCTTTTCGTAGAGAGAAGCACGTGCCGCGTGGCGGGCCCGACGGGGGCGATGGGGGCCGAGGCGGAGACGTGGTCATCGCCGTCGATCCCCAGCTGCGCGACCTGCAACCCTTCACCTACAAGGTCCACTTCAAGGCCGGGCCGGGACGCCCCGGCCAGGGCGCCCGCAAACACGGTGCCAATGGGGCAGACGCGGTCATCGAGGTGCCCGTCGGGACGCAGGTCTGGGTGGACGAGGGACTCGTCGCCGACCTCATCCACGCGGGACAGCGGGTGGTGATAGCACGGGGAGGAGCGGGCGGCCGCGGCAACGCCCGCTTCGTCAGTTCCGTTCGTCAGGCTCCGAAATTCGCCGAATTGGGCGAGGCAGCGGATAGTACCTGGCTTCGGCTCTCTCTCAAGCTCATGGCCGACGCCGGGCTGGCCGGCCTTCCCAACGCGGGCAAGTCCTCTTTGCTCAAGCGTCTCTCCAACGCCAAACCCAAGGTGGCCGCCTACCCGTTCACCACCCTCGAGCCCATGCTGGGGATAGTCGATTGGTCGGGCGAGGGAGAAGTCTTCACGCTCGCAGACGTGCCCGGCCTGCTCGAGGGGGCGAGCGAGGGCGTGGGCCTCGGTCACGAGTTCTTGGCCCATCTCGAACGCTGTCAGCTCATCATGCACGTGGTGGATCTCACCGGCTACTACGGGATGGAGGCTCTCGAGGGCTTCCGGACCATCCTGAGAGAGCTCGATGCCCATGCCATCGGCCTTGGCACCAAGCCCCAGGTGGTCCTTCTGAACAAGACGGACGCCGTGCCCGCGGATACGGTCGATGAGCATGTCAATATGTTCCGGGGGGAGATAGAATCGCTCAGGGGGCAGGGACATCCGGCCTTCAGCTTTCTGATCGGCGACGAGCAACCACCGATCGATCGGCTCATCTGGCCGGTGTCGGCCGTGACCGGGGCGGGGCTGCCCTCGTTGCTGCACTGGGTGGGACCGCTGCTCGGAGAGTTGCTGGCCTTGAACGCGGAGGCCGTTCCGGCTGCCGATGATGCCGGGGCGGAGGTGGCCCCTGCCGAGGAACGCGAGGGTCACGTGATCTACCGGCCGCTCGGGTCGGCGGCCAAGGTGTTCGTGGTGGAGCGCGACGACGACGGTTTCAAGGTGACGGGGAGGGCGGTCAAGCGCCTGGTGAGCAGGTTCGATCTCTCCGACGACGAAGCTGTGAGGTATCTGGGGGAGAGACTCGACCGTCTGGGAGTGTACGCCGCCTTGCGGGCTAAAGGGGCCCAGCCGGGCGACGATATCGATATAGAGGGTTACGACTTCGAGTTCCAGTAGGGGTGTGGCAGGTGGCCGGAAGAGCTACAGGGAAGACCGTGGTGGTGAAGATAGGCTCCAGCACGCTCACCAACGAGCGCGGCCGCTTCCGCCTCAATCCCGTGGCCGGTCTGATAGCAGAGGTATGCGCGCTCCAGGCTGAGGGTCACAGGATGCTGCTGGTGTCTTCTGGAGCCGTGTCCTCGGGCATGGGTGTTCTTCGCCGCAAGAACCGGCCCACGGAGGTGGTCGACCTTCAGGCGGCCGCCGCGGTGGGACAGGGCCGCCTCTTTCGCATCTACACCGAGCTCTTCGCGCACGAAGAGGTGGTCACCGCCCAGGTGCTGCTCACGGCCTTCGACGTGGCCGCCCGCACCCAATACACAAACGCGCGCAACACCCTCCGGCGCCTGCTCGACTGGCGCGTGGTGCCCATAATCAACGAGAACGACACCACCTCCACCGACGAGCTCTGCTTCGGTGATAACGACGCTCTGGCGGCGCAGGTGGCGCTGCTGGTGAAGGCCGACCTGCTGGTGCTCCTGACCGACACGGAAGGCTTGTATACGGCCGACCCCAAGGAGGACCCGGACGCCAAGCTGATCTCCACGGTGGACGATGTCGGCGAGCTGGAGTGCGTGCGCATCGGAGCCATCGGTCCTCTTGGTTCGGGGGGTATGGGCAGCAAGATCAACAGCGCCCGCGTAGCCACCAGCGGAGGGATCGAGACCGTAATCGCCATGGGGGAACGGCCCGGGGTACTCCGGGCCTGTGTCGCCGGGGAGCAGATCGGCACGCGCTTTCCTGCCCGTCCGCTGGGTCTGCACGATTACAAGCTCTGGCTTCTCTACGGCAAGCCTGCCCGGGGTAGAGTGGTGGTCGATGCCGGAGCGGCCAAGGCCCTGCGTGGGAAGGGGAGCCTGCTGCCCGTGGGCGTACTGGAGGTCGATGGTGACTTCGCAGCGGGCGATGCGGTCATGGTCGTCGACGAGCAGGGGACGGAATTGGCCAAAGGTCTTGTCACCTACTCCAGCAAGGAACTTGAGCGGGTCAAGGGTATGCAGAGCGGCCGGGTGGCCGAGATGTTGCCGCAGGCCTCACCGGAGGCCATCCACAGGGACTATCTCGTGCGAGTGTGTTGAAGGAGCGGAGTGACGTGAAGACAAGAGAACTAGCTGCAAGCGCCAAGGTTGCCTCTCGCCGTCTGGCTACGGCGAACGCCGCCAACAAGAACAAGGCCCTGATGGCCATGGCCGAGGCCCTTGAGCGGCGCTCGGGCGAGATCCTCGTCGAGAACGGCGAAGACGTCGAAGAAGGACGCAAAAAGGGACTCTCGGGAGCGCTCATCGACCGGCTCCGGCTTGACGAGGAGCGCCTGCGCGGCATCGCCCGCAGTCTGCGCGACATCGCTGGCGTTGCCCGACCCGGTGGGAGAGGTGGTCTCGGGCTGGCGGACCCCGGAAGGCCTGAAGATAGAGAAGGTGCGGGTGCCTTTCGGTGTGGTCATGGTGGTCTACGAAGCACGGCCCAACGTGACCGTCGATGCCGCCGCCCTCTGCCTCAAGACCGGCAACTCCGTGATCCTGCGCGGCGGCAGTGACGCCTACCGCTCCAACCGCATCCTCGCCGAGGTCATCACGGGGGCGGCTATGGAGGCGGGTCTGCCGAGCGAGTGCATACAGTTCGTCTCCAGCAAGGACAGAGAGGTGCTCTGTCGAACTGCTGCAGTACCGCGACCAGATCGATCTTGTCATCCCCCGCGGAGGAGAAGCGCTGAAGGAGTTTCTCCTGGAGCACTCGAAGGTGCCTGTCATCTACGCTGCCGGGGGCAACTGCCACATCTACGTCGACAAGGCCGCCGATCTCAAGCATGCGCTGGACATAACCGTGAACGCCAAAGTGCCAGAGACCGGGCGTGTGCAACGCCGCGGAGACGCTGCTCGTGCACGAGGCGGTCGCCGCTCAGTTTCTCCCTGGCGTCCTGACGAGCGCTTCACGATCGCAAGGTCAAGCTCTACGTCGATGCGCAGACGCGGGACCTGGTGGGAGAGACCGATTTCAAGCTCCTGCGCGCCACCGACAAGCACTATGCGACCGAGTTCCTCGGACTGGAGATGGCCGTCAGGGTGGTGGCCAGCCTCGAGGAGGCCGTCGACCACATCGCCCGCTACGGCACGGGGCACTCGGAGGCCATCGTCACCCGTGACCTCGAAGCCAGCCGCCGCTTCGCCGACGGCGTGGACGCGGCCGTGGTCTACATAAACGCTTCTACCCGCTTCACCGACGGAGGGGTCTTCGGACTCGGAGCCGAGATCGGCATCTCCACCCAGAAGCTGCACGCACGGGGGCCCTTGGCCCTCAAGGAACTGACCTCCACCAAGTACGTGGTCACGGGAAGGGGCCACGTCAGGTAGGGCTCATGGGGAACGAAGCTACAACAGAGCCGCCTCAAGAGCCACTCTCTCCGAGCGGAGAGGATCCCATTCTCCGTCTCCGTGGATGTCGCGGGCTTCGCTTGGGCATCATGGGCGGTGCTTTCGATCCCATCCACATCGCGCATCTGGTGACGGCCGAGGAAGCGCTGGTGCAGTTCCATCTCGACCAGGTGGTCTTCATGCCGGCCGGGCACCATCCTCACAAACCCCGTCGCATGGCCCCGGCCGAGTTCCGCTACCTGCTGGTCTCGGCGGCCACGGCGTCGCATCCTCGGTTCCTGGTCTCCCGGTACGAACTCGAGCGTCGGGAGGTCGGCTACACGGTGGATACTCTGGAGCACCTCCGCCGGACCCTGGCCGATGACGCCAAGGTGTTCTTCATCACCGGCGCCGATGCGGTGCTCGACATCCTCACCTGGAAGCGTCCTCTGCGAGTGCTCGAACTGTGCACCCTCATCGCGGCCACTCGTCCCGGTTACGAGCTGGGTCGCCTGGTAGAAGTCCTCGACGGCCTGGTTCCCTCGGGCGCCGGCCGGGAGGGGGATAGCTGTGTTCAGGTCATGGAGATACCGGCTCTGGCCATATCGTCCAGCATGATTCGGGAGCGTCTTTCCTCCGGTGAGGCGGCTCGCTACCTGCTCCCCGACCCCGTGGCCCAGTTGATTGAGAAGTCCGGCTGTTATCGTGACGGCCGCCCGGGGGATTCGGCGATCGGGAGGCCACACACGTGACCGACCCAGCGCCGCCTGCGGAGGGTCAGACATTCGGGGCGTCCCGGTCGCGCTCCGAACGGCGGGCGAACCGGCGGGAGGCCCGCAAGCGCAGGCAAAGGGAATGGCTGCTGGGCGGCGTCGTGGCGGTGGTGTTGATCGCCGCCATCGTCGGTCGCCGTCGTGATGCTTCTCGGAGATCGAGAGACCGACCCCGCGCTCTCGCGGATCGGAGGGACGGCCGGCACGGTCGCCGTGGTGACCTCATCAGTTCGTGCGGAGTCGGCGGCCGCCGCGGCGCCCGGCGTAGCAACGGAAGTCTCGTCCGCCGAGTCGGCGGCGGAGTCTCCCGCCGCGTCGCAGGCCGTGGCAGCGCCGGCCCCCGTGTCGGGCGTGACCTTCCTGCTCACGGAGGGGGACACGCTGGCCGCGGTGGTCGTGCTGCAGGCGGGAGGGCCAGGCGTCATATCCCTGGGGATTCCGACCGACACCCTCGTGAGGACGAGCGACGGCTTCAAGTCGGTGTCTGGAGCTGCATAAGTCCGGCGATATCGAGACTCTCCCGGCGGGGTTGGAGACTATCCTCGGGGCCGTTCCTGCGCAGTTGGGTACCGTGAGCACCGAGGCATTGCGGAAGGCCCTGCAAGAGGCCGGGTTGGCCGCCACCTTGCCCTCTGAAGGGGAGGCCGGTCCCGAAGGGGCCAGAGAGGCTGCCGAGGTCGTTCTCCAACTCGCCCACCTTGCTGCGACCGACGACGGCGTGTGGGAGGCGCTGTCCTTGGAGGGTGATGCCCCGGCGATCCGTGCAACGATCGCCGAGCTGGCAGCGAGCAGCTCGGATTCAGGTCTGGCAGACTGCTGTTCTTCCGGGTAGGCAGGTCGTGGGGGATGAGTTCGGATACTTCGAGGCCGACGTGGCCGCGGCGCGACTGCTGCTCAAGGGGGGCGAGCCCGGCACCGAGATCGCGCTGGAAGTCCAGAACGGCTCGGGGGCGGTCGGCGCCGCGGAGGCGGCGGCCGCGCTGCTCGCCCCGCTGGGCTTCACCTCGTTGCCGTTCTCGAACGCCCCGGGTTTCCCCGATGTCGAGACTACCGTCGTGTCTGCCGCTCCCGGCACGCTGTCGGCGGCTCACCAGATGCGGACCCTGCTGGGAGTGGGGGAGGTGGTCGAAGACGAGTCCCTGCCATCGGGTCGAGTCGTCGTCGTGGTAGGCAAAGACTTCGTCCCACCTGCTTCGGCCAACGGATCGCGGGGTGGATAGCTACGTGAGCGTCGGCGGTGAAAAGCAGCCCGAGGCGGCGGGGGAGAGGTTCTACCGCTACAGCCGGCAGATGATGCTCCCGGCCCTCGGCGTGCGCGGACAGGAGAAGCTGGCCGCCGCGCGCGTCGGGCTGGTCGGCTGCGGCGCGCTGGGCTCGGTGATCGCCAACCATCTCGTGCGGGCGGGCGTCGGGTACCTGCGTATCGCGGACGGCGACTTCCCCGAGTTGCACAATCTGCAGCGCCAGGTGCTCTACGACGAAGACGACGTGCGCCGGCGCGCGCCCAAAGTGGAGGCGGCGGCGGCGCACCTGCGCGCCATCAACAGCGAGGTCGTGGTCGATCCCCGGGTCGTGAGGCTGGACGAGGACTCTCTTCCCGGCTTCGCAGGCGATCTCGACCTCCTGGTAGACGGCACGGACAACTTCCCCACCCGCTTCCTCATCAACGACTACTGTGTGCAGGCGGGCGTGCCCTGGGTGTACGGCGGGGTCATCGCAACCAGCGGCATGAGCATGACTATCGTGCCCGGCGAGGGGCCGTGTCTGCGCTGCCTCGTGACGGAGCTGCCAAGCCGGGAGGCCGCACCCACTGCCGATGTGGCGGGTATCCTGAACACCGTCGTGGCCATCATAGCCAGCGTGGAGGCCACGGAAGTGCTCAAGCTCATCGTCGACCCGTCGGTGCGCAACCGCAGCCTGCTCGTGGTAGACCTATGGGACCTCATGTTCCAGATGATCCCCCTGGAACGCGACCCTCACTGTCCGAGCTGCGCGACGCAGCGAACGGCTGCTCCGGGGGCGTGACCGCGCGTCCTCCCGCCTCGCAGCATGGGATACTAAGCGGCAGCGAGGCAGGCAGGAGGAACATGAAAGCCCTTTCACGATGAGCGACGACAGTCGAGTGGCGCCCGAAGCCGGGGGCCCCTCCTCGCCCGCAGAGCTCAACGAACCGCAGCGCGAGGCCGTCTTCCACTCCGGAGGCCCCTTGTTGGTCTTGGCCGGAGCGGGGTCCGGCAAGACCCGGGTACTCACCCATCGTCTTGCCCATCTCATACAGAGCGGTCAGGTGAGGCCTCATCAGACTCTGGCTATCACCTTCACCAATAAGGCCGCCGGAGAGATGAGGGATCGTGTGGAGGGCCTACTGGGGGCATCGTCGCGATGGATGTGGGTGTGCACCTTCCACTCCGCCTGCGCCCGCATGCTCCGCCAGGACGCAGGTCTGCTGGGCTATCGCTCCAACTTCACCATCTACGACGAGGACGACTCTCTCAGACTCATCAAGCATTGTCTGGAGGAACTGCGCCTGGACGTGAAGCGGTTTCCTCCCCGGGCCATCCAGAACCTCATCTCCGATGCCAAGAACAAGCTCATCGACGTGGACGATTTCGCGCAGGGCATGGCATCGGCGGGCGACGGAGAACCCGCGCCCGACCGGGGTCTCGCCGCAGTACAGGGGCGGGACGCAGGGCGATCGGACGCCTGGGACGACGGCAGTTCGAGTCATCTGGACTTGGTGGGCCAAGTCTACAAGCGCTACCAGAAGAGACTGGTGGACGTCAACGCCCTCGATTTCGACGACCTGCTCATGCGCACGGTCGACGTCCTGCAACTCTTCCCTGAACGGCTCGAGTACTATCGGGACCTGTTCCGGCACGTGCTGGTGGACGAATACCAGGACACCAACCGGGCCCAGTATCGTCTGGTACGGCTGCTGACGGAGGAGCACCGGCAGGTGACGGTCGTCGGCGACGACGACCAGTCGGTGTATTCGTGGCGGGGAGCGGACATCCGCAACATCCTGAGTTTCGAGGACGACTTCCCCGATGCCAGGGTCATCAAGTTGGAGCAGAACTACCGCTCCACCAATACCATCCTTCAGGCGGCGAACGCCCTGGTAGCACACAACCGCGGGAGGAAGCCGAAGAACCTCTGGAGCGACAGAGGGGACGGCGAACGGGTGACGGTGATGGAGTGCCGGGACGAGCACGAGGAAGCGCGCATGGTGGCGGAGCAACTGGTGGGTATCCTGCGCGACCGGCCCGCGTCGGACGTGGCCGTCTTCTACAGGGTCAACGCCCAGTCCCGCGTACTGGAAGACATGTTGGTGCGTCAGGGGATCGCGTATCGGATAGTGGGGGGGACCAAGTTCTATCACAGAGCGGAGATCAAAGACCTACTGGCGTACATCCGGGTGGCGGTGAACGCCAGCGACGACCTCTCTCTACTCCGCATAATCAACACACCCCGGCGGGGGCTGGGCGACATCGCCATCGGCAGGCTGCAGTCCTGGGCGGCCGCGAACGCCCGGCCCCTGAGCGAGAGCCTCCTGGAAGCCGAACAGGTGCCCGGGTTCACGGCCGCCGCCTGCAACGCCTGCACCCGTCTGGGCGAGAGTCTGACCCGCTGGGCTTCGGAGTGCGGTGAGCAGACCGGCGATGCGGAGGTACGCGCCCCGGTCGCGCAGGTGGTGCGCATGGTACTCGAGGAGAGCGGGCTGAGCGCGGCGCTCGCGGCCGAGAGGACGATTGAGGCCGAGGGTCGCCTGGAGAATCTCGAGGAGTTTGTGGGAGTGGCCGAGGAGTTCGACAGGATGAATCCCGAGGGCAGGCTGACGGACTTTCTCCAGGAGATAAGTCTGTACGCCGACGTGGACAGCCTGGAGAGCGATCGGACGGCGGTGACGCTCATGACGCTACATAACGCCAAAGGGCTGGAATTCCCGGTCGTCTTTATCACGGGCATGGAGGAGGGTCTGTTTCCGCACTCGCGGTCACTCGACGAGCAGCGTCTGGAGGAGGAGCGGAGACTCTGCTACGTAGGCATGACCAGGGCCGGGGACCGCCTGTTCCTTTCGCACGCCCGTTCCCGCACTCTCCACGGCGGGGCCGGCTACAAGCTGCCCAGCCGGTTCCTGGGCGAGATCCCGAAGGAGTTGACGGAACACCGCGGTTCCCCCGAGTGGACCGACGGGCGCTCCCCAGCCGCGCGCACTGACTGGCAGAGTCAATCGGGACCGGGTAGGGCGCCGGCGACTCCCTCCAGTCCGGGGCGCGCCGAGGGCGAGGGAACGCGGCCTGCCGGTCTCGCGGCCGGCGACCGGGTGTTGCACGCCAAGTTCGGGGAGGGGATCGTTCTGGGCATGGAACCGGGGGGAGTGGCCCGCGTCTTCTTCTCCGATCTCGGCGAGCAGAAGCGCCTGCTGCTCGATTACGCTCCGCTTCGCAAGCTCTAGCTCGAGTCCGTTCACTCACCCAATTCGAACGACAATCTCCCGGCCGGGCGCCGACCCGCAGCTGCCGCTCTCGCGCCCACCGCCATCCGCTATTTCTGCAATGATAGATGCATTGACGCAAAATGCATTATACTGTGCTCAGAATGCTGTGGGGAAGGGTGGTCTCCTGGCGGTTCAAAGGCGGGTGCAATGGAGAATTCATTAGGCTAGGTGGCAAGAAGTGTTGCCAAGTGGGGCATTTAGGTTTAAAGTGGTGATATGGAACGCGCACTGCTATCCGGGGAGTTCGACCACACCTTGGACCCCAAGGGCCGCATCACCCTACCTGCCCGCTATCGCGAGTACTTCAGCCGGGGTGCAGTGCTCGTTCGTATTCCCGGTGAGGACCCTTGTGTGCGCGTCTATCACCCCGACGCATGGAGGGAGTTCGACGAGAAGTACCTCGAACCTCTCAACGTCTTCGAAAGCGCGACCGACGGCTGGCGCGTAAGGAACATCTATCGGAATCAGGACGAGGTGGAGCCCGACCGGCAGGGTAGGGTGCTCATCCCGCAGCAGCGCATCAAGGAACTGGGCCTGTCGGGCAGGGTGAAGATCGTGGGCAACCGCACCCATCTCGAGATCTGGAACCCGACGACGCTGGCGGAGCTGGAAGAGAAGAGAGATGGCAATGCCTAGTGTGGCAGCCTCGTTTGTCAGGGAGATGGCCATGGCGCACGTACCCGTCCTGACTCGAGAACTGCTGGACGTGTTGGACGTGCGTCCGGACAGCAAGGTAGTGGACTGCACGTTCGGAGCCGGAGGGCACGCGACTGCGGTGGCCGGCCTGTTGGGGCCTCGAGGGTCGCTCGTGGCCTGCGACCAGGATCCTGTCGCCGAAGAGTACTATCTGGATCTGAAGCCTGGGTTCCGTTGTCCATCCAGCTTCTATCCCGGCAACTTCGCAGATGTCCTGGCCGATCTTCTGCAGCAAGGCATGAGCTTCACCCATGTCTACATGGACCTGGGAGTGAGCAGCATGCAGATCGACACCCCGGAGAGAGGCTTCTCCTACAACTACGACGCCCCTCTCGACATGCGCATGGACCCGCGAACTGCAGGTCACCGCCGCGGATATACTCAATACCTGGACGGAAGAGGCCCTCGCGGGTCTCTTCGCTTCCTACGGTGAGGAGCGGTACTCGCGTCGCATCGCTCGTGCCGTGATCAACCGTCGTCGCAACGTCCCCTACGAGCGCACGGCGGAGCTTGTGGAGACCATAAAGCGTGCCATCCCCACTCCAGCCCGATTTGGTGCTGGGAATCCGGCGCGCCGCGTCTTCCAGGCTCTTCGCATCGAGGTCAACGACGAGCTGAACAGTCTGCGGCGCGCCCTCCCCGAGGCGTTCGCGCTGCTCGAGCCGGGCGGCATCATGGCCGTCATCAGCTTCCACTCCCTGGAGGACCGCCTTGTCAAGGAGTTCTTCGCGGAGAGAGCACGAGGATGCACGTGTCCGCCCGACTTCCCGGTCTGTATATGTGGAGGTCGACCTGATGGTGATGTCCTCACCCGCAAGGTCCTCGTCCCCGGGTCCAGGGAGCTGGAAGCCAACCCTCGTTCGAGTTCGGCCAAGTTGCGTGCCCTGAGGAAGCTCTGATGGCCACGGCGACTCGGGCACAGTGGACGACGGCCTTCGTCGAGGGTCTTGAGCCGTCGGACGCCGCCAGAAGGAGTGCGGCCCGCTCCGCGTCCCGCAGTCGGACGGTCCGCTATTACGGCAAGGAAGCCACGGCCCGTCTACCTCAGGTCGAGCTGGAGATCGTACGGCCGGAGCCTCAGCCGCAGCTGAAGGTCGTCACGAGACGGCGGCCTCGACGCGGCGCGATCGTCACCGTCGTCGTATTGGCCGCACTGCTGTTGGTGGTCGGGATCGTCTGTCCGGTTCTGATCGGTTCGACTGCCACGGGCGTGGAATCGGCCATAGGGCGTCTCGAAGCCCAGGAAAGAGAGTTGGCTGCGACGGCCTCGGCGCTGTCGGCGCAGGTGTCGGCGCTGTCGGCGCCCGACCGCGTGGCAGAGCAGGCCGCGGAACTGGGCCTCGGTCCGGCAGCATCGGTGCATTACTTCAGCGCCGCAGACTCCGCGGCGACGGCGGGGGGCGATACGACCGTAGCCGGCCGGTGACGCCGGTGAACCTTCGGCCCAACAACAGGCGCCTCGCGCTCTTCATGGGCTTCGCCGTCATCTTTCTCGCCGCTCTGTTCGCCCGCACCTTCTACGTGCAGGTGGTGGCCGCGCCCGATCTACAGGCCAAGGGTCAGCAGCAGTACAGTCAGACGGTCAAGCTCGATGCCCCCCGGGGGATCATCTACGACCGCGATGGATGTCGCCTCGCCGTGTCGCAGACCATGGCCACCGTGTATGCCAACCCCCGGCAGGTGAAGGATCCGTCGTCTACGGCCGAGGCGCTGGCCCCCATCCTGGACAGGCCGGTCGGGGAGTTGCTTGAGAAGCTCAACGAGGATTCAGGTTTCAAGTATCTGGTTCGCAAGATCAAGGCGGCCAAGGGAGAGGAAGTAAAAGCCCTTGAGTTGGACGGGATCTTCGTGTGCGCCGAGGACAAGCGCGTCTACCCGGCCGGGACTCTGGCACCTCAAGTACTCGGGTTCGTGGGGACGGAGAACACCGGCCTCGCGGGGCTGGAGAGGGAGTATGACGACCTGCTGGCCGGGGAAGCAGGGGCCCTGCAGGTGATGAGCGACCTGTCCGGCAACAGGCTATCCACCACCTATCTCGAGGAGGCCTCGCCGGGGGATTCCATCACCCTCACCATCGACAAGGACATACAGTTCGAGGTGGAGAAGGTTCTGAGCGACATCGTGAAGGAGTTCGAGGCCCAAAAAGCCTGTGCCGTAGTCTTGGAGCCGGACAGCGGGGAGATACTGGCGATGGCCAACACTCCCGTGTTCGACACCAACGACTATGGTTCGGTCGACGAGAAGGATCGTCGTAACTGGATCGTGACCGATCAATACGAGCCGGGTTCCACCTTCAAGATGGTGGTGGCCGCCGCCGCTCTCGAGGAGGGGTTGGTGACGCCTGAGACCACGTTCACCCTGGGCAAGGAGATCCAGGTGTATGACCGTGTGGTCCACGAGTCGCACGAGAACGTCCCCGAAGAGCGCGAGTTGAGTGTCACCGAGATACTGGCCCAGTCGTCGAACGTGGGGGCCGTCACGCTGGGCCTGGAGTTGGGCAAAGACCGTCTGGTGAGCATGATAGAGAAGTTCGGGTTCACCAAGAAACTGGGCATCGATTTCCCCGGCGAAGCCTCGGGCATGATGCTACCCGCCGATGAGTGGTCGGGCACGACCATCGCCAACGTCCCCATCGGGCAGGGCATCTCCGCGAGCCCTCTCCAATTGGCCGCTGCTTACGCCGCCATCGCCAACGATGGCATCCTCGTGCAGCCGCACCTGGTGCGCGACATCTCGTCCCCTTGGACCCGCCGGGTGGTGAGCGCGAACGTGGCTGCTCAACTTCGGGCCATGCTGGCCGTCACCGTGGAAGACGGCACCGGTACCAACGCCCAGATAGCCGGCTATCAGGTGGCCGGCAAGACCGGGACCGCGCAGAAGGTCAACGAGGAAGAGGGCGGATACGCCGACGACCGCTTTGTAGCCTCATTCGTCGGCATGGTTCCGGCGGACCACCCTCGCCTGGTGATACTGGTGATGGTAGACGAACCCTCCACCGAGCACCTGGGCGCCCGTGTGGCGGCTCCGGCCTTTGCGAAGATCGCCGAGTTGTCTCTGCGCATGCTCGGCATCCCTCCCAGCGAGACTCCCCTGGGAGCGACAGAAACGACCACGCCCTGAGGAGGACCGACACGAGCCGCATTCCATGGCCCAGGGAGGACGGGAACGGTCGGACTTGATGGTAGAATCCGGACACGTGAGACTCGCCGACGTATTCAAGAACGTGAAGGGTTGCCGCTTCGTCGGCTCGCCCGAGACCCGCGTGAGTGCTCTCACCTACCGCAGCGATCAGGCGACGAGCGGCTCTCTCTTCTTCTGTGTCCCCGGCTTCGCGCACGATGGGCACGACTATGCGCCCGATGCGGTCGGGCGTGGAGCGGCCGCCCTTTGTGTGGAACGTCCCCTGGACCTCGCTGCCGTCCAAGTCGTGGTTCCTTCAGTGAGACGGGCCATGGGCCCTGCGGCCGCAGCGTTCCACGGCCATCCCAGTTCCCGCCTGCTGACCGTGGGCATCACCGGCACCAATGGAAAGACCACCTCGGCCTTCCTTGTGGCCCATCTGCTCGACGAGGCCGGGCTACGCGCCGGACTGATGGGCACCATCGAGCGACGCATAGGCGGTGTTGCCGCGCCGGCCGGCAGGACCACTCCCGAGGCCCTGGATATCCAGCGTGACTTCGCGTTGATGCTGGAGGCGGGGGACAGGGCGGCGGTCATGGAGGTGTCGTCTCACGCCCTCGACCTCGGGCGGGTGCTGGGGATCGACTTCAGCGTGGTCGCTTTCACCAACCTCACCCAGGATCACCTGGATTATCACGAAACCCTCGAGGCGTATTTCGAGGCCAAGCGCACGCTGTTTGTGGACCCCATCTTCACGAGAGGTCAGAGCGCCGCCGTGATCAACATGGACGACGAACACGGTCGCCGGCTGGCCGCCGAATATCCCGCGGAGCGCCTCCTGACCTTCTCCGCCGCTGTGACGGAGCCACGTGAGGCCGATCTGGTCATGCGGGATTACGTCATCGGCCCGATGGGGACCACCGGCACCCTGGAACTGCGGGGCAACGCGCTCAGGAGGTGGCAGGAAGCGAGGACCGCCGCCGCCGTGCCGGCGGCGCGTGCGCGCTCTGCGGTGACGGCCGGTGACGTCTCGGAGCCGGCGGCGGCGCGCTTCGCGGTGGAAAGCCGCCTGGTGGGTGCGTTCAACGTGGCCAACACGCTGACGGCCCTGGGCATCGGGCTCGGTCTGGGGCTGGACATGGACGGCATGCTGGAGGCGTTGCGTCGCTTCCCGGGAGTGCCGGGACGCATGGAACCCGTCGACGCGGGTCAGTCGTATGCCGTCTTGGTCGACTATGCCCACACTCCCGATTCGGTGCGCAATGTCCTTCGGACCGCGCGCGGCCTCACCAGCGGCCGTCTGATAGCGGTGCTGGGCTGCGGGGGAGACAGGGACAGAGGGAAGCGGCCGCAGATGGGGCGGGAAGCGGAAGCCCTGGCCGACCGCGTGGTCATAACCTCGGACAATCCCCGCAGCGAGGACCCGGAAGCCATCATCGTCGACATCCTGACCGGTATCTCCTGCCCAGACGCCGTGGTTGTCGAGCCCGACCGGAGGGAGGCCATCAGAGCGGCCCTTTCCGAGGCACGCCCCGATGACGTGGTCCTCATCCTGGGCAAGGGCCACGAGTCGGGTCAGGAGTTCGCCGATCGGAAGACCCCCTTCGACGACCGTCTGGTGGCGCGTGCCCTCATCGAGGAACTGCGCGGGGCCGCGGGATGATCCCCCTGACGGCCGAGGAGGCCCGGGATGCGCTGGGTCTGGCCTCCTTCCCGGGAGCGGTGGAAGCGGTGAGCATCGACAGCCGGACCATCAGACCGGGAGACGTCTTCGTGGCCCTGCGGGGCGAACGTTTCGACGGTCACGCTTTCGTCGCCCAGGCCCTGAAGGCCGGTGCGGGCGTGGCCATCGTCTCCGAGAGCTGGTGGGGCGGGCCGGACGCTGAGGAGCTGTCACCCGCCCTGAGTGCAAGGGTCGCTCCGGTGACCGACACGCTCGCGGCTCTCGGCGATCTTGCCAGGGCCGTTCGGCGCAAGTCCGGGGCCAAGGTTATCGCCGTCACCGGGAGCGTAGGGAAGACGAGCACCAAGGACCTCATCGCGACCATGGCCCGCCGGGTGGGCCGGGTCGTCTCCACCTCGGCCAATCAGAACAACGAGATCGGCGTGCCGCTGACCCTGCTGTCGCTGGAAGCCGACACAGAGGTGGCCGTGGTCGAGATGGGGATGCGCGGCGCCGGGCAGATCGCCGCGCTGGCGCGTATCGCCGAGCCCGATGTAGGTGTAGTCACCAACATCCATCCAGTCCACCTTGAGCTTCTGGGATCGCTGGAGGGTATAGCTGAAGCAAAGGCTGAGTTGCTCCTTGAGCTGCGGGCCGCCTGCACGGCGGTCGTCCCGGCCGACTGCGCGCCCCTGGCACCGTATCTGGCGGAGATACGCTGCCGGACGCTGCGCTTCGCTCTGGGCCCACGGCACGAGGAAGCCGAGATCTGGGGGCTGGTGACCGGTAGGCGCGCCGTGGGCGGAGCCGCCCTCGCCGTCCGCTGGCCAGACTCGCAAGCTGAGGTGGAGATTCCTTTCGCCTCTCGACATCGACTTGAGAATGCGATGGCGGCCGTGGCCGCCTGCTACGGCGCCGGCCTTGCCGTAGCGGAGTGCCTGCCGGGGATGAGGGATGTGGTCTTCACACCGGCGAGGGGCGACGTTGTGGAGGTCGGACCATGGTCGATCATCGACGACACCTACAACGCCAATCCGGCTGCGGTGCGGGCCGCTCTGGACGATCTCGTGGACCTGGCCGGTGAACGCGGTGGCCGCCCCGTGGCCGTCCTGGGTGACATGCTCGAACTCGGACCCGACGAGGCGCAGTTCCACGAGGAATGCGGCGCGTATGCTGCCGAGGCCGGCGTGCAGGCCCTGTGGGGGGTGGGGACGCGCTCCCGTTTCACGGCTCAAGGCTTCGCGCGTGCGGCGCAGGGAGGTCAGAGGGCGGGTCATGTAGAAACAGTTGACGACGTAGATGCAGTCCTGGCCGGTCTGCGACCGGGCGACGTCGTCCTGTTCAAGGCTTCGCGCAGCGTGAGGCTGGAGACTATGGTATCTGCTCTTCAGAAGGCTGTCGGTTCCGGCATCGATCCCGCTGCCCGCGCGGGCGAAGGCGACGACTCATGATCAGAATCCTGGGGGCCACTCTGCTGGCCGTCGTGATATCCATGCTGGTGGGACCCCGCTTCATCCGCTGGCTGCAGCGCCGCGGAATCGGCCAGAACATCCGCGAGCTCACCCCCGAGCGGCATAGCGCGAAGCAGGGCACGCCTACGATGGGCGGCGTACTCATCCTGAGCGCGGCCTTCATCCCCTACCTCATCTTCGCCAGCAAGACGGTCCCCAGCCTGGTGGTGTTCATCTTGACCTTCGGATCGGGAGCCATCGGGCTGGCCGACGACATGCTCAAGCAGAGACGGCAGCGCTCCCTGGGCCTGAGCGCGAGGGTCAAGCTTCTCCTCCAGGTCCCCTTGGTGGCGGTGGCCGTGTTCATCGCTCTGCGCTTCGGGGGTGTCGACACGGAGCTGACGGTCCCCTTCGTACGGGCGGGTCTCGACATCGGCCTCTTCTACTACGTGTTCGCGTTCATCCTCATCGCCGGTTTCTCCAACGCCGTCAATCTCACGGACGGCCTCGACGGCTTGGCGGCGGGCACGGTCGCGGTCGCGCTCTTCGCCTGCGCCGGCATAGCCTACCTGCTCGGCGAGAACGATCTCGCCATCCTGGCCGCCGTCCTGACCGGAGCGTCGCTGGGCTTCCTGTGGTACAACTCGCATCCCGCCTCCATCTTCATGGGCGACACCGGCTCGCTGGCCCTGGGCGCCGCGCTGGGGGGGATGGCGGTAGCCACCGGGACCGAGATCCTGATCCTGCTCATCGGCGGCCTGTTCGTGGTCGAAGCGCTGAGCGTGATGATCCAGGTGTTCAGCTTCCGCTTCTTCCACAAGCGCGTCTTCCTGATGACCCCCATACATCATCACTTCGAGCTCTTGGGCTGGTCGGAGACGAAGATCATCGTGCGCTTCTGGATCATATCGGCCATGCTGGGCGCTTCGGGCCTCACCCTCTACTACCTCAGCTTCAACCAGGGGATAACGGGAAGATGAGCGGGCGCGGCGGACGGCACTGGACGCCTCTCGTGGACCCGGCGCAGGCCTGCCGGCGGGTGTCGACAGTGTACTGGTGCTTGGAGCCAGCCGGTCGGGTCTCGCTGCCGCCGTGGCGCTGGGACGGCAGGGGGCGCGTGTGGTCCTTGTCGACCGCAGAGAACGGGGCTCGATCGAGGGCCTGGAAGAGGTGCTGGCGCCCGGCGTCGATTTCCTGACCGAGGAGTCTGGTGTCTGCCGCGTGGCCTCCGGTCGATCTGGTGATCAAGAGCCCGGGAGTCCCGGCAGAGTCGGCCGTGGTCTCCGCGGCCACGGAGAAGGGCATCGCCGTGTGGAGCGAGGTGGAGCTGGCCTACGCATTGCTGCCCAACCCCTTCGACGCCATCACGGGCACCAACGGCAAGACGACCACTACGGCTCTGCTCGGGCATCTCTTCGCCACAGCCGGGCGACCCGCTCGGGTGCTGGGCAACATCGGCACGGCCGTGACCTCCGTGGCCGGTGCGCTCGGCCCCGAGGAAGAACTCGTGGTGGAGGTGTCGAGCTTCCAACTCGAAGACGTGCACTCCTTCCGCCCGGCCGTGGGCGTGTTCCTCAACCTGACGCCGGACCATCTCGACCGACACGGCACCATGGAGAGGTACCTGGCCTGCAAGGCCAAGTTGTTCGCCCGGCAGGGGCCTGACGATGTGGCCGTGCTCAATTTGGCGGACGAGGCGGTCGCAGGGGTGGGCGAGAGTCTGCTGACTCGGGAGGACGGCCCGCGGGTGGCCTTCTTCTCCGTGCGTCTCCGCTGCGCCCGCGGCGGGCGGGCGGACTCCCGATTCGTACGTGGAAGAGGGATGGTTGTTGCTCGAGCGTCGGCGCCTTCTCCCGGTCGAGGAGATCCTGCTACCCGGCCGTCACAACCTGGAGAACTGCCTGGCCGCCGGCACGGCGGCCCTGGCGCGGGGAGTGGACCGGGAAGCCGTGGCCGAGGGGCTGCGCACGTTCCGGGGTGTGGTCCACCGACTGGAGCCGGTGGGCACGGTAGGGGGAGTCTCTTCGTGAACGACAGCAAGGCTACCAACGTGGACGCAACTCTGACCGCGCTCAATGCCTATCCCAGGGGGACTCATCTCATCCTGGGTGGCAGGGACAAGGCCTCCGACTACCGCCCCGTGGCCCGCGCCTGCGCCGGCGTCTGCAGGGCCGTCTATCTCATCGGGGAGGCCACGCCTCTCATCGAGGCCGCTTTTCGCGAGGTGCGTCGGGAGCCGGGGATGGAGGGAGTGCCCGAACCCGGTCGCTACGAGGACCTGGAACGCGCCGTCCGGGCCGCGGCCCGGACGGCGCAGCATGGTGAGGTGGTGCTTCTGGCACCGGCCTGTGCCAGCTTCGACCAGTACACGAGCTACGAGGAGCGGGGTGACCATTTCCGGTCGCTGGTGGCGGCGCTGCAGGAGAGCTTGTCATGAGCGAACCCTCTGTGAGCAGCGGCACTCAGTCGCGCATCCCGGCTCCGCGGGGGCGCGAAGCTCCGCGGGGCGCGACGTTCCGCGGGGGCGCGAGGAGACTCCCCCTGCTCCGCCCCAGAAGCGGCGCGGTAACCCCGCGGCGACCCTGCCCTCGCCAGGGGTCGTGAAGCTGAAGGACTCCGCTCCGGCGTCGTACCACATCATCTGGATCGTCACTCTGATCCTGCTCGCGTTTGGCCTGTGCATGATGCTGTCGGTGTCGATGACTACCGCTGTGAATCCTGGAGAGGGCAGGTTCGGATACGTACGCGACCAGGGACTCACGGCGGCCGTGGGTCTCATCCTGATGTTCATGCTTGCTCGCACCGACTACCGCCGCTGGCTGCGGGGTGGGTCGGTGGCCGCCCTGGCTGTGGCGGTGCTCGCCCTGCTTGCCATCCACATCCCCGGGGTGAGCGAGAGCGAAGGGGGAGCGGCCAGTTGGATCCCGCTCGGTCCGGTGACCTTCCAGCCCTCTGAGTTCGCCAAGCTCGCATTGGTGATGGCCGGAGCCCATCTGCTCACGGTCGGTCGCCCGGTGTGCGGGGACTTCAAGGCTCTCATGCGGCCGTTCGGGCTGATCGGTCTGGCGGTATGCGGTCTCGTGCTGCTGGAGCCCGACCTGGGCACTGCCGTCATCATCGCCGGCTTGGTGATGGGGCTTCTGTACGTCGGGGGCATGAAGATGACGCATTGGCTCGGTCTCGTGGCTGCGGGGGCGGGGCTGGCGTTTCTGCTCGTGGCCACCAACGCGGAACGAAAGAGCCGCGTGCTCTCCTTCCTCGACCCGGGAGCCGACCCGTACGACACCGGTTTTCAGCTGTCGCAGTCCCTGGTGGCGCTGGGCCGCGGTGGGTGGCTCGGCGTGGGACCGGGGGAGAGCGTGCAGAAGTTCAACTACCTGCCCAAGGCCCACACCGACATGGTCTTTGCCATCCTCGGGGAGGAGTTCGGCCTCCTGGGCGCAGGTCTGGTGATCCTGCTCTTTGCCCTGTTGGCGATGGCGGCTTGGCGCCTGGCCCGGCAGTGCTGCGAGCCCATGGGCAGGTATCTCCTGGCAGGCTGCGGTATGCTCGTCACGCTTCAGGCGGTCGTCAACATCGGGGGCGTGATCGGAGCCCTGCCGCTCACCGGCGTGCCTCTGCCCTTTATGAGCTTCGGCCGCAACAGTCTTCTCGTCATGCTGATCGCCGTCGGTCTGATGCTATCGGTCGCCCGCTGGGCTCCGGCTTGGCCGGCGGTGACTTCTGCCAAGGGGTTTGAGAATGTCACGAGTATTGATCGCCGGCGGAGGGACAGCGGGGCACGTGGTGCCCGCCCTGGCGTTGGCTGACGTCCTGTCCGCCCGCGGACACGAGATAGCCTTCTGCGGCACTGCCAGGGGTATGGAGCACGACCTCGTGCCCAAGGCAGGATATCCGTTCTCCGTGGTCCGCATCCGCGGTTTCAGCCGGCAGGTGGGCGTGTCCACGCTGCAGACCCTGGCCTCGATCCCGCTGGCGGGCGTGGACGCCTGGAGGCTGCTGCGCGCCTTTCGGCCTCACTGCGTGGTGGGCGTGGGGGCCTACGCTTCGGGGCCGGTGGTCGCCGAGGCGGCGGTTCGGCGCATACCGACGGTGGCGGTGGAGATGGACTCGCACATGGGCTGGACCAACCGCATCCTCAGCGGCCTCGTGGACAGGGTCTGCCTTTCTTTCCATGACCCGGAGCGGACGGGCGGGAAGTATGTGTACACGGGCCGCCCTCTGCGCCCCAGCCTCCTCGCGGCGACCCGGGAGGAAGGCTTGATCCGCTTCAATCTGGATCCCGAACGTGCCGTGTTGCTGGTGTTCGGTGGCAGCCTGGGAGCTCATACACTGAACGAGAACACTCTGGCAGCGTTTGGACACCGCCCGACCGCCTTCCAGATCCTCCACGTGACCGGGCAGCGGGAGTACGCCGACGTCGCCGCGGCGTTGGATGCGCCCAACGCCAATCCGTCATACCAGGCGTTCGCCTATCTCGACGATTTCGCCCTGGCGTTGGCTGCGGCCGACATGGTGGTCGGCCGCGCCGGGGGTTCGGTGGCCGAGATCCTGGCCCGCGGGGTCCCGGCCCTTCTGGTGCCGTATCCCCACGCTGCAGGCGACCATCAGACCAAGAACGCGCGCATGGTGGCGGCCCAGGGCGCCGCCCACGTGATCGCCGATGCCGACCTGACCCCCCAGCGCCTCGCCGAGGAGGTGGACGGCATCCTCAGCCCGCAGACGAACCGCGACATGCGGGCGGCCTCCCTGCGTCTGGCACGCTCGGACGCGGCTACCCGCATAGCCGACGTCATAGTAGAATTGCTTTCCTCCGAGCACGGGAAGAAGTGATCCATGACCGACCCCACCGCAATCGATACGGCCTATAGCGCTGCTCCCGAGCAGTTGCGCAGCCTGCATTTTGTCGGCATCGGAGGCGCGGGCATGAGCGGCATCGCGCTCGTTCTTCACGATCAGGGCTATCAGATCAGCGGTTCCGACCTCAAGTGGTCACGCTACGTCGAACTTCTCGAGAGGGCCGGGGTGCAGGTCAGTATCGGCCACAAGGCCGGGAACATCGATCACCCCGACGTGGTCGTCATTTCCTCGGCCATACCCTCCCACAACGTGGAGCTCCAGGAGGCGCGTCGTAACGGCATCCAGGTGGTCAAGCGGGGACAGGCCCTGGCCTGGATCATGGAAGCCGGACGGGGTGTAGCGGTCTGCGGGACCCACGGCAAGACCACCACCACCTCGATGATCAGCCGGGCTTTGGTGGACGCCGGTCACGACCCGACGTTCCTGGTCGGCGGCGAGCTCAACGACCTGGGCTCCAACGCCCGCCGCGGCAAGGGCGAGTTCGTGGTCTGCGAGGCCGACGAGTCGGACGGGTCGTTCTTGCTCCTCAACCCTGAGGTCGTGGTCCTCACCAACATGGAACTCGACCACCACAGCCACTACCTGCACATCGATGACGTGGAGCGGGCCTTCCGGGAGTTGCTCGATCGTCTGCCGCCCGAAGGTCTCCTCGTCTACTGCGGCGAGGACCAGAGGGTGTCCCGGCTGGCGGCCGGCCTACAGGGGCGGGCGGTCTCTTACGGTTTGGGTGACCACCACGACTATCAGGCTCGGGCCATCGAGCCCCGGCATCTGGGGAGCAGCTTCGAAGTCTGGGCTCGAGGAGAGCGGGTGGCCCAGATAGAGCTGGCGGTCCCGGGCCTGCACAACATTCTGAACGCCCTCGCCTGCTTCGCGACTCTCAATGAGTTGGGGGTGCCGGCCGCCGAGGTTGTGGCGTCCCTGCGCTCGTTCGGTGGCGCCGTTCGCCGCTTCCAGTGCAAGGGAGAGCGGGACGGGGTCACCGTCGTCGACGACTACGCCCACCATCCCACCGAACTGCGCGCCACCCTGCTCGCCGCCCGGGACGGCGATTGGAAACGGGTCATCGCCATCTTCCAGCCCCATCTCTACTCGCGCACCGAGTTCCTCCACGCCGAGTTTGCGCAGGCACTCGACCATGCGGACATCGCGGTGGTGACCGACGTCTACGGTGCTCGCGAGGACCCGCGTCCGGGAATCAGCGGCAAGATGATCGTCGATAGCCTACTGCGTCTTGATCCCCACAAGCCCGTGGCTTATCTGCCTCGTATGGGAGCCATCGTCGACTACCTCGACTGCCTCGCCGAAGAAGGCGATCTCGTCCTTACCCTGGGTGCGGGTGACGTCCACCGGGTCGGGGAGCGCTATCTGAGCGCGGAGTAGCTCGGGCGTCATGAGAACGGCCATCTCTCCTTCCTTGCTGGGCGAACTGCGTTGTGTTCAGGGTCTCCGGCTCTGGGCCAACGCCCCTCTGGCCCCGTTCACTACAATCGGCACGGGAGGCAAGGCCGGCCTTCTGCTCACGGTCTCCGCCCCGCAGGCGCTGGCGACCGCGTTGGGCCTGATGGAAGAAGCGGGCACGCCCTGGCTCTGTCTGGGCGCAGGTTCCAACCTCCTGGTGGCCGATGGAGGTTACCCCGCGGCCGTCTTCAAACTCGACGAGTACTTTCACTACGTGGAAGGCCTGCCGACGACGACGGCGCCGGCCGGAGACGTAGTCACTCTCACGGTGGGCGGCGGCGCCTACCTGGCCCGCCTTGCGGCCGTGGTGGCGGAGAACGGGCTCTCGGGTTTGGAGTTCGCCTGCGGGATCCCCGGCTCGGTGGGGGGCGGGGTGGCCATGAATGCGGGAGCCCACGGCTGGTCGCTGGCCGATGTGGTGGAAGAGGTGGAGGTCGTCTCGTCGGCGGGCCGCGGCTGGCTTTCGGCCGGGGACCTCGACTGGGGATACCGCTTCTGCGCCCTTCCTGAGGGTTCGGTGGTCACAGCGGTGCGGCTCCGGCTGAGCGCGGGGGACCCCTCTGCCATCCTGGAGCATCATCGGAACCTGCTGCGCGCTCGGCGCCTCTCTCAGCCACGGGGCGTGCGCACCTTCGGCAGTGTCTTCAAGAACCCGCCAGGGGGGGCCGCAGGGAGCCTGCTCGACGCGGCCGGGCTGAAAGGAATGCGCCGGGGCGGTGCCGAAGTATCAACGGTACACGCGAACTTCCTCGTCAATCTAGGGGACGCTACCACGGCCGACATCCTCACCTTGATGGGACTCATGCGCGAGGCGGTGGAGCGCTCCAGTGGCATCAGCCTGGAGCCCGAAGTCAAACTGCTGGGCGCCGAGTTCCCGTGGGTCCCGGCCGGTAAGAGCTCTGCGGACCCGTCCCCACGACATGGATAAGAGGGTCCGCGAGCGTCGGCAGAGCATCAGCCGCGAGCGAGGTCGCCGGAGAGCGGGGATCATCGTGGCCTGTCTCGCTATCGTGGTCGCGGCCGGCCTGTTCCTCTGGCTGCGCTCGTCTGATGTGTTCGCCGTGCAGACGGTGACCGCGGACGCCGTGGCCCACGTGACCGAGGAGCAGATCGCGGGTGCCACGGCTTCCGTCCGGGGAGAGAGCCTGCTGGCGCTCTCAGTCGGTCCTATCGAGGAGGAACTTACCGCCCTACCCTACGTCCGCTCGGCCCGTGTCTTGCGCCGCTTCCCCAACACGCTCTACGTCCGACTCGTGGAGCACGAGCCGGCGGCCCGCGTGAAGGCTTCTGACGGGAGCGTCTGGCTGGTGAGCGACGACGGGCGGGTCCTGGAACAGAGTGCGGCCGCGGGACTTCCACTGTTCGTGCCGGCCTCCGGACTGGAACTGGAACCGGGCGAGTACCTGCCTCAGATCGTAGCCGCAGCCTTACCCGTGGGCGCGCTTCTGGAGGAGATCGACGCCGGCAACGGCCTGCCGACACTGCATCACGTGAGTATCGCCCTGACGGGCGAGGTGGTGATGCATCTCGCGCGAGGGGCCGAGTTGCGCCTGGGGGAACCGACGGAACTGAAGCAGAAGTTGACGGTGGCGAGCGCCATCATCCAGCAATACTTGAGGGATGGAAAGCGTATCAACTATGTGGACGCAAGCGTGCCCGACCGGGTGGCTGTCAACGCCGAATGAAAGTGGTATTGTGGCCGGGTAGCAGGATTCAGCGGGGAAGGGTCGTACTGTCGAAACGTAGATGGTATGAGGCCCGCCGTTCTTCCGGCGCGCTTCGTCGGTCGATGCCTGCCAAGTGTGAAGTGATGATTGAGGGCTTTGGGCAGACGCCTCAAGTCGAAGTCCCATGATCGTATGACTCTGGAGGTTTGAAGGCAATGAACGACACGGGCTCCAGTTACCTGGCCGTGATCAAGGTCGTGGGGGTCGGCGGGGGAGGGACGAACGCAGTCAACCGCATGGTCGACGCGGGCCTCAAGGGTGTCGAGTTCATCGCGGTCAACACCGACGCTCAGGCCCTGCTCATGTGCGACGCCGACGTGAAATTGCACATAGGCGGCAAGATCACTCGGGGACTGGGAGCGGGAGCGAACCCCGAGGTTGGACGGGCCGCAGCTGAGGAAAGCCGGGACGAGATCCGGGAGTTGCTCAAGGGAGCCGACATGGTGTTCGTCACCGCCGGCAAGGGGGGCGGCACCGGGACGGGCGGGGCGCCCGTGATCGCGGAGATCGCCCGCGAATTGGGGGCGCTGACCGTGGGCGTGGTCACCAAGCCGTTCAGTTTCGAAGGCCGCAAGCGGGGTAGCCAGGCCGAGCAGGGTATCGAAATGCTGGCCAAGAAGGTCGATACCCTCATCATCATCCCCAACGACCGTCTGCTCCAGGTGGTCGAACGGCGCACTTCCATCATAGAGGCCTTCAAGGTGGCCGACGACGTGCTGCGCCAGGGTGTGCAGGGCATCACCGACCTCATCACGGTGCCGGGACTCATCAACCTCGATTTCGCCGACGTTCGCACCATCATGCGCAACGCCGGATCGGCCCTGATGGGCATCGGCATCGCCAGTGGGGAGAACCGCGGCGTGGAGGCGGCCAAGTCGGCCATCTCCTCACCGTTGCTCGAGTCTTCCATCGAGGGGGCCACGGGTATCCTGCTCAACATCAGCGGCGGGCCGGATATGGGCCTGTTCGAGGTCAACGAGGCCGCCGAGATCATCGCCAACGCCGCCGACGCCGAGGCGAACGTCATCTTCGGAGCCGTCATCGACGAATCCCTGGGGGACCAGATGCGGGTGACCGTCATTGCCACCGGCTTCGATCGAGTGCGACAGACGCAGATCACCAGTGCCCCCCCGTCGGAGGTCGCCGGGGAGATCGACGAGATCCTTCCTCGCGCTGACGAGCATTTCGAGATGAACGAGGACGTTCTCGACATTCCGAGGTTCCTCCGCGACAAGGATTGAATGCGGGTCACGTGCGCCGATGACGACCGGCGACTGGGGTGATCATCCAGGGAGATGAGACCGGCCGCTGCGGGCTCCCGCTCGCGGAGCGCATCGACCCGGCGGCCCGGACCTTGCTGGACGTGCGGGAGCGAGCCGGACTGGAGGTCATCGAGGCTCGGCTTCCGGGCCCTTTCCGGGTCCTGTTCACCACGCGTCTCGGTGGCACGAGCACGGGACCTTATGCGTCCCTGAACCTCCACGAACGTTCCAATGACGACCCGGCGCACGTGCGCCGGAACCGAGCCCTGGTCGCCGCGGCCCTCGCCGACGAGCCGGCCGGGCTCGATCCGCCTGCCGCGGGCTCAGCCCGGGATGTCGCCCTGGCGCGGACTCCGGGAGGAGATTTGGTGGCTCCGGACGGAGGTTCGACCGTCCCGGGGCAGGACCATCGCCTGGTCAGTCCGCTCCAGGTGCATGGTACGAGGGTCGTGGGGGCTGCTGAGTACCTGGCCGCTCACGGAGCTTCGCCCGAACCGGCCGAGCCGTGCGACGGCCTCACCCTGCACCCGCTCCTTGACAGGGGGCTGGCCGCGCTGCTGCTGTTCGCCGACTGCGTCCCCATCGTGCTCGTGGGTGACGTCGACATGGCTGTCGTCCATGGGGGCTGGCGGGGAGTACTCGGCGGGGTGATAGAGCGGGCCGCTTCTGCCATGACCGGCCCTCCAGGGCTGGCCGTGATAGGTCCCAGCATAGGCCCCTGCTGCTTTACCGTCGGAGAGGACGTGGCCGATGGGTTCGCGCGGCGGTTCGGTGCGGAGGTGGCGGGACGAGGCCGCGTCGATCTCTGGGCTGCCGTGGCAGCGGCGCTGCTCGAACTGGGCGTCGCGCCGATCCGGATCGTCAATCCTCGGCTCTGTACGGCCTGCAACCGCGACTTGTTCTACTCCCACCGCATGGAGGGGCCCGAGACCGGACGGCAGGGCTGCGTCGCTTGGACGGTGGGGTCGTGATGGGGATGGTGTGGTCGTGAACCTGGACCTGGCGGCCCTCAAGGCCAATCTCGCCGTCGTGCAAGAAAGGGTCGAGGAGTCCCGGCTGCGGGCCGGTCGGAGCGACTCTCCCAGGCTGCTGGTGGCCACCAAGTATGTGGCTCCGGAAGACATGGCTTTGCTGACCGCGGCAGGAATCCGGCTGGTGGGGGAGAACAGGGCAGAAGGACTTGTGGAGAAGTGCGGCCGCTGGAGTGGCGAGTTCGAGTTCCACTTCATCGGTCACCTGCAGAGCCGAAAGGCCAGGCTGGTGCTGCCGTGCGTCTCCCTCGTCCATTCGGTGGAATCCCTCTCGCTGGTGGAGGAGTTGGATCTGAGGGCAGAAGCGGAGACTGATGTATTGCTGGAGGTCAACGTGAGCGGGGAGGAAAGTAAGTATGGTATCCTCCCGGCGGCCGCCGCCGCTTTCTTGGAGCGCGCTGCGGCCTACGAGAGGGTCCGGTTCGTCGGGCTGATGACCATGGCTCCTCTCGTGGACGATCCCGAGGAGGCACGCCCCTTCTTCCGGGGCCTATGCGAACTGCGGGACCGTCTGGCTACCACGTTCGCCGGCCGCTATCAGCTCACCGAACTCTCCATGGGGATGAGTAATGACTACGAAGTGGCCGTCGAGGAAGGCGCGACTATCGTGAGGATCGGTAGCGCGCTCTTCTCCAATGGGTAAGGAGGAAGGAATGGGCATCTGGCATCGCACGCTCGTGTACTTCGGGCTCGCCGATGAAGATGAGGCATACGACGACGAGACCTTCACGACGCAGCCGGACGTCGAGGCGACCTACAAGGATAGGCAGAACGTCAGGAAGATCGACCAGAGCAGCAGCAGCCGCCGCCGGTCTTCCACCGACTTCGACGATATCTGGGCGGAGGACGGTCGCAGTTCGCGCTCGTCCGTGCGTCCCGTGCCTATGCCCGTGGATGCGCCCCCGGTGCGGGTGCACTTGGTGATGCCCAAGAACTTCAACGATGCTCAGGTGATCGCCGACAAGTTCAAGGCCGACATCCCGGTGATCATCAACCTCCAGACGAGCGAGACGGAGCTGGCCAAGCGGCTCATCGACTTCGCCAGCGGCCTCACCTACGCGCTGGAAGGCGGGATGCAGCGGGTGGCCGACAAGGTGTTCCTGCTGACACCCAAGAACGTGGAGGTGTCCGCCGAGGAACGGCAGCGGCTCATGGAAAAGGGCTTCTACAACCAGTCGTAGCCACATGCCAATGGGAACCATCGTCGGAGTAGTGGGCACGGGCAACATGGGGGCCGCGCTGGTGAGGGGCTGGCTCCGGGCTTCCGACAGCGACGTTTCCTTCCTCGTCTATGACGTGGTTCCCGAACGGGTCGACGAACTGGCCCTCGACGACAGGGTCAGAGCCGCGGCTTCTGTGGAGGATCTGGCCCGCGAGGCGCAGGTGATCCTTCTGGTCGTCAAGCCCAAGGACACCGGCAAGGTCCTGGAACGAATGCGCCCCTATTTCGACGAGGGGAAGATAGTAGTCTCGTCCGCCGCTGGGGTGGCCATCGACAGCGTACGCTCAGACGCTGGGAACGTGCCCTCTGTCTTTCGCATAATGCCCAACCTCGGTGTGGAACTGGGCCAGGGCGTGGTGGCGGTGGCTACCGAGACCACGACGAATGCGGAAGTAACCGCCCGTGTACTCGAGTTACTGGCACCCCTGGGCCTGGTGGAGCTGGTGACGGAAGATCTCTTCGACGCCATCACTGCCGTGTCTGGTTCGTCCATCGCCTTCCTCGCCGTGGCGCTGGAAGGCCTGGAGGATGGGGCGGTGCGCGCCGGACTGCCGCGAGCTACGGCTCGGGCTTTCGTCCGCCAGACGGCTCTGGCCGGCTCTCTCCTGCTGCAGCGTCATCCAGGGTCGGCCGCCGACATCAAGGACCAGGTTTCGTCCCCGGCGGGGACGACCATCGCCGGTCTCGCCGTGCTCGAGGATGCCGGTGTGCGTGGGGCGTTCCTGCGGGCCGTGGAAGAGGCTGCGGAACGTTCTCGTGCCATGCGCGACGCCGCCCGGCCTCGCGTACTTGAATAGAGACGCTGCTACGCATACAGTGACAAGAGCGGCCAATCGCCCGGGACCGGGCCATCCCAGGGAAAGGTAAGCGATATGAAAGTGACGCCTCTCGATATCCGGCGCAAGGAGTTCAAGCGGTCCATGCGCGGCTACGCCGACGAGGAGGTGGATATCTTCCTCGATGAGGTGGCCGACGAGTTCGAGCGTCTGTTCCAGGAGAACGCCGAGATGAACGATCGTCTCCAGCGCCTGGAAGAGCAGTTGGAGTCGTACGCGCAGCTCAAGACGGCCCTCGAGAAGACCCTGGTCTCCGCCCAGTTGCAGGCCGACCAGGTGACCGCCAACGCGCGCAAGGAGTCCGAACTCATCATGCGCGATGCGGAGTTGCAGGCCCGCAACATCGTAAGCGAGTCTTATGGCGAGACCCAGAAGGTGCAGCAGGCCCTTGTCCAACTCAAGCACCTGGAAGAGGATTTTCGCTTCAAATTCAGGTCGTTGCTCGAAGCGCATCTCAAACTGCTGAACGACGCGCCCCTTGCGGCGCCTGCGCCTGCGGCGGCTGCGCTTGCCGCGGCGGTCGTCGCTCCCGCGGTGGCGCCCGAGGAGGCCGCACTTGATGTGGCGCCCGTGGCGGCAGAGCCGGCGGAGCCTGTCATCTCGGACTTCGTCGCCGATGGGCCGCCGCCGGCGCTGAAGACGCAACGCACAGAGCCCGCGCAGGAGGAAGTCGGCGGCGCCGGCTCCCCCGGCCCAAGACGGAACCGAAGGTGCGCTGGCCGCAGGACGATGATCAAGCGCAGGTAGAGGCCGAGACTGCTCTGGCCAAAGGTAAGGTAGAGACTGAAAGCTTCCCGCCGCTTGACGCCGAACCGGTCGTCGCAGCTACGGTGGCGTCGGAGTCGATGGACGACGTTCCAACTCAGGAGACGGACGCTCCGGACGCCGCGACCACAGAAGAATCTGCCCAGGTCGCTTCGGAGCAGGCGGTGGTCGCCGAATCGGCGGTGGTTGCGGAATCGGCGGTGGTCGCCGAATCGGCGGTGGCCGGGGCCGGCGCGCAGGCTGGCGGCGATGATGAGGCCCAGGCGCACGGCTTCTTCTTCGGCAAGCAGATGGACGACGTAGACGATTCTTTTGTCACCATGGAGACGCCCACGAAGGACAACACGCGCGACTTCGAGTGGTAGAAGACGGCGGCCGTATGCCCCCGGAAGGGCCGGTCATCCGTCGTGTCGGCGATAGCCTCCTTGTTGGGTTCCGCGTCTCTCCCTCGGCCGCACGCACGGCTGTCAAGGGTCTGTACGGCGACCGCGTGAAGGTCGCCATCAACGCTCCGGCCGAAGACGGCAGGGCCAATGCTGAGCTCGTCGAGGCCTTGGCGCGCTGGATGGGCCTGATGAGGGATACTATCCGCGTCAAGAACGGCCAAGCGAGCCGGGACAAGGTCCTCTCCTTCGAAGGTATCGAAGAGACGGAGTTGGCGAGCAAGCTTGCGGCCCTCGTGCGAGAGGATCGCTCGCGGAAGTGAGAATAGAACGATGGACACAGAGGGACTGAAAGGGCGACTGCTCGAGGAACGGGCTCGTCTGGAGCGCGAGATCGCCGATCTGGAGGCCGATCTGTCCGAGTCGCTCGAGGACTCGTCGGAAGAGAGTCCGTACGACCAGCACATGGCCGAGACGGCCGGGGTGACGCTGGATCGGGAGATCGATCTCAGCCTGGAGGAGAACCTCCATGCGTCCATCGCCCAACTGGACCGAGCTCTCGACAAGCTGGAAAGGGGCAGCTACGGCCGATGCGACAAGTGCGGGAACCCCATTTCCGACGGCCGGCTGGAAGTCGCTCCCTTCGCCACCCTGTGTATAGACTGTAAGCGCTTGGAAGAACGGAACCGCTGACCCGTGAACTTCGATGCCATGAGGTTCGGGCCAGAATCCCCGGCTACTCGCCGTCGAACCATCCTCAAGTGGAGCCTTCTGGTCGTGGTGCTGCTCATCGCGCTGGCCGTCGATCTGCTCACCAAGCGTCTGGCCGAGCAGAATCTGGTCCTCGGCGAGACGACAGAGATACTCCCCTTCTTCTCGCTGCAGCGCACCGTGAACACCGGCGTAGCCTTTGGTTTGTTGCGCGGGGGCGGGCCTCTCATAATCCTCGCCAACGTGATCGCCCTGCTAGTGGTCTGTTTCTACGTGCTGCTGGAACGGCGGCCTATCCTGGCGGGCGTGGCCGGAGGCCTCATCATCGGAGGCAGCCTGGGAAACCTGGTCCAGCGCCTGAGCGGGGAGGGCAAGGTGACGGATTTCATGAAGTTTCCCTACTGGCCCAACTTCAACATGGCCGATGTGTTCCTGGTGGTGGGGATAGTGATCGTGTTCCTCGGTCTTGTTGTCGAGACCATCCGGGTCTACAGGGCCGGCCGCCCCGAGACGCCGGCTCCTCGCTGAGTATGTCCTACGATGTGCTGACTCTGGTCGTGAAAGGCTCCGAGGCGGGCAGGCGCCTGGACGCCGTGTTGGGGGAGCGGATAGAGATGGGCAGCCGGTCGCGGGTGGCGGCTCTCATCAAGGAGGGGGCCGTGACCGTCGACGGCCTCCCGCGGCCCAAGAGCTATCTGCTCACCGAAGGGCAACGCGTCGAGGCTCGGCTGCCGATCGAGGAGGCGCCGGCGCTGGTAGCCCAGTCTTTGCCGGTCTCCATCCTCTTCGAGGACGAATGGCTCCTGGTCGTGGACAAACCCGCCGGCATGCCGGTCCATCCCTCGAAGGGCCACGCTTCCGGTACTCTCGTCAACGCTCTGCTGGGACGAGGAGCGGCGGGAGGTGAGGCGTTTCGGCCGGGCATCGTCCATCGCCTCGATATGGACACCTCCGGCCTTCTGGTGGTGGCCAAGTCGGCCGAGGTGCACAGACGGTTGGTAGCGATGATGCGTCGTCGTTCCGTCGACCGTCGCTATCTGGCCCTTGTCCACGGCACCTTTGCCGGTGAGACGGGCACCATCGAAGCTCCGGTGGGCCGCGATCCTGCGCGCAGGCGGTCGATGGCCATCGGAGGTGTGGCGGCCCGGGAGGCGGTGACCCACTTCGCCGTGCTCGAGCGCCTGGGTGACTTCACTCTGGTGGAAGCTCGTCTGGAAACGGGTCGGACTCATCAGATCCGCGTGCACTTTCTGGCCATCGGGCACCCCGTCGTCGGCGACCCGACGTACGCGCGGAGAGATCCCTTGTTGCTGGGACGCCAGTTCCTGCACAGCTACCGGCTGAGCTTCATCCATCCCATGACGGATGAGGAGGTGGGTGTGGAGGCTCCGCTCCCCGCCGACCTGTCCGCCGTCCTCGACCGCCTGCGCTCCGCTGCGCCGGAGGGAGAGCGCGAGTAGAGCACGCGCTTCGTGGGGAAGAGGAGAAGCAGGACCGGAGGTGTCAACGGCGCCCGACGGAGGCCCAAGACTCGCGAGACGCCCATGGTTGAGGGAGGACGAGGTGGAGAGCAGACGCATCGGCGCGGCGGGACCGCAGGTGTCGCTGGTGGGCTTGGGCTGCAACAACTTCGGGATGAAGTTGGACGAGGCGGCTTCGCGGGCGGTGGTGTCTGCCGCGCTCGAAGCGGGAGTGACACACTTCGACACGGCCGAGATCTACGGAGGAGGGCACTCCGAGGAGTACCTGGGGAGGGCGCTGGGGAGTAGGCGCGACGAGGTGGTGGTGGCGACCAAGTTCGCCGCGCGTCCTCCAGAGGAGCCGTATCGGCCCGGGGTACTGCGCCGGCGCATCCTGGAGGGGTGCGAGATAAGTCTGCAGAGGCTGGGTACCGACCACATCGATCTGTACTATCAGCACCGTCCCGACCCTGAGGCGCCCGTGGAAGAAGCACTCGAGACTCTGGGCGAACTCGTGGACGCGGGCAAGGTCCGCTATGCCGGGTGCTCCAACTACAGCGCCGTGCAACTTGACGAGGCGGCGGCCGCGGCGCAGGCGCCGGGCGCCGCCCGGTTCGTGGCCTGCCAGATCCACTGGAACCTGCTGAGTCGGGACGTCGAGAGCGAGGTCGTCCCCGCTGCGCGCCGAGCGGAGATGGGGGTCGTCCCCTACTTCCCGCTCGAAGCAGGGCTCCTTACCGGCAAGTACTCCGACGAGCGGCCGTTTCCGCCGGGCTCCCGGCTGGCCACCATGGAGCGCTACGGCAGGCTCGCCACCGAGGAGAACTTCGTCTACATCCGCGAGCTGAGTGCTTTCGCCGAAGGGAGGGGCCACACTCTACTCGAGCTGGCTTTCGCCTGGCTGGCGGCACAGGAAGGCGTGTCCTCCATCATCGCGGGGGCCACCACTCCCGAGCAGGTCCTCGGGAACGTGCGGGCCGGGCAGGCGTGGCGATTGGGGGCGGACGAATGTCGGCGCTTCCCCTGCGACCGTGAGTCGGGGCGGATCCCCTGCGGCCCTCCAGGGCCCGGCCGGAGTCCCGGCCGGAGTCCCACCGCTGCCTGGTCCCGGCGCCTCGGAAGGCATAGCCTTCTTCGACCTCGACGGCACCTTGGTGGTCGGCAACACGCAGTACTTCATGGTCAAGTTCTTCCGTTCCGAGGGAGTGGTGGGGAGGACGTTCGTGCTGGGGTCGGCGTTGTGGTTCCTGGGCTACAAGGCCGGCCTGCTCAAGGTCACCGAGGAGGCGCGGGCGAAGGCGGCATCCATGCTGCGCGGCCTGACGGTCGAGCAGGTGGATGCGCTCATGAACCGGTTCACCGACCAGGAGCTCTTGCCCCGCCTTCGCACTTCCGCCCTCGCCGCCCTGCAGACCCGTCGCGACGCCGGCGATCGAGTAGTCCTGCTTTCGGCCGCCCTGGAACCGGTGGTCCGCTCTCTGTGCGGGCGACTGGGCGTGGGGGATTTTGTGGGGGCGCCGTGCGAGATCACCGACGGCCGCTATTCGGGCCGGTTATCGGGTCCCACTCCCTACGGTGAACTCAAGGCTGAGTGGGCGGCCACGTTCATGAACCGGTGGAACAAGGATTCGGCCGATTGCTGGGCTTACGCGGATCACACCAGCGACATCGCCCTGCTGCAGTCTGTGGGCCATCCCGTGGCCGTCAATCCCAAGCCCGGGCTGGCTGAAGCCGCTCGCGAGGGCGGTTGGCCTATCCTTACCTAGTCGTCACCGAACCCTTAGGAGGTCCGACAATGGCAGATGTGTTCCCCGACGAGTTGGCTCGGGACTGGATCCTGGACGCGCTCGCCATCGATACGCTCAAGACCCTGGCCATCGATGCGGTGGAGAAGGCCAATTCAGGGCATCCGGGCATGCCCATGGGGGCGGCCCCCATGGCCCACGTGCTCTGGACGCGGCATCTCAAGTACGATCCCGCCGATCCATCCTGGCCCGACCGGGACCGCTTCATCCTCAGCGCGGGCCACGGCTCAATGCTCCTGTATGGGCTGCTGCACCTGGCCGGCTACGGCCTGGGCATCGAGGAACTGGAGGCTTTCCGGCAGTGGGGCAGCCGCACGCCGGGACATCCTGAGTATGGGCACACCCCCGGGGTGGAGACCACCACCGGACCGCTGGGGGCCGGTTGCTCGAACGCGGTGGGAATGGCCGTCGCCGAGGCCTTCCTGGCGGCCACCTTCAACCGGCCCGGCTATCAGGTGGTCGACCACTATACCTACACGCTGGTCGGCGACGGCGACCTGATGGAGGGCGTCAGCTCTGAGGCCGCCTCCCTGGCCGGGCATCTCGGCCTGGGCAAGCTCGTCTATCTCTACGACGACAACCAGATCTCCATCGAGGGCTGCACCGGCCTGGCTTTCAGCGAGGACGTAGGCATGCGCTTCGAGGCTTACGGGTGGCAGGTGCTGTCCGTCGCCAACGGCCGGGACCTTGCGGCGATCGACGAGGCCATTACCGCGGCCCGCGCCGAGACGACCAAACCCTCCCTCATCAAGATCCGCACGGTCATCGGCTGCGGTAGCCCCAACAAGGCCGGCACCGCCGCCTGCCACGGCTCGCCGCTGGGGACGGAGGAGACAAAGCTGACCAAAGAGGCGCTGGGCTGGCCCTCCGATCTCTTCTTCGCCGTGCCCCAGCGGGTGCGCGACCAGTACGCCGAGCGCGCTGCGCACGGGGGAGAGGTGCGGACGGGATGGCTCGAGACGATGGCGGCCTATGAGCGTGCCCACCCGGAAGCGGCGGCACGATGGAAGGACGCCCTGGCCGGCCGCCTCCCGGATGGTTGGCGGGCGGCGCTGCCCGTCTTCAAGGCGGGTGACAAGATCGCCACGCGGTCTGCCTCGGGCAAGGTCCTCAACAGCCTCGCCTCGGTGCTGCCCACCCTCATCGGGGGTTCCGCGGACCTGGCTCCCTCCAACAACACCTACCTCAACGAGAGCGGTGACTTCCAGAGCCGGGGATTACAGCGGGCGGAACCTGCGTTTCGGAGTGCGCGAGCATGCCATGGGCGGCATACTCAACGGCATGGCGCTGCATGGCGGGCTTGTTCCCCTACGGCGGTACGTTCTTCGTCTTCTCCGACTACATGCGGCCGGCCCTGCGCCTGGCCGCCCTCTCGCGGGTTCCCGTGGTGTACGTCTTCACCCACGACAGCATCGGTCTGGGGGAGGATGGTCCCACCCACCAGCCCATCGAGCATCTGGCTTCTCTGCGGGCCATGCCGGGGCTGACGGTCATCAGACCCAGCGACGCCGCCGAGACCTCGCTCGCCTGGCAGGCGGCACTCGAGCGGCGTGACGGCCCCACGGCCCTGGTGCTTACCCGGCAGAATCTGCCTGTCCTCGATCGCGCGGCCCTGGGGCCTGCCGAGGGCAGCCTGCGCGGTGGCTACATCCTCAAGGACGCCGACGAGGGCCGGCCGGAGGTCATCGTCATCGGCACCGGGTCCGAGGTCGGCCTGGCTTTGGAGGCGCAGGCTCTCCTGGCCGCCGACGGCGTGGCGGCGAGGGTTGTCGCCCTGCCCAGTTGGGAACTCTTCCAGGAGCAGGATCAGGCCTATCGCGACCAGGTCCTGCCTCCCGACGTGAAGGCCCGTGTGGCCGTGGAGGCGGCATCGCCCTTCGGCTGGGAGCGGTACGTGGGCGACTGCGGCAAGGTGGTGGGCATAGACCACTTCGGAGCCTCGGCTCCGGCGGAGGTGCTCTATCGGGAGTTCGGCCTCACGGCGGAGAACGTGGCCGCCAAGGCCTTGGAGTCGATCAAGGGGTCGCCCTGCTAGGGCGGACGCCGGCTGGAGGAAGGATTACGTATGGAGAGCAATCCACTGACGAGGTTGCGGGATCTTGGGCAGAGCGTGTGGTGCGACGACATCGGTCGCGACATGCTGCAGAGCGGGCATCTGCGGAGGCTTATCGAAGAAGACGGCGTGGCCGGGGTGACCTCCAACCCCACCATCTTCCACAAGGCCATCACTGCCGGCAGCACGTACGACCAGGAGATCTCCGACCTGGTCTCCGGTGGGGCGGGCACGGAAGAGATCATGGAAGCTCTGATGCTGAAAGACATCGGGCTGGCGGCCGCGGAACTGCGGCCGGTCTACGAGGCCACGGGCTCCCTGGACGGGTTCGTCAGCATCGAGGTGGCTCCTGGGCTGGCATACGACACCATGGCCACCGAGGCAGATGTGCGGCGTATCCGGGCGCTACTTCCCCATCCCAACGTCCTTGTCAAGGTGCCGGCCACGGCCGACGGCGTGGCGGCCATCCACGATCTCATCGGGTCGGGCTACTCCATCAACGTGACCCTCATCTTCTCTCTGGAGCGCTACAGGGAGGTGATGGATGCCTACCTTTCGGGTCTGGAGATGTTGGCCGCTCGCCGCAGCGCGGGGGAGGACCTGCCCGTTCTCCACGAGGTGCGCTCGGTGGCCAGCTTCTTCGTGAGCCGTGTCGACTCGTTGGTGGACAAGCGCCTGGATGAACTGAAGACGCAGGCCGGCGATCTGGGCAAGGCGGCGGGCTTCTACGAGGCTCTCAAGGGCAAGGCGGCCGTCGCCAACGCCAAGGAGGCCTATCGGCTGTTCCGACAGGCTTTCTCCGGGCCACGCTGGGAGGCGCTCAAGGCGCAGGGTGCGAACGTGCAGCGGCCGCTGTGGGCCAGCACCAGCACCAAGAACCCGGCGTACCCCGACGTGATGTACGTGGAGGAGCTCATCGGTCCCGACACAGTCAACACCATGCCGCTCAACACCATCGAGGCGTACCGGGACCACGGCCGGCCCCAGGAGCGGGTGACCGTCGGTGCCGAGGAGGCCGGCGCCCACCTGCAGGCTCTGGAGGCGGTCGGCGTGCACATGGAGGAGGTCACGGCGCAACTCGAGCGCGAGGGAGTAAGGGCCTTTGCCGAGTCTCACGAGGCCTTGCTCGCGGCTCTGGAGGAGAAGCGACGCACCATACTGGGCCCCGGCTGCTGATGACTGAGGCAGCCTCCGAGAATCCCTTCGCTGAGGGGCTAGACCTGGGCCGCGTCCCCCCGCCCTCCACCCTGGTCATCTTCGGGACCACGGGCGATCTGACGGCTCGCAAGCTACTGCCTTCGTTGTACGTGATGCAGCGCGAAGGCGTACTCCCCCCGGGATTCGCTCTGGTGGGTTTCGGGCGCCGGCCTTGGGACCACGCCGCCTTCCGCGCCTACGTCCGCGAGGCGCTGGACAAGAGCCTGGGCCAGGCACTCGACCCCGAAGTGTGGGCCAGTTTCGAGCCCTCGCTCTTCTTCGCGTCCGGAGAGTTCGACGACCGCGGTGCATACGAGAACCTGAAGACAATCCTGGCTGAGGTGGACGCCCAGCGGGCTCACTCCGGTAATCGCCTCTACTACCTGGCCGCTCCGCCCAGCGCCTACCCGGACATCATCGACGGATTGGGGAAGGCCGGTCTCGGGGGCAAGGGCCGTGAGGGCGAGGAAGGCAAGGGCTGGGCCCGCATCGTGGTTGAGAAGCCCTTCGGTCACGATCGGCAGCACGGCGGCGGAGCTCAACCGGCGTCTACACCTCTGGTTCCGCGAGGACGAGGTCTATCGCATCGACCACTATCTGGGCAAGGAGACGGTGCAGAACATCCTGGTCTTCCGTCTCGCCAACGGCATCTTCGAGCCGGTCTGGAACCGGCAGTGGGTCGATCACGTGCAGATAACCGTGGCCGAGGACCTGGGGGTGGGGGGCCGCGGCGCCTATTTCGAGGAGACGGGCAACACCCGGGACATGGTGCAGAACCACGTGCTGCAACTCCTTGCCCTGGTGGCCATGGAACCCCCCACCTCCTTCGAGCCCGACGCGGTGCGAGACGAGAGGGCCCGGGTGCTTCGCGCCCTGAAGCCTCTGGAGTTGGAACGCGCGGACCCGGGGGTGGTACGGGGCCAGTACGCGGGAGGATTCGTGGGTGGGGAGGCCGTGCCCGGCTACCGCGAGGAGGCCCACGTGGCCTCGGGTTCCCCGGTGGAGACCTTTGTCGCCCTTCGCGTGTTCATCGATACCTGGCGCTGGGCGGGGGTACCGTTCTATCTGCGGGCCGGCAAGCGCCTGCCGCGCAGAGCCACCGAGATCGCCATCGAGTTCAAGCGCCCGCCCCTCCTGTTGATGGGCTCCGATCCCTCGCGCGAGCCGGAACCGAACGTCCTCGCGCTGCACATCCAACCCGACGAGGGGATAAGCCTGAAGGTCGGCTCCAAACTGCCCGGGCCCACGATCGACATCCGCCCGGTACACATGGATTTCCGCTACGGGACGTCGTTCGGACGCCGCTCTCCTGAAGCCTACGAACGTCTCCTTCTCGACAGTCTGCTGGGAGACTCCACCCTCTTCAGTCGCGAGGACAGTGTGGACGCCGCCTGGGGCTTCATCGACCCGCTGCTGGACGCCTGGGCGGATGAGGATGCGGCTCGAGGACGGGCCGGTCGCATGCCGCTTGCGTTCTACCAGGCTGGGAGCTGGGGTCCCGACGCGGCCACGGACCTGATGCGCCGGGAAGGTAGGAGGTGGAGACGCCTGTGAGTCCCGCCGGCCAGGAACGGAGCGTCCCCCTACGTGATGCAGAACGCGAACTCGGGCGGGCGTGGAGGGCTCTGGACGACGCCTCGCGGCACGGCGGGGGAGAGGGGATGCTGCGTCTCCGTGAGGTGAACCTCGTCGTCATCTGCGACGAAGAGGTGCTGGCCGAGTCGCGCCGGACGGCAGACCTTCTGACCCAAGCGCATCCCGCGCGGCTCATCTTCATCGTGGTCGACCCTCGCGAAGGCCGGCTGCCCGCGGGGGAGGGGCCGTACCGCGCCGCCTCGGGTCCCTCGGCTTCCATCGCCACTGCTTGTCTGATCGACGAAGCCTTGGACCACCACGTCTGCTCGGAGGAGGTCGTCATCCGGGGCATCCATGGGGAGGAGGACTCCTTGCTGGCGGCCGTGCTCCAGCTCCTGGTGCCCGACGTGCCGGTGGTGGGATGGTGGGTGGGAGATCTATCCGGTCATCCGCCGGGACTTAACTGGCTGGCAGGCATCGCGGACCAGGTGGTCGTTGACCTGAGGCGCTCTCTCGATGCGCTCGCGGGGCTGGAGACGCTCAGGGATCTGATACGGGAAGAGGGCGATACCAGGATCCAGGAGCTGGAGTGGTTGCGCTCGGCCCACTGGCGGGCGCTGACGGCGGAACTGTTCGAGCAGCCGGAGAACCGGTCGCTCATCCCGCTCATGACGCACCTCGAGGTGGAACACGAAGACGCGCCTCTGCAGGCGCTCCTGTACGGGGCGTGGTTCGCGTCCCGGCTCGGCCTTGGGCCCGGAGAGAGGGGTTGGTGGGTCGAGGGCGGCTCGCTGTGCGCGGACTTCGTCGTCGCCGCGTCGGCGGACCAGCCTTCGCGAGGGATCCCGGCCGACGGCACGGCGAGGCCTGTCGAGTTGCCTGCTCGCTTGGTCATGAGACTGCGACTGGCGACGGGCGGTGGGCACGAGCAGAGAGGTCTGACGGGCATCGGCATCCGCTCGCGGCCTGCGGACGCTGCGCAGGCGACGGACGGGCAGAGCGGACACGACGAGGAGTCCATGGCCCTGCGCCGCTGGCCGCACAGCTGTCTCTGTTCGGCGACCATCGGCCCTGAGGAGCAGGCGCTGGCGGTGAAGTCGATGCGCTTGGTCGAGCAAGAGGACTACCAGGACCTGTCTCGCTTGATCGACACTCCGCTTCGGGATGCGCTGCTGTACGAGGCCCTGCTGCTTGCCGGCGAACTCGTTGGGCGGCCCGGCTTCGAGCTCGACGTCCTCTCGACGGCTTGAGCGGAGGGGCGGCAAGCCGGGACTGCGACACGATCCACGTCGCGCCCGACGCGGGGGCGGCGGCCCGCGCCGCCGCCCGACTGGCTGCCGCCGCGCTGGAGGAATGGGCCGGGCAGACCGACGGTCCCGTCTACTTCGTCCTGAGCGGCGGCAGCAGCCCGCGGGGCATGTACGAGCACCTGGCCGGCCCCGAGAGGGCCGGCGTCCCTTGGCCGCGCCTTCACGTCCTGTGGGGCGACGAGCGCTGCGTCTCTCCCGACGATCCGCGCAGCAACTACCGCATGGCCCTCGAGAGCGGCCTGCTGTCAGTACCTCCGGCAGGGATCCACCGCATGCCCGGCGAGCTTCCGCCGGAGGAAGGCGCCTTTCGCTACGAGCAGGAACTGAGAGCGCTGTTCCCCGAGGACGGCTTTCCCCGGCTCGACCTGGTGCTCCTGGGGCTGGGGGAGGATGGGCACGTGGCCTCGCTCGTCCCCGGGTCCGCGGCCCTGCAGGAGCGCAAGCTGTGGGTCGCCGCGACCGAGCCGTACCAGGGGACCCGGCGCCTGACGCTCACACTTCCCGTGTTGGCCTCGGCTCGGCGCCTGCTTTTCCTCGTGACCGGCGAGAGCAAAGCTGCTGCCGTCCGCTCCGTTCTTGCTGCGGGGGAGGGGGGAGGCCTGCCATCTTCCGACCGTTCCCCTGTGCCTGCCCGCATGCTCCTCGATATGATCGCGTCGCGCGACGAGCACCGGCAACGTGCCGGGGAACCGCGCGCCTTGGTGACCTGGATCGTCGACGAAGCGGCCGCCTCTCTGCTGCCCTCTTCGGAGGGCGTATCCTGACGCGGAGCCCTCCGCGCCTTGACGCGGAACCTTCAGCACCGGTAGGGTACGAGGAAGAAGACCTGACGCGAGGACACGGGGGAACATGACCGGCCAGAGCAGCGATAGTGGCCGCAAGGCCAAGGTGCTGATGGATGGGGAGCAGATCGCGCGCACGCTTGCCCGCATGACCCACGAGATCGCGGAGCAGGCGCCCGACCTGCGCGAGTTGGCGCTCATTGGCATCCAGCGCCGTGGTGTCGACCTGGCCGCGCGCCTGGCGCACCTCGTGGAGGAGTTCTACGGGGTCGCGCCTCCCACCGGGGTGCTCGACATCACCTTCTACCGCGACGACCTCGACACCCGCTCCTCAGGTCCCGGTCCCTCCGAGCAGCCCGTGGTCCACTCCACGGCCATCCCCTTCGACATCAACGGCAAGACCATCCTCCTGGTGGACGACGTCCTCTACACGGGGCGGAGCATAAGGGCGGCGATCGACACCCTCTTCGACTACGGCCGCCCGGCCGCGGTGCGGCTGGCAGTGCTCGTCGACCGCGGCCACCGCGACCTGCCCATCCGGCCCGACTTCGTGGGCAAGAACGTGCCCACCAGCCGCAGCGAGCAGGTGGTGGTCCATCTGCTGGAGACCGACGGCGTGGACGAGGTGGTCCTCGAGGAGTGATCGATGCGTCGGTCGGCGCGCGCCGCAGCTGGATGCCCAGGCCGGAATGCCGCGGCACCTTGCTGGAGTCGCCGCCGGTGGCGCGCTACAATCCGGCTGGAACGTGAACCTTTTAAACGTGTCCCGTGAGACCGAAAGGGTACCGTGATGCATCTAATCTCCATCGACGACCTCGCCCCGCCTGAGATCGAGAACCTCTTCAAGCTGAGCGACGGGTTTCTCGAGATCGCCTCTCGTCCCATCAAGAAGGTGCCCACGCTCAGGGGCCGGACCGTCGTCAACGTCTTCATGGAGCCCTCCACGCGCACGCAGTCCTCGTTCGAGCTGGCCGGCAAGCGGCTCTCGGCCGACGTCATCAACATCAAGGAGTCGTCGTCGAGCGTATCCAAGGGCGAAAGCCTCAAGGACACCATCCTCACGCTGGAGAGCTACCGTCCCGACATCATAGTCATGCGCCACCCCCGGGTGGGGGCATCGCGGATGGCCACGCGCTACACCAACGCCTCCGTCGTCAACGCCGGCGACGGGACGGGCGAGCATCCCACCCAGTGTCTCCTGGACCTCTACAGCCTGCGCCGCGTTTACGGCGAGCTGAACGGGCTCAAGGTGGCCATCGTGGGAGACGTCCTGCGCAGCCGGGTGGCTCGTTCGGACCTCTTCGGTTTCCGCAAGATGGGCATCGACGTCCGCCTCGTGGGGCCGCCTACGCTGATGCCTCCGGGTATCGAGTACTGGGACGTTCCCATCTACCATGACCTCGACGCGCTGGAGGAGGTGGACGTCATCTACCTCCTGCGCATGCAGCTGGAGCGGGCCAAGGGGAAGGTGCCACCGGTGCCTTCCCTGCGCGAGTACAGTCGGGTGTGGGGGCTCTCCCCGTATCAGATCAAGCCCGACCAGCGGATCATGCATCCCGGGCCCATCAACCGGGGCGTGGAACTCTCGGCCGACCTTGCCGACGACGATCGTGCGCTCATCTTGCACCAGGTGGAGTCGGGCTTGGCGGTGCGCATGGCCATCCTCTACCAGTGCCTGGCAGGTAGTCTCAGCGAAGAGACGCCCGGCTAGAGGTGGAGGAGATAGACACGGCATCAACGACCGTGGCCCGCCTGCGCCTGGCCGGCTTCGTCGTCTGCGGCATCGGCCTCCTCGTTTTCTACGTGGGGAACGTGGTCCAGGCGTTCTCCGGAGACGCCTTCGATGTCCCGACAGCCGTGTGGAGGGCCGGGGTCATCGTGGCTACCATGGGCTGTCTCCTGCTCCTCGCGCTGCTCGCCCGTCCCGTGACGCGCCCGGCGCGGGCCGTCTGGGAGGCCAGGTTCGGTTTCGCCTGTCTCCCGGCGGCGATCCTGAGCCTGTTCGGCGCCTTGGGCGACGGATCCTCGGGGCTGCGACCCTTCTGGTTGGTAGTCACCGTCTGCCTGTTGCCGGCCAGCATAGGCGTGATCGCGCTAGCGGCTGGGGTGGAGCGGGAGGCGAAGCATGCGGGAGACGAACAGAGTGCGAAGAACGCTAGGAGGTAGCTGACCATGCCCGTACGGAGATCTGAGGCCACCTGGAACGGCACGCTCAAAGAGGGTAAGGGGACCATGAGGCTGGCCAGTGGTCTCTACGAGGGGCCCTACACCTACTCGTCCCGTTTTGAGGAGGGCGCCGGAACCAACCCGGAGGAGCTGGTGGCGGCCGCCCATGCCGGCTGCTTCTCCATGTTCCTCTCCGCCCTGCTTGATGAGAAGGGTTACCTGGCGGAGCGCATACACACTACGGCTGCCGCGCATCTAGGAGCCGGGCCGGCCATCAGGAGGATCGACCTGGAGACCGAGGCCGTCGTCCCCGGCATCGAAGACGCCGAGTTCCAGGAGTTGGCCGCTCAAGCCAAGGCGAACTGTCCCATCTCCAAAGCTTTGGCGGCGGTTCCCGAGATCACCATGAAGGCCCGTCTGCTTGGCTGACGAGCGACCCGCGGATGACGGGGCTGGACACGTCGGGCCGGCTTTGGACGACGTCTCGGTGAGAGTCGGTCCACGGGCTCGGCGGGTGCGTCTCGTCATGTCGGGGCGCGAAGGACTTATCGTCGTCGTACCGCGGGGTTTCGACAGGGGCCGCGTGCCGGCCATCATCGAGGCCAACAAGGCCTGGATCGAGCGCGCCCGCCGACGGGTCGAGACTCAGAGGCGCCCCCCGATCGTCGCGCCGGCCAAGCTGCCGGAGCGCATCGTCCTCCCTGCCACCGGCGAGGAGTGGGAGGTCCGATACAGGCAGGTTTCCGGCGCGACGGGCGTCGGTGTCTGGACGTCGCCGCGGGAGCGGCGGCTCGTGGTCCGCGGGAGGGTGACGGACACTGAAGCCTGTCGGGAGGCCCTGTCCAGGTGGCTGACCAGAAGGGCCAGGGCGGTGCTCGTCCCCCGGCTGAGCCAACTGGCGGCCGACCACGGTCTGTGGTTCGAACGGGTGGCCATCCGTCACCAGCGCAGTCGCTGGGGCAGCTGTTCGCGGCGCAGGACCATCTCGCTGAACGCACGGCTGCTCTTCTTTCCACCCGATCTGGTCGACTACGTGCTCCTGCACGAGCTCTGTCACACGGTGGAGATGAACCATTCACCCCGCTTCTGGCAGGTACTGGAGGAGCACTGTCCTCCGAGCGCCGGATACCGTCGCAGGCTGCGCGGCGCCAGAGATCTCGTCCCCGGCTGGTTGGATCTTCCGCTGGCTGGACCGCCCGTCCCAAGCGCGCTACCATGGGAGGACCTTTAAACGAGTCCAGTGAGACCGAAAGGAAACGTTGATGGACCCCATCTCCCGCCCCACGGGGCCCAGGCTTGCCTGTCGCGACTTCCCCGCAGAACGCTTCCTCCTTCCTCGAGTGCACCTCTTCGACCCCGTGCAGCAGGTGGACATGGAGGGGGATCTGCTCGTCGCGGACGGAGTGATAGCGGCCCTTGGTCGTGAGGTCGCTCCCCCCGAAGGGGTAGAGGTCCTCGACGATCTGGCCGGCTGCTGGGTGTTCCCGGGGTTGGTCGACCCCCACGTCCACCTGCGCACTCCCGGCTTCGAGTACAAAGAAGACCTGGCGTCCGGGTCGCTGGCCGCGGCGGCCGGGGGATACGTGGCCGTGGTCGCCATGGCCAACACCGATCCGGTGGTGGATGCAGGCCCGCTGGCCTCGTGGATACTGGAGCAGGCAGGCCGAGAGGCCGTCGTCCGGGTGGGTCAGGTCGGCTCGGTGAGCAAAGACCTCAAGGGTGAAGAGCTGGCCGAGATGCGCGAGCTGGCCGACGCCGGGGTGGTCGCCTTCGCCGACGACGGTAAGCCCCTCTCCGATGCCGATCTTCTCCTCCACGCGCTCCGCTACGCGCGGGGGACGGGGCGGCCGATATTGCTCCATCTCGAGAACAAGAGCCTGTCACTCGACGGGGTGATGCACGAGGGACGGTGGAGCGCCCGCCTGGGGCTGCGCGGCATTCCCGCCGCCTGCGAGGCGGGGCCTATGGCCCGCGACCTGGAGATAGTCAGGTATGTCGCAGCCGAGGAGTCGCGCCTGGCGGCGGGTCGGGCGGCTGCCGGGTCGGCCGCGTCGACACGGCGCGCGGCCGCGCAGACGGTGGACCTCCGCGAGCGCCCGGAAGGCGTTCCCCTGGTCCACTTTCAGCACCTCTCCGCCGCCGACAGCGTGCGCCTGTTGCGCCGGGCCAAGGAGGAGGGGCTGCCGGTCACGGCCGAGGCGACCCCGCTGCACCTACTGCTCACCGACGAACGCCTGCGAAGCTTCGACCAGAATCTCAAGGTGAACCCGCCCATCCGTTCCGAAGAGGACCGGGAGGCCCTGGTGGCCGCTCTGGCCGAGGGACTGATCGACTGTGTGGGCAGCGACCATGCGCCACATGCCCCGCAGGAGAAGGAAGTCCCCCTGGAGGATGCCCTCAGTGGCAGCACGGGTTTGGAGACCGCCTTCGCCGCGCTTCACACGGGGTTGGTGCTGAGTGGGAAGGTCTCGTTGGCCAGGCTGGTGGAAGCGATGTCGACGGCGCCGTGTCGCATTCTGGGGCTGCCGGCGCCGGCCCTGCGGGCCGGCGCCCCCGCCGATTTCTGCGTCTTCGACCGCGAAGAGACCTGGCAGGTGACGCCGGCCACCCTGCGCGGCAAGAGCCGCAACTGCGCCTTCCTGGGCGAGACTCTCACGGGGAGGGTGCGCATGACCGCGGTGGACGGGGCGCGCCGCTTCGCGCGCGCCCGGGGGGAGGCCTGATGTACCGCGGCGAAGTTCCCGGCTACGTCGTCCTCCAGGACGGCACCGTCTTCTCCGGCTTCGGGTTCGGCGCTGAGGGCAGGGTGCTGGGCGAGGCCGTCTTCAACACGGGCATGACCGGCTACCAGGAGATCGTCACCGACCCGTCCTACCACGGACAGATGGTGACCTTCACCTATCCCATGATCGGCAACTACGGGGCGGCGGAGCACCTGCTCGAGTCTCACCAGGCGCATTCCCGGGCCATCATCGTGCGCGAGATCAAGAACACGGCCTGGAACGGCACCTGCCCGGAGGCGTGGGTAGACTGGCTGACCGAGCGGGGGCTCGTCGGGGTGGCCGGCATCGACACGCGGGCGCTCACGCGGCGCATCAGGGAGCACGGGGCCATGCCTGCCTGTGTGGCTGCCGGCTCCGGCCTCGAGGTCGACCGATCTCCTGGCCGCCGTCCGCGACCTGCCCTCCATGACGGGCCAGGATCTGGCCAGCGCCGTGACCTGCAGCGAGCCCTACGAATGGATCCCCGATTGCCAAGCTCCGCCTGCGGAGTTCCGAGTGGTCGCCTACGACTTCGGTATCAAACTCAGTATCCTGCGCAATCTGACAGCGGTCGGTTGCCGGGTCACGGTAGTCCCCGCCCACTGGAAGGCGGAGCAGGTGCTGGAGATGCGTCCGGACGGCGTGTTTCTTTCCAACGGGCCGGGCGACCCGGCCGCCGTGGGCTATGCCGTGGAGACCATTCGCGGGTTGCTGGGCAAGGTGCCCATCTTCGGCATCTGTCTGGGGCACCAACTACTGGCGCTGGCCCTCGGCCTCTCCACCTACAAGCTCAAGTTCGGGCATCGAGGGATCAACCATCCAGTGCGCAATTATCTGACGGGCCGCATCGAGATAACCAGCCAGAACCACGGGTTCGCCGTGGAGCCGCCGGGGGTCGTCAGTGAGGTGCTGCGGGACCCCTCCACGTCTGGGCCGGCCGCCATGGCCGCTCTCAGCGCCGACGACATGGTCCTCGACCTCCCCGTTCGGACCCGCTCAGGTGACCCATCTCAACCTCAACGACGGGACGGTCGAGGGTCTCCGGCTCCTCGACCTCCCGGCCTACTCCGTGCAGTATCATCCGGAGGCCGGGCCTGGTCCCCACGACAGCCGCTATCTGTTCCACGAGTTCACACGGTCGATGCGGGGTCGAGTGTGACAGGTGCCCAGCAGACGATAGAGAAAGGGAAGAGCCATGGCCGGACCCGCTCCGACGCCTGATCCCGGACAAGCTGGGAACGGCAAGAAGACCAAGGAGATAAAGGTACGCCTCTCCGAGCAGAACGCCTCGGGAGTCTACGCCAACGCCATGCTTGTCCATCATAGCGCCGAGGAGTTCGTCATGGACTTCAGCATGGTGGTGGGTGCTCAAGGGCAGGTGGTGTCCCGGGTGGTGACCAGCCCTGCGCACATGCGGCGCATAGTTCTCGCGCTCGAAGAGAACCTGAGAAAATATGAGGCCGTCCACGGGCCCATCAAGGGAGCATCGAATCAGCCTCCCCTGATCCTGGGCTTCTCGCCGCCTACGGGCGGAGACAATTGATCGGGGAGGCAGAGGATGCTGTCGATAGGAGAGAGGGAACCCTTAAGAGCATCGACGGGGTCCACAACAGAGATACCGTCCTGATTGCCGGGGATGGCACAATCGTAGCCGCGTACGAAAAGGTCGGGGCCAAGGGGCATGCGGCCCGGGTGCTGGAAGATGCAAGGAGATTGCGTGCCGAGGCTCGTATCTAGTCTAATGCGCTCGGGTTGGCGTGGCGTCCTGATGCTCACGGCGCTGGTGGCGCTGCTACTGGGGGTGGTGGGGCTCGCCCTGGGGGTCGGGACCTCAGACGATCAGACGACCGGCGTGACCGCGACTCTCGGCTGCGCAGACCCTGGCCACAGCCGTGGCCGCTGTCGCGCAACCCTCGGCCACAACCGTTGGTGCTGTGGCCATGTCCCCGGCTGCGAGCAGTCAAACCGGGGCGACGACGACTTCGTTCCCGGGGGCTGCGGCCGTCACCGAGTCTCCGCCGACCACGCCGGTCGTGGACGTGGACGTCATAGTCTTCTCTACCCAGACATCGGGACTGGCCGCCGCGCACGAACTGCTGAGGAGCGCGCCTCATCTGCGCGTCGCCCTCGTCTCGAGCGGCAACATGCTGGAGACGCCGCTGGCCCAGGGTCTCTCGGTGGAAGACGCGCGCGATATCGGCCGCGTCGCGGGCGGTTTCTACCGGGAATGGCGCAACACCCTCATCGATTCCTACAAGCGACGCGGCGTCTACCCCTTCGTAGCCGGCGGGCGCCTGGTCTACGAGCCCGAGGTGGCCACGCAGACCCTGTGGTCGCTGCTCAAGGCCCAGAACCGGGGCAACCTCCTGTTCTACTCCGCGCACCTCGTGGCGGCCTCCGACCAGGGCGATCAGCGCTATGCCGACGTCCGTGTCGAGGGGCAGGGCCTGCTGCGCATCAACACGCGCTACTTCATCGATGCCAGCGTGGAAGCCGACCTGGCGCGGATGCTGGGGGCCGGCTACCGGGTGGGGCGCCACGAGGCGCTCTACAACGATGTGGCCGGCATCCGTCCCGCCTATCCGAGCGCCGCCAACGGGTACGAGACCGCTCCCCAGCGATTCTCACCGCTGCTCACGCTCAAGGTATACAAGGGGGTGAATGCTCCTCGCATCGCCAATCTCGTCCATCCCAACTACAACCCCGCTACCTACGCGACCATGGGCACCTTCAGCCAGAAGAACGTGGACGCCTTCCGGAACAGTTGGTCGATGACGATCGCCGTGCTTCCCAACGCCAAGCGGGAGTTGAACGAGGCCTGGAGCGACTGGCCGGACGTGGGTCTATCCTTTCAGTGGGTGTTTTCGCCGGAGCGACGGGGAGAGATCCGCCTGCGGGTGCTCGAATGGGCCATCAACCGCGTCCGCTACCTGCAGGAGCACGGGTATCCCCGGGTGGGCATAGCGGCGATACCGCAGAAGCTCTACGTCCGCGAGGGTCCCCGCGTCTTGGGGCTGGACACCTATACCGTCGAGCAACTGCGCGTGGGCGGGGCGCGTGAGCCCGTCGCCCTTGGCTGCTATTGCGAGTACGACCGGCACGACGCCTTCGCGCCCAACCATATCGAGCAGACACGCTACACGTACGTGCCCATGGGGGCTCTGATGGCCAAGGATCACCCCTGGTTGCTCGTCTCGACCGCGGTGTCGGTCGACTTCCAGACCTACAACTCTGCGGTGCGCATGGAGCATACCCGGGCGGCCATGGGCGGGGCCGCCGCCGTCATCGTAGCTGCCGCCGATCGCTCAGGGTCGACCCGCAGCAGGTTCCCTACAGCGAGGTACGCAGCAGCCTGCTGCAGGAGGGTTACCGCCTCGAGGTCGACTACTAGGAGCGGCCGCTACTCGGGCTGCAGAAGCCCTATGGGGATGCCGTCCGGGTCGGCGAACATGGCCCAGAAGCCTATGCCGGGGATAGGGGTCTTCGGGGCCAGCACCGTGGCCCCCAGGACCATGGCCCGGGTCAGCGTGCTCTCGATGTCGTCGGTGTGGAAGTAGATGTTGAGGGCAGACTGGAGCCACCGCCTCGGGCTTGGCCAGCATGGCGCCCCCCGGCGTCGTCGCCGGTCTTGATCAGAGGATAGCTGGGGAAGCTGCATGTCGTCCACTTCCCAGTCGAAGACCTTGGCGTAGAACTCCTTGGCCTTGGTCCACGTCGTTGACCATCAGCTCCCAGTGAAAGATCGGATTGGCCATGCTCGTTGCCTCCTTGTCTGCGTGTGTTCAGTCTTTGACGATGTCGGCGAGGTGCGCTTCCGCCCGCCCGCCGCCGCCGGCGGCCAGGGTCTCGTAGTCCGGGATGGCGTACACCCGGATCTTGTTGTCAAGGAAGTCGGAGAAGGCCAGCAACGTCCCGTCCGGGGAAACATCGAGGCCGGTGCACTGGTTGCCTCCCACGATGGCGTCCAGGATCTTGCCCGTGGCGGTGTCGATGGCCAACACCGAGCCCCACTCCGGGCCGGGGATGTAGTAGGTCTTGGGATTATCCTTGCCGCGATTGGAGACGTAGAGCACCTTCCCGTCGGGCGAGAGGTCCATGGTGTTGGGCCGCTCGTCGGTATCGGCCAGCTTGGTGACCTTCTCGGTGGCCAGGTCGATGACGAAGACCTCCTTCGTCGACATGTCGTCCACGTAGAGCAGGCCGCGGGCGTCGTCTCCCACCATGTGGCGCATGGCCCCGCCCGTCTTGAACAGCACCTCGCCCTTGCCGGTGGCGAGGTCGATGCGTTGGATATCGCCGTTCTCAAAGCCGGCGACGAAGAGCCGTCCGCCGTCGGGAGTAACGTACAGGCCCCGCGGGGTGACGACCGTCTTCATGCGCCGCACCAGTTTGCCGGTGGTGAGGTCGATCTCAGAGACGTCGTTGCTCACCCAGTTGGAGGCCCAGATGGTCTTCTCGTCGGGGGAGAGGAGGAGCACCTTGGTCCAGCTTCCCCCCGTGTTGAAGGTGCGCTTCACCTGGCGGGTGGCCCGGTCGATCTCGAAGACTGAGGCCGTCTCCATCTGGCTGGCGTAAGCGGTGTTGCCGTCCTTGGTGAAGATCACTTCCACGGCGCCGTGCTCGCCCAGTTTCACCTCGTCGATCTTCTTGCCCGTTGTAGGTTCGAAGATCTCCAAGCCATATCCTCCCAGGAGCGATACCCACATCTCCTGGCCGTCGGGAGTGAAGGCCACCTGTTTGGGGTTGGGGCCGCACTTGTAGCGGATGACGCTCTCGTGCAGGAGCCCCTCCGGGTCCATCCACACCTTGAGGGAGCGGGGCTGGTCCAGGGTCAGCTCCCGGGTGGTCGTGTTGTAGCCTTTCTTCTGGAAGCGCAGCTTGACGTCGCCGCCGGGGACCTCGTAGGAGAAAGGCGTCTTCCCGGTGAGGACGGTGCCGTCCTGCAGGGTGATCTCCAGGTTGGTTATCTCTGGGTTGGTCTTGACGGTGAGCTCCTGCGGGGGCAGGTTGGCCCGGGCGGTGGTGGTAGTGGCGCTGAGCGAGGAGGCGCTCGTGATGCCTCCGGCGGTCCCTTCGCCCGTGCTGCCTGCCGTGCCATCGACGCTGTTCGAGGAGGGGGAGGAGCCGGCCGGGAGCAGCCTCGGAGCTGGTTGCGCCGACGTTCATTGCCTCGGCGGCATCCTCGGCGTCGTTTCCCAGCCACGAGAACAGTCCGTAGCCGACGGCGGCTAGGACGACGATCGCCACGAGGGCCAGTCCGGCCCTGCGCAAGAAGAAGCGTCTGCGCTGCCGCCGTTGGACCGTCTGCAGGTCCTGACGACGAGACTCTCCATCGACTGGGGGCGGGACCATATCCATGAGGCAATGATAGCGGAAGGGTCTAGTCGATGGGGTCTGAAGGTACAATGCCGGCATGGAGGAGAGAAGACCCCCGACTGTCGTGTGGTTCCGGCGGGACCTGCGCCTGGCCGACAACCCCGCCCTCGCCGCCGCCGCGGAGCGGGGCGGCGCCGTCCTGCCCGTGTATCTGGTCGACTGGGAGAGCGGTTCGCCGTGGGCTCCGGGAGCGGCCGCCCGCTGGTGGCTGGGCGAATCGCTGGGTCGTTTGGCGGACGACCTCCGCCTGCTGGGGGCGCCGCTCCAGGTCCTGAGTGGCGACCCGGCGGCGGTGCTTCCCGAGGCGGCGCGTACCATCGGGGCACAGACTGTGGCCTGGAGCACTCTCTACGAGCCCTACACCATGGAGTTGGACGCGCGGGTGCGGGCTGCTCTCGAAGCGGCAGGCATCGAGGCGCAGACCTTTCCCTCCTCCTTGCTGTTCGAACCCGAGGGGCACCTGTCGCGCTCGGGGAAGCGGTTCGTCCAGTTCGGGGCCTTCTGGCGGTCCTGCCTCGCCTTGCCCGACCCTCCCGATCCCCTCGCGGCGCCGGCCGTTCTTGCGGGGGCCTCCCTGACAGCGGACGTGCCCGGAGACGCTCTTTCCGGCATGCCCCCATCCTCCTGGCGTCCGGACCCTCTGCGCGCTTCGACCACCTGGCAGCCGGGGGAAGAGGGAGCCCGCCGCCGCTTGGCGATCTTCCTGGACGAAGCGCTAGGGGACTACCCGAGGGCACGCGACTACCCCGCGGTGGAGGGGGTCTCTCGGCTGTCGCCCCACCTCCATTTTGGCGAGATCAGCCCCGGTCAGGTCTGGCACGCGGTCAGAGAGATCGCCTACGGCCGGCCGGCCGAGGCTGGAGCGGGGCGGGTGGCGCAGAAGTGGGACAGGGGAACGGCCTTGGACGGGGCGGAAGCGTTCCTGCGCCAACTGGGCTGGCGGGAGTTCGGTCACTACCTCCTCTATCACTTTCCCACCATCTCCGCGGAACCCTTTCGACCGGAGTTCTCCCGCTTCCCCTGGCACGATGACCCTGACGGTCTCGCCGCCTGGAGGGAAGGGGCCACCGGATTCCCCTTTGTCGATGCGGGTATGCGTCAACTCCTGTCCGAGGGGTGGATGCACAATCGGGTGCGGATGGTCGTCGCTTCCTTTCTCGCCAAGGATCTGCTCGTCCCCTGGCAGGAGGGTGCCGCCTGGTTCTGGGATCATTTGGTCGATGCCGACCTGGCCAACAACAGCCTGGGCTGGCAGTGGACGGCGGGTTCCGGGCCGGATGCCGCGCCCTACTTCCGCGTCTACAACCCCGGTTTGCAGGCGGAGCGCTTCGATCGCGCTCACGAGTACGTGGATCGCTGGCTGCCGGACGGGCCGCCTTCCTATGCGCCCCCCATCGTCGACCATGGGATGGCGCGGCTGCGCGCCCTGGAGGCTTTCCGGGAGGTGCGCTCACGGTGAGACGGTATGCGAACGGGCGCGCCGTAGCTACGGTAGCGACGATAGCGACGGTAGCATGCCCGTCATGGGCGCCGGGCACGCCGAAGAGGCTGGTGACGCGTGTTCTGGTCGCGCAACCGCGAGCGACTGCTCTTCACCACGCTGGAGCCGGCCTTTCGCAAACCCGAGTGGGCGGTCGGCCAGTTGGTGGACCATGAGGGACGCATCCAAAGGGTCACCCGCTGGGTGGAGTTGCGCCCCGTCCGTTTGGAGAGGGGCGGCTCGGTGCGGCAATGGGAGGTGTGGGGCCGCCCGGTCTCAGACCGCGAGCTACGCGAGGAGCTTGACGGGGCAGCGGATCGCCTGCTGTCAGAGGAGTAGATGACCGAACGGGGTGACACGATGATGCAGCACCCAAGCGGGGAGGAACGTCCGGCGCGCGTGTACTTCATCGACTGGCTACGGGTCCTCGCCGTGCTCCTGCTCTTTCCGTTTCACGTCCTTCGTGTGTTCAACACAGCCGACGACCCCTTCTACGTCAAGGCCGATGTGCTCTACCAGACCGTCACAGATGTCCTCTGGTTTATCAGCGTATGGCACATGCCTCTGCTCTTCTTCTTGGCCGGATGCTCCACCTACTACGCCCTGCGCACGCGGCGGCCGGGCGAATACGCCTGGGAGCGGGTCACCCGCCTCCTCGTGCCGCTGATCTTCGGCATCTTCGTCCTCGTACCTCCGCAGACGTGGTACGGGGCACGCTTCAACTCCGGTTACACTGACTCCTTCGGCCATTACCTGGTCAGCGGCGACTTCCTCAAATGGAACGTACAGGACGGAGGCGACTACTACGGCGGCTTCGGCGTCGGGCAACTGTGGTTCATCCTCTTTCTGTTCTTCATCTCGCTGGTCGCCCTCCCGCTCGTCTCCTGGGCCGCCCGGGGGCGGGGGACCGGATGGGCTCAGCGTTGGAGCAGACGCCTCTCCCGGCCGATGTGGTGGGTACTGCCCGTCGTCCTCCTTTTCTTTGCCGACGCCGTCCCCGAGATAGCCGGACAAAACTTCGTCTACTACCTCTTCCTCTTCCTCTTCGGCTTCTTCGCCGTGTGCGACCCGCTCTTCGTGGACTCGGCGCGCCGCTATCGCTGGCCGGCGTTGGTGGCCGGGCTGGCGCTCGCCCTCTTCTGGGTCCTCGGCGCCGATATTCGCGATCCGCTGCCTGATCCTTCCTGGCAGCGAGCGCTGTTGACCCTCCTTGGCTTCGCGGCGGTGTGGCTCACCATCGTGGGCATGATGGGCTTTGGGAAGCGCTATCTCGACAAGACGTCATCGGCCCTCACCTACCTAGCCGAGGCTTCGTATCCTTTATACATCCTGCATCAGACCGTGATCGTGGTGCTGGCCTTCTACATCGTGCAACTGGCCGTGCCCATCGCGGTGCAGGCCGTCTTGCTCTTCGTACTGGCGGTCGCGGGAACCTTCGCCCTCTACGAGATCGTGCGTCGCGTGACGCCGTTGCGGTTCCTGTTCGGTATGCGCCTCCATCGGCGGCGCGCCGCAGCCGTGACGGCGTCGGCCACCGACAGCGCGGGAGCGGGTGGGGAGGAGTAGTCGTGCAGCGACGGATAGCCGGGCTCACCATCGAGTGCATGACGGGCGACATCACCCGTCAAGAGGGCTTCGACGCCGTGGTCAACGCAGCGAACGCCCAACTGCGTCCCGGAGGAGGAGTGGCGGGCGCCATCCACCGGGCGGCCGGTCCCGGTCTCTACGAGGAATGCCGGCCTCTCGCGCCCATCAAGCCCGGGCAGGCGGTGATCACGGGCGGCCACGATCTTCCCAACCGGCACGTCATCCACTGCCTGGGACCGGTGTACGGGGTGGACACGCCTTCCGCGGTGCTGTTGGCCGACTGCTACCGCAACGCTTTGAAGGTGGCGGAAGAGCACGGTCTGGCTTCCCTGGCTTTCCCGGCGATCTCGACCGGCATCTTCGGGTATCCGGCGGCTGAGGCCGCGCATGTCGCCATGAGCGCTGTGGCAGAGGTGGCCCTGGAGTTGCGCTCGGTTAGGGTGGTCCGCTTCGTGTTGCGTGGCGAAGAGGCGCTCCGTGTCCACGAGGAGGCGCTGGCCAGCGTCAACGAATAGGAGAATCGCTGCTCGAGGGAGACGCAGCTTGGCCTGAGTCACCGGGGCCACCGTCCTGGGCTATCCTTGAGAAGGCAGCCCACCGACCATCGGAGGAACCATGGAAACGCCAGCGTTGGACGCCATCCTCTCGCGCCGCAGCATCCGCAAGTACACCGACCAGCCGGTAGCCGACGAGTTGGTGACCGAGGTGCTCCGCGCCGCCATGGCGGCTCCCTCTGCGGGCAACCAGCAGCCCTGGGAGTTCATCGTGGTGCGCGATCGCGCCCTGCTCGAGAGCATCAGCTTATCGCAGCCCTACGCGGGCATGACGCGGGACGCGCAACTCGCGATCGTAATCTGCGCCGACGTGAGCCGGGAGAAGCATCCGGGCTTCTGGGTGGAGGATTGCGCCGCCGCTACCGAGAATCTGCTGCTGGCCGCCCACGGAGCCGGTCTGGGTGCCGTTTGGCTGGGATACTACCCGGTCGAGGAGCGGGTACAGAAGATGAGGGAGCTCTTCGGCCTCCCGGAGACCATCGTGCCCTTCGCCATCGTCCCCCTGGGCTATCCGGCCGAGCAGCCTGCGCCGGCCGACCGTTTCGACGCCACTCGAATCCACTACGAGCGCTGGTAGGAGGAAGAACGTGAAGACTTCTCTCGGGCCCAAGACCCTCGTCTATCCCGCCCCGGTGTTCATCGTGGGCACCTACGACGCCGAGGACAAGCCCAACGTCATGGCCGTCGCCTGGGGAGGTATCTGCTGTTCCAAGCCGCCCTGTGTGTCTATTGCGGTGCGCAAAGCCACCTATACCTATGGCAGCCTCGTGGCTCGCAAGGCCTTCACCGTCAGCATCCCCTCGCGCGATCACGTTGCGGCCGCTGACTATTTCGGGATGGCTTCCGGGCGCGACGAGGACAAGTTCGCCGTCACCGGGCTGACCCCAGTACGCTCGGAGCACGTCGACGCTCCGTACGTGGACGAATTCCCGCTGGTACTGGAATGCTCCGTCGTGCACGTGGCCGAACTGGGGCTCCACACGCTGTTCGTGGGGGAGATCAAGGACGTGAAGGTGGAGGAATGGGGTCTGGGCGAAGATGGCAAACCCTCGGTGGAGAAGATGCGGCCGTTCTGCTGGGCACCGGCGGATAACCGCTACTACGCCTTGGGTGACGATCTGGGCGGAGGCTTCTCGATAGGGAAGGTGCTCCAGAACAAGTAGTCCGTAGAGGGCGCCCGTGGTGATCCCGGAGGAGGGGAGAGTATGAAGAAGTCAGGATATTCCCTGGCCGTCGTCGGCCTGTTTGTGTTGGTGCTGTCGATCGGTCTCGGAGGTTGCGGCGACGACGAGCCGGGGGGTGGCTCGAGCACAACGGTAGGGGTGTCCACTACCGCCGGTCCCACGACTACGGCAGAGGGACCGGCCGTCATCACCGTCCAGGAAGCGCTCTCTGCCCAGGGTCCCGTGAGGGTAGTCGGCGCGATCATAGCTACCTACCCCGACGACGGTGCCACCGCCGGGGGGGCCGATCCGGGGGAGCCTACGATAGTTCTCACGACGGCTATGGCGGAGTCCTATCCGCCTCAACCCGGTGGACCCAGCATCTCGGTCACGGGCCTCGATCTGGACGACCTGGTGGGACTGAGTACGACCGTGGGTGAGGCGGATGTCGCCCCGGCCACCTGGACGAACTACTGGCTGGTGCTGGAGGGAACCGTCAGCGACGGGACCCTGGAAGTCACGGCCACGCCGGCCGTCATCCAGGCCATCACCCCGGAACTCCTCATCCGCTTCAGCATCGTCACCGACCCTCTCGTCTCGGGAGACTCGGAATGGTTCGCCTTCGACGTGAGGAACAAGAGCGAGGGGTCTCTCGACCTCACCTTCTCCAGCGGACAGGAAGCGGAGGTAGTCCTGAGCCAGGACGGCGTGGAGAAGTATCGCTGGAGCGAAGGCCTGCTTTTCACCGAAGCCATCAAGACAGTCGCCCTTGGGCCCGGGGAGGTATATCCCGTGAACATCTACGACACCCTCGACGTTCCTGCCGGCCGGTACGATCTGACGGCCTCGATAGTGGCCACGGCCACCGCGAACGGAGAAGAGATCCAACTGCCTGCTCTGGAGGGCGTGGTCGACGTGCGCTGACCCACGGTGTCGGATGGCCCGTGGCCGGCGCTGCGGACCGCTCCTCAGTCGGCGGGTCGCTCTTCGTCGAGTTGCACCGCGAACCAACGCCGGCCGTCCACGTCCACGCCCGTCTCGATCAGGCTGACGGCGCAGTAGTCCTGCTTGATGCCGAAAGCCGAGTCCAGAGGCCGGCCGAGAAGATGGCTGAGAAGGACGACGTTGAGGGCCCGGTGACCTACGATGAGGATGTCGCCGTCGGTCTCCTCCGCAAGATCCAGGAATCCAGGCACCACCCTGGCTGCGACGTCGCGAAGGCTCTCGCCTCCCGGGAAGGGAGAGCCTGCGAAGTCCGCCTCGCGGCTCGCATGCTCCTTGGGATAGAGCTCTCTCGCTTGGTCGAACGAGAGCATCTCCCAGAGTCCGGCGTCGATCTCGCGGAGCCAACGCTTCTCCTGTACCGTGAGGCCTCGGCCTTGAGCGAGGATGGTCGCTGTGTGTCGCGACCGCTGGAGGTCGCTGCTGTAGATGGCCGTCAAGCGGATCCCCGCCAGCTCCACCGCCAGCTCTTGGGCCTGCTCGATACCGTGTGGGCTGAGAGGCGGATCGGTCTGTCCCAGGAAGCGGCGGGGGCCCTCGGGCATGACCGGTTCCGCGTGGCGGACAAGGTAGACACGTCTGGGGCGTAGCGAGACTATCTCCTCCAGATCGCGGCCCAGGATGGTCTCGATCTTCCCGCCGATGGCCCGGGCCTTGTGCATGCGCCGCGCGATCCACTCGGGGGCGCCGGCGTCATCGGCGTGTTTGGCGCGGGCCTGGGCTTCGCGTTCTGCCAGGCCGGCGACGCGGTCTTCGACCACCATCTTGTCGGCCAGATAGACAAGCTCCGCTTCGCTCACCGTGGGCGAGGCGGTGGGATCGAGAGGCAAGACCATGTGGGCACCCACGACAGCCGCCAGCCGGGGCATCCCCAGGTTGCGGAGGATCCGCTCGCCCATCTGCGCATGCCTGCGCGCCCCGTGCACCCGCACCATGTCGTGGAGCAGGCATGCGCAGCGAACCAGGTCGACGTCGAGCTCCGGCAGGCGGGGTCGAAGGGCGGCTGCCAGTGTCTCGCCCACCGCGGCTACCGCTCGGCAGTGAGCCACCACTCGGTCCGGTGCCTGCAGCAGGGATAGGATGTGGAGGGCGTCGGCCTCTGTGAGGGTCGGGGCTTCCGTGAGGGCGTCGGCCTCCCCGGGGGTGGCGACGAACCGGGCGAAGCGACGCATCCTCTCCAGGTCATCGGGCCCGTCCATATCCATGAGGACGGTGAGATCGTCGACCTCGACCTCGAGAGTCTGGGGCGCATTGGTCTCGAGAAAGAGGCGCAGATTGATGTCGGGCGATGCCTCCATCAGCGGGGCGCGGAGCCGGGTCGACAGCAGGGGGGGATGACCGCGGACTCCCGCGCAGCAGGGATGGACGACGTCCGCGCCACCTTCCGCGAGCCTCTGTGTCACGGCGGCGAGTACGGCGGGTCTGGCGAGAGCGTAGTCGACGGGCAAGACGAAGAAGGCTTCGGATGCCGCAGTGAGCGCCGCCACTCCGGTCTGTATGGAGGAGAACATGCCTCTCTCGGGGTGGGAGTTGTTTGCCGCCTGCACCTTCAGGCGGTCGAGTTCCGGGCGGAGCTGCACGGCGTGGTATCCGGTCACCACGACTATCTCATCTACTCCCGCGGCACGGAGTGCTGCCACGACCCGCTCGAGCGCCGAGGGACCGCCCAGGGGGAGGAGCGCCTTCACGTCGCCCATGCGTGACGACGCTCCGGCGGCCAGGACGACGGCGGCCACTTGCACTAGGGAGCGCTTTCGACCATGACCTCGACGAGGTGCGGTCTTCCGGACGCCAGAGCCTCGCGGACCGTCTCGGCCACGTCGCCTGCTCGGGTGATCCTCGTTCCCTGCACGCCCATCGACTGCGCAAGGAGGCTGAAGTCGATCACCGGTTCGTCGATGTCCATTCCCGGGTGCTTCTCGTCCAGCGGGTAGTCGCCGAGCACCGCCTTGCGGACCAGCTTGACCTGCCGGTAGGTGGCGTTGTTGGTGATCACGAAGGTCACGGGGATCTCGTAGCGGGCGGCCGTCCACAGGCTCTGCATGGACCAGGCGGCGCTGCCGTCCCCGACCACCGCCAACACGTCTCGCTGCGGCAGTCCCAGTTTCACGCCCAGGGCCATGGGCAGGCCCGAACCGATGCTGCCTCCCTTACGGGCCCGGAAGAAGGTACCGGGGCGATCGAGGGGCAGGGTCTGGCGCAGGGCCGCGGAGGCCGACCAGGCCTCGTCCACGACCACGGTCTCGGGGCCGAGCGCCTTGGCCAGTTCGGCCATGAGTCGGGGGATGGGGAGGGGTGTAGCGTCGGGAGAGGACGCCAGCACTGACTCCCAGGCTGCCGTCATGGCGCGCTTCTGCTCCGCGATCCTTTCGGCACGCTCTCGGATGGTCCGGCGGACTCCATCGGTCAGCACCGGCTCGAGAGCCTCGTTCAGTTCGGCGAGTGTCGCCTTGATGTCGCCCAGAAGTCCACAGTCGGTGGGCAGGTTCTTGCCTATCTCCCAGGGATCGTCGTCGACGTGGATGAGCCTCAAACCCTCGGGCAGTTCGGCGTCTCCGGGCAGGAAGCCGTGAGAGAACAGCGAGCAGCCCACCCCGATCAGGACGTCCGTCTGTGCCAGCACCGAGGCCGCTTCGGGACTGGTCGGATCGAGGTCGCCCAGGTATTGCGGGTGAGTGACGGGGAAGTTGACGTCGGACATCCAGCCCTGGTAGACGCGCGCGCCGGTCAGTTCGGCGAGGCGGACCACCTCGGCCACGGCCTCGCTGCGCGCCACTCCGCTCTCCACCAGCAGCAGCGGGCTCCGGGCGGCGGCGAGAAACTCGGCGGCTCGGGCCACCGCATCGCGGTCGGCCCGCGGCCGCGAGGAGGGGCGGCAGCCACCGGCCTCGGCGGTGGGGGCCGCCGACTCCGCCGACTCCAGTTCCTGTTCCAGCACGTTCTGAGGGATGGAGACCACGACCGGTCCCGCGGGAGGCTGGATCGCCATCTTGAAGGCCCTACGCATCACCACAGGCAGATCGTCGGCGTGCACCAGTTCGGTGCTCCACTTGGCGTGGATCTTCCCCATCCCCACGATATCGCCCGTGAGATGAGGATCGCGCTGCAGGAGGCGGGTGTCGTTCTGCCCCACGGTGACCACCAAGGGGACGTGTCCCAGCTGAGCGTTGTAGAGCAGGGGAGAGGCGGCCGCCAATCCGGGGGCGGTGTGCAGGTTGAGGAAGCCCGGCCGGCCGGTTGCCCGCGCATATCCCTCGGCCATGCCCGCGCAGACCACCTCATGCAGACCGAGTATGTAGCGGATATCGGGAGCCTGTTCGAGCGCGTGCATGAACTGGATCTCGGTCGCTCCAGGGATCCCGAAGACATACTCGACCTGCTCGGCCCTAAGCAGGTCGACGAGCACCTGCTTACCGGTCGTCATGGTCACAGCGAGGCGAAGGTCTTGCTGACGATCTTCCACTCGCCCTCGACCTCCAGCAGCCCGAAGTAGTTGACGAAGCTCGCGGCTCCGAAAAAGCCGGTCTCCCTGAGGGTGGCTGTGGCGGCCCGGCCTTTGACCTCGACGCAGGAGATCTCCCCTTTGAATGGATCACCGGCGTCGGCCATCGACGGCCGCCCGCCGATATCGGCCAGGAACGGTTCAGGAGTGCCCACCAGGAGGTCGTCGCCCAGATAGCCGGCCATGAACGCGCCGGCATGGAAGATGTCCCTCAGAGTGTCGATGTCCGCGCGATATACGGCATCCACGTAACGCTCCATGATCGAGCGCACTGCCCCTCCGCTGCTGTCTGCGCAATTGCCCACGTCGATTCCCTCCTGCCTGGTCGATCCTCTTGCCGAGCGCCGCCGCCCTTTTCGCTGTGCGAGCATCGTGCCGCTCCCCGGGGGACATGTCAAGCCGATAATGGTCGTCCTGTAAGATGGAGCGAGTCGTCCGATATTCCGGGAGGAGACCATGGAAGATAGCCCCGCCCTCAAAGTCGTGACCATCGACGCGAGGCCCGCCCCTTTGGAGATCGACTTGGCTCGGACGGCCGTGATCGTGGTGGACATGCAGAACGCTTTCGTATCCGCAGGCGGCATGTTCGACCTGGCCGGCTACGACATCTCCGGCGCCGCGCGGATCGTCGCGACCAACGCCGCGCTGCTGACTGCCTTGCGCGAGGCCGGAGCCAAGATCGTCTACCTCAAGATGAGCTACAACGCCGACTACTCCGACGCCGGCGGACCCGAGTCACCCAATCCGCAAAGGGAACTGGGACTGCTCCTCATGCGCGCCCACCCGGAGAACTGGGGCAGGTTCGTGACCCAGGGAACCTGGGACGAGGAGATCCGGGAGGAGCTGGCCCCTTGTCCGGGAGACATAGTCGTTCGTAAGCAGCGCTACAGCGGTTTCGCCGGAACCAACCTCGACATGATCCTCAAGACCCAGGGCATACGCTACTGCCTCTACACCGGAGTGGCCACCAACGTGTGCGTGGAGTCGACCTTGCGTGACGGGTATTTCCTGGACTACTGGCCCATCCTGGTGGCCGACGCGTGCAACAACTCCGGGCCCGACTGTAACCGCGAGGCCACCGAGTGGAACGTGGAGAATGCCTTCGGGTGGGTCACCAGCAGCGGGGACATACTGCGGGCGTTGCGGACCGCCTAGACGCCGCCCCCGAGCGCCACTATCCTAGTGCACATGGTCCAATACCGGCGGGAGTAAGCATGATCATCACCACCAAAGAGCTGTTCAAGATCGCCTACGGCAGATTCGCCGTGGGTGCATACAACATCAACAACATGGAGCAGACCCTGGGGCTGTTCCGGGGCAATCTGGATTCGCAAGCTCCGTTCATCATCCAGATATCCAAAGGGGCCCGCTCCTACGCCGACAAGCGCATGCTGGAGGCCATGATCAAGGCGGCCGACGAGATCTTCCCCGAGGCCGTCTTCGCGGTGCATCTCGACCATGGCGATCTCGAGTCCGCTCTCGACTGCATCCAGAGTGGCTTCTACTCGTCCGTGATGATCGACGCCTCTCACCAGCCCCTGGAGGGCAACATCCGCATCACCCGGCAGGTGGTGGATGCCGCCCATGCCCGGGGCATCTCGGTGGAGGCCGAGTTGGGGCAACTGGGAGGTGTGGAGGAGCACGTCCAAGTGGAGGAGAAGAACGCCCACCTCACCGACCCCGATGAGGCCGAGGTGTTCGTGAAGGAATCGGGCTGCGACAGCCTGGCGGTGGCCATCGGCACCAGCCACGGGGCCTACAAGTTCACGGGCGACCAGGGCCTGCGCCTGGACGTGGCCGCCGAGATCCAGCGCCGGCTGCCCGGTTTTCCCTTGGTGATGCACGGCTCGTCGTCCGTGCCTCAAGAGGAGGTCCGGCGCATCAACGAAGCGGGAGGCGCCCTCAGGGGAGCCAAAGGGGTGGACGAGGACGAGTTTGCGCGGGCGGTGCCGCTGGGCGTCACCAAGGTGAACATCGACACCGACGGCCGGCTGGTGTGGACCCGCGTCCATCGCGAGTTCTTCCGGGACTTCCCCGAGAAGTTCGACCTGCGCGATCCCGGGAAGGTCTTCATCGCCGAATACGCGAAGTTCATCGCCCACAAGAATGAGAAGCTGGGTTCGGCGGGCACGCTCGAAGAGGTGCGGGCGGCAGTGGCCGCCCGCTGATGACTGGCCATACGGTAGGAAGGGGAGGTTACGTGCAGACGCTGGCCGGTGAGGGTTTCGCCAAGGTAGTGAGGGCAGGTACACACGCGGTGCTGCGCTCGCAGGAGACGCTCGACCGCATCAATGTATTCCCCGTCGCCGACGCCGACACGGGGGCCAACCTCGTCGCCACCCTCACTGCCGCCACCTCGGCCCTCGGGGACGGCTCTCCGGCCGCGATCGGCTCCGCGGCGCGCTTGGTGGCCGACGCTGCCCTGGCGGGCGCCCGGGGCAACTCGGGCGCCATCTTCGCCCAGTTCCTCGATGGTCTTGCGGGGGGACTGGAGAGCAAGACCGAGGTGGGCACCAGGGAGTTCGCGCTCGCGGCCACGGCCGGGGCGGACGCGGCCTACCTGGCCGTGCTGCACCCCCGTGAGGGGACCATCCTGACCGTTCTTCGCGCCTGGGCGCTGGAGATGACGCTGCGGGCCTCGCACCTGCACGACTTCCGGGAACTGCTGGACCGGGCTCTATCGGCCGCCCGCACGGCCCTCGCCGGTACGCCCGATCAACTGGAGGTCTTGCGCCGCAACAAGGTGGTCGACGCCGGCGGCCAGGGTCTGGTCTATTTCCTCGAGGGCTGGATGGGGACCTGGGAGGGCGAGATGTTGGGTGCTCGCCCCATCGTGGTCGAATCGCCGCTGCCCGATGCGTATCGGCCACTGGTGACCGTCTCCGGCGCTACGCTCCGGGCGTATAGGGCCGTCACGCCCGGGGCGGCGGTGGCGGGCGACGCCGGTCCGGGGGCAGCGGCAGCCGCCGAGGCAGATTCGGACGAGCCTCGCTATTGCGCCCAGGTGCTGCTTGAGGGACAGGGGCTGGATCGTGCCGCCGTGCAGAGTGCTCTGGCCGGGATGGGCCGGTCTCTCGTGGTGGCCGGCGGAGCGAAGCGGATGAGCGTGCATCTTCACACCAGTGACCCACCGGCCTTCCGGGCCGTGATGGAGGAACTCGGCAAGGTGGAGACCTTCAGGGTCGACGACCTCGTGGCGCAGCGAGCGACCGGTCTAGTAGCTCCCATCGCCCTGGTGGTCGACTCGACCTGCGACCTCTCGGAGGCTGCTCAACTCCGCCTGGGAACGGTGATGGTCCCTCTCACCATGTCGGTGGGGGGACGCGAATACCTCGACCGCGTGGAGCTGGGCTCTGGGGAGTTTTACGACCTCGCACGGGGGAGCGACGCCCTGCCCCGCTCCTCGCAACCCAACCGCGTCGACTTCCGTAAGGTGTACGAGGCCCTGTTGGAGGAGCACGAGGCGGTGGTCTCGGTGCACCTCTCCTCCCGGCTCTCCGGCACCTACCAGGCAGCTTCTGCTGCAGCCAAGGATGTCGATGAGGACCGCGTCAAGGTCGTCGACTCCTGCCATGTCTCCGTGGGGATGGGGCTGGTGGTCGAGGCCGCCGGCGAGGCCATCCGCGCCGGAGAGGGTCTGGACCGGGTGGTGGCGATCGCGGAAGCCGCCGCGGCGGACACCCGCGTCTATGGGGCGACCCCCTCCCTGGAGTTTGCCGTCAAGGGAGGAAGGGTGAGCGGGCGCTCGGCGCGCGTGGCCGACTTCCTACGGTTGAAGCCGATCATCCTTTTCGACGGCGAGGGCGGTGCCCACGTCGGCGGCATCCATATCGGTTTCGAACGCGCTCTGCGCGGGCTGGCCGACAGGAGCGTCAAGTTCGCGGGCGGCGGGCCCGCCCGCTTGGCCGTGACACATGCGGATGCGCCGGCGGCGGCTGAGTACGTCCTCAGGCGGTTGCGCCGGCATTTCGTAGACGACGACATCCCCCTGCTCGAGTCGGGCTCTGTCCTCGCCACCCACACGGGCCTGGGCGCGGTAGCGGTGGCCGTGCGGCGCCTAGTCTGATCCACACCTGGGTTCGCTATAATCCGTTCGATGTAAGCCGATGAGCGGGCATCCCCATGGATTGACGGGCGTCAATTCAAGGGGAGTGGAAGGAGTGGGGTATGGCGATGGGGTTCGATGCTCTCACCCAGCACATGGAGTTGCTGGCCTGGCTACGGGACGTGGCCGAACTTTGCAGACCGGACGACGTCTATCTGTGTGATGGCTCCCCCGAGGAATACCAGCGCATGTGCGACCTTCTCGTGGAGAAGGGCACCTTCACCAAACTCGACGAGTCCCTACGCCCTGACTGCTACCTGGCCCGCTCGCACCCCAGCGATGTAGCCCGGGTGGAAGAGCGCACCTACATCGCCACCACCCAGGAGATAGAAGCGGGGCCAACCAACAACTGGGCGCCGGCGCGCGACATGAAGCTTAAGCTGGGGCGGATCTTCAACCGCTCCATGGAGGGGCGGACGATGTACATCATCCCCTTCTCCATGGGGCCGGTGGGCTCGCCCTTCTCCCAGATCGGCATCGAGGTCACGGACTCGCCCTACGTGGTGGCCAACATGATGATCATGACCAGGACCGGCACCGAGGTGTTGGAAGCCCTGGGCACGTGCGGCAGGTTCATCCCCTGCTTACATTCCGTGGGCGCCCCCCTGTCTCCCTTCCAGAAGGACGTGGCCTGGCCCTGCGAGCGCGATCCCAAGCACAAGTACATCGTCCACTTCCCCGAGGACCCCTCCATCTGGTCCTATGGGTCGGGCTACGGAGGCAACGCCCTCTTGGGCAAGAAGTGTCTGGCGCTGCGCATCGCCTCCGTGCTGGCGCGGCAAGAGGGTTGGCTGGCCGAGCACATGCTCATCCTGGGGCTGACCTCGCCCGAGGGCAAGAAGCACTACGTCGCGGCCGCTTTCCCCAGCGCCTGCGGCAAGACCAACCTGGCCATGATGCAGCCCACGCTGCCCGGTTGGAAGGTGACCACCGTAGGTGACGACATCGCCTGGATGCGCATCGGCGCCGACGGCCGGCTGTATGCCGTCAACCCCGAGACCGGCTTCTTCGGGGTCGCCCCGGGGACGTCGTACGATTCCAACCCCAACGCCATGGACACTTTCAAGCACAACAGCATCTTCACCAACACGGCCCTCACCGATGAGGGCGACGTGTGGTGGGAGGACATGGGGGTGAAGGCCCCGGCGCACCTGATCGACTGGGAAGGCAGGGACTGGGATCCGCGCTCCGACCACAAAGCCGCGCATGCGAACTCACGCTTCACGGCGCCTGCCGCACAGTGCCCGGTGATGGACCCCGAATGGCAGAATCCCGAGGGCGTGCCCATCTCCGCCTTCCTGTTCGGAGGCCGGCGCGCCGGCACCGTCCCCCTGGTGAACGAGGCCTTCGACTGGGAACACGGCGTGTTCATGGGCTCGGCCGCCGGGTCGGAGACCACCGCGGCCGCCCTGGGCAAGGCCGGTGTCCTGCGTCACGACCCCTTCGCCATGTTGCCCTTCTGCGGCTACAACATGGGCGACTACTTCTCGCACTGGCTGTCGATGGCCGAGCGCACCGATGCGGAGAAGCTTCCCAAGGTCTTCTTCGTGAACTGGTTCCGGCGCGGTGAGGGCGGTCGCTGGCTGTGGCCCGGTTATGGGGAGAACAGCCGCGTGCTCAAGTGGGTCTTCGAACGCGTGGAGGGCGTCGGCAAGGCGGTGGCGACCCCGATCGGTAACCTGCCTGCGGCCGACGCTCTCGACCTCACGGGACTGGACCTGCCCGAGGAAGACCTGAAGCAGTTGCTGACGGTCGACGTCGAGGGGTGGACGAAGGAACTCGAAGGTCTCGGCGACTTCTACGATCAGTTCGGTGACCGGTTGCCCGAAGCGCTGCGGGGGCAACTGGCCGCCATCCAACAGCGGCTGGCGGAAGCCTAGGCGCGTCAGGTACCGCAACCCATCTGGAGGAAGTCCATGAACCCACTCGCAGTCGAGGCCAACGAGGCCATACAGGCGCACGCTCCCGCGGTGCTGCGGATGCTCTCTGACCTGGGCAAACAACTCTACTTCCCCAAGGGCATCCTCACGCAGACGGCCGAGGCGAAACAGAAGGCCACCCGTTACAACGCCACCATCGGGGAGGCGCGGGATCTGGGTCGGTCCATGAGCCTGTCCGCCATCACGCGCCATCTGTGCGATATCGACCCGGACGAGGTGCTTCCCTACGCCTCCGCCTACGGCCGCGCCGACCTGCGCGCCGCCTGGAAGGCCGAGATCAAGGAGAAGAACCCCTCTCTGGGGGAGACGCCCCTCAGCAATCCGGTGGTGACGACAGGCATCACCCACGGTCTCAGCACGGTGGCCGACATGTTCGTGGGACCGGGCGACGTGGTGCTCATGCCCGACAAGCTCTGGGGGAACTACCTGATGGTGTTCGCCGTGCGTCGGGGCGCCGAGGTAGTTCGCTACCCGCTTCTCGACTTCGACAGCGGTCTCGACGTGGCCGGCTTTCGGCGGGTCCTGGCTGAGAATTCCGGGCGGGGGAAGGTGGTCGTGCTCTTCAACTTCCCCAACAACCCCACCGGCTATTCGATCACACCCGCCGAGGCCGATCAGATCGGCGAAGCCCTCGTGGAGACGGCCGAGTCGGGGTGCGATGTGGTGGCCATCTGTGACGACGCCTATTTCGGACTCTTCTACGACGACCAGGCTTTGAGGGAATCCCTCTTCACGCGACTGGCCGACGCTCATCCGCGCCTTCTTGGCATCAAGCTCGACGGGGCCTCCAAGGAGGACTTCGCCTGGGGGCTGCGCGTGGCCTTCATCACCTACGCCATCCAGGGCGGCGCCGGCGCGTACGAGGCGCTCGAGAAGAAGACCGGCGGAATAATCAGGGGCACCATCTCGAACACCTCAAACCTTTCCCAGGAGTTGGTCCTCAGGGCCATGTCGGACCCCGACTATCGGGCCGAGAAGGACGAGCGCGGCGCCGTGCTCGAGCGACGGGCCGCCAAGGCGATGGCCATCCTGGCCGCTCCTCGTTTCGCGAAGGCCTGGAAGCTCTACCCCTTCAACTCGGGCTACTTCCTCTGCGTGCGCATGAACGGACTCGATGCCGAGGAGTACCGGGTGAGGCTTCTGAACGAATACGGAGTGGGCGTCATCTCCACCAGCGACACCGACGTCCGCGTGGCCATCTCCTGCGTGGACGAGGACGACCTCGCCGATCTGTTCGATGTCATGTTGCAGTGTGCCGAGAAGATGGCCGCCGAGTCGTAGGGCGTCGCGCAGGTCCCGTCTGACTTCCGGCGCCGAGGCGGTGGGTGGGGCGCGGCTCCAGGGAAGGTTCACAGCCCCTCGGGCGATGGGTGGTGACGGATGTCGACCGTGTGCATGCGTTTCTACGCCGAACTGGGCGATCTCCTGGCTCCAGAGCGGCGCGGGCATGACTTCGAGCACGGCGTCCCCGCCGGGGCCTCGGTCAAGGATGTCATCGAGGGTCTGGGTGTGCCCCACACGGAGGTGGATCTCATCCTGGTCGACGGCGTCTCGGTCGACTTCTCCAGGGGGCTGCGGGGCGGCGAGAGGGTAGCCGTTTACCCCGTGTTCGAAGCCTTCGACATCGCTCCGGCCTCGCGCGTACGTCCCCTACCTCTGCGACAGACGCGCTTCGCAGCCGACGTACATGTGGGGAGGTTGGCGGCGTACCTGAGGCTCGCCGGCTTCGACACCCTCTATCGCAACGACTGGGACGACGCCGAACTGGTCGAGGCGGCGCTGCGCGACCGGCGCATCATCCTCACCCGCGATAGAGGTCTGCTGATGCGCTCGAGTGTCACCCACGGTTACCTGGTGAGGGATACGCGGCCGCGCCGGCAACTCGCCGAGGTGCTCGATCGCTTCGATCTGTGGGGTTCGGTCGATCTTCTCAGCCGATGCTCGGTCTGCAATTCCTTGGTGATGCCCGTGGCCAAGGAAGACGTGCAGGAAGCGCTACTTCCGGGTACGCGGCGCCATTACCAGGGTTTCTGGCGTTGCGGAGGATGCGGGCGCATCTACTGGAAGGGAGCCCACTACCGCTCGCTATGCGGGCTGATCGATCGGCGGAGTCTCCTGCACGGGAGTGAGTCGCCAGCGGGCGAAAAGGGGCACGCCGATCAGGGCCAACACCCCCATCGCGACGATGCCGGCGGACGTAGCTCCATCTGAGGTGGCGGCGCTGGCGAGAGGGGCGAGGGCGGCCCCCAGACCTTGTGAGGCCCGCTGCACCGCCCCGAACAAGCCGAAGGCGAGGGCCTGGTAGTCGGCCCGGAACGTCTGGGCGAACGCGCCTCGAACGGTCGGGATGAGCGCGCCGGAGAGCAGGCCGTGAAAGGACCCGAACAGCATCACCAGGGACAAGGCCGACACCTGGCTGAAGGCGAAGGCGTTGAGGCCCAGCAGGGTGAGGCCGCAGAGGATGATGCGTCTCACCATGGCGTGGTCGGGATGGATCGAGGCCACCACTACCGCTCCTATGGCCGAGCCGATCACCACGGCTGCAAAGACGGCCAGCAGGGTCAGGCCCTCCAGTCCGGTGACGGCCGTGACGTGCAGCGGGAGATAGAGGCTGAGCCCCATGATGGCCGAGTTCATGGCGAAGTACCCACCCAGGAACCAGTTCGCTTTGTGTTCGCGCGCCGACTCCTCCCAGAGTTCCTTCATACGGTGGTGCAGCCTTCCCGCCGGCGGGGCAGCGTGCTCGGACTCCTTCTGCCACAGCCGGCGTGTGAATATGCTGGGGATCGCGCAGGCCAGGAAGACGAGGGCGGCGGGCAAAAGGGCGTAGCCGCGGCCGCTCACTCCCGGTATGAGTCGGCCGGAAACGATCATCTCCATGATGCCCACTCCTACAGCGCCCCCCGCGAAGCTCAGGGCCATGCCTCGCGAGGACACGGTGACCACGTTGAATCTGCCGGCAGCGCTCAGCATGGAGGCGTTGTAGATGAGGCTGGAGAGCTGGAAGAAATAGTTGGCGACCATGGCGATGACGAGGATGGTGATGATGGTGCCCGTCTGCGTCTGGGGAAGGAGGCTCAGAGAGCCCAGCAGCAGGGCGGCGACCAGCACCGAGATCACGAACCAGAAACGGCGTCTGCCCTTCTCGTCCGCGTTCACACCGATGTAGGGTCCACTGAGGCCGATGGCCCAAGAGGAGGCGGCCGAGGCCAGGCCGAAGGCCACGGCCGGCACGCCCAGGTCGCTCACTATCCACACGGTCAGATAGAGGGGGATGGCGAACTCCACGGCCGTGTTGCCGAAATCGTAGGCATACCACGCCCAGCGGGTCCGTCTGGCGGCGATCCTATCGTGGCGCTCTGTCGTCATTGTCGGGCTAGTGTATCTACTTTCCCGAGCGTGTTGCGGGGAAGGCCGGTTGGCGAAAGAGGGGCGGGTAGTCTAACCTTGCCGTCTGAGTGCGGCCGGCGACCCGGGAAGCGGCAGACGTCGAGGGATGAGGTCAAGAAATGAAGAGTGGTGACAGCGGCAGCGTCGTGCCCCAGCCGGAGGCCCCGCCGCTCTTCCACGAAGTCCAGCGCTTCCGCCACTGGATCTTCTGGTTGCCGATAATAATCGCCACGGGGGTCGTGTGGTGGCAGTTCGGCGAGCAGATCGTCTTGGGCAACCCCCAGGGGAGCGAGCCCATCCCCGACTGGCTGGCCTGGGTGCTGGCCATCGTGTTCGGCATCGGTCTACCGGTCTTCGCTGTCACCGTGCGCATGGTGACGGAAGTCAGCCCGGGCCTGCTTTCGGTCAGGTTCGTGCCTCTGCGGGCCAGGAAGATCCCCTTGCGGGAGATAGACGAGGCGCAGTCCCGCGAATACTCGCCCATGAAGGAGTTCGGGGGTTGGGGCATCCGCGTGGGAGGAGACGGCAGGGCCTACAACGCCTACGGCAACCAGGGTGTCCAGCTGATTCTCACCGATGGGAGCCGCATACTCATCGGCACCCAGACTCCAGACGAACTGCTGGAGGCGCTGCGCACCGGGGGCGCGTCGTTCGAATGACCTTCTGAGGAGCCGCATGAGGATCGTGGTCGCACTGGGAGGCAACGCTCTCCTTAAGCGAGGCCAGCCGCTGACCGAGCAGAACCAGCGCGAGAACGTCAAGGTGGCGGCCCGGGCCCTGGCACCCCTGGCGCGCGAGCACAGTCTCACCATCACCCACGGGAACGGTCCCCAAGTCGGGCTCCTGGCGCTGGAGGCGGCTGCCTACACGGGGGTGGAGGCCTACGCTCTGGACGTCCTCAACGCCGAGTCCGAGGGCATGATCGGCTACATGATCGAACAGGAGTTGGGCAACATCCTCCCCGAGGAGGTGCCCTTTGCCACGCTCTTGACCCAGGTGGAGGTCGATCCGGCCGATCCGGCCTTCGAGCACCCCTCCAAGCCCATCGGCCCACAGTATCCACGGGAGGAGGCGGAGCGCCTGGCCCGCGAGCACGGGTGGACCGTAGGTCCGGACGGCGGGCTGTTCCGTAGGTTGGTGCCCTCTCCCAGACCGAAGAGGATCTTCGAGATCCGAGCGGTGGAGTGGCTGCTCGAGAAGGGCGTCATAGTGATCTGCACCGGCGGCGGGGGCATCCCCACCATGCTCACCCGCGACGGCACGCTGGTAGGGGTCGAGGCGGTCATCGACAAGGATCACGCCGGGGCCCTGCTGGCTCGCTCCCTGGGCGCCGGCTTCTACCTCCTGCTGACCGACGCTGAAGCGGTCTGGGAGGAGTGGGGCAGCGCGTCGGCGCGCGCCATCCGCAGGGCGTCCCCGGACGCTCTGGCCAAGCTCAGTTTCGCGGCCGGGTCGATGGGGCCCAAGGTGGAGGCGGCCTGCGACTTCGCCCGCAGCACCGGTGGGCGGGCGGGTATCGGGGCGTTGGAAGACGCGGTCGCCATCATGGAAGGGCGGGCGGGAACGCTCGTGTCGACGGAGTTCGCAGGCCTCGAATACTGGCCGTCGCTGTTCCATCAATGACCAACGCCTACTTCTACGCGGCGCTCCTGGGAGTCCTCCTCGTCGAAGCGGTCGATCTGGTCGGAGAGCTTCTCAATCTCAAGGCCCTTCGCCTCGAGGCGCCGACGGAGTTGGCGGACGTCTACGACCCCGGAGGCTATCGGCGCTCGCAGGAGTACACGCGGGCGAGGACTCGTTTCGGCTTCGTGACCGCGGGCTTTGATCTGGCTTTGCTGCTCCTGTTCTGGCTGCTGGGCGGCTTCGGGTGGCTGGACGGCGTAGTTCGAGGGTGGGAGCTGGGGCCGATCTGGGGAGGCCTGGTCTTTCTCCTTATCCTCATGCTGGGGCGCGCGGTGCTCGAGCTACCCTTCTCAGCCTGGGAGACCTTCGTCATCGAGGAGAGGTTCGGCTTCAATCGCACCTCCAGAGGTACCTTCCTGTTGGACCGCCTCAAAGGGCTGGCCGTCTCGCTGCTCCTTGGCGTGCCGCTCCTTCTCGGCTTCCTTGCCCTCTTCGAATACGGGGGTTCGTGGGCGTGGGTCTATGCCTGGATCGCGGCCGCGCTCTTCTCCGTGGTGATGCAGGTCCTGGCGCCGACCCTCATCATGCCGCTCTTCAACAAGTTCACCCCCGTGGAGGAGGGCGAACTCAAGGATGCCATCATCGACTACGCCCGTCGGGTGGATTTCCCCCTCCAGGGTGTCTTCACAATCGATGCCTCGCGGCGCTCGACCAAGGGCAACGCCTTCTTCACCGGCTTTGGCAAGAGCAAGCGCATCGCCCTGTTCGATACCCTCGTCCAACGCCATCCCACCGACGAACTGGTGACCGTCCTTGCCCACGAGGTAGGCCACTACAAGAAGCGGCACATCCTGCTGGGCACCGTTCTCTCCATCGTGGAGATGGGCATCTTTCTGGGTTTGTTCGCGCTTCTGGTGGACCAACCCGGCCTCTTTGCGGCCTTCGGCGTCGACACTCCCTCCACCTACGCCGGCGTGGTCTTCGTCTCCATCCTCCTGCGGCCGCTGCAGTTGGTCCTGTCAATCGCCGGAGCCGCGCTCTCCCGGCGTCACGAGCGGCAGGCCGACCGCTTTGCCGCCGACACCACGGGAAGGGGCGATCTCCTGGCTTCCGGCCTGAAGCGCCTTTCGCGAGACAGCCTCAGCAACCTCACGCCTCATCCCGTGTATGTCTTCCTCAACTACTCCCACCCGCCACTCCTGGAGAGGACGAGGGCGCTCTCCGTGGGCGACACGCTTCGCTGATGACGCGTTGCAGGTGCGCCCGCCGTGCTTCTCACTCCGGCGCCGATGGGGTACGATTAGCCGACCTTTAATCGAGGCCAGTGAGCCCGAAAGGAAGAGTGGTTGACCCATGCCCCGCCGCACCGATATTCACAAGATCCTCCTGCTGGGTTCTGGGCCGATCGTCATCGGCCAGGCCTGCGAGTTCGACTATTCCGGTACCCAGGCCTGCAAAGTGCTGATGGAGGAAGGATTCGAGGTGGTCCTGGTCAACTCCAACCCGGCCACCATCATGACCGATCCCACCTTCTCGCACCGTACCTACATCGAGCCGCTGGTGCCTGAGGTCGTCGCACGCATCATCGAGGCCGAGCGTCCGGACGCGCTGCTGCCCACGCTGGGCGGTCAGACGGCCCTCAACCTGGCCGTCGCCCTGTCCGAGGACGGAACGCTGGAGAAGTACGGGGTGGAGCTGATCGGGGCCGACTATGCGGCCATACACCGCGCCGAAGCACGCGACGAGTTCCGCCAGACCATGGCCTCCATCGGTCTACGCGTACCCGAGAGCGCCGTGGTGAAGAGCGTGGCCGATGCCCGCGCGGCGCTCCGCGACGGGCTGCGCCTCCCTCTGATCATCCGTCCCAGCTTCACGCTGGGGGGGCACGGGGGAGGGGTGGCTGCCAACGATGAGGAGTTCGACACCGTCGTACAGGCGGGTATCGACGCGTCCCCCACCCACGAGGTGCTGCTCGAGGAAAGCGTGATCGGCTGGAAGGAGTTCGAGCTCGAGGTCATGCGCGACCTCAAGGACAACGTGGTCATCGTGTGCTCCATCGAGAACATCGATCCCATGGGCGTGCACACAGGCGATTCCATCACGGTCGCGCCCCAGCAGACCCTCACCGACGTGCAGTACCAGAGGCTGCGCGACGCTTCCCTCGACATCATCCGCGCCATCGGTGTGGAGACGGGGGGATCCAACATCCAGTTCGCCTACTCCCCCGAGACGGACGAACTGGTGGTCATCGAGATGAACCCGCGGGTATCGCGCTCCTCGGCTCTGGCCTCCAAGGCCACCGGCTTCCCCATCGCCAAGATCGCGGCCAAGCTGGCCGTGGGCTACACGTTGGACGAGATCGCCAACGATATCACCCGCAAGACACCCGCCTGTTTCGAGCCCACCATCGACTACGTGGTGGTGAAGACGCCGCGCTGGGCCTTCGAGAAGTTCCCGCTGGCCGACGCCCGGCTGACCACGCACATGAAGAGCGTGGGTGAGAACATGGCCATCGGGCGCACCTTCAAAGAGGCCTTCCAGAAATCGATGCGCTCGCGGGAACTCGACGTGCGGCCGCTGATCCCCGACGACAATCAGGCCCTCCTTGACCTCATCGCCATCCCTTCTGCCGAGCGCTACGACCTCATCCTGGAGGCCTACCGGCGGGGGGTGACTCTGGAGTCCATCTTCGCCGTCACGCTCATCGACGAGTGGTTTCTGGAGGAGTTGCGCGAGATCGTAGGGGCCGAGGACCACCTCAAGTCGTTCGCGGGCGAAGGAGGCCTGGGTGGGCTTCCCCGCGAAGAACTGAGGCAGGCTAAGCGGCTCGGCTTCAGCGACGATTACATCGGCAGGTTCCTGGGCGCCGGCGAACTGGAGGTCCGGGAGCGGCGCATCGCAGAAGGCATCATCCCCACCTACAAAGCCGTCGACACCTGCGCGGCCGAGTTCGAAGCCTATACGCCCTACTTCTACTCCACCTACGAGGAAGAGAACGAGGCTCTATCCGTGCCCGGCAAGGAGTCGGTCATCATCCTGGGGAGTGGGCCGAACCGCATCGGGCAGGGGATCGAGTTCGACTACTGCTGCGTGCATGCCGTGCAGGAGATGCGCGAGTTGGGCTACCAGGCCATCATGGTCAACTGCAACCCGGAGACGGTCTCCACCGACTACGACACCTCCGATCGCCTGTACTTCGAGCCTCTGGCCTTCGAGGACGTCATGAACATAATCGATAACGAGAAGCCCAAGGGCGTGGTGGTGCAGTTCGGCGGCCAGACGCCGCTCAAGATCGCCGAGCGCCTGCACGCCGCCGGTGTGACCATCCTGGGCACGTCTCAGGAGGCCATCGACCTGGCCGAGGACCGGGAGCGCTTCGGGGCGGTACTGCAGCAGCTCAACCTGAAGGCTCCACCCTTCGGTACGGTCCGCAACGAGACCGAGGCGATCGCGGTGGCCGAGCGCATCGGCTATCCCGTGCTGGTCCGTCCTTCGTACGTCCTGGGCGGGCGGGCCATGGAGATAGTCTACGACCAGGAGACCCTGCAGCACTATCTGCACACGGCCGTCAAGGCTTCGCCCAACCACCCGGTGCTCATCGACCGCTTCCTCGAGCATTCCACCGAGATCGACGTGGATGCCATCTGCGATGGGGAGGATGTGTATATCGGGGCGGTCATGCAGCACGTCGAGGAGGCGGGGGTACACTCCGGAGACTCGGCCTGCGTTATCCCCACCATCACCCTGGGGGAGGAGGTAGTCCGGCGCATCGAGGAGCAGACGGCCGCCCTGGCTAAGGCTCTGGGCGTGGTCGGCCTCATGAACGTGCAATACGCGGTCCAGCAGAGCGACCACGGCGGGGCCAGCGTGTACGTGCTGGAGGTCAACCCCCGGGGCAGTCGCACCGTGCCCTTCGTCAGCAAGGCCACGGGCGTCCCCCTGGCCCGCATTGCCACCAGGGTGATCGCCGGCCAGAAGCTGCGCGACATGGGGCTTCCCGGATGGGAGGAATCCCTGGCCGCCGGCCGGCTGCCGCGGCGGCGTGACCTGCGCTACGTGGCCGTCAAGGAGGCGGTGCTGCCCTTCCCGCGTTTCCCGGGGGTAGACACCACCCTGGGGCCGGAGATGAAATCCACCGGAGAGGTGATGGGCGTGGGGCCCAACTTCGCCGTGGCTTTTGCCAAGGCGACATTGGCGGCCGGCGACCGGCTGCCATCCGAGGGCACGGTCTTCATCTCTGTCGCCGATGCCGAGAAGGACGCAGCCATCCTCATGGCCCTCATGCTGAACACTCTCGGCTTCCGTATCCTTGCCACCGAAGGGACCTATCGGGCTCTGACGCTGAACGGGGTCGAGTGCGAGCCGGTGCTCAAGCACACCGTCGGTCAGGAACTGCGGGCCGCCTCGGGGGGCGGGCCCGGTGGCGATGCCATTGTGACAGTGGTCGACCTCATCGAAGCCGGCGAGGTGGATCTGGTGATCAACATCCCCCGGGGACGCGGCGCGAGGGCCGACGGCTACGAGATCCGGCGTGCGGCTCTGCGCCGGGGCGTCCCCACCATGACGAACGCCTCGGCGGCCCACGCCGCCGTCCAGGCCATAGCGCTGGCCCGCAAGAGCGACCGGCCGGAGGTCATCTGCCTGCAGGACCTGCACCTCCACTCGGCCCCGGGGCAGAGGTAGTCGACCATGTTGGGGGCGCGGTACCCGGCCAGGGTGGAAGAGAAGCGCCTTCTGGGGAGCAGCGTGTGGCTGACCGTCCGCATCCCGGACTGGCCGGGTGCCCGGCCGGGTCAGTTCGCTCTGCTCCAGGCCGAGCCCTCCGCTTGCTTCCTGGCCCGGCCTCTCTCTGTGGCCCTCGAGGAGGAGGACAGGGTCTCCTTCCTCATCGCTCCCATCGGAGCGGGCACGCGAGAGCTGAGCCGTCTGCTCGCGGGCGATGAGCTGTGGGTGCTGGGTCCCCTGGGCAACGGCTTCCCCATCGACCCCCTGCTGGGGTCCGCCGCCGGCCGGCTGGTGCTGGTGGGTGGAGGTGTGGGGGTGGCACCCCTGCCGCTTCTCTTGCGGCAGGTCGCGCGCACGAGGAGTGGCGCGGGCGGCCTGGTCGGTGATCAAGAGGTTCTGGTGCTGCTCGGCTTCCGCGACGCGGGGCAGGCGGAGGCCGCTGCGCCGGTGCTTGAGGAGGTGGCGCTCCTTGGAGGGACCGGCGTGAACTGCCGCTGCGTCACCACGACCGAGGACGGAAGCATGGGGACGCCGGGGTTGGTCACGGCAGCGCTTTCGTCTGAGTTACTTCCCGGCGATCGGGTAGCCGTGTGTGGGCCGGAGGCCATGGCCCAAGCTGTGTGGTCGGCATGCTCGGCCGTGGAAGGGGTCAGGAGCTGGTACAGCCTGGAGACGGCCATGGCCTGCGGCACGGGCTCGTGCCACGGCTGCGTCATCCCCCTGGCCGACGGCTCGCTGGCACGGGTATGTGCCGAGGGACCCGTGTTCGCCGGCGAGAGCGTTTGGGGGAGAGACCCCGGCGGATCGCAGGGGAAGGTCGAGAGGCGATGACGGCGTCCGATCGCCCTGGCTCGCCGCTCGCCGAGGGACCCGACCTAGCGGTCCGATTGGGCCCCCTACAGCTCGACTATCCGCTCATCAACGCGTCGGGCACCATGGAGATCCTCGACCTGGCGAACGTCCTCGGTCCACTTACGCTGCAACACCCGCCCGTGGCGGCCTACGTGGCCAAGACGATCACGCTGGGACCCCGTGCCGGGAATCCACCGCCCCGCATCCTGGAAACGGCGGGCGGCATGATCAACGCCATCGGCCTCGAGGGCGATGGTTTGGATGAGTTTCTCCGCGAACGTCTGCCGCTGCTGCGTGCTCTGCCCTGCCCGTTGATCGTCAGTATCGCCGGGTTCTCGGTGCAGGAGTACGTTCTTCTGGCCGAGGGCCTGCGCCGGGCCCTCGAGGAGGGAGACGGGGCTGCTGCCGGGCTGGAGGGGGCGAAAGACGAGCCGCGGGGAGGCTCCGTCGGCTGGATGCGACGGGTGGGATTGGAACTCAATATCTCCTGCCCGAACGTGCACTCAGGGTGCATCTCCATAGGGGCCGATCCTGAGGAGACCGAGCAGGTCGTGGCCGCCGTCCGCGGAGTCTGGCCGGGACTGCTCATCGCGAAACTGACGCCGAACGTTACCGACATCGTGGCGATCGGCCGGGCGGCGGTCAGAGGAGGAGCGGACGCCCTGGCCGCAGTCAACACCTTCAAGGGACTGGTGATCGATCGCCGCAGCCTGAGGCCCTACCTGGGCAACGTCACCGGCGGGCTTTCGGGGCCGGCCATCAAGCCCCTGGCCCTGCGCTGCATCTACGAACTCTTCGAGGCTGTCGAGGTCCCCCTCATCGGCATGGGTGGCGTCGTCAGTGCCGAGGACGTCCTCGACTTCCTCGCCTGCGGGGCTCGAGTGGTCGCTTTGGGCTCCGGGCTCTTCCGGGATCCATGCTCCGTCCCGAGGCTGGCTGCCGAGCTTCGCGCCCTTCTCGCGGCGCGCGCGATGTCGCTGGACGAGGTCATCGGTATCGCGCACGACCAGCTAACTTAAGCTCTACCTCAGGTGTAGGGTCTTGACGCTTCACGGGGAAGAAAACTAGTTGCGTCCCAGTTCGGCTTGAGTATAATGGCGCTGTGAGCCAGCTAGTCGGAACATCTGTGCAGACCCCGGAACGCAGCCATCAGCAACGGATGGAGGCCCTGCGGAGGGCTAACGACGTGCGTTCAGAGAGGGCTCGGCTCAAGGAGGGCCTCCGCAATGGCGAGATCACCATCGCTGAGATCCTCGACGATCCTCCGGAGTGCGTGCATACAGCCAAGGTGTTCGATCTGGTGCTCGCCGTGCCCAAGTACGGCAGGGTGAAGGCCAACAGGCTGCTCGAACGCTGCCGGGTGAGTTCCTCCAAGACCGTCAACGGTCTCACGCCGCGCCAGCGGAAGGAACTGCTCGACATGCTCTCCGACTGACTCTGCCAAAGGCAGGGCCTATCTCCAGACTCATCGTCATCTCTGGGCCTTCGGGTGCGGGCAAGGGTACGCTTATCGAAAGCGTGCTCAAGCGGGTGCCCGGCCTCAGCCTCTCCATCTCAGCGACCACCAGGCCGCGCCGCGAGGACAAAGAGGTCCACGGGCGGGACTACTTCTTTCTTTCCGAAGAGGAGTTCCAGAGCCGGGTAGACGAGGGGACATTCCTGGAGTGGGCCCAGTTCAGCGGTCATCATTACGGCACACCCGCGGAGCGCGTCCTGGAAGAGCTCGCCCTCGGGCACGACGTGCTGCTGGAGATCGAACTCGAGGGTGCCAGGCAGGTTCTCGAGCACTGCCCGGACGCACTCATGATCTTCATCATGCCGCCCTCGCTGGCCGAACTTGAGCGGCGTTTGCGGGGACGGAAGACCGAGTCGGAGGAGGCTATCCGGCGTCGCCTGGCCCGGGCGGAGGAGGAGATGGCCGCCGTCACCGAGGGCACCTGGACGGGTTCCAGGGAATTCGACTATGTTATAGTGAACGATAGCGTCAAACGGGCGGCGGATGAGCTCGCCCGTATTATCGAACGAACCAGGGATGAGGATGAACAAGCCGACTGTCGATGAGGTGCTTGCCGGGCTGTCCAGCGCGCGCGACGCCGACACAGAGGAGCCGAACCGCTACACGGCCGTGATGGTCACGGCTAAGCGTGCCCGGCAGATCAACAGCTACTACCACAGCTTGGGGGAAGGCGGCCTCGATGCTTTCGCGCCTCCTCTCATCGCCACCATCTCGAAAAACTACTTGAGCATCGCCATGGCCGAGGCTTCCAGAGGCGAGATCGGGTACCGTCTTCGCCCGACTCGGCAGTAGTAGGCGACTAGGACCGCATCATGGCCGATCCACCCGTGGTTCTCCTAGGGGTGACGGGAGGGATCGCGGCCTACAAGTCCGCCGAGTTGCTGCGCCTCCTGCAGAAGGCAGGCATGGAGGTGCGGGTCATCATGACCACGGCCGCCACGCAGTTCGTGACGCCCATGACCTTCGAGACCCTCTCCGGGCATCCCTGCCGGCTCGACAACATCAACGAACTGCGCTCCGATTCCCGCATCACCCACATCGAGGACAGCCGAGAAGCGGACATCATGGTCATCGCCCCTGCGACGGCCAACACGCTGGCCAAGATGGCGAACGGCATCGCCGACAACCTCCTGACCTCCATAGTGCTCGCCTTCGCGAAGACCGTGGTGGTGGCGCCGGCTATGAACACCAACATGTGGGAACACCCGGCCACGCAGCGCAACGTACTTTTCTTGCGGGAGCGGGGCGTGTTCGTGGTCGAGCCTGGCTCGGGCGAATTGGCCTGCGGTGTGTACGGATCCGGGCGCATGGCCGATCCCGACAGTATCGTGGCCGAGGTGAAGTTGCGCCTGCAGGTGCAGCGCAAGCGCGACCTGCGCGGACTGCGCGTGCTCATCACCGCCGGCGGCACCCGCGAGCCCATCGACGCCGTCCGCTTCATCGGCAACCGTAGTTCTGGGAAGATGGGCTTCGCCTTGGCCCGGGCCGCCTTCGACCGCGGAGCGGAGGTCGAGATCATCGAAGCCAACGTGGACATGCCGGCGGTCCCGGGAGTGAAACAGGTGGAGACGCCCACGGCCGGCGAGATGCACGCCGAGGTCATGAAGCGCCTGCCCGAGACGGACATCCTCATCATGGCGGCCGCCGTGGCGGACTACAGGGTCGCTCAAGGCCCGACGGGCGGGAAGATCGGCAAGGGCTGCGACGAGATCGCCATCGGCCTGGAGCCCACCACCGACATCCTCTGCGATGTGGCGGCTCACCACAGCGGCCAGTTCCTGGTCGGCTTCGCCGCCGAGTACGGCCTGGAGGGGCTGGAGCGGGCCCGCGGGAAGTTGGTGCGCAAGAGTCTGGACATGATCGTCTTCAACGATATCTCCCGCACCGACATCGGCTTCGACTCCGACTTCAATGAGGTGCGCATCCTCAGGCGAGATGGCGAGACGTTGATAGAGCGGGCTCCGAAGGAGACCATCGCCGAGATCATCCTCGACCACATAGCCCAGGCAATACGAGGACGCCGAGGGGAGACCCCGCTGCCCGCATAGCTCCGTTCGTCGGTTGCCCGCTACTCTCTCGCACCCACGTCTTTGCCGTGACGCGGCTCCGTCCTTCCGTACGCCCCGCTCTCGAGCGAAAGAAAGCGAGCGGAGCAGCCCTGAGGCTGCTCCGCTCTGAGAAAACCGATCTCGCGGCCCCGCCGGGCCGGCAGCGATGGCTCTACTAAGCGTAGACGATGGGTTCGAACTTCTTCTCGATGGGCATATTCGGGTCCTGTCCAAAGCAGATGAAGAGGTCGTACTTGAATCTGGGATCGGCAGATTTCTCCCACTGGCCGCCGGCGATCTTGATCTTGTAGACGTTCGGCACCGGCCGGGAGGGACCGGGCGACGGCAGAGTGAAGTCGACCGGGCCGTTGATACCGTCGAACTTGGTTGTACTGATCATGTCCACGTACATGGCCTTGTTGTCGACATCGGTGACCCGCTTGAGCACGTCGACGGCCCATTCGTACTTGCCGAGCTGGCCCAGCGGCTGGGTCCACTGCTTGCCGGTCTCTTCGGTGTAGGCTTCTGCGTACTCTTTGCAGGTCTGGCCGGTCAGATAGCTCTTATAGGGGAAATTGGGATGCCAGACCATGTGGTCGGACAGGCCGATGCCGAGGTCGCCGATGGCTTCGACGGTCTGATGGAAAAGCGAGGCCTTGCTCATGGTCATGATCTTCGGCTGATACCCCTGCTGGGCGCACTGCTGTATGAAGGTCGTGAAATCGGGCGGCGTCTGGACACCGGTGCAGACCTCGCAGCCGGCCTTCTTGAAGTCGGAGATCTGGGAGGTGAAATCCTCCGACGGCGGCTGGTACATCTCCGGCTTGGAGCCGGTGGTGTACCCGCCCTCGACGAGGATGGGCTCCAGTCCTTTCTCGGGGTTGAACCAAGCCTGACCGTCGGCGTCGTTGGGGAAGAGGTAGGCCACGGTCTTGTTGGTCTCGATCTGGTCCCACATGCCCAGGCGGCAGAAGCCGGCGTCTTCCACGCCGAAGTGGTACATCCAGGTCCAGGTGAAGGGGGTGTCGGGAGTGGCGCCCCGGCCGAGGTAGAAGGGCTGCCAGGGCACGAAGTTCGCCAGGAAAGGAATCTCGTTGGCCTCGCACTGGTCGGCGGCCGGGTTGACGGTGTCGGGGCTGGACGAGGCCACCATCATGTCGACCTTCTCGTTGAAGATCAGGTCCTGAGTGACTTCCGCCACCCGGTTGGGGCTCGACTGGCTGTCGAGTTGGATGATGGAGAGCGGGTGCAGCTTGCCATCGCCGCAAACGACGCCGTCGCCGACCGCCTTCAGGACGTAGCTGACGATCCACTTGTCGGGACCGCCGAACGAGGCGAGTGACCCGGTGATGGGGGAGACGGCGCCGATCTTTATCTCCCGGCCCATCTCGGCTCCGGCCGCGACCGTGGTCGTGGTCTCGGCGGCCATGCTGGTAGTGGTGGCTCCTGCTGCCGTGGTAGTAGTTGCTGCCGCCGCAGTGGTGGTGGTCTCTTCCTCTTCGCCGCAGGCGGCAAGGAGGCCGCCGAGGCCCGCGCCGACACCGATGGTGGCGCCGGCGATGCCGGCCACTTTAAGGAACTCGCGGCGGCTGACAGGTTTCTCGTGGAACTTGTCGGGCATAAGTGCTCCCCCTCCGTGTGGAACTAAAACGTGATTCCAATAATTACCACGTCAGCGGCCGGTTGGCAAACAGACGTGGGATCGGATGTACAAAAAGAGGGCGCAAAAAGTGCGCCCTCCGGCGGATGCTTGCCTGCTGGCGAGCGTCGGCGTCGACCTCACCGTTGACTGCCTAGGCCGATTCCCGCATGGCCTGGATCTCGTCCGCGGCCTTGATCTGCTCCAGAGCTTTGGCTTCTATCTGGCGGATGCGTTCCCGGCTCACGTTGAAGCGGGAGCTCACCTCGGCCAGCGTGCGCGGGTGCTCGCCCTTGAGACCGAAGCGGAGTTCGACCACCTTGCGCTCGCGCTCGTCCATGGCCTTGAGGACCCGGTCGAGGCTCTCCTTGGCGATTATGCTGCTGACCACGTCGGCGGGGTCGGGCGTGCTGGAGTTCTCGATGAAGTCCCCGAGTTCGGCGTCTTCCTCGTCGCCGATGGGCGTCTCCAGGGAGGTGGTGCGCTGCGCGATCTTGCGCATCTCCTGCACTTCCTGCGGTTCGATGCCCAGCTCGTAGGCCAGTTCTTCGTCGTTGGGTTCCTTGCCCGTCTCCTGCAGGAGCTTCCGCTCGGTGCGCACCATCTTGTTGATCTTCTCGATCATGTGCACGGGGATGCGGATGTTGCGATCCTGGTTGGCGATGGCGCGGGTGATGGCCTGCCGAATCCACCAGGTGGCGTAGGTGGAGAACTTGTAGCCCTTGCGATAGTCGAATTTCTCCACGGCGCGGATGAGCCCCGTGTTGCCCTCCTGGATGAGATCGAGGAGGTCCATGTCCTGGGTGTAGTAGTTCTTCGCGATCGAGATCACCAGGCGCAGGTTCGACTGGATCATGCGATCCTTGGCGCGCTTGTCGCCGGCCTCGATGCGTTTCGCCAGTTCGATCTCCTCTTGCTTCGTCAGGAGGGGGATCTCGCCGGCCTCTTTGAGGTAGAGGCGAAGCGGGTCGTGGGTGACCGTCTGGATGGAGAGGTCGAGCGTCGGCTCGGTGGGCTCCAGGATGCCTTGCGTGACCGGGCTCTGCTCGTATATCTCGATGGATTGGTCGAAGAGCTGTGAATACAGGTCCTCGATCTCCTCCATGGTCATGTCGTATTCCTCGACCAGGCCCATGATCTCTTCGCTGGTGACGTAGCCGCGCTCGTGGCCTGCCAGAAGCAGGTCTTGGACATCGACTATAGTCCGGCTTTCCATCATGGCGATGTCATTTTCTTGTGAGGTCATATGCTATTCTTCTCTGTAGATAGAAGCTTTCGCTTTTTGTACCATGTCTATGCCGCAAACCAGTAAACTATACCCAGGAGCACTGGAGAAGTCAACAGGTTCCGGCGCCTCTCTTTCCCAATAGTATAGCGAACAAACGTTCGTATCGCAACCGCCTTGTCGCTCTCCTCCTGCACTTGACGGAGCCTGTCGCCTCCCAGTTCCCGCGTCCGTCTTCCCCGCGGTGTGTCTTTGTGAGACATTCTCCCGAAGTCTCGTAACCCAACAGCCCCCCCCGACCGCCAGGAGAGCAGTGGAAGACCGCACCCACGCCGCGCCCGATCACCCCCAGACCGTGCCCGGTGCCGGATCGACGATAGCTCTGGCCCTGGATGCCGAAGGAGGGGACAACGCGCCCGAGGAAGTGGTGGCGGGGGCTCTGCTGGCCGCCTCTCCGAGGCTTAGGATCCTGCTGGTCGGTCGTCCGGAGATGGTCGAACCATGTCTCCAGGGCGCGATCCGCGACCACGTGGAGGTCGTTCCTTGCGGGTCGGTCATCGGCTCCACCCAGGAGCCGGCTGCGGCCGTGCGTAATCAACCGGACTCCTCCATAGTCGTGGGGGCAAGGTTGGTCAAGGAAGGCCGGGCACTCGGCTTCGTGTCGGCGGGGAGCACGGGCGCGATGCTGGCGGCTTCGCTGCTGGTCGTGAAACGGGTGCCGGGTATCCGCCGACCGGCCATCGTTACCACGCTTCCGGGAGAGCGCGGCCCCGTGGTGTTTCTCGACGCCGGCGCTAACGCCGACTGCCGCGCAGAGCATCTGCTGGAGTTCGGCGTGCTGGGGACCGCATACGCCCGCGCCGTGCTCGGTCGCGTGGAACCTCGCGTAGGTCTGCTCAACATCGGTGAAGAGAAGGGCAAGGGCAACGAGTTGGCGGTCGGCGCCCATCGCTTGCTCGCCGCCTCCCCGCTGAACTTCATCGGAAACGTCGAGGGGCGCGACCTGCTCACCAACAAGGCCGACGTCGTGGTCACCGACGGGTTCACGGGCAATGTGGCCCTGAAGCTGCTGGAAGGGTGCGCATCGGCGATCTTCACCCGAGTCAAGGAGGCGGCCGAGACGGACTTCAGGACCCGGGCAGGCGGCATGCTGCTGCGGCCCAAGCTGCGCGGTCTGCGCACCATGCTGGACCCGGAGGAGTACGGGGGCACCTATTTGCTCGGCGTGGGCGGCCTCGTCGTTATCTGCCACGGCAACTCGTCGCGACGGGCCATCGCGAACGCGCTGCGCTTCGGGGCGGAGGCCCTGAACAAGGGAGTCCTGGAGGCCGTGGAGAGAGAGGTCAGCAGCATCGTCGAGCACATGGATACGTCTGCCCCATCTTGACCGCCGTTGCTACAATGGGGCGGTCACGCCGGACTGGACCGGCAGTATCCGAGCTGCACGAAGGAGCCGTAGATGAACAAAGACGAGATCCTCGCTAAGTTGAGCGATATCCTGGTCGACCAACTGGGCGTCGATGCCGCCGCGGTCACCCTGGAGGCTTCGTTCGCGGACGACCTGGACGCCGACAGTCTGGACCTGGTGGAGTTGATCATGGAACTCGAGGATCAGTTCGGTGTGAAGATCTCCGATGAGGAAGCGCAGACCATCACCACCGTCGGCGCAGCGGTGGATTTCATTGCCGAACGCATCTAGCAGCCCCGCCGAGAAGCGCTGTTGATGAAGGGGCTGCCTACGCGAAAACGGGCAGTCCCAGCTTTGTCTCGTCTGAAATCCAAAGCTCTGCTGTGGGCTGAGGCCGCGCGCGGGTCGCTTGGCCTCGGACGCTCCGGCGCTCCGCCCGCCGCTCAACCTCACAAGGCCAGGGGCGGGCAGGCCGCCTCTCCGCGGGTCGCACCGGCTCAGACGCGCGCGGTCCCCAAGGGCGCCGGAGATGCCAGATCGCCTCTCGGCGTCAGCGAGCCTCTCCCGGCAGCGGATCCCGGTTTTGGCGTCGCCCTGCTCGGTCTGGTCCGTGCTCTACCTGAGGCTACGCTTGGGCAGGCTCTGACCCACTCCTCCTGGGTGGCGGATCGTAACGGGTCCTACGAGCGACTCGAGTTCCTTGGAGACAGCGTTCTTGGTCTCGCCGTCGCAGCTGCGCTCTACCAGCGCTATCCCACGAGGGAGGAGGGGGAGCTGGCGCGTATCAAGGCCTTTGTGGTCAGTCGCACGAGTTGCGTCCAGGTGGCTCAGCGCCTGGGTGTGCCCCGACTCATCCTCGAGCACGCTCCCGCTCCCGAGCAGAGACGTAGGGATGCGGCGGGCAGTCCCACCATCCTGGGCAACATGCTGGAGGCCTTGATCGGGGCCTGCCACATGACATTCGGTTTCGAAAAGACATCCGGCGCGGTCGTGGAGGCGTTCGAAGAGCAGTTCGAGTACGCCGTTACGGCCCACGTAGACTACAAGACCACGCTCCAGGAGGTGCTGGCCCCACGCGGTCTTCAGCCCGTCTATCGGCTTGTGGGCGAGGAAGGGCCTCCACACGCGCGCACGTTCACTTCGGACGTGTCTGTGGACGGCCGCATCCGCGGCCGCGGCGATGGTACGACCATCAAGATGAGCGAGCAGGCGGCGGCCCGGGAGGCTCTGGTGTCTCTTGGCGCCAAGGGAAGGGGCCTCTGACATGGCCCACCTGCACTCCGTGCGTCTGCGCGGGTTCAAGACCTTCGCCCGGCCCACCGAACTATTCCTCGAGCCTGGCGTGACCGTCATCATCGGACCGAACGGGAGCGGTAAGAGCAACATCGCCGACGCCGTGCTCTGGGTGCTGGGAGAACAGAGCCCGGGCAACCTGCGGGGACGCAGCATGCAGGACGTCATCTTCACGGGTCCCGACGGGCGGCGGGCGAGTGCGGTGGCTGAGGTCTCCCTGGTTTTCGACAACGAGTGTGCCTCCCTTCCCCTCGACTGCGCGCAGGTAGAGGTGACCCGGCGTCTCCTGCGCGACAGCGGCTCCGAATACCGGCTGAACGGAAGTGTCTGCCGGCTTCTCGACGTGCAGGACCTTTTCGGGGGTCTGGGGTTGGGCCGGGAGATGCACAGCGTCATCAGCCAAGGCAAGGTGGAGGCGGTCCTCAATTCCACACCCGAGGCGCGTCGCGCCCTGGTGGAGGAGGCGGCCGGACTGGGGCGCTTCAAGAAGCGGCGCGAGCGCACCCGTGCCAAGCTCGAGCGGACGAGACAGAACCTACTCCGGGTGGCGGACGTGGAGCGAGAAGTGAAGAGCGCCCTGCGTCCCCTACGTCAACAGGTGGCGGCGGCCGAGCGTTTCGCGCAGGCCATGGAGGAGTGGGCGCTGGCCAGGGGACGGGCCGTGCTGCTCGGCTTGGTGGAGGCCGACAGACTGTGCAGGGAGACCGGGGAGTCTCTGGACACGCTCCGCCGGCGCAGAGTCGAGGTGGAGGAGAAGTTGGCCGCCCTGCGCCAGAGGCGGAGCGACGACGAGGAGCGGTTCACCTCGGCGCTCAACGAGCGGGAGGACCTGAGTGGGCTGTATCACCGCGTGCAGGCGGAGGCCGACCGGCTCGAAGCCCGCGCGACGGCGCTGCGTCAGCGGGTTGCCCGAATCGAGGGCGAACTCGATCGTGCCGAACGGCGGCGTGAACTGGCGGCGGGTCAACTCGCTGTGCTCGCTGCTCGGGCCGAAGAGACGGCCGCGCTTACGCCCGACGAGGGCAGATTGGAGTTCGTGAGCACCGTCCTGGGTGGGAAGCAGGCCGAACTTGAGGCCGCCCTGCCGGCCTACCGGGCCGCGGCGGCGAAGGAGGATGACCTCAAGGACGAGGTCTTCGAGTTGGAGACTGCGCGCTCGCGGGCCCTGCAGGACAGAGATCTGTTGCGCAGGGAAATGGAAGACAAACAGCGGCTCGCGCTCGAGGTTGCCGTGCTCGCCGACGGTGCGCTGGAGAGGGAGCGGGAGCTGAATGCGCAAGGGGAGGAGCTTGCGCGGCGTCGCGTGGAAGCGGACGCTGCGCTTGCGCGGGCCGGCGAGGGCCTCACAGCCGCCGCGGAGCGCCGCGATGAATCGCGGGCGGAGGCGGAGTCGGCAGGTCGGGAGGAGAGACATCTGGCCGAGCTTCTGTCTGGTCTTGGATCGCGGCAGGCCGTGCTGCGCGATCTGATCGGAAGGCGGGAGGGCCTCTCGACCGGTGCCCGCGAGCTTCTGGATACGGGGAACGGGTCGCGTTTGCTCACCGAAGTGCTGGTGGTGGAGCCTGGCTACGAACGCGCTCTGGCGGCGGCTCTCGGACCGCTGATCCTCGCGGTGCTTGTGGGTAGCGCCTACGATGCGACGACCGCCCTCTACCATGAGGGTCCCGTAGAGGTCTTGTGGGAGCAACGCGACGGCCAGAGGTCGAGGAGGGCTGACACGCCGGGTGCGAGGCAGGCGGGCTCTCCGCCGCCCGGCTACCGCGATCTGTGGGAGGTGGTTTCAGGGCCGCAGCCGGTCCTCGAGTGTCTGTCGGAACTGGTGCCGCCCACGGCGGTTCTGGCCGACACCCTGGGGAGCGCGGCCGATCTGGCTCGTGCGGGCGATGCGGACGGGTGGTGCCTGGTAACCCGTAGCGGCGAGATGGTGACGAAGGGCCTGCATGCGGCGCGTCGCACCGAAGCGGGGGCCGAGGCCCACCTGCGGGCCCGCAACGAACTGGAGTCGGTCAACGCGGAGCAGGCACGGCTGGCGGGGCGGCGGGAGGAGGCCGTCGCCGTCGCCGAACGGGCCCTGCTTGCTCTGAGCGAGATCGAGGCTGCGTATCTGGAAGCGGAAGAGAGTCTGCGGCAGGCGGAGCGCGCCGTGCTGAACTCCAAGAACGAGAGCGATCTCTTGGCCCGACGCTTGGACGAGGCCCGGCTGCAACTGGAGGAGCTGAAAGGGCGCGAGGAGAAGGAGCGCGCGCTCGGCGAGCAGTTGAGGCTGGACGAGCAGCAGGTGGAGGCAGCCATCGGCCGACGGGAGGCGGAGCTGGAGGAGGCCCGGGGAAACCTGCGCTCCTTGCAGGGCGAGCTGGATGCGACCAGGCGACACGTGGCCCGGCTGGAGGAGAAGAAGGCACAGGCCGCATTGCTGGAGGCGCGGCTACGGGAGCGCTGCCGCGCTCAGGAGGCGGAACGAGCACGGACACGCTCGCAGCGGGACGCGGCGGCGGCCGACGCCGAGCGCTACGGCCGGCGCGTGGAGATGCTGGCCGCTTACCGGCCCGTCCTGGCCGGTCTGCTAGCTATCGTGGAACGGCTGGCGGAGCGGACGCGCGAAGCGTCCAAAGACCTCGGGGTGCGGGCAGACGAGGCGCGGTCCCGCTCTGACAGCGCCGCCCAGACCATGCGCGAGGGGGGCGGCGCCGAAGCCACCTTCCAGCGGGAGCACGACGAGCTGGCCACTCAGATGACCGAGTTGCAGGTCGACCAGGCCCGGCTCGAGGATCGCCGAGCGCTTCTGAGCGACGAACTGGCCGAACTGCGCCGCCGGCACATGTCGCCCCGCGAGCTTGCGCCCGCCGATGTCGCCGGAGAGACCGCCGAGTCCCTCGATCGGGCCGTGGACCGGGCCGACCAACGTCGCGAGCGCATTGGTCCGGTGAATCCACTGGCCGAGCAGGAGTGCGCCGAGATGGAGGAGCGCGCCCGCTTTCTGAGTGAGCAGCGCCGAGACCTGGATGCCTCGTTGGCCCAGATGCAGGACGTCATCACAGGCTTGGACGAGCACGTCAACACGGCTTTCGGGGAGATCTTCGCGGCCACGAGAGACCACTTCGAAAGCGTCATAGCGACCATCTTCCCGGGGGCCAAGGGCACCCTTTCCCTGACCGGCGGCAAGGTCGGGGGGAGGCAGGAGAGGGTCGCGGCGGCCGAGGGCATGGATGAAGGCGGCGGCGATGAGGATGAGGTCGTGCCGGGTATCTCACTGGCGGTGAAGTTCCCCAACAAGGCCCCCCGCAGCATGAGCCTGCTGTCTGGAGGCGAGAAGGCCATGACCGCCATCGCCTTCCTGTTCTCGCTCTTTCTGGCCCGTCCCTGCCCGTTCTACATCCTTGATGAGGTGGAGGCGTCTTTGGACGACGTCAACATCCGCCGCTTCCTGTCTCTCGTCCGCCGCTATCGGGACAGGACCCAGTTCATAATCATCACGCACCAGCGACAGACTATGGAGATAGCAGATACGCTCTACGGAGTCGCTCTGGAGAGTGACGGCACTTCGCGCGTGCTCTCGCGCCGCCTCGGGACCAAGCATGCCGGTTCTCCCGCTGACGAAGAGCGCCCCACAAACATGATGGTCAAGGAGGCATGAGGCTTTGAGTTACAACTGGTCGGAAGTGTTCGTGGGCGTGGGCGAAGGCCGCAGCGTGGGGACTCCCGAGGAGGCGCAGGCGTCGCGCAGGGGCTGGTTCTCGCAGCTCCGCGACGGGCTGTCCAAGAGCCGCAAGGCCTTGCAGCAGCAGTTCGCATCCGTCCTCTTCGACCGCTTCGACGAGGATCTGTGGGAGCACATCGAGGAAGCTCTCATCTTCGCCGACGTGGGCGTGGAGACCACCGTCTCCATCGTGAGCGCCCTGGAGGCGGAGGCGAACGCCGGCAACATCAAGGACTCGGCCTCGCTCATGGAGAAGCTCCGGGACCTGACGGCGGCTCACTTCTCGCAGGGAGACACGCGCATCGATGTCGCTCATGCGCCCGCCGTTATCCTGATGGTGGGCGTCAACGGCACGGGCAAGACCACCACCATCGGCAAGATCGCCTGGCACCTGAAGGAACTGGGCAAAGAGCCTCTCCTCGTGGCCGGCGACACCTTTCGCGCGGCCGCCGTGGAGCAGTTGGTGGAATGGGGCCGGCGCGTGGGTTGCGAGGTGGTACACCACGAGCGCGGCGGCGACCCCGGGGCGGTGGTGTTCGACGGCATCGCAGCTGCGCAGGCCCGGGGGGTGGACGTGGTCATCATCGACACGGCCGGGCGCCTGCACACGCAGGTGAACCTCATGAACGAACTGGAGAAGATCGGGCGGGTGATCAAGAAACGCATCCCCGACGCTCCACACGAATGTCTTCTTACCATCGACGCCACCACGGGACAGAACGGTCTCATCCAGGCCCGCATGTTCCAACAGGCCGTCGACCTGAGTGGGGTGGTGCTGACCAAGATGGACGGCACCGCCAAGGGGGGGATCGCGCTGGCAGTGTCACACGAGTTGGATCTGCCCATCAAACTGATAGGCACGGGGGAGAAGCTGGACAGCCTGCAGCCCTTCGACGCAGTCGGGTTTCGCATCGCTGCTGTTTGAAGATTCGCTTGCCCGGCAGTGACAGCGAGGGCAGGCGCAACGTGGAGTTCGGCCGCCGGGAAGCGCCGACCTCGCCCCGAAGTTTGACGCCGCCCGGGGCTCCGAGTAAACTCCCACCTTCGCGGCCGATGCGCGGTCGCTTGCTTAGCTGTGCCCGTAGGCACAACCAAACGGTAGGGTGACAGTTGTTCGAATCTCTCTCAGATAAGCTGCAGGCGGCTTTCGACGGGCTCAAGAAGGGCAAGCTCACCGACAAGGATGTCGAGCAGGCTGCGCGTGAGATCCGGCTCGCCCTGCTCGAGGCCGACGTCAACTACAAGGTCGTCAAGCAGTTCGTCGAGAAGGTCAAAGAGCGGGCTCTGGGCGTCGAGGTGCTCGAAAGCCTGACTCCGGCCCAGCAGTTCGTCAAGATCGTCAACGAAGAGCTTACCGCTCTCATGGGTTCGGCCACCACCAAGCTCACCTTTTCGCCCCGGCCCCCGACTGTGATCATGATGGTGGGCCTGCAGGGCTCGGGCAAGACGACGGCCTGCGGCAAGCTGGCCAACTTCCTCCTCGCCCAGGGCAAGAGCCCGGCTCTTGTCGCCGGCGACGTCTATCGCCCGGCTGCCGTCGATCAGCTCAAGAGTCTGGGAGAGCAGCTGGGGGTGCCGGTCTACGACGAGGGCACCACGGCCGACCCCGTCGACATCGCGAAGCACGGCGTGGAATGGGCCCGGCAGAAAGGGCGCGACGTGCTCATCGTCGACACCGCCGGCCGGTTGCACATCGACGAGAAGCTCATGGACGAGCTCGTCCGTATCCGCAACACGGTCAAGCCCCACAACATCCTGCTGGTGCTCGACGCCATGACCGGGCAGGACGCCGTCAACGTAGCCCTGCAGTTCCAGGAGCAGGTGCAGTTCGACGGTGTCATCCTCACCAAGATGGACGGGGACGCCCGCGGCGGCGCCGCCCTCTCCGTACGAGCGGTCACGGGCAAGCCCATCAAGTTCGCCAGCAGCGGCGAGAAGCTCGACAACTTCGAGTACTTCCATCCCGACCGTGTGGCCTCGCGCATCCTGGGCATGGGTGACGTGCTTTCTCTCATCGAGAAGGCTGAGAGCACCATCGACGAGAAGAAGGCGCGGGAGTTGGAGCAGAAGCTCCGCAAGAGCACCTTCACCTTCGAGGATTTCCTCGACCAGATCCAGCAGGTGCGCAAGATGGGCTCGCTCAGCAGCCTGATCGGCATGATCCCCGGGATCCCCTCCAACAAGCTCAAGGGGCTCCAGGTCGACGACCGGGCCTTCGACAAGATCCAGGCCGTCATCTCGTCGATGACTCTGGAGGAGCGCCGTCACCCCGACATCATCAGCGGCAGTCGTCGCCGGCGCATCGCCGCCGGCTCGGGCTCCGATATCCAACAGGTCAACCAGTTGCTCACCCAGTTCAAGCAGGTGCAGAAGATGATGAAGCAGCTGGGTTCCGGCCGCATGCCCAAGAACCCGTTCCAGATGTTCGGGAACCCGAGTTAGAGGAAGGAGGTGACCAATGGCAACAGCTATCAGGCTGGCCCGTCGCGGTAGCAAGAAGCGTCCCACGTACCGTATCGTCGTGACCGATTCTCGCAATCCGCGCGACGGCCGCTTCATCGAGGCTATCGGCTACTACAACCCACAGCAGGATCCCTCCGTGATCGAAGTGGACGAGACCAAAGCCAAGAAATGGCTTGAGACTGGCGCTCAGCCCTCCGATACGGTTCGGAAACTACTGAGTCTGAAAGGTATCGTCTAGGTGAAAGAGCTGCTTGAGTTTCTGGCGCGGTCGCTCGTCGACCACCCAGAGCAGGTGCGGGTCGAGGAGACCGAGACCAGCGACGGCGTCGTGCTGCGCTTGAGCGTGGCCAAAGAAGACGTGGGCAAGGTGATCGGCAAACAGGGCCGTATAGCCCGCGCCCTGCGTACGGTGGTCAAAGCGAGCGCCGTCAAGGACGGCAAGCAGGCCACCGTGGAGATCGTCGATTAGGCCCCGAGGGCGACTCTGGGAGCCGTGAACTGATGACGCGCCCGGAGTGGATCGAGGTAGGGCGGATCTCGCGGGCGCACGGCGTGCACGGGGAGCTGCGGGTGCTTCCCGATTCAGACAACCCCGAGCGCTTCGCGCCCGGCTCCGTGCTCTATGGGAGGCCGTACAGGGAAGGCAGAGCGGGTCCGGGGCAGCGCGAGCGTCTGCTCCTGACCATCGACGGTGTGCGGGGGGACGCGGCCTTCCCCATCGTCGCTTTCGCCGGAGTGTCCGATCGTGACGGCGCCGAGGCTCTGCGCGGCTTCGTGTTGGAGATACCCGCGGGCGAGTTGCCCGAGTTGGACGACGACGAGTTCTACCCCTTCGACCTGGTCGGGCTCGAAGTGAGGGACGGCCGGGGAGCTGTGTGGGGCCGGGTGGCCGACGTCGTCGACACGCCCGCCCACCCTCTGCTCGTCGTGGCCCCCGACCCGGTAGAAGCGTGCGATGACTCCGGAGGCGGTGACGCTCCAAGAGCATCCGGCGAGGTCTTCGTCCCCTTCGTCAAGGAGGCAGTGCCCATTGTCTCTTTGGACGAGGGCTACGTGACGGTCGAGACGCGTTTTCTCGAGCAGTCGTGAAGCGCATCGACATCTTCACCCTCGTGCCGCAGGCTTTCACGTGGTTCGTCGCTCAGCACCCGGTCTCGACCGCCATCGCCGCAGGGGTGGTGAGTATCGCCGTCCACAACATCCGTGAGTACAGTCCCTTGCCCCACCACGAGGTGGACGACACGCCCTATGGGGGCGGACCGGGGATGGTGACCAGGGTCGATATCGTGGCCGAGGCCATGGAAGGCGTGTTCGCCATGCCGGCCGGTCAGGTGCGTGAGTCCCGCGACGTCTACGTTCTGGCTGCGGGCGGACGGCCCTTCGACCATCGCTCGTGCCGGGATCTCTCGGCCGGGCAGCGCGACTTGGTGCTGCTCTGTGGGCGCTTCGAGGGGTTCGATGCCCGCGTTGAGGAACTGCTGGCCACGGACTCTCTCTCGGTCGGGCCGTACGTGCTCGCCGGCGGAGAGGTGGCCGCTCTGGCTGTGGTGGAGGCGGTGGTGCGTCATCTGCCCGGTTCCTTGGGCAACGCCGAAAGTGTGGTCGAGGAGTCTTTCAGCGAGGGACTGGAAGGCATGGTCGAGTATCCTCACTACACCCGACCGCGGGAGTTCCAGGGCGTGGAAGTCCCTTCCATACTGCTCAGCGGGGACCACGCCGCCATCGCAAGATGGCGGCGCGAGCACGCGCGTCCGTCGCCGTGGCACAGGCCGTCAGACCGACTGTCGGAGGTAGAGCGTGAGCCGTGAGCACGACCGGCCGGGCGCCGACGGCCGGTCCGCGCCGGCCAAGGGCGCGAAGGGCAAGAAGCAGGGGGTGCTGGGTCTCGTACTGGAGGTGGTCGTCATCGTGGTGGCCGCCTTCGCCATCGCCATGCTGGTGCAGTACTTCCTGATCAAGCCGTTCACCATCCACCAGATCTCGATGGAGTCCACCCTTCTGGAGGGCGACCGCATCCTCCTCAGCCGCCTGACCTATCACTTCCGAGATCCCCAGAGCGGCGATGTGATCGTGTTCGACTCACCGGTGAACCAGAACGAAGACCTGGTCAAGCGCGTGGTGGCGGTCGCCGGACAAACGGTGGAGATCGAGGACGGCCGCTTGTATGTGGACGGCGTCGCTCAGGAGGAGCCGTATCTGCTCGAGCAACCTTTCGAAGGCGCGTACCCCGAGACCGTCATTCCTCCCGGCCAGGTGTTCGTGATGGGGGACAACAGGAACAACAGCGGGGACAGCCGCCTGTTCGGACCCATCGACATCGATACCATCATCGGGAAGGCCTTCGTCATCTACTGGCCCATCAGCCGCTGGGGTGGCCTGTGATCGACCGGCGTGCGTTACTCTCACGGGGCTCGTCGGTTGCAATCGCGGGCCGGATGCTTTAAAGTCTGCTGGCTTTTCGTCGGGAAGGCTTGTCGAATAGACCCAGGGTCAAGTTAGGGCTAGGTATGCTATGGGAGCGATAGAAGAATTCGAGCACGCACAACTCCGCCAGGATATCCCTGCTTTCAAGTCCGGCGACACACTGCGTGTGCACTTCAAGGTGGTCGAGGGAAGCCGGGAGCGGATCCAGGTCTTTCAGGGGTTCTGCATCAGTAAGCAGGGCCATGGGGCTCGGGAGACCTTCACGGTGCGCAAGCAGTCCTTCGGGGTTGGCGTGGAGCGTACCTTCCCGGTGCATTCGCCCAAGATCGACAAGATCGAAGTGACGGCGGTGGGCGACGTCGCCCGGGCCAAGCTTTACTACCTCCGCGACAAGATCGGCAAGAAGGCGCGCGTCAAAGAGAAGCGCATCTGAGGACCGTGGATCCGGTGACCGAACCGGATTCCACCCCGCCGGCCGAAGAGGAGGGCCTCAGGCTACCGGAAGATGGGCGCCGCGCAGACGTCGGCGGTCGAAGCCGGTCGCTACGCTGGCTGATCGAGGTCGTGGTGATAGTGGCGGCGGCCTTTGTGCTCGCCCTTCTCGTCCAGCAGTTCCTCGTCAAGCCCTTTGCCATCCCCTCGCCCTCTATGGAGCCGACCCTGGTGGAAGGCGATCGCGTTCTCGTCAACCGGCTGGTCTACCATTTCCGCTCGCCCGAATCGGGCGATGTCATCGTGTTCCACCCGCCCAACACCGAGGGGTCCGACCCCTTCATCAAGCGCGTGGTGGCGGTCGGGGGCGACACGATAGCCGTACACGACGGGCAACTCTACGTCAACGGAGTCCCTCGGGAGGAGAGCTTCATCAAGGAGCATCCCATCATCGGGGACTATCCTGAGACTCGGGTGCCGGACGGCTACATCTGGGCCATGGGCGACAACCGTAACAACAGCGGCGACAGCCGAGTGTTCGGGCCCGTGAGCGAGGAGGAGATCCTCGGCGCTGCGTTCGCCATATACTGGCCGCTGGGCCATATCACCGGCCTCTGAGCCCCTTCCGCCGCTTCTATGAACTCCGCCTCTCAAGGTCCGAGCGAGGGACGGAGACCGTCCGCATCTAGTCATCGGGCCAGGCGCGTCTCCGATCCATTCCGTTTCGACAGGGCCTTGCTCGATGAAGAGCGGCGCCGGTCTCCGGAAGATCGCAACGAGGGCCTTCGCCTCGCGGGAGCCGACGAGGCCGGCAGGGGTTGTCTCGCGGGACCACTGGTGGCTGCGGCGGTGGTCCTCGACTACAGCCGGACCCCTTTCCTGGGTCTCAAGGGTCTGACAGACTCCAAGCTCCTCTCCCTCGAGGCGCGGGAGACGATGTATGGGGGCGTAATGTGCTCCGCCCTGCGGGTCGCGTGGGTAGCCTGTTCCCCGGCCACCATCGACGAGCGGGGTCTGCACAGGTGCAATCTCCTTGCGCTCGGCCGCGCGCTGGAACTGCTGGAAGACGACTACCGTTTCGCCATCGTCGATGGCTTCGACCTCAGGCGGGACGATCTGCGGGCGCGCGGGATCGTGGGGGCCGATTTCAAGAGCGCGGCAGTGGCGGCCGCCTCGGTGGTGGCAAAGGTCGTGCGCGACCGGCTCATGAAGCGCATGGCGTCTCTGCACCCCGGCTACGGTTTCGAGGAGCACGTGGGCTACGGGACGGGCCGGCACAGAGAGGCGCTTCTGAGGAACGGACCCTGCCCTCTCCACCGGCTGAGTTTCCGGGGGGTCGGCACTCAACAGCTGGAACTGCTGGGGGATTGACAGGCGAAAACGCGGCGATCAGTCCCGCGCCTCGACGGTCCGCCCGTGCTTCTGTGGCCGCCGGCGTCGCCGTGCTCACCTGAGTGAGAAGCCGGAGTCTTCCTTCAGGAATCCTTCCTCCGCCAACCGGGAGAGAACGGCGCTCACTTCAGCTTCCGCCCATCCCGGCAGCAGGGTCGCCGCCTGTGCTCTGGTCAGGGACACCGCGTCGGCCGTCGGGGCGGTCTCGCCCGCATCCTGTGGCTGCAGAAAGAGGCGCAGGACCTGCGCGCGCAACTGGCGTCGCGATCCGACGAATGGCGACTGGACCATGTGATGGCTGCTGCGACGAGAGGGGTTCGCTTCTGTCTGCTTCAGCCACGAGCCGTAGTCCATGAGAGCGTAGTACCAGGTGCGGGGATCCTCCCTGTCGAGAGTGGCCTCGACGAGGGGAATGACCTCTCGATCGGGGACCTCCGTCCGCCCGGGGAAGAAGTGATGGAGGATGGCCGCGCGGATGTTGGTCTCGATGAACGGCACTGCCAGACCGTAGGCGAACGCTGCTATCGCTCCGGCCGTCGCGGGCCCGACCCCGGGAAGAGAGCGAAGTTCCTCCTGGGACCGGGGAAGCGAGCCGCCATAGTCGGAGACGACCACTTGGGCCGCTTGCTGCAGGGCCAGACCTCTGCGGTTGTATCCCAGGCCCTGCCAAGTGCTGAGGACCGCCGCGATGGGGCTGCCTGCCAGTGCCCACACGTCCGGGAAGCGGGCCAGGAAGTCGTCGTACTTCCGGAGTACGCGCGACACCTGGGTCTGCTGCAGCATGATCTCCGAGACCAGGATGCGATAGGGATCGCGGGTGCGCCGCCAGGGTAGGTCGCGTCCGTGCTCTCCATAATGCGCGAGTACCACTCGGCGGAAGGAGCGGAGATGCTCCTGCGCTGTGCCGCCAGACTCCGTAGGCGAGCAGGGGCAGCCGTCTGCCGCACTCATCCGTCGTCCTGGCCCATCTGTGCGCTCCTGTTCAATCTCAGACCAAGGTCGCAGCCGAAGATCTCGCCGCCCGCCTAGTCTGATGCGCGAGCACGAAAACGTCCGACGCGCCAGCAAGAGTAGCGCGTCGCATGCCCGGAGGGGAGGCTGGTCTGACCGGACGCGTACCCATCGATAGAGCGGCCCGGGGGCGGGTGGGTGAAGATGCGGCCGCCGTCTATCTGACCGGCAAGGGCTACACGGTCCTGGGGGCGAACCAGCGCACTCCAGCCGGCGAGGTGGATCTCGTCTGCCGCCATGGTGGTCAGATAGTCATCGTGGAGGTCAAAGCCCGGGGCAGTTGCGAGTTCGGTACTGCTATCGAGGCCATAGGCCCGCGCAAGGCCAGGAGGATGCGGGCGGCGGCTCTGTGGTGGCTGGCCGACAGGGGGTTGCTCCCGTGTCAGACGCGGTTCGACGCGGTGCTGGTCATGCTCGACGCTCAGGGTCTTCCCAGGACTCTCGAACACGTCCAGGACATCATCGGCAAAGGCTACTAGGCATGGGCATCGCGGTCGTCTGGGGTTTCGCCCTGGTAGGCATCGAGGCAGTTCCGGTTCGCGTGGAGGCTCACGCGCGGTCCGGACTTCCTGGAGTGACTATCGTCGGTCTTCCGGGAGCGGCGGTGCGCGAGGCGCGCGAGCGGGTCAGGTCGGGAGCGGCATCCAGCGGAGTCCCGCTGCCCACGCGCCGCATCACGGTCAATCTCAGCCCCGGCGATGTTCCCAAGGACGGCCCCGGCTTCGATCTCCCCATAGCCCTGGCCACGTTGGCCGCCTGCGGACAGCTCCCGCTCGAGTCGGTCCGAGGCGTGGGGGCGGTGGGGGAGATTTCCCTGGATGGGGTCGTCCGGCCCACTCGGGGGATGCTGTCGGTGGTCGAGACGGCGGCCGGTATCAACGTGGAATGGCTGATCGCCCCTCTCGAAAGTCTTCCTGCGGCCGCCGCCGTTGGCCTCGTCCGCGTGCTGGGGGTCACGACCTTGGCTGAGGCGGTCGCGGTCATCACCTGCGGTCGATCTCGGGAGCGCGTACGGGAGCGGGGGAGGCGCTGGCTGGGCATGCGCAAGAAGGGGCCGAACGAGACCCGCGCAGACGAGGCCGATATGGCCGAAGTCCTTGGTCACGAGCAGGCCAAACGAGCCCTGGAGATAGCTGCGGCCGGAGGTCATCATCTGCTGATGGTAGGCTCACCCGGAGCAGGGAAGACCATGCTTGCACGGCGCCTACCGGGCATCCTTCCTCAGCTCACTGCTCCCGAAGCCTTGGAAGTGACGCGTATCTGGAGCGCCGCCGGGTTGCCCGGTGCTCAAGCCGAACTGGCGACGGCAAGGCCTTTTCGGGCTCCTCATCACACGGCCTCCCGGGCCGCGCTCGTGGGGGGCGGCATCAATCTCAGACCCGGAGAGGTCAGCCTCGCCCACCACGGCATCCTTTTTCTTGACGAGCTGCCCGAGTTCTCCCGGGACGCGCTCGAGGCTCTGCGCGAGCCGCTCGCAGACGGCCGCATCTCGATAAGCCGACGCATGGGGAACTCGGTCTTCCCGGCCGCCTGCAGCCTGGTGGGGGCGATGAATCCGTGCCCGTGCGGATATCTGGGCCACGGACAGAAGAGCTGCCGGTGCCTCGCGGCCACCATCGACCGTTACCGCAGTCGTCTGAGCGGGCCTTTGCTCGATCGTATCGACGCCCTCATCGAGGTCCCGCCGCTCACCCTCTTCTCCCTCGAGAACGGCAAGGTGGGGGAGACCTCAGCCGTGGTCGGAGAACGAGTGGCGGCCGCTCGTGCCTTTCGCGAGGCGCGCCTACTCAGGTCCTCTACAACCGGTAGGGCCTGCCACCTCCTGCCTGGCGGCCCATCCGGGGAGTCCAATGAGAGCGCGCCGTCTCATCTCGAGGCGGGTTGCCGGCTCAGCGCACAGGCCCGCTCCCTGCTTCGTCAGGCGTTGGTGAGAGAGGGACTGAGTGGGAGGGGATACACGCGAATCGTCGGCCTCGCCAGGACCATCGCCGACCTCGACCAGAGGGAGGCCGTCGATGCCGACGATGTGGCTGAGGCCCTAGCGCTGCGGCTCGACTATCGACGGGTAGGACTCGAGTGACGGACGGCGTCTCGACGAAAGCGCTCGAGGGGGCTCTGGGACTGGCCTCACTCAGCCGCTGGGGATGCTCACCGCTCCTGCGGTTCCTCAGACAACACGGTCCAGAGGGAGTATGGGGCGCTTCCCGCGGCACGCTCCTGAGTTGGGGTCTTGCCATGGCCGTCGTCCGGCGTTTCGAAGAGAAGAGGAGGACCTTCTCGCAGGAGGCCGAGCTTCGGGCGCTCGAACAAACGGGCCTGCGTTTCGTACCTTACGGCTCCGCCGGCTATCCGAATGGATTGACCCATCTGTCGTATCCGCCGGCCGGGCTCTTCATGCGGGGTAGTGAAGAGGCCCTCGCGCGGCTGGGGACGGTCCCCTGCGTCGCCGTGGTGGGCACACGAAAGGCGAGTGCCTACGGGACCCGGATGGCCGAGGCTTTCACCGCCGCCTTCGCCGGGCGGGGCGTCGCGGTCGTGAGTGGTATGGCCTTCGGCATCGATGCGCGTGCGCACCATGCCGCGCTCGATGCAGCGGGCCTGACGGCAGCCGTCCTCGGTTGCGGCGCCGACGTCGTGTATCCGGGAAGGCACCGGCGCCTCTACCAGCGTCTCAGCCGTGATGGGCTGATCATGAGCGAGTTGCCCCCTGGCTGCCCGCCGGCACGCTGGACGTTTCCTCACCGTAACCGCCTGCTGGCGGCTCTGGCCGACGCAGTGCTCGTGGTGGAGGGCTCGAAGTCGAGCGGAGCTCTGCAGACGGCGACCTGGGCTCTGGAGTTGGGCCGAGCGGTGTTCGCAATACCGGGCCCCGTCATGGTCGAGAGTCACGAGGGGTGTAACGCGCTGTTGTACGATGGAGCATTTCCCGCAATCGATCCGTGGACCACAGTAGAGGATTTTCTCCTCGCGACAGGAATCGAGAGAAGGGAGCGCGCAGGAGGCGACGGCCTGCGACCACAGGAGGGACTCGTGGGAGGCTCTGAGGTCCTTGGGGTCAATGGGCAGTCTCTGCTTGCTACCCTTGCCCTTGGTCCTTGCTCCGTAGATGACCTGGTCGCCCAGACGCGATGGTCGGTCAGGGAGGTCACGGCCTGCTTGGCTCGATTGGAACTTCAGGGCGTGGTGGTGCGGGGTGGTCCGGGTCTGTTCATTCGGGCGCCCTGAGGTAGACGACAAGAAGAGCGGAGCGACATGCAGGATGGCGACATACAGCAGCCGGCCCCGGTCGAACAGGCGACACCGGCCCCGTCGGCGGACCTGGAAGAAGCCGTTTTCGCCTACCTGAGAAGCCTCGTGGCCGCCGACTACAGCCCTCGGACCGTCCGGGCGTCCGCCGGTGATCTCCGTCAGTTCAGCCTTTTTCTGGAGGGCCGGGGCATACAGAGGACGGCCGATGTCCGCCCAGAGCACATCGGCGCCTTCGTCGAGGCCCTCGCGGAAGGCCGTCTGGGCACGGATGACAGTCGCCGCCCGTCCCCGGAAGAGGGCCGGCGGTCCTCAGCCGACGACGGCGGCGGGCCTTCTATCGGCGGCGGCTCACCCTTGCCGGCCGGCGCCCGCGGAAGCAGATCAGTCCGCCCTCGGCCCTCTGCCCGCAGCACCATCGCACGCAAGTTGTCGGTAGTGCGCCGCTTCCTGCACTTCTGCGAGGACAACGGCCTTGTGGAGGCGAGTGCGGCCGTCGGCATCGCGTCCCCCAAGCTCCCCAAGCGTCTGCCTCAGGTCCTGAACCCGGAGCAGATGGATGTCTTACTGCAAAGGATGGGTGGTCAGGAGCCGCTCCAACTCCGGGATAGGGCTCTTTTCGAGTTGATATACTCGTCAGGGTTGCGCTGCCAGGAGGCGCTTGATATGCGCCTGCGGGACATCAACGTCGCGTCGTGTGAGATCCGAGTCAGAGGGAAGGGACGGAAGGTGCGCGTGGTGCCTGTGGGAGAGATAGCCCTCGCCGCCCTCGACCGCTACCTCGAAGAGGGGCGCCCCCACCTCGCTAAGAGAGATGACGAGGACCACATCTTCATCAGCCGCAGAGGGCGGCCCCTTTCTTCTTCGGACGTACAGCGCAGACTGACGCGCTATCTACGCTTGGCCGGGGTGCCGGCGGGCACCTCACCTCATACCCTGCGTCACTCCTTCGCCACGCACCTGCTCGAGGGGGGCGCAGATCTTAGGACCATACAGGAGCTTCTGGGGCATTCGTCGCTCCGCACCACCCAGGTATACACCCACGTCTCGGCGGCGCACCTGCGGAGGACCTACCGCAAGGCCCATCCGCGGGCGTGAAAGTGAACACGCTGCCATGAGGACCGACTCATCCAAGCCGGGCGACCTCGCCGAGACCTGGCGCCGCTACAAGGACGACAAGGACGTCGCGGCGCGGGACCAACTCATCCTGGCCTACTCCCCTCTGGTCAAGTACGTGGCCGGACGTATGGGCAGCAGCTTGCCTGCCCACGTGGAGGACGGGGACCTTGTCTCCTACGGTCTGCTGGGACTCATCGGCGCCATCGAGCGGTTCGATCCGTCCCGCAACATCAAGTTCGAGACCTACGCGGTCTCACGTATTCGCGGATCGATCATCGACGAATTGCGCGCACTCGACTGGGTGCCACGCTCGGTGCGGAGCTGGGCCCGCAAGGTGGAGGCGGCCATCACGCGGCTGGAGAACGAGCTCATGCGGGCACCTACCGACGAGGAGATCGCCGCCTCGCTGGAACTGGACGTGGAGGCCTTCCTGAACATCGTCAACCAGATAAGCTCCTCGGGTATGGTGGCGCTGGACGAGTTCTGGAACGTCAGCGGCTCCAACCAGGACCGCGTCAACCTGATCGACACCATCGAAGACGTCGATGCTCCCGACCCTTCGCGGGCCTACCATATACAGGCCCTCAAGGAGACCCTCGCGGCTGCCATCCAGCGCCTTCCTGAGCGGGAGCGCATCGTCATAGGCCTCTACTACTACGAGGGCTTTACACTGAAGGAGATAGGGGAGGTGCTCGGGGTCACCGAGTCCCGGGTGTCGCAGCTGCACACCAAGGCCATCCTCCGCCTGCGCGGCCGCATCAAGGAAGACATCGATCTCGATATCCTGGCTTCCTGAGGGCCCTCTTGGCGTCTGCCGACGACCGATGCGGTGCTCTCGGCTGCTGCACGACGACTCATTCGAGCTGGCCTGCAGGCCCATCGAGTGGTCCGCGGAAGCTCGGCGGCTTCCCCTTCTCGGGGGCCCTTTCGGCGGCTGCCGAAGACCCATATCGGTGGTCTGCAAGTCGCCGGGCGGCCCGCTCTCTTATGGTAAACTGCTGCGGCTATACCATCGACCCTGAGGTCCACCGTCTCGGTGGTGCCGGCATGCCGGTTCCGAAGCGGCCCTCAAGGAGCTGTAAGAAATAACCAGAGTGAGGTAGTCATGCCTGCAGCATCCATGAAGCAACTCCTGGAATCAGGGGTCCATTTCGGCCATCAGACCCGCCGCTGGAACCCGAAGATGAAGCCTTACATCTTCACCGAGCGCGGGGGCATCCACATCATCGACCTCCAGCAGACCACCGTCATGCTCGATCGCGCCTACGACTTCGTGCGCAACATCTCCAGCCGCGGGGGCAGCGTCCTGTTCGTGGGCACGAAGAAGCAGTGCCAGGACGTCGTCCGCGACGAGGCCTCCAGGGTAGGGATGCCGTACGTGAGTCACCGCTGGCTGGGCGGGCTGCTGACCAACTTCGCCACCATCGAGAACCGCATCAAGCGCATGCACGAACTGCGCAAGCTCAAGGAGGAGGGCCAGCTGGCTCTGCTGCCCACGAAGGAGCGCATGGCGATGGAGCGCGAACTGGAGAAGCTCGAGATCAATCTAGGCGGAGTGAGCACCATGACCCGCCTCCCCGACGCCGTGTTCGTAGCCGATCCGAAGCGTGAGGCCATCGCCACCAAAGAGGTCAACAAGCTGGGTGTGCCGCTCATCGGTCTGGTGGACACCAACTGCGACCCCGACGAGGTCGATTACCTCATTCCGGGCAACGATGATGCCATCCGTTCCTGCAGCCTCATAGTCAAGACGCTGGCCCGCGCGGTGGAAGAAGGCCGGCAGAAGGTCCAGATCGCTGAGTTCCAGGCCGCCGAGGCTGCCCGTGAGGCGGCAGCGTCGGGCGCGGCCGCCGCGGAGAGGGCTGCCGCCGAGGCGCCTGGCGTCGCCGCCGCGCCTTCCCGTGTCTCACGCACCCCGCGCCCGAGCGAAGGCCGGCCCGGCGACCGCCAGGGAGGTCGTCCCGGAGGTCAGGGGCGTCCCGGACCTCGGGACAGTGGCCCCGGACGCGGTGGTCAGGACCGCAGACCGCCTGTCGCTCGTCAGGCGCCGGCCCGCCGGCCGCCGGCCGCCGGAGAGGCGAAGGCCCCCAGCGCCGAGCAGCCCGTCAGCGTAGCTCCCCCGCTCGTCCCGGCCCCGGAAGAGGTCCAGGTGGACGCAGCCGTGGTCGAGACGCCGGTCGTCGAAGCGGCGGCTGTGGAGATGGCACCGGTCGTCGAGACGCCGGCTGAGGCCGCAGCACCGGAGAAGGCCGAAGAGGCGAGTGCCGAGCCCGCGGTCGCCCCCGAAGCGTCGGCGGCAGGCGAGCCCGCCGTCGAGCCTGAGGCCTGACCCAAGAGATCGACGAGCACCTCCGCGCCGGCCCCGGGCCGACGGGAGGGGCTCGACTCACGTCTAGCAATCGTCTTCTGAGGGAGGCTAATTATGAGCAATATCGATGCGGCGACGGTCAAGAAACTCCGCGACGCCTGTGGCGCGGGCATGATGGACTGCAAGATGGCACTCACCGAAGCTCAGGGCGACATGGACGAGGCCCTCAAGCTGCTTCGGAAGAAGGGCATGGCCAGCGCCGACAAGAAGGCTTCGCGTAAGGCCAACGAGGGCGTGGTGGAGAGCTATATCCATCCGGGCGCCAAGGTGGGTGTGCTCTTGGAAGTGAACTGTGAGACCGACTTCGTAGCCCGTGGCGACGTCTTCAAGGCCTTCGCGCATGACGTGGCCATGCACATCGCGGCCGCCAGCCCTGCCTGGGTGTCCCGGGAGGACGTGCCCCAGGCGGCCGTCGATACCGAGATCGAGATCTACTCGGCGCAGGCCAAGACATCGGGCAAGCCCGAGGCCGTCATTCAGAAGATCGCCGAGGGCAAGCTCAGCAAGTGGTACTCCGAGGTCGTTCTGTTGGAGCAGTCCTTCGTCAAGGACCCGGACAAGACGATCGACGATCTGCGCCGCGAACTGGTGGGCAAGATCGGCGAAAACGTCGAGATCAGCCGTTTCGCGCGCTTTCGCGTTGGCGATGAGGTAGCCTAAGGAAGTAGCTTCCACGTCCATCGACCTCGGGGCACGTAGAGGGGGCCACGGGGAGAGCCCGGAGCAAGGAGACATGAACCAGCAAAAGGCTTACAAGAGGGTCCTCCTCAAGTTGAGTGGCGAAGCCCTCATGGGCGATCAAAGCTACGGCATCGACCCCGAGAGGCTGCGGACCGTGGCCTGTGAAGTCGCTCACGTGGCCGCCGGTGGCACGGAATTGGCGGTTGTGGTGGGCGGGGGCAACATCTTCCGAGGTGTCTCGGGGGCGTCGCAAGGTATCGACCGCGCCACCGCCGACTATATGGGCATGCTGGCCACGGTCATGAACTCGGTCGCGCTGCAGGACGCACTGCGCAAGCTGGCCTGCGACTCGCGTGTGCAATCGGCCATCGGCATGCAGGAGATCTGCGAGCCCTATATCCGGGGCAGGGCTATCCGCCACTTGGAGAAGGGGAGGGTGGTGGTCTTCGCGGCCGGTACCGGCAACCCCTACTTCAGCACCGACACGGCCGCCGCACTGAGGGCGCTGGAGATCGGGGCCGAGTGCCTGCTGATGGCCAAGAAGAAGTACGACGGGGTGTACGACGCGGATCCGGAGATCGATCCCAACGCCCGTATGATCCTCAAGATCACGCACCGAGACGCTCTGGAGCGCGGCCTGCGCGTGATGGACTCCACGGCTCTGTCCCTGTGTATGGACAACCGACTTCCCATACTGGTCTTCAACATGAGCCTGCCCGAGAACATCCGCCGGGTGGTCCAGGGAGAGCGGGTCGGCACGATCGTGTACACAGACGCGGAAGGAGAGTGAGAGGGGATGATCCGCGAACTTATCGCCGACGGCAAAAGGCGCATGGAGAGTGCGCTCGAGGCCCTGCGGAGCGAGTTCAACACCGTGCGCACTGGACGCGCGTCCACGGCCCTGCTGGACCGGCTGCACGTCGATTACTACGGTGCGAAGACTCCCCTCCAGCAACTCGCCAATCTGGCCACGCCCGACCCGCGCACCATTTCGGTGACCGTCTACGACAAGACGGCGGTCAACTCGGTGGTGCGCGCCATCCAGGAGTCCGACCTGGCTTTGACGCCGAACACCGAGGGCACGGTCATCCGCCTGCACATCCCGCCCTTGACGGCCGAACGGCGCAAGGACCTCGTCAAACAGATCAAGAACATGGCCGAAGACCAGCGCATCGCCATCCGCAATGTTCGCCGCGATGTCATCTCGGATCTGAAGGAGCTCAAGAAGGAGGGCGAGATATCCGAGGACGACGAGCGGCGGGCCGAGGAGGAGGTCCAGAAGATGACGGACGGCTTCATCGAGCGGGTGAACGAGCTTCTCCACCACAAGGAAGAAGAGATCCTCGAGATCTGAGGTGGCCCTGCGCGACTGGCTTATCGCTCTTCGAGGCGGGGGTCGCAGGCAGACTCCTCGGGGTTCGGAACCTTCCGCGCTCCCCGGCTCTGTACCCTTTCACGTGGCCATCATCATGGATGGCAACGGTCGCTGGGCGAAGCGCCGCCATCTCCCTGTGGCTGCCGGTCATCGAGCGGGTGCCCAAGCCGTGCGGCGCGTGGTCGAGGCGGCCAGGGACGCCGGTCTGGGGCAGCTGACCTTGTACTCCTTCTCCACCGAGAACTGGACGAGGTCGACGCAGGAGGTAGACGAGCTGATGCGCCTGCACGCAGAGATGATCGACACCGAGGTGCCCACGCTGCACAAGAACGACTGCCGAGTGGTCTTTGTGGGGAGGAGGGACCGTCTCAGCGCCGGTCTTCTGGAGCGGATGCGCTGGGCCGAAGAACTCACGAGTGAGAACCGACGCATGGTCCTCTTCATAGCCTTCGACTACGGCGGCAGGCGCGAGATCGTAGATGCCGTCCGCAAGGCTTTGGAGGACGGCGTCGAGGCCGCCGACCTCACTGACGACCACATCGCCGCCCACCTCTATTCGTCCGTCATGAAAGACCCCGATCTCGTCATCCGCACCTCGGGCGAGAGGCGGCTGTCCAACTTCCTCCTGTGGCAGACGGCCTATTCGGAACTCTACTTCTCCGATCGTCTGTGGCCCGACTTCGGGGAGGCCGAGTTGCTCGAGGCCATCGCCGATTATGCCGCCGGGACAGACGGTTCGGAGCCCGGAGCAACGATGCTTAAGTCGCGCGTCCTGGTCGCCATCGTCATCATTCCCATCGTCGTGGCTGCGGTGATCTTGGGCGGCTATTTCATGCTCGGCCTGGGCGTGGTTCTTACCGTCTTGGGCATGCACGAGTACTACAGCCTCCTGCGTCCCTACAAACCGAATCTTCTCGTGGGCTATCTGGCCGCGCTCGCGGTGGTGGTCGGGGCCTTCTTTCTGGGGCTTCCCGGGCTTCTCGCCGGATTGGCGGCTTTGGTGATCCTCACCTTCTTCTGGTCGCTGCGCGGAGAACTGGGGGCCCATCTGGTGGGGAGGATGGCGGTGACCCACTTCGGAACGTTGTGGGTGGCCGCAGGCTTTGCCTATCTGCTGCTGTTGCGCGACCTCAACCACGGCATGGCTCTGACCCTGCTGGTTTTTGGCTGTACCGCGCTCAACGACACCTTCGCCTATTTCGTGGGCAGAGCAGTCGGCCGGCATCCCATGGCGCCGCGCATATCGCCCAAGAAGTCCATCGAGGGCGCGATAGGAGGGATAGTGGGCTCGGTGGTTGCGGCCCTGGTCGTGAGCCTCTACGCGTCCTGGCTATCGCCCCGTGACGCCGTGATCCTGGGTCTCATCATCGGCATCGTGGGGCAGTGGGGCGACCTGTTCGAATCGGTGGTGAAGCGCGATTTCGGGGTGAAGGATTCAGGCAAGATCCTGCGTGGTCACGGGGGAATACTCGACCGCTTCGATTCCATCCTCTTCGCCGGTTTCGTCGCCTACTGGGCGGCTGTCGTCCTGCTGGGCGACGTGGTCACGGTCACGGGCGGATGAAGCGGGTCATCATCCTTGGCTCCACGGGCTCCATAGGCACCCAGGCCCTGCAGGTGGTGGCTGCCAGTAGGGGACTGACGGTGGCCGGCCTGTCCTGCGACCGCAACGTGGAACTGCTGTTGGAGCAGGCCATGTCGCTGGGGGTGGAGGACATCGCCATCGCCGATAGGGCCGCGGCCACCGCCGTCTCGCCGTCGCTCTATCCGGAGATGACCATCCGCACCGGACCGGGGGCCGCCGCGGAACTGGTGCGCGAAGTCGAGGCCGATTTCGTTCTCAACTCCACCGTCGGCTTCGCAGGACTGGAATCGACGCTGGCGGCATTGGAGGCGGGTAGGACACTGGCTCTCGCCAACAAGGAGAGTCTTGTCTGCGCCGGATCCCTGGTCACCGCACTGTCTGCCCGGCGGTCGGCCGCCATCCTCCCAGTGGACTCGGAGCACTCGGCCCTGTTCCAGTTGGTCGAGGCTGCGGGTGTCGAGGCGGTGGATTCGGTGATCCTCACTGCATCCGGGGGACCCTTCCGCGGTCGCGTGGCCGCCGCTCTGGCCGGTGTGACTCCGGAAGAGGCTCTTGCGCACCCCACCTGGTCCATGGGCCGCAAGATCAGCATCGATTCGGCCACTCTGGTCAACAAGGGTCTCGAGATCATCGAGGCTCACCACCTGTTCGGGCTACCCTACGAGCGCATAGAGGTGGTGGTGCATCCTCAGTCGGTGGTACACGGCGCCGTCAGGCTGGTGGACGGAGCGCTGCTGGCCCACCTGGGCGTGGCCGACATGCGCGTGCCCATCGCCTACGCCCTGCACTATCCCGATCGCGCCGCTCTCCAGGTTCAGAGGCTCGATCTGGCAGCCCTGGGGACGCTCGAGTTCGAACCCCCCGATGTCGATACCTTTCCTGCGCTACGGCTGGCCCGGGAGGCAGGTGTGCGGGGCGACCGCGCGACCTGCGCCTTCAACGCGGCCAACGAGATGGCCGTCGCCGCCTTCCTGGATGGCAGGCTGCCCTTTCTGGGTATAGCCGAGGTGGCGGAGCAGGTCGTCGAGGAGAGTGGGGAGGGGACCTTCGGAACGTATGCGGAGGCCGTCGACGTCGATCGTGAGGCAAGAGAGCGGTCCTGCATTGCAGTGGCCCGCGTGTCCGCGAGGCAGGAAGAGCGAGCATGAGCACGTTCATCGGAATAGTGGTGGCCGTAGTGGGTCTTGGTTTTCTCATCCTGGCCCACGAGTTCGGCCATTTCATCGTGGCCAAAGCGGCGGGGATGAGGGTCGAGGAGTTCAGCCTGGGCTTCGGCCGCTATCTAATCAGCCGCCGCGTGGGCGAGACCATCTACGGCATCTCTGCGCTGCCGCTGGGCGGGTACGTACGCGTCACCGGCATGCACAAGGAGGAGTTCGCCGCTCGGGTGGCGGAGGCACGCGAGGAGGAAGCGCAACTGCATGCCTTCCGCGACGAGCCCGAAGACGAAGAGGAAGCGGACCCGGTCCCGCCGGACCACGGGCGGCGCCCCCGCGATCCCGAGGATCGTCTCGCCGGACCTCGAGCCCTCAGCGTGCAGGAAATCGCGGCCACCCCTCTTCATCGGCGCTACTACGCGCACCCGTTCTGGCACAAACTGTTCTTCATAATCGCCGGCGTGACCATGAACCTGGTGGTCGCCTTCCTCCTCATCTACATCGTGGGGCTGACCCAAGGGGAGGCCATCGTCAGCACCGTGGTGGAGAACGTGGAGGCGGGAACCCCGGCCGCGTCCGCCGGTGTACAGGTAGGCGACCGCATCGTGAGCGTGGCGGGCACACCTGTCGATGACTGGGAAGGAGTACGCGCCGAGATCCTCACCCATCCCGGGGAAGAGGTGGTAGTGGTCGTGGAGCGCAGCGGTGCGAGCGTCGAACTCACTGCCCAGATCGAAGAACGGGAGGACGGTACCGGCTTCTTGGGTGTGCAACCCGGGGTAGAGGAACGGGACCTGGGTGTGCTGAGCGCCTTCCCTTATGCAGCCGCGACGACGTGGAGCATGGTGACGTTGATCTTCAAGGGGATCGGCATGATGTTCAGCGGAGACGTGCCCGTCACCGGCTCCCAGGGCTTGGCGGGGCCTGTGGGGATAATCCAACTCTCCACCGAGGCGGTCCAGGGCGGGTACTACCTCATGCTGCTGGCCCTGATCAGCGTCAACCTGGCCATCCTCAACATGATCCCCCTGCTCCCGCTCGACGGCGGCCATGCTCTGTTCAGCATCATCGAACGGGTGCGGGGCCGCAGCATCTCCCTGCGTACCTTCGAGAGGGTGTCGATGGTGGGGCTGGTCCTCTTCGTGTTGCTGTTCATCGTGGCCACGTCGAACGACGTGGGCCGCTTGTTCGGCGGCTAGCGTGAGCAGCGTGCACCGTCACCCCTGTCGGGAGGAGCGGGCGCATGTTCAGTGAGCGCCAAGTGATCGTCGGTTCGGTGCCGATCGGGGGCGATGCTCCGGTGTGCGTGCAATCGATGACCAACACCCGCACGGACGATGTCGCCGGCACCCTCGCCCAGATCCGCGCCTTGGCAACGGCCGGCGCTGCGCTGGTGCGGGTTGCCGTCCCCGATGGCGAGAGTGCCGCAGCGCTGCGCTCACTGGTGGCGGAGTCTCCTGTGCCCCTCATCGGAGATGTGCACTTCGACCACAAGCTGGCCGTTGCCGCCCTGGAAGCCGGGGTCGCGGGGGTGCGCATCAATCCGGGCAACATCGGGGATCGTGAAGCCGTGCGCGCCGTGGTGGACGCGGCCTTGGCGCACGACGCGGTGATCCGAGTGGGTGTGAATAGCGGTTCGCTGCAACGCGACCTGCGCGATCTCGAAGCCCACGATCCGGCGACCGCCCTGGTGGAGTCGGCAGTGCGTCACTGCGCGCTCCTCGAGGAAATGGGCTTCTCCGCCATCAAGGTATCTGCCAAGTCGTCGGCACCCCTCGTGACCATGGCGGCCAACCGCATGTTGGCCAAGCGCGTCCCCTACCCTCTCCACATCGGCGTCACCGAAGCGGGGACGCGGTGGGCGGGCTCTATCCGCAGCGCGGTCGCCCTGGGTGTCCTGCTGGCCGACGGGGTGGGGGACACGATCCGCGTGTCTCTGGTGGGCGATCCCGTGGAGGAGGTACGTGTCGCCCTGGAGATCCTGCGCACCTTGGAGTTGGCAGCCCGTGGTCCTCGGGTGCTCGCCTGTCCCACTTGCGGCCGCACCCGCATCGACCTGGAGCCTCTGGCGGCCGAGGTGGAGCGTCGCCTGGAGGAACTGGGACTCGACCTGGAAGTAGCCGTCATGGGGTGTGTCGTCAACGGCCCGGGGGAGGCCCGTAAGGCCGATTTCGGCATCGCCGGCGGCGAGGGGGAAGGCGTGGTCTTCGCTGCGGGCAGACCGGTGAGCAAGGTGCCTCAGGAGCGGCTGGTGGACGAGTTGTTCGCCCATATAGAGGCGGCCACGAGGGCGAGAGCGTCCGAGAAGCGCAGCCCGGCGTGATGTCCGGCGGCTTCGCGATGCTAGACTGCTAGACTGTCTGGACGCGCGGCCTGTCGCGCCGCGCGCCACTCATCCGTCCATCCTGAGGAGGACCTGATGCGGGCCACAGCCCTTTTCATGCCCACCGTCAAAGAAGACCCTGCCGACGCTGAGGCGATCAGTCACAAGCTGATGGTCAGAGGCGGCTTCGTGCGCCAGTTCGCCTCCGGCATCTATGTCTTCCTACCTCTGGGGTGGAGGGTCATGCAGCGTATCTGCCGGATCCTCCGCGAGGAGATGGACGCCATCGGCGCCCAAGAGCTCTCCATGCCCACCCTGCATCCCGCCGACGTGTGGCAGGCCACCGGGCGCTACGACGCTATCGGCCAGGAGATGTTCCGCCTTGAGGACAGAGGGGGGCGCGACATGGTGCTGGCGATGACACACGAGGAAGTGTTCGCTTGGCTGGCGTCACGGGAGCTGCGCTCCTACCGGGATCTACCCCAGACGTGGTACCAGCTGCAGCTCAAGTTCCGGGATGAGCCGCGGCCCAAAGGCGGCGTGCTGCGGGTGCGCGAGTTCTTGATGAAGGACTCTTATACCTTCGACCTCGACGACGCGGGCCTGGAGAAGAGCTACGCCAAACACATAGGCGCTTACGACCGCATATTCAGCCGCTGCGGGCTGGAATTCTACCGGGTGGAGAGCGACAGCGGGTTCATGGGCGGGGCTCAGGCCCACGAGTACATGGCGCCGTCGCCCGCCGGAGAGGACCGGGTGGCGATGTGCCCGGCCTGCGGGTACGCCGCGAACGTGGAACTGGCCCGGTCGGTGGCCCGAGCGCCGGAGGATGCCGGTCAAGGCGCGGCTGTGGAGGGCGCTGGGCTCGCCGATGCAGCCGCCGCCGCGGGTCCCGAGGAAGTCTCTACGCCGGACAAGCGGACGATAGAAGAGGTATCGGCTTTTCTGGGCATCGCACATTCCTCGCTCATCAAGGCCCTGGTGTACATGGCCGACGACAAGCCGGTCATGGCCCTCGTGCGAGGCGATCACAGCCTGCACGAGAACAAGCTGTCTCGCTACCTGAAAAGCGAGGTGCGTCCCGCGCGTCCCGAGGAAGTCAAAGAAGCCACCGGAGCGGATGTGGGTTTCGTCGGTCCGGTGGGTGTGGATCTGCGCATCGTCGCTGACGAGAGCCTCAGGCCGGACGGGCAGGGAGGCGCCCGCGCCTACGCCGCGGGCGCCAACAAGGAGCACACCCACCTACGCGGTGTGGTCGTCGGTCGGGACTTCCAGCCCGAGTTTGCCGACCTGCGCGAGGCGGAAGAAGGCGACGCCTGTCAGGAATGCGGCCAGGCCCTCATCATCAAGCAGGTAATCGAGGTCGGCAACATCTTCAAGCTGGGGACCAAGTACTCTCTTCCTCTGGGAGCCACCGTCCTCGACGAAGCCGGCGATGAGCGGCCCATAGTCATGGGCTCCTACGGCATCGGTCCTGCCCGCATAGCGGCGGCGGCGGTGGAGCAGAGCAACGATGCCCGCGGGATCCTGTGGCCCAAGAGCATAGCTCCCTTCGATGTCCACCTGGTGCAGGTGCAGGTGAAGGATCCCGTGCAGGGCCAAGTTGCTGCCGACGTCTACGAGATGCTGCAGGCCCAGGGCTGGGAGGTGCTCTGGGACGACCGCGACGAGCGCCCCGGTTTCAAGTTCGCCGACGCCGAACTCATCGGCTGCCCCGTGCGCGTGACGGTGGGCAAGAAGGCCGCCGAGGGGATAGTGGAAGTTCAGCCCAGGATAGAGGGAGAGCGTCGGGAAGTGCCGTTGGAGGAATGCGCCGCCCTGGTAGCGGACCTCTGGAAGGCGGCGCCCTAGGGCTAGCAGGTCACGCGGGCCAGGGGCACCAAGAATCCCAGCCAAATACTGAGGAGCGTCACTGTGTCCGCCAAGGCTTGCCGAAGGCGTGCCGCGGCGGGGACAGTTACGCGACATGGTGCTATAATCCCCCAGCAAATCAAAGCCAAGCTGTTTTTCCAAAGTGGGTGCAGGTGGGCCCACTTTTGTTTTAGGCGAGGAAGAGGTCGTGGAACTCACCGACGCTTGGTTCCAGGAGGTCATCGGCCGCGAGGTCGGGGATGTGGAACTGGTGATGGCGCAGGTGGCCGGTAGCAGGCGGCAGAAGACCGTACGTCTGTACATCGACCATCCCGACGGTATCACCCACGACCTGTGCGCTCGGGTATCGGCTGTGGTGGGCCAGGCTCTGGACGAGAGCGACGCCATAGACGTGTCGTACACCCTGGAGGTGAGCTCGCCGGGCATCGAGAGACCGCTGCGGAAGCGCAGCCACTTCGAGGCCCAATTGGGGAAGACGGTGTACGTGAAGACCCGAACGCCGATCGAAGGGCGCAAGGTTTGGCAAGGGGTCCTGCGAGAGGTGGGATCCGAGGACATCGAGATCGAAGAGGCGGGAGTAGCGGCACGCATCCCGCTGGGCGAGATAACCGACGCCCATCTGAAATACGAGTTCAGATAGGGGAGGGAATGAACAAGGAGACAATAGAGGCTCTCCGGCAGATTGAGAAAGAAAAGGGCATTCCCTTCGACCTGCTCATCGACGCGCTGGAGGAAGCTCTCCACTCGGCATACAACAAGAGTGGCAACGCCGTCCCCTTCTCGGAGGTCAAGATCGACCGCGAGACGGGGGAGATCCACGTATTCGAGCTCATCTTCCCGCCCGGGGAAGAACCGGAGATAGAGGACGAAGAGACCGAGATAGACACCTCGGCCGCTGAACGTCAGGAGATAACGCCGGAGGATTTCGGCCGCATCGCCGCGCAGACGGCCAAGCAGGTCATCTACCAGCGCATACGCGAGGCCGAGCAGGGTATCGTCTTCAAAGAGTACTCCGACCGGGTCGGCGAGATCGTCACCGGCATCGTGCAGCAGTCGGACAGCCGCTACACCCTGGTCGATCTGGGCCGGGTGGAAGCGCGCCTGCCCAGGAGCGAGCAGGTCCCCACCGAGCGCTACGAGCACGGCATGCGCCTGAAGGCGGTCATCAAAGAGGTCTCCCAGAACCCCAAAGAGCCGCCCATCATCCTGTCGCGACGCAGCGAAGAACTGGTGCGGCGGTTGTTCGAACTCGAGGTGCCCGAGATCTCCGACGGATTGGTGGAGATCGTGGGGGTGGCGCGCGAACCGGGCTATCGCTCCAAGATCTCGGTGATTTCGCACAGTGACGGCGTGGACCCCGTGGGCGCCTGCGTGGGGCCGCGAGGCTCGCGGGTGCGCATGGTCGTTTCCGAGTTGCGCGGTGAGAAGATCGACATCATCCCCTTCGACGACGAACCGGCCCGCTTCGTGGCCAAGTCGCTCTCGCCGGCCCGAGTGCGGGAAGTGCTGCTCGACGACGAACAGCGGGAGGCCACCGTTGTGGTCCCGGACGACCAGTTGTCGCTGGCCATCGGTAAGGAGGGGCAGAACGCCCGTCTGGCCAACCGGCTTACCGGCTGGAAGATCGACATCAAGTCCGAGACGGAGATGAGCGAGGAGGACAAGGTCATGTCTTCGACCGAAGTGGAGTCGGAAGTGGCCGATGGACGCTGCCACGCTCTGACTGTGGGCGGTAAGCGCTGTCCTAACGCGGCCTTGGCAGGCAGCCGATACTGCGGTATACCTTCACATCAGGCACTGGAGGATGAGCGTCGCTGAGTGGTAGAGCGGTACAGCGAGAACCGGCGCACGCCGGGCCGGGGTGCCCGGACGTCAAAGGACGGCAGCCCGAGCGGCAGTGTATCGGGTGTGGCCGGCGGGGACCCCAGGCTGAGTTCGTCCGGCTGACGGTGAAGTCAGACTCGACGCCGTCGCTCGTGACGGTGGCGAATGGCAGGGAGCATGCGGGTAGGGGGGCGTATCTGTGCAGACGACAGTCGTGCTTGGATCGGGCCCTTCATCGGAAGGCTTTTCAGCGTGCCTTTCGAAGGAGCGTCGTCCCGGACGTTGACGAGATTACGGCGGAACTGAGGACGGAGTGCGCGACGGGGACTGAAGCGAACGACACGGCAGGTGGCTAGTGGCGAAGAGACGGGTTTACGAGATCGCTAAGGAGAAGGGCCTGACGAACCAGGAGTTGCTGGAGCGTCTGCACGCAGCGGGGATCGATATCAAGAGCAGTGTCTCCAGCGTAGAGGACGCCGACGTCGAACGCGCCCTTTCCCCGGCGGCCAAGAAGGAAACCGTCAAGTCGGGGGCCAAGAAGGCTCCAGAGCCCAGTGCTGCTCCGGCCGCCCCTGCGCCGCGCGCCTCTCGTGCCAAGACGGCCCCTGCGGAGACGGCCCCTGCGGAGACGCCGCCCGCGGCGCCTGTGGGCGAGACGGTCACTCCATCCAAGCCCAAGGAGGCGCCGAAGGCCGAGCCGCGCAAGCCCGCAGGGGCAGCGACTGCGAAGCCGCCCGCTGCCGCGCCTGGGGCACCCAAGGCGGAGGAACGCAAGCCGGAGACACCTGGTCCGGAAGCTGCAGGTCCCGAGACGTCCTCCCCCGAGGGCGTCGGTCGGCCGGCAGTCGAGGCCGAAATTGCGAAGACTGAGACTGCGGGGCTTGTCGGCCAAGAGCCCACCGCCCCGCGTACCGATGCGCCGTCTCCCTCGGGTCCGAGACCGGAGGGTCCCCGACCCGAGGGCAGCAGACCTCCGTTGCCGCGCAGGCCCGTCGGCCGCCCGCCCCGGGGGCGGGGGCCTCGTCTGGAAGACCTGCCCACCGTGGTAGGCCCCGGTGTGCCCTTGCGCAAGGGGGTCAAACCCTCGGGCAACGTGGTGACGAAGGAAGAATTGGCGCGTATGAAGGCGGAAAAGGCCGCAAAGGCCGAGGAGGCGCGCAAGGCGGCAGCGGCCGCAGCGGCCGAGGCCGCTGCGAAACCGGCCCCCACCGAGCCTCCGGTGACCCCGGGCAGAGGCCCTGCTCCGCGTCCGTTCTCGCCTGCGGGCCCTCGTCCTGGCCGACCCGGTCCCGTGGTGCCGGAGCGGCGCGATCGTCCCGACAGGACAGCTGCTCCTGTGTCGGCCGAGCCGCGAAAGGACCGCCCGGATGGTGCCCAACCTGCGGCTCCAGCACGGGCGGGGAGTCCGTCGCGGGTTCGCCGCGGAGACGACAAGCCGGCGAGGCGCAGGGTCATCATCGATTCTCAGGCAGGACGGAAGGGCGGCAGGGGTAACCTGCGCGACCCGCGTGGAGCCGTTGCCGAGGCGGAGAAGCCGGTCGCCAAGAAGAAGACCCCTCCCGGAGTCGACTCCCCCGCCAAGGTCAAGAGTGGCGCCAGCGTCAAGGACCTGGGCGAGGCCCTGGAGTTGAGCGCCGGCGAACTCATAAAGACGCTCATCCGCCTGGGCGAGATGGTCACTATCACCCAGTCGCTCTCCGACGATGCCGTCCTTATCCTGGCCGAGGAATTCGAGCGGCAGGTGGAGATCGAACACGCCGAAGAGGAAAAGGAAGGCCCTGAGGCCTTTGTCGACGATCCGGCCGATCTCTCTCCACGGGCACCGGTTGTGACGGTCATGGGGCACGTCGACCACGGCAAGACCTCGCTGCTCGACGCTATCCGCGAAACGGAAGTGGTCAAGTCGGAGGCCGGGGGCATCACGCAGCACATCGGCGCCTATCAGGTGACCCACGGCGAGAAGAGGGTCACTTTCCTGGATACGCCCGGCCACGAAGCCTTCACCGCCATGCGGGCGCGCGGCGCCAAGTCGACGGATATCGCCGTCATCGTGGTGGCCGCCAACGACGGTGTCATGCCGCAGACCTTGGAGGCCATCAGCCACGCGAAGGCGGCCGAGGTGCCCATGCTGGTGGCCATCAACAAGATGGACCTTCCCGATGCCAACCCGGACAGGGTCAAGGCTCAGCTATCCGAAGAGGGCCTGGTCCCCGAGTCCTACGGCGGTGACACGGTCATGGTCGAGGTATCGGCGAAGCAGCGTCTGAACCTCGAAGAACTCATGGACATGATCCTTCTGCTCGCCGAAGTGCAGGAACTGAAGGCCAACGCCAAGGCGTCGGCATCGGGTGTGGTGATCGAGGCCCAGTTGGACGTGGGTCGCGGTCCGGTGGCCACGATCCTCGTGCAGCGCGGCACGCTGCAGGTGGGCGACGCTCTGGTCAGCGGAGAGGCTCACGGCAAGGTCAAGGCCATGTTCGACTTCACGGGCAAGCCGCTCACAAAGGCGGGGCCATCGGTCCCGGTGCAGATTCTCGGTTTCAACACGCTCCCCGCGGCCGGGGATTTCGTCATGGTGGCCAAAGACGAGCGCGAGGCTCGGCAGAAGGCCGAGCAGCGGACCGCCCGCCTTCGCCAGGAGCAGGTGGCCAAGAGCCGGGGCGGCGCGAGCAGCTTGGACGAGTTCTATCGTCGCATCAAAGAGGGCCGGGTGAAGGAACTTCCCCTCGTCCTCAAGGGCGACGTGGCCGGGTCGGTCGAGGCTCTGGAGGAATCCCTGCGTAACATCACCCACCCGGAGGTGAAGGTCGAGGTCATCTTCGCGGGAGTGGGGGGTATCAACGAGTCGGACATCATGTTGGCCTCGGCCTCCAAAGCGGTCGTCATAGGCTTCAACGTCCGTCCGTCGGTGGCCGCCAAGGCGCTGGCCGAGCAGGAGCAGGTCGACGTACGCACCTATCGGGTCATCTACAAGGCCATCGAGGATGTCGAAGCGGCCCTGGTGGGCCTGCTGGAGCCGGAGCAAGTGGAAGAAGAGCTGGGGACGGCCGAGATCAGGCAGGTCTTCCGCGCCTCCCGCATCGGCACCATCGCCGGCTGCTACGTGCTCACGGGCAAGCTCACCCGCTCGGCGCGGGTGCGCGTGGTGCGCAACGGCAGTATCGTCCACGAGGGCAGCATAGGCACGTTGAAGCGTTTCGCGGACGACGTCAGAGAAGTGCAGACCGGCTACGAGTGTGGTCTCCATCTGGACAACTTCGACGACATCCACGAAGGTGACATCGTCGAAGCATACGAGATCAAGGAAGTTGCCCGCACACAGTAGAAGCAGCAAGGGCTTCGTGGGCATCCTCTCGGCGGAGCTGTTCTTCCCCGAGACCGGGTCCCTGAAGGGAAAACGCATGTTCTTGCGGCGGATCCGCGATCAGGTCACCCGCCAACACGGTGCGTCCTTCGCCGAGGTCGGCTTCCAGGATGTCTGGCAGCGCTCGAGAGTCATCGTGGCCGTGGCCGCTTCCGACCTGCACGTCCTCGAGGAGCGGTTGGACCGCGTGAGAGTGTATCTTGACGGACAAGAGTGGGTCTTGACCTCGTGCGAGACCGAGGTGGTGGATATATATGCGTAACGTTTCTTCCTATCGCATGCGCCGGGTGAACGAGGCGCTCAAAGAGATAATCGGGACGGCCCTCACCCGGGACATAAAGGACCCGCGCATCGGGTTCGTGACCCTCACCGGTGTCGACACAGCCGCGGATCTTACGCACGCCAAGGTGTTCGTGTCCGTTTACGGAAAGAAGGCGGAGAAGGACGCCACCATGGAGGGCCTGCGGGCCGCCCGTCCCTACCTGCAGAGGCTCATCAATGACGAACTCGACCTTAGGCGGACGCCCAATCTGGAGTTCGTCTACGACGTGAGTATCGACCAGGGCATGCGCATCCAGGCCATGCTCAACGCCAGCGGAGTGGCCGACCTGCCTCCCGAAGAGAGCAGCGAACCCCTGCCCGAGGCCGAGCCTGCACCCGCACCCGCGCTCGAACCTGAGTCTGGGTCCGGGCAGGCCGAGCACGAGTCGGGGCGATGACCACAGCGAGAGGGCGGGTGGTCACGGCCGCTGAGGTAGCGGAGCGTCTGCGTCTCGAGAAGCGGGTCTTGGTGGTGACGCACGAGTCGCCGGATGGCGACGCCCTCGGGTCTCTGGTGGCCTTCTCGCTGGTGGCCCGGTCGCTCGGCATCACCGTGGATGCCTTCGTGCCGGGAGACTCTCCCTTTCCCGCGGAGTATTCCTTTCTGCCCGGTCTCGCGGACGTTCGCAGGGGTGCGCCCCCGGAGGTGGATGAAGGCACCACCGTCTACATGCTCGATTGCGCTTCGCTCTTGCGCTCCCACGGCGACCGCTTCGAGGCGGGGGCGTTCAGGGTCAACATCGATCATCATCAGGACAATCCCGGCTACGGCGAGCTGAACCTGCTCGTGCCCGAAGCCCCCTCCACCACCGCCATCCTGTACGATGTCTTCAAGGAGTGTGGGCCGGCCGTCGACGAGACCGTGGCCACGGCTCTTTACGTGGGGTTGGTCACCGACACGGGCCGCTTCCAGTACTCGAACACCACTGCTGCGGCCCACCGCATGGCGGCCGAACTGATAGAGGCCGGACTCGACGTCAACGCCGTGTATCGCAGGGTGTACGAGAGTACCCCCCTCCCCAAGCTGATCCTGCTGCAGCGGGCCCTCTGCCATTTGGAGATCCGCCTGGGGGGACAGTTGGTCATGGCTTGGGTGGGGCCGGAAGACTTCGTGAAGGCAGGAGCGCACGAAAGTCACACCGAGGGCCTCGTCGATCAGCTGCGACGCATCCAGGGAGCCCGGGTGGCGGCCTTCGTGCGCATGAGGACCCGGGATGGTGCGCCGGAATGCAAAGTGAGCCTGCGTTCCACGGACGGGACGGTTGACGTGGCCGCTATTGCCAATCTGCAGGGCGGAGGGGGCCACGTGCGGGCGGCCGGCTTCACCTCAGGTATGGCCGTCTCCGAGGTCATGGACTGGATCGAGGGCGAGCTGAAGGCTCGGCCGTGACTGAGGGGCCTGGAGTGTCCTGTGTCGTCCTCCTGGATAAACCGGCCGGGCCCACGAGCTTCGATATGGTGCGCGTCGCCCGCCGGGGGATGCGGACGCGCGTTGGGCACGCCGGCACCCTCGACCCCTTTGCCACCGGGCTGCTCCTCATCCTCATAGGCCAGGCCACGCGCGTCTCGAACCTCCTGATGGAACTGCCCAAGGAATACGAATTCACCGTGCAGTTCGGGGCGGTCTCGAGCACGGCAGACCCCACCGGCGACATCGTCCCCACAGGCAGGCGGGCGGAGGCTTCCCAGATCGAAGAGGCGCTGGTCTCCTTCCAGGGCCGTATCCGGCAGAGGGTACCAATGACCTCGGCCGTCAAGGTGGATGGGGAGCCGCTCTACCGGAGAGCGCACCGAGGGGAATCCATCGAGACACCGGAACGTGAGGTCATGGTGCACGAGATGCGCCTGCTCGATTTCGACGTTGAGCGGCAAACGGCGCGGATGGTGGCCGTCACGGGAAGCGGGACGTACGTCAGAAGCCTGGCCGAAGACCTGGGACGGGCTACCGGTGCCGGGGGGTATGCGGCCTCGCTCAGACGGGCGCGCTGCGGCCGTTTCACTGCGTCGGAGGCGCTCGCGCCGGAGGATCTCTCCCCTGACCGGTACGTGGCCGACGGGCGGAGCGTGCTCCCCGTCGGTGAGGCCCTCGACTTTCTCCCCGCCTATCATCTGGACGAGCGGCAGGCGCGGCTGGCCGCGAACGGTAACCAACTGGCCCGGACCCCGGCCGGGCGCTTCCGCGCCTACGGCCCCGAGGGGCTGCTGGGTGTCTACGAGGGCCTGGGCGAGGTGGCGCGACCCCTGACAGTCTTCTCGAGCCCCGCATGAGCCTCCGTCTGTACGAATCGCCGGAAGAGATCCCCGAAGCTCCGGCCGGCGGCCGCGTGGTGGCCATCGGCGTGTTCGACGGCGTCCACAGGGGCCACCAGCGGATCCTAAGGGAAGCGGTGGAGAGGGCGCGGGTCGTGCCCGAGTCAGTGGCAGCCGCGGTCACCTTCCGCCCCCATCCGGAGGCTGTTCTCAGGCCCCATATCGCTCCCCGACAGCTCACCTCCCTGGCTCGCAAGGCCGAGATCATTGAGGGGCTGGGATTGGAAGAGCTCATGGTGGTCAAGTTCGACCGGGTCTTCGCCCAGCTTTCACCGGCCGATTTCTGCTCACACGTGCTGTCTAGGCGCTTGGGCGCCCGCCTCGTGCTTGTGGGGGAGAACTTCCGCTTCGGCCACGGCGCCTCCGGCGGTCCCGACGACCTGAGGGAGTACGGCCGCAGGCACGATTTCGACACTCAGGTGGTCGCGCTGAGCCAGGAGGGCGGGGAGACTATATCGAGCACCCGCATCCGCAGGCTCGTCAGCGCCGGTCACGTTGCCGAGGCGGCCCAACTTCTTGGCCGTCCCCATCGCATCGAAGGCCTGGTGGTGGCCGGAGTGGGGCGGGGCAGGACTCTGGCCGCGCCGACCGCCAATCTGGCCGTGGAGGTGGAGACGGCTCTACCGCGTCAGGGGGTATACGTCACCCGATCGATCCTGGCGGGCGGCGCTTCTCATCTTTCCTTGACCAGCGTGGGCACCAATCCGACCTTCGAACACGATGACCAGGTGCGCGTCGAGACCCTCCTTCTAGACTATGACGGTGACATCTACGGGACCCACATGGCGGTCGACTTCCTCGAATGGATACGCGGCCAGCAGAGGTTCGCCACCGCGGAAGCCTTGGCCGAGAGGATCAGGCTGGACGTGGACGTTGCCAGGGGGTATCTCGACAGCCGAGGCGGCCTATTTGCCTGAGCGGGCCACCCTACTGTGGTAACCTACATCACCGCTCGGGGCAGGTAGCTCTGGGCGGGGTGGGCCCAAAACCCGGACGGCGACGTGCGGATGGACCCACCGGCATTTAAACCTGCGTCGCGGCCCGGACCGCAGTGTCCCGGCTGGGAGCAAGGAGCCATGGAGGCTATGCATGCTCAGCAAAGACCGTAAGACCGAGATCATCGATCGCTTCAAGAAGCACGACGTAGACACGGGATCCCCTGAGGTGCAGATAGGCATCCTCACCGAGCGGATCAGCGTCCTCACCGAACACCTCAAGACCCACTCCAAAGATCATCACTCCCGCCGCGGCCTCCTCCAGATGGTGGGTCACCGGCGCCGCCTCCTCAACTACCTGCAGAAGCAGGATGTGGAGAGGTATCGGACGGTGGTCAAGGATCTGGGTCTGCGCAGGTAAACGAGCGGCGGAATCGGCGGACAGTAGGCAGCAGCGAAGTAGTCATCGCAGGAACGGTAGGGCCAAGGAAAGGCCCGCAGACGGGAGAAGACAGTGGGAAGCGGAGTAAGCACGACAGAGGTAACGCTAGGCGACAAGAGGATCACGTTCGAGACAGGCAGGCTGGCGAAGCAGGCGAGTGGGGCCGTGGTCGTCCGCTCGGGCGACACCATGGTGCTGGTCACGGCTGTGGTCTCGAGCAACGAACGGAACGTGGATTTCTTCCCCCTCACGGTGGACGTGGAGGCAGGGATGTACGCCGCGGGGAAGATCCCCGGCGGCTTCATAAAGAAAGAGGGACGGGCCAGCGATCAGGCCATCTTGAACGCGCGCCTCATCGACAGGCCCATCCGGCCGCTGTGGCCGAAAGGCTTCAACAAAGAGACGCACATAGTGGCGACGGTGCTTTCTGTCGATAAGACCAACCCCTACGACGTCTTGGCCATCGCGGGCGCCTCGGCGGCATTGAGTCTGTCCGAAGCCCCGTTCCATGGGCCTGTGGGCGCCGTCAGAGTGGCTAAGGTCGACGGTTCCTGGGTCGTGAACCCCACCTATGAGGAGATCGACCAAAGCCCTGTGAATCTCGTGGTCGCCGGTACCGCCGATGCTATCGGCATGGTGGAGGCGGGCTGCGAGGAGGTCGACGAGGCGGACATCATCGCCGGCCTCGAGGTGGCGCATGAGGCCATCAAGAAGGAGTGCGAAGCCATCAGCGCTTGGGCGGCCCGGGAAGGCAAGCCCAAGATGGAGTTCGCCGAGCGGCTGCCCGATTCGCTCCTCATGGACAAGATCAAGGCTCGTTTCGCCGCAGACATCAGCCGGGCCAGCGCGGTGCTCGACAAGCACGAGAGGGCGAACGCTCTCGCTGCTCTGAAGCAGGAAGCACTGGCGGCGTGGCCGCCGGCCGAAGGCGCGGTCGACCCGGCCGCCGACACGGCGGCTCTGGCCAAGGCTTTCGACGCCGTGGAGAAGGAGACGGTGCGTCGCCAGATCGCCGTGGAGAAGAAGCGGCCCGACGGTCGTGCCGCCGAGGAGATCCGCGCCATATCCTGCGAAGTGCGGGTGGCTCCTCGCACCCACGGCTCCGGTCTCTTCACCAGGGGCCAGACCCAGGTACTCACGCTGCTGACGCTGGGAGCGGCCAGGGACGAGCAGCGTATCGATGGCCTCGACATCGAGGAATCCAAGCGCTTCATGCACCATTACAAGTTCCCGCCCTTCAGCGTGGGCGAGGCGGGCTTCATGCGCGGGCCCGGTCGGCGCGAGATCGGCCACGGTGCCCTGGCCGAGCGGGCGCTCGTGCCCGTCATCCCCGATGAGGAGGCCTTCCCCTACACCATCCGCCTGGTCTCGGAGACCCTGGAGTCGAACGGCTCCAGCTCCATGGCCAGCGTCTGCGGCTCCACCCTGGCCCTCATGGACGCCGGCGTGCCTATCGTCGCGCCCGGTGGCCGGCATCGCCATGGGTCTGGTCAAGGAGAAGGACGACTACGTCGTGCTCACCGACATCGCCGGCGTCGAAGACCACCTGGGCGACATGGACTTCAAGGTGGCCGGCACCGACAAAGGCATCACGGCCCTGCAGATGGACATCAAGATCAAGGGCGTGACCTTCGCCATCATGCGCGATGCTCTGGAGAGCGCGCGGAAGGCGCGGCTGTTCCTCCTCGGCAAGATGGCCGAGTCTCTCAACGGTCCGCGCGGCGAACTTTCTGAGTTCGCGCCCCGCATCGCCACCATCCGTATCGACCCCGAGAAGATCGGGGCGGTCATCGGTAAGGGCGGCGAGACCATCCGCGGTATGGAAGCCGACTTCGAGTGCACCATCGACGTGGCCGAGGACGGGCTGATCAAGGTCTTCGCCACCGACGGCAAACTGGGCGACCAGTGCATCGAGCGCATCGGCCTGCTAACCCGCGAGACCAAAGTGGGCGACATCGTCGAAGGCCGCGTGGCTTCCACCACCTCGTTCGGGGCGTTCGTGACCCTCAAGCCGGGCACCGACGGTCTCGTCCACATCTCCCGCCTGGCCGATCACCGCGTGGGTACGGTCGAGGAAGTGGTCAATAGGGGCGACCTGGTGCGGGTAGAGGTCCTCGAAGTGCAGCAGCAGGGTGGCAAAGAGAAGATCAGCCTCCGGCTGCTTGAGAACCTGTCGGCAAAGGAAGGCAGTGGCGACTGACGAGTACCGCCTGGAGCGGCTTGGCAACGGCCAGCGCCTGATAACCGAGAAGCTCGACCATCTGAGGTCGATCTGCCTGGGCTTTTGGATCCCGGCCGGCTCGCGAGACGAGCCGGCCGAGCTCTATGGCGCCAGCCACTTCCTCGAGCATCTCCTCTTCAAGGGTTCGTCGAAGTACACGGCTGAGGAGATCGCCCAGATCTTCGACACCCTGGGCGGGGAGCTTAACGCCAGCACCTCGCGGGAGTATGTGGTGGTCTACGGACGTTTCCTCGACGACCAATTGCCGGTCGCCATGGACGTGATGACCGACATGCTGCTCACCCCTACATTCACGGATCTGGACCAGGAGCGTGAAGTCATCCTGGAAGAGATCGCCATGGTGGAGGACTCGCCGCAGGATCTCATCCACGACGTCCTGGCAGAGGTGGTCCTCGACGGGCATCCGTTGGCACATCCCATCCTGGGCACGCGTGCGAGCATCACGGAGGCGTCGGAGGACGATCTGCGGGCCTTCCATCGTCGCTTGTTCGGTTTCAGCAACATGGTGGTGGCGGCCGCGGGCAACGTGGACCACGACGCGGTACGCGCCCTGCTTGTGGAGCGGCTGAGCGTCGGCGACGGGTCGCCTGAAGAGCGCGACGATTCCGTCATCGGCTCCCGACCCAGCAGACAGTTCCTCACCAAAGAAACGGAGCAGATGCATGTCTGCTTCGGTGGCGTGGGAATGGCCCGCAACGACGAGCGCCGCTTCCAGCTTTCCGTCCTCGACAGCCTCTTCGGGGGGTCGCTCAGTTCGCGTCTCTTCCAGGAGGTGCGCGAGAAGCGGGGGCTGGTGTACAGCGTGTACTCCTTCGCCAACCTCTACCGAGAAACGGGCATGGTGGGCCTCTACTTCGGCTGCCGCCCCGAGCGGCTGGGCACCGTCGTCGAGACGGTGGGCCGCGAGTTGGTGCGACTGGTGAAGGAGCCCGTGCCCGAGGACGAGCTGCAGAGGGCCAAGGAGCACCTGAAAGGGCGCATGATCCTGGGTCTGGAGAGCACTTCAAGTCGCATGAACCGCCTGGGCAAGGCGGTCATCACCGACACCGAGATCCTGTCGCTCGACCAACTCGCGCAGCGCATCGACGCCGTCACCAGCGAGCAACTGCTCGAACTGGCCGGGGAGTTGTTCCCGCCGCGCGCCCTCTCCGTCGTGGGCATCGGAGCCGACGAGGAGGCCTTCACAAAGGTTGTGCCGGCCGATTGCCTGGCCGGCCTCATCGACTAAGAGGAGGGCGAGCATGCTCGTACGGGTGGCCGTGTCCGGGGCTTTGGGGCGCATGGGTGCGACGACCTGCGCGGCCGTGGCCGCCGATCCCGACCTGGAGCTGGTCGCTCTTGTCGACCCGGGACTGGCTGCCGGGTCCGGCGGCGAACCTGCCGAGCCCGTTGCGCCTGCTGCGACCAGCAAGGAGTCTGTAACCGGCCGACCGCGGAGCTACGCGGATCTTGCCGAAGCTCTCGACGCCGGGGGTATCGACGTGGTGGTCGACTTCACCACACCCGGCGTGGTGCGCGCAAACGTGCTGACCTGTATCGAGCGGCGGGTGGCGGTAGTGGTGGGGACGACCGGTCTCTCCGCCGCCGACCTGGCTCAGATAGACCAGCGGGCCGCCGCCGCGCAGACCCCGGTGTTGGTTGCCCCGAACTTCGCCATGGGGGCCGTTCTCATGATGGAGTTCGCCCGCCAGGCCGCCAAGCACTTCAAGGCCTGCGAGATCGTGGAGTTGCATCACGATCGCAAGCTGGACGCTCCCTCGGGGACGTCGCGGCTGACCCGCCTGCGCATCGAGGAGGTGTGGGACGAAGCCGGCGTCGAGAAGGACATCCCCATCCACAGCGTGCGGCTACCGGGACTCGTCGCCCACCAGGAGGTCATCTTCGGGGGCTTGGGCGAGACGCTGACCATCCGGCACGACTCCCTGGCTCGGGAATCGTTCATGCCCGGTGTCATGATCGCAGTCAAGCGCATCAGGGGCCTGCAAGGACTCGTGGTGGGTTTGGAGAACGTTCTATAGAACCCCACGCACAGGAGGCCTGCTCTCCCTAGTGGTCGATGAAACACTGAAAGTCATACCCCTGGGAGGACTGGGGGCCATCGGCAAGAACATGATGGTGCTGGAGTACGGCGACGCCCTGCTCGTCGTAGACAGCGGCCTCATGTTTCCCGATGACGAGATGCTGGGCATCGACTTGGTCCTGCCCGATTTCACCTACCTGCTCGACAACAGGGACAAGGCCTTGGGCGTCATCCTCACCCATGGGCACGAAGACCACGTGGGGGCCCTGCCCTTTCTGCTCAAGGAACTGGACATCCCCGTGTACGGCACTCGGCTCACCCTGGGGCTGGTGAACGCCAAGCTGGGCGAGCACGGCCTGCAGGGGAAGGTGACCCTGCATGAGGTGTCACCGGCGAAGGACCTGACCCTGGGCCCCTTTCGCGTGGAGTTCCTGGAGGTGTGCCACAGCATTCCCGACGGAGTGGGTCTGGGTATCCACACGCCCGTGGGTATCGTCGTCCACACGGGTGACTTCAAGCTCGACCAGACCCCCATCGACTGCCGGGTGACCGCGATGCAGAGGTTCGCGGAGCTGGGCAGGAAGGGCGTGCTCCTCCTTATGGCGGACAGCACCAACGCCGACTATCCCGGCTTCACCAAGCCGGAGCGCAGTGTGGGGGAGAGTCTGGAGAGCATCTTCGCCCTTGCTCCTGGCCGCATCATCGTGGCTTCTTTCGCCAGTCATATCCATCGCATCCAGCAGGTGATGGACGCGGCCTATCGTCACGGCCGCTCCGTGGCCGTCATAGGCCGCAGCATGGTCAAGAACGTCAATATCGCCAGCAACCTGGGCTACCTGACCGTTCCGGACGGGCTCATCGTCAGGCCCCACGACGTATGCCTGCTCCCTGCCGACAAGGTGGTCATCCTATCGACCGGAAGCCAGGGAGAGCCTCTCTCCGCTCTGGCCCGTATGGCCTCGCAAGAGCATCCGCTGGTGGAGATCACCAAGGGCGACACGGTCGTCATCTCGGCTCGGCCCGTGCCGGGCAACGAGACCAGTGTGTACCGCACCATCGACCGGCTGTTCGCCGCCGGTGCCAGAGTGATCTACGAAGCCTCGGCCGGTGTTCATGTATCGGGCCACGCGGCGGCTGAGGAACTCAAGGTGATGCTGAACCTCGTGCGACCCCGCTTCTTCATGCCCATCCACGGTGAGCACCGGCATCTCTTCTTTCACGCCGAACTGGCGCGCGCGGTGGGGATGAAGGACGAGGACATCTTCTTGCTGGAGAACGGAGACGTCCTGGAGTTGCTGCCCGATCAAGCGGCCGTCACCGGACAGGTGCAGGCGGGCATGATCCTCGTCGACGGCTTCGCCATGGGCGATCTGCACGACCTCGTTCTTCGCGACCGGAAGCACCTCTCCACCGATGGGCTGGTGATGGTCGTGGTGGCGCGGAGCGCGCAGGACGGGAAGATCGTGGGGGAACCGGAAGTCGTGTTCAGGGGCTTCGCGCACTCCGGCGACCTCGACAAGCTGACCGAAGAAGCGAAGCGGCGGGTCATCGAAACGCTTGACACTGGGGAGATGCGGCGCGTCACGGACGCAGCGCTGCTCAAGAACCACGTGCACGACGTCCTGCAGAAGTACCTCCACAAAGAAGCCGGCAGACGGCCCATGGTGCTGCCGGTGGTTGTCGAGGTCTAGCCCTCAAAGGGCGGGCCATGGCCGGTCGGACCACACCAACGGCGAAGAAGGCCGATGCGCGCCGTGCCAAGGCGCCGAGCGGCGCGGCCGCCCCGCGGCGAGCGCCCGTGCCCGGGCGACGCCAAGAGATCACGGCGCTGGTGCTCCTGGGCGCCGGCATATTCCTGTTCTTCGTCCTTCTTGCCGGGGATTCGGCCGGTGCGGCGGGACGGGGTGCAGGTACGGGTCTCACCTTCCTGTTCGGCAACCTGGCTTTTCTGGTCCCCTTGGCGCTGTTCGCCCTGGCCGTCACCACCGCCCTCGACATCAAGGTGTGGCGCTCGTACTGGCTGCTGGGGGCCGGACTCCTTCTCTTCGGTCTCTTCCTTCTGACCGCGGCGGGGTTCCCTCCCTTCGGCTCGCATGGAGAGGACACGTTCGTACGCTCGGAATATGAAGCTCGGGCCGGGGCGCTCGGGGAGGTCTTCTACGCCCTCTTCTACGGTCTGATGGGTACCGCCGGCGTAGCCATCGTCGGGTGGGTGACGCTGCTGGCGGGCTTCAGTCTGGCCACGGGTCTCACCGTGCGCCGGTTGGGCCGGGGTACGAAGAAGGCCGCGGATGCCGTCATGGCCCAGGCCGAGAGGAGCACGCTGGTCATAAGGGGGCGGGAGGCCCAGGCCGCTCGGGCGGCGGGCTCTATCGGCACCGGGTCGCGTTCGCCGGACGGTTTCGAGGACCTCGTGGCCGGGGGTACGGTCGCAGCTGCTACGCTCGCTGGTACGCCTCATCTGGGTCCCCGAGACCTGGTCGGCGGCGGTGGCTTCGACGATGTCGCCTACGCGACTACCAGGGGGGCGGGGTCACCCCGTGCAGGTGGCGAACCGGCATTCAGCGGCCCCTTCGTGGGTGAGTTCGACGAGTGGTCCGATGGGCGCACGGTGGCCCGCAGTCCTCTGGCCCCACTCACGCCTGGCAGCGCCGGCCTAGCGGGCGGAGCGCGAGGACCGGTCGATGGGGCGCAGGCCTTCGCCGACCTGTACGGGGAGGGCGGCGGGTCCGCTGCAGGCACGACGACGGCCTCGGCCGCGGCGGCCGCCGCGACGCAGGCGACCGCTTCCACCGGCACACGGCCCGCAGCGGCGGAGTCGTCGGACGGACGACCACTCGGACGGAGCGCGGACGGTTGGGCGGAAGAGGGCGACCGCGAGGATTCGGAAGCGCAGCAGGAGCCACTACCGGGCCTTGCCAGGGTGCCCAAACAGATCGCGCTCCCGGTGGAAGAGCCCGCCTACCTGCTGCCCGAGCCCGACCTGCTACGCAAGAGTACACCCATGGCGGTGGGCGGCCATGACGGAGAGCGTGACACGGCGGGAGTGCTGCTCCAGGCCCTGGCCCAGTTCGGGGTCGAAGCGAGGGTCATCGGTATGGTCGTCGGCCCTCGGGTGACGCGGTACGAACTGCAACTGGCTCCGGGTACGAAGGTTTCGCGAGTCACCAACCTCAAGGACGACCTGGCCTACGCGTTGGCCAGCACCGAGATACGCATCCTCGCTCCCATCCCGGGCAAGTCGGCCGTGGGAGTGGAGGTGCCCAACCAGCGGCCCGATTTCGTGACTCTGGGCGACATCTATCGGGAGTTCCCCAAAACGGCCGGTCCGCTCATGGTGTGGCTGGGCAAGGACATCTCCGGCAAAGCGGTCTACACAGACCTCACCCGCCTGCCCCACCTGCTCATCGCCGGCACCACCGGCTCCGGCAAGAGCGGCTGCGTCAACTGTCTGGTGTCGTCCATCCTTCTGCGCAGCACTCCCGAGCAGGTGCGCTTCATCATGATCGACCCCAAGAAGGTCGAGTTGTCGCACTACGACCGCATCCCCCATCTGCTCGTGCCCGTGGTCACCAACATGAAGGACGCGGCCGGTGTCCTTCACAACGTGGCCAAGGAGATGGAGGACCGCTACGAACTCATGGAGTTGGAGCACGCCCGCAACCTGGCCGAGATGAACAAGAGCCGCGCGCGCCGGGGGGAGAGGTCGCTACCCTACATCGTGATAGTGATAGACGAGTTGGCCGACCTCATGATGGTCTCCCCGCAGGAGGTGGAGGAGTACGTCATCCGTCTGGCCCAGAAGTCGCGGGCCGTCGGTATCCACCTGGTGGTAGCCACACAGCGTCCCTCGGCCGACGTCATCACGGGCATGATCAAAGCCAACATCCCCTCGCGCATCGCCTTCGCCGTCTCCAGCCAGACCGACTCCCGGGTGATCCTCGACGTCAACGGGGCGGAGACGCTGCTGGGCATGGGCGACATGCTCTTCAAGCCCCTCGGTGCCAGCCATCTGCAGCGGGTGCAGGGTGCGTACATCACCGAGGAGGAGATAGCCGTCCTGGTCACTCATTGGCGCCAGCAGGCCGAGCCCGAGTTCCGGGAGGAACTGCTGCGCAGGCCACCCGATCCCAAAAAGGGCGGCGGCGGTATCGACGACCTCTTCGACCCCGACTCCGACGAGCTGCTGATCGACGCCGCCCGGCTGGTCATCGAGACGGGGAGCGCATCGGTCTCCATGCTGCAGAGGCGTCTACGTGTGGGTTATACGCGGGCGGGGCGCCTCATCGACATGCTGGAGAGGCGCGGCATCGTGGGGCCCTGGGAGGGCAGCAAGCCTCGGCAGATCATGGTGGAGGCGGACGAGCTCGATCACGTGCTCGCCGGGCTCGATGGCGCGGTTGCGGACGACGACGAGACGGCCGGTGACTGATCTGCAGGTCCCTTCGGTCACCGCGGCCGAGGTGATGGAGGGTGGGTTCCAGGTCGTCGACGTGCGTTCGCCGGGGGAGTTCGCCGACGGCCACATGCCTGGAGCCGTCAACATGCCGCTTCTCGACGACGCTCAGCGGGCCCATGTGGGGACCACCTACGCCAAAGAGGGCGCCGCAGGGGCCCGGCTGGCCGCCATGGAGGAAGTCACTCCGGGCCTGGCGCCCTACCTACGGTCTCTGGCAGAGCTTGCCCGCGCCCAGCCGCGCGGATGCCGGCCGGCCATCATGTGCTGGCGCGGAGGGGAGAGGAGCCGCAATGTGGTCCTCCTCCTAGCCCTGATCGGGATCCACGCAGTCAGAGTCACTGGGGGGTACCGGGCCTATCGCAAAGAGGTCCTGACCCGACTGGAGGGGTGGCGACCGCCGGTCCCCGTGGTCACCCTGTACGGACACACGGGAGCGGGCAAGAGCGCCCTTCTGCGCGCCCTGGATGAGATCGCTCCCCGACTGCGCGGGTTGCGGCCCTGGCCCCTGGACCTGGAGGCTCTGGCGTTGCACCGAGGCTCGCTGCTGGGAGGGCTCAACCAGCCCGGGGAGCGGCGGCAGAAGGACTTCGACGCTCTCCTGTGGGAAGAGCTCAGTCGACCGCGCGGGGACTATCTGCTGCTCGAAGGGGAGGGAGGCAGAATAGGTCGCATCTATCTGCCCGGATCCGTTGCCGAAGCCGTGCGCACCGGCCTGCCTGTGCGCGTGAGCGCGCCGGTGGAGGCGCGCGCAGAGCGGATCCTGAGCGAGTACGCACCCGAGGGATGGGACGAGGAGGACGTCGCCCGCTTCCGTCGCAGCCTGCAGATGATAGGGTCCCGGCTCCCTCGGAGCACCTATCTTTCCTTGGAAACAGCCTTTGATGATGGTAGATTTACCGACGTTGTCCAGGGGCTGCTGATCGCGTACTACGACCCGCTCTACCAGAAATCGTCCGTCGACGGACGCCGGTTCGTGCTCGAACTGACGACCAGCCCCGATCCGTTTGCAGACGCACGCAGATTCGTGCGAGGCATAAGCCGCGTGATTCGAGAGGTACTCAGCTGACTCCCCCCATCGACATAGGTAGCGCGCTCCGTGAGGCGCGCATTCGCAAGGGTCTCACGATCAAGGACCTCGAGGCCGTAACGAAGATCCGAGGCAAGTATCTCGAAGCCCTTGAGGGAGACGACTTCGAGGTCCTGCCGGGCTCCACCTGTGTCGTCGGCTTCTTGCGCACGTACGCGTCCTATCTCAAGCTCGATGCGGACGAACTGGTTGAGGCTTACAAGACCGGCTACGCGCCCCGTGTGGAGGAACCTCCCGTGGTGCGGACCGATGTCACCAAGGCGCCTCGCTCCCGAACCAGCGCCGAACGGCGCCAGAAACGGGTGCGCCGGCAACACGGTGGTTATGTGGTTGCCGCCGTCATCGCCATCATAATCGTGGCCCTGCTGGCCTGGTTCGGCACGGGAAGGGGGCAGGAAGCAGCGTCCATCGACGCCAACAGCATCACCAGCTCGACCCTGACTACCACGGCTACCCTCCTGGCCGGCTCGCCCGATGAAGAAGGGGCGACCGGGACCGACGCGTCCACCACCACAGAGACGACTGAGGGAGAGGTCACCGGGGGGGAGGAGACCGCAGCCCCCACCGACGGTCCGGTCGCGTTGGTGGTGAGCGTCACCGAAGGGAGTTGCTGGCTGGTCGTTCGTGAGGACGGTGAGAGCGGCGCTGAGGTCTTCGCCGGGACTCTGTCCGCCGGTGGCAAGCAGACCTTCGACACCGCCAAGCAGTATTGGATGCGCGTAGGCAATCCCGAGGTGCTGAGCGTATCCGTGGCCGGAACCCCCCACACCCTGGCTGCTCCCGCTGGGGCCTTCGTCGTTACCGGAGCCGGCATAGAGCGCACTGAGTAGATGGCAGTGCCCGCCGCGTCTCCCCGCCGGGTCTTCGTACACACCCTGGGCTGCCCCAAGAACGACGCGGATAGTCGCAGCCTCTCACGGGCGCTCCTGGCGGCAGGAATAGAGGTCGTGGACGACCCCACATATTCCACCCATGTGCTCATCAACACCTGCGGCTTCATCCAGGACGCCAAAGAGGAGTCCATCGCCGCCATCCTGGACGCCTGCGTCCAGCACGGCGGTCCTCAGGTCTCGGTCATGGGGTGCCTCGTGGAGCGCTACCGGGAAGAACTGCAGGCGGGCATGCCGGAGGTAGGAGCGTGGTTCGGGTTGGGAGAGGAGGCTCGCTTTGTCGAGTCCCTGCTCTTGGCTGAGCCTGAGTCTCTGCGCCCGGCCGGCGGCAGCGCGGAGGCGATCCCAGGTCCCAGCCTCGCCTATGCGTATGTGAAGATCTCCGACGGATGCGACGAGCCCTGCACGTTCTGTGCCATCCCCTCCATCAAGGGCCCCTACTACTCCGTGGAGACGGCTGCCATCGTGCGGGAGGTGGGTGCCTGTCTGGACGAGGGAGCCCGGGAGATAGTCCTCGTGGGCCAGGACACGGCGGTGTGGAGGAGCGACGGCTTGGACCTCATCGGCCTCCTCGACCTGCTTGCCGTTGACGAACGACTTCTCCGCCTGCGGGTGATGTACCTGCAGCCCGAACATGTGACGGCGGACCTGCTCCGCTATATGGCGGAGCAGCCCAAACTGTGCCGCTATCTGGACATACCGTTCCAGCATGCCGACCCGCATGTGTTGCGTAGGATGGGCCGCTGGGGTGACGGCTCCGCCTACCGCGAGCTGGTTGACCGCGCCCGCCGTCTCATGCCCGATGTCTCGCTGCGCTCGACATTCATCGTCGGCTTCCCGGGCGAGACGGAGGAGCAGTTCCAGACTCTGGTGGACTTTGTGGATGAAATCGGCTTTGACCACGCAGGCGGGTTCGTATACAGTCCTGAGGAGGGGACCCGAGGCGCGGTTCTGCGCCCGCGGGTGCGGAGGGCGGTGGCTCTCGACCGGCTCAACCGGCTCACCGATCTCATCTCCTGCCGAGCGGAAGCCGAGCATGGCCTGCTCGTCGGCTCCTCGCTGGAGGTGATGATCGACGAGTTGGCTGCGGACGACGATACAGGTGTTACCGCTTTGGGGCGCACGGAGGGTCAGGCTCCGGAGGTGGATGGGGTAACCTACATCGAAGGGGATCTGCCTATGGGGGCGGGTCTCGGCGACCTGGTGACGGTGACCATGACCGACGCGGTGGGGCACGATCTGATAGGCCGGTGCTATGCGCCCTAACCTGCCCAACTCCATAACCCTATTTCGCATCGCACTCGTACCCGTCCTCATGGTCTTCATGCTGGTCGACATCCCCGCGGGCGACATGATCGCCCTTGTCGATCTTCGTCGTGGCTGCTGCCAGCGACTCCCTGGACGGGTACATAGCGCGTCGCCGCCGGCAGACCACCGTGGTGGGAGCGTTCTTGGACCCTCTGGCCGACAAGCTGCTCATCACGGCTGCCCTGGTCTCACTGGTGTCGCTGGACGAACTGTCCGCGTGGGTTGCTATGGTTGTCATTGCTCGAGAGTTCGCTGTGTCGGGCCTGCGCATGGTCTCGGCGGCGCAGAACGTCGTCATAGCGGCCAGCAAGTGGGGAAAGGCTAAGACGGCTTCGCAGATGCTGGCCGTGGCCGCGCTGCTCATCGAGCCACGTTGGCTGAGCGAGGAATGGACACTGGGAGGACAGACCATCACCTGGTATCTGGTCATGATCATGCTCGTTTTGACCGTCGTGAGTGCGGTGGATTACTTCCTCCACGCCCGCGGCAAGTTGAGGGGCCAGGCAGCGACCGGCGCGGGGGGAGGGGGCGCGGACGAACGGCCTTCCTCCGACGACCGTGCGAACATCACGTGAACGACGAACGGCAGCGGCTCTTCGTTGCGGTCCCGCTGCCTGAGGGTCTGCTTCCCCTGGCGGAGTGTGCGCAGGCGGCCCTACCCGCGCTTCCCGGCCTGCGGCTGCTGCGTCCCGAACAGCTCCATGTGACACTGGCTTTCATCGGGGAGGTCGGCAGGGAGAAGGCGAGGGCGGCGGAGGAGGTGGTCGCGCACCTTCCCCAAAGCCTGGGAGGTCAGGGACTGCTTGCCGGCTTCCTTATGTTGCCGTCGCCCCGAAAGGCGCGGGTCGTGGCCCTAGCTGTCGACGACCGGGAGCACGCTTTCGCCTCCGTGTTCGAGGCGGTCATGGCGGGACTGGAGAATGCGGGGGTCATGGAGCGTGAGAAGCGGCCCTTCCGGCCGCACATCACCGTGGCTAGGCTGCGTGATCCCGGGCCTGTGGTACCAAAGTCCGAGTGTGACGAGGCGCCGTACCCGATAGAGTCGGTCTGTCTCTACAAGAGCGAGTTGAAGCGTGAGGGCGCCTACTATTCGGTGCTCCGCAACAGGACGATGGAGGGGAAAAGGTGAGCAAGAGTCTCGGTGCAGGAGGAACGGTGGAAAAGGACAAGGCCCTCGAGATGGCCGTGCTACAGATCGAACGGCAGTATGGCAAAGGCTCCATCATGAGGCTGGGCGACGACTCGGCGGCACTGCGTGTGCCCGCCATCTCCACCGGCTCGCTGGCGCTCGACCTGGCACTGGGCGTGGGTGGTGTGCCGCGCGGCAGGGTGGTGGAGATCTTCGGGCCCGAATCGAGCGGCAAGACGACTCTTGCGTTACACGTCATCGCCGAGGCCCAGCGCGCCGGAGGCAAGGCGGCCTTCATCGATGCCGAGCACGCCATGGACTCGGCCTACTCCCGCCGCATCGGCGTCAACATCGATGAACTCCTGGTGTCCCAACCGGACAACGGGGAGCAGGCTCTGGAGATAACCGAGTTGCTCATCCGCAGCGGAGCGCTCGACATCGTCGTCATCGACTCGGTGGCCGCGCTGACGCCTCGTGCTGAGCTTGAGGGAGAGATGGGAGACTCTCATGTAGGGCTGCAGGCCCGACTCATGAGCCAGGCGCTCCGCAAACTGGCCGGGACCATCAGCAAGACCCAGACCACGGCTCTCTTCATCAACCAGTTGCGCGAGAAGATCGGAGTCATGTTCGGCAACCCGGAGGTCACGCCGGGTGGTCGGGCGCTCAAGTTCTATGCTTCCGTGCGCCTCGACATACGACGCATCGAGACGCTGAAGGAGGGTACCGAGGCAGTCGGCAACCGGGTGCGGGTGCGCGTGGTCAAGAACAAGGTCGCCCCTCCCTTCAAGGAAGCCGAGTTCGACATCATGTACGGCGTCGGCATCTCCACGGAGGGCGACGTGCTCGACCTGGCGGTCAACAACAAGATCGTTCAAAAGAGCGGAGCCTGGTTCTCCTACGGCGACCAACGACTGGGGCAAGGCCGCGAGAACGTGCGCCAGTTCCTGCGCGACAACCCGGAACTGGTGCAGCATCTGCGCGCCGAGGTCATCAAGGAACTCAATCCAGAATGGAACACTTCTGCCCCCGCGGGCGAAGCCGAGGAATCGGCACCGGTGGGTGATGAGAAGGCAGACGAGGAGCGCGCCGCGACGGGGCCTGCCGGCGCCCGGGCGGCAGCGGAAGAGGGTCCAGTTGCGGGGTCCGACGCCGTCTAGCGTGTCGTCCCGAGCGAGGGGCGAGCGCTGATGCCGGCAGGCAGGCGGCGGGCCGCGCCAAGGCCGGTCTCGGGAACCGTCACTCAGCTGTCGGTCCCTTCCGGCCGTCCCGAGCGCACGATCCTCTACCTGGACGGCCGGCGAGCCGAGGATATCGCCACCGAGGTCATCGCTGCCGCCGGGTTGCGCACGGGGGAAGCAGTGTCGGAGGAGGCTCTCGCGGCCCTCGTGGCTCAGGACGAGCCTCATCGGGCCCGAGCACGTGCGTTGCGGTTGTTGTCGGCTCGCGATCGCTCCAGTGCGGAGATTCGGTCTCGTCTGCAGCTGGCCGGCTTCAGCCAGGGCACGGTATCGGGCACGATCATCTGGTTGGAGAAGCTGGGCTATCTGGATGACGCGCGCTTCGCGGAGCGATATGTGGCCGAGAAGGCGGGGGCGGGTTGGGGACAGCGCCGTATTCGCTCCGAACTACTTCGCAAGGGCATAGATCGGGCTCGGCTGGACGCCGCTCTGGAGTCGATCGCGGGCGACGAGGCGGGGCAGCGGCGCCCGGACGGAAACGCTCATGACCTTGGTGCGCAGGCGTTTCGGGCGGCAATGGCAAGAGGATCGGCAGACCGCCGAGCGTCGCCTGGCCGGCTTTCTTGCCCGGCGGGGCTACGACTGGGACGCCGTATCCAGGGTGATGAGACAACTGGAGGAGGAGACCTCGGCGCCGCCAGAACACCGCGAGTGAGCGCCACCTCCTCATACCAGGGCCGCCGGTCGCCTTGACACCCAAGATACGACGACTGTAAACTCCACAGTGTGTGATGATCGGTCGACGGCGTTCAGTGCGACCTTGCTTTTTTGGCTATAAATGGCGTTGAGTCGGCGTTTCTCTCGAAGGACTAAGAGCCGAAAGACGTAATTTATCTCGGACATATTCGCTGCCTTGTCCTATGCGCGTGTCACAGGCATGGGTGTGGGCATCGACGAAGACCACCGAGGCAAGGAACAGCTGGCAGCTCATCGGCCGGGCAATAGGCTCGGCTTTTTCTTTCCGCCGCCGCTCATCACTCCCGGCAGCACAGGCCGTGAATGACACGTGAGTGGAGTGATGATATGGGTACTGTTTTGACAATCGTGGTAGTAGTCGTGGTGGCTGCCGTATGCGCCGGTGCCGGCTACTTTGCCCGCAAGCATCTGGGGGAGGCCAAGATCGCCTCCGCCGAGCAGGCCGCGGCAAAGATCGTGCAGGACGCAGAGCGGGACGCCGAAGCTCTCAAGCGTGAAGCTCGAGTTGAAGTTAAGGATGAGCTTCTTCAATTGCGCACGCGTACCGAGGCAGAGGTCAAGGAGCGACGGCAGGAGTTGACCCAACTGGAGAGTCGCCTGCTCACCCGGGAAGAGGGACTCGACGAGTTGCAGAAGGACATGGTGCGCCGGGAGCAGTCGGTCACTGACCGCGAAGGCCCACTATCGGAAGGTGATCGAAGAAGCGGAGGAGACCAAGGCTGAGCAGGAGCGCCAGTTGGAGCAGATCTCCGGCCTCACGAAGGAGCAGGCGGCGGAGGTGATCCTCAAGAGGACCGAGGACGAAGTCCGCCACGACATGGCCAAGATGGTGCGGGCCATCGAAGAGGAAGCGCGGCACGAGGGCGACCGCAGGGCCAAGGACATCCTGTCGATATGCATCCAGCGGTCTGCCGCCGGTCACGTGGCCGATACCACCGTCTCGGTCGTCCACCTGCCTTCGGACGATATGAAGGGCAGGATCATCGGACGGGAAGGCCGCAACATCCGCACCCTGGAGAACCTGACCGGCATCGATTTCATAATCGACGACACGCCCGAAGCGGTGGTCCTGTCGGGCTTCGATACCGTCCGGCGCGAGATCGCTCGGTTGACGCTTTCCAAGCTGGTGGCCGACGGTCGCATCCATCCGGCCAAGATAGAGGAGATGTACTCCAAGGCCCGCGAAGAGGTTGAGAAGGAGATCCAAGAAGCGGGAGAGCAGGCGGTGCTCGACGCCAACGTGCATGGGGTGGCGCCCGAACTCCTGCGCCTCCTTGGCCGGCTGAAGTTCCGGACGAGCTACGGACAGAACGTGCTCATGCACTCGCTCGAGGTGGCCCATCTCGCCGGCCTCATGGCCCACGAGTTGGGGGTGAACGCGAAACTGGCCAAGAGAGCCGGCTTGTTGCACGACCTGGGTAAGGCAGTGGACCACGAAGTGGAAGGTTCTCACGCCAGTATCGGCGGCAACTTGGCCCGCAGGTACGGCGAGTCCGATGCCGTGGCGCACATAATCGAGGCGCACCACAACGAAGTGGAACCCTCCACGGTCGAAGCCGTCTTGGTGGCAGCCGGGGACGCCGTGTCCGGCGCGCGCCCTGGAGCCCGGCGAGAGACTCTCGAGACCTACATCAAGCGGCTCGAGTCCCTGGAACGCATCGCTGAGGCTAAGCCTGGGGTGGAGAAATGCTACGCCATCCAGGCTGGCCGCGAGATCCGCGTGCTGGTGAAGCCGGAGCAGGTCGACGACCAAGCTGCCGGTCTGCTGTGCCGTGAGATAGCCAAGGAGATCGAACAGGAACTCGACTATCCGGGGACCATCCGGGTGACGGTCATCCGCGAGAGCCGCGTAGTGGAGTACGCCAAGTAGGAGTGACCCGTATGCTGGGGGAGGGTCCGGACGGTTCCAGGCTGCGTCGCCGGTCGGGCAGATACTTTCTGCGCTCCTTCGGCTGCCAGATGAACGAGCACGACGCGGAGCGCATCGCCGGCCTGCTGGAAGAGTCGGGGCTCGCCCGCGTGGGCGAGCCCGAAGAGGCCGACATCCTGGTCTACAACACCTGTTCCATCAGGGAGAAGGCCGACAACCGACTCGCCGGCCATCTCAGTCTCGCCACGCGTCTGAAGCGGGAAGACCCCGGCCGGCTGGTCGTCGTGGCCGGCTGCTTGGCTCAGAGTCGGCGGGAGGCCTTCTTCGCCGACTTCCCCTGCGTCGACGTCCTGGTCGGTCCCCAGAGCCTGCATCAGCTGCCTGCGCTCATCGAGGAGCGGCTGGACACCGGGGACCGGGCGACGGCGTTCGCGGAGACGACCACCCGGTGGAGCGCGGATCTCCCCCGCAGCCGCGTCTCGGGCCCTGGGGCCTGGGTGCAGGTGGTGGCCGGCTGCAGCAACTTCTGTTCGTACTGCATCGTGCCCTACGTGCGGGGGCCAGAGGCGTCGCGCCCGGTCGAGGCCATCATGCGGGAGGTAGCCGACCTCGCCGCGGCCGGCGTTCGGCAGGTCACCTTTCTCGGGCAGAACGTCAACGCATATGGAAAAGAGCCGGGCTTCGCGGGCGACGATGGCTTCGTCCGCCTCCTGCGCCGGGCCTGTGCGGTCCCCGGGGTAGAGCGCGTGCGCTTCATGACCTCCCATCCCAAGGACATGTCCGAGGAACTCATCGAGGTGCTGGCGGAGCAGAACCAGGTCTGTGAGCACCTTCACCTGCCTGCCCAGTCCGGCAGCGACCGCATCCTAACCGCCATGCGGCGCGGCTACGACCGCGCGGGCTACCTTGCGCTCGTGCGGCGACTTCGGGACGTCGTTCCCGGGTTGGCTCTGACCACGGACCTCATCGTCGGCTTCCCCGGGGAGAGCGAGGACGATTTCGCGGCACACGCTGTCCCTGGTGGAGGAGTGCCGCTTCGACGGGGCCTTCACGTTCGTCTACTCGCCGCGGCGCGACACCGAGGCCGCGCGCTTGCCGGGGCGCGTGGATGACGCCGTGGCCCAAGAGCGCATGCACAGGCTTGTGGCCGCCGTGCAGCGTATCGCTCACGAGCGGAACCAGGCTCTGGTGGGGCAGACCGTGGAGGTGATGGTCGGAGCGGCCCAGCCGCCAGCGAGCCTGGAGAGGTGATGGGGAGGACCCGGGGGCACAAGCCGGTCAACTTCTCGTCTGCCGCGCGTCCGGGCGACCTGGTGACGGTCGAGTTGCTGGAGGCCACGTCTACCAGCTTCCGCGGACGAGAGGCGCCGTGACGGGACCGGACGTGGCGGCTTCGACGGGGGCTGCGGCCTGGGCCGGTGGACCGTCCGGCGCCCGCTCCGGTCTGGCCCCGGCGTCTTCGCCGGGCCGAGACCGGTCTCACCGGCGCTGCCGGGCACCGTCATCGGGATCATCGGGCCCACCGGCGTCGGCAAGACCGCCGTAGCCATGGATGTCGCCGTGGCATCTGGGGACCCGGGTCATCTCCTGTGACTCCATGCAGGTCTATCGGGGCTTCCCAGTCCTCACCAACCAGCCGACCGCCACCGAGATGCAGATCGTCCGTCACGAACTCGTGGGGATCGTGGATCCCGGGCAGCGCTTCTCGGCCGGGGAGTACGCGGCTCGCGCGCGTCCCCTGGTGGAAGCCGATCTGGCCCAACACGGGGTGGGCGCTGGTCGTCGGCGGTACCGGCCTCTACCTGCGGGCGGCGCTGGCTCCCTTGTCCATGGCTCCAGCGGCGGACCCGGCGGTACGGCGCGCGCTGGAGGACCGGGTGGCCGCCGAAGGCCCGGCGTCGCTGCACGCCGAGTTGAGCCGCCGCGATCCGGCTGCTGCCGCCGCCATCGGCCCGCACAACTCCCGCCGCCTGATCCGGGCGCTGGAGGTCATCGCCGTGACGGGGTCGTCCTGGTCCGGCCGGGACGATCTCTGGGAGCCGGCGTACTACCGCCCCACGATGCTCGTAGCCCTCACGCTCGAGAGGGCCGAACTCTACCGCCGCATCGACGCCCGGGCGGCACGTATCGTGACGGAGGGGGCCGTTGACGAGGTGCGGCGCTATCTGCGGAGCGCGTCGTCCACAGGTGCGGGCGAGCCCGCCGACGAGGCCTCCAGCGCGGCTGCGCCGGCAGGCATCGAGAGCGCCATCGGCTTCCGCGAGATCCGCCACTACTTAGGGGGCGAACAGAGCCTGGAGGAGACCATCTCCCAGGTGGCCGCCGCCACGCGCCGTTACGCCCGTCGCCAGTCGACGTGGCTGCGCAAGCTGAGGGACGCTATTATCATTGATGTTCGCGACCGCGAGCCCAGTGCGGTCGCCGACGAGATACTCGCGCTCGCGTTATCCGGGGAACACACCAAGGAGCCTCGTCAGCCGTGAAACTGGCCAAGTGGCAGGGATTGGGGAACGATTACCTCATCGTAGAGCGGTCGGCGCTTCCCGGCCCCCTGTCCGCGACGGCCATCGGCGTGCTCTGCGACCGTCACCTGGGGGTGGGTTCGGACGGCATCCTCCTCGTCGATGCGCCCACGGGCGCCGTTCCCGGGGCAGTGGCCCGCATGCGTGTCTTCAACCCCGACGGGAGCGAGCCGGAGATGTGCGGCAACGGCATCCGCATGTTCGCGCGCTACCTTGCCCGTTCGGGTGCCGTGTCCGAGCCTGAGTTCGTGGTCGAGACCCTGGCCGGCGCCATCAAGCCCCGCCTTCTCGATGACGGCCGGGTGCGGGTGGACATGGGGCAGGCGCGTTTCCGCAGCGCCAACATCGATCCCGGAGTCTCTCGACCCACGGTGCCCCTCTCGGCGCGGGGGTGGCCGAGCGTCCATCGCCCCGGATGGGGACGGACATCGTCGACGCCGTGCTCGAAGTCGGCGGATACGCCCATCCATTCACCTTCGTCGATGTGGGCAACCCTCACTGCGTGATCCTGGTGGACGACCCGGCGGGCTTCGACGTATCCACCGTGGGGCCCGTCATCGAACATCACCCAGCGTTCCCGAATCGGGCCAACGTGGAGTTCGTGCGGGTGGAGGCCGACGGCTCCGCGCGGATGCGGGTGTGGGAGAGGGGCGTAGGGGAGACGCAGGCGTGTGGCACCGGAGCCACGGCCGTGGGGGCGGCCCTGGTGCGCCTGGGACTGGCGACCAGCCCGGTGCTGGTGCACCTTCTGGGGGGCGATCTCACCATCGAGGTGTACGAGGCCGAGGCGACGGCGCCGGACGCCGTGCGCTGCGGGTCTTCATGACCGGACCGGCCGAGGAGGTCTTCCGGGGCGAACTCTCCCCGGACCTGCTTCACCGAATGGGATGGGCTGCAGCCGCCGGCGACTGACAGGCAACACGACCGTCGGCGACCGATCACCGGCGACTGCAACAAGGAGGCGAGCGTGCTTTTTTCCCGGCGCATGGACAACCTGGCTCCCTATCTCTTCGCGGAGATGGAGCGGAAGATCTCCGAGAAGCGCAAGAGCGGGGTGGACGTAATCAGCCTGGGCATCGGCGACCCCGATCTGCCCACGCCCGCGTACATCGTCGAGGAGATGCAGCGCCAGGTGGCCGACTCCGGCAACCACCGCTACCCGAGCAACTGGGGACTGCCGGAATACGCCGAGGCGGCAGCCGGTTTCTACAAGAGGCGGTTCGGGGTGGATCTGGATCCCGCGAAGGAGTTCTTCCCCCTGCTGGGCGCGAAGGAGGGGCTGGCCCACATCTGCTGGTCGATGCTCGACGCCGGTGACCTGGCGCTGGTACCCGACCCTGGCTATCCCGTCTACGCCGGCGGCTCCCTCATGGTGGGGGCCGAGGTGCGCTACCTCCGCCTGCAGCCCGACAAGGGCTTCCTGCCCGATCTGGACGAGATCAGCGAGGAGGAAGCGAACCGGGCCAAGGTGCTCTTCATCGGCTACCCCAACAACCCCACCGCCGCCGTGATAGAGGATGATTTCTTCGAGCGCGTGGTCGCCTTCGCCAAGAAGTACGACGTGGCCGTGATCCACGACAACGCCTATTCGGAACTCACCTACGACGGGTACGTGGCTCCCAGCTTCCTGGCCACCCCCGGAGCCAAGGACGTGGGCGTGGAGTTCTTCAGCTTCTCCAAACCCTTCAACATGACGGGCTGGCGCATGGGGTTCGGCGTCGGCAACCGGGAGATGCTGGCCTATCTCTGGCGTCTCAAGACCAACATGGATTCGGGCATGTTCGACGCCCTTCAGCGCACCGGAGCCTTCATCCTCAACGGACCCTGGGACTTCGTGGCCGAGATGTGCGAGATCTACCGCAGGCGGCGCGATCTTCTGGCCGAGGCTCTGACGTCGGTGGGGATGCAGGTGCCCAAGCCCAAGGGGACCATCTACATGTGGATACCGGTGCCGGAGGGGTACACGTCGGCGAGCTTCAGCGAATACGTGCTCGACCAGGCGGCCGTGGTGGTCACGCCGGGTTCCGGCTACGGACCGGCGGGAGAAGGCTTCGTGCGGCTCTCGCTGACGACGCCCGACGAGCGCATCGCGGAGGCCGTGGACCGCATCGAACACTCGCTGCGGCTGTGAGCGAGCTGCTGCCGACGCGTCCGCGCCGGCCGCCGATCTCACCGGAACGCGGAGTGCGGCGTGCACCCATGTCCCTGGCGGTCAAGCTGCTTCACCCCAGGCCCGCTTCCTCGGCGGGCCCATCCCGGTGACGCGGGCGCCGACCTGTTCTCCGTGGACGAGGTGACGATCCCGCCGGGCGAGCGCCGGGAAGTGGGTACAGGTATCGCTCTCGCCATTCCCGAGGGTTACGCCGGCTTTGTGCAGCCTCGCTCGGGACTGGCCTTCAAGCACGGCATCATGGTGGTCAACTCGCCCGGGCTGATCGACGCAGGCTACCGGGGTGAGGTGAGGGTCTCGCTCTTCAATTCCGGCGCCGAGCCCTTCGTGGTGGCCGTGGGGGAGCGGATCGCCCAACTCGTCGTGCAGCGGGTCGAGGAGCCGGTGTTTGTGGCCGTCGAGGAGTTGCCGCGGACGTCCAGGGGCGAAGGGGGCTTCGGCAGTAGCGGACGCTGAGGGAGCGGACGTCACCCCGCCTTGTGGTCGGGGACCCACCTCGGCGCCCGCCTCAGCTGGCTATTCGGGCACCGTGTACTCTTCCCAGGTGTTTGGCACGAGAGCCACGCTGAGGGTGTGCTGCTCGTTCAACTGGCGGAACGCAGTCCCCGTTATACCTGACCCCGGGGCCACCTTTGTTCTCCACGGCTCCGGCGCTCAGCACGCAGCCCCTGATGTCGTGGGTTCCGCGCAGCATCGCGTCGCCGACCACAATCACTACCCCGTAGAACTGGGAAGTGCCTCGCCAGTCGATCGCGTGACCGGAGTTCAACGTGTCTACGACCACGATCGCGGGTCTCTCTGGACTACCCATGGGGGTATTACCTCCAATAGTGATGGGGTTCTCGCTGCTCTCCAGATAGACCACGCTGCCAGGACCGGTGTCCGGGATCAGTAGAGGAAGGCGCTTGCTGCCGCTGACGCGCCGTTCGTGTCGTCGAGAACGACTGGGAGCGCGCGTTGGGCCATGCGCTTGAGGATTGCGATCAGAGAATCCGGGACGTAGTCCGAGAAGGGGTTGGTCGGCACGGTGACTACGCTGATGTCCGCGCCAGGGCATATATCCTTATTGAAGGCGCCTTTGCCGGTGTAGACAGCAAGGGCGCCTCCGGCTGGGATGGAGCCGTTCACAGCGCGGTAGGTCGGGGTCGACGCTGACGTCCAGACCTTGGCCGTTGCCGCCGGCGCTGTTGGCCACGAGCGCGACGTCGGGAAGCTCGACCGGCATCTTCAGGCGATCGCGAGCACAAGGATCCGTGCCGGGCGTCGTCGACATCACCCTCGCTGTCGATCCACATTCGTCGTCCCCATTGGAGTCATAAGGACTCGCTTGCTCGGGTCGGACGTCGGGTTGTCCGGAGCGTCGTCATAGGTCAGCGCCTCTATGAACTGACCGTGGCTGGGATCGGGGAACTCCTTGGTGTCGTCGTAGAAGCTGCGAAACTCGGTCTGATCCACAGTGATCGATTCCCCCGGGCGCGCGGCCAAACCACTCTAAGACTCAACCAGAGCAGCGTCTACGCCGGCTTCGGCCACGTTGAAGGCCTTCACATCCTTCCGCTCGATTCAGTGCCGCCGTTGGACGACCTGACCAGCATGAAAAGCGCGGAACCGATGATCAGGAATACCAACGCGAACATCATCACGATGACGATGACCGAGCCCTCCTGGCTCTTGTCACTGGTTGATCCAAACTTGTTCTCATGATCATCCGCCTGACCGGCTACTGCCTGAGGTTCCTTGGTTGCACCACCGAGCTCAGCACGTTCACGGCTGGGCTGTTGGTGGGGTCTACGTCGACGCGGAGGTTGATGACCACCTGCCGTATCTGGGTGGGGTCGGTGGTTTCTTCCCCAAGGGCATTCACGTAGGCGAACAGCGGGTGCGCGGCGCTGCCGTTGGCGACGTGGGAGCTCACAAGGCGAACTGGGATGGCCCCGGCGAACGAGCAGGTAGACGCATCTCCCTGTTCCCTGACAGAGCTCATATTGGGTACCACTCGGACTCGTGAGCGGATCCGGGGACACTCTGAACCGGACCAGTTGGAGAGTGTGGCTACCGTCGCGATTGGTATCTGTCCACAAAGTGATGGAGAAGGGCACTGCTTCCGGGATAACGGTGTCGTAGCTCGCAACTGCTACCGAGGACGGCTGTCTCGCCGTCCGGATGTACTCGACCATCTCTGCCATGGCCGCACGGCTTTCCGTCTGGACCGACACATCCTCTTCCGTGAAAGCATAGGTGCGGGACAGACCCTGCCAGACTCCGTAGATGGCGCCCATGACGACCAGCATGAAGCGACATCGCCACAAGCAGTTCGACCAGCGAGAAACCCGCTTGGCTGGTTGGCCGACCTGGGATCGGCTGTGAGCCAGGTGCCGTGCGAGTCATGGAGCGCTGTCGTGATGGCATCAACATGGGTGTACTCCAGGGGATGCTCACCGATAGCGGTCCGCCATTGACGTAGAAGTCCGCCAGTTGAGCGCCGGTGGGTACGGAAAGGTGGATAGTGTAGTGCCCGTTGGGCAGGTCCAGTTCGACATCCTCTCCTTTGTCGATGCTTCGTAGAAAGCCTCACGACGCTCTCTGCGTCTGAGGATCACGATGGACCGTGCGTCCTTGTTCTTGGTGGTGATAGTCACAGCGTAGTCAACGGGCGTAGACGGAGTGGCGGTTGCCACGACCAGAGCCACGTTGCTCCCCACATCCACCATAGTTCCCGCGATGGGGCTCTGGGTGAGCACCGTCCCCGGGGCAGGAGAGGTCGACACGACTTCCTCAGTCACAGACCACCCCAGCCCCAGCTGCGGTCAGGGCCGTCCTGTGCCGGGTCCAGCAGCAGACTGATCACAGCGGGAACCTCCACTTGGGGAGGCGGGAGTAGCCGCGGGAAGAGCGACGATGTTGCTCACGGCCAGCGGACTCGGGCGCCGACCGCTCGCCCGTATCGACCCCGTATACGCGGTACTGGTAGTAGCGAGGGGCTTCCGGCGAGGGACGGCCACAAGGGGGAATGTCGTTGAGCGGATCTCCCATCGGGTCGAGCAACCCGTCGTCTATGAAGGTGGCGGTGTGGGGGGACAGGGTATTGGCGGGCACGTTGGGAAACTGCCGGATCCACGGTCACCGGGGTCCAGGCGCTCAAGGGGGTGCCGCCTGCGTCGACCTCCATCCTCTCCAGCACGTATCGTGCCCGGTCTTGCTCGGTCCCGGGAAGCCAGGTCAGCGAGACCGTGGTGTCGGACGTGGCCGTGGCGATGAAGTCGGTGGGTGGGTCTGGGGGGCCCTTCTCCACGCGGACTCGCAGAATCCAGGTGTTGCCCGGTTCCTCGAAGTAGTTCCGCATGGTGACCATGAGGTCCCAGTAGCCGTCGGGTATGGTGCGCGCGTCGAAGCTGTACTGGAACCAGATGTCATCCACTGCGGCTGGTGACCCGGCGGCAGTGGCGTGCAGCCCGGTGTTATCGACCTCGAGCGCGCCCACCTTGCCTCCGGCGTCGTCACGGAACACGGAGGTGAGGGAGATGTCGTTCGGCGACGGCAGCGGCAAGGAAAGTGCGTCGTAGGCCATGAACCAGTCGGACTGAGCGATGTGGTACTTGACCGCGGTGGGCCGCCGTCGGTGGCCAGAAGGGGAACGGGTGCCTCCAGGAGCATCACCGCGCTGGTGTCGCGACCTCCAGCCAGGAGCCCCGTGGGCCCAAGTACTGCTGGGCGACCATGGTCTTCACCACAGCCGGGGAGGGGACAGGTGGACCGTCCCACGTGACCGTGACTTCAACGCTCTTGACAGCCTGGCCGGGCATCGCCTCGGGGGCGACCTCGTATGAGATCAAGTAGGTCATGTTGCGTTCCGGCACCACGACCGAGTCCCCGAAGAGAGCCGCGAGGTTCCTGGGGTCGTTCGTGTCGTCTGGTGATCTCCCGATAGTCGAGCTGGCGGATCTGCTCGACCTTCTCGCGAGCGATGTTGGTGGCCATGCTCTTCAAGCGGGCGGCCGAGGACTGGCTCAGGCCTTGCAGGAACAGCGGAAGGAACCCGGCCATCACAACCAGCAGCAGCAGCGGCGACCATGATCTCGATGAGGCCGAAGCCGGCCTCGCCGCTGATGCGGTTGCCCGGTTGAACTTCATCGATGTATCTCCCGGGAGGACGCGGACTCGGAGGCAGCGAAGGCGGCATCGGGGCACTGCATCGGCGCTCACCTTCAAGTCCGTTTGGTCCGATCATCGCTGCTTTCGCGCTCTCTGTGACCAAGTATCGGCCAAGCAAGTACTGGTCTTTAGTCGGTTGCTGCGCCGTGGACTGTGTATGGAGAGCAGATCCGTTGTTCATGCCGGAAGCCGTGAAGTTGCGCGTGCGCAATGTAAGGAGTGCCGCACGGCAGACTATAAGGCGAGCTGCGGCCGAGTCCGGCAAGATGCGCCGAACGTTGTACAGCTCCGGCTAAAGTCCTCAGCCAGAGTGCCGATAGCAGGACCGACGCATCACAGATCGATGCGCCAGATCGCCAGTTGTTCGCGGTTTGGAACCAAAAGGGTCCACAAACAGGAGGAGGAGCACAATGCTCAGTCGTCTTCGCAAGAGGATGAAGGGTGAAAAGGGTTTCACTCTCATCGAACTGTTGGTGGTGATCATCATCATCGCCATCCTGGCGGCGATCGCCATCCCGACCTTCCTCGGCCAGCGCCAGAAGGCCCAGGACGCAGCTGCTAAGTCACTGGTCCGCAATGCCATGACCGCCATCGAATCCTCCTATGTGGATGCAAAGACTTATGCGTCGCCGCGGCTGATCTCATGGCAATCGAGCCGTCCATCACTTTCAATGCCATGGCCGGCGCTCATGTGGTCGTTGGCACGGTAGGCTCAGAGGATGTCACTACAGCGGCTGCTGCCGAGCTCAGTACTGTTGACTACTTCGGAGACGCCACCACGTTCTCCGTTGCCTCTCAATCAGCCTCCGACAACTTGTTCGGTGTGTATACGAACAAAGGAGCGGGCGGAACGACCGTGTTTGTCAAGGACATCGGCGTAGCCGTGACGGCCGGCTGGTAGTTAGCGATCTTTGATTTGAGAGGGGCCACGCAGGCGTGGCCCCTCTCTTTTGTTTACCCAAGACGAGTGCACGGCATTCTGACCACACGCAAAGCGCCGGACGTATGATCGGCCAAGATCTCAAGAGGAAGATAATGAGCCAAGCGGATGAGAACGGCGTTCTGCGCAGTATCCGGGGAACGGTACTGTGTGTTCTTCTTCTCCTAATCTCGTTCTCCCTGTTGGGCTGCTCAGGTCTCCTGTCGGAGGCGCGAGATGCCGAAGCGGCGGGTGACTACGAATCTGCGGTGGGTCTCTACCAGGCCCGCCTCCGGGACGAGCCGAACGATCTCGATGCTTTGCGGGGTCTGACCACCCTGCTCTACCTGCAGCAGCGATTCGATGAGGTTCTTCCGCTGCAGGAGAAGCTGGTCTCTCTCGACCCGAAGGACACGCAGACCCGCGTGGAACTTGCCTTCAACTATCTGAACCATCAAGGGGAGCCGGCCAAAGCCGTTTCAGCCTTCGCTGAAGCTGCCGCCGTTGGACCCCAGCGCGAAACACCTGACCTTTCTCGCGCAGGCCCAGACGGAAGCTGGGGATGCTGATACGGCTGAGACCACGCTCAAGAGGGCCATTGAGACGGATGTCGGCTATGCCTACGCATACGGGGTGTTGATAGCTCTCCTCGAGGCCGACGGGCGAGCGTTCCGAGGCTGCGCTGGTCAGAGAAACGGCGGCTCAGAAAGGCGTCGTCGCCGGTAGTGGCGATCCGCTCTGAAGTGTGGAATGAGAAAGAGGTGCTGCATATGGCGGCCTATGGACTGAAGAAACGACTACGTCAGGGCAGTCGTTCGAACGCGGGCTTCACCCTCATCGAACTGCTAGTAGTGATCATCATCATCGCCATCCTAGCGGCGATTGCCATCCCCACCTTCCTCGGGCAGCGCCAGCAGGCGCAGGATTCTGCCTCCTACACCCTGGTACGCAACGCTCTTACGGCTATGCAGACGGCGTTCGTCGATACCGGTGACTACACTGAGGTGACGGTGGACATGCTGAGCGCCATCGAACCGAGCATCCTGTGGGTCGACGGCGGTGAGGATTTGGTGAGGACCGATCCCGCGTGGATCCTGGCTACAGTGGACGCGCAGGCTGAACAGAACGAGGTCGCCTTCTACGGAGAGTCGTCCACCGTCGCGGACCTGGCCAATGCAAGCGCTAGCGGCAACTACTTCGGGGTCCAGATCGATACTCTGGAGCTGTCCGATACGGGGTACGTCAAAGTCAAGGTTATCGAAGGAACCGCCGAACTCGGCTGGTAACCGACAAGCGGGGCGGTGCCACCCGGCATCCCACGCTCGTCTCAGAGCCGCGAAACCACTCGCAGGAATCGTCAGCGCGCGGAAATCGTGGCCGGCGAGGGATGTTCGTCCCGCTCCGGGACTTCACCCGCTATGACCCCTCCTGATCATGGGCTCGTTGGCATCGTCGTGCTTCCTAGTAAGCAGGACGGCCGGCGCCAATCTCAGACCATGGTCTGCCTTCTCTCCACCCGGCGCTGCCGTAGCCTGGCAGCCATGGGAACGCAACCACCCTCATTCAGAGACTCACTCATTCGTGCAGGCCGGGCTACCTACCTCACCCAATCAGAGCGCGGCCACACACTTATTGAACTGACTGTGGTCATGGCCCTGCTGGGGATCTGCATGGTTGCCGGCGTCGTATCCCTGGCGTCCGGTGTGGGCACCCAGGAGGCCAGGGGCGCGGCCCAGAGCTGGCAGGCCGCCGCGGCCTGGGCCCAAGTGGGCGTGCTTTGGCATGGAGGTTCGGTAGCTCTCGACTACGAAGACGGCGCGCTCGAACTGGCCCACGACTTCTCACTCTGCGGGGGAGCCTCGGCCCCTCTGCGCCGGTCGTGGCCGCTAGCGCGAATGTGGCGCGTTGGGTTGCCGGGGGAGGAGTCGGGGTTGCCTTCGGCGGGGCGCTGGCCTCACCCGACAGCGGCGGCTCGATCTACTTCGACAGCCTCGGGACCCGCTACCGCGTGGTCGTGCGTCCGGCAAGCGGGCTCACAGTCCGAAGCTTCTCGGCGGTCAAGCCGTGAGCGGCCCTGTGAACAGGCTGTGCGGACTCCAGACCCTGTGGCGGTCGTCCCGAGGGTGGATCCTCCTCGAGGTCATGGTAGCTGTGGTAGTCGCGAGCATCTTGCTTGGTCCGCTTGCCGGAGCCATGATGTCCGCCGCAACTCAGGCCGCCCGCGCACGGGTGCAGGCAAGTACCCTTGCTGAGCGATCTATCGACGCCGGGACCATGGGTGCCTGGACGTGGGGAGCCCTTGTGATATCCGCGGCCTGGCTTCCTGGCCCTGAGCTTCAGGTGAGCACCGGAGTTCCAGGGGAAGCCGCCGGCACGTCCAGCGTTGGGCTCTGGATAGATGGCTGGCTTCAGGGAGAATGGTCCGCGGATTCCTTGGGCCTAGCCGTGATCGAGGCCGAAACGTGGTCCTACAGTGAAGGGCGCGAAGCGGTGGTCCGGGTACGTGCTCCGGGGGACGCCTGGGGACCGCCGTGGAGATCGCTTGTGCCTGGGCTCTGACGGCGCTGGTAGCGATCGCACCGCCGACCTGGTCTGTTACTCCCAGCTCCAGCGAGACGGTGATCCATCCCCCCAATGCCAGCAACCCGGGGCTCGACGTCTCCTGGACGTTAGGGCCGACGCCGGAACTCTCATTGCCCATCGTGTTCGAGGCTCCTGCAGCCGGCCCGGTGGGTGTCACCATCGACGAATCGGCTCAATCCTGGCTAATGGACGTCGGTCGTGGCCTGGACATCTATTTCTAGGCGTCTGTCGTGTCGTGCGGCGTCCGGCTTCGGTGTCATCGAGGTCGTGCTGGGGCTGTTCCTCGCGCTCTGCCTCGCTCTCGCGGTGGCACCTCTCCTAACCTCTCTGCAGAGAACGGGGGTAGAGCAGGCCGACCGGTCGGTACAGGCGGTGCAGGCTAGGGTGGCATTCGCCCGTTTCGAGCGCGACATGCGTCTAGCGGGCGGGAGCGGATGCCCGTTTCCCACCAGTGCTGCCCTACTGGAGGCTAGCGTCTCTCGTGTGATCCTTCTCGTGCCTTCGGAAGTCGATTCGACCCCGATCATTGTGGAGTGGGAAATCACCGGCTCCAATCTCATGCGTCGCTGGGGACCATGCCCGTCCACGCGCCCAGGGGTCTTCACGACGTCGCTGTTCGTCGACAACAAGACCATGCTGGAAGGGGTCCGCACGGGCAGCCATCTCTCCTATCTGATCGGAGAACGTATCGTCGTCGCCCCGCTTGCTCGTGCCGAGCTGGCAGCAGTCGACAAGGTTGTGCTCGAACTGTGGGCGGCGCCCTCCGGCCTCAGCAGCCCGGCCATCATCAGGACCACGGGAAGGGTCGGGCGGTGAGTGCCCTGCGCCCGAAGGAGTCGGTCACCATCCGGCGATGGTCCCGTCTTCCGTCTTCGAGCTGACCGCGGCTCCGTTCTGCTGCTGATGGTCTTCGCCTGTCTGGCCGTGGCCGTCGTGCTACAGGGGCTAAGCACAGTGATCCTGGTCGCCGAGCGAGCCATCGATGACGAGTCGGTCGGGCGTACGAGACTGAGTGAGAAGGACTCGGCCCTGGCGGACATCAGACAGATGCTTCTGAGAAGCTGGGAACCGATCGCGCCTGTGTGGTCGGAGGCCGAAGAGAGCGAGGGGGGTGGAGCCACCGAGAGCTGGGTCGAGGAGGTCCCGGAGAGCGATGGCTGGCTCATGAGGGCGACCGTCCGCCACGAGCCGACGCTGTCTCGACTGGTCGTATCGGCCTCGTTGGAGAGGGGGCGGGACGGACTTGACCTGCCCTTGGCCGCCGTGGTCGGCGGCACCATGACCGCGTCTCCCGATCGAGAGTCGCCCTGGATCGACTCCGAAGGGGCAGGGGAACCAGAAGAGACCGGGCCTTCCGCGTCCATGGTCCCGTGCTACTTCTCCGACGTTCCGGTCGATCCGCTACTTGCTTGCACCTGCGTCGTCGAGTCACTTGTCACCCCCTGGCGGCTGGACCCCGGTTGGCTGGCACTGACCTCGGCTGACTCGTCCCCTGTATCCTTCGGGGACGATGTGCTCTGCCTCGGCGGGGGCACGGCGGGATGGTTTGGGGGCAACGTGGCCCTGCCCTCCGAATGCGGGGGCACCGCGCCGGACTCGCCGGTACTGGTAGTGGTCACCGGCGGCGCCGACCTGGACGCCCGCGACCGCGGTGACCTGTACGGAGTGATCGTGGTCGACGAGGGGTCCGTGCTGCTTGAAGGTACCGTCCTGCACGGGGCCGTCTTTGCGACCGAAGAGGTCGCCCTCGGGCAGACGGGACAGATCCTGTTCTCGCCGCAGATCTTCCGTTGGGCCACGGACCGCTCACTCCATCGGGTGAGGCTCGTACCCGGAACGCGCTGGGAGGGATTGGAATAGCGCGGCGACGGTATACTGGGCACATGGCAAAGAACAAGCGAGAAACCGGCCGTGGGAACGCCTCCTGGCGCAGCCTGCGGCAGCGGATGCGGCTGGAATGCCGGGAGTGCGAGATCATCTGCGAGAGGGTCGTCTCTCCCTGGCAGTGTCTCAAGAACTCGTGTCCCTTCGTGTACTCCTACGAAGACGCGGACACGTCGTATTTCGGCTGTCTCAACAAGGTCTTCAGCCCCGAGCTCGATCTGGCGGCATTCTGCGATGCTACGGACCGGGGGGGACGAGCGACCGACCCCTACGGCAGTCTCCGGGTGACGCGGTCGCCACGGCCCGAGTGTGCGGTGCGGATCGAGCAGGCGTACGCTGCTCTCTCGACGCCCGGCTGCTGCTGCAACCCCACGTTCTTCCTTCATCCCGGCGGATCGGAAGAGACCATCCGCCTGACCACGAATCCCCCGTCGGATCCCGACGAGGGTCTCCAGAGCTAGTTCGGACAGCTCTTGGATCTTCACCTGGTCTTTCTGGGTACCGCGGGAGCGACTCCCACGGTCGATCGAGGCTCCAGCGCCACTCTGCTGATCCGGGGAGGGGAGAGGATACTCATCGACTGCGGCGAGGGCACGCAGAGGCAGCTGATGCGCTCCGTGGGCCTGGCCCGCATAGGCATGATCCTGCTCACTCATCTCCATGGAGACCACTATCTGGGTCTTCCCGGGCTCCTCAAGACCTGGAGCCTGCTGGGGAGGGTCGAGCCCCTCCTGCTCTACGGGCCCGATGGCCTGTACGAACTGCTTCGCGACGCCGAACGCCTTGTGGGTCGTCCCCGCTTCCCTCTACTCGTTGAGGAGGCCGCACCGGGGATCGTCCTGGAGGGTATCGACTACTGGCTGAAGGCGGCCCCGGTCGATCATGGTCTCCCCGGTCTGGCCTGGTGCCTGGAGGAGAAGCTTCGTCCGGGGCTGTTCCATCCGGAGTGGGCCATCGCGCTCGGGGTCGTGCCCGGCCCCGATTTCGGGCGGCTGCAGAAAGGGGAGAGCGTCGTGGTAGCCGATGGCCGCGAGGTCCGGCCGGAGGAGGTCATGGAGCCCTCCCGCCCGGGGCGCAAGGTCGTTATCACCGGTGACACCCGGCCGGTGGAGTCGGTGGCCGAACTGGCCGCCGGGGCGTCCGTGCTCGTGCACGAATCGACCTTCGCCTGGGAAGAGCACGATCGCGCGCTGGAGACTCGTCATTCGACGGCTCGCGAAGCGGCCGAGGTGGCTCGTGACGCCGGGGTAGACATGCTGGTCCTCACCCATATCAGCTCCCGCCACGGCTGGAGGGAGTTGCGCAGCGAAGCCAGGGCCGTCTTCCCACACACGATCCTGCCCCGGGACTTCGATATCCTGGCTGTGCCGTACCCCGAGAAGGGGCGGGCGCACCTGGACGGCTGAACCGGTATAATCCCCCTTCGTCGGCGGCCCACCTCGTGGCAGACGCAAGCGCCGATGGCCTTCCCGCCCACGTAGCTCAGGGGATAGAGCACTGGCCTCCGGAGCCAGGTGTCGCAGGTTCGAATCCTGCCGTGGGCACCTTCAACCCCAACGCCTCCTCCACCGCGTCGTAGGGTACTTTCCGCACGGGCAGCAAATCCCAGCCGAGCACTTCGCGAGCCGCTTCGACATAGCCGGCTTTGATGTCGACCACGGAGTGCCGGCGGCCGGTGAGCGCGGCGATGCTTGTCTGGCGGAGGTCGGGGTCGCCACAGGACACGATGAGGTCGAAGAGGGAGAGATCGAGGTCCACGTTGAGCGAGGTCCCGTGGCTGGCCACCCAGCGCCGGCAGCGGAGACCCACCGAGGCTATCTTGTCGCTGCCCACGTAGAGCCCAGGCGCGCCCTTGCGCCTCACTGCGGCGATCCCCAGACGACCGAGGAGCACTATCAGCACCTCCTCCAGGGCACGTACATAGGCGGAGAGATCTCGCCCCGGAATGGGGACGACGGGGTAGCTGACCAGCTGGCCGGGGGCGTGAAGGGTGGCCTGACCGCCCCGCTCGGACTCCACTACTTCGACGCGGCTCCGGGAACCCACTCCGCGAAGCGGCGTGGTGCGCAGGTCCTGGGCTCCGGCTCTGGTGCCGAGAGTGATCACGGGCTCGTGCTCGAGCAGCAGAAGCACGCCCGCCATCTTCCCGTCGGCGACCGCTTCGCGCAGGCGGCGCTGCAGTTCCTGCACGGGTTGATAAGGGGCGACGCCGAGATCGAGCACAGGCAGCCGGAGGCGCGCGGTCCGCGGGGCATCTGTTGTATCGGTGCTGTTGTCGCGCCCTGTGTCCATGACCTCATCCCGCGGAGACCTTGAGCAAGCTTGCCGTCCTGTGAGAGACTCAGGATCGCGAGCAACGATACAGCATCCAAGATCGTGGAGGATCGGTGGCAAAGAAACAGTACGACCCGTTGTGGGAGATCGTGGATGAGAAGGTCGCCCTCCAGGGTGGGGAGCCGGACATCGACGCCGTCTGCCCCTGGTGCCACGTGATCGTGCACCTGGGCAAGGAGTCTGCCGCGGGGAGAACCTACGAGTGCGGTCTCTGTGGCGGCCTGTCTGAGGTCGTAGAGGAGGCGGGGACTCCAGGTCTCAAGCGGGTCGACTGAGTTCGCCCTCGCCCGTCTAGCGGAAGCCCGCGCCCACTACTGCGCCCTGCAAGGTGGCGCATGGCACCGTCTTGCCCGTGCTGCCCGTGTTCCTCGGTCCTAGTAGCGTACGACGGGTCGGCCCAGGTCGTCCACCAGATCGCCCAGATCCGCCGCCAATTCCGCCGGAGCCGACACCGTCGTCGGGTCCCCATCGGAGACGTAGCGCAACTCGGGATTGTCCTTGAAGTTCTGGATGGCGTCGGTTAGGTAGCTCGCGCTGCCCCTGATGCGGGTGATATGCATGGGGTCGAAATCGGTCGAGAAGGGTGAAGCGGAGGGCTTGCTTCCCAGGGCCAGCCCGGACGTGTAGCTGTAGGTGATGCCGTCGTACTCACCCGAGGCGAGGATGCTCTCGTCCGCCGGGTATTCGCCGAACGGGATGGAGATACTGGTGACCGCGTACTCGCCGCCGATGAGTTCCTCCAGAGTCGCCTGCGATTCGGCCAGCTGCTTGGTCGCCTCATCCACACCGGCTTCGCTCAGATTGAGGTGGGAGACGGTGTGGCTGCCCACCTCGTAGCCCCAGTTCACCAGGTTGCGCAGCTTCTCCTGCTGGCGATCGGGCTGCCCGAAGACCTCTCGCTCCTTGGGCACCACGTCGAGCAGGCAGTAGAAGGACGCGCGTGACGCCCAGTCGCTCGCCTTGGCGGCTTCCTGCAGGATGCCTACGGCTGAATCGGGGTCGACACTCCCATCGTCGAGGATGCGGTACTGCCCGGGGCTGGAGTCGTCGAACGTGATGACCACCGGCGACTTGCCGGCCGGGATGTCGATGTTGCCCGAGGCCAGGTCGCGGACGTTGACAGGGTAGAAACCTTCGGCCTTCAGAAGGGCGATATCGTTACGGAAGTTCTCGGGGGTGCGGGTCCACTCCGTCTCCTCGGAGTCGATGAGGTGGTACATCACCACCAAGACCTGTCCCATCTCGTTCGCGCCGATGGCCCGCGCCCGTTCGGCGGTTATGGGCTCGGACGCGCTGAGGTCGGCTTCGGAGCCGGAGCCGGAGGATGTGGAGAGGGCGTCTTCGGGGTCGGAAGCCCGGGCGGTGCCTTCTTCGGCGGGTCCGCCGAACGCAAGTCCGCTCACCAGCCCGATGAAAGCGCCGACCGCGAAGCTGATCAGCAGAAACCGTTTTACCCTGGTACGCCGCATAACACGGGCAGTGTACCAGATGCCTGTTAAAATGCCCCCAACAGTATGTCGACAGAACACTCGAACACCCGGCATCGTCCCTCGCGTTCGGCCTCCCGCCGCAAGGCGGCCAACCGGCGTATGGGCCTTATCGCCTTCACGGGTATCGTCGCTTTCGCGGCCGGTTTCCTGCTCCTGTGGTCTGCCGGAAGTTGGCTGATGGGCGGAGGAGGCTTCCCCGGCGGGGGCGAGGAGGAGCTGGTGACGGCTCCCGTGGCGCTCCAGGTGAAGGGCGACTACGAGATAGAGCCTCTGGTCGATCTGCGCGAGTTGCGCGATCTCTCCTACGTCCCGGTCAAGGGGATCTACATGACGAGTTACGCGGCCTCGTCCTCGGAGATGCTCAACAACATGATCGGCCTCGCCGACCGTACCGAGATCAACGCCTTCGTCATAGACGTCAAGGACGATCTGGGCACGGTCGCCTACGATGCCGACGTCGACCTGGCCAGGCAAGAGGGTCTCATCGAGAAGCGCATCAAGGACATCGACGCCCTCATCGCCAAGCTGAGGGAGCACAACATCACCCCGATCGCCCGGGTGGTGTGCTTCAAGGACGACATCCTGGCTACCAAGCGCCCCGACCTAGCCGTCATGCATAAGAACGGAGAGATCTGGAAGGATTTCAAGGAGCTCAGCTTCACGAACCCCTATAACCACGAGGTATGGGAGTACCTGGTGCAGGTCGCAGAGGATGCGGCCCGGCACGGCTTCCGCGAGATTCAGTTCGACTACGTGCGCTTCCCCAGCGACGGGAAGATCTCCGACGCCGTGTACCCGGGGCAGAACTCCAGCAAAGAGGACGCCATAGCCGCGTTTCTCGCCTACGCCCGGCCCCGGCTGGAGAAGCTGGGCGTGTGGGTCTCCGCCGACGTCTTCGGCATCACGGTGAACCCCAACAACGCCAAGGATTCGGCCGTAATTGGACAGAATGTCGAGAAGATCAGCAGGAACGTCGATATCGTCTGCCCGATGATCTATCCCTCGCACTACAACGCGGGCTTCTACAACATCGACAATCCCAATGCGAGTCCGTACGAGCTCATCACCCACGCCACCCAGGACACGAAGAACCAACTGGCCGGCACCGGCGCCATGGGGCGGCCCTGGTTGCAGGATTTCTCGATGCGTGGAGTCAACTACGGCGTGGCCGAGGTCAAGGCTCAGATCAAGGCCGCTGAGGAGCAGGGCTTTGGTGAATGGATACTGTGGGATCCGTCACTGAAGTACATGGAAGGCGCCCTGCGCCCTGCGTAGCCGGGAGGTTTGAGTTTCGTCAGATGCCCCTCGCCCGAGGCCCGCGGCATCGTGCGCGCGAGGCCGGCAGCCGTGGCCACCTGTTAAAATGCGTCTTTCTGGTCCGTTCCGCCCGTCGATCGTTGTCTTCTGGGGGTCCGCATGAGCATCCGACAGCTGTCGGTATTCCTCGAGAACGAGCGGGGTCATCTCGCGGCCGCTCTTGCCACCCTGGCCGACGGAGAAGTGAACGTGCTGTCCTTCACGATCGCCGACACTACCGACTACGGTATCCTGCGCCTGGTCGTCGACCAGATCGACCGCGCCAAGGAACTGCTGACGGCGGCCGACTACGCGGTCGTCGAGCATCGGGTGGTCTGGGCCCAGATGCCGGACAGGCCGGGAGTCTTGGCGCGCATCACTCAGATGGTGGCTGATTCCGGGCTGGATATCGAGTACATCTATCTGGGGGGGCGCGACTCTCTCCTGCTCAAGACCGAGGAGCACGAACGTCTCGAAGCCCTGCTCGAGGAAGCCGGCTTCGAGGTTCTCGGCCCGGAAGACGTACAGTAGGCACGAAGGGGTTCGCGGACACGCATGGGATCGGGGTGTAGCGAAGACAGTCTGTTGCAGGTGGGCGCCGGGGGGGCACCCACCTGCTTTCCCTTCGGCTCGGCGCTGGTAGGGACGGGCGTCGGCCGGTGAGTTTCGACCAATTCCTCCAGTACGTCTTCAGCGGGATCACCAGCGGGAGCATCTACGCTCTCACCGCGCTGGGTTTCACGCTGGTCTTCAACGCCACCCAGATCATCAACTTTGCCCAGGGTCAGCTGGTGATGCTCGGCGGGTTGATGGCCGTCACCTTTTACAAGGCTGGTCTGCCCATGTGGGCTTGTTTCATCGGCGCCGTCGCCGTGGTCACGCTTCTCAGCATGGCCATGGAACAGGTCGCCATCCGACCCTTGCTCGGCAAAGGGGTCCTCGCACCCATAATCGCCACAGTGGGCGCCGCCTTCGTGTTCGAGACGGCCGCCATGCTCATCTGGGGGAGGGACGCGCAGGCGCTCCCCCCGTTCACTGGGGACACGCCCATCACCATCGCCGGGGCCAGTCTCGCTCCCCAGACCCTGTGGGTCCTGGGCCTGACCCTCGTCATTGTGGTGTCTCTGCAGCTCTTCTACCGCAGGAGCCTGTACGGCAAGGCGGTGCGGGCCTGCGCCATCAACCCGGCCGCCGCCCGGCTGCAGGGCATCTCTTACCAGCGGGTCGTCCTGTTCAGCTTCGCCCTCAGCGGGGCCATCTCGGCCGCCGCCGGGGTGATGATCACCCCCATCAGCTTCATGAGCTACTCGTCCGGTTCGCTCCTGGGTCTGAAGGGTTTCGCAGCGGCGGCGCTGGGCGGCATGGGTAACCCCGTCGGCGCGGTGGTAGGTGGCTTCGCGCTCGGCCTTCTCGAGGCTCTGGGCGTGGGTGTGGTGTCGGCAGGCTACAAAGACGCGATAGCCTTCGTCATCCTCCTGCTGGTGCTGTTCCTGCGTCCCGCCGGTCTGCTGGGGGCCAAGGTGGTCACCAGACAATGAGCAGCGCGACCACCACCACCTTCTTCCGCAGGCACGCCGCTTACATCATCTTCGCCGTGGTCATCATGACGGTCCCTGCCTATCTGTCCGACGCTTACTACCTGTCGGTCCTGGCGTTCATGGGCACCCGCTTCATGATGGCCCTGGGGCTGAGTATGCTGCTCGGCCAGGCCGGGCAGGTGTCTCTGGGGCAGGCGGGGTTCGTCGGCATAGGGGCTTACGGAGCCGCCATTCTGACCACCCGCTTGGGCCTCAACCCCTGGCTGGCCATGGCAATGGCCGCCGTGCTGGCGGCGCTCATCGCCGGGCTCGTAGGGATGCCGACGCTGAAGCTCAAGGGGCACTACCTGGCCATGGCTACCCTGGGCGTGAACGAGATCATCTACATCCTGCTGGTCCAATTGAAATGGCTCACCAACGGCACCGACGGCATCACGGGCATACGCTCGCTGTCCATCGGCGGTCTCGATCTGGGGACGTCCAAGGCGTATCACCTCCTGGCCTGGGGGATAGCGCTGCTGATGCTGCGCTTCGCTCTGAACCTGACTCAGTCGCGTGTGGGGCGGTCGCTGCGGGCCCTGCGCAACTCGGAGCCCGCGGCCGAATCTCTCGGTGTCGACACTTCCTATCGCAAGGTGCAGGTGTTCATGCTGGCAGCCGTCTTCGCCAGTATCGCCGGCAGCTTCGATGCCTACTACGTCCACTACATCAGCCCGGAGAGCTACAGCATCACCTTCTCCATCATCCTGGTGACCGGCGTGATCATCGGCGGACTGGGCACCATCTGGGGGGCGTTGTGGGGGACGCTGGCCATCGTCATCCTGCCCGAGTTGCTCAATCGCGTGAACGAAGACCTCACCAACCTGGTGTTCGGGGTCCTTCTCATCGCCATCATGATCTTGTGGCAGGGGCGCACCCAGAGTCTGCGGACCCGCATCCGCGAGTGGCGCGCAGGCCGGCGAGGTGCCTCGGACGCGCCCGCGGAAGCCGGGGATTAGGGGTCAGCCGTGCCGCTACTCAGCATCGAGAACCTGTCGAAGAGCTTCGGGGGCCTGGATGCCCTGCAGGACGTGACCTTCACCGTCTATCAGGGGCAGATCAAGGCCGTCATCGGTCCGAACGGAGCCGGGAAGACCACTCTCTTCAACATCGTCGCAGGGTCCTACCAGCCCACCAAGGGGCGGGTGGTCCTGTCGGGTGAGGAACTGACCGGCAAGGCTCCGCATACGGTCTGTCGCATGGGGGTGGCCCGTACGTTCCAGCACAGCCTCGTGTTTGACGACATGACTCTGGTCGAGAACGTCCTCGTGGGCAGGCACAGCCGCACGCGGGCCGGTATCGTATCCGCCGCGCTGACGTTGCCGCGGCACCGGAGCGAGGAGCGCGAGGCCCTCAAGGCGGCACATGCGGTGCTGCGTCGGGTGGGTCTCGACGACAGGGCCGACGAACAAGCCGGTAATATGCCCATGGGCGAGAGGCATCTCCTGGAGATCGCGCGGGCACTGGCCGCGGAGCCGCGGCTGCTGCTGCTGGACGAGCCAGCGGCCGGACTGAACGACGAAGAGACGGCGCGGTTGGCGGATACCGTGCGGCGCATCTGCGCAGACGGTGTCACCGTCTTATTGGTAGAGCACGACATGGCCTTCGTCATGGATGTATCCGACGAGGTCGTTGTGTTGGATTATGGGCGGAAGATCGCGGAGGGGCCGCCGCTCATGATCCTGGAGAACGAGGAAGTGATAAAGGCGTATCTAGGAGAGGAGTTGGGGTGACGAGCAAGGAAGACAAGCGTACAAGGGGGGCCGAGATGAAGAGCATGAAGAGCCTCGGACTGCTGCTGGTGGTAGCGCTATTCCTGCTGGCCGGGATGTTGCTGGCAGGTTGCGGCGGGGACGACGAGGCGACTACGACAACGGCGGAGAGGCAGCGAGACGACAGCGGGGGCAGCGACACCACGGCAGGGGCCGCGCCGAGCGGTGATCCGGTAGTCATCGGAGCCATCGTCTCCGCCACAGGTCCGGGAGCCGCGCTGGGCGAGCAGGAGCGGAACGTGCTCGAGATGATGCAGGAGCAACTCAACGCCGCGGGTGGCGTTCTCGGCCGTCCGGTGGAGATCATCATCGAGGATGACAAGAGCGACCCGAAAGAAGCGGTGACCGCCGCCAACCGTCTCATCGACCAGGAGAAGGCCGTGGCCCTCATCGCCTCCACCATCTCCGCGTCGACCTTGGCCGTCAAGGAGATCACGGCCACGAAGGGCCTGCCGCAGATGGCCATGGCCGCCGCCAACGACATCACCGACAAGGCGCCCATGGAGTGGATCTGGCGGACGCCGCATAAGGACGCTCTGGCCGTAGCCCGGGCCCTGACCTACATCTCTGAAAACCTGCAGTTGACCAAGATCGCCGTTCTTCACGACGAGAACGCCTTCGGTTCCTCGGGGAACGCGGAGATCGAGAAGACCGCCCCCGACTACGGTCTGGAGATCGTGGCGACCGAATCCTACAAGACGCAGGACACCGACCTCACGGCTCAGCTCACCAAGATCAAGGGAGCCAACCCGGAAGTCATCATCGTGTGGGGCACCAACCCCGGGCCGGCGCTGGCCGCCAAGAACATGCAGCAGCTTGGCATGGAGATCCCCTACGTGGGCAGCCACGGCATCGCCAACAAGACCTTCATCGAGCTGGCCGGCGACGCGGCCGAGGGAGTGGTCTTCCCGGCCGGCAAGCTGCTGGTACCCAGCTCTATCACCGACCCCGAGCAGAAAGAAGTGACCGAAGCGTTCGCCAGCGCCTACCAGGCCAAGTACGGTAGCGCCCCGAACACCTTCGCGGGCTACGCTTTCGAGGCCGTCTCTCTGCTCGTCAACGCCATCGAGACGGCGGGAAGCACGGAGCCGGCCGCTATCCAGGGAGCGCTCGACGCTACGCAGAACTTCGCCGGCCCCGATGGCTTCTACAACTACTCCAAGACCGATCACGACGGTCTCAAGGCAGAAGACATGATCATGGTGAGGATCCAGGGCGGCGCCTGGGTGCTGGCGGAATAGGAGCAGTCTTGCTCGACCTGCGGGAGGTAAGAGCCGGTTACGGGAGGGTGGAGGTCCTTCACGGACTGGACTTCAGTGTGAAGGAAGGCGAGATCGTGACCGTGATCGGTGCCAACGGTGCCGGCAAGAGCAGCCTGCTCAAGGCCATCTCGGGCATGATCCGCCTCTCCCACGGAAGCATGACCTTCTCCGGAGAGCGCATCGACCGTCTGAGCGTGGAGGCCATCGTCTCCAGGGGACTTGTACAGATCCCGGAGGGACGACAACTGTTCGGCCCGCTCACGGTCGGCGAGAACCTGGAGCTGGGCTCTTACGCCCGCAGGCGGAGCGGCCGGCCCGTGAGCGAGAGGTTGGCGCGTGTCTTCGCACTCTTCCCGCGGCTACAGGAAAGGATCGGCCAGCAGGCCGGCACCCTGTCCGGGGGAGAGCAGCAGATGCTGGCCATCGCCCGCGCGCTCATGGCCGAACCGCGCCTGCTCCTGCTCGACGAGCCCTCCATGGGGCTGGCCCCCATCATGGTCAAGGACATCTTCACCAGTCTGCGCTCCCTCAACCGCGAGGGACTCACCATGGTGCTGGTGGAGCAGGACGCGCGCATCGCCCTGACCCTGGCCAGCCGGGGACTGGTGATGGAGCGAGGGAGGATCGTCCTCGCCGACGACGCCCAGGCGTTGCTCGAGAATCCCGAAGTGCAGGCCATCTACTTCGGCCAACGGCGAGCCTCCGACACTCGGACGATGGAGACATGATGAACGAGATCTGGAACCACGAGTACGAGACCATGAACAGGGACGAGCTGCGCGAACTGCAGTTCAAGCGTCTACAGATGTCCCTGCGCTGGGCCTACGACAACGTGTCCTTCCATCGCGAGCGCTGGCAGGCCCTCAAGCTGAAGCCGGCCGACATCCGTACCCTCGACGATCTCACCAAGGTCCCGTTCAGCACCAAGAGCGATTTCAAGGCCGCCTACCCGTACGGTCTCTTCGCAGTGCCCTTGGAGAAGGTTCTTCGTATCCATGCCTCCTCAGGGACCACTTCAAATCCCACCGTCGTAGGCTACAGTCGCGGCGATCTCAACACCTGGTCGGAATTGTGTGCGCGCGTGGCCGTGGCCGGAGGGGCCCACTCCCACGACGTGGCCCAGATCACGTTCGGTTACGGTCTCCTGACCGGTGGGCATGGTATGCAGGCCGGGCTGGAGCGGATCGGGGCGACGGTGATACCTGCCTCAACGGGCAACACCCACCGGCAGCTGCACGTCATGCGCGACTTCAAGACCACCGTCCTTTTGGGCACGCCGTCGTACGCTCTGCACTTGGCCGACTCGGCGCCCAAGCTGGGCTTCGACTTCGCCGACCTCAAGCTGCGCGTGGGTATGTTCGGGTCGGAGCCGTGGACGAACCAGACACGAGCCGAGATCGAGCAGCGTCTGGGCATCTCGGCCACCGACATCTACGGGGTGTCGGAGGTCATCGGCCCGGGCATCTCCTACGAATGCTGGAACAAGGACGGGCTGCACATAAACGAGGACCACTTCCTGGTGGAGGTGGTCGATCCTCGCACAGGCGAACCGGTCCCCGAGGGCAAGGAGGGAGAGCTGGTCTTCACCTCCCTTACCAAGGAGGCTCTGCCGGTGGTACGCTACCGTACCGGTGACCTTGCCGGCGTCAGCTACCGTCCCTGCGCCTGCGGACGGGTCTTCGCCCGGCACAGCAAGGTCTATGCACGAACCGACGACATGCTGATCATCCGGGGAATAAACGTATACCCGGCCCAGATCGAGGCTGTTCTCGCCAAGATCGAGAAGGCGGAGCCGAACTACCAGATCGTAGTGACGCGCCGCGGCGCGCTCGACGAGTTGGAGGTACAGATCGAGGCTGAGCCTCCCTTCTTCCGCGACGCGGTCAAGGAGCTGATGGGTTTTCAGGAAGATGTGGAAGAGCGGCTGCGCCAGGAACTCGGAATCCGGCCGCGAGTACGATTGGTGGAGCCTCGCACGATCCCCCGTCACGACGGCGACGTCCGGCGGGTCATCGATCGGCGCGGGTGGTGAAGCTCGGAGTTACACAGTTGACGATGGAGGCAGAAGATGAGTCTTGAGCCCGGCCTGAGTGCCAAGGTCAAGAGCGTGGTAACAGCCGACCTGACGGCTCTCAACCAGGGATCGGGGGAGGTGGAGGGCCTGGCTACTCCGATAATGGTGCGCATGATGGAAGAGGCCGCGATCAAGGCGGTTGCGGGACACCTGACCCCGGGCATGACGAGCGTGGGCACTCGCGTGGAGGTGACGCATGTGGCTCCTACGCCGGTGGGAATGAACGTGGTGGCTCAGGCCACCCTGGTGGAGGTGGAAGGGAGACTGCTCGTCTTCTCGGTGTCGGCGGAGGATCAGAGCGGCGTGATCGGCAAGGGGACGCACCAACGGGTCATCGTCGACAAGGAGACCTTCTCCGGACGCATCCAGTCGCGATGGACGGCCGGTCAGGCATAGCGTCAGAAGGGTCTGCTACACTGGCGGACGGCCGGTTACTCGGGGGGATGGCCTTTTTGTGTAGACATTTTGGAGGTACTTGTGGAGAACCATGATTTCCTGTTCACGTCGGAATCGGTGAGCGAGGGCCATCCCGACAAGATCGCCGACCAGATATCCGACGCGGTGCTCGACGCAGTGCTGGAGGACGACCCCTACGGCCGAGTGGCGTGCGAGACCCTGGTCACTACAGGATTGGTCGTCGTGTCGGGCGAGATCACCACGGACACCTATGTGGACGTCCCCAGGATCGCTCGAGAGACCATATCCAGGATAGGCTACACGCGGGCCAAGTACGGCTTCGACGCCCACACCTGCGGGATCATCACCTCCATCCACGAACAGTCGCCGGATATCGCCCAGGGCGTACGCGCCGCTCTAGAGTTCCGCACCGACCCCAGTGATGGCGACGTGCTCGACAGCCAGGGTGCGGGCGACCAGGGCATGATGTTCGGCTACGCGTGCCGCGATACCGACGAACTGATGCCCATGCCCATCCTTCTGGCCCATCGTTTGGTCCATCGCATGAGCGAGGTGCGCAAAGGCGACGTGCTCAAGTATCTGCGCCCGGACGGCAAGAGCCAGGTGACGGTCAACTACTCCGGCGGCCGGCCGAGTTGGATCACTGCCGTGGTCCTCTCCACCCAGCACAGGGACGGCATCGACATCGACACGCTCATGCGGCCCGACCTCATCGAGCACGTGATCAAGCCGGTACTGCCCGAAGGGCTGTACGATCCGGAGTTCAAGAACACCAAGCTCTACGTCAACCCTACGGGCAAGTTCGTCATCGGCGGCCCTATGGGTGATACGGGACTCACGGGACGCAAGATCATCGTGGATACCTACGGCGGCTTCGGCAGACACGGGGGCGGTGCCTTCTCGGGCAAAGACCCCTCCAAGGTCGATCGCTCGGCTGCCTATGCGGCCCGCTACGTGGCCAAGAACATAGTGGCTGCCGGGCTGGCAGACCGCTGTGAACTCGAACTCGCATATGCCATCGGCGTGGCGCATCCGGTCAGCGTGATGGTGGAATGCTTTGGCACCGAGAAGGTGAGCCCCACCCTCATCAGCGAACTGGTCAACAGCCACTTCGACCTGCGGCCGGCGGCCATCATCCGCGATCTCAAGCTGCTGCGCCCCATCTATCAGAAGACCGCCGCCTACGGCCACTTCGGCCGGGAGGACGCCGACTTCACGTGGGAACGCACCGACAAAGCGGAACAACTGCGTAAGGACGCGGGCCTGAGCTGACACCGGGGGTGGCGCCGAAGGCGCGGCCGGCCGGCCGCGCCTTCGGCGCCCCTGACTTCCGCTCGGATCTCATGCAGAGAGGGAGGCGAACGTGACGCCGGCTTCGAACGAGCAGGGCGGGCGGACGGTGCAGGTGGTTCCTCTCCTTAGACTTCATCACCTGGGCGATCGCCGCTTCGACTATCTGCTGCCCTTCGAACTCGCCCCCCAGACTGGCGTGGGCTCCGTCGTCTACGTGCCCTTCGGTCGTCGCACCGTGCGCGCCGTGGTGGTCGCCGAGGGCGAGGGGGGGGAGACATCCCTTTCCGAACTGCGGGCCGTGCTGGCCGTCAAGGAGGAGCGGGTCCCGGCCGACCTCATGATCTTGGCCGAGGCCGTCAGCCGCCGCTACCTTTCTTCTTACGAGTCATGTCTGCGCTTGGTGGCCCCGCCGGATAGGGGCCGGGGGCCATCAGGTACCGGCGCAGCTCCCCGCAAGACGTGGGTCCGGGCGGTGTCGTTCGCAGCGGGCGAGGCCGGCGAGAGGGGAGAGGCGACCGAGCGGCTGACCGCAAAGCAGCGCGCTCTCCTGGAGGCGGTACCTCCCGAAGGAATTCCGGCCGGCGCGCTGTGCGTGAAGGCGGGAGTGGGGAGAAGCGTGCTCAACCGCCTCGTGGAGAGGGGGTTCCTCGCCCTCAGTGACGCACCTCCACCTTCCGGCGCGGGGGACATGTCTCCGACTTCCGGCCCGGGCGACTTGCCGGCTACGGCCGGCTCCGTCGCAGCACCTGACCCTCCCGTTCTCACAGCCGAGCAGAAGGAGGCGGTGGAGCGATTGGTCGAGGTCTATGACGCGCCGGAGTTCGCTCAACGGTTGCTCTGGGGGGTGACGGGCAGCGGCAAGACCGAGGTGTACCTACGTCTGCTGGCGCACGCCGTCGAACGAGGGGACGGTGCCATCCTCCTCGTGCCGGAGATAGCTTTGACGCCTCAGATGATCACCCGTGTACGCGAGCGGTTCGGGGCGCGGGTGGCTACCCTCCACAGCGCCTTGAGCAAGGGCGAGAGAGCCCGAGAGTACGACCGTATCGCCGCCGGGACGGCCACCCTGGTGGTGGGGGCGCGTTCGGCCGTGTTCGCACCGCTGCGACGACTTCGGCTGATCATCGTCGACGAGGCCCACGAGACCTCCTACAAACAGGAGGAAGAGCCTCGCTATCACGCTGCTACCGTCGCCCGTCTCAGGCTCGCGGAGCGAGGCGGCCTGCTCGTCCAGGGTACGGCCACCCCCTCCGTGGAGAGCATGGCCGTGCCGGAGGAGATGCTGCGCCTTTCGCGGCGCGCTCTCGGCGAGGAACCGGAGTGCGAGGTCGTCGATATGCGGCGGCAGGGGCCCGGTCTGCTTCTGGCCCCCTACTCTCGCGAGGCGCTGTCGGCGACCATACGGCGGGGCGAGCAGGCCGTGGTCCTGCTGAACCGCCGGGGCTTCGCGGCCTATGTCCATTGCGACTCCTGCGGGCACGCCCTGATGTGCGACGACTGCGAGGTCTCTCTCACCTATCACAGCAGGGCCCGCCGTCTGCTCTGCCATCATTGCGGCAGGACCTACGAGCAGCCCGCACGATGTCCCTCGTGCGGCGAGGGTCCTCTTACCCGCGGATCGCCAGGCACCGAGCGTCTGGCACGCGAGCTGAAGGCCCTCGTGCCCCGAGGACAGGTCTTCCAGATGGACTCCGACGTGATCGCGGGGGGTAGGCAGGCTCAGGCCATCCTGGAGGGCTTCGCGGCGACGCGGCCCTCGGTGTTGCTGGGGACGCAGATGGTGGCCAAGGGCCACGATTTCCCGGACGTGACGCTGGTCTTGGTGGCCGACGCCGACACGGGTCTGTACATGCCCGACTTCCGGGCGGCCGAGCGGACGTTCCAGTTGCTTCGCCAGGTGGCGGGGCGCGCCGGCCGCGCCGAACGCCCCGGGCGGGTGGTGGTGCAGACCTGGAATCCCGATGTGCCCTGTATTAAAATGGCGCTCGAACGGGACGAGCGCCGCTTCTACCGAGGAGGAGCTGCGGACGAGGGCCCGCCTGGGCTATCCGCCGTTCAGTGAGATGCTCCGTCTTGTCACCATAGCCACCGATCCCGACCGGGCGCAGGTGGCGGCGGGGTACTTGGTAGAGCAGCTTGCTCCCCATTTCGGTGCCCGGTCGGTGTGGGGACCCGCCCGCCTGCAGATGCTGCGCGGACGGGCTCGGTGGCACGTGCTGGTCAGCGCTCAGGACGGCGAGCGCATGCGGGCCATCGTCGGGCAGGCGGTGGCGCAACTGACGGAGCCCTATCGGCGGCGCGGAGTGGTGCTCTTGGTGGATGCAGACCCGTTGTCTTTCGGGTAGAGCGAGAGGAAGCACGGAGCGGATCATGGCGAAACGCAAGGCCGAAAGAGGGAGCAGTTCCGTCGGGAGTCAGGGTCTCGAACAGGTGCGCGTCTTCGGTGATCCCGTGCTGCGGCAGGAGACGCGTCCTGTGACCTGCTTCGACTCGCGCTCTGCGCAGGCTTTCCGAGATGATGTTCGAGGTGATGGAGCGCGAGGAGGGCGTGGGCCTGGCAGCGCCACAGATCGGGCTGGTCAGTCGGATGATGGTGTGGAAGGACCCCGAGCAGGACGACGAACGGCATGTCTTCGTCAATGCGCGCATCGTACGCGCTTCGGAGCAATGCACCACCGAGCCGGAAGGCTGTCTTTCCGTTCCGGGAGAGACGATGGGTGTGTCGCGCGCCGACGAGATCGTGGTGGAGGCGCAGGACCTCGAGGGCAACCAGTTCGAAGTCGAACTGAGTGGCTACCAGGCCCGCGTAGTGCAGCACGAGATCGACCATCTCGACGGCCGTCTGATCCTCGACCGCGCCTCCCCGGAAGACAGGAAGCGGGCCCTCAAGGACCTGCGCGAACGGACTCTCGCAGGCGGTTCGTGAACTTCATCTTCGCCGGTACCCCCGACTTCGCGGCCCGGGTCTTGCGGGAGCTCGAGGAGTCGGGCCGGCGGCCGATCTTGGTGGTGTCCCAGCCCGACCGGCCTCAGGGACGAGGCCGCCGTAGCTGCTGCCCGCCCACGGTACTCGAAGCCCGCCGGCTGGGCATCGATGCCGTACAGGTCGACGATCTGAACGCACCCGAGACCATCGAGTGCATGGCGGCGACGGGGGCGGCGACCCTGGTGGTGGCGGCGTTCGGGCAGATCCTGCGAGCACAGGTGCTCGAGCGCTTTCTGTGCCTGAACATCCACGCGTCGCTGCTTCCCGCCTACCGCGGAGCCGCGCCTATCGAAAGGGCTATTGCCGCCGGCGAGGAAAAGACCGGCGTGAGCATCATGCGCGTGACCGAACCTCTGGACGAGGGTCCCTGGGCTCTTCAGACGGAGTTGACCATGAGCCTCCGCGACGACGCCGGCTCCGTGGCCCGCGCCCTGGCCGTGCTGGGGGCGTTGGGCATCGATCAGGTCCTCACCGGCCTGAGCGACGGCACGGTCTCGTGGCACGACCAACAGGGGGCAGCTAACTACGCGCACAAGCTGACCGGCGAGGACACGGTCTTCGACACGCGCGTGGGCGCCCGTGCCGTGCACGACCGGGTGCGGGCCCTGAGCCCCTGCGTCGGGGTCCGAACGTGCAGTGGCGCCGTCGAGTTCAAGGTGTGGCGGACCTGGCCCTACGGCATGCCGAGACTGGACGCGCTTCCCGAGCAGGCTGCGGGCCTCGCCGGGATGCCGGGCCGCCTGCTAGCTACCGGTGGGCGTCTGTTCGCCGGGTGCTCGGAGGGCGCAGTGGAGCTGCTCTTGGTCCAGCCTGCAGGGAAGGGTAGGATGGCAACAGCGGACTTCCTGCGCGGCTACGGCGGCCGCCTCGGCTCTTACTTCGAACCATCGGTCGCGCAGGATCCGAGCACTTCCGCCCGGCCTTCGGCCCAGCAGGATGCGGGTTGCGCGAACAGAGAAGAGGCCTGATGCCTATCCCGGCTTCCGTCTACCAGGAAGTACATCTCCTACCGTCCATACTATCCGCCGACTTCTCCCGGTTGGGTGAAGAGGTATCCCGCGTCATGGACGCCGGGGTGCGGATGATCCACTTCGACGTTATGGATGGTCACTTCGTACCCAATCTCACCATCGGCCCGGCGGTGCTCAGATCGCTGGCCCCCTTGGTGCACGAGCGCGACGGCCTCTTCTCGGTGCATCTCATGATCGAGCGGCCCGAGAAGTACGCGGAGGACTTCGTGCGCGCAGGAGCGGACGCGCTCAGCTTTCACGTGGAGGCCTGCACGCATCCGCGGCACGTTATCACCGCCATCCAGAAGGCAGGGGCGGGGGCCGGAGTGGCTCTCAATCCGGGCACGGACCTGTGGCGGGTGGAGCCTCTTCTGCCCTTGCTCGACTTCGTGCTGGTCATGACGGTGAACCCCGGCTTCGGCGGCCAGGAGTTCATCGCTCCCGTGCTGGAGAAGATCCCCGTGTTGCGGGCCGGACTGCCCCCGGAAGCTGCCATCGAGGTCGACGGGGGCATCGGTCGGGACAACATCCGCACGGTGGTCGAGGCGGGCGGCAACTGGCTGGTGGCCGGGTCGGCCGTGTTCGGCGCCGATGATCCGGGGGCGGAGGCGCGCCTCCTGCTGGAGCGCGCGCGAGGCTGAGTCGGTGGCAGGGCCGCTCTGCCTGTGGTAGATTCTTCGCTGCAGAAAGCGAAGTGCAGCGTTAGAAGGACAATGGTCTTCGGGGTCGGGTGAGATTCCCTACCGGCGGTTATAGCCCGCGAGCCCGAGAGGGCAGACCAGGTTAGATTCCTGGGCCGACAGTCAAAGTCTGGAAGAGAGAAGACCGGAGCAGTATGCTCTGTCGACCCCTGGGCCTGTGGCCAAGGGGTTTTTTGTTGTCGCTGGACGACTTCGACATCATCTATCTGAGCCGTGCGCTCGCGTTGGCCGAGAAGGGCCGCGGGTGCACGCATCCCAACCCACTGGTGGGCGCAGTGGTAGTGAGGGACGGCCAGGTCGTCGCCGAGGGCTATCACGCCGGTCCGGGACTGGACCACGCCGAAGTGGCTGCTCTGAAGCACATCGATGACGCCAAGGGGGCCACTCTCTACGTCACGCTGGAACCCTGCTGCAACTACGGCCGGACGCCGCCCTGTACCACGGCTCTCATCCGGGCCGGCCTTGCTCGAGTGGTGGTAGGGGCTATTGACCCCTCTCCCCAGGTCAACGGACAGGGTATCGCCCAGTTGCGCGCAGCCGGCGTCGAAGTCGATCTGGCCGAAGGGGACATCGCAGTGCGCTGCAAGCGACAGAACAACGGCTTTCGCAAGGCCGTGGCCACGGGGCTGCCCTTCGTTTCCTACAAGTACGCCATGACCCTCGACGGTCGCGTGGCCTCCGACTCGGGTGATTCACGCTGGGTGTCGGGGGAGGAGAGCCGGGCCCTGGTGCATCGCCTGCGCTGCGTCGCGGACGCCGTGGTGGTCGGTGCCGGGACACTGCGCGCCGACGACCCTTTGCTCACGGCACGAGGCGTCGGATGTCGGCGCCAGCCGTTGCGCGTGGTGGTCGACGGGAGACTCACCATCCCGCGTGACGCTGCACTCGTGCGTTCGAAGGCAGAGGGCCCTGTCCTGATCGTGTGCTCTCATCTGGTGGACGATGCCCGGCGGGCGGAAGTGGAGTCGTGGGGCATAGAGACGGCTGTCGTCGGAAGCGACGACGACGGTGAGCCCCTGCCCGCAGGGGTGGAGGTTCGCGGGGACGCGTCGGTTGCGGGAGCGGTACGCGCAGGTGCGCGCATTCGCGCAGGCGGACGAAGTCCGGGTGTCTCCGCGCCTGGTGGCCGGACTTCTGGGGGCGAGAGAGGTCCAGTCGGTGCTTCTGGAGGGAGGCCCGAGGCTGGCCGGAAGCTGGTGGTCGGCCGGGCTGATCGACCAGGTCATGGCCTTCGTCTCACCACGCATCATCTCCGGCAGTGCCCTGCGCTCACCTCTGTGGGGGGCCGGAGGAGCCGAGATGGCCTGTGCCGCGGCACTGCGTGAAGTGGAGACGCAGATCCTGGGGGCCGATGTGTGCATCTCGGGATACGTCGGAGAGGCCTACTGATGTTCACCGGTCTTATCGAAGAGGTGGGACGCGTGACCCGTCTGGAGCGGAGGGGGGACAGTGCCCACCTGGCCATCCGGGCGAGCAAGGTGCTCGAGGGCACGGTCGTGGGCGATTCCATAGCCGTCAGCGGCGCCTGCCTGACCGTGGTGTCGATGAGTGGCGACGGCTTCGTGGTGGACGCGATGCCCGAGACCCTCAGCCACACGACCCTGGGCCGAGCGAGCGCTGGTGCGCTTGTCAACCTGGAACGGTCGCTGGTCGTCGGTGGACGTCTGGGTGGCCATCTCGTGCTGGGACACGTGGACGCCATGGCGACGGTGCTCGCTGTCGAGCCAGAAGGCATCGCCTGGCGCGTGCGCTTGTCGCTTCCTGACGCGGTGGCGGCCTGCGTAGCGCCCAAAGGTTCTATCGCCGTGGATGGGATATCGCTCACGGTGATCGACGTGAAGGAGGGATCGTTCTCCGTAGGAGTGATACCGCACACCTTGCGAGAGACCACGCTGGGCGCGGTCAAAGCCGGCATGCGGGTGAATCTGGAGGCCGACGTGCTGGCCCGCTACGTGCTGCGGACGTTACAAAACCTGACCCAGAGCGGGGACTCTCGTGCCGCCGGCGGAATCGGGGGGGCTTCGGCGACAGACGCCGGTGGCCTCACCGAGGAGTTTCTCCGCGGCCAGGGTTTCGCATGAGGAGGCAAGTATGAGAGAGAACAGTCCTGATTTTGCGACGGTGGAGGAGGCGATCGAGGAGGTCAAGGCCGGCCGCATGGTGGTGGTCGTCGACGACGAGGATCGCGAGAACGAAGGCGACCTCACGATGGCGGCGCAGTTCATCACGCCGGAAGCGGTCAACTTCATGGCCCTGCACGGGCGGGGTCTCATCTGTCTGTCCATCACGCCGGAGCGCGCGGAGACGCTGCGCCTTCACCCCATGACCCGCACCAACCAGTCCCGCTTCGGCACCGCCTTCACCGTCTCCATCGAGGCCCGCGAAGGAGTCACCACCGGGATATCGGCCGCCGACAGGGCGCGAACCATCCAGGTCGCCATCGATCCGGAGAGTCGGGCGGAAGACCTGGTGCAGCCCGGCCACGTGTTCCCACTCGTGGCGCGGCCTGGCGGCGTGCTGGCCAGGGCAGGCCAGACCGAGGCGGGCGTCGACCTGGCCAGCCTGGCCGGACTGCTGCCGGCGGCCGTCATCTGCGAGGTCATGAATGAAGACGGGACCATGGCCAGGGTGCCCGACCTCATACCCTATTGCCGCCGTCACGGCCTCAAGATGGTCACCGTGGCCGCCCTCATCCGCTACCGTCGGCGCACGGAGCGGCTGGTGCGCCAGGTGGCCGCCGTGCGCATGCCCACCAGCGCCGGTGAGTTCATGGCCTACGGCTACGAGAGTCTGTTGGATGGCGAGCAGCACCTGGCACTGGTGAAGGGCGACGTCGCCGGCGCCGAGAACGTCCTCGTGCGCGTGCATTCCGAATGCCTCACCGGCGATGTCTTTCACTCTCTGCGTTGCGACTGCGGGCAGCAGCTACAGACGGCTCAAGCCATCATCGAGCGCGAAGGCAGAGGCGTCCTTCTGTACATGGCACAGGAGGGCCGCGGCATAGGTCTGCTCAACAAGCTGCGTGCGTACGAACTCCAGGAGCAGGGGCGCGACACGGTGGAGGCCAACGAGGAACTGGGTTTTGCTCCCGACCTGCGCGACTACGGCATCGGAGCCCAGATACTGGCCGATCTGGGGCTCACCTCCATCCGCCTCATGACCAACAACCCGCGCAAGCTGGTGGGGCTGGAAGGGTATGGCCTGACCATCACTGAAAGGGTGCCCCTCGAGGTGGCGCCCACCGACGAGAACGTGCGCTATCTACAGGCGAAGAAGGACAAGATGGGCCACATGCTCCATCACCAGGGTCTGCAGTTCATAGACGACGAGAACGACGGAAAGGACGAAGACGATGAATGAGAGGGGCCGGGTCTTCGAGGGCCACATCAAAGGGGAGGGGCTCCGCATCGGCATCGTGGTGAGCCGGTTCAACGAGTTCATCACCGGCAAGCTTCTGTCCGGAGCCTTGGATAGCCTGACTCGGCATGGGGTCGACCCGGCCGCCGTCTCGGTGGCCTGGGTCCCCGGTGCCATGGAGATACCGCTGGTCGCGCAGCGCATGGCCCGCTCGGGCGATTACGACGCGGTCATCTGCCTGGGGGCGGTGATCCGGGGCGGGACTCCCCACTTCGACTATGTGGCCGGCGAGGTGACCAAGGGAGTGGCCATGGTCCAGCTCGAAACAGGACTACCCGTGATCTTCGGGGTCCTTACCACCGATACCATCGAGCAGGCGGTGGAGCGGGCGGGTACCAAAGCAGGCAACAAGGGATGGGACGCGGCCGTATCGGCCCTGGAAATGGCCAATCTGCTCCGGAGTCTGGGGAGTAGCAGGCCTGACTGAGGAGTCTGAGGGGGACACGGGCCCTCTGGGCCGGTGTCCCGGGACCCGCGGAGTAGGGCGTCCCGGGTCCGGGCCCCTGAGCCTGGCGCCCAGGGACCGGAAGAAGAAGCTAGGCTACCTTCTGCACCTTGTGGGCCTTGAGGCACTTGGTGCACACGAAGGCCCGGGTCGGCTTGCCATCCAACTGGATGCGGATCTTCTGTACGTTGGGATCCCACCGGCGCGGGGTGGCGCGCATGGAATGGCTTCTGTTGTTGCCGAAGCTGGGCTTCTTGCCGCAGATTACGCAGATCTTGGACATCTGGACGCTCATCCTTCTTTGATTTGCCGGCAAACGGAGTCCCATAGTATGCCGTAGCCGGGGATGGTCTGACAAGGGCACCAGCGGCGCTTCACCGTCACCTCCGAGGCACGCCTTCGGCAAGCCTCGGCGGCTACGGTGAAGCGCCGCCTGGTTGCCGGGCGCGTGTGGCGCCGACGCCGCTGTTCCCGTCGCGCTGTGCGATAGAATACTCGCGACTGCCGTTGGTCCGCGCGAAAGGAGATGGTTATCTTTACCAGGGACATGACCATCATGGAAGCTATCCAGGCCGACCCCAGAGCTCGCGACATCTTCACCTCGTACGGGCTGGAGTGTCCGGTGTGCGTGGGCGTATCCATGGAATCGATCGAAGACGGTGCGCTTATGCACGGTGTGGACGTGGAGGCCATCCTGGCCGACCTCAACAAGCTGTCGTCTGCCGACCCAGAGCAAGAATGAGCGATCCGCCCACCGATGTGCGTGGAGACGATGAGGCGCGCAGCGGGGCGGAGCCGCGCGTGACAGGGAGCACCGTCATCACCGACCGGGCCATCGCCGACATAGTCGGTTGGACCGTGCTCGAATGCTACGGGGTGGTGGGCATGGCCTCACCGAACCTGCGTCTGGGGGTGGCTTCACTCCTGTCCCGCGACCGCCTGCACCAAGGCATCAAGGTCGAACAGACGGCCGATCGGCTGGGCATCAAGCTGTACATCATCGTCGAGTACGGGCTGAACGTGGCTGAAGTGGCCGGAAACGTCCGCTCGCAGGTGGCGTACAACGTCGAGAGGATGACCAAGCGGCCCGTCACCAACCTCCAGATCTACGTCCAGGGAGTCCGGGTTGGCGAATAGCGCCGAGGCACTGACCGTCTCTCAGGCCCGCGCCCTTCTTGCTGCAGGCTTCGCGGCTCTCGAACAACGCAAGCAGGAGATCAACGACCTGAACGTCTACCCGGTCCCCGATGGGGATACGGGAACCAACCTGAGCCTGACCCTGCGCGGCATGGTCGACTCCGTCTCCAGGCTCGCGCCCGACATCGGGCAGACCGAATTGTGCGGCGCCATATCGCAGGCGGCGCTCATGGGAGCTCGAGGGAACAGCGGGGTGATACTGTCACAGATCGTCCGCGGGGCCATGGACGTGCTTGCCCAATCCGGGCCGCTGACCACGGAGGTACTCGCCCATTCGCTGCGGCACGCCACCGATACCGCTTATCGCGCGGTGCGCAGACCGGTGGAGGGCACCATGCTGACTGTGCTGCGGGACATGGCGGCTGAAGCCGATACGGCCTCTCAAGCCACCACCGACCCGGTCGCCTTCATGGATGCGGTGATCGCCGAAGGATGGAACAGCGTCGCGCGTACGCCCTCCCTGCTGCGTGTCCTTGCCGACGCCGGTGTGGTGGATGCCGGCGGCTTCGGCCTCGTGGTGCTGCTTGAAGGGGCGACCAGAAGAGGAGAGGAAGCCGCCATACCCATCGAGACGCGGGTGGAGCGCCTGCCGGTGCTTGAAGGGACCCTTCCCGCCGAGGAGGAGGAAGAGGCCAGTGCCTACGCGTACTGCACCAGCTACCTGCTGACCGGCCAACGCCTGGACAAGGATCGCCTCGAGCAGGAACTGAGCCACCTGGGCGACAGCCTGCTGGTGGTGGGCGACGGCAGCCGGGTCAAGATCCACATGCACACCGACGAGCCGGGCAGGGTGCTCTCCATCGGTACCTCGCTGGGAGTGTTGAGCGAGATCGAGATTGACAACATGGTGGAGCAGACTCTGGCCCGCAGCCGGCGGCTGGGCGAGGCGGAGCCGGTCCAGTCCGATCCGGGGCTGACGCAGGTGGTGGCGGTGGTGGCCGGAGAAGGCAACAAGCGCCTGTTCCGCAATCTGGGCGTCGACTTCATCGTAGACGGGGGCCAGTCCATGAACCCCTCCACCGAAGACCTGATGCGGGCCATCGACAAGACCAGGGCCCCGTCGGTGATAATCCTGCCCAACAACAGCAACGTCATCATGACGGCCGAGCAGACGACCAAATTGAGCGATAGGGACATACTGGTGCTGCCCAGCCACTCGGTGCAGGCAGGGCTGACCGCCGCTGTGGCCTACGAGAGACGCAACGACGGCGCCGCCAACGCTCGCGACATGCGGGCTGCTCTGAAGGCCGTGGTCACTGGGGAGATCACGCGCGCGGTGCGCGACTCTCTGGTGGACGGCGTGCAGGTCAAAGCCGGAGACTTCATCGGCCTCGTGGAGGACGAGGTGGTGTCGTCCTCCGCCGACCTGCGAACGGTGGTGCAGTCCGTCCTCTCCCGGCTGCTCGACGGTAGCCGTGAGGTGCTCACGGTGCTGGTGGGCGAGGGGGAAGAGGCCGGTCGCGCCCTGGAGGTCGTGGAGGCCCTGCGCGACGCCCATGAAGGGGTGGAGATCGATGTGCACGAAGGGGGGCAACCCTTCTATCCTTTGTTGCTGTCGGCCGAATAGGCACGGCAAAAAGTCGAGTAGGGGGTGAGGACGTGATCATCGATCGAGACACGACTGCTCTGGTGGTCGACTCCACCGCCGACCTGCCCGAGCGTCTGGCGGCCGACCCGAACATCAGCATCATCCCGCTGACAGTGTATTTCGGTGAGGAGCATTTCCTCGACTGGATCGAACTGCAGCCGGAGGAGTTCTACGAGCGGCTCAAGGTCGCGCCCCAACTGCCCCGCACCTCGCAGCCTTCGGCGGGTGCCTTCCTCGAGCTGTACAGAAAGCTGCTCGAACGCTACCAGCGTGTCTACTCGGTCCACCTCAGCGGCAAGTTCAGCGGGACCGTGGCCAGTGCCGAGGTGGCGCAGAGCCAGATCGAGGGTGTGAAGGTGATCGATTCCGAACTGGCCACAGGTGGTGTAGCCCTGCTGGTGGACAGGATGATGGAGCGTCTGGAGCGGGGGACGCCCGAAGACGAGTTCGACGCCTACATACAGAAGTTCGTGGCCGAGAAGGTCTTCTACTTCCTACCCACCACGCTCGATCAACTCTACAAGGGAGGCCGGATCGGCCGTGCCTCGCATCTCATGGGCACCCTTCTCAACATCAAGCCCGTTCTCAGCATCGTAGAGGGCGAGATCGACGTGTTCAAGAAGGTGCGCGGAATACGGCAGGCGCTCGAGGTGATGCGCGACGGCATGATCGAGAACACGCGCTCTGACCTCACCACCTACGTGAGTCTCTCGCACGGGCTCAACCAGCCGCTAGTGGAGCAACTGCGCGAACTCGTGCTGGGCGTCGAGGACCGCAATATCGAGATCCGGCTCACCAGCGTGGTGGGAGCCGTCATAGGCACCTACGTCGGTCCGCAAGCGGTAGCGCTCAGCTTCATCCAGGAGTAGTGGGCTTTGCCTGCCGGGGGTGGCTTCCACTACCCGTTGGGTGCGGCCGAGGCGGTCGCCCTGGGTTCTGTCCGCCTTCCTCCGACCGCCAAGACAGCCCTCGATCCGGCCCGACTGAATCGGGCGGTCGCCGGCCTTCCTGGAGTGGGAAAGACCATCAGGGGCCGCCTGCACGGTATGGGTATCGAGACGGTCGGTGACCTGCTTCTCCACCTACCTTTCCGCCATGAGCCGCCTTCCCGACTGGCGCCCGTGGCGGGTCTGGCCGTGGGAGAGGAGGTCACTCTGCGGGTGCAGGTGCTGTCGTGCGCCCTCCGGGAGACGGCCAGGCGGCGCGTCAAGGTGCTGGAGGCCTTGGTCTCCGACGACACCGGGAGCATCCTTGCCGTCTGGTACAACCAGGCCTACCTGGAGACCCCCTTTCGCGAGAGGCCCGAGGTCTTGGTGCGAGGCGCCTTGGTCAGGCAGCGAGGCACGTCTCTCTTCGTGGTCAAGCGGCACGAGATCCTGGGAGAGAAGGGGGAAAGCTTCCACATCTTGGGACTCGTCCCCGTCTACCCCAGTACCGCCGACCTCAGCGTGCGTACCATCCGCACACTTCTTCACCGGGCAGAGCCCTACGCCCGTGATCTCATCGACCCTCTTCCCGCCCGACTGCTGGCGGAGCGTCGCTACCCCGGCCGCGCAGAGTCCGTCATGGCAAGCCATTTCCCGGCGGATCACCGCGAAGCCTTGCGCGCGCACGACAGGCTGGCCTTCGAGGAGTTGCTGTTGCTGCAGGTCGCCGTGCTACGTCGGCGGAGGCGCCAGGACGAGCAGCGGAGAGCGCGTGCTCTGGCTCTGCCTGCCGACCTCAGTCGGGCGTTCCTTGCCGCCCTACCGTTCCGGCCCACGGGCGCGCAGACGAGAGTCATGGAGGAGATCGACCACGATCTGGTGCGCGACATACCGATGCGCCGCCTGCTGCACGGAGACGTGGGCTCAGGCAAGACGGTCGTGGCGGCCTACAGCATGCTGCGCGCCGTGGAGCAGGGCGGACAGGCGGCGCTGATGGCTCCCACCGAGGTCCTGGCCGACCAGCACTTTCTGGGCCTGTCGGCGCAGCTTGCCGCCCTGGGCGTGGACGTCCGTCTGCTCAAGGGCAGCCAGCCGGCCCGGGAACGGAAGGCCGTCCTGGAGGCACTGAGTGCGGGTACGGGCGACGTGGTGGTGGGGACGCATGCCTTGATACAGGATGGTGTGGTGTTTAACGACCTTCGGGTGGCCGTGGTGGACGAGCAGCACCGGTTTGGGGTGCGGCAGCGCGACGCGATCCTGGTTCCGGGCGGCGGGGATTGCTGGCCGCACACCCTGCACATGTCGGCGACGCCCATCCCTCGCACGCTCAGCCTTACACTTTACGGCGACTTGGACGTGAGCACGCTCGACGAACTCCCGCCGGGAAGGTCGCCGGTGCGCACCCGGCTCGTCTTTGGGGAATCCGAGGCGCGCATGTGGGAGTTCGTACGCGAGGAGCTTGGGCGGGGAAGGCAGGCTTACGTCGTCTGTCCGCTTATCGAGGAGAGCGAGGCCCTGCAAACCGCTTCCGCGACACAGACCGCCGCGGAGCTCGCCTCCGGCGAGCTCCGCGGCTACCGATTACGTCTCCTTCACGGGCAACTGCCGCCCGCGGAGAAAGCTGCAGTCATGGCCGCCTACGTCGCCGGCGACGTGGACGTGCTGGTTAGTACGACGGTCATCGAGGTGGGTATCGACGTTTCCAACGCCACCGTCATGGTAATACTGGGCGCGCGGCGCTTCGGGCTGTCACAGTTGCACCAGTTGCGGGGCCGGGTAGGTCGGGGAGCGGAGCGATCGTATTGCTTCCTGCTATCCGAGGGCGAGGACGAGGCGGTCCTCGATCGCTTGGCCCTCTTCGCCCGCACCAACGACGGTTTCGCTCTGGCCGAAGCCGACCTCGCGGCCCGGGGGGAGGGGCAGCTCTTTGGAGACCGCCAGTCGGGCCTGGGCGATCTCCACGTGGCCTCGCTGCTGCGCGACCAACGCCTCCTGAGCGAGGCCCGTACAGTCGCGGCGGCGCTCCTGGGGCCCGAGGGACCCGGAGAAGACGATCCCATCTGGGCGCCGGTCTTCGCGGCGGCGGAGGCGACCTTCGGCGAGAAGCTGGACTGGGTGGACCGGGTGTGAACGCCTCCCGGCCGGGTACCCTGCGCATCGTCGGGGGCAGGAAGAGAGGTCGGCGGCTGAAGGTGCCCCTGCGAGGAGAGGTGAGGCCTACGGCGGACAGGGTGCGCGAGGCCATCTTCGACGCGCTCGGTCCCGTGGAGGGCCTGCAGGTGCTCGACCTGTTCGCCGGGAGTGGGGCCATGGGATTGGAGGCGCTTTCTCGCGGTGCCTCGCGCTGCGTCTTTGTCGAGGGCGACGGGCAAGTGGCCGCCGTGCTGCGCCAGAACATAGCCGGGCTGGGCTTCACACCGGCCTCTGCACCGGTGCTCGTGACCGACTACGTGCGAGCCGTCCAACGCCTCGGCGAGCGCGAGGGTCCCGCGGAGCGGGGGGCTCCGCGGAGCCGGGGGGCCCCGGAGGGTCGGCCGCACTGTTCGATTTGCTCTTTGTAGACCCTCCTTATAGAATGCTGCAGGAAGTGGAAGTAACGCTCGGGCCGCTGCTGGCGGCCTTGCTCGCCGACGACGGGGTCGTCGTCGTAGAAGGTCCTCGCTCAACACAGGTCGGCATGGGGCTGGCCCCGATCTTCGACCGTACATACGGAGAAACCAGGGTGGTCATGCTCGAGAAGAGGAGGAGTGGCCCGTGAACGTGGCTCTTTTGCCGGGGACGTATGACCCTGTGACCATAGGGCATCTGGACGTGATATCGCGGTGCAGCGCCATGTTCGACGATGTGGTAGTGGGGGTGGTGGACGATTCGTTCCGCAAGTCGGTCCTCTTCCGCGCCGAAGAGCGCGTCTACTTCCTTGAGGAATCCACGAAGGACCTTCCCAATGTCGAGGTGATGGTGCTGCGTGGCCTAGTGGTGAGCCTGGCCCGCAAGGTGGGTGCACACGTGCTGGTCAAGGGACTTCGGGCCGTCACCGACTTCGAGTACGAGTTTCAGATGGCTCAACTGAACCGTAAGCTGGACCCAGAACTGGAGACGATGTACCTTATGGCGTCGCCCGAGTTTTCGTTTCTGAGCTCGAGCGGGGTGAAGGAGATAGCACGGTACGGAGGCGGCATCAGCGATCTCGTGCCCGAAGTGGTAGCCCGCCGCTTCGCCGAAATGTATGGAAATGCGGAGGCTGAATAATGGATGTTCTCGTTCTCATCGACAAACTCGACGACCTAGTTCATGGCGCCAGCACCTTCCCCATGACCGACAAGGTCATGATCGACCGTGATGAGATCTACGACCTGCTCGATCAGATGCGGGCCACTATCCCGGAAGAGATCAAACAGGCCCGCTGGATAGTCAAAGAACGGCAGGAGATGCTGCAGGAGGCCAAGGAGGAAGCCGAGCGCATCCTGAGCGAGGCCCGCGAGGAAGCTCACCGCTTGGCCAGCGAGCAAGAGGTGGTGCGCCTCGCCCAGAGGCAGTCGGAAGACATCATCCGTGACGCCGAGGCCCGGGAACGCGAGATCCGTCTGGGCGCCGAAGACTACGCCGACGAGATCCTCAAGACCCTTGAGACGAACCTGGACAAGTTCCTGGCCGCAGTGCAGAGAGGGCGCGAGCGCCTGCAGACAGGGAGCGGTTCCGACAACCTGTGACGAACGCGCCGAAAGGCGCGCTGGGGATCATGGCGGCATCAACGATACATCTGCATCTCGATGACCTCGGTCTGCACACGGGAGAGAGTTGGGAGCGGACCTACCCGCTGGAGATGCCACCCCTTCTTTTCGGGGGGGCCTGCTACGACGTCCTCATTCCCGATGGCACGACAGTCGTCGTTGAGCGGGTAGCCGGTGGCTTCCTGGTGCGCGTGTGGTTGACTGCTTCGGTGTACGGGCGCTGCGACCGCTGCCTGCGCGAGGTGTCGCTACGTGTCGAGGCGGAGCAGGAGGAATTCGCGCCTACGGCCAAGGACGGCTGGGAGGAGTCGGAGTTCAGCGAGTTCATCGAGGACATGGTCGTCGATGTGAACGGGCTTGCCCGCGAGGCCCTGGTCCTTGCCCTTCCGGCACAGATAGTGTGTGCCGCGGAGTGCCGTGGGCTGTGCTCACGTTGCGGCCGGGATCTCAATCTGGGTGTGTGCGCGTGCGGGCCTGTGGATACCGACGACCGCTGGGGCCCGCTCAAGGATCTGAAGCTGGAGGAGTGAGCGCAGTTCGCCGAGGGCACGGCTGAGGCGACAGCACCACCACCGGCCCTTGAAATATCACGTCCGATGGGGTACAAACTGACGGTTTCCCCATAGGTGTAGAGAGAGGCAGATTATGGCCGTACCCAAGAGAAAGACCTCCAAGGCCCGCCGCGACGCGCGCCGCGCCACCCACGCCGTCAGCGCGCCGAGTGTGGCGGAGTGCCCGCATTGCCACAGCCCCAGGCTGCCCCACCGGGTGTGCCCGAACTGCGGTATGTACAACGGTCGCCAGGTCGTCGAAGTAGAGGAGTGATGTCCCTGATCGGATCGCTCGCCGGTTCGTAGGGACTGAAGGTCGATGCAGATCATCGTGCAAGAGGGAGAAGCTTCGGTCAGTCTCCTGACGCCCATCCAAGCGCCGGACGATTCACTGCGGAGCACGACCGTGCAGAACGTGGTGGGAGCGGTGAAGGTCTACTACCGCGACTTCGAGATCGTGCGCGTGGAGGCCCGCGAGGGCTCGCTGGAACTGCTTCCATCCTGCGTGAGCGCAGTCGCCTGGGTTAGAAAAGACCGCTGCTATCAACTCAAGCCTGGGACCTAGGGCGAAGGGCCGGCCGGTAGTGCTCATGAGAGAGGGTCCGGCCCGCGACGGCATTGCTCATGGTTATATCCGTTCTCTGAAGGACGCTACCCCTCGGTGGCGTCCTTTGGTTTTGAGGCCCGCGGGGTCGACTGTGAAACAGACAAACTGGAACGCGGAGGCGAGGAGGCATTCATGGCGCTGTCAGATCCGGCCAAGATAAGGAACATCTCGGTGGTGGGACATCGCGGGTCGGGAAAGACTTCGCTCATAGAGGCCATGCTGTTTACCACGGGTGTGAAGAACCGTCTTGGGTCTGTCGTGGACGGCACAACGGCGATGGACCACGACGAGGACGAGATCAAGCGGCAGATGACCATCTCCGCCGGCATGGCCCACCTCGATTGGGACGGCGCCAAGATCAATCTCATCGACACTCCAGGTGAGGCTTCCTTCATCAACGAGGCCATGGGGACACTCAGCGTGGTCGAAGGAGTCCTTATGGTGGTCAACGCGGTCACCAGAGTGGAAGTGCAGACGGAGCGCCTCTGGAAGCGCGCCGCCGATATGGGGGTATCCCGGGTCGTGGCCGTCAACATGATGGACCGCGAGCGGGCGTACTTCATGGAGGCAGTCGCCGCCCTCAAGGCACGTTTTGGGGATGAGGTGGTGGCTCTCGCTCTGCCCATCGGCGAGGAAGCGGGCTTCAAGGGCATGGTCGACCTGCTGACCATGAAGGCCTATGTCTACTCGGGCGGAGCCGGCAAAGCGACGGAGCAGGCCATCCCCGAGGACATGCAGGCTGCTGCCGAAGAAGCGCGGGAGAGCCTTGTCGACCGGGTGGCAGAGGCCGACGATGCTTTGTTGGAGAAGTATCTGGAAGGGACTGAACTGTCGCAGGAGGAAATCACCGCCGCCCTGTATGCCGCGGTGGCCGCCGGCCTGGTCTGCCCTGCAGTCCCCGTCTCGGCTGCGAAGAACATCGGTATCGACCGCCTTCTGCAGCTTGTCCTCGCCGTGCCTTCGCCAGTCGTTAGGGGAGCCCGCAAGGCCCTGGCGGGCACCAGCGGCACGGAGGAGGTCGACCTTCCCGTAGATGCCGCCGCCCCCGCGGCTCTCTTTGTCTTCAAGACCATCTACGACCAGTTCTCCGGCCGCGTGAATCTCGCGCGCATCTTCTCGGGCAAGATCGCCACCGACACGCAGCTGTTGAACACGCGCACCGCCGAGAAGGAGCGCACCGGCAACATCCTGCTCATGACGGGCAAGGAGACCAAGGGTGTCGAGCAGGCGGGCGCCGGAGACATCGTCGCCTTGGCCAAGCTCAAGGACACGGGCACCGGCGACACTCTTTGCGACCCGGCTCATCCCCTTCGCCTGCCCCGCTACGAGTTCCCGCCCCCTGCCATCTCCTTCGCCATCACTCCGAAGACCCGGGGTGAGGATGAGAAGGTGTCCAACGGTCTGCGCCGCCTGGGCGAAGAAGACCCGGCTATGGAGCTGCGCTTCGACCCGCAGACCAAAGAGATGATCATCTCCGGTACCAGTCAGGTGCACGTGGAAGTCATCCTCGACAAGCTCAAGCGTCGCTTCGGAGTGGAAGTGGATCTCCATCCGCCACAAGTGCCCTATCGCGAGACCATACGCAAGAAGGCCAACGCCCAGGGTCGCCACAAGAAGCAGACCGGCGGCCGCGGCCAGTTCGGTGACTGCTGGATCGAAGTGGAACCGCAGCCTCGGGGCGAAGGCTACAAGTTCGAAGACGCCATCTTCGGTGGGTCGATCCCCCGGAACTTCATCCCCGCGGTGGAGAAGGGCATCGTGGAAGCCCTGGATCACGGCGTGATCGCCGGCTATCCGGTGGTGGACGTGAAGGTCAAGCTGTACGACGGCTCGTATCACACCGTCGATTCGTCCGAGCTGGCCTTCAAGCTGGCGGGCGGTCTGGCGTGGAACAAAGCCATGACCGAGGCCATGCCGGTACTGCTCGAGCCGGTGATGAACGTCGAGGTCGTCGCTCCCGAGGAGAACATGGGCGACATCATGGGCGACCTCTCGAGCCGCCGCGGTCGTCCGCAGGGTGCCGAGAGCATGGGTGAGATGCACATAATCCGCGCCCAGGTGCCCCTGGCGGAGATGCTTACCTACGCTCCCCAACTGCGCTCCATGACGGCCGGACGGGGGTCGTTCACCCTGGAGTTCGACCACTACGAGGAAGTACCGGCCCATCTCATCGAGAAGATCGTGGCGGATGCCAAGGCCCGCAAGGCGGGAGAGTCCTAGCACTTCACCACGCGCCCGGCCCAGCGGCCGGGCGCCGCGCCGTACTCGCTGCCGGCGGTCGTTTCGACCGCCGGCAGCTTCTGTTTGGGGGTGCCTCTCAAGAGATCCTCACCAACCTCCGATGAAAGCAACGCAGGATGGTTGCAACGAATCTTGTATTATTCTGTGTATGCAACTCGTGCCGAACTGCGGAGGATAGTTGGACGACTCAAGGCCACGGCGGCTGAGCGATTTCCTGCGCGAGGGGTTTGACGGCTTTTCCCGGTCACAGAAGGCCGTCGCCCGCTACATAATCGACCACCTGGAAGAGGTCGGTTACCTGAGCGCGGAGGAACTGGGGCAGAAGGGCAACACCTCCTCGTCCACGGTGGTGCGTTTCGCCCAGTCTCTCGGCTTTGCCGGGTACCCGGAACTCCAGAAGGCGGCCCGTGACGAATATCGCCTGGGCGCCACAGCCCGCCCGGTTGTCCACGAGGACCAGCTTGGTTTCTCCATCGAGGAGGACATCCTTACTCGTTCCCTCAAGACGGATGCCCTCAGTCTGGAAGAGACCATCACCAAGAACAACCTGCCGCGCTTCAACAAAGCGGTGGCTGCTCTCGCAGGAGCGGGACGGGTGCTGACTGTGGGGCTGCATGAGGCGGCTATGGTCGCGGAGTACAGCGCCTATATCTTCGAGCTTCTGGGCATGCCCTGTGCAGCTGTGACCGAAGGCAGCGAGTCCAACGTGGCCCGCCTCGTGCGTCTGGGGCAGGGTGACGTCCTCCTTGCCATCGGCTTTAGGCGCGCCCACTCAGTGACGGTGTCGTTCGCACAAAAGGCGGCGGCCCAGGGCGCGACGGTGATCGTCATCACCGACAACTCTCTGTCCGAGTTGGCCGACAAGAGCGACCTCACGCTCTACGCCGACATCGACTCCACCTTCTTCGCACACTCCCTCGTGGGACCGATGAGTCTGGTCATGGCACTTGCCGCGGGCGTCTACTCGCGGGACCGCGACCGCTACGACGCAGGGGTCAGACTCGTGCGCGACAACACTACCGAATCGGGCTGGCTGCGCTGACCACGGGGGCCGCGTTGAAGGCGTCCGGACCCTCGGCTAAACTCTATTCCCTGAGACAGATGTCAAACCAGGGGACTTCCGTGCGGAGGTTGTGATATGTCGGGGCATTCAAAGTGGGCAGGCATCAAACACAAGAAGGCCATCGTCGACGCCAAGAGGGGCAAACTCTTCGGCAAGCTTGCCCGCGCCATCACGGTAGCCGCGCGTGAAGGTGGGGGAGACCCTGATCACAACGCCACCCTCGCCCAGGCCATCGTCAAGGCCAAAGACGCCAACATGCCCAACGACAACATCGATCGGGCCATCAAGAAGGGCGCCGGCGGCGCCGGCGATGCCGAGACCTATCAGCACCTCACCTATGAGGGCTACGGGCCCAACGGCGTTGCCGTCTACGTGACCACGCTCACCGACAACAAGAACCGCACCGCGGCAGACATCCGTTATGCCTTCGACCGCGTAGGAGGCAAGCTGGGCACCGACGGCTCGGTCAGCTGGATCTTCGAGCGCAAGGGAGTCATCTTCGTCGATGCCGCCGGTCTGGACGAGGACGAGATCATGATGGCCGCCATAGATGCCGGGGCCGAGGACGTCATACCGGAAGGTGAGGCCTACGAGATCCGCACCGACCAGGCCGATTTCATGGCCGTGCGCGCCGGTCTGGAGGCGGCCGGCATCAAGTACACATCGGCCGAGCTCACTATGATCCCCAAGAACACCGTCGCCCTCGACGAATCCGACGCCAAGAAGACCTTCAGACTCCTGGACGCCCTAGAGGACAACGACGACGTCCAGGAGGTCTACGCCAACTTCGACATTCCCGACAGCGTCATGGAGGCACTAGCCGGATGAGTGCCGCGCCCGGTCACGTGAGCGACGCCGCCGGCCGGGTGATCATGGGTCTCGATCCGGGGACGGCGTCCACTGGCTACGGCGTGATCGAGGTCATCGGCAACCGGCTCAAGTCCATCGACTACGGAGTGGTCGAGACTGCGGCGGGCACGCCTCCGGAAGGGCGGCTCGAGGAGATCTTCGGGGCGGTGGCCGGGTTGCTCGAGCGGCACAGGCCTTCGGCCACAGCGGTCGAGTCCCTGTTCTTCAACGTCAACGTGCGGACGGCTCTGGCTGTTGGACAGGCGCGCGGGGTCACTCTGCTGGCCTGCTCGCTGGCCCGATGCGAGGTGTTCGAGTACACACCGCAGCAGGTCAAGCAGGGCGTGGTGGGCTACGGGAATGCCGACAAGCGGCAAGTCATGGAGATGGTGAGGGTGCTCCTCGGCCTGACGGAGACGCCTCGGCCCGACCACGCGGCCGATGCCCTGGGGGTGGCCATCTGCCACGCCAACACCTGCGGAATGCGGGAAAGGGTGGCCCGGCAACTGGTCGGCGTTCCGCCGAGGGCGGGACAACGATGATAGAGCGCCTTCGGGGAGTGGTGGCGGCCAAGAACCCCGATTCGGTCGTGCTCGACGTTGGGGGCGTGGGTCTTCTGCTTGAGGTCTCGGCGACGACTATGAGGGACGTGCCGCCCGTGGGAAGCGAAGCGCTGCTCTTCAGCCATCTCCACGTGCGCGAGGATCTCCTGCAGCTCTTCGGATTCTCCACTGAGGACGAACGGGAGCTTTTCAGGCTGTTCCTGGGCGTCAGCAAGATCGGGCCCAGGCTGGCGCTGGCCGCCCTTTCCTGCCGACGCCCGGCCGAGTTGCGCAGGGCGCTGGCGGGAGGCGATGTGGCTCTGTTCTCCTCCGTGCCCGGCATCGGCCGGAAGACCGCGGAGAGACTGATCATGGAGCTTCGCGACAAGGTCGGGGAGGTGACTCCCGCGGGACCGGGTCCCAGTGGCGCACTGCTTCCGGAGGACGGCCCGCTGGCGCTGGCCCGAGCGGCTCTCCTCGAGCTGGGCTACGCTCCTCAGGAGGCGGAGAGGGTGCTGGCCGGTGTCGATACCGACCAACCCGTGGAAGGCATCATCCGTCAGGCTCTGGGTCGCAGGGCCTGAGACGGCTGTCGGGACGATGGTGAAGAGGGTGATAGGTGATCGATAGCGAGAGACTGGCGGACCCGGAAGAGGCTCCGCAGGAACAGGAGTTGGAGAGCTCTCTGCGGCCGCGTTCCCTTGGCACGTTCGTCGGTCAGCCCGTTCTGCGCGAGCAGCTGCAGATCTTCATCGAGGCCGCCCGCTCCCGCGGAGAGCCACTGGACCACGTGTTGCTGGCCGGGCCACCAGGGCTGGGCAAGACTACGCTGGCCAACATAATCGCCCTGGAGATGGGCGTCAACATAATCACCACCTCGGGTCCGGCGCTGGAGAGGAAGGCCGACATGGCGGCCATCCTCACGCACCTGCAGGACGGCGATGTGCTGTTCATCGACGAGATCCATCGGCTCAACAGGTCGATAGAGGAGATCCTCTATCCGGCCATGGAGGATTTCGAGATCGACATCGTGATCGGGCAGGGACCCAGCGCCCGCACCATCAGGCTGGAGACTCCCCGCTTCACGCTCATCGGGGCCACCACGCGCTCGGGGCTCATCACGACCCCACTGCGCGACCGCTTCGGCTTCTCTCACCGGTTGGACTACTACTCCATGGAGGACCTGGGGCTGATCGTGCGGCGGTCGGCCGGGATCCTGGGGGTGAGCATCGACGGTGACGGGTCCGTGGCTCTGGCTTCGCGGGCTCGAGGGACGCCTCGCATCGCGAACCGGCTGCTACGGCGGGTACGCGACTTCGCTCAGGTGCGGCATCAGGGCGAGATAACCGGCACCATAGCGCTGGAGGCCCTGCGTCTCTTCGAGGTCGACGACGAGGGTCTCGACCGTGTCGACCGCGAGATCCTGACGCTGATACTGGAGAAGTTCGACGGTGGTCCGGTGGGGCTTTCCACTCTGGCGGTCGCCATCGGGGAAGAAGCCGACACCATCGAGGACGTCTACGAGCCCTTCCTCCTGCAGCGCGGCTTCCTCATGCGTACCCCACGGGGGCGGGTGCTCACCCGTCTGGGTTACGAGCACTGTGGAGCCACGGCGCCGGCGGCTGCGCAGCCGGCGCCCCCGGACACGCTGTTCAGCTAGGACGACACATGAGCAGCGAACTCCTGGTGCACGTTTGTTGTGGTCCCTGCGCATCCGCATCGATCCCCGCCTTCCGGTCTCGGGGCTCAACAGTCACGGGTTTCTTCTTCAACCCCAACATCCACCCGTTGCTGGAGTACCGTCGGCGGCTCGAGGGTGCCCGGGAAGCGGCGGCGCTCACCGGCGTCACGCTGGCTGAAGACCTGGCGTACGATCCGGCCGAGTGGTTTGAGCACGTGGTGGGGGGAGGGGCTTCGCCCGCAGACGGCCCACGTTGTGACGGTTCACGCTGTGACGGCTCACGTTGTGCGCGCTGCATAGCGCACCGCCTGGATCGCACCGCCGCTGAGGCTGCAAATCGAGGCTGCGCTGCCTTCTCCACCACGCTGTCCATCAGCCCCTGGCAGGACCACGAAGCCATTCAGGCCGGAGGGCGCGAGGCAGCCGAAAGGCATGGGGTGGAGTTCGTCTACGAGGACCTGCGGCTGCTCTACCCGGAATCCCGCCGCCTGAGCCGGCAGTGGGGCCTGTACCGGCAGAAGTACTGCGGGTGCCTCTTATCGGAGTGGGAGCGGTTTCGTGACGCCTGAGACGGTGGAGGTCTCGGACCTTCCCGCCGGCGGTCGGCGCTGGAGTGGGGAGACACTGCATGCACCTCAGTGAGCTCGATTTCGAGTTCCCCGAAGGACTGATCGCCCAGCAGCCTGCCGATCCGCGTGACTCCTGCCGGCTGATGTATCTGCCCGGAGAGGGTCCGGCACGGCATCTGCGCTTCACCGCTCTTCCCGAGCTGCTCAAGCAAGGCGACACGGTGGTCTTCAACGACTCGCGCGTGCTGTCTGCTCGGGTCGAGGTGCAGAAGCCTACCGGGGGAAAGGTAGAGCTGCTCTTTCTGCATCCAGTTGATACTCCGTCGTCCCGGAGCGGTGAAGTCTCCTCGCCGCCATCGCGGTCCGGGCAAGCTCCCCCGCGGCTGGAGCTGTGGGAGGTCCTTGCCCGGCCCTCGCATCGCCTGCGGCCCGGTGGCCGTCTGCTTCTGGCCGGGGGTGAGGAGTTGCTGCTCCATTCCCTTCTGGGTGAGGGGCGCTGGCTGGTCGAAGGGCCTGCTTACATCTCCGTGGTGGAGGCGATGGAAAGGTATGGCCGGCTTCCGCTCCCACCCTACATCAGGGCGTACGAGGGCGACCTGGACGCCTACCAGACGGTCTACGCCGTGCGGCCCGGCTCCGCCGCCGCCCCTACGGCAGGACTGCACTTCACCCCGCAGGTACTGGACGAGATGAGGAACGCGGGGATCGGTTCTGCCCACGTGACCCTTCATGTGGGTTTGGATACCTTCCAGCCCATCCGTGAGGAGATCGTCGAGCAGCATCGCATCCACCGTGAGGCCTACAGCCTGTCGAGAGAGTCGCTCGGCACCCTTCGGGAGACGCGCGCTCGTGGGGGAAGGCTCGTGGCCGTGGGTACGACTGCGGCCAGGGTGCTCGAGACTCTGGCTTCGCAAGGGCTCCTCGACGAGGCGGCCGCGTGCGGCCGCGCCGCCGCGGCGCCTCCGGACGCGCCGGCTTCGGACGCGGCCGACCGGGAGGTAGAGGGGTCCATCCACGGGGCGACCGATATCTTCATCACGCCCGGGTATCGTTTCCTGGCCGTCGATGCTCTGCTCACCAACTTCCATCTTCCGCGTAGCACGGTGCTGGCGCTGGTCATGGCATTCGCCGGGAAAGAGCGCATCCTCAGCGCCTACCGCGAGGCTATCGGTCTGAGCTACCGCTTCTTCAGTTTCGGGGACGCGATGCTCATCGAGCCGGAGGCCGATTCCGCCGGTAACGCGCGCGGGCCAATGAAAGGAAGATCTTCGTGAAGTGGCTGGACGGACTGCCCGATTTCCCCTTCCGGGTCGAAGCCCGTGACGGGTTGGCGCGCGCGGGCGTCATCGAGACGCCGCGAGGTGCGGTCAGAACTCCTTGTTTCATGCCCGTGGGAACCAAGGGGACCGTCAAGGCCATGTCGCCGGACCGTCTGCACGCGGCCGGTGCGCAGATCATTCTGGCCAACACCTATCACCTGGCGCTGCGCCCCGGCAGCGATGTCGTGAAGCGTCTGGGGGGCCTGCACGCAGTGATGCAGTGGGACGGACCCATCCTCACCGATAGCGGAGGCTATCAGGTCTTCAGCCTGCGGGACACAGCCCGCATCGACGATGCCGGCGCCGTCTTCCGTTCCATCTACGACGGGTCCAGACAGGTGTTCACACCCGAGCGGGCTATGGCCGAGCAGCAGACCCTGGGAGCCGATTTCATAATGTGTCTCGACCAGTGTCCTCCCGGATCCGCGTCCGCATCGGAGGTGAGAGATGCCGTCACCCGCACCAGCCTGTGGGCCGCGCGCTGCAAGGAAGCGCACGTGGCCGCGGGCGGCCTGGGGAGCGATGGCCCGCAGATGCTCCTGGGGATAGCGCAGGGGGGAGTGGACCCCGGACTGCGGAGGACGAGCATCGAGCGATTGTTGGAGATCGGCTTTCCCGGCTACGCGATAGGCGGGCTGACCGTCGGCGAAGATCGGGAAGCCATGCTGGAGACGACCGCGTTTGCCGCAGGCCTGCTGCCGGCCGACCGCATCCGCTACTTCATGGGCATCGGCGACCCCCGGGGCATCCTGGAGGTGATCGCACGGGGAGTGGACATCTTCGACTGCGTCCTTCCCACGCGGACGGCGCGCATGGGGACGGCCTTCACGCGGACGGGCAAGCTCAACCTGCGCAACGCGGAGCACGCCCTCTCCACGGAGCCCCTGGAGACGGGCTGCGTCTGCCGTGCCTGCACCGGCTTCTCACGGGGAGTGTTGCGCCATCTCGTCATGCAGAAGGAGATCCTCGGGCTGATGCTCATCACCGAGCACAACCTCACCTTCTTGGGAGGCATGGTCTCCGGGGCCCGTGAGGCCATAGCCAGGGGAGAGTTCGCGGCGTTTGCGAGAAGTTGGGGTGCCTCGTGGTAATATGCAGGACCTGAACTAGCGTGAGTCCGCTCCGGGGGGCGGACCTCAGAAGGAGGAGACTTGTCCAGCTCAGCCGGGATGTTGATCATCTACGTGGTGGCGTTCATCGCCATCTTCTACTTCATGGCCATCAGGCCCCAGCAGAGACAGCGCAAGGCTCACGCGGCCCTGTTGTCGTCCCTCAAGAAGGGTGACCACGTGATCACCGCGTCGGGGATCTACGGGACGGTCAAGAGAGTGGAGGAGAGCCTGGTCGTCGTCGAGGTGGCCAAAGGCGTCAGCATGAAGTTGGCGCGCAATGCCATCGCCCAGATCGTCAGAGAGGGTGGCGACGCGCGGGCTTTCGCTCCCGAACCCGCTGGACGGCGCGGCAAGAACGCTCCTCTGGAGATAGAGGAAGAGGTCTCTGCCGAGGAGCCGATGGAAGAAGCGGCGGATGAGGTCGAGGTCCTCGAAGAAGAGGTCGCTGAAGAGACCGCCGCCGAGGGCGAGGACGAAGTGGTCGCCGAGGACGAAGAGTCCCCCACGGACGGCAAGGCCTAGTCTCGACTCTTCTCGCGCTACGTTGCTCGATTAGCTCGTGATTCTCGTTGACACCGGGCGGCCGGTGTCCTATCCTCGTTCGTTGCGGCTGCCCGGGGTTCTCGACGGGTGTCCGGCAGGCTGATAGATGATCGAACTTCTGCTCAGGAAGGTGCGCTGTTGTCAAGAATAAGGCGTGACGCCATCATACTGGTGGTCGTGGCCATACTGCTGGCCGCGGCTGCGTACTTCGCCTTCCCGTTGTCGAACACCAACCTGGGGCTCGATCTGCAGGGTGGACTCTCGGTGATCCTGGAGGCGCAGGATACGGCCCGGAACCCCCGCACCGAAGACGGCATGACCCAGGCGGTGGAGATCATCCAGAACCGCGTCAACGGGCTCGGTGTCGCCGAACCTGAGATCCAGCGGCAGGGGGAGTGGAAGATCAGCGTGCAGCTGCCGGGCGTCGACAACCCCGAAGAGGCCATGCAGGTGATCGGCCAGACCGCAGTGCTCGAGTTCTACCACGTGGAGGAGCAGTTCGGCACGCCCTACGCCACCCAAGAGGAAGCATTGGCTGCCGCTGGGGTCGAGTCGGCCGCGGATCTGCCGGCCGACAAGACTATCGTCCGCTGGGGACCGGAGGGCGGAAGTCAGGCGGAACAGTGGTACGTCATCGACACTCCACCTCTCCTGACAGGATCGATGCTGGAGGGAGCCCAGACGGGCTTCGACCAGTTCAACCAGCCCAAGGTCGACATGCAGTTCAACGACGAAGGGGCCCAGGTCTTCGAGGACGTCACCACCAAGCTGTCCGAGACCGCCCAGATCACGGGCGAAGACCAGCGCTTGGCCATCGTGCTCGACGATAATGTGGAGTCGGCCCCGCGCGTGCTGGAGCCGATCGCGGGAGGTAACGCCGAGATCACCGGGGACTTCACGCAGGACGAGGTGAAGAGTCTGGCCTTGGTGCTCCAGACCGGTGCGCTCCCCGTCGAACTTCTACCGGTGAGCCAGAACTCCATCGGTGCAACCCTGGGTCAGGCGGCTCTCAACCAGGCCCTCCTCGCCGGCGCTATAGGTCTCTTGCTTATCATCGTGTTCATGGTTGCCTACTACCGCCTACTGGGCGTGGTGGCCAGTGTGGCTCTCATCATCTACAGCGTGCTCTTCTTGGGCATCCTCAACGCCATCGGGGTGACGATGACCCTGCCCGGCATCGCGGGCATGATCCTCACGCTGGGTATGGCCGTCGACGCCAACGTGCTCATCTTCGCGCGTATGCGCGATGAGGTCGCAGCCGGCAAGACCATCGGCCCGGCTACCAGCGCAGGCTTCAAGAAGGCCTTCCGGGCGGTGTTCGACTGCAACATGACCACCATCCTGACCGCCATCATCCTCTTCTGGGCTGCCACCGGGGCCATCAAGGGCTTCGCACTCACCCTCGGCATAGGGGTGGCCCTATCCATGTTCACAGCAGTCGTGGTGACTCGCTCCATGCTGAGCCTTCTCAGCGGGTGGAGCGTGTTCCGGCATCCCAAAGCCCTCGGTCTGCACGTTCCCAAGGCCAAGACAGTGCCTGCAGAGAGCGGGGGGCAGTCGTGAAAGTCATACACTTCATGCGCTACAAATGGTGGTTTCTGGGCATCCTTACCGCCGTGACGGTGCTCTCTTTCGTCACCGTGTTCGTTGTCGGCCTCGATTTCGGTATCGACTTCCTGGGCGGGGTGCGTATGGAGGTCAGCCTGGAGCAGGACTCCAGTGTCGACGACGTCCGTTCCGTCGTCACCGACGCCGGGGTACAGGCCCCCGTGGTGCAGTCCGTCACCGGCACGAGCGGCGCCGACTCGTACATGATCACTGCGGAAGAGATGTCGGAAGAGCAGCAGGCTACGGTGATCGCCGAACTCGACAGCAAGTACGGGGTGGTGGAAGGGTCCGTGGCCACCGAGACGGTGGGGGCCAGTTTCGGCCAGGAGACGGCCAACCGGGCTTACATAGCCATCGCTATCGCCATCCTGGCCATCATTGGCTACCTCTCCTTCCGCTTCGAGTTCAAGTTCGCCCTGCCGGCCATCTTCGCGCTCGTCCATGACCTGGCACTGACCTTGGCCATCTATGCGGCCACGGGGCGCATGGTCACGTACGCTACGGTGGCCGCCATCCTGACCATCCTTGGCTACTCGGTTCACGACACCATCGTGATCTTCGACCGCATGCGCGAGAACACGCATTACATGAAGCCGCGGGACACCTACTCGGACATGGTCGACCTTTCCCTGACCCAGACCATGGTCCGATCGATCAACACCTCCGTGGCTCTGCTCCTGCCGCTGCTCGCCATCCTGATCTTCGGCGGTCCCACCCTCAACGACTTCGCCTTCGCGCTCACCATCGGGGTCGTGACGGGCACCTATTCCTCCTTCTTCGTGGCGGCCCCACTGGTCGTGCTCTGGAAGGAGCGGGAACCGCGCTATCGCAAGCGGCTGGCCTTTGCGGGCATGGAAGGGCAGATGGTCGTCGACAGCACTGAAGCTGCGCAGTTGATCGGCGAGTCGGCTGCGCGCCCGGCGAACGGCGCAAGCGCCGACGTCCTCCGAGGGCGTGCAGCCGGCCGTCCAGCCGCGTGCCCCGAAGCCGTCGGGCACCAACAAGGCCAAGAGCAAGAGACCCCCGGCAAAGGCCAAGAAGCGCACAACTCCGTGAGAGGAGGACGCCATGTTCGAAACGTCTGGCGATGATCCCTCGGGTGGCGGCCGTTCGGCCGGCACCGCGCAGAGTCTCCGTGAGCTCATCGAGCGCACCTTTCTGCTCGGGATAGGTGCAGCTGCGCTGAGCAAGGACCGCATCCAGGAACTGGTGGAGGAGTTCGTCCACCGCGGCCAGTTGAGCACTGAAGAAGGCCGGGACATGGTGGACAAGCTGGTGGCTCGCAGTCGGGAAGAGGCGCACAGCGCCGTCAAGAAGGCTGACTCCTCGTTGCAGGGCGCTTTCCGGGAGATGGGTCTGGTGAACAAGCGGGAGTTGGAGGACATCGATTTCCGGCTGAGGCAACTCGAGCACAGACTCCAGTTGCTCGAGACCGCGGCCGACTCCGGCTCCGCGGCAGAGACGGCTGCGCCCGCCTCCTAGGCGTCCAATTAGCGCATAGCCGGGGCAGGAAGGACGGCCCGGGGACGGCGAACGCATCCGAGTGGGGGTGGTAGTGCCGTACTCTCAGACCAGGCACCCCAACTTCATAACCCGTATCCGCAACATCGAGAGGATGCGGGAGATTTCGCAGGTCGCGGTCCGGCACGGGTTCGGCTACTTTTTCGAGAGCCACCGCTTGCTCCATCTCATCCCTCGCTGGCGCCGTAGAAGAGTCATACCGCCCGGCCAGCGCGGTCGCCACATCCGGGAGATGCTCGACGAACTGGGCCCCACTTTCGTCAAGTTCGGGCAACTGCTCAGCACCAGGCCCGACATCGTTCCCCCGGATATCCTCCTCGAACTCGTCAAGTTGCAGGACCATGTATCGCCCTTCTCGTTCGAGGCTGCGAAGCAGGTGATCGAGGAGGATCTAGGGCTCACCGTGGCAAGGGCGTTCTCCTCCTTCGAGCCTGTCCCGCTGGCCTCGGCCTCCATCGGCCAGGTGTACGCGGCCGTCCTCCCCGGGGGAGGTGAGGTGGTCGTCAAGGTCCAGCGGCCCGACGCGCCTCGCCAGATCCGCAAGGACATCGAGTTGCTCATGCAGTTCGCTGAACTGGCGGAGGGGCGGCTCGACATCGGAGTCTCGACGGTCGACTTGGTGCAGGAGTTCGCCCGTTCGATCAATCGCGAACTAGACTATGTACTCGAGGCGCGCAACGCCGAACGATTCGCGGCCAATTTCGCCGACACCGAGCGGGTGCGCATCCCCAGAGTGCATTGGCGCTACTGCGGCAGGCGTATCCTCACCATGGAGCGGCTCCAGGGGCCCACCCTCAACAGTCCCGAGGTAGCAGCTCTTCCGCTGGAGGTAAAGAAGGAGGTGGCCGAGACCATCGCCGACTGCTGGTTCAGGCAGATCCTCCGCGACGGCTTCTTCCACGCCGACCCGCATCCGGCCAACCTCGTCTACCTGGGCGAGGGCGGCTTGGGGCTCCTCGACTTCGGCCTGGCAGGATTTCTCCGCAGCGAGGACCTGGATGAAGGGACGCGCCTGTTCCTGCACGTCATGGACTCCGACATAGAGGGCATCAAGCGATCGCTGAGGAGACTGGGCGTGGAGTGGGGCCCGTCGGTGGACGAACTGGTGAGCCAGTCCATAGAGGAGGCTTTCAGCCGCTACTTCGGTCGTTCCTTGGCCACCATCGACGTGGGAGCGCTCCTTCATCAGGTGTTCGACATGGTCTATGCGCTGCACCTGCATCTCCCCACCCGCTTCCTGCTGCTCGACAAGGCTTTGCTCACCATTGAGGGTCTGGTCACCCAGCTCTACCCGGAACTGGACATGTTCCGCCTCGCGGGTCGGTACACGGATGAAGTGAAGAAGCGCCAACTCGACCCGCGCCGGTGGTCCGGCCGGCTGCGCCGGGAGGTGGCCGAGTATGCGGATATGGTGCGCGAATACCCGGTGCAGTTGCACGATCTGTTGGAGGAGATGAGGGCGGGCGAGCTGGAGGTCAAGTTCCGGCACGTGGGCCTGGAGAGCGTCATGCACCGCTTGGATATCATCGCCAACCGCGTGGTGGTGGCTATGGTCAGCATCGCATTGGGGGTGACCAGCACGGCTATTGCGCTCTCCATCGACGGAGGGCCTCAAGTCGGGGGACTGTCGGTCTGGGGGATTCCCGGCCTGGCTATCTCCTTGTTCTTCGGCGTCTGGCTCATCTACGCCATCCTCCGCTCCGGCCGTCTCTGAAGCCGCGCTCCGTCCGCGTCACGAGATATAGTTGAGCCGTGGCAACGTCTGAAGACATCTCCTGGGAGCTTGTGCCCTTCTCGTGGGCGGTCGCTGAGCGGCTGGCCCGGGAACTGGCCTTGCCTTTCCCGGCCGCTACCATGCTCGCCGGCAGAGGCTTCGTGGAGCCGGCAGAGGCTCGGGCCTTCCTGGAGTGCTCAGCCGCCATCCCCGATCCTTTCTTGTTCGCCGACATGGAAGCCGTGGTGGATACACTCACAAAGGCCATCGAACAGGGGCAGCGAGTCGTCGTCCACGGTGACTACGACGCCGATGGCGTCACAGCCACCGCCCTCATGGTCTTGGGCCTGCGCGCCTTCGGTGTGGAGGCCGAGTCGTACCTTCCCAGCCGTTTCACAGAGGGGTTCGGTCTGTCCCGTACGGCGGTGGAGAGCATCGCCTCGAAGGGACCGGCCCTTCTCGTCACGGTCGACTGCGGGGTCAACTACCCGGACGAGGTGCTGCTGGCCAAGAGCCTCGGACTCGACGTGATCGTCATCGATCACCATCAGCCGGGTGCCGAACTGCCCCGCTGTTTGCTCATCCATCCGGTCCGCGGAACATACCCCAGCGAAGATCTATGTGGCGTTGGTCTGGCCTTCAAGGTCCTCCATGCCCTCCATGTCCGCACTTTCGGCGCACCGAACGCGGCCGTTCCCGAGGCCCTGCATCCCCTCCTCGACCTGGTCGCCGTGGGAACCATCGCCGATCTGGCTCCCCTGCGGGGGGAGAACCGCTACTACGTCAAGGAGGGGTTGAAGCTGCTCACCATCGGGTCGCGAGCCGGGCTGCGGGCTCTGAGCAAGGTGGCCGGATGCAGCGGGGCCGTGGATTCCGGAGCGGTCTCCTTCCGTATCGCGCCCCGGCTCAACGCTGCGGGTCGCCTTGCCGATGCGTCTCCACCTCTCCGCCTCTTGCTGACGGAGGACGAGGGTGAAGCGACCGTCATCGCTGAGCGACTCCACGAATTGAACGGTGCGCGGCAGGATGTGGAGAGACAGATCCTGGAAGAGGCTCTCGTCCAGGTCGAAGGCCTGAAGGCGTTGCCACCACTGCTCGTGCTGAGCGGGCCGGGGTGGCATGAGGGTGTGGTGGGCATTGTGGCTTCCCGCTTGGTGGAACGGTATCACCGTCCCGTCGTTCTCCTGGGGGAGCGCGACGGGATCGCCAAGGGATCAGGCAGGAGCATCGCACCCTACGATCTGATGTCGGGTCTGAACGCCGGCGCCGAGTGGTTGACCGTCTATGGGGGCCACACCCAAGCCGTCGGTCTTACTCTCCCGGTGGGGGCTGTGGATGCCTTTCGCAATGCCATCCAGGCTCACGCCGCCGAGAGGCTGACGGAGGACGACGTCAAGGCGACCTACCGGGCCGATGCCGTGCTCAGGGGTGAGGACATCAGCGCCGACACCGCCCTAGCCCTGGCGTCCCTCGGTCCCTTCGGCAGCGGCAATCCCCGCCCGCGACTGTTGCTGGTCGGCGCGGGAATCCAGCAGGTGGATGTAACCCGCACCGGCTCGCATCTCCGCTGCGTGGTGGAGGTCGATGGGGTCAAGGCGCGCGCCATCGGCTTCGGTATGGGCGACCGGGCCTCCGAGCTCCGCGAAGACGGTACGGGAAGGATCCTGGGGGTGCAGTTGCGCGTTGACGAGTGGCAGGGTGCCCTGCGCCCCGAGTTCCAGCTGGAGAAGATCGGTGGCGGCCGCTCCTGCGCCCCGGCGACCCCGACCTGTGGGCCCGAGTGTCCGCAGGGGTACGTGATGCGCGGCGGGCGTGCGGAGGTCGCCGTGGCGTCTCAGGCCGATGGCCGGACGCGCAGCGCCGGGACGGCGGCGTCGCTGGTGCTCCCTCGGCGTTCGGGGCGTGACCTTCGCGGCGCCAGGGGACGTGCGGCCGCGGTGGCCCAGGTGCTTGCCACCGGGGAGCCGACCGTCGTGCTCACGTGCTCGATCGCGCAGTGTGTGGAGGAACTGAGTGCCGTCCTGCCCCTCGAGGATTTCACGCGCGCCGGGCTGCAATGTGTGGGTCGGGGATGCGTACACAGGAGCGCCGGGCGCGTCGACGCCGGGGACGTGACGATAGTGGAGTGGGACGTGACGGCAGACCTGCCGTGCCTTAGCGAAAAGACCCATGTGGTCGCCGTCGATCCACCCTATCGCCGGGAGCACGCCGAACTCGTGCGCCGACTGGCCGGCGAAGGCCTGCAGGTGCACCTGTGCTACGGGGATGACCAGCGTCATACCACGGCGCGACTGCTCAAGTACCTTGTCCATCCCCGCTTCGCGATGGTATGTGTCTACCGAGCCTTGCAGATGGGTCGTGGGGAGCGGGAGGTCGGGCGCCTGGCGGCCGAGTTGGCATGGCAGGAGGGCCGGGTCGTCCTCGCCGAGGAGACACTGGCCCGGGCGGCTGAAGTGCTCGCCGGGCTCGACCTGGAGCAGGTAGGCGAGGGAGGGGCTAGAATCAGCCTAGACACTATTCCGCTGTACGTCGAGGCCGAGGCCGAATACGAGGAGTGTTCCAGGTTGTGCCGGACCCTATAGACACAAGGCGAATGGGGGAGGCCGGGCCGGACGAGGCTGAGCTCTCTGCCGGGCCCTACCAGGGGCTGCTGGACGATCTGCTGCAGAGGGTAGGTCGCTACAATCCTGACTTCGATCGGGATCTCGTTGTGCGCGCCTTCAACGTGGCGGCCTCTCAGCACGAGAGCCAGCTGCGCGCGAGTGGCGAGCCCTATCTCAACCACCCTGTCGGCACCGCCGGCATCTGCGCCGACCTCCGTCTCGATTCGGCCACCATCGCCGCCGCTCTTCTGCACGACGTGGTGGAAGACACCTCCATGTCCATCGAAGCTGTGCGCAGCGAATTCGGCGACGAGGTAGCGCTGCTGGTCGACGGCGTCACGAAGCTGTCGCAGATCTCCTTCCGGAGTGTGGAGGAGGAACAGGCGGAGAACATCCGCAAGATGATCATCGCGATGGCCAAGGACATACGGGTCATCCTCATCAAGCTGGCGGACCGGCTGCACAACATGCGTACTCTCGGCTATCTCGGTAAGGAGAAACAGATCGAGAAGTCCAAGGAGACTTTGGAGGTCTACGCCCCGCTGGCGCACCGCCTGGGTATCGAGTCCATCCGCTGGGAGCTCGAGGACCTGGCTTTCGCCACCCTTCACCCACGCAAGTACGCCGAGGTGGGCCGCATGGTGGCTCAGCGGCGGGCCGACCGCGAGCGCGACCTGGAGGAGGCCCGCGCCACCCTCAGCGCCGAATTGGTGGGTATGAACATCCAGGCCGAGATCTCCGGGCGCGCCAAGCACCTGTATTCCATCTACAACAAGATGGTGCGTAAGGGCAAGGAGTTCAACGAGATCTACGACCTCACCGCCCTCAGGGTCCTGGTGGGCTCTGTCAAGGACTGCTACGCGGTCCTGGGAGTCATCCACTCCATCTGGAAGCCCCTGCCCGGGCGCTTCAAGGACTATGTCGCCATGCCCAAGTTCAACATGTACCAGTCCCTGCATACCACGGTCATCGGTCCCAACGGCAAGCCTCTGGAGATCCAGATCCGCACCAACGATATGCACCAGACCGCCCAGTACGGCATTGCCGCCCACTGGGTGTACAAGGAGGGTCGGAGCGGCCAGCGGACGCCGGGCCAGCTCGAGAAGCTCCAGTGGCTGCGGCAGATAATGGACTGGCAATCCGATACCAAGGACTCGGGCGAGTTCATGGACTCCCTCCGGGTCGATCTGTTCCACGACGAGGTCTACGTGTTCACTCCCAAGGGCGAGGTCAAGAGCCTGCCCGCCGGGTCGACGCCGGTCGATTTCGCTTACGCTATCCACACCGACGTAGGTCACCGCTGCATCGGCGCGAAGGTCGACGGCCGTATCGTCCCTCTGACCCACCGGCTCGAGTCGGGCGACATCGTCGAGATCCTCACCTCCAAGACGGCCCAAGGGCCTTCGCGCGACTGGCTGCAGTTCGTGGCCAGTTCGGGCGCTCGCAACAAGATCCGCCAGTGGTTCAAGCGCGAGAGGCGGGAGGATGCGGAGCACTTGGGCCGGGAGGCCCTTCTCGAGGCCCTGCGCAAACAGGGGCTGCCCGCCCAGAAGCTCATCGGCTCGGAGCTCATGAGCGAGATCATGAAGGAGTCCAACATCGCGAAGAAGGAAGACTTCTTCATCGCGATCGGTTCGGGCAAGATGAGCCCGCAGCATGTCGTCACCCGGGTCATCCATCACCTGAATCGGGAGGGCGAGCGATCGACCGCTTCCCTCAGTCTCTCTCCCACGGTGCCCAAGGACTCGAAGGATGCCCTATCTTCCAGCCAGCTGGGGATCCGCGTCGACGGAGTCGACGAAGTGGCCATCCGCATCCCCCAGTGTTGCCGACCGGTCCCCGGGGATGACGTGGTGGGTTACATCTCCCTGGGGCGCGGCATAACCGTCCACCGCCGCGACTGTCCCAACGTCCGCTCCCTGGAGAAGAACCCCGAGCGCTTCACGCCTGTCCACTGGGATACCCAGTCCAAGGGGCCGTTGCGCGTGGAGATACAGGTCGAAGCATACGATCGCAACCGCCTGCTCGAGGACATCTCCCGGACCCTCAGCGAGAGCGGTGTGGGCATCGTGGCCGCTCAGATATTCACCGCCAAGAACAACATGGTCAAGGACCGTTTCGTGTTCGATGTGCCCGACATCGATTTCCTTGAGACCCTGCTGCAGCGCATCCGGCGCATCGATACCGTCTACGACGCGTATCGGGTCACGCCGCACTGAGGAATCGGCCCGGAGCACGCATACCCTCGTCCACTCGAGCGATTGGGGTACAATTGCTGGCCGTGGGTCGACGCCTGCGCGACTGTGAACCCTGTGCCCGTTACCTTCGAGACAAGGAACTCGCTCTATGTACATGCGCACCCTGCCGGTAGGCCCGCTGCAGGCCAACTGCTATGTCGTCTGGGACGACGACCGGCACGCCTGTGTGGTGGATCCCGGTGGTGAGCCGGAGAAGATCGCGCGCTTTCTAGCGGACGAGAAACTCACGCTGGAAGCCATCCTGGTCACGCACGGTCATTTCGACCATGTGGAGGGCGTCCAGGGATTGGCCGACCGCACCGGGGCGATGGTGTACTGCTCGGCCCTGGCGGCTCCGGTCCTCACCGGGCCTGGTGGCTGCGACGCCACAGGCTATCCCATACCGAGCATCGAAGCCGGCGCGCTTCAGGTGGTCGCCGAAGGATCGACCGTCACGGTGGGAAGCTTCACCGTCTCCGCGGTCGCCACTCCGGGTCACACCCCCGGCGACCTCACCTTCGAGATCGGCGGACATCTGTTCTGCGGCGATCTCCTTTTTCACCGTTCTGTCGGCCGCACCGATTTCCCGGGCGGTGACTTTCCCACGCTGCTGGGTTCGGTGGCGAAATTGATCGAGCGCTATCCCGAATCGACCCCCGTGCATCCCGGTCATATGCAATCCACGACTCTGGGGGACGAACTGAAGCACAATCCCTTCCTGGGCGGTCTCAAGACGGATGACTGAGCAGATCAACGCTCCCAAAGGCACCTACGACATCCTGCCCGCGGACCAGCCGGTCCGCCGCTGGGTCATCGCCCGGGCCGAGGCCGTCTTTCGCCGCTACGGTTACGCGCGCATAGACACTCCCACCTTCGAGGAGACGCGCCTGTTCACACGCGGGGTGGGGGAGTCCACCGACATCGTCCGTAAGGAGATGTACACGTTCGACGACCTGGGCGGCCGCAGCATGACCTTGCGGCCGGAGGGGACGGCCCCCGTGGCCAGGGCTTATGTCGAGCACGGCATGCACACCCTTCCCCAACCGGTGAAGCTCTATTATCACAGTCCCATGTTCCGCTACGAAAGCCCGCAGTCGGGGCGCTATCGCCAGCACTACCAGTTGGGGGTGGAGGCTTTCGGGTCCACGGCTCCGGAGTTGGACGCCGAGGTCATCGGCGTACTGGCGGGCGTCTACCGCGAGGTGGGCCTCGCCGGCCTGGAACTGCGGCTGAACTCCATGGGTTGTGCCGAGTGCCGGCCGGGATACTCGGCCGTGCTGCGCAGCTTCCTCGCCGAGCAAGAGGAGGGCCTCTGTCCCGAGTGTCGGGAGCGGGCCAGGCTCAATCCACTCCGCACCTACGACTGCAAGTCGGCCGCCTGCAAGGCGATCCTCGCCGTCGCTCCCCGGCTGCCCGACCACCTGTGCCCGGGATGCTCCGAGCACCACCTTCGCGTGCAGGACGGCCTGCGTGTTCAAGACATCGCCTACGTGGACGACCACACCCTGGTCCGAGGCATGGACTACTACACCCGCACGACCTTCGAGTTCCAGTCCTCACTCCTCGGTGCTCAGTCCGGAGTGGGAGGGGGAGGTCGCTACGACGATCTCGTTGCCGCCATCGGGGGACCGGCGGTGCCGGGCGTGGGCTTCGGCACTGGAGTGGAGCGCATACTGCTGGCCCTCTCCCGGTCGGGGGCCGAACTGCCCGGGCCTCAGCGTCCTGTCGTCTACCTCGTGGCTCTGGCTGCGGAGACGCGCGCCCAGGTGTTCGCGCTCGCTCATGCGCTGCGCACTCGCGGGATCGCCGTGGAATTGGACTATATGAGCAGGAGCGTCAAAGGTCAGATGAAGCAGGCAGGACGCAGCGGAGCAAGATACGCCTTCATCATCGGCGACGAGGAACTGGCCACCCAGACGGTGACCGTGCGCGATCTTGCCGATGGCACCGAGACAAGGACTCCGGTTGCAGATGCAACAGATCTGGCGGCCGGATCAACAGACTGAAACGGGGCGCGGGATGACAAAGAAAGCGAAGGACCCATCGTGAAGTACAGAAGCGAGTGGTGCGGCAACCTCACCGAGCAGTACGTGGGCCGCCAGGTCGAACTGGCGGGATGGGTGCAACGACATCGCGACCACGGCGGTCTCATCTTCATCGATCTGCGCGATCGCACCGGGTTGGTCCAACTCGTCTTCGAGGCCGATACCCCCTCCACGCATGAGCGGGCCCAGGAGCTACGCAGCGAACACGTCATCTCCGTCGCCGGGACCGTGGTCGCACGCTCTCCGGAAAGAGTCAATCCCAGCTTGCCCACAGGCACGGTGGAAGTGGTGGTGACCAAGCTGGACATCCTGGCCGAGTCCAAGACGCCGCCCTTCTTCATCGAGGACGACCTTGACGTCGACGAGACGCTCCGCCTCCGTTATCGCTACCTCGATCTTCGCCGTCCGTGCATGTTCAACAATCTGCTGCTCAGGCATCATGTGGTGCAGGCCGCCCGCTGCTATCTGAACGAGAGGGGTTTCATCGACGTCGAGACCCCCATCCTCACCAAGAGCACGCCTGAGGGAGCCAGGGACTTCCTCGTCCCGAGCAGGCTCCAGCCGGGCGAGTTCTATGCCCTCCCGCAGTCGCCGCAACTCTTCAAGCAGCTGCTCATGATCGCGGGGTTCGAGCGCTACTACCAGATCGCCCGCGCCTTCCGCGACGAAGATCTGCGTGCCGACCGGCAGCCCGAGCATACCCAGATCGACATCGAGATGAGTTTCATCGACGAGCAGGAACTCCAGGACGTAGTGGAGGGCATGTTTGCGGCTGCTTTCAGGGAGACCCTCGGTATCGAACTCGAGCGGCCCTTCCCGCGCCTCACTTACGCTGATGCCATGGGCCGCTACGGCAGCGACAAGCCCGACCTGCGCTTCGCGATGGAGATAGTCGACGTCACCGACCTCGCCGGAGACTTCGACTTCCGGGTGTTCACCGACGCCGTCGCCTCGGGCGGCGTGATCCGGGGTCTTCGAGCCGAGGGCGGTGGTGGCTTCTCGCGCAAGGACGTAGACGATCTGTCCGGGGAAGCGGCGGTCTTCGGGGCGCGAGGGCTTCTGCCCATCTGGGTGGAGGAAGGAGGCGTACGCTCTCCCCTGCAGAAGTTCGCTTCGCCTGAGCAGATGGCCTCTCTCATCGAGAGACTGGGCGGCCACGCCGGGGATCTGCTGCTGTTGGTGGCGGACCGCAAGTCGGTGGCGGAGGCGAGTCTGGGAGCCCTGCGTCTCTCGCTGGCCGCGCGCCTGGGCATCGAGCGCAGTGGTTGGGCCTTCACCTGGGTGGTCGACTTTCCCATGTTCGAGTACGACGAGCGGGAGAAGCGTCTCAAGGCGCAACACCACCCGTTCACCAAGCCACGCATCGACAGTGTGGAGGATCTGAAGACCAAGCCTCTGGAAGTAGGCACCTACGCCTATGACCTGGTGCTGAACGGCGTCGAATTGGGCAGCGGATCGCTGCGCATCGCCGATCCTCGGCTGCAGGAGGCGGTGTTTGCGGCCTTGGGCCTGGATGAGGCGCAGATCGAGAGTAAGTTCGGGTTCCTCGTGGAGGCCATGGACTACGGCATCCCTCCGCACGGGGGCATCGGACTGGGCCTGGACCGCACGGTCATGCTCATGGCCGGCGAATCGTCCATCCGCGACGTCATAGCCTTCCCCAAGACCCAGAGTGGGTCGTGCCCGCTGACGGAGGCGCCTTCTCCGGTCGCTCCAGAGCAGTTGAAGGAGTTACGCATCAAGCCGGCGTAGTTATTAGCCGATACTGTCGCTAGGGTGCGCGGCCGAGTCGTTGCCCGCTCTGGGGTCGTGTGCTAACCTCGTGAGGCTCGACCTTGTGCGTGATCTGGCTCAAACTTGAGCCAACACACCTCGCTTGGGAGGCACGCTTGCCCGAGCGGCTTCAGCCCTTCGGGGGCTGCCACCCACCTGCTCCGGCAGGTTCAAGCGCCTGTCAGACACGGCAAGGTGGAGCATTATTGAGGGAGGCGAGAACGTGTCCGAACGAAGCAGATATCCAGCGGCGCTTCTCATTGTTCTGCTGTTACTCGCCGTCGTTGCCTGGGGGTGCGGCGACGCCGAAGAGGCCACCACCTCCACCGAGGGTCCGGCGCCTACGACTGTGACCACGGCCGCGAGTCCGGGTGGCACCCAAGCCCTCGTCGGCACCCAACTACGCACCACGCCCAACACGCCCGTGGAATACACGGACGCGGTCGAACAGGGAAGACCGGTGGTGATCCTCTTCTACGTGCCCGCTGGAGTGGACGACCAGAGGGTCCTGGAAAGTATCAGCCTACTGCAGGGGAGCTTCCCGGACTACACCTTCCTGCTCTACGATTTTGCCGTTCCCGAGCCCTACGGAGATCTTCCCACCCTGCTTCAGGTCGACTATCCGCCGGCTGTGATACTCGTCGACGATACGGGCACCATCGATGCGGCCTGGAACGGTTTTGTGGACGAGGGGACGCTGAACCAGGAACTCGTGAACCTGGGGGTTTGACCGTTCCCTCTGAAGTGTCTCCTCCCGATTCCTCCGGAGTCGGACAAGCGGGCAGCGTGGAATGTGGCGCCTTGGTGCGCATCGAGCTGTCCGTTCAGGGTGGGGTGGTCCGAGATGCCCGCTACCAGGCTTACGGATGCCCGGCCACCATGGGTTGCGCCCGCGCGCTGACGGAGTCCGCGCGCGGGCTGTCTCTTCTCGAAGCCGCGACCCTCTCGGAGTCGGATCTCATAGAGGCAGTCCCGGCCGCGGCCGGTCGGGTCGACTCGGCCGCTGTGGCCTTAGACGCGCTTCACGGAGCTCTGAGTCAGATGCTCGCCTCGGGAGCAGCCCTCACTATACCCCGCAGCGCCCTCGATCCGCGGGGGGTGCTGGTAGGTATGAGCGGCGGTGTGGACAGCGCCGTGGCGGCCCTGCTACTGCGCGACCAAGGACATCGGGTGGCCGGCGTCACTCTGGAACTCTGGAGCGACGCAGCGACCCCGGGCGAGCGCAGCTGCTGTTCTCCCGAGACGGTCAGAAGGGCCCGAAGGGTGGCCCATAGCCTCGGCATACCACATATCACCCTCGACCTGTCCGGTCTCTTCTACGAGCAGGTGGTGTGCTACTTCGTCGAGAGCTACCGGGGAGGCGCGACTCCCAACCCGTGCGCGAAGTGCAACGCTCGGGTGCGCTTCGCCGCCATGCTGAGCCTGGCCGAGAGACTGGGGCTTTCTCAAGTGGCGACAGGGCACTACGCGCGCATGATCGGTGATCCTCCTGCGTTGGCGCGTGGTGTCGACCGCTCCAAGGACCAATCCTACGTGCTGGCCGAGGTCGACTCACAGATCCTGCGGCGGGTACTCTTTCCCCTGGGTGAGATGACGAAGCCGGAGGTGAGGGCCTTGGCTGCTGTCGCCGGCCTGGAAGGTCATGAGGCCCCCGAAAGCCAGGAGATATGCTTCGTGGCCGACGACGATCACAGGCGCTTCCTACGCGAACGGCTGGGTGAGCTTCCCGGGGACGTCGTGGACTCCGCGGGACGCCGCCTGGGAGGGCACCGGGGTGTCTACAACTTCACTATCGGACAGCGGAAGGGTCTGGGACTGTCGCAGCCGGAGGCATGCTTCGTTCTCAGGCTGGATCCGCGGACGAGGCAGGTGGTCGTGGGTCTGGAATCGGAACTGCAGACGTGTCTTATGTCGGTCGGGGATCTCACATGGCACCGCCCCGCCCCGATGGGGGGGCTGGCCGCGCAGGTACGGTCCGGGGGAAACGCCACGCCGGCTTCACTCCGGGCAGCTGAGCCCGCCGAGGGAGGGGTGCCGGGGAAAGTCGGCTTCGAAGGCGATGTCCTGAACGTTGTCTTCGATCCACCCGCCTCGGCTGTGGCGCCGGGCCAGACGGCCGTCGTCTACGACGGGGAGACCGTGGTCGTGGCCGGCACCATCGTTCGTACCGAGCCGTGCTGCACTCAGGGGCCCTTGCCTGAGGGCGGCCGGCACCCTATGGTATAGTCACCGCGTTTAGAGGAACTTCGTAATGGCCGAGCGGCCGTCGCTCCACGCCCCAGTGGGGAGGGCCGGCCAGAAGGGGGCAGGAGATGGAGTGGGATGCAGCGGCGATCATGGATATCTGTATCGGTATCTTCTTTCTCCTCTTTGGCGCTGGGCTGTTGTATATGTTCATCCGCCTGGGTGCGGTGCTGGGTAGGACCACCAGCATCCTGGAAGACGTCAACAAAGAGGTGACCCCGCTGCTCACACGGGTGGAAACTACCCTCGACGGGGTCAATGCCGAGTTGGGCAAGGTCGACGAGATCACCGGTTCCGTGGCTGTCATGGTCAAGACCGCCGAGAACGCCACCACCGCCGCCGAGACCGCGGTATCCAAGCCCATCAAGAAGGTGGCCGGGCTGGCTGCGGCTGCCAACAGGGGTCTGACGTCGTTGTTCTCAAAGGAAGGAAGGAGCGCCTGATGGCATGTACGCGTTCGTGGATCTTGGTCCTGGCGGGATTTGCAGTGGGCGGAGTTCTCCTCCTTGCCCATCGCTCATCGCAGGAGACAGGCAAGAATCTGGCGGAGTCCCTGGCAGACGTGCCGGCTGAGGCGCAGCACCTCTTCAGCGACCTGCGCAGCAGGACGGAAGATGCCGTCAATCGCGGGCGCGAAGCCTACTATCAGAAGCAGGCCGACATCGAGGGACAGCTCGAGGATATCTCGCAGGCGTAAGCGGGTGTTGGTCGGATCACGAGTGAAGGACCATGCCGCCGACACCATCGTTCTGCGAACCGAAAAGAGCCGGGCTTCCATCCCGCTCTTGCGCCTCGTCATCGGGGGGGTGGCGGCTCGCCGGAACGTGAGCGTTGATCAACTCGACGACCTGCAGTTGGCGGTGGAGACGCTGGTCGTGGAGGAGCGGTTCTATGGCGGCGATCTCCTCCTCGAGATCCAGGCCGGCGAGCATGGCCTCCACCTTCGCATCGAGGGCCTCTGCGATCCAGATGTGAGGGCTTTGCTGCGATCTCCAGCGCCCTACCGACCCTCCGAGCATCGTCTCATCAACGTGCGCATGCTACTGGATTCTCTGGTCGACGCCTACTCGCTGGACGAGATCAGCGATGACTACTTCGTCGTGCAGCTCGAGAAGCGGACGTCGTAGATGTCATCGATCGGCCTAGCTGGAGCACAGGAGCGCGGTTGATGTCGTCCACGCGCTATACACGTCCGCTGGCCGAAGTCGGTGAGCGTGAGTTGCTTGTGCGGATACGCGACCAACAGGATGCGCTGGCTCGCGAGGAGCTGATCACCCGCTATCTGCCTCTGGTCAAGAGCCTTGCGCGTCGCTTCTCTTCCCGGGGCCAGCCCGTCGAGGACCTCATCCAGGTCGGTTCCATCGGCTTGATAAAGGCCATCGACCGCTTCGACCTCGAGAGGGGGGTGGAGCTCTCCACCTATGCCACTCCTACCATCCTGGGGGAGATCAAGCGCTACTTCCGGGACAAGGGCTGGGCCGTCAAGGTCCCGCGGGCTCTACAGGACCTCAACGTTCGTCTGAACAAGGTCATCGAGCGGCTCACGGTCGAACTGCACCACTCGCCCACCATCGCCGAACTGGCGGCAGCTACAGGAGTGACCGAGGAGGAAGTCGTCGAGGCCTTGGAGAGCGGGCGCGCCTATAGCTCCGTGTCGATCTACTCCGGTGGCGCCAACGACGACGACGAGTCCCTGGAGTTGCTCGACTGCCTGGGTTCTGACGAGGAGGCCTACGAGATCTTCGAGCAGCGCCGGGTCTTGGCTCCGGCCATGGAGAGGCTCGATCCTCGGGAGCGGCTCATCCTGCACCTGCGCTTCTTCGAGGGCATGACTCAGACGCAGGTGGCCGCGCGAATCGGCATTTCGCAGATGCACGTGTCGCGGCTCATACGCAAGTCCATCGATAATCTCCGCCAGTTCATGGTGGAGGAGGCCCTGACCGGGAGTGGTCGGGGGGAAGACGAGGTCTGATCTGTGAAAGCTGCCGAACTGCGCAAGATGTATCTGGACTACTTCGTAGAGAAGGGGCATCTTCTGATCCCCAGCTCCTCGCTCGTACCCTACAAGGACCCCTCGGTCCTTCTCACCACTGCGGGGATGCAGCAGTTCAAACCTTACTTCATGGGCCTGGCCGAACCTCCGGCGAAGCGGCTGACGAGCGTGCAGAAGTGCTTCCGCACCTCCGATATCGACCACGTTGGTCTCACCGCCCGTCATTGCACGTTCTTCGAGATGCTGGGGAACTTCTCCATCGGCGACTACTTCAAGGAGGGGGCTATTCAGTTCGCCTGGGAGTTCTCCCGTGACTTCCTCCTCTTGGATGCCGAACGCATCTGGATCTCGTACTTCGAGGGAGACGCCGACATCCCACCCGACGAAGAGGCGGTAGCGTTCTGGGAGGCCATGGGCGTCCCGCGTTCCCGCATGGTCGGCCTGCCCCGCAAAGACAACTTCTGGGGACCGGTGGGGTCGACGGGGCCGTGCGGACCATGCTCGGAGCTCTACTACGACCGTGGGCCGGACAGAGGGTGTGAGGACCCCGATTGCCGTCCGGGCTGTGATTGCGACCGCTACGTGGAGTATTGGAACCTGGTGTTCACGGGCTACAACATGGACGAGAACCAGAGACTCACGCCCTTGCCTGCTCAGAACATCGACACCGGGATGGGCCTGGAACGGGTTGCCGCCATCAAGCAAGACGTGGATTCGGTGTTCTTGACCGACACCCTCAAGCCTCTGGTCGAGTTGGGGGAGGAGATCGCCGGTCGCCGCTTCGGTGACGAGCACAAGGTCGACGTGGCTCTGAGGGTCCTCGCCGACCATGCCCGGGCCATGTCCTTCCTCATCGCCGACGGGGTCATGCCCAGCAACGAGGGCCGTGGCTACGTGCTGCGGCGCGTGATCCGCCGCGCCGCCCGCTTCAGCCGATCGGCCGGCATGGAGCCGCCTTTCCTGCGCCGTTTCGCTGAGCGTACCATCGAGATGATGGGCGGGGCCTACAGGGAGCTTGCCGAAAGGCGCGAGACCATCCTACGAGTGGTGCATGCCGAAGAGGAGCGCTTCAACCGCACCCTCGACCAGGGTCTGGTGCTGCTGAGTGAGGAGATCGTCCGCGCGCGCGAGTCGGGTTCCCTTCGGTTGCCGGGCACAGCCGCGTTCCAATTGCACGATACATACGGCTTTCCTATCGAGGTCACCCGAGAGATCGTGGAAGAAGAAGGGTTGTCCCTCGACCTAGGGGGTTTCGAGCAGGCCATGGACGACCAGCGGGCCAGGGCCCGCAAAGCCCAGAAGGGTGGCGACGCCTACCAAGACGCGGTCACACGCTTCGCTCGGGCGACGACCCACGCCACCGAGTTTCGGGGCTACGAGAGAGAAGACCTCTTCACGGTCCTCGAGAACATCGAAACCCTCGATGATGGGCGGGTGCTGCTCGCCCTGCGCGAAAGCCCGTTCTACGCGGAGATGGGGGGCCAGACGGCCGACACCGGCACAGTGGAAGCCGAGACGGGCAAGGCCGAGGTCGTCGACGTACAGCAGCACGGCGAGGTCCAGGTCATCACCGGGCGCCCGATCGACGGCTTCCTGAGCGCCGGCACACGCGTCAAGGCTTCGCTGTCCTCCAGCCGGCGCCACGACGTTGCCGCGAACCACACCGCCACCCACCTGCTGCACTACGCTTTGAGGGCCAAACTGGGTAAGGATGTTTCCCAGGCGGGCTCCGCGGTGCGGCCCGACAAGCTGCGCTTCGACTTCGCGTATCACGAGCCCGTGGGTCCGGCCCGCTTGGCCGAGATAGAAGAGCTCGTCAACCGCCGCATCGTGGAGAACCACCCCGTACGTATGTTCACCACCAGCCTCGAGCACGCTCGGGATCTGGGGGCGATCGCTCTGTTCGGCGAGAAGTACGGCGAGTTCGTGCGGGTCGTCGAGGTGGACGATTTCAGTCGCGAGTTGTGCGGTGGTACCCATGTGGCCGCCACGAGCGAGTTGGGCATCTTCAAGATCGTATCCGAGGGCAGTGTCGGTGCCAACGTACGCAGGATCGAAGCCGTCTGTGGCAGGACGGGTGTGGGCTACTATCGGGAGCGCGACCGGCGGATTGGTGAGGCCGTCCAGGCTCTGGGCATCACCGATGATCAGTTCTTGCCGGCCCTCGAGAAGATGCGCACGCGTCTCGCGCAACTCGAGGAGGAGGTACGGGGCTTCGTGAGTGAGCATGCCCGGGACCTCGTCCAGGATCTGGCCGCCAGAGCGTCGCACCAGGAAGGGGCCAACCTGGTGGCCGAAGTCGTCGAGGCTCGGGACATGGAGCATCTACTTGCGCTGGTCGACCAGGTTCGCGACCGGACGCAGCCGGCCGTGGTAGTGCTGGGTGCCGATTTGCAGGGCAAGGCGGCACTGGTGATCAGCGTCAGCAAGGAGCTCTCCCAGGTGAACGCCGGAGAGATCGTCAACACGTCGGCCCGGGAGTTCGGGGGCGGCGGGGGTGGTACTCCGTCGCTGGGCCGGGGGGGCGGGGGAGACCCGTCCCGCCTGGCAGAGGCAGTGATCGCTGCCCGCGAGGCCGTGCTGGCCAGGCTGGGCGCCTGAGTGCGATCCCTGGGCCTTGATGTGGGTGGTCGTCGCACCGGGGTAGCGCTGTCGGACGCCCTGGGAGTGATCTGCCGCCCCCTCGAAGTCATCGAGGAACCGGATCAGGAGCGATTGATTCAAAAGGTGGTCGAGCTTGCTCGGATGCATCAAGCTGACGAGGTTGTCGTAGGGCTCCCCCGACCGTTGGCGGGAGGGAGCAACTCTCAGCTGGAGAGTGTACGTGCTTTTGTGGCTGTGTTGGAGGTACGATCGGGAATGCCTGTCAAGACCTGGGACGAACGCTTCACGTCGAAGCTTGCCGGTGAGCCGGGAGCGAAGTCCGGGGCGCGGGACTCGGTGGCGGCATGCTACATGCTGCAGAACTATCTGGATGCCCAAGCGAACGCCAGAGGTGAGCTGTGAGCGGCGAACGTAGAGACGAGTGGACTCCGCCCTCGGGGAGCCCAAGAGCACGGAACCGACGCTACAAGCGCTTGATCAACAGGGTGCTCGTCGTGGGCATCTTCATCATCTGCCTGGTGATCCTGGGAGCGGCGGTGCTGGGGGGGATGCGCCTGGTGGAGGCCCGCTCTACCGGCGAGACGTCTACGACCCTGGCCGGCGGCCTGGTGACGGTCGATGTCGCCTCGGGGATGGGCGCCACTCAGGTGGGGAAGCTGCTGGAGGAAGCGGGCGTCATCGAGTCGTCTGCAGCGTTCGTCGATCTGGTCAAGGCCCGGGGGAGTGAGGACAAGCTCAAGCCGGGTATCTACAGCCTTCCTCGGGGGGAGCAGCTCATAGTCGTGGTTGAGAAGCTCGAGCAGGGGGCAGGTCTTCCCGGCGAGAAGCTCACCATACCCGAGGGTTTGGCGGTCGCACAGACGGCGGCTCTTCTCGACAAGGGCGAGGAGATCGAGGGCCAGACCTACATCGATCTTGCCGGACAGCCGGAGGACTTCGCCCTTCCGAAGGTCGGTGGGACGACGCCGGAAGTGGAGAGTCTGGAAGGTCTGCTGTTCCCCAGCACCTACTACCTGCTGTCGGGGGACGACGCAGAGGATCTGATCACCGCTCAGTTGACCGCCTTCGATGACCAGACGAAGGATCTTCCCTGGGAGAACGCCGAGGCTCTTGGCGTCACCCCCTACGAGATTGTCATCATCGCCTCCCTCATCGAGAAGGAGGCGCGCATCGCCGACGAGCGCAGCAAGGTGGCCGCGGTCATCTACAATCGCCTCAAGGAGGACATGACCCTTGGTATCGACGCGACCGTCAGATACGCCGTCGACAAGTGGACCGGGGATCTGACGGCAGAAGACCTCGAGGTCGATTCGCCGTACAACACTCGCGTGAACAAAGGGCTTCCGCCGGCGCCTATCGCCAGCCCGGGTGTGGCGGCCCTCGAAGCCGCTCTGGAGCCCGCCGATGCCGATTATCTGTACTACGTGCTCGTCGACACCGACGGTAACCACTTCTTCACCTCCTCCTATGAGGAATTCCTGGAGGCGAAGCAGCAGGCACCCGAGCAGTGATGCAGGAGGCCGGGTGTCGTCCGGTCTACGGCGAGCGGCCGGCGGTTTGAACCGAAGACCACGCGCCCTTATCGCCAGGGGCGGCGCCAATCTCGTACGGAGGTCCTAGCACCGGCGTCGCTACCTACTGTAGTCTGCCAGTCACAACTTCTCCTCGGTGAGTTTGGAGGTGGGACATGGCAGGGCCAGGGATAGACATCAGTGCTCGGACGGGGCTCCTCGCCGTTATTGGGCATCCGGTAGGGCACTCTCTCTCGCCACAGATCCACAACGCAGCCCTTCGGGCGCAGGGACTGGACTACGTCTACCTGGCCTTCGACGTTCTTCCCAGCATGCTGACGATGGCCGTAGAAGGATTGAGGGCCGTCGGCGCGCGAGGCGCCAATGTGACCGTGCCCCACAAACAGGAGGTGCTGAGCTTGATGGACGAGCTCGACCCCCTGGCCGCGCGCGTGGGCGCCGTCAATACCATCGTCAACGAGAGCGGACGCCTGGTGGGCTACAACACGGATGTGGCCGGCTTCCAGAAGGCTCTGCGTCTTCTGCTGCCGGACGGCGCCGAGGGGCGGCGCTGCCTGGTGGCAGGAGCGGGTGGGGCGGCCCGTGCTGTGCTGGCGGCTTTGGCCGCCGAGAAGGCCGACGAGATCTGGGTCTTCAACCGCACACCTGCTCGAGCGGAGGCTCTGTGCGCTGCCGCAGCCGGGTGGGGCGCCCGGCGCTGTGAGCCTGTCGGACGGGAGATGCTGTCCGAAGTGGGCGGATCTGCCGATATAGTCGTTAATGCGACCACGGTCGGTCTCGACCCTGCTGTCAAGGAGGCTCCCTTTCCTGTCGATATCGTGTGTAGTCGCCAGGCGGTGATCGACCTCGTGTACGGTCCCGCCGTCACCAGTTTTGTGCGCCACGCCCAGGCTCAAGGAGCGGCCACGATCGACGGTCTCGAGATGCTCCTGATGCAGGCCGCCAGTTCCTATCGGCTCTGGACAGGTCGTGACGCGCCCCTGGACGTCATGCGACGGGCCCTACCGCAACTAGGCAGGTGACGTGAGTCCCACTCCGGCATCGAAGGAAGAAGTCCCTCAGCATAGGCTGTGGGGAAAACGGGCTGCCGAGATCCTGGTCGAGACGGGGTCGCTCACTCGCGAGCAACTCGAACAGGCATCCTCGGAGCATCGCGCCCATCCCGAAACATGGATCGGCGACATCATCCTGGCCAGGAAGTGGGTCAAGAAGAGCGATCTCATGGAGGCCCTGGCCCGGTCGCTCGGCGTGAACTACGTCGACCTGCCCTCGGTGCGTGTGGATCCGCTGGCGGCGCAACTGCTGACCCATAGAGACGCGCGTCGCTACAAGGCCCTGCCCCTGGGGTACGTCAACGATCACACCATCGCGGTGGCAATGGCCGAGCCCTCGAACATCGTCACCATCGATGATCTGCGCATCTTGACGGGCCTGGACATACAGCCCGCTCTGGCCGACAGCGACGACATCATCGCGGCCTTGTCCAAGATCAGGTCGGCGGAGGAGCAGGTCGACCGCGACTTCGAGGCCCGGCCGGGGGAAGAGGACGAGCTCGGGTCGGACGAACTGAAGGACATCAGGGAGCAGGTCGATGCCGCTCCTGTGGTCAAGCTCGTCAACGGCATCCTGGCGCGGGCCGCCGACGAGGGGGCCTCCGACATTCATTTCGAGCCCCAGGCGGACGAGTTGCTGGTCCGCTTCCGGCATGACGGCGTCCTCCAGCAGACGATGACCATCCCCAAGCGCCTTCAGGCGGGGGTCATCTCGCGTTTGAAGATCATGGCCGATCTGGACATCGCCGAGCGACGTATCCCGCAGGACGGCCGCATCAGCCTGTCGGTGGGCAGTCGTCCCGTCGACATGCGCGTGGCGGCTCTCCCGACGGTCTATGGAGAGAAGATAGTCATCCGTCTGCTGGACAGGTCCAATGCCATGCTCCGTCTCGAGCAACTGGGCTTCTCCGAAGGGGCTCTCGCCCGCTACAGTCAGTCGTTCCGCAAGCCCTACGGGGCCATCCTGGTCACGGGCCCTACCGGATCGGGCAAGTCGACCACACTCTATGCCACCCTGAATATCCTGAACACGGTGGAGAAGAACATCATCACGGTCGAGGACCCGGTGGAGTACCGCCTGGGCGGCATCAATCAGGTACAGATCAACCCGAAGGCGGGCTTGACGTTCGCCTCGGGGCTGCGCTCCATCCTGCGCTGTGACCCCGACATCATCATGGTGGGCGAGATCAGGGACAGGGAGACGGCCCAGATCGCCGTCGAATCTGCTCTCACGGGTCACCTGGTCCTGTCCACTCTCCACACCAACGACGCCCCCGGCGCCCTGACGCGCCTCACGGAGATGGGCGTCGAACCCTTTCTGACCGCTTCGGCCGTGGATTGTGTGATAGCGCAGCGCCTCGTGCGGAAGCTCTGCGACCAGTGTCGGGAACCTTACGAGCCGGGTTATCAGGCCCTGCGCAACTTCGAGCTTACCCCCGAGATCGAGGGCGATTGGGACGGCAAGACGCTCTTTCGGGCCGTCGGCTGCAATCGTTGCAGCGGCACCGGCTACAAGGGTCGCCTGGGTCTCTTCGAGATCATGCCTGTAACCGAGGCCATCGAGAAGCTAATCGTGGAGCGCAAGAGTGCCGATGAAATCGGCAGACTCGCGCGAACGGAGGGGATGCTCGCCCTGCGCGACGACGGTCTGCGAAGGGCCCTGCTGGGGGTCACCACGATCGAGGAGATTTCGAGGGTGGTCACATGAGACGGATAGCGTTCGACTGGAAGGCTCCTCTAGCCGTGGACATGGCCGACATACTCACCGATGTAGTGACCATGGGTGCTTCGGACCTGCACCTGGCCGTCAACGTGCCGCCTATGGTGCGACTCGATGGCGAACTCAGGAACCTCGACTACCCGATGCTGGACTCCAGTAAGGCCCGCGAGCTTATCTACAGCATCCTCACTCAGGATCAACGGCAGAAGCTCGAGACCGAGTGGGAGGTCGACCTCTCCTACTCGCTGTATGGCCAGGCCCGCTTCCGCGTCAACGCCTACTTCGATCGGGGTTCTCTTGCCGCTGCGTTGCGGGTGGTGCCGGTGAACATCAAGACGGTCGAACAACTCGGTCTGCCCCCGGTCATCCACTCCTTCTGTCAAAAACCCCGAGGCTTCGTCCTTGTCACCGGTCCCACCGGCTCCGGGAAATCGACCACCCTGGCCGCCATTCTGGACGAAGTCAACCAGGCCCGGTCGGATCACATCGTCACCATCGAGGACCCCATCGAGTTCCTTCACGAGCACAAGCGCTGCATGGTCAACCAGAGGGAGGTGGGGACCGACACCAAGGCCTTTCCGGCTGCGCTTCGCTCGGCCTTGCGACAGGACCCTGACGTCATCCTCATCGGCGAGATGCGCGACCTGGAGACCATCCAGATCGCCCTGACGGCTGCGGAGACCGGCCACCTCGTGTTCGCCACCCTTCACACTCAAGACGCTCCCCAGACGATCGACCGCATGATCGACGTCTTTCCGCCGCACCAGCAGTCGCAGATCCGCGTGCAGATAGCTGCCACGCTCGAAGGAGTCGTGACCCAGCAACTGCTGCCCAAGGTGACTGGGGAAGGGAGGGTGGCCGCGGTCGAGATCCTCCTGGCGAACCCGGCGGTGCGCAATCTCATCCGGGAAGGGAAGACACACCAGCTCTACACGGTCATGCAGACAGGTGGCCAGCAGGGAATGCAGACCATGAACGCCTCGCTGGCGCACCTGGTGCGCAAGGGAGATATCACCAAGGAGTTGGCCATGCGCCGGTCGTCCACTCCCGACGATCTGACGCGGCTGCTGGCGGCGGCCAACTGCTACTAGGCTGCGCGCCGCGGAGTGGGGGAGTCGCAGAGCTTGAGCCCGGGAGGCCTTCGGCCGATAACACGTTCAGATGTTCAGACGTCCTTAGCACCCGTGCGCCGCAGGCCACGGGTGCCGATGAAGGAGCAGACGAGTGGGAACATTCACGTACACAGCTAGACGCGACCAGGGGGGGCTGCTCTCCGGCGAGTTGGCGGGCGACAGCAAGACCGCCGCCGCCGCCGAGCTACGCCGCAAGGGTCTGACGGTCCTTCGGCTTGACGAGAAGCGCGGACTCCCCAATCTGTCGGAACTGCTCGAGTCCTCCCAGCGCATCAAGCCACGGGACAAGGCTGTGTTCGCGCGCCAGTTCGCAACGATGATCAACGCGGGATTGGCCGTCCTACGGGCACTGTCGGTTCTCGAGGAGCAGACTCAGAACCCCAGGTTTCGCAAGATAATCAGCGCCGTACGTGCGACGTCGAAGCGGGGATGCCCCTATCCGACGCCATGGCGAAGCAGCCGGCGGCCTTCGATCGTCTGTACGTCGCGATGGTCAAGGCCGGAGAGGCAGGCGGAGCTCTCGACAAGACCCTCATCCGCCTGGCGATTCAGCTGGAGAAGGATGATAGTCTCCGCCGCTCCATAAAGTCCGCGATGGCCTATCCGGTGCTGATCTTCGTGTTCGCCATCATGGTCATGTTTGGAATGATCCTGTTCATCATCCCCATCTTCGCCGGTATGTACAAAGACCTGGGCGGAGAATTGCCGTCATTGACGAGATTGATGATGGGGATCAGCTCCATGCTGACCGGCTACTGGTTCATCTTCTTCCCGGCGGTCGCACTGCGTGATCTGGGCGCCTATTCCGTCTGAAGAAGACGGAACGCGGCCAGCGGACCTGGGATCGCATGAAGCTGAAGATTCCCATGAAGGTGGGCCCAGTGATCCAGAAGATCGCACTGGCGCGCTTCAGCCGAACTCTTGCCACGCTTGTAAGTTCAGGGGTCCCGATTCTGCAAGCCATCGAGATCACCGGCAAGACCTCGGGCAACATCGTGATCGAAGAGGCCATGGTCGACGTCAGAGAAAGCGTCCGCAACGGGGAGACCATCGCTCGGCCTCTCAGCCGGGTACCCGTCTTTCCGCCGATGGTCACCAACCTGATCGCCATCGGCGAAGAAACAGGCGCGCTGGACTCGATGCTGCACAAGGTGGCCGACTTCTACGAGGACGAAGTGGAGGCTGCCATCAAGTCCCTTACCTCCATCATCGAGCCAATAATGATGATCTTCATCGGCGGGATGGTGGGCGTCATTGTCATCTCCATGTACTTGCCGCTCTTCAACATGATGAACCTCGTGAAGTAGCGCACGCAGCTGAGAGGAGAACGGAGGACGGGGCGGCCGCGAGGCCGCCCCGTGGCGTCTACGGAACATCGTTTCCGAAACCCATCCACCCTGCGTGACTCGCAATGCACGATAATGTGCATTATGTAAACCAGAGCGTTTGTGCGCACGTTGCGCTCAGGCTCACTCCCGTGTCATATCGACTGTCGCGTTGGCACCACCCCGCGGTGGCTGCGACCGCCAGGTTGGACAGCGACTGCAGCGACGACGGCCCCGACCGCGACTAACCTCATGCGGCCGACCGCAAGTCCGTCGTCAGACCTCGTAACTCATAAGACTGAAGATATCGTAGCCGGCCAAGCGCTCACGTCCCTTCAGCGCCGTCAACTCGATGATGAACGCCAATCCGGCGACTATCCCGCCCGCCTGCTCGACCAGTGTGATCTTGGCCTGGGCAGTCCCTCCGGTAGCCAGCAGGTCGTCGTGGATCAGCACCCTCTGGCCCGGCTTGATCGCGTCGACGTGCATCTCGAGGACGTCGGTGCCGTACTCCAGTTCGTACTCGCAGCGAGCCACGCTCCAGGGTAGCTTCCCGGGTTTGCGCGCCGCGGCAAAACCTACACCGAGAGCATAAGCCAAAGCGGCCCCCAGGATGAAACCGCGAGCCTCAGCGCCGAAGACGATATCGACATTCTTCTGCCGGGCATAGTCGGCCAGGCTGTCTACAGCCAGGTGGAGAGCGTCGGCCTCCTGAAGCATGGGCATGATGTCGTGAAAGAGGATCCCCTTCTTGGGGTAGTCCGGGATGTGCCGGATATAGTCGCTGAGTTCCATCGTTCTCCTGTCGGTGACTGGGGACGCTGACGCCTTCATTGAATCACAACACGGGAGGCCGCTGCTGTGGTAGGTGCGTCCGCCGGTAGCGACGCGCCGTGAGTGCGCGACAACGCGCTCAGAGCAGCTTGCGCAAGTTCCTTGTAGAGAAGCAGGTGCAGCAACTGCGAGAGGAGGGCGCCCAGGTCTTCGAGCATCTTCTCCCCATACTCACGCTTGTCGCTGTGGGTCGAGCGTAGAGAAGGCAGAGTGACCTGCTCGATGAGAGCGGCCTCTCGCTCCACCGAGGAACTGAGCAGGCGCAGGTTACGCGGCTCCAAGCCAAAACGCGCCAAAAGGTGACAGATGCGGGCGATCTCCAGATCGCTCTCGGCGAGGACGGGCCCGGATTGACCGGACCGCTCCACGAGCCGATACTCAGCAAGCATCCGGAAGAACTCGTTGTCGACACCCGCTGCTTCCGGCGCCTCCTCCCAGGTGTAGACCGGTTCTTCCCGTTTGAGCACGGGAGTGGTCGGTAGCGGCGTGGCCGTGGGGTCAAGAGGCTGCCCGGGAGCCGCAGTCACCACCCGGTCCACGCGCTGGCGGATGACGTCGAGGGGGAGGTACTCGTCGCGCTGGAGGGTGAGTATGGTACGCAGACGGCGCACATCGGCCGGGCTGTACTTGCGATACCTGCCCGGGGTCCTGACCGGCGCCAGAAGGCCTCGGTCTTCGAGATAGCGCACCTTGGTGATGCTGAGATCGGGAAAGTCCCCACGCAGTTGCTCCACGACCTGGCCGATACTCCAGAGCAACTCGGCGCGTGGCGCCGGGCCGGAGTGGCCGCCCTGCTCGAAATAACGTCCCTGTTCGCTCACGGCCTACCGTCTTCGCCCGGTTCGAGAAAGGCCAGCTTGAACTTGCCTATCTGGAGCTCGTCGTCTTCGGTCAGGCGATGGCGCTCGATCCGCTTGCGGTTGACGTAGGTTCCGTTAAGGCTGTTCAGATCCTCGACCAGGAATCCGCTTTCATCGCGGATGACCCGGGCATGATGGCGGGATACGGTGACATCGTCGAGGAAGATGTCGCTGTGGGGACTCCGGCCGATGGTGAGCACATCGGTATCGAGGGTGATGGTCTCCCCTTCGCGGCCACCGCCGGAGCGGATCAGAAGCATGGTGCCTGCGGGCGAACCTTCGCGGTAGGTGAAGTCGGCGTCGGCCTCTTCGCGCTCGGCCGGGGCATACGTGATGGTCGTCTCGTTGAGGTCGACAGGGACGAGCCGACTTCCGCAGCGCCGGCAGAAGACGGAGTCTTCTGCATTGCCGACTCCACATGTGGGGCAATCGGTCATGCTCTCCCTCTCGTCTAGTCCCCGGTGGGCTTCTCCGCAGTGGGCTTGGAGCCCGAACCGTATTCGGCGAACTGTTTCTTGATCTCGTCCTGCACGGCTCTGATGACGCGCGGGTTCTGGAGGAGTTCTGCGCGTTTGGCCTCGCTGGTATGGGCCAACATATAGTCGTCGGTAAGGATCTCGTCCAGATCATGACCCTGGCCGAGTTGCTTGGCGATGTAGCGGATGAGCCGCTCGTCGCGCTCGTTGACCGCAAGGTCGTGGAAACGGTCGCGCACGTCCGGTGCCGCAGAGGGACCCTGCTCGGTCGCTGCGCCGAGGTCTCCCCCACTCGCCGACCCGTGGGTGCCCACGACCGCTTCGTCCCCAAAGAGCAGGACCGCCCGAGCCGTGGCCACTAAGGATGGCCGTGAGCGCGCTGAGGTCGCCTTCGGATACGACGTTCCCCCCGGCTGCATGCTTGTCTCGGGTGCGGCGCACGAGTTCGGCGCGCACGATGTCCATCTCGCCGTGAAGGACCCTTCGCTTCTTCGACACCTCCCGCTCTTCGTCTGAAAGACGCTGCAGAAGATCCTTCAGGGCGGCGTCGTTATAGCTCTGGATGTTCAGCAGGCGGTCAAAGGTGTCGTCCACGTTACTCACACCCTCACTATAGCGATTAAGACCAAAACCTTCAACTCAAGGTAGAGAGTCGCGATGGACCCTACCGAGCCGCGGTCTGGACTGTCGAATCCTGGGTCGCGTGCGAAAGGCGGACTGCTACTCCTCTTCGCTAAGCAGCTGGTCGTACTCCTCAGCGCTCATGAGATCGTCCTGCTCGGCCGGATCGCTCAGCTTCACCTTTATGAGCCAGCCCTCGTCGAAGGGGCTCTCGTTGATGAGTTCGGGCGCGTCCACGACCTCCTCGTTGATCTCCACGATCGAACCACTGAGCGGCGCATAGACATCGCTAACGGCCTTGACGGATTCCACCTCAGCGTAGGGCGCGCCGGCGGTGACGTCGGTGCCCACCTCGGGGAGTTCGATGTAGACTATGTCACCAAGTGACTCCTGGGCGAACGTGGTGAGGCCAAAAACGGCTGTATCCCCGTCCACCCGGACCCAGTCATGCTCCCTGTGGTACTTGAGGTTCTTCGGATTCACATGCGCTCCTTTCTCGCCACAATCGGCTGGCACGCATGATAGCACAGGCGTCTTTCAGGCTATCCTGCCTGCGTGGCTTACCTGATAGCGTCTCTCAAGACGACCTGGGACCCGCCTGCTTGTATACTCTTGGTCAGGGTCGGAGTCAGGTCCGGTGGAAAGGGGTCCGCACGTGGCGAAGGGAAAGAGCCTTGTCATCAACGAGGATCAGGCACAGGTGCTGGGGGCGGTGCTGGCCAAACTACGCCGAGTGTCCGGCTCGCGCTTCGCCGCCCTCATCTCCACGAGTGGGCAGCCCATCGTAGTCTCGCCCGCCGACGACGAGTCGGACACAGTCTCACTGGCGGCTCTCGCAGCTGGTTCCTTTGCCGCCACTCGACAACTGGCCAAGTTGCTTAGCGAACGGCAGTTCACTCTCCTGTTCCACGAGGGCGAAGAGTCCAACCTGCACGTCGTGCAGGTGAACGAGCAGGTCCTTCTGCTCATCACCTTTGGCCGGGACACACAGGTGGGCAGGGTGAGGCTTTACACGAGCCGGGCCCTTCAAGCTCTCAAGCCGGTCTTCGATGGTGCCGAAGATATCCCTGAAGGCACCGCAGTCGTTCACCAGGAGTATGAGCGCGAGGCAGGCCAGGCGCTTGACGGTCTGCTTCACGATGAGGGTGGGTGACCGTAGTAGGGGAACTCGTATGGCCCTGATCAATCTCGCCTCGCGTGAGATCAACTATAAGATCGTGTACTACGGCTGCGGTCTGTCCGGCAAGACGACCAACATCCAGTACATCTATGACCGGGTCAATGCTGCTGCCCGAGGACGCCTGTTCAGCATCGCCACCGAAGAAGAGCGCACTCTCTACTTCGACTTCCTGCCCCTCTCCCTCGGAGACGTCAGGGGACTACGGACCCGCTTCCACATCTACACAGTCCCGGGACAGTTCTTCTACAACGCCTCGAGGAGACTGGTGCTGGAGGGCGTCGACGGTGTGGTCTTCGTGGTCGACAGCCAGATAGCCAGACTGGACGAGAACGTAGAGAGCTACCTCAATCTCTGGGAGAACCTGATAGCCCAGGGAGAGGACCCAGCCCGCCTTGCACTGGTGCTGCAGATGAACAAGCGCGACCTCGACGAGGTCTTCTCAGTCAACGAACTGGCGGAACTGCTCAACCACACCGGCTCTCCAGTCGTGGAGGCATCGGCGGTGCTGGGCACGGGCGTGTTCGAGACGCTCAAGACCGTCTGCAAGCAGGTCGTCTCCAGAAGCACCTAGGCGACTCCTAGGCAGTGCTGCCTTCCTCGATGACGGTCTGCAGAGTCCCGAGATAGCTGCCGGCAAGTTCGTGTGCCCGGGAGTCTTCGCCGGCTTCCGCGTAGACGTGGAAGAGCGGCTCCTCGGCATCGGGCAGGATCAGCACCCACTCGGAATGGTCGAGGAACACCTTGATCCCGTCGACCAGCGACACCCTCCCCTCGCGCAGTCGCTCCGTCATGCGTCGCATGACGACCCCTTTGAGGTCCCAAGGACACTCGGCCACGTGGTGGACCAGATGAGCGACAGGGACTCGGTCGACCAGGCTGGAGAGGGGAGCATCGGAGGTGGAGATCAACTCCAGCACCTTGCCCAGAGCGTATAGCCCGTCCATAGAAGGCAACACCGTGGGATAGATGTAGCCTCCGTCGGCACTGGCGGCGAAGATGGTATTGGGCCGGGTCGCCTCGGCCGTCAGGGCTGCTTTGGAGCACTTGGTGCGGCGGACGTTTGTGCCGGTGGCGGCGATGACGTGTTCCGCGTGCCGCGTGGCATGGAGGGGCAGGACGATGGTCCCCCCTCCCCCGGCATCCCGGCCTACCTGTTGGAGGAGGACTAGGAGCAGCGCCGAGTCGGGCACCAACCGCCCTTTTTCGTCGACGACGAACAAGTACTCCGCTCCGGGGTCGAGGATGACCCCCACGTCGGCCTCCATGGCCTTCACCAGGTCGGCCACCCGTGCCGCCGCCTGCGGCAGGGTGTCCGCGACCGTGAACCTCTTGCGGCTGCTGGAGCCGGCGTTGATGGAGACCGTCTCGACACCAAGCTTGTCGAGCGTGCTGGAGAAGAAGAAGGCCGGTGCGGAAGCCGAGTAGTCGATGACCAACCGGGGCTGACGGCTGCGGATGGCCACGGTGTTCCAGTTCTCCAGGAGCGAGTTCGTGTAGGTCTCGATAGCCCTGGGGGGATAGAGAACGACCCCCATCTCCTCGAACGAGGCGCGCCGGAAGTCTTCCCTGAAGTAGAGATTCTCCACGGCCCGCTCCTTCTTGCCGTCGAGAGGGACACCGGGGGACTCGGAGAAGAGTATCTCGACCTCGTCTGGGTTCTCCAGGCTCATCTGCACGTGTATGCCGCCCACCGCCGCTCCACTCTTGATGTCGAAGCGGTTGATGGCGGCCGTGGCCACCGTCAGGTCGCGGACGTTGACCCCCGTCGAGTTCAGGCCGCTGATGATGGCCCGCTTGAAGACACGGCAGGCGTGGTGCGTATCGCGGCTGGTGGTGACGTGGGAGTCCTTGGCGATGAGGGTGCCGTACGACATGGCAAGGCGCATGGCCATCTCGGGCGTAACGTCGACGTTGGCGAGGCCCCTCACACCATTGCGCCCGAACAGGGTGCTTGGCCCCCGCGATTCCCAGACGATCGAGGAACGCACGGCTGAGCCGGGTTCGATGTTCTTGAAGGGATAGATCTTGACGTTGTTGGCCACCACGGCATTGCGCCCCACGATGGAGCGGTCGCCAACGACGGCGCCCTCGGCGATATGGGCGTTCTCGTGGATCTCCACGCCGTTTCCCAGGATGGCTCCGTTGACCACCGCGCCCGGAGCTAGGTAGACGTTCTCACCCAGGACGGAGTCGGCCACCTCGGCCCCCGTCCGTATGACTACATTACTGCCCAGGACCGTGTGTGCACCCACCCGGGCTCCAGGTTCCAGGCGCACGTTGGCGCCGATAACCGCGGGTCCTTCGACCTCGTCGAGGCTGTCAATAGAGGCACCGCGCTCGACCCAAACGTTGCCCCTCAGCCGTACGCCGGGAGGAGTCAAGCGGACCTTGCCGTCGAGGGCGTCGCGGTTGGCCTGCAGGTACTGCTCCAGGCTGCCGATGTCCTGCCAGTAACCCTCGCATACCATGCCGTAGAGCGGTTTGTGCATCTCGAAGAGCTTGGGAAAGAGGTTGTGGCTGAAGTCGTAGGGTTGGCCTTCGGGGATATGGTCGAGCACCTCGGGTTCGATGACGTAGATGCCGGTGTTGACCGTGTCGGAGAAGACCTGGCCCCATCCGGGCTTCTCCAGAAAACGCTGGATCCTGCCCTCGTCGTCGACGATGACCACTCCGAACTCAAGGGGGTTCTCGACGCTCTTGAGAGCGATGGTGATCAGGGCTTCCCGCTGCTTGTGGAAGTCGATCACGCTGGTGAGGTCGAAGTCGGTCAAGGCATCGCCGCTGATGACCAGGAAGGTTTCGTCGAGCATATCCTTGGCCAGACGGATGGAGCCGGCCGTGCCTGCCGGCGTCTCCTCTACGGTGTACTCGATGTGCATGCCCAGCGAGCCGCCGTCGCCAAAGTGGTTGCGGATGAGGCGCGGCAGGAAGGCCAGCGTCATGATCACGTCGTTGATGCCGTGCCGCTGCACCAGTTCCAGTATGTGCTGGATGGTGGGCTTGTTCACCACTGGGACCATGGGTTTCGGTTGGTTGGACGTAAGAGGCCGAAGCCTGGTCCCCTGACCACCGGCCATGACAATCGCCTTCACTGTAAGCCTCCTCCCAGAGGTGCGTGTCTCCCAGGATAACCTGAAATACCGGTGGGGGGAAAGCGGTTCACCCGGCCGAGCCGCGCAGCCCGTCTGGACCGGCCTTATCCAATCCTTATCGGACCCCGGGTAGACTGAGGATATCCTCTTCTTGCGAACTCCCTCGTAGAGCGTAGGCCCCGGCGACGGCAAGCGTCCGGGGCCTTGCGCGTACGGCCCGCGAAGCTGGTCACACAAGAGAAAAGGCCCGCAAATGCAGGCCCTTTAAAGTCGGGACGGCCGGATTTGAACCGGCGACCTTCCGGCCCCCAGCCGGATGCGCTACCAAACTACGCCACGTCCCGACGCGCGCGAACCAGTATAGCGCGCCCGCTTCATATGGACCACCGCGGGGAGCCGGGCCGCGCACCTGGTCCCCTGGGCGCCCGTGAACCCGGTCTACCAGGCCTCCGCACGCGGTCTACGGGCCATCAGGTCGCGCACGCAGTCGACTACGCTCTTGCCCTCGCCTATCACGGACACCACGTTCTCGGTGATGGGCATCTCCACGCCCTGCGACCGGGCGAGTTCCAGGATGACCGGGGCGCTGGTGAGGCCCTCGGCCACCATGCCCATCTCCGCCTCCACCCCACTCGCGGCGAAGCCCTGGGCTATCAGTTCTCCGGCCATACGGTTGCGTGAATGGCGCGAGGTGCAGGTGCCTACCAGGTCCCCCAGACCGGCCAGTCCGGCGAAGGTGTGGACGTCCGCTCCCAGTGCGAGACCCAGGCGTGACATCTCGGTCAGCCCCCGCGTGACCAGGGCCGCCCGGGCGTTGTCGCCGAATCCGAGGCCGTCGGACATGCCCGTGGCCAGCGCGACCACGTTCTTCACGGCCCCGGCCAACTCCACCCCGAGAAGGTCGCCGTTGACATATGCCCGCAGGTCACGGTTGGAGATGAAGCGCTGGAGCGTCTCGGCAAAGGCCTGGTCGTCGGAGGCGACTACGGTCGCGGTCGGCTGACCAAGTGCCACCTCCTCGGCCTGGTTGGGTCCGGAAAGCACTGCTACCGAGGGCTCGAGAGAACTGAGCTCCGTCGCAGCGACTTCGCTCAGCCGCGAACGGCTCGCCGGGTCGAGTCCCTTGGTCAGGCTCAGGAGGCCCACCCGCGGCCGCATGTGCGGCGCTATGGACGCGAGGACGTCGCGATAGACCCGGCTCGGCACGGCCACCACGACGAGGTCGACCTGTCCCAGTTGGGGATCCGGATACACCCCGTATTCCAGGGTGTCGGGAAGATCGAGGAAGTCCAGATAGTCCGGATTACGGCCCTGGCGCCGCATGCTCTCGGCTTGGTCCGGACGCCGGGCCAAGAGCACCGTTTGGATGCCTATCAGGGCCAGATGTCGGGCAAAGGCCGTGCCCCAGCTGCCTGCGCCGACCACCGCTACCCGCGGAAGATCGCCGCCGGCGGGTTTCCAGGTGCCGCTCACCGAAGCGGGCTCTTCTGGGAGACCGGGCCCTCGGCCGGCGCGGGACGCTTGTTCCACGGGAAGGTCACACGCGACTCTTGACGGCGCCAGAGTCGCACCATGTTGCCCCGATGGGCCCATAGCACGATCGCCGACATGAGGCACGACCCCACGATGTATGGGAGCGGCTGGTCGAAGAGCACGGCCATGACGGGCAGCAGCACGGTGCAGGTCAATGAGGCGATAGACACGACGCGCGTGGCGAGGAGCACCACGACGAAGATGATTACGAGGATGGCCACGGGAATGGGCATCATGGCGAGGGCCGCCCCGGCGCCGGTGGCTACTCCCTTGCCTCCCCTGCCGCGCAGGAAGACGGAGTAGTTGTGGCCGGCGACGCACGCGAAGGCCACCAGAACCGTGACCAAGGGGGTGCTCAGGTAGCGGGCCAAGAGCACGGGGATGACGCCCTTCAAGACGTCGGCCACGAGGACGGCCACCCCCAGGCGTGTTCCCAGGACCCGGAAGGCGTTCGTGGTCCCGGCGTTGCCGCTCCCCTGCTTGCGCACGTCCACCCCCCGGAACAGCTTCCCCAGGAAGACGCTGGGCGAGAGGGACCCGACGAGGTAGCCGAACAGCACCAGTCCGATAGCGGTCAGGAGGGAGGACGTGCTCATTTGTAGCGTTCCTCTTTGCCCTCGAAATCGATGATCACGGGGATGCCCCACAGCTGGTATTCCTCGCGCAGTTGGTTCTCGAGGTAGTAGGCGAAAGGTTTGCTGACGAGCGCGCGCGAGTTGACCATGATCTTGAAGCGCGGCGGGCTGGTCTCGTACTGCACCATGTAGAAGGCCTTGATGGCCTTGACCCCCTTGTTGGCGGGTGGGCGCCGGGAGCGGACGTCGCCCAGCCAGCGGTTGAGCTCCGCAGTGGGGATGCGGCTGCTGTACTTGGTGTGCAGGTCGCGGGCCAGGGGGAGTACCTTGTCCACCCCTCTTCTTGTCAGGCTGGAGATGGTCAGCCAGGGAGGCTTCATCTGCACCTTGGCCCGCACGCGGGCCGTGGTCATGTCGAGGTCCAACTGGGAGATGTCCCACTTGTTGAAGAGAACGGCCGTGGCGCACTTGGCCCGCTGGGCCTCGTAGGCGATCTGCAGGTCGAGGTCGACCAGACCTTCGCCGGCATCCACAAGGACGAGCGCCACGTCCGCCCGTTCCATGGCCTGGATGGAGCGGAGCGAGCTGTAGTACTCGACGTCGGTGGTGGTGCGCTTACCCGGACGCCTGAGACCGGCGGTGTCGATGAGGACCATGGGGGTCCCGTCGAAGACCAGGGCCGTATCGATGGCATCACGGGTGGTCCCGGGCAGCGCAGAGACGATGGCCCGTTCGTCCCCTAGTAGGACGTTGAGGAGCGAGCTCTTGCCCACGTTGGGGCGCCCCACGATGGCCACGCGCATGGTCGGCACACGCTCGCCCGGCTCTTCGGCCGGAGGGAGGTGCTCGACGACCGCATCGAGCAGGTCGCCCACACCCAGCCCATGCTCGGCCGAGATACCGAAGGGCTCCCCCAGGCCGAGTTGCCAGTACTCGTGCAGATTCTCGCGTGCCGCGTGCGCGTCCTGCTTGTTCACCGCCAGTACGACAGGGACCTTACTCCGTCTGAGGAGGGCGGCGATCTCGTGATCCTGAGGGGATACTCCCGCCTTGCCGTCGAGGAGGAAGATCACCACCACCGCCTCCATGACCGCTATCTGAGCCTGGTGTCTGACCTTGTCTCCCAACGGCTCGTCGCTCAGGAGATCGATGCCTCCTGTGTCGACCACGATGAAGGGGCGCCCGATCCACTCGGCTTCGCCCTCCTTGCGGTCGCGGGTGACTCCCGACTCGGGCGCGACGACGGCCTCTCGGGTGCCGGTGACCCTGTTGTAGAGGGTCGACTTGCCAACGTTCGGATAGCCGATGATGGCGACGCGGGGCAGCACCACCGAACGGTGTTCCGGCGTGAAAGGGCCCTCAGGGGCGGTAGGGATATCGGGGATCATGGGTCCATCTCCCTTATGCGCCGAATGACGGCGTCTATCTGGTCGGCCGGTGTGGATGCTCCTGCGGTGATGCCCACCGACCGAGCTTCAGTGAACCATGTCGGCTCGAGCTCGTCGGCCGACTCGATGTGGTGGGTGCGGGGTTGGACGCCCGTGCAGAGCTCGGCCAAGCGCCTGGTGTTGCCCGAATCGCGCCCCCCGACTACGATCACCACGTCGACGTCGGCCGCCATGGAGATGGCCGCTGCTTGGCGCTGCTCGGTTGCGCTGCAGATGGTGTTGTACACGAGCAGTTCTCGACTGCGGGGAGCCAGATAAGCGACCAGATCGGCCAGCCGCTCCTGTGACTGGGTGGTCTGCACTACTACGCCGACTCGATTTCCGGGCAACTCGGAGGGCAGATCGGCCGGGCTCTCCACCACGACCGACTCCTCGCCCGCGTAGGAACGCAGGGCAAGTACCTCCGGGTGGTCCTTCTCTCCCAGGATGACCACGATATACCCGCGCTCCTTCAGCCGCGCTGCCTTCTCCTGCGCGGACTTCACGAAGCGGCAGGTGGCATCGAGGACGGTGAGACCCGAGTTCAGCAGCTCCTCCTTGATCTCCCGCGGTACTCCATGGGAGCGTAGGATGATGGTACCCTCCTCGACCTGTTCGGGCCTCGACACTACGCCGATGCCGCTGGCACGCAGCTCGGCGATCACGCCCGGGTTGTGGATGAGAGGACCCAGAGTGTTGATGGGTCCCCGCGCGTCGGTGGCGGCGCGGCGCGCCACCTCCAGGGCCCTCTCCACTCCCCAGCAGAAGCCGGCGGATTCCGAGACTCTGATCTCCAGATCTTTCACGAAGCCTCCCCTTCCGAGAGGATCCGTGTGCTGAGTTCGCGAAACGCCCTCGTCAAGCGTTGGCTGACGTCCTTCGATCGCTCGGCCCTGGTGAGATTTGTGGGCGGGATCTCCAGAGGAGGGCCGAACGTCACTCGCACGCGCGGTAGATGAAGAAGCCGTCCCTTCATCACCCGGTCGGTCCCTTCCAACACCACGGGGATGGTGACCACTCCCTCGCGCAGGGAGAAGAGAGCCACCCCAGGGTTGATGTGCCCGAAGCCGCCGCCGCGCTGCCTGTGGCCTTCCGGAAACAGACCTACCACGGCGCCCTGATCGAGCACATCGAGAGCGCGCCGGACGGCTTGGCGATCGGCCTCACCGCGGTTGACGGGAAAGGCCCCCAGAGCGTCGATAACACGGCCGAGAGGTCGCACCTTCCACAACTCGGCCTTGGCCATGAAATGGATCTGCCGGTGCATGGATACACCCAGGAAGAAGGGATCGAGGTTCGAGCGATGGTTCGAAGCCAGGAGAACGGCTCCCTGAAGAGGAACATTCTCACGGCCGCTGATCTGCACGCGGAAGAGGGCCTTCCAGGGCGCCGAGATCAACAAGTGGGCGATGCGCCAAAGGAGGGTGTCCAGAGGGCTGCTCACCAAGCGACTCAGCGGTCGCCTGCGCGGGGTTGCTTCCGACGCGGCGCGATCAGACACGGCGAGAGCCGCGGGCCGGCCTTCGGCGGCGGCGCGGTGCCGCCGACGCGGCCGGTGCGACCGTGGCGGCCGCGGCGCAGATCTCCCGCACTACCTCTTCGATAGAGAGTCCCGTGGTGTCGATCTCGACGGCGTCGTCGGCCTTGCGCAGCGGAGCCAGTTCGCGTCCCGAATCGTAGGCGTCACGGCGGACGATGTCGGCCATCAACTCTTCCAGGGATTGCTCCACTCCCTTCGCCGCCAACTGCAGTCGGCGTCGCCGGGCGCGCTCCTCCACGGAGGCGGTAAGGTAGATCTTGAGGTCGGCCTCCGGGCACACGACCGTGCCCATGTCCCTTCCCTCCAGCAGCACGTTGCCCGCGGCGGCCTGGGCGCGCTGCATCTTCGTCAGAACGGCTCTGACTCCCGCGTCCGCCGAGACGGCGGACACGTGGGTGGTGACCAGGGGTTCGCGGATCTCGTCGGTGACCTCTCGCTCGCCGACAAAGACCCGGGAGAGATCGTCGGAGCGTTCCTGCAGGCGAATGGTGACATCGGCTGCCAGCGCCCCAGCCTCGTGGATGCGGTCCGGCACCAGGTCGGCCTCCAGAGCCAGCAGAGTGATCGTGCGGTACATGGCCCCCGTGTCCAGGTAGCGCAGGCCCAGACACTTGGCCACTTCCCGGGCGATGGTGCTCTTGCCCGAGCCGGCCGGCCCGTCGAGGGCGATTATCATCCGCCCGCCTCCTTCAGCCAGGTCCCCCCCACGCTCTCCAGGAGAGCAGTGAAGCCTGGGAAAGGAGACGTCGACGCACTCGGTATCGTCCACCCTGACCCCCTGCGTAGCCGCAAGGCCGGCCACGGCCGCCGTCATAGCCATGCGGTGGTCTCCGTGCGCGGTCATACTGCCGCCTGCCCATTCCCCGCGCCCGTGGACCTCTATACCGTCTGGGTATTCCCGGATGTCTACACCCAGGGTGCGTAGGAAGGAGGCCATCACCTGCAGGCGGTCGCTTTCCTTGGCCCGCAACTCCCCGGCCCCGCGCAGGCGCGAAACCCCTTCAGAGCGGGCGGCGGCCAGGAGATAGAGCGGCAACTCGTCGATGACGTTGGGCACCTCCTCCGGGCGAACATCGGTGGCGTGAAGTGACGTGGAGCGCGCGCTGATGGTGCCGATCGGCTCCGGGCCCAACATGTCGGTGAGGCGGACCTCCACGTCGGCGCCCATGCGGGCCAGGACCTCCAGGAGGCCAGTGCGCGAAGGATTAAGGCCCACGTTCTCGATGGTCAACCGGCTGCCGGGGACGAGGAGGGCTGCCACCAGGAAGAAGGCCGCCGAGCTGAAATCGCCGGGGATGGAGAGCTCCGTCATGCGTAGGGCATCGAGGGGCCAGACGGTCAGCCTGCCGCCGCCGTCCGCCAGAGCCTCACGCTCCACTCGGCCGCCGCCGTATCTGATCATGCGTTCCGTGTGATCGCGGGAGGCCGCCGGCTCGACTATGGTGGTCTCTCCCGCTGCGCGCAGGCCGGCGAGGAGCAGACACGACTTGACCTGGGCCGACGCCACGGGCAGGTGGTGAGTCATACCACGCAGGTCGCCCCCCTGGATGACGACGGGTGGCAGAGTGTTGCCCTGGCGGCCCGCCACCTGCGCGCCCATGGCCGCCAGGGGCTCTAGGACGCGGGCCATGGGCCGGCGGCGGATGCTGGCATCCCCGGTCAGGACGCACAGCATGGGCAACGAGGCCACGAGCCCGGGCAGCAGCCGGATAAGGGTACCGGCGTTGGCGACGTCGATGACGTCCTGTGGCTCTCGCAGTCCCTCCCAGCCCCTGCCGGAAATGATCAGGTCGTCCTCTTGCCACTCGATCTCGACTCCCAGCGTCTGGACAGCCCGCAGGGAGGCGAGAGTGTCGCTGGCGCGGAGGAAGCCGGAGACCCTGACCGGACCGGTGTTGACAGCGCCTAACAGGGCCGCCCGATGAGAGACCGATTTGTCTCCGGGCACCCGCAACGTGCCCTGCAGACCTGCCGGCGCGCGGGGGAAGAAAGCCGGGGAAGAATCCTGGGCCGGCTCACTCAACGGGGTCTCCACTGAAGCTCACCACAGAGGGATAACCGAATGCCTGCACGAGATCGCTGACCCTCGTCGCGGTGTCTTCTCCGTCCACGAAAAGCAGGAGGTCGCCACCGACGCTGCGGCTGACGTGATGCAGGGTCAGATCCTCGATGTTGATGCGGGCGTCGCTGAGGCTCGCCATGACTTGAGTGAGAGTCCCAGGCTGGTCGGGGATTCGTACCGTCACTCGGTAGAGGGTGCGGGGAACGATGTCCTCGTACTCGAGCAACTCCTCCCGGAAGGCGGCAGCCGCGTGGATGGTACCGGCTATCTCCGGTTCGTCCCCCTGTTCGAGCAGGGTGGAGAACTCCTCCAGGTCGGCGGCCACCGAGCGTAACGATGTGGCGAGGGCCTCGCGGTTCTCGAGGAAGATGTCCCGCCACATGGCCGGGTTCGCCCCCGCGATCCTGGTGAGGTCCTTGAAGCTGGGGCCCACCCAGTGGAGTGCCTTCTTGCCGCCGGCCTGGAAGCCTCCTGCGTGTTGCATGAGTACGTTGGCCAGCACGTGGGGCAGGTGGCTGACCACTGCCATGATGCGGTCGTGGGCGGTGGCGTCGATGATGGTCGGCCGGGCCCCCAACTCGAGAACGAACTGCTGCAGCATCTCGTAGAGCTTGGGGAAGGCCGCGCCCGTGGTGCAGAGGAAGAAGGTGGCGCCCTCGAAGAGGTCGGCACGAGCGTAGCGGACGCCGGAACTCTGCGGCTCCGCACATGGGATGGCCGCCGATGAAGAGCGATCGAGCGAGCGGGGAAAGGCCGGCGATGATGGCCGATTTGGTGCTACCCATGTCGGAGATGAGCCGCGGGCGTGGCTCGGCGGCGGCGCACTCCTCCACCAAGGCCGGGATACTGCGCACCGGCGCGGCCACGACGGCCAAATCGGCATATGCCGCAGCTTCGCCGGGGCTGGCGGCCACTTCGGTAATAGCTCCCAAGCGAAGAGCCTGCTCCAGAGCGGCAGGGTCGTGATCGAAGCCCACCACCTCGGCGACGCGGCCCGGGTTTGGGCGGCGAGACCCAGACTCCCGCCCATGAGACCGACACCGATGATGGCCAGGCGGTGCACCCCGCTATGGCGGTCGCCCTCAGCCACTCTGCCTACCCCAGGGTCTTGCCGGCCCAGGAGACGATCTCGCTGATGCGAGCGGTGACGCGGGAGAACTGCTCTGGGTCGAGCGATTGCGCGCCGTCGGAAAGGGCCGTCTCGGGCGTGGGGTGCATCTCGATCATGAGGCCGTCCGCCCCGGCCGCGATGGCCGCGAGGGAAAGCGGTTCCACGAGGTCGACCTTCCCCGCCGCGTGACTGGGATCGACGACCACGGGCAGATGGCTGCGCTGCTTGATGATGGGGATGGCCGAGATGTCGAGCGTGTTGCGGGTAGCCGTCTCAAACGTGCGGATACCCCTCTCGCAGAGGATGACCTGGTCGTTGCCCTCCTTGACGATGTACTCGGCCGCCATGAGCAGTTCGTCGATGGTCGCGGCCAGGCCCCGCTTGAGAAGCACCGGCCTGCTCACCTCGCCCACGGCCGACAAGGAGCTGGAAGTTCTGCATGTTGCGGGCCCCGATCTGGATGATGTCGGAGTAGGCGACCACGTCGTCCAAGTGCCGCGGGTCCATGAGTTCGGTGACGATGGGAAGTCCGGTCAACTCCCGCGCCTCGGCCAGGAACTCCAGTCCTTCGACCCCCAAGCCCTGGAAGGCGTAGGGAGACGACCGAGGCTTGAAGGCCCCGCCACGCAGCATGGTGGCCCCACCCTTCTTGGCCGCCTCGGCTGCGGCGAGCAACTGCTCCCGGCTCTCCACCGAGCAGGGGCCGGCGATGAGACCGACATGCCCTCCGCCGATGGTGGTGCCGCCGACCGTGATCACCGTGTCGGACTTGCGGAACTCCCGGCTCACGAGCTTGTAGGGACGGAGGATGGGCAGGACCTTGTCGACCCCGGGATAGGCCTCCAGAGGAAGCCCGGCGATCACATCCCTCTCCCCCATCACCCCGATCACCGTAACCATGTCGCCTGTAGATACGTGACCGCGGGCGCCCGCGCTCTCCAGTCGCTCCAGGATGCGCTCGACCTCTTCGGGGCCGGCGTCCTCCTGCATGACGATCATCATCTCTGTGCTGGCGAAATCCATCTGAACTCTCCGGGCTCTTGCCTGCGCCTCTCGTGGCTCCACAGGTCTGTCGGGACCGCGGAACCATTCAGTATAGAGCACGACGCACTCCGGCATCGGACGACAGGGTGGCCGAGGCAAGCAACCAGGTCTCAGGAGCCCTTGCCCACTCCTTCTGAAAGCGCCGCATGGCGAAGGCGAGCGACCTCCGCCGGAGAGAGAGGTCGAGCCTGCCCCGGCTCCAGACCCGCGTCGGTGAGTCCGTCGAAACGGCGGCGGTGGAGACCCAGCACCCGATGGCCCACAGCCTCGAACATACGTCGCACCTGGCGCTTACGTCCCTCGTAGATGATGACGCGTACCGTGGTAGTCGGGCCGGAGCCCTTGGCGGGCGTCCTCTCCAACACGTCGAGTTCGGCCGGAGCTGTAAGGCCGTCATCGAGGTCGATACCGGTCCTGAGCCGCTGGAGGGCGGCCTCCGACACCCGCCCGCGCACCTTTACCACATACTCCTTCTCGACGTGATAGCGCGGGTGCAGCAGACGTCCGGTGAGGTCCCCGTCGTTGGTGAGAAGGAGAAGCCCCGTGCTGTTCAGGTCGAGTCTTCCGACGGGGAACACCCGCCCGCGAGCAGGAACACTGTCGACCACGGTGGGGCGGCCGCGCACGTCGGAAGCGGCGCTGAGCACGCCCCGAGGTTTGTTGAGGAGCCAGTACTCCTTCTCCTCGGCCTGCGCGGGGCGGCCGTCGACCTCGACCGTCTGAATACCTGGGTCGACGGAATCGCCCAGGTGCGCGACCGCCCCGTCCACCGTTACCCGTCCCGCCGCGATCAAGCTCCTCGCACCTGCGCCGAGATCCCAGCCCGGCCTCAGCCAGATACTTCTGCAGCCGTACCCTTCGGCCTTCGCTCACTCAGGTCCCCCCAGCAGGCCCAAGCGGCGGCGCAGCTCCTCCTTCTGTTCCTCGCCCAGCGAGAAGCCCTCCAGATCGGGCAGGTCCTCCGGACCGGCCAGGCCGAACATGATCTCGAAGCGGGTGGTCGTCCCGTAGAGGACGGCGCCTCCCCCGCTCTGTGCCCGGCCCACCTCGGTAATGAGCTCTCGGTCGGTGAGGGTACGCAAGGGGGAATCGGAGTTCACCCCTCGTATCTCGCTGATCTGGGGACGAGACACGGGCTGCGTGTACGCGATGATGGCCAGCACTTCCATCGCCGCCTGGGAGAGGCGGGTGGCGTCGTCCGGCAGCTGGAACAGGGCTTCGACGGCGGGCCGGCAGTGCGGATTGGTCCGGAAGGCCCAGCCGCCGGCCAGCTGCACCAGCTCCAGACCGCGTTCGCCCCCGGGCGGGAAGTCGGCCGACAGAGCGGCCAGGGCCTCGTCGAGCGACGTCGGGCCCAGGTCACGAACGCTCGCCAGGGCCACCCTCATTACCTCTGCACTGAGCGGCGCTCCGGATGCGAAGAGCAGCGCTTCGACGTCGCGCTTGAGGTCAACGGCGGAGATGGCACAGTCTGGGGCCTCGGCCGGGGCGGTCACGGCTTCAACATCGGCGTCACCGACCGAAATGGACCGACCTGGGCGAACAACGCCCGCAGTACCGAAGAAGCAGAAGTCCACGCTGTGTACCCGTCCTCTCCTAGGCGGGTCTCTGCTGGGGGACCGCGCGCACCAGTATGTCGGCGAAGACCTGGGGCTGGGAGACGCGTATCTCGCCCCGGGCGAGGAGATCGAGGAGGGCCATGAGCGACACGGCCTGGACGAGTGGCTCCTCGCCCCCGAAAACGCTGTTGAAGGAGAAGCGGCCTCGCCGTGCCAGCACCTTACGGACGGTGCGTATCTGGCGCTGCAGCTCGACCTTGACCTGGGCCACGTGCGCCGTGTCCGGCTCTCGGCGGCTCTCCATCACCTGCACCAGGCGGCGGCGCAACTCAAGGACGTCCCCGATCCCCACGACCTCCTCCACCGACGTCAGACGTCGCCGGTACGACTCAGAGGGGGGGCGCAGGAGCGCAGGGGCAGTCGCCTCCGCGGCGTCACGAAGCCAGCCGGCGGCGGCCTTGAACTTGCTGTACTCAAAGAGACGGGAAAGCAGCTGGTCGCGGGCCTCCTCCGGCGAGAGTTCCGTCTCCAGCTCGGGATAGGCTCCGGGGAGCAACAGCCGCGATTTCACCTCCAGGAGCAGGCTCATGAGCAGGAGGAACTCGGTCATCTCGTCCCAATAGTCCGTTGCCCCGCCGGCCTCCATCTCCTCGAGATAGGCGAGGATGACTTCGAACAGGGGGACCTCCAGAAGGTCGATCTCCTCCTTGAGGACCAGGGAGAGCAGGAGGTCGAAAGGCCCCTGGTAGACCTCGAGATCGAGTTCCAGAGTCCTCATGCCGGTGGTCTGTCTCCCCGCTCCGCTCAGATTGTGTAGTTGGTCAGCAGGAGCGCGGCGAGGCCTATCATCGCTCCCTCCAGGATCCTGAAGAAGGAGCCCTGGAACAGCACGATGAGGGCGATGACCAGCAACATCCCATAGCGGTCCACGGCGACCCACTTCTCGTACAGATCGCGGGGCAGAAGAGCGCCGACGACCCGCGACCCGTCGAGGGGCGGGATGGGGATGAGGTTGAAGATCCCAAGGACCACGTTGATCTGGAAGAGGAGGAAGAGCACCGTGAAGAGACGGCTGTCGACATCGGGCGTGACCCAGTTGAGGATGAGGGCGAAGATGATGGCCAGGATGAAGTTGGTCAGTGGGCCCGGCCGCTCCCACGATGGCCATGCCTCTCTGCCGATTCTTGAAGTAGTACGGGGACACGGGGACGGGCTTGGCCCAGCCGAAGACGAAGCCGCGGGAACAGGTGGTGATGACGAACATGGCCGTACCCAGCGGATCCAGATGTTCAGGGGTTCAGCCTCAGGCGCTCCCCGCATCTTGGCAGTGGGGTCGCCCATGCGATAGGCGGCCCATCCATGCGCCAGTTCGTGGAACATCATGGATAAGAGGAGGACCGGGATCAGAGTTGAAGAGAGGTCTACCCAGCGGTCGTTCACCGGTCTGCCTCCACCAGCTCCTGGGCGGCCGCCAGTTCGGCCTCGCGTCCCTCGATCTCTCCGTCCACACGCATCTCCTTGAGTCTCTCCAGGACCTGGCCCACGGCCGGGTCTCTCTTCATGCCCATGGCCAGGAGATCGCTCCCCCCCACGCTGATGGTGCGGTAGCGGATGTCCGCCAGGTAGCGGCGCAGGCGATCGCGCGCCGGGCACTCCTCACAGCCAGCGATGGCGAACACCAGGGCCTCCACGGAGGTCTTGCGCAAGGCTTGGTAGATCTCCCAGTCGGACATGACCGTCTTGGTCAGCTGATTGGCGAGCGCCGGCCCTACCACCACTCCCTCCCGGATGACCTCGCTGTCGCTGCGCTTGAGCTTCAGCTTGTCGAGCCACATGTAGAGCTCATCGTGGTCCATGTTCCGGGTGACGGCCATCAACCGCAGGCGCCAGCTTACCACTTCGTCCTTCAATCCGAGTTCCTCAACCGTCGCGTCGATCTTCCTTACCAGCTCCACGGTCTTCGTCCCCGTGGCCAGTCTGGGGTGGACCTCGCGGGCGACGCCCAACTCGAAGAGGCGGCTGAGGGTCCATTCCACGTCGGCCTCACCGAGCAGGGGGATGAGCTCCTCGCGCAGGCGCACGCTGGACAGGTCGCCGACCAGGTGCATGTCGACGCAGCTCCGGGCGAAGGCTTTGGTCTGCTCGTCCATCCTGAAGCCGTAGCGGTTCTCGTAGCGCACCGCACGGAAGATGCGCGTGGGATCCTCGATGAAGCTGAGGTTGTGCAGTACGCGGATGGTACCCTCGCGCAGGTCGCGTAAGCCGCCGAAGAAATCGAGCACCGTCCCAAGATCACCTCCCCGCAGGGAGATGGCCATGGCGTTTATGGTGAAATCGCGCCTGAACAGGTCCTGCCTGATGGAGGCGTGCTCTACACGCGGGAGGGCGGCAGGGTAGTCGTAGAACTCGGTGCGTGTGGTTGCCACGTCGACATGGAAGGGCTCGCCGGCCGGGCGCAGCCAGGCCGGCGCCTCTCCCAGGATGGACGGCGGAAGCAGCACCACGGCCGTCTTGAACTTGCGGTGGGTGCGCACCCTGCCGCCCAACTGAGCGGCCAGGCGGGTGGCGAACTCTATCCCGTCGCCCTCCACCGCGACGTCGACGTCCACGTTGGGCTGCTCGAGAAGCAGGTCGCGTACGAAACCACCCACCAGATATACACCGGGGAAATCTTCGGAGAGAGCCGAGCAGGCCCGGAAGAGACGCCCGAAGAAGGGATGGTCGGCCAACTCCGCCAGGGTACATACCTGGGGCTCGGCCGCGGACCGTCGCTCCTGCTCCCAGCGCCCCTGATAGGCGGCGAGAACGTCGGTGCGGGTGGCAATACCGGCCACATCGTCCACGGAGGCGGTCCCATCGGCCACCGCGCTCTCGTAGGCATCGTCGGTGACGATCGGCACTCTTCCCACGTTGCCCTCCACCATGATGCGGCGCAACTCATCGACGGTGGTCGAGGCTCTCGCAAAGGTGATGTTCCTGGTCATGACTCCCTTCACCGGCGCGTGGCCCAGACCATGCCGCATGGCTTTGTCCAGGTCGCGCCGCGAGACGATGCCCACAACCCGGCCATCTTCACGCACACAGATGCCCGAATGGCCGTAGCGCTGGGCGGTGACGAGGGCCTCGGTGACGGGAGTGTTGGCGTCGATGAAGCGGACGGGGCGGCTCATTATCTCCCCGGCCTTGGGCGTCGCCAGCCCCAGCGTCGAGCGCTCCAGAGCCTGCAGGATCTGCTCGAGCACCTCCGGAGGACTCGAGTCGCGGGTCACAGCAGACGCCGCCTGGGCATGACCTCCGCCACCGACGACGTGCAGCAGACCGCCCACATCCACGGAGCCGGCCCGCGAGCGCGCCGTGACGAAGACGCGATCCTCCATCCCCACCACCTGGATGAGGACCTCGGCATTGATCAGTTCCATGAGCTTATGGGCGATGACGCTCAGGCCCTCAATGTAGTTGGGAACATCGAGGACCACCGTATGTATATCGATGCCGCGCACCCGCCTCAACTGCACCGCGTCGACCATGCGCATGAGGGTTTCGCGATGCTCCCCGGTGAGAGCGCTGTGCAGGTAACGCTCCAGGAGCGCCTGCGAGGCACCCAGCCGCATGGAGGCGGCCAGCATCTCCGCGTCGCGGATGGTGGTGCGCGGGAAGGTGAGCGAACCGGTGTCTTCGTGGATGCCGAGCGCGAAGATGGTGGCGGCCAGGCGCGGTATCTCCACGTTGCGCTCCAGGAGAAGGTGCAGCATGGAGGCCGCACAGGAGCCGTCGGTGGAAAGCACCCAGTTCTCACCCTTGACGAAGGACGGGCGTTGGGGGTTCTCGTCAAAATGGTGGTCGAAGACCACCACCTCGACGTCGGGACGGTGGACCAGCCTGCTCAGGTCGCCGATGCGCTCGGGGTCGGCCGTGTCGACTATGATCAGCTGCCGGATCCTGCTCTGGTCGATCAGTCGGATGCTCAAAATGGGCAGGCTTTCCCCGTGCAGGGACACGAACTCCCTGACGTTGGGATTGAGCGAGCCGCCGAAGACGATCCGGGCCTCGGGGTAAAGGAGAGAGGCGCCTACAGCCGCCGCCAGAGCGTCCAGATCGGCGTTCTGGTGGGTGGTTATCACCGTAGGAACTTCGATAAGTGAGGGGACGGCCGTCATGTGAACAGTATAGCGGCCAGGGGCCGGCTACCCGACGGCTAGCGCCCCCGTGTGCGGCCCCAGAAGCTCAGCAGCCGTGCCACGGTCGCTCCAAAGCGCTCGCCGGCGGAGCCGGCGCCGATGAGGACCTCTTCGTGCGACGGAGGGCCGGCGTTGGAGATGACGGCGAACGCCACCACCGCCAGGCCTTCATCTTGAGCCGCGCGGACTTCAGCGGCCAGCGACATGCTCACGCAATCGACCCCCAGTACCCGGAGGGCCTCGAGTTCGGCCGCCGTTTCGTAGTGCGGACCGGGGACTGCCGCGTGGACTCCGGCGCGCAGTCTATCGTCGTCACCACTCCAGTCCCGCAAATGCTCGCCGAACAAGGGGTCGCTCGCAGGAAAGCGGCCGGGCGATCCGTTGGGGCCCCACTCCTGGAGGTCGACGATCTCACCTACGAGAACCTGGTCGCCGATGGTCAGGTCGGGCGCGACGGCACCGGCCGCACTGCTGAGGACGATTCCCTCGACCCCCCATGCTGCCAGCGTCCGGACCTGTGACTGTGTCTCGCTGAGGTCGAAGCCCTCATAACCATGGAGCCGGCCCCGAACAATGACGACGGACAGCCCGGAGATGGTCGCCAGGTTGAGGCGGCCGGGGTGCCCTGCGATGCCTCCCGTGCGCCAATGGGGAACTTCGCGAAAGGAGATCGCCGGTGGGGTTCCCTCCTCGCCGTCCGCGGGAAAGGCGGGAAAAGCCTCTGCCAGACCCGAACCGAGCACCACCGCCCAGGAGGGGGGCGCTCCGAGGCGGTCATGAAGCCATTCGGCGGCCTCGAGCGCCTCGACAGGGCCCACTCGACCGGGGATATCGGGGCCGAAGCCCGACGGCGCAGTCTGCGCGGGGGTGTAGCGCCGCCATCCCCGAGCCGGCCGCAGTCGGTCCACGGGCGCGCCGGCCAGTGGAGCCTCGCCGCCCGTGAAGTGGGCGAAGATGGTGGCGCCGGTGTCGCTGAAGCGCCCCTCGTAGACCGCGGCCGGCGCGCCGCCCGGACGGGGGTAGAGCAAGAGGGGGACGTACTCCCGGCTGTGGTCGGTGCTTACCGTGGTGGGGTCTACCCCGTGGTCCGCGGACAGGATCAGCCGGTCGTCGGGTTCCAGCAACTCGAGTATGCGGGGCAAGGCCAGATCGACCGCGGCCAGGCCATGGGCGAAGCCGTCCGGGTCGTTGCGATGTCCCCACACCATGTCGAAGTCCACCAGATTGGTGAACAGCAGGCCCTCTTGAAACTCCCCTCTGTCGCTCGTCCCGGCAAGCAGGTCGATGATGAGGGCCAGATTCTCCTCGTTGGAGGCTACCTTGAGCTTGGTGCTTACCCCCTTGCCCAGGAACACTTCGCTTATCTTGCCCAGCGCTACGACAGCTACTCCCGCGTCCTGCAGCAAGTCCAGGTAGGTGGGCGCGGGGGGAGCGAGCGAGAAATCGCGCCGGTCCTTCGTGCGCACGAAAGCTCCAGGAGATCCGGCGAAGGGTCGGGCGATCACGCGCGCCACCGCGTGCGGCCCCGTCAACAACTCGCGGGCGGTCTCGCACCAGTCGTAGAGCAGTTCGAGCGGCACGATGTCGACGTGTGCCGCGATCTGGAAAACGCTATCGGCCGAGGTGTAGACGATGGGCCAGCCGTTCTGAAGGTGGTCCTCCCCCAACTCGGCGATTACGGCCGTACCAGAGGCGGTCTTGTTGCCCAACACCCCCCGCCCGGTCCTCTCCCTGAAGGGGGCAAGGATCTCCTCCGGAAAGCCCCGGGGATAGGTGGGGAAAGCATGTTCGGTGATCAGCCCCATGTGCTCCCAGTGCCCGACCGTGGTGTCCTTGCCGGCGGATAGAGGGGCAAGGCGGCCGGGCAGACAGCGCGGCCTCTCGACAGGAGGCACGCCCAGAATGGGGATGATGTTGCCCAGGCCGAGCCTGCGCAGATTGGGTAGTTGCAGGGACACCGTCCGCGCCAGGTTGCCGAGGGTATCCGAGCCTGTGTCGCCGTAGTCGGCTGCGTCGGGCAACTCTCCCACACCCACGCCGTCGAGCATCATGAAGACGAAGCGGCTCATTCGTCTGCCTTCCTGGCTCGAGGATGAGCCTCGCGGTAGATCTTCTGCAGATGGGCCGCCGAAACGTGGGTGTAGATCTGAGTGGTCGACAGGTCGGCATGGCCCAGCATCTCCTGCACCGAGCGCAGGTCGGCCCCTCCCTCCAGCAGGTGGGTAGCGAAAGAGTGGCGGAGGGTGTGTGTGGAGACGTCGTCGGGCAGGCCGGCCTCGTGGGCGTAGCGCTTGACCAACTGGTGAAGCCCCTGCCTCGACATGCGCCGACCGCGCGTGTTCAGGAAGAGTTCCGGGGCTTTCAGAGTGCCGGGAGCTCCCAGCTGGGGGCGTCCGCGTTCGTTATAGGCCCGGATGGCCTCCAGTGCCTTGCGGCCCAAGGGCACGACCCTCTCCTTATCGCCCTTGCCCAAGACGCGCACGAAGCCCACATCGAGGTCGAGGTCCTGCAGGCGCAGAGCGAGAGCCTCCGATGCCCGCAGGCCCGCGCCGTAGATGGTCTCAAGAAGGGCCCGGTCGCGTAGCCCGCCGGGCGTCGCCTTGGGCGCCGCCAGCAGCCGTTCGACCTCATCGACCGTGAGAGTACGCGGCAGGTTGTGCTCCAGCCGGGGCCCGGCCAGAGACTTGCTGGGATCGGAGGAGGCGAGACCGAGGAGAAGCCGGCGGCGGTAGAACGAGCGGATGGCGGCCGCCTTGCGGGCGCGGGAGGCGGACTGCCAAAGACCGGAGGCCAAGAAGTCGCGGATGTCCTCCGCGGACGCCGACCTCAGGTCCCGACCCCTGTCCTCAAGATAGGCCGAGAACTGGTTGAGGTCGCCTCGGTACGACTCGATGGTGCGCTCCGAAAGCCCCTGCTCGAGACGAAGGGCGCGCAGGTGCTGCGTGAGCGCCGGATCTTCAGTGTGGAGAGGCACGCCGCCCGAGTGACCTAGTAGTCGATGGGCAGGACGTATTCGAGCGGGAAGTGGGGGTTTCCAGTAGCCTCTGCCACCTCGCTGATGGTGACCTTCCCTTCCATCACGTTCACCCCGCGGGCCAGGGTCGGGTCGGCGCGGACGGCACCCACGACCCCCTTCTCGGCCAGAGCGAGGATGTAGGGCAGGGTGGCGTTGGTGAGGGCCATGGTGGAGGTTATGGGCACGGCTCCGGGCATGTTGTCCACGCAATAGTGGACCATGCCGTGCTTCACGAAGGTCGGCGATCTATGGGTGGTGGGCCGCGACGTGGCTACACAGCCCCCCTGGTCGACGCTCAGGTCGACGATGACCGAGCCCTTCTGCATGGCCCGCACGAGATCCTCCGAGACCAGGACGGGGGCGCGTGCCCCCGGGTGAAGCACAGCTCCTATGACCACGTCGGCCCTGGTGACCTCGTCCTCGATGGTCAGTTGGTCGCTGTGCAGTGTCTGCACGGCCGGAACCCTGCGCACCAGGGCGTGCAGCGCATCTCCGTTGGTATCGAGTACCTTGGTGTGCGCACCCAGCCCGGCAGCAATGACGGCCGCGTTCCTGCCCGCGATGCCCGCGCCGAGGATGACCACGTTGGCGGCCTTGACCCCGGTGGCTCCGCCCAGCAGCTTGCCCTTGCCCCCTGCCGCTCGCTCCAGGAAATACGCCCCGCCCTGGGCGGCCAGGCGGCCGGCGATCTCACTCATGGGCGCGAGAAGGAGGCGATGCCCATCGGAGTTCTCGACGGTCTCATAGGCCAGACAGGTGGCTCCGCTGTCGATAAGGGCCTGGGTGAGTTTCTTGTCTGGAGCCAGATGCAGGAACGTGAAAAGCACGTGGCGCGACTCCAGATATTGGAATTCCTCGGGGAGGGGCTCCTTGACCTTCACCACGAGGTCCGCCTGCGCGAAGACAGCCTGGGCGTCAGGGGCGATCCGCGCCCCCGCGGCCACGTAGGCCTCATCCGAGAACAGTGACCCTCTTCCCGCGTCTCGCTCCAGAATCACCTGGTGCCCGCGGTCCGTGAGTTCGCGCGTGCCCGCGGGCGTGAGAGCGACGCGGTACTCCTCTTCTTTGATCTCCTTTGGTACTCCCACGCGCATGGTCTTCGTCCCTCTCCGTTCAGTCCCGGTGGTCTGCGCTGCTCCTTTGTACGAGCAACAGGGTAGCCAGGGTCTTGGCGTCCGTAATCTCCCCCAGGTCACTATAGAGGCTCTGCAGGGAGTAGCGGGCCACCGTGAGATCCTCGTCGTCGTCTGGGTCGGTCTCCACCTGATGAAGACCCTCGGCCAGAAAAGCGTGGAGGCGCTCATTGGCAAAGCCCGGCGAGGAGAAGAAGCTGCCCAGGGAGGTCCAGCGCTCCGCCTCCAGACCTACCTCCTCTCGCAACTCGCGCACCGCAGCCGCGAGAGGCTCCTCGCCCGGCTCGAGGCCGCCCGCAGGAAGCTCGAGCAGATGGCGCCGGATGGGATGCCGGTACTGCCTTACCATGTAGACACAGCGCTCTTCATCGACAGCCGCCACCACTACGGCCCCGGGGTGTTCGACCACCTCGCGCACGGCAGTCCCCCCGCCGGGGAGGGTGATCTCGTCGACGCGGAGAGCCACGATCTTCCCTTCGTAGAGCACGCGGGAAGAGACGACTTCGGGCAGGAACATGCCCCCATTTGCATCGGGATGCGTCTCACTCATGACCGCCTCCGGGCGCCCGCTCCCGAGGCCCGTACTCGGGGGCCAGCGCCACGAGCTGAAGAACGAGACAGCAGAGCCGCTCCAGATCGTCCAGAGTCACGTACTCCTCAGCGGAGTGTACCTGCATCATGCCGGCGTCGAGGTTGACGGTGGGCAGACCCCTGGCGTTGAGGATGTTGGCGTCGGAGCCTCCCCCCGCGGTCTGCATGCGCGGCTCGATGCCGAGCGCGGAGATAGCCGCCTTGCTGAGGCGCACCACCGGTGACCGACCCGTCAGCGCGAAGGCGCGGTACTCGTGCACCAGACTGATGTCGACGTCCACACCTAGCTGCGCCGCCCCCTCCTGAAGGGCGTCCACCATGGCCGCCGCGGTGTGGGCCAGCTTCTCATCATCGTGGCTGCGGCACTCGCCCCGGATCTCACATAGCTCGGGGACGATGTTGGACGCCACTCCGCCCTTTATGACGCCGATGTTCGCGCTGGTCTCCTCGTCTATCCGTCCCAGAGACATGGCCGCGATGGCCTTCGCTGCGGCTTGGATGGCGCTCCGCCCTCTCTCCGGTTCCACCCCGGAGTGGGCGGCGCGGCCGCGGAAAATGGCCTGGAGCCCCTGCTGACTGGGCGCCCTGGCTGTGATGCCTCCCACGGCCCCGCAGGAGTCGAAGACGGCCGCCAGAGGACTGGCGAGGACCTGCCCCATGTGCTTGGCTCCCACCAATCCGGTCTCCTCCGAGACTGTGAAGAAGAGTTCATAGGTCGGAAAGGGGATGCCGGTCTGTCGCAGAAGCTCGGTGGCGTGGAGCAGAGCGGCGACAGCCACCTTGTCGTCGGCGCCCAGGATGGTCCGACGCGCGTTGCGGAACACCCCTTCTTCAAGCACCGGCTCGATGAGATCCGTCGGCTCGACGGTATCGAGGTGGGCCCCGAGCGCCAGGTGAGGCTTGACGCCCTCTCCCTTGACGGTGCACCACAGATTGCCGGCCGTCCCCCCGATGGCCTTCGCGGTGTCGTCCTCGTGGACCGTCACGCCAAGAGCCGTCAGAGTGGATGTGACTTCGTCCGCCACGGCCCGCTCGCTCCGCGAGGGGCTGGGGATGCGGGCCAGTCCGAGGAACAGTTCGGTCAGCCGGTCACGAGAGGGTGCCGGAGGCCCGTCCATGCAGCTCAATCCGCCGTATCCGCGCAGGCCGATCCCCCTCCGCCGGCCTTTGCTCCACACTCACAAGCGATAGCCGCCCCGATGAAATCCCTGAAGAGCGGGTGAGGCTTGGTGGGACGGCTCTTGAACTCCGGGTGGTATTGACAGGCGACGAACCAGGGATGGTCCGCCAGCTCGATGACTTCCACCAGGCGGTCGTCGGGCGTCAGTCCGCCGATGATGAGGCCCCTGTCCGTCAGCTGACTCCGGAAGATGTTGTTGACTTCGTAGCGGTGGCGGTGTCGCTCGTAGATGACCTCTTCCCCGTAGGCAGCGTAGGCCTTGGTTTCGGGCATCAACTTGGTGGGCGAGGCGCCCAGGCGCATCGTGCCGCCCATGTCGGAGATATCCTTCTGCTCGGGCAGCAGGTCGATGACCGGATAGTTGGTGGACGGGTCGAACTCGGAGGAGTTCGCGCCTACCATTCCGGCCACGTGACGGGCGAACTCGGCCACAGCCACCTGCATCCCCAGGCACAGGCCCAGGTAAGGCACCTTGTTCTCACGGGCGTAGCGGACGGCCATGATCTTGCCCTCGATGCCCCGGATACCGAAGCCACCGGGTACGAGGATGCCGTCGGCCGCCTCCAGGCGGGAGGTTATCTCCTCCTTGCGCAGGGTCTCGGCATCGACCCAGACGATCTCGAGCTTGCGGCCATGATGCGTGGCGGCGTGCTTGAGAGCCTCCACCACGCTGAGGTAGGCGTCCTGCAACTGCACGTACTTGCCCACGAGGGCGATGCGCACGGTGCCGTCGGCCTTCTTGATGCGCTCCACCAGATCGGTCCACTCCTCCAGGTGGAGCGGGCCGACATCGAGACCCAGCTTGTCGGCCACCAGCGTGTCCAGCCCCTCATCGCGCAGGTTGAGGGGGACGAAGTAGATGTGGGCCGCGTCGATGCAACTGATGACCGCGCGCGGTTCGACATCGGTGAAAAGCGCGATCTTGTCCTTGAGTTCCTGGCTGATGGCCCTGTGGGAGCGGCACACGATGATGTCGGGCTGGATGCCGATACTCCGCAGTTCGTTCACGCTGTGCTGGGTCGGTTTGGTCTTCAGTTCGCCACTCGCGTCGAGGAAGGGGATGAGGGTGACGTGTATGTAGATGACGTTCTGCCGGCCGATATCCTTGCGGAACTGGCGGATAGCCTCCAGGAAGGGCAGGCTCTCGATGTCGCCGACCGTGCCCCCGATCTCGGTGATGACCACGTCAACGTCGGGGTTGCGGGAGACCCTGGCGATCCGCTCCTTGATCTCGTTGGTTATGTGGGGGATGACCTGTACGGTGCCGCCCAGGTAGTCCCCCTTGCGTTCCTTGCGGATGACGTTGTAGTAGATCGACCCGGAAGTGACGTTGGAATCGCGCGTGAGGTTCTCGTCGACGAAACGCTCGTAGTGTCCCAGATCGAGGTCGGTCTCGGCCCCATCCTCGGTGACGAAGACCTCTCCATGCTGGAATGGGCTCATGGTCCCGGGGTCGACGTTGAGGTAGGGATCGAACTTCTGCATGACCACCTTGAGACCCCGGCTCTTGAGCAGGCGTCCCAGGGAAGAGCCAACGATCCCTTTGCCCAGCGATGACACAACGCCACCCGTGACGAATACGTGCTTGGCCATGGTCTCCCCTACGCCGTTCGGTGTGTATATCGGGCGGCGCCGACCCGCGAGGCCCGCGCCCTGCCTAGTCTAGCAGGAGGCCTGCGCCCTGTCGCGTAGCTCACGGGCGTGGGCCATGGCTTCCCTGTCCTCGGGCCGTCCACCCATCATGCGGCACAACTCTTCTACCACGGCCTCTCCCTCCAACAGCGAGAGGCGGGTGGAGGTGGAGGTGGCGAACACCTGTTCGGCGGCCGCGCCGAGTTCCTGCGCGGCGGCCGCGCCAAGTTCCTGCCCGGCGCCACGATCGGGTGCCCACCTGGGCCCCACCACCTTGTCGATGAGGTAATGGCGGTCGGCCAGAGCGGCGACGCTGGCCAGATGGGTGACGACCACCAGTTGGGAGCGACAGGAGAGCTCCCGCAGTTTCGATGCCACAGCGACTGCCGTACGACCCCCGATGCCGGCGTCGATCTCGTCGAAGACCAGGGTCTCGTCCCCGCCGGCCCCTGCCAGGGCGCACTTGAGGGCCAGAAGGACGCGGGACAGTTCGCCCCCGGAGGCGGTGGAGGCGAGGCTGCGGGGCGCCTGACCGGGGTTCGCACTCAGCAGGAACTCAGCCGACTCCGCGCCGCTCTCCCGGAGACCTTCCCAGCCGGCCCGCTCACGCAGGAGGACGGTGATCTTGGCCTCGGGCATACCCAGATCGGCCAGTTGACGCCCCACCGCATCCTCCAGCAAGGGTACGGCCTCCCGGCGACGCCGGGACAGCTGCGCAGCCAGGTCGAGCGCGAGCGCGCAGTGCGCGGCTCGCGCCTCCGCCAGGTCGCGGAGGTCGTCTTCCATCCGCTCCAGGTGGCCCAGACGCTCGCGGGAGAGATCGAGGTGGTCGAGCGCCGCCTCCGTGGAGCCCCCGTACTTGCGGGCCAGGTCGGAGTACACACGGAGCCGCTCGTCGACCGTGCGCAGCCGCTCCGGGTCGACTGTGATCCTCCCCACGTGGGCGTGAAGCTCCCGAGACAACTCCGCCAACCGATACTGGATCTCAAGAAGGTCTGCCGCCAGGACGTCGAGCGTCGTGTCGATTCCCGCCAGGCGGGCAAGGTGCGCGGATGCCTGGGCCACCGATCCGGTCGCGTCGGGCTCCTCGTTATCGGTGCTCAGGAGGTCGGCGGCCAGACCTGCTCCCACCAGGAGTTCCTCCGCCCGAGCCAGCAGGCGCTGCTCCGCCGTGAGGTCCTGCTCCTCCGCTAGAGACATGCCCGCCAAGGTGAGTTCTTCCACCTCGTAGCGCAGAAGGCGGAGCTCGCGTTCTCGGTTCTCTCGCGACCGCTGGGCTTCCTCAAGAGCCTGAACGGTCTCCTGCGCCTTCAGGAACGCGCGCCGGTAGGTCTGGCTGATGTCCGTCGTCTCCTGCCCCGCCCACTCGTCGAGCACTCCCAGTTGGTACCCCGGATCGAGCAGACGGCGATATTCGTGCTGCCCGGCGAAAGACAGAAGCCGCGAGAGGAGTTCACCCATGGTGCCGAGGGTGACGGCCGCCCCGTTGATGTAGCAGCGGTTTCGACCCTCGCTGCTCAGGCGGCGCGTGGCCACCACCTCGTCGTGTCCCTCCTCGACCAGGTCGCGGACCTGCTCTGGAGCACCGAGGAGAGCCGCCGCGTCGACCGTGAACACGGCTTCGATGACGGCCTCGCTTGCGGCTGCGCCCACCAAGCCGTCTTCGGCGCGCTCCCCCATGAGAAGACCCAGGGCCCTGGTAAGGAGTGTCTTCCCGGCGCCGGTCTCGCCGCTGAGGACCGTGAGACCGTTGCCGAACTCGAGGACCGCGTCGTCGATAAGAACGAAGTTGCGGATGCTCAGCGAAGCCAACATGTTCGAGCCGCGGGTCTAGAGGAGACGATCGCGGAAGTGATGGTAGAGGCTGTCCCCCTCGAGGAGGGCTAGCGAGGTCATGGCCGGTGTGGTACGGATGCGCAGCGCGGCGCCGGGGGCGAGTGTCGCAGTCCGCTGGCCGTCGATGTCGACGTAGCTGTCGCGGTCCTTGCTGGTGTTGATGATGTCGAGGACGTCATCGGGGGCGGCCACCACCGGTCGGACGCCGACGGCGTGTGGCGCTACCAGGCTGATGACGTAAGCCTGCACCGATATGCCCAGCAGCGGGCCGCCGGCGGCCAAGCTGTACGCCGATGATCCGGCCGGTGTGCCGGCGACCACCCCGTCGCACAGCACTTCGAAGAGGGTGACCCCGTTGATGGTGAGTGCCAGCGAGCAGGTGTGGACGCGGTCACCCTTGCTGACAGCGACGTCGTTGGTGGCCCGGAAGGTCATGGCCCCCACCGTCGCCTCCAGACCGAGCAGCGGGTACTCCACGAACTTCCCGTCGAGAAGGCGCCCCACCCCGCTTTCGAGTTCCTCGGGGGGAACGGTGGTGAGAAAGCCCACCCGCCCCAGGTTGACGCCGGCCACCGGGATACCGAGGTCGCGCGTGAGCCGAAAGGCGTGAAGCATGGTGCCGTCTCCGCCAAGCACCAGACAGAGACCTACCCCGTCCATGGCGTCGGCAGACGCGGCGATCTTCACGCCGCCGGCCTCCCCCAGCAGCTCGCCGTGCTTGAGCCACTCGTTGCTGGGCACCGACACCTCGATGCCTCGTTCTCTGAGGAGGGTGAGCGACGCCTGCAGGGGGCCGGCGGCTACCGCAGGGTCTCCGTGGGTGAGGATCACCACTCGTTCGATGCGATCTGTCACTTCTGCCTTACCGCCTCGCTTGCAGAATCGCCGCCTTCGGCGTCGCGGCCGACGATCGAGTCGACGGCCTCCCCCAGCGTATCAAGTCCCCATCCTTTTTCTCCACCCCGCGAGAGATGGAAGAAGAATTCGCGGTTGCCGTCGGCCCCGAGGAGGCCGGAGTCGGTCACACCCACCAGTCGAGCGTCGATCTCCTCGACGACAAAGCGCCCCAGCGCGAGCAGCACCTCCCGGTGTATTTGCGGATCGCGTACCACGCCGCCCTTCCCCACCTGGCGCGGTCCGGCCTCGAACTGGGGCTTGATCAGGACCACCCCCCGGTACACGGGTGCCATGCAGTTGACCACCGCGGGAAGGACCTTGCTCACGGAGATGAAAGAAACATCCATGGTGAGAAAATCGGGGACGTAAGGGAGAATCTCCGGAGCGAGGTGGCGGGCGTTCACCTTGTCCAAGGCGTAGACGCGAGGATCGTTCCGCAGTCGTCCGTCCAACTGGCCCCTTCCCACGTCGAGCGCGATCACGCGCGCCGCGCCGGCCTGAAGCAGACAGTCGCCAAAGCCACCGGTGGAGGCTCCCACGTCGAGGGCCGAGACCCCGCCGACGTCGAGTGCGAACACCTCGAGGGCGTGAGCCAGCTTCTCGCCGGCCCGCGACACGAAACGGGGCCTCCTCTTGAGCTCCACAAGGGCATCGAGCGGCACGAGAGTCCCGGCCTTGTCGCTCATCTGGCCTCCGACCAGGACCAGCCCGGCCATGATGAGGCCGCGCGCGGCGCTACGCGTAGCCGCCAGCCCGCGCTCCACCAGTAGCTCGTCGAGGCGCGCGCGAGTGGTCTTGGCCATCCGGGTCAGTCCCCGCCGAGGCTCCGCCGCTCGAGCAAGGAAACGGCGGCGGATGCGATGCTCTCCGGGTCGAGTCCAACTTCCTTGCGAAGGACGGCCAGCGGACCCTGCTCCACGAACTCGTCGGGCAGCCCCACGCGGCCGATGCGCAAACAAGGCCCCTGTTCGGTGAGCAACTCGATGACGGCCGAACCGAAACCTCCGGCGAGGGCGTTGTCTTCCACCGTGAGGAGCGCCCGATGACTCTCGGCGAGCGAGCGAAGAGCTTCAGCATCGAGAGGTTTGACCCGCCGTACATTGGCCACCGTGGCGTCGATACCACGCGCGGCCAGCAGGGCGGCCGCTTCCGTCGCGAGCCCCACTCCAGGGCCGAGGGCCAGGATGGCGATGTCGCGTCCCTGGCTCAGGAGCTCGATCCACGGTCCATCGAGAGGCCGTATGGGCCGCGGCAGAGGCACGCCCACTCCCGCCGCGCGCGGGTAGCGGATGACCGAAGGGCCATCCAGGGTGAGCGCGGTGGCGAGGAGTCGCTGCAGTTCGGCTTCGTCCTTGGGAACGAACACGGTGAGGCCCGGGATGATACGCAGGAAGGAAAGGTCGAAGGCCCCATGGTGGGTGGGTCCATCCTCCCCCACCAGGCCGGCGCGGTCCACGGCAAAGACCACAGGCAGAGCCTGCAGGCAGACGTCGTGGATGATCTGGTCGTAAGCCCTCTGCAGGAACGTCGAGTAGATGGCCACCACCGGACGCTTTCCCGCGGCAGCCAGGCCCGCGGCGAACCCGACGGCGTGCGCCTCGGCGATGCCCACGTCGAAGAAGCGCTCCGGGAAGGTCTGCTGGAGAAGATCGAGTCCCGTACCGGCCGCCATGGCAGCCGTGATGCCGATGACGCGCTCGTCTCGTCGGGCCAAGTCCACGAGGGCCTCGCCGAACGCCCGGGTGTAGGTGGTCGGGCCCTCGGGGTCCGAAGCCTTCGTGGAGGTCGCGGACGAAGGTGGGATGCCGTGATAGCGGCCGGGATGGCGTTCGGCCGGCTCGTAGCCCTTGCCTTTGGTGGTGCGGCAATGGAGCAGGACCGGGCCCTCCAGGGCCAGCGCCCGTCTCAGGCTCGCGCGGAGTTCCTGTATGTCATGACCGTCCACCACACCCACGTACGTGAAGCCCAGTTCCTCGAACAGCATGCCGGGCACCAGGACCGCCTTGAGGCCGTCCTTCAACTGGCTTCCCACCGTGGCCATGCGCTCCCCCACTCCGGGAAGGCGCTGCACGTAACGCTCCAGATCGTGGCGGAAGCGGGAGAGCTTGGGGTCGAGGCGCAGGCGAGACAGGTAGGCGCTCATGGCTCCCACATTGCGCTCGATGGACATGGCGTTGTCGTTGAGCACCACGAGCAGCGGGCTGCCGAGGTGGCCGGCATGATTGAGGGCCTCGTAGGCCATGCCGCCGGTGAGGGCGCCGTCACCGATGACTGCCACGACGCGTCCGGGGCGGCCCTTCGCGGCCGCCGCCGCGTCCTCTTCTCCGGGCGGCGGCGCGGTCTCACGCCGCCGCGCCTCCACGATACCCAGCGCCGCACTGATGGAGGTGCTGCTGTGACCTGTGCCGTAGGCGTCGAAGGGGCTCTCGCTGCGGCAGGGGAACCCGGAGAGGCCGCCGTGAGTGCGGATGGTGTGGAAGGCGTCCAATCTGCCCGTGAGCAGCTTGTGCGGGTAGGACTGGTGACCCACGTCCCAGACGATGGCGTCGTTGGGGGTGTCCAATTCCGCGTGAAGAGCGATGGTCAACTCCACCGCTCCCAGACTGGAACCGAGGTGACCGCCGTTGCAGCCGATGGTCGCGATTATCTCATCCCGCACTTCTTCGGCAACCTGGCGAAGCGCCTCCGCATCCAGAGTGCGCAGGGCCTCCGGTAGCTCCAGTCGGTCGATGAGCCTCAGTTCGCCGTCGGTCATGCCGCCTCGCTGACCAACGCGCCCAGTACGCCGTTGACTAGGGCACCTGCTTCATCGGAGCAGAACCGCCTGGCCAGAGTCACGGCCTCGTCTACGGCCACGGCCGCAGGCACGTCCTCTCCCCACAGGAGTTCGAAGGCGGCCAGACGCAGGATGGAGCGTTCGAGAGCTCCGAGACGTTCCAGGCTCCAGTTGGCGAGATGAGGCACCAGCCGAGCGTCGATATCGGCCTGGTTGCGGCCGACCCCCAGGACCAGGGAGCGGGTATAGGAATCCACTTCCCCATCGTTCTCGCGGGCGATGGCCGCCTGCGGGGTGAGACCGAGTAGGTCCCGCTGATAAAGGATGAAGACGGCCTGACGCCGTGCGCTTCTACGGCCAGCAGGGGACATGGCGGGGCGCTCAGGTACCGGAGGGGAAGACGCCGGCGAAGACGATGTCCACTCCGGTGACGGTGAGGCCGGTCATGCGGGCAAGAGCCTCACCGATCTTCTGCCTCGCCTCCTGGGCCAGGACCGGCATGTTCTCGCCCAGAAGAGCATCGAGATGTGCCGTCACCCGACATCTCTCCTCCTCCACGCCAACTTCGATGGCGTGGGTGCGCGCAAAGGGCAGAGACGAGTGCACTCGGACGCGCCCGTCTCCCGTCAAAGCACCCCGCACGATGGCTTCCAGCACGGAGGTGGCGATGAGATACTCGGTCATGAACGGCTAGCGCCTTCCTTCCAGAAGAGCCGGCAGCTCCTCCATGGCTTCGTCGAGGAACCCCGTCGAATAGCGTCCCTCGACGAAGTTCGGATGGCGAAGTATATCAAGATGCAGGTCACGGGTCGTGGGCACCCCCTCCAGCACCAACTCCTGCAGGCAGCGCAAACTCCGTGCTATACAAGAACGTCGGTCCGCATCCCAGACGACCACCTTGGCCAGTAGCGAATCGTAGAAGGGTGGCACGGTGTAGCCCTCGTACAGGTGGGTGTCGACGCGCACTCCGGGGCCGCCGGGCAGGATGAGCCGAGTTATGGTGCCTGCCCGAGGGAGAAAGTCGTTGCGCGGGTCCTCGGCGTTGATGCGGAACTCCATAGCATGCCCTTCGGTCCTCTGCATCCCCGAGGACCCCATGGGTTCCCCGGCCGCCACCCGCACCTGCTCGCGGACAATATCGACCCCGCTGACGGCTTCGGTAACCGGATGCTCTACCTGCACCCGGGTGTTCATCTCCATGAAGTAGAAGCGCTGGTCGGCGTCGACCAGGAACTCCATCGTGCCGGCACTGGCGTAACGGATCGTTGCACACGCCCGCTGGGCTAGGCGCTGGATACTTTCCCTGGTAGAGGGCCCGAGGAGCGGCGACGGCGTCTCTTCCAGGACCTTCTGGTGACGGCGCTGGATGGAGCAATCGCGCTCGCCGAAGGTCGCCACCTCACCCCGTCCGTCACCGAGGATCTGCACCTCGATGTGATGCGGATTCACGATCGCCTTCTCCACATACATGTCGCCAGAGCCGAAGGCCCCCTCAGCCTCGGCGCAGGCGGCTTGGTACTGACGTTCCAGTTCGGTGGCGTCCTCGACCAGTCGCATGCCCCGGCCTCCGCCTCCGGCGGAGGCCTTGATCATGATGGGATAGCCGATCTCCTCTGCCAGCGCGGCCGCCTGCCCCACGCCGGTTACGGCGCCGTCACTGCCCGGCACCGTTGGCAGCCCCGCTTCCGCCATCATGCGCTTGGCCAGGGCCTTGTCACCCAGTTGTCGTATAGACTCAGGGCTGGGACCGATAAAGACGAGGCCGTTTTGGGCGCAGGTTTCCGCGAAGACGGCGTTCTCGGCCAGGAAACCGTATCCGGGGTGGACGGCGTCCGCGCCGGTGTTCTTAGCTGCCGCGATGATGCTGGGGATGGACAGATAGCTCCTGCGTGGATCGGGCGGGCCGATGCACACCTGGGTGGTGGCGCGGCGGACATGCAGACAGTCGGCATCGGCCGTGGAGTAGACGGCCACGGTCTCGATGTCGAGCTCGTCACAGGCCCGGATGACCCGTAGCGCTATCTCCCCTCGATTCGCGACCAGAACGCGGCGAAACACGGTCGCTCCTACGTGTCGCTGTCAATGAGGAAGAGGGGCTGCCCGTACTCGACCGCCGTGCCGTCCTCCACCAGGATGGCGGCGATGGTGCCGGACGACTCCGCTATCATCTCGTTCATGAGCTTCATGGCCTCGAGGACGCAGAGGACGTCGCCTTTCTCCACATGCTGCCCCACGTCGATGAAGGGGTCGGTCTCTGGAGCCGGGCTTCGGTAGAAAGTCCCTACCATAGAGGCGCGGATGACGCTGCGTCCCTCGACCGCATCCTCAACGCCGGCTTCTCCGGGCGCAGACGTCTCGGCAACCGATGTCTCCGGCGCGGACGACGATTTGCGTACGGTCACCCGCGTTCCCTTGTTCTCCACCGTGACCTCGTCTACGGCCGATGCCTCGAGCAGAGAGACCAACTCGCGGACCCTCTCCGGGCCGAGATCGTGCCACTCGTCCTCCCACCCGGGCGGCGAAGCACCGTGGGCAGGCACGGCCCGCGACAAGTCCACCCGCAGGGCCGTCAGGCGCTTCTTCAGGAAAGCGGCCGCCGCATCAGGAGCGAGGGCCTGCAGAAGGGCCTCACTATCAGTCGCGCCCTGCATCCCCAAGCCTTCCCGATAGTCGTCCAGGGAGGGCGCGGCCGGGGTCGCTCGAAGATCTTCTTCCAGCCCTTCGCCGAGCACAGCCCTGGCTATCTCCGGGACGGGGGGTGCGGGCGGGTGTCCGTATTCACCCCGGAGAAGGGCCTTCATCTCGTCGGGCACCACCTGCCAGCGGGCGCCGTAGATAACGTTCAAGATCGCCTGTGTGGCGACGACCTGGCCGATGGGAGCAACGAGTGCCGGTGCGCCCACCTCGGCGCGGACCTTCGCCATCTCCTGCAGCACCTCGGGGAATCTGGCCAACGCGCCCTGCTCCTCGAGACGCTCCCCCAATTGCCGGAAGAGGTCGCCGGGCACGTCGGCAAGGGAACGGAAGTCGGCTGCGGCACGCGCGATGTCCTCGTCGACGGCCGACACGGAGCAGCCCGGGGCCAGCCAGGCCGCTAACGACTCACCCAGGGCGACGAGGCCCTCGACGTCGGCCTCGGGAACCATCCCGGCGTCGAGCAGAGCCGGCAGAAGGCCGACGAGCGGCACTCCGGAGGGATCGAGACCCACCGGTGCAGCTGAGCAATGCACTATGTCCGCCCCCGCTGCCGCCGCGGTGACTGCCGCTGCCGCCGCCAGCCCGGAGCCGTGATCCAGGTCCACCTCCAGGGTGGATGGCACCGACTCCCTTAGGGCAGCCACGAGTTCACCGGCCGCCCTCGGGCCCAGAAAGCCCGCCGTCTTGACACAGAGGGAGTCCGGCTCCATCTGCACCAGCCGTCGTGCCAACGCGACGCTTGCACTCGGATCGTGCGAGGGGCCGGTATGCACCAGAGCAAGAGCGAGACCCGCTCCCGTCGCGCGTACGGCGGCCGCGGTGCGCTCGAGAGCCTCGAGATCATTGAGAGGTTCGAACACAAGGAAGGAGCGCACCCCGCAGTCGGCTGCCTGTTGCACGAAGCCCTCCACGACGCTCCACGAGTAAGGGCGGAAGCCGAGAAGGCAGCGACCCCGCAGATGAAGGCGCAGCGGTGTGGCGGTGATGTTGTCGGCCAGAGCCCGCAGTCTCTCCCAGGGGCTCTCCCCCAGTACCCGCAGGGAATGGTCGAAAGTCATGTCTCCCCAGGCGTCGATAGAACGGAGGCCCGCCTTGTCGAGGCTGCGCAAAGCCGTGAGCAAAGAGCCGATCGAAGCCCGCGCAGGGGGAGTGAGATACGGTAGCGACCGGAGACTGGTGTCGGCGAGGCCGACCTTGCGGACCGGCGCCATGGGCGCTACGCCCGGGTGACGTACTCGCGGGTACGGCTATCGACCCGGACGACATCCCCCGGCTCGATAAACAAGGGCACCTGGATCCTTGCCCCGGTCTCAAGCAGCGCTTCTTTGCTACCCCCGGAGACGGTGTCGCCCCGCACACCTGCGGCGGTCTCTGTCACCTTCAGGTCCACGAAGGTCGGCAACTCCACGTCGAAAGGCTCGCCGTCGAGGTAGATGACCTCCACCTGCATGTTCAGTGTCATCAGGTCGAAGGAGTCCTTGAGAACCTGCTTCGGCAGAGCCAATTGCTCGTACGACTCGGCATCCATGAACACCACTTGGTCCGGCTCCTCGTACAGGTAGCTCATGGGCCTGCTCTCTGTACGCAGCTGTTCGAACTTCTGCTCCGGGCGGAAGGTCCTCTCGACCAATGACCCGGTGACCAGGTTACGCAGCTTGGTGCGAACGAAGGCGCCGCCCTTGCCCGGCTTCACGTGCTGATACTCAGCGATGCGATAGATGTCGCCCTCGTATCGTATGGTCATGCCCGTTTTGAACTGGTTAGTCGAGATCACGTGTTCTGCCTCCAGACCGCCGCCACCCATGCTGTCGCCCACATCTCGCGGCCGTGCATTCTACACCAAGATACGCAGCTCGCGCGGGTACTCCGTCAATACCTCGACCCCGGATGCCGTGACTACCACGCTGTCTTCAATGCGCACGCCGCCGCGCCCCGGCAGATACACCCCCGGCTCGATGGTGATGACCATGCCCTCCTGCAGGACCTCGGTTGAGCGGGGGCCGACTCCCGGCCCCTCGTGGATCTCGAGACCCACGCCGTGGCCCAGGCTGTGCACGAACCGATCGGCCATCCCGCCCTTGGCAAGATGGTCGCGGGCGATCGTGTCGAGTTCCTTGCAGGGGACTCCGCTGCCGGCGGCTGCCAGAGCCGCCGCCTGGGCCAAGCGCACCAGCTCATAGGCCTCGGCGAGTTCGGCTTCAAGGCGACCCGTGGCGTAGGTACGCGTGATGTCACTGGCGTACCCGTTGACCACCGCGCCTATGTCGAAGACCACCAGCTGACCCGGCTCGATGATGGCCTCCGATGCCTCCCCATGGGGCATGGCCGCCCGGGGCCCAGCGGCCACGATAAAGGGAAAGGCAACGCCCTCCGATCCGTGGCGGCGAAGAAAGACCTCAAGGTCCAGAGCCACATCCCGTTCGCTGCGCCCGACTACCGAAAGCGTCTCCAAGTACGCGAATGCGGAGGCGGCGAGCGCACCCGCGGCTCGCATGGCCGCCAGCTCGTCAGGAAACTTGGTCAGTCTCGCCTTCTCGACCAGACCCTCGACCAGCTTCCACTCCAGGCCGCTCTCCTCAAGCGACTCTCGCAGGCGCTCCCACCGTTTCACCGTGAGCCGCCCCGCGTCCACGGCCACGGGCGGTCGAGGCGGAGAGGCCTCACCCGCGGTACCCGCCGACGGCTCACCAGCGACTTCTTTAAGGAAGCGGCCCGCAGGCTCGTCGCGCCCATCGTCGACCAGAAGGATGCGGGTACCCGGAATCTCCTCCTCTGCCTGTACCGTGAACCGGGCGTCGGTCACCAGGGCAAGTTCTTCAGCGGTCACCACCACGCTGGCGGCTTCCCCCGTGAAGCCGGTCAAATAGCGGCAGTCCGCGGGGGCGAAGACCACCAGCGCCGAAACGCCTTCCTCCACCATGAGACCACGGACGCGCTGCAGCCTCTCGTCCATGCTTGCCGGGACCGTCACCGTTGGCCGTCCTCGTTCCGAGCTTCCGCGGTCGTGACCAGCCGGGCGACGGCCTCCAGGTAACCGTCCGCGCCCTTCCCGCTAACGGTGAAGCTCACCACGTCCGAGATAACGGAATGACGGCGCCATTCCTCACGGGAGGTTATGTCCGACAGATGAACCTCGGCCACAGGCGCAGTTACGAGCTCCAGCGCATCACGGATGGCGTAGCTGTAGTGCGTCCAGGCACCGGGGTTCACCAGGAGGGCATCGGCATGCCGATGCTCGTGCAGGTATTCGACGAAACACCCCTCGTGATTTGTCTGGCGACAGATGCACTCCCAGCCATGGCGGGCCGCCTCCTCCGTGACGAGGAGTTCGAGTTCCGGCAGGGTGAGGCTTCCGTAATGCTCAGCGGGGCGGTCCCCAAGGAGGTCCAGGTTGACACCGTGCAGCACTGCAAGCAGGGACCGCGTCATGGTGTAGTGACCGGTCTCGTGATTCCATGACCCCGTCTCATGCCCGTATGACCTCCAAAGCTCCAGTGAGAATATCGGCCGACACCGAGAGGCCCCAGACCGGCTCGCCCAACTGCCGCAGGCCGACGAATCCGGTGGTTCCCGCAGTTACCTTCTTGTCCTTGGCCATGGCGAGGAGCAAGGAAGATGCCGGCGGCAGGGATATGGCCACGGGGAGGCTCCAACTTGCAAGAAGGCGGCTGGTGCGCTCCCGTACCTGCGCGTCGAGGCCAAGAGTCCGCTCGCTCACCGCCAGCGCGACCAGAAGGCCCAGAGCTACGGCTGTACCGTGGCTGAGCGAACCATAGCCGGTGGTGACCTCCAAGGCGTGCCCCACTGTGTGACCGAGGTTGAGCACTGCCCGGCCCCCCCTGTCGAGCTCGTCTTCTTCCACGACCGATGCCTTGTAGTCGATGCAGCGGCGCACCAAGGAAGCCACGGCCTCCGGGTCACGTTCCGCGATGACGTCACTCTCTTTCTCCACAAGCTCGAAGAGGTCGGTGTCCAACAGGCCGTATTTCGCCACCTCACCCAATCCGCCGCGATACTCGCCATCCGGGAGAGTGCTGAGGGTGACCGGATCGACCACCACCAGGTCGGGTTGGTAGAAGGCCCCCACGAGGTTCTTCCCAGCCGAGAGGTTGATGGCGGTCTTGCCGCCGACGCTGGAGTCTACCTGCGCCAACAACGTGGTGGGGATCTGCCACAGTCCGATGCCGCGCTGGTAGGTGGCCGCAGCGAAGCCGGCCAAGTCCCCGACCACACCCCCACCCACCGCAACGACGATATCGTCTCTGCGGCAACCTCTCTCTGCCAGCCAGTCCCAGCAGGCGGTTAGCGTCGCGCTGCTCTTGCTGGCCTCGCCGGGCGGCACGACGAAGACGTCGCCGGCCCGTAGAGCAGGCCCGAGCAAGGTGACGATCGTCTCTCCCCAGGCCGCGCGCACGTTCTCGTCGGTGACCACCAGCAGACGCCGGCCCTCCTCCGCCGTCTGGGCGGCGCGCGACGCCAGGAGATCCAGAGCTCCGACTCCGACCACCACGAGCGACGGACGTCCGGTTCTCTCCAGGGCGCGTTCCCAGGTCACGGCCCGCCACCCTCGGCCGTCAGAGCGATGGTCGCCAAAGCGATGGCCGCCACTTCTCGGGCAATGATGTCGACGCTCTTCTCGCGCGTGTCGACGACGTGATCAGCCGCCGTTTCGTAGATGGCTCGCCGCTCGTCAAGGAGGCCGGCAAATGCCTGTGGATCTTGGGCCAGCGGCCGAGCGCTGCGGCAGACGCGCCTCCATGCGGACTCGGCATCTACATCCAGGTAGATCACGGTCGCCTTGGCATGGAGGCAGTCCAGAGCCTCTTGGCTCGTGATGGTGCCACCCCCAAGGGCGAGTATCAAGCCTCCCTCGTCCCAGGTGCGCTGCAGCACAGAGAGGAGGGTGTTGCACTCCCGGCGTCTGAATCCAACCTCGCCTTCGTCGGCGAAGATGGCCGGTATCGTCCGCCCCGACGAAGCTACTACTTCGGCGTCCAGATCGACGAAGGCCCATCGCAGGAGGCGAGCGGCCTTCCGTCCAACGGTCGATTTCCCGCTACCCATGAAGCCGGCAAGCGCTACGACCGGCGCCAAAGCCCACGCGCCCCTATATCCTGCTCGTATGCCGACACGGCCGCCCGCATCTGCTCGATGCTGTCGCCGCCGAACTTCTCGCGGTAGGCCTGCGCCACGACGATGGCCACCATCGCCTCCCCCACCACACGCGCCGCGGGCACGGCGGCGACGTCACTGCGCTCCACGTGGGCCTTCGTCGGTTCAAGACTATCGAGATCCACGGCCGAAAGCGGGGTGGTGAGCGTGGGGATGGGTTTCATGGCGGCACGGAGGACGATAGGCATGCCGTTGGTCATGCCCCCTTCAAGTCCTCCGGCTCGGTTGGTCCGCCGCACCACCCGTCTGCCCCCTGTGTCTTCATCCACGTAGGTGGCGTCATGCACGCTCGACCCTGGGAGGGCGGAGTTGGCGAAGGCATTGCCGATCTCCACTCCCTTCACTGCCGGAATGCTACCGAGCGCCCCCAGGAGACGCCCATCCAGCCGTTCTGAATAGGTCGCGTAGCCTCCCAGGCCGGGGCAGACTCCCCAACACCAGATCTCGAACACTCCCCCCAGGGACTCGCCGGCAAGCCTGGCCTGATCGATGGCTGCGCACATGGCGTCGGTGGCATCAGCGTCCTCGCATCCAGTCCGCGAGCGCTCGACCGCGTCCCAGTCGATGGCCGCGGAATCGACGAGTTCTCCGTAGGGCGCCTCGACCGCGCCCAAGGCCGTGACTCTGCCCCTCACAGTGACGCCGAACTCGGTGAGCAGTCTCTTGCAGACCGCCCCGGCGGCCACTCGCCCCACCGTCTCTCTCGCGCTGGCCCGTTCGAGCACGTTTCTAACGTCGTCATGTCCATACTTCGCGACCCCACTGAGATCGGCGTGCCCGGGCCGGGGGATCGTGACTCGCGGGACGGCCCTGCCGCCCGGCGACGATTGCTGAGCCTCGGGCGACATGAGTTCCAGCCAGTTCTGATGGTCGCGGTTCTCAACCAGGATGGCGATGGGAGTTCCCAGGGTCCGACCGAGACGCACGCCGGCCAGAAAGCGGGCCTGGTCGGTTTCGATGGCCATCCGCCCACCGCGGCCGTACCCGCGTTGGCGTCTTGCCAGGTCGGCGTCGACATCCCGCGAAGTCAGGGAAAGTCCCGCAGGAATTCCCTCCAGGAGGCACACCTCTCCGGGCCCATGGGACTCACCGGCGGTGCTGACGCGGAGATGGGCCACCAGCGGCTCTATCCGAAGATCTGCTGTCCCTCTACCAGCGTGAGTGTCTCACTGCCGTGGAGCAGAGTGACGACGTTGCTGGAGAGGGCGATATCGACGACCTGGATTTGGCCCCAGCTTGTGGACACCACGTCACCGACGCGTTGGTCCTTGTAGACCGTGTTGTCGACCTTGAAGGTGCACGCGGGCGCACCCCCCACCTCTTCGACCGAGAGGATCTTCAGGGTGTGGACGTACGGAGGCTTGGTCGTGGTAGTGGTAGCCGGTTTGGTCGTCGTGGTAGTCGACGGGCGGGTGGTGGTGGTCCACCAGGTCGTGGTGGTGTTGTAGTAGCGCGTCGTGGTGGTGTAGCGCGTAGTGGTGGTGTTGTAGTCCGTCGTGTCGGTGGGCGAGGTCGTCTGGGTAGTGTCCGTGGGATTGGGAACCGTGGTCTCGGTGGGCACAGCCTGCTGAACGAAGGGGTCCTTGCTCTCGAAGGTGGACAGCTCTTCCGCAGGCAGACCATCCTCGCCGGTGATCTCATCCAGCGATTCGGTGGGCTCGGTCGATAGTTCGGAGACCACGGTCACGATACCCTCAGCCGTCTCCTCCTCCCCCATGCAACCAACGAGGCCGGCCACCAGACCCAACGTCAGGAGGAGAGCCACCAGGAGCGACGCATAGGGCTTCGCCTTCATCCCATGCCTCCTAGGAGCCACTTTCTTCACCTTCCGTCGTCGCGTCGTCATCGACAGTCTCACTAGGGGGACTCTCTACGGGCATCGCCGCCGCTGTCAAGGTGGCGCCCCCCGTCTGGAACGCGTACATGACCATGCCCACCTGAAGTTCCGGGCTGGTACTCCCCTCAGCACCGGCGCCGAGGTCGCCCGCGTACTGCAGGTCGATCTGCTTGACGGCAAGCAGTCTGCCCGGCCCGGCCACCAATTGTTCCGCGCGCCATACGAAGTCGCTCATGTCGAAGTACGTGCCGGCGAATTCAAGCGAAAGGGGGATTATCTGATACCCGGGGTACGCCGTTGGCTCGCCGGGCGTGACCGACATGAAGTCGATCCCGGACTGGTCGGCGAGATCCTGTATCTGCAGCATGAGGCTCGGTATCTCCTCGGAGATGGGCACCATCTTGGCCAACTCCAGCAGGCGGGCCTGGTTCTCTTTGCCCTCCGCCTGGGTGGTCTCTGCCTGAGCCAACTCGGCCAGGGCGGTGGCCAGCTTGGTCTTCTCAGTCTCGATGTTCGCCGACACGGTGGCGATATCCTCCCGTAGCGGGTTCAGGAGAAGCATCCACGCGAGCGCTATGATCACCAACAGCCCGAGCCCGGCTGCAATGAACTTCAGCCTGCGACTCACGGGACATCCACCTGTATTTGGCTCACGGGCAGCTCCTCGTCAGGGGACGTGTCGATGACGGAGCCACTCATGCTGAACGTCTTCAGCTCTTGCCCGGTGTCGCCGCCCGAATCGCCGGCGGCCGACATCAACTCCACTCCCTCGAGACTCGGTACGAGCTGGAAGCGGACCAGCAACTGGGAGACGTCCTCGAAGGTGTATGTGGTGCCCTCAACGGATAGCATCGTGTCTTCGCTGGGGTTCGATGTCGATGCGGTCCCATCAGTCACCACGGGGTCCGCCACCGTCAGGCCGAGGCTCTGAAACCAGATGGTGTTGGGCACCACCAGGCTGATGTCGTCCAGGATGCCAGAAACCGTGGTACGCGCCGAGTAGATGCCCTGCACCACAGCTTCCATCTCGTCTCTCTGGATCTTGACGACCTCATACTGGCGCAATGCCGCCACCTGAGCTTCCACCCCAGCTACCTGCTGCTCGAGGTCGGCAAGTTCCTGCTCTTTGTCGGCGAGTTGGCCGCTCAATAGGTAGTAGCCAAAACCCAGGCCGAACACCACGACTATGGTAAGGACCAGCATCAGCAGCAGGCCGACGTCCGTGGTGGTACGCGGCCGCTCTGAGGGTGGGACAAGGTTGATGCGGCGCGTCATGTCATTCCCTCTCGGGCAATACGAGGCCCAATGCAACCGAGAGACAGGGAGCCATCGACGCAAGGTCGGCGTCGGGCATGTCCGACGCATTCTCGGCTATATGTGCCAGCGGATTGGCAAGGGCCACAGGCATCCCCAGCAACTCGGCCAGATGCGAGTCGAGATTGCGGACGAGGGCCCCGCGACCGCTCAAAATGAGTTGGCCGACCGGAAACGACTGTTCCTGGGCTTGGTAATAATCGAAAGAGCGTCGGATCTCCTCACCGAGCTCAGTCGCCACCTCGCCTAACTCAGACTGCGTCTCATCGACGATCTCGTCGCGATAGAAGTCCCGATCGGGGGGCAGAGGTCCCGCGAGCCCCACCCTCTGCACGAGCGCGTGAGCATCATCCGGCGGGATCTCCCTGCCGTCACCTATGGCCCGGTGGAAGCGGTCGCTGGAGAAGTTGATGATGCGCGTGAACCTGAGAACCCCGTCCATCGCGACCGCTAGGGTCGAGACCGAGGAGGAAATGTCCACGAGGCCATGAGAGACGGCTCCCGCGCCGGCCCCAGGGAGGAAGGGACTGTCGGGGACGAGCGCCCGCAACAGCGCGAGGCTGGCGACGTCGATCCCCAGTACTTTGAGTCCCGCTTTCTGGACGGCCGAAAGGAGATTCATGATCATAGTCTTCTGCGCGGCCACCAAGAGTACCTGCTGGCGGGCGGTGCCGTCGGGTCCCACTCGTCTGCCGATGACCTGCGAGTCGAGCACCACTTCGTCGACCGGGATGGGGATGTATTCCTGTGCCTGGAACTGGATGGCGCTGAGCAGCTCTTCTTCGGAAAGGTCCGGCATATCGATGTTGCGGACGATGACCTTCTGGTTGCTCACCGCCAGCTGGACCGAGCGACCGCGGAGCTTGTAGTGGTTGACCCACTCCCGCAATTCGCGCGCGAAAAGATCGGGTTCCACGATCTCGCCATCTACGACAAGACCCGGCGACAGGGTCCAGTCGTAGCAGGCCCGGAGGCGAAGGCTCTCCGGCCGGCCGACCACACTCAAAGCGACCACGTTTGATCCGCCGATATCGAGAGCGAACTGACCTGTCTGAAACACTCCTAGAGCCATGCTCGAACCTGCCCCGTCCGTCCCTCTGCTATTCCGGTCAGCAGCCTATGTAGGCAAACTTTACCACGCCTTCGAGAATCATCGCGCCGAGCGCCACCGCTCATTGGAATAGGGCCAAGTATGAGCTCAGCACACCCTGACCCACCAGGACCGCCACCACCGCCCCGAGGGCAAGGTATGGGCCAAAGGGGATCTGGTCCTTCCTCCCGCGCCGACGCGTGACGATGAGGAAGACCCCAGCGGCCGCTCCCACCAGGAAGGCAAGGAAGAGCGCCACTACGACAGATACCCCCAATACCGCGCCCATGAATAGTGCCATCTTGACATCTCCGGGTCCCATCCCCCCCGGCCAGACCATGACCAGAAGGAGCATGAACGCCGCGGCCCCCAATCCGCCGGCCAGGAACTTCCACCAATCGCCGGGACTGATGGCGATGGATGCCAGCAGACCAGAACGGCCCCGGGAACGACTATCTTGTCGGGGATGATCATGTGGTCGTAGTCGATGAGCGCGACGCATATCATGGCCGCCGTGAAGGCCCATACCACCAACAGCGGCCAACCCAGGCCCAAGCGCATGTAGGCCAGTAGGAAAGCCAGGCCTGTGAGCGCCTCCACAAGAGGGTAGCGGATGGAGATAGGTTCCCGACAGTCACGGCACTTGCCGCGCAGCACCAGCCAGCCGAGAACAGGCACGTTGTCATACCGACGCACCGGGTTTCCACAACGCGGGCAGTGGGAGCCCGGACGAGTCAGCGACTCTGCTCTGGGCAGCCGGTAGGCGACGACATTCAGGAAGCTGCCGATCACCAGCCCCAGGAGAAGCGAGACAAAGCCGAAGTAATAGGCCACCCGGACCAACCCCTTCCATACCGTTACCCTATATATCGACCGGTTAGGTCGAGTAGTGAAGAGCGTTATGCGAACGGGTCAAGACTAGTGGACGGACGCCCGGAGCGAAATGCGACCTTGGTAGGATTCTCGCGACGCCAAATGCCCAGCTGCTCTTACCGGAGCCAGCCACCTTCCAGCATCGCCCCTCTGAGTACAGCCTGTCCGGCTGGGGTCATGCGTTCTAACGGTGGCCGCAGCGGGCCTGCCGGGAGCCCCAGCCACTCCAGAGCCTGCTTCACCGGGGTGGGGTTCGGCTCGACGAACAGGGCATCGACGACGTCCATGATCTGATAATGGAGGGCGCGGGCCTGCTCGATGCGCCCCTCCCAAACAGCCTCGCAGAGGGCCCTCACTTCCTTGCCCACCACGTGCGCCACGGCCGCGATGGCACCAGCGGCGCCCTGACAGAGGAGGCTGAAGGTCATGATGTCCTCACCGGAATAGATGGAGAACGTATGCGGGTCGGTGGATCGGTATATCTGCATGGCCTGGTGGAGGTCGCCGGACGCATCCTTCAGTCCGACCACTTGGGGCACCTCACGCCATAAACGCACGATGGTCTGCGGCTCGATGTTGCGGCTGGTCCTGCCCGGGATGTTGTAAAGGATCATGGGCAGCCCCGACTTCTCCGCGATGGCGGCGAAATGGTTGAAAAGACCTTCCTGGGTGGGCTTGTTGTAGTAAGGACCCACTTGGAGGGTGGCGTCCGCCCCCAACTGCTCGGCCAGTCTGGTCAGATCGATCGCCTCCTGTGTGGAATTCGATCCGGCGGAGGCGATGATGGGGACCCGTCCCCGGTTCTGCTCGACAACAGCGCGGATCACGTCGGCATGCTCTTGGTGAGACAGAGTGGCCGACTCGCCCGTGGTGCCGCACGGAACAATACCGTCGCAGCCGATTTCCTCCACGAAGTAGTCGACTAAGCGGCACAGTCCGGCGTAGTCGACCGTGAGATCATCGTTGAAGGGCGTGATGAGAGGGACGATGACTCCCCGCAGACCCCATTCCACCTTTGCGACCACCATCGCCTCCCATCGATCGTCGAGCCAAGACAGCTCTCTACGCGTGCGAAGCACCATTATAGGTGGTGACGCAGATGAGACAAAGTCGCGACGCGCGGCAGGAGACCTTCTACGACGGGGCGCACGGAGGATACTGGCCAAGGTAGCCAAGTATCCGCGAAGCTCCCTCCGCCGCTGCGACGACCGCTTTGTTGCAGCGATCCGTCGCTTCTACATACCGGGCCACCGGAAGAGCCAGAGACAGAGCCCCAATGACCTTGCCGTCGGCCCCGAAGAAGGGGGCACCCAGGCTGCAGATGCCCACAAAGAACTCCTCCGTCTCATACGCCCAGCCCTTGGCCCGGATTTCGGCCAACTGGGCTCGGAGTTCATTTTCGTCGGTGATGCTATGAGAAGTACGGGCCGTCAGCTCGTGACTTGCGAAATAGCGATCGAGCTCAGTGGCCGGGAGAAAGGCCAGGATTGCCTTGCCCGAGCAGCGAGCATGCGCGAAACCACGAAAACCCGGACTGAAGCCAGAGACCGTAAGGTGCTGGGGGCCCTCCTGAAAGAGGAGGAGGATGACGTCGTCCCCGTCCCAGATTGCCAGAAAAACGCTCTCCTGGCTTCGCTGGAGGAGTTCATCCACTACCGGAGACAGTAGCGCCATCGGCCGAGCCTGATCGACGAAGGCGCAGCTGAGACCTGTCAGCGCAGCTCCCACCCCCAAGTGTCCGTAGCCCGTCCGAACCAGATACCCTCGAGCGATAAGAGTGTCGACCAGGTGATAGCACGTGGTCATGTTGACCCCAAGGGCATCGGCCGCCTGACGAACGGTGGCGTTGCCCGGATTGGCCGCCACCCATTCCAGTAGGGCCAGTCCGCGATCGAGGGTCTGAAGCCGCACTCTGCCCTCCTTCAACGTGGTCATGGGGCCGAAACGCCGTCTATGATACCGCACCCGCCAACGGACAAAAAAAGAGCCCGCCATCACTGGCGGGCTCAAAATAATCCCGGCGACTTCCTACTCTCCCACAGGAGTCTCCCCTGCAGTACCATCGGCGTTGAGAGGCTTAACTTCTCTGTTCGGAATGGGAAGAGGTGTTTCCCTCTCGCTATGGTCACCGGAAACTTTGAAAACTCGCCTCTCGGACTGCGCACCCTCAAATCTGCATAGTGAAAGAGTAATGTATTAAGTCAAGACCTCGACCGATTAGTACTGGTCTGCTGAAGACATTACTGCCCTTACACATCCAGCCTATCAACCTGGTGGTCTACCAGGGGTCTTACCTAGTTACCTAGTGGGAGATCTCATCTCGGGGTCTGCTTCCCGCTTAGATGCTTTCAGCGGTTATCAGATCCAGACGTAGCTATCCAGCGGTGCCGTTGGCACGACAACTGATACACCAGAGGTCTGTTCATCCCGGTCCTCTCGTACTAGGGACGAGTCCCCTCAAATCTCCTGCGCCCACGACAGATAGGGACCGAACTGTCTCACGACGTTCTGAACCCAGCTCGCGTACCGCTTTAATGGGCGAACAGCCCAACCCTTGGGACCTACTCCAGCCCCAGGATGCGATGAGCCGACATCGAGGTGCCAAACCCTCCCGTCGATGTGGACTCTTGGGGAGGATAAGCCTGTTATCCCCGGAGTACCTTTTATCCGTTGAGCGACGGCGCTTCCACTTGCTACCGCCGGATCACTAAGGCCTGCTTTCGCACCTGCTCGACTTGTTGGTCTCGCAGTCAAGCTCCCTTATGCCTTTACACTCTACGCACGATTGCCGACCGTGCTGAGGGAACCTTTGCGCGCCTCCGTTACATTTTAGGAGGCGACCGCCCCAGTCAAACTGCCTGCCAGACACTGTCCGGTAGCCGGATCACGGCCTACCGTTAGAAGCCCAATACACTAAGGGTGGTATCCCAAGGGTGGCTCCACGCGGACTAGCGTCCGCGCTTCACAGCCTCCCACCTATCCTGGACAAAGTGCACCAAGCTCCAATATCAAGCTGCAGTAAAGGTTCACGGGGTCTTTCCGTCTTGTCGCGGGTAATCGGCATCTTCACCGATACTACAATTTCACCGGGTCTCTGGCTGAGACAGTGCCCAAATCGTTACGCCATTCGTGCAGGTCGGAACTTACCCGACAAGGAATTTCGCTACCTTAGGACCGTTATAGTTACGGCCGCCGTTTACCGGGGCTTAATTTCAATGCTTCGCCTTCGAAGCTAACACCTCCACTTAACCTTCCGGCACCGGGCAGGCGTCAGCCCCTATACATCGTCTTTCGACTTAGCAGAGACCTGTGTTTTTGGTAAACAGTCGCTTGGGCCTAGACTCTGCGGCCTCCTCGGGCTCGAGAAGTCAATTCTTTCACCCTAACGAGGCGCCCCTTCTCCCGAAGTTACGGGGCTATTTTGCCGAGTTCCTTAGCCAGAGTTCTCCCGATCGCCTTAGTATTCTCTACTTGCCCACCTGTGTCGGTTTTGGTACGGGCACACACCACAACTCGCTAGAGGTTTTTCTTGGCGGCAGAGGATCGGCGGCTCGCCGGCATACGCCAGCTGACATCACGTCTCAGGCTTATATGGCCTCCGGATTTTCCTAGAGGCCGCCCTACGCGCTTGTCCGTGGTCGACCAACGCCACGGTCCGCTTACCTTTCCGCGTCACCCCATTGCTCAAACGCTGGGTGGTGGCACTGGAATATTAACCAGTTCTCCATCGCCTACGCCTGTCGGCCTCGGCTTAGGTCCCGGCTAACCCTGAGCTGATTAGCATTGCTCAGGAAACCTTGGGCATTCGGCGGGCGAGTTTCGCACTCGCCTTTCGTTACTCATGCCAGCATTCTCACTTCCCATGCCTCCACGGCTGGCTTACGCCGCCGCTTCACCGGCATGGGAACGCTCGCCTACCGATCCAGCGACCGAAGTCGCAAGGATCCCGTAGCTTCGGTACCTGACTTAAGCCCCGTTGGATTGTCGGCGCGTGAACACTTGACCAGTGAGCTATTACGCACTCTTTCAAGGATGGCTGCTTCTAAGCCAACCTCCTGGTTGTCTGTGCACTCGCACATCCTTTCCCACTTAGCCAGAATTTAGGGACCTTAGCTGACGGTCTGGGTTGTTTCCCTCTCGGCTACGGAGCTTAGCCCCCGCAGCCTGACTCCCGCGCTCTTGACTGACGGCCTTCGGAGTTTGTCTGAGTTCGGTAACCTTTAGGGGGCCCCTAGCCCAAACAGTGCTCTACAACCGAAAGTAAACACGCGAGGCTATACCTAAATATATTTCGGCGAGAACCAGATATCTCCGGGTTTGATTAGCCTTTCACTCCGATCCACAGGTCATCCCCTCCGTTTTCAACCGAAGTGGGTTCGGGCCTCCACGAGGTCTTACCCTCGCTTCACCCTGCCCATGGATAGATCACCCGGCTTCGGGTCTACAGCATGCGACTAAAACGCCCTATTCAGACTCGCTTTCGCTACGGCTCCGCTCTCGCTTAACCTTGCCGCATACCATAACTCGCTGGCTCGTTATGCAAAAAGCACGCCGTCACAGCCACGAGGGCTGCTCCGACCGCTTGTAAGCACACGGTTTCAGGTTCTATTTCACTCCCCTCCCGGGGTGCTTTTCACCTTTCCCTCACGGTACTAGTCCACTATCGGTCACCAGTTAGTACTTAGCCTTGCGGAGGTGGTCCCCGCAGGTTCCTACCGGATTTCACGTGTCCGGCAGTACTCAGGAACTGGTTAAGGAAGAGACCAACATGTCGCCTACGGGGCCCTAACCCTCTGTGGCCCGGCGTCCCAACCGGTTCGGCTATATCGGTCTTTTGTAACTTCCCGGACCGGATGCAGCCGGTCCAAAACCAGCCCTACAACCCCGTACCTGATACGCCTGCACGCAATCACGCAGATACGGTTTGGGCTCATCCCGTTTCGCTCGCCGCTACTCAGGGAGTCGAGGTTTCTTTCCTTTCCTCGGGCTACTTAGATGTATCAGTTCGCCCGCTTACCTTCTCCTAGCCTATGTGTTCAGCTAGGGATGACCAGACATTACTCTGGCCGGGTTTCCCCATTCGGAAATCCGCGGGTCGAAGGCTGTTCAGCGCCTCACCGCGGCTTATCGCAGCCGTCCACGTCCTTCATCGGCTCCTGGTGCCAAGGCATCCACCGTGTGCTCTTAGTATCTTGACGGAAGAACACATTACTTATACTGTCACTATGCAGATTTCAAGGTACGCGCGGAGCCGTGCTCCACGGACTGAGAAGAGCCGCGTCTCAGACATGAGCGCGGTCTTTCAAAACTGAACAGCGTTGCCTCGAAGCGCACGATCAGACGCTTCCAGAACCAGGTCGACATACTTCCAGGTTTCCGCATCCACCGCGGTACCGACGCGCATGACGATCGGATCCTCGCGGCTTGAATGGATGCAGACCTGCGGTGTTGGTCACCGCAAATCCCTAGAAAGGAGGTGATCCAGCCGCACCTTCCGGTACGGCTACCTTGTTACGACTTCACCCCAATCACCCAGCCCACCTTCGACGGCTCCCTCCCTTGCGGGTTAGGCCACCGGCTTCGGGTGTTCCCAGCTTTCGTGGTGTGACGGGCGGTGTGTACAAGGCCCGGGAACGTATTCACCGCGACGTTGCTGATTCGCGATTACTAGCAATTCCGCCTTCATGGAGTCGAGTTGCAGACTCCAATCCGAACTGAGACCGGCTTTAAGGGATTCGCTCCACCTCGCGGTATCGCAGCCCGTTGTACCGGCCATTGTAGCACGTGTGTAGCCCTGGACATAAAGGGCATGATGACTTGACGTCATCCCCACCTTCCTCCGGTTTGTCACCGGCAGTCTCCGATGAGTCCCCAACTTAATGATGGCAACATCAGGACAGGGGTTGCGCTCGTTGCGGGACTTAACCCAACATCTCACGACACGAGCTGACGACAGCCATGCACCACCTGTGTACGCTCCCCGAGGGGTCGGTCACCTTTCAGATTCCTACCACGTACATGTCAAGCCCAGGTAAGGTTCTTCGCGTTGCGTCGAATTAAACCACATGCTCCACTGCTTGTGCGGGCCCCCGTCAATTCCTTTGAGTTTTAGCCTTGCGGCCGTACTCCCCAGGCGGGACACTTAATGCGTTAGCTTCGGCACCGGGGGAGTCGACACCCCCGACACCTAGTGTCCATCGTTTACGGCTAGGACTACCAGGGTATCTAATCCTGTTCGCTCCCCTAGCTTTCGCGCCTCAGCGTCAGTACTGTTCCAGAGAGCCGCCTTCGCTACCGGTGTTCCTCCTGATATCTACGCATTTCACCGCTACACCAGGAATTCCACTCTCCTCTCCCAGACTCTAGCAAGCCGGTTTCCGATGCACGTTCGGGGTTGAGCCCCGAGATTTCACATCAGACCTGACAAGCCACCTACGCGCTCTTTACGCCCAATGATTCCGGACAACGCTCGCCACCTACGTATTACCGCGGCTGCTGGCACGTAGTTAGCCGTGGCTTCCTTTGGGGGTACCGTCAGCCCTTGGGCTATTAACCCAGGTGCCTTCTTTCCCCCTGACAGAGCTTTACAACCCGAAGGCCTTCTTCGCTCACGCGGCGTTGCTGCGTCAGGCTTTCGCCCATTGCGCAAGATTCCCCACTGCTGCCTCCCGTAGGAGTCTGGGCCGTATCTCAGTCCCAGTGTGGCTGATCATCCTCTCAGACCAGCTACCCGTCGTAGCCTTGGTGAGCCGTTACCTCACCAACAAGCTGATAGGACGCGGGCCCATCTCAAGGCGGAGGCCGAAGCTACCATTTGGTCGGCTCGCTTGCGCGAGACGACATCGTCCGGTATTAGCCCCGGTTTCCCGGAGTTATCCCAGTCCTTGAGGCAGGTTGCCCACGTGTTACTCACCCGTTCGCCGCTTTACTCAGGGGACCCGAAGGTCCCTTTCACGCTCGACTTGCATGTGTTAGGCACGCCGCCAGCGTTTGTCCTGAGCCAGGATCAAACTCTCCGTGAAGTATTGCGATACGGACCGAAGTCCGGATCTGACTTTGTGGAAGAGCTGAATTAGCTCTCAAAGTATTGTCTCGCAACGGTAGGTGCAGTTGCGGACGGGGTCGAGAATCGCCGTCCCACTAGAAGACGACGTCCTCGGTTGATTCGTTGCTGGCAGACCGGACTCGCGAAAAGTCCGATCCGACAACGCTGTTCAGTTTTCAAAGACCACTGCGCTCTTAGGCGCGGCCGGGAAGATTAGCACCACCTGTCGGCATCGTCAACTGCCTCTCAGATGTTTTTTCTGACCCTTCTTCTTTCGGTCAGAAAGCCTCGATCTACCCTTCCAAAACGAAGAAGCCACCTGATCCGATGCACAGGCGGCCTCGAGAAGCGACGGTGTCTAAGCCTAGCCTACCGGCGCGCTCTCAGTTGGTCGTGTGTGCTGTCTGCGTGTGACTGCATCATCTTGGAGTAGGTAGTCTAGACCTATTCGCCGGGCTTGTCAATCCCCGGCTTGAGGATTCGTCTTTGCTGTACTAGGGCCGGAGAACACGCATCCCCTGGGCCACCGGGACCACGTGCTCAGCGCCCTCTCCCCAGCCGTATACCCCGTACCAGCGCCCGGTATCGCTCCACTGCACGAGCGTGCCTCCGGCCAGCTCGTACTGAAAGGCGGGACGGCCAGCCACGTCGCCCACCGCCTCCCCTGCGACGTCACCGAGATCGCCGCGGAAGTTGTCGAGGAACAGCAACCCTCCTCCGGGCACCTCCACGAGGACCTCCGCCTGCGGTTCGCTGCCTTCCAGCCTAAGGCGCGGGTTGCTGACGGGAGGACCCGCCGGTCCGGAATCCGGCGGCGCGTTCTGCTCGGCGCCCATGACGGGTCGCCACGACTCGGCCAATTCGGCTCCCGGCGGTAGTGCTGTCGGAGCATACACAAGGACCGGATCGAGGGCTGTGGCTGAGCGATGAAGGCGGCCTGGATACGCGCGTCGGTACCCCAGGTCTCTGAGGTGGTCGAGGATGCATATCGGGGAACGGTCTCCTCAGCTGCGGCCGTGGTGGCAGGCGCCGGCAAGGTCGCCGTAGCGACGGTCGACGTCTTGGGTGAGCCGACAGCCGCGGCCTCCGTAGACGGCGGCTGGGCAGAACCGCAGCCGGCAGCCAGCAGCAACAGATGCGCGAGGATGAGCAGACCCCCTGTTTGGGCCACGCGCCGGACAACGCCGTTCTCCCGCCGCCGGGCCTGCGCTCTGCGCGGGCTCCATGATCCCATCTGTGGCACCTCCCTCGGTTCGCCGGTAAGCGGCCGGCCGAGATTATTCTCCGCCGAGCAAGGGCGCCATAGGACCAAAGATGGAGATCGGAGTGCGGAGGGAGCGTCTAGATAATGCGCAGGAACTTGCGCTTGCCGACCTGCAGCACCGCCCCCTTGAGAAGTGCGGGATCGAGTTCGGCTCCGGGATCGTGCAGCACGGTGTCGTCGAGCTTGACTCCGCCCTGCGTGATCAGACGGCGCGCTTCACCGTTGGAAGCAGCCAGGCCCAGTTCGGTGAGCAACCGCGGCAGCCACACCGTGCCGTCTCGCACGAGCGCGTCCGGGAGCGCGGCCTCGGGGATGATCTCCGGGCGGTCCTTCTCTTTGAACACCCGGTCGAAGTGCAGCCGGGCGGCTGCGGCAGCCTCGGAGGAGTGATACAGGGTCACCAGCCTCTCGGCCAGATCACGCTTGGCCTGAGCGGGGTGGTAGGTGCCGTCGGCCAGGCCCCGTTCTACCTCCTGGACCTCGCGATGGGCCATGTCGGTAAGCAGGCTGTAGTAGGTGACCATGAGCTCGTCGGGGATCGACATGACCTTGCCGAACATGTCGTTGGGCGCGTCGTTGACCCCGATGTAGTTGCCATAGGACTTGGACATCTTCTGCGCGCCGTCGGTACCCACGAGCAGAGGGACGGTGAGGATGCTCTGCGGGGGAACGCCATAGGCCTCCATGATGTTGCTGCCCATGAGCAGGTTGAACTTCTGGTCGGTCCCCCCCAGTTCCACGTCGGCGCGGACCGCGACGCTGTCGTAGCCCTGCAGGAGCGGGTACATGAACTCGAGCATGGAGATGGGCTCGTTGGCCAGATAGCGGCGGGAGAAGTCGTCTCGCTCCAGCATGCGCGCCACTGTGACGGTGGCGGTCAGCCGCAGGACTTCGTCCATGCGCAGAGGGCTGAGCCAGTCGCCGTTGCGCACCAGCTCCACCTTCTCCATATCGAGCACCTTGGCTGCCTGGTCGACGTAGGTGGCGGCGTTGGCGCCGATCTCCTCGTCGGTGAGGCGGGGACGAAGCTTGGAGCGGCCCGAGGGGTCTCCGACCTTGGCGGTGAAGTCGCCTATGATGAGCACGGCTTGATGACCGAAGGCCTGGAACTGGGCCAGCTTGCGCAGCACCACCGTATGACCCAGGTGGATGTCGGGCGCCGTCGGGTCCACCCCCAGCTTCACGCGCAGCGGCCGGCCTTCCGCCCGGGCCCGCAGCAACTGCTCGCCAACTCGTCTGCCGGCAGTGCGTCGACGCTCCCGGACAGCAGTTCGTCCAGTTGTTCCCGTAGCTCGACGGGGATGTCTCTCTGGGGATCCTCGCTCATGGGGCACCTCCAGCGCCGGAGAATATCATGGCAGCGAGCGCGGTGGTGTAACATCTCCCGCCATGGCCAGCGACCGTACGGTAGTCAAGAGACATCCTCGACGTCGCGGGCGCCGATTCCTGCGAGGCGCTCTGTTCGCCTTCCTCTTGGTCGTGATCGCCGCTCTTGTCCATGCTGGCGGGGTTCTACGTAGCCGTGGATCGCAGTCTGTCTTCGCTGGACCTCACTTCAGCGCGCGGGACGGCGCAGACCACCCGCATCTTCGACGATTCCGACTCGCCCCACTCTCCTGGCGGAACTGCACGGCGTGGAGAACCGGCAGACTCTCGAGGCAGACGAGATCCCCCAGATCATGCGCGACGCGGTGGTCGCCATCGAGGACGAGCGCTTCTACATACACCAGGGCGTGGACTTCCTGGGCATCCTCAGGGCGGCGTGGGCCAACGTCCGAAGTCGGGAGATCGTGCAGGGCGGGTCGACCATCACCCAGCAGTACATAAAGAACGCATACATCACCGACGACCAGACCATCGACCGCAAGTTGCGCGAAGCGGCTCTGGCCTATCAGCTGGAGAAGCAGTGGTCGAAGGAGAAGATACTGAACGAGTATCTGAACATCATCTACTTCGGAGAGGGGGCTTACGGTATCGAAGCGGCGGCCCAGGAGTACTTCGGTATCCATGCGGCCGATCTGTCCATCGACCAGGCGGCTCTGCTTGGCCGGGCTGCCCAAGGCCCCTTCCGCCTACTCGCCCCGGCGCGACCCGGGAAAGGCGATGGTAAGGAGGGATCTGGTGCTCAACAGCATGTACCAGCAGGACTACATCTCGAGCGCCCAACTCCAGGAGGCCCTCGATGCGCCGCTCGATCTGGTGGAGGAGAGCGGTGACGATGCCGGCACTCTTCCCTATTGGGTGGAGATGGTGCGGGAGCAACTCGTCGATCGCTACGGTTCGTCCACGGTGCTGGGCGGAGGCCTGCAGGTGTACTGAGCGTGGACCTGGGATTGCAGGAGCAGGCCGAGACTGTGATCGCCGCGATCCTCGACCGACCGGGGGACCCGTCCGCGGCGCTGGTGTCCATCGACGTGCGCACCGGCCGTTTGCTGGCCATGGTGGGCGGTTCAGACTTCTCCGAGCTTCAGTTCAACCTGGCCACCCAGGGCCGGCGGCAGCCCGGCTCGGCCTTCAAGCCCTTCGTGTTGGTGACAGCCTTGGAGCAAGGCATCGGTCCGGACGCACTCTACGATTCGGGGCCGTTCACCGCAGAGCTTCCCAGCGGGGAGTGGGAAGTCGACTCGTCGGACAAGGGGCCCCTGTCCCTCAGCGAGGCGACGGCCTCCTCCTCCAACGGGGTGTACGCCCGGCTGATCATGGACGTAGGGGCGGATGCCGTGGCTCAGACCGCCTACGACATGGGCATCCAGACCTCACTGGGTGATGAGCCCAACCCGGCCATAGCCTTGGGCGGTCTGTCGACCGGAGTCAGCCCTATGGAGATGGCGATGGCCTACGCCACGCTGGCGACCGGAGGCGAGGCCCTCTCGTCGTCCGTCGGCTTCGGCGAAGAACAGGCCGCCTTCCCCGTGGCCATCGTGAGGGTCACCGACTCGGAGGGCCGGGTGCTCGACCAGAACGAGGTCGTGCGTACCCGGGTGATCGACCCGGCCACGGCCGCCATGGCCACGACCTGCCTGGAAGGGGTCATCGAACATGGCACCGGGACGGCAGCCGCCATCGGTCGGCCCGCTGCCGGCAAGACGGGGACGACGCAGAACTACCGGGACGCCTGGTTCGTCGGTTACACGCCGGAGATCGTCACCGCCGTCTGGGTCGGGTATCCCACTGAGCAGAAGGCCATGACCGATGTCCACGGCATCAAGGTGACGGGCGGTTCGTTTCCGGCCGAGATATGGGCCGCGTACATGAAAGAGGCGGTCAAGAACATTCCCATCTCCGATTTTCCCCGAGTCGCCTCTGACGAATGGGTGACCGTGGAGGTGTGCAGCGAATCGCACCTTCTTCCCACTGAGTTCTGCCCGAGCACCGTGGAAGCCCGGTTCGCTCGAGATGGACAGCCCACTGAAGAGTGTCCCCTGCATGCCGTCCAGGAGGTGCCTGACGTGGTCGGGATGATCCTGGCCGACGGCCGGGCCCTACTTGAACAGGCCGGCTTCGAGGTCTCCGTGGAGGAGGACCCATCGTCGCTGGAGGACGCGGGAACGGTGCTGAGACAGGACCCGGACGCCGGGGCCCGGGGGGCCAAAGGCTCTGCCGTCGTCCTGACGGTATCGCTCGGAGCGCCTGAGGAGGTGGAAGTGCCTCTCCTGCTGGGGCTCAGGATCGAGGAGGCACGCGCGGCGCTCGAGGACGCGGGGCTGCGGGCCAATGAGTCTGCGGAGGCCGATGATTCCCCGCCGGCATGGTGATCTACCAGGATATTGAGCCCGGCACCGCGGTCTTGCCAGGGGCGACGGTGACCATCGTCGTCAGCTCGGGACCCGATCCCGAGCCTCCCCCGAGTCCACGTCTACTACCGACCCCGGCTCGTTCTAGCGCGCGCAGCCGGCAGGCGTGTCCCCCTCAGGCCCTGCTGACCCGCGTGAACCCCGAGCAGGCCAGGATGTCGACCCCTTGCCGTTCGTACTCGTCGATGATGAGGTTCATCCCCAAGGAGTCAGAGGCGGTGTGCCCGGCGATGACCACGTTCAGATGCTCTTCCTTGGCTTTCTTACGGTGCTCCTCCCCCATGTGCATGCCCACGATGGTGCCCACTCCGGCCGCCGCCAGCCTGCCGAGAGAGTCGGCCGGGCCAGAGGTGCCGCCGGTCATGTCGACCATGATGCGACCGGTCCGCCGCGCGTCATCGCCTTCGAAGATAGTGGGACCGAGCCCGTGAAGCACGGCCTGCCGGTACTCGGGTATGTCTTTCAGCATGCCGATGAGGTCGTCGACGGTGCCGTTTTCGCCCAGGTCGTCGCAGCGCTCCTGCAGAAAGCTGTTGACGTTGTTGTCGGCCGGGGTGTGGCAGCACATGAAGGGCAGGTCCAGGAGCCGGGCGGCGGCGATGGTCCTTTCGCTGTTCAGGTGGTGCAGAGCCCGGGTGATCTCGGCGCGACGCACCTTCATCACGGCATCGCCGTATGCCAGGGACACGCCGAAGGTCCTCCAGATGTCCGATTGCACCCCCATGACTTCCTCCAGACGGGCGAGCGCCCGGCCTTCGGGGTGGTGGGCCAGGAGAAGGTCCACCGAACGTTCCCGGGCACGCAGCCTGTCGGCCAGCAGCACTTCGCCCACCTCGAGATCGATGCCGACCAGCATGCTCTTCACCTCCGCCTCGGGATCCCCGAGTAGGATGCGCGTGTCGGCAAAGGGGTTGGTGAGCGCCTCGGTGTCGAACTCCCAGCGCTTTTCTTCCGGTAGCGCGTCGTAGTCCTTACGCGCCTGTTCCAGTAGGCGGTCCACCCCGGCTTGGCCTCGGGGGTCGGCCGCTATGCCTGCCATGATAGCGATATGGTAGACCTCACTCAGTCTCATGCCTGTTACCTCCGCTCTTCGGGCGCCTATGGGTCACGAACGGACTATCGGCTGCGAAGAAACGCAGCGGCAGCCGGTCGCCTTTGCTGATACCTATCCGGGTGCTTGTTCCGTACCTGGGAAGGGTAGCCATCGTCGAGGACGTGGAGCCCCGATTCGTCGCCCAGCGGCAGGCCGTCCAAGGCCGAGCGTCAGGGCAAGGGCCTGGCCGACGCGTCCCGGGCCGCACGAAAGCCAGGCCGGAGGTAAATCCCTGGATTTGGCGTCGCGCGGGCTTCCGGGGCCCAGCCGGTTGGCCAGCAGCCCGCTGGTTTCACCCAGGGGTTCAAAGGAGCGCACGAGTACGGCCGACCCGACCGACTCTCTGTCGCACACCAGGTTGAGAAGGACGTGTATGCCGTAGCTCAGATACACGTAGACCGATCCTGGAGGGCCGAACATGGAGCGGTTTCTCAGCGTGGGGCCGCGATACGCGTGACAGGCCGGATCGTCGACGGGCAGGTAGGCCTCCACCTCCGTCAAGCGCCCGCCGCCGAGGTTCTCGCGCCACAGGATCTTGCCCACCAACTCGGCAGCCACCACGTCCGACGGGCGGGCGAAGAAGACCGCCGGAACTGACACCCCGGCGGGCCAGGCGGCTGGCCCGCCCCGGGTCGCGGGGCGTGCGCGCGAAAGCATGGTGGTATGAACGGGGGATGCCATCGGGCAATGGTAGCAGGTGACGCTTTTGGACCGCCCGACAGACGCGCCCCCCGACAGGCCCGCGGTGCGACGGCCGGCCCTCGCCGTCGACGGGCCGCCTATTCAGCGGCGGTATCGGCCTCCAGGCGGGCCAGCGACTCCCGGGCGACGAGCAGCTGCTCGGTCACCCTCTCCGGAGCCGTGCCCCCAGGAGAGATCTTGGCCGCGAGAACGTGGTCGAGTTCCACCACATGATAATAGTCTTCGTCGAAGAGAGGGCTGAGCTCGCGCAACTCCGCAAGGGTGACGCCGGCCAAGGGGCGGCCTTGGCGCGCCGCCACCGCCACCAGTCGCCCCGCGACCCGGTGCGCCTCCCGAAAGGGCAGACCCTTCTCCACCAGGTAGTCGGCGACATCGGTGGCCTGAGAGTAGCCTCCTTCGGCAGCGGCGCGCGCCCTTTGCTCATTGAAGATCAGACCGGCGACCATGGCCGTCATGGCTTCCAGGCACAGATCGAGTTCCTCGCGCGTGGCGAAGACATAGAGCTTGTCTTCCTGCAGGTCTTTGTTGTAAGCCAGCGGTAGGCCTTTGAGAAGCGCGCCCAGTCCCTGCAGACGAGCCAGGAAGCCGGCGGCCTTGGCCCGCACCAGTTCGGCCGCGTCGGGGTTGCGCTTCTGGGGCATGATGCTCGATCCCGAGGTCCACGACTCGGGCAGGCTGGCGAGGCCGAACTCCTGCGTGCTCCAGAGGACCATCTCCTCAGCCAGGCGGGAGAGCGTGAGTGCGCAATTGGTGGCCACGGCGACATAGGCGAAGGCCGCGTCGCGGGAAGCGACGGCGTCCATAGCGTTGGGAGCCACGCGGTCGAAACCGAGTTCCTTCGCGACCATCTCCCGATCGAGGGGGTAGTTCACGCCGGCGAGGGCCCCGGCCCCGAGGGGCATCCAAGAGGACCCGTCCCAATCAGCGAAACGCTCCCAATCGCGCTGGAGCATGAAGAAGTAGGCCAGGAGATGGTGGGCCAGAAGCACCGGTTGCGCTCTCTGGAGGTGGGTGTAGCCGGGCATGACCAGCGTCCGCCCCGCTTCGGCCTGCTTCAGAAGCGCGCGCATGAGAGCCACCAACCGCTCCTGGTGAGCGGGGACGGCTGCCCGCAGATAGAGGTGCAGATCGAGAGCCACCTGGTCGTTGCGGCTGCGCCCGGTGTGGACTTTCCCGGCCACCGAGCCCGCGATCTCGGTCAGTCGCCGCTCGATGGCCATGTGGATATCCTCGTCCTCGAGCCTCCACGTGAAGATGCCCTCCCGGACCTCCTGAGAGACCTGGGCCAGCGCGCCCAGTAGCGCGTCTCCCTCGAGCGCGGTGAGTACCCCGATGGCCACCAGCATGCGCACGTGGGCTATGGACCCGGCCACGTCGAAGGGAGCCAGGACGTGGTCGAAAGGTATGGAGGCGTTCAATCGTTCGAACAGGGGCGCTTGGTCGGCCGCAAAACGACCGCCCCACGGCTTACCGGAGCCGGCCGCCGAAGCCGGGCCGGCGCCGGACTCACTGTCTGTGCCGCCGGCCGCGCCCGGGGCGGCCTCCTTGTCCGGATCGGAGAGCATCTAGAGCAGGCCCTGATGCCGACGCGCATAGACTTCCACCGGGAGGCCCCAAAGCTCGATGAAGCCCACAGCGGACTGGTGGCTGAACGTGTCTCCTGAGCCGTAGGTGGCCAGAGCGTCCACATAGAGCGAGTTGGGCGAGCGCCGACCGACAACGCTGCAGGTGCCTTTGTAGTAGCGGAGTCGCACGTCTCCGGTCACGTGCTGCTGGCTCTGGTCGATGAAGGCGCGCAGGCAGTCGGCCAGGGGGCTGAACCACAGACCGTCGTAGATGAGTTCCGTCATGCGCTGGCCGATGGAATACTTGAAGTGCTGCAGTTCTCGGGTGAAGGTGAGGTCCTCCAGTTCGCCGTGGGCCTTGATGAGCGACAACGGGCCCGCGGCCTCGTAGACCTCGCGGCTCTTGATGCCTACCCGGCGGTTCTCCACCATGTCGATGCGACCGAACCCAGTAGCGCCGGCGATCAGGTCGATCTTCTCCACCAGTTCCACCGGGCCCATCTTCTCACCGTCCAGCGACACGGGGAGCCCTGCCTCGAAGCCGATGATGACCTCCACCGGTTCGTCGGGCGCATCCTGGGGGTCGACGGTGAAGGCGTAGGCGTCGTTGGGAGCGGGCGTCCAGGGGTCCTCCAGCTCCCCACACTCGATGGCCCGGCCCCAGAGGTTCTCGTCGATTGAGTAGGGGTTCTTCTTGGTCAGCGGCAGCTCGATGCCCCGCTCGGCCAGATAGTCCATGATCTGGGGCCGCGTCATCCCCCACTCCCGCGCGGGGCCCAGCACCTTGATGGATGGGTCCAGACAGCGGACGGAGACATCAATGCGCACCTGGTCGTTGCCCTTGGCGGTGCAGCCATGGGCCACCACTTTGGCGCCGTACTGGTGGGCGGCCTCCACCATCTTCTTCGCGATGAGAGGACGGGATAGCGCGGAGTGCAGAGGATACTTGTTCTCGTACAGGGCGTTGGCCTTGAGGGCCTCGAAAGCATACCCGGTGAGGAACTCCTCCTTGGCATCGACCACGATCGACTCGACGGCCCCGGCGGTGAGGCCACGCTGCCGCAAACCCTCCACGTCCTTCATGTGGCCTACGTCGACCAGCAGCGCCACGATGTCGTAGCCGTACTTCTCCTTCATGTACGGGACGAGCGCCGAGGTGTCCAGTCCCCCGGAATAAGCCAGTACGCAGATCTCGTTAGACATTCTTACTATCCTCCCAGTTCAGTTAGATACCCGCTGACGGTCTCAGCCGCCTGCGGATCCTTGGTCACGACAATGACTGTGTCGTCGCCGGCCACACAGCCCAGGATGGCCTCGTGGTCCAGTTCGTCCACTACCCGTCCCAGCCCGGGGGCCGCCCCGGGGTCACAGCGCAGCACAAGCAGGTTCTGAGCTGTGACTATGCCTCGCCCGAACTCCTTCAGCATACGCGAGCAGGCGGTGCGAGCATCGGGCTTCTCCTCGGTTTGAGGCACGAACACATACCTGGTCCGGCCGGTGAGGTCCCGCCCCTTCTGCAATCCGATCTCCCGCAGATCTCGGCTGATCGTCGCCTGCGTCACTTCGCAGCCTGCCCGCGAAAGGGCCTCCATCAATTGCCGCTGGCTGGCGATGGGCTGCTCGCGCAGGACCCTGCGGATGATCTGCTGTCTTTGGCGCTTGTTCATCGCCTCAGGTGGGTCCCAGCAAGAAGGCCATGAGGGCCTTCTGGGCATGCAGTCGGTTCTCTGCCTGATCGAACACCGCCGACTGCGGACCGTCCATGACCTCGTCGGTGATCTCGTCTCCCCGATGGGCCGGGAGGCAGTGCATCGCGATGGCGTCGGGCTGGGCCACCCCCAGCAGGGCGTGGTTCACCTGGTAGGGCCGCAAAGCATCGACCTTGCCTGCGTCGTCGTCCTGCCCCATGCTGATCCAGACGTCGGTATAGAGAGCGGAGGCCCCGCCCGCTGCAGTCACGGGGTCGCGCTCCACCCACACCCGCGTCCCCTGGCGTTCGGCCAAGCGCACGATCGAGGCCATCTTGGCCGCGGGCAGATCGCATCCCTCCGGGACGGAGAGGCAAAGGTCCACCCCGGCCATGGCAGCCGCCTCGGCCAGCGAAGCCGCCACGTTGTTGCCGTCGCCGAGATAGGTGATCTTGCGGCCCTTGGCGTCCGGAAAGCGCTCTCTGAAGGTCTGGATATCGGCCAGGGCTTGGCAGGGATGGTCGTCGTCGGTGAGGGCGTTGATGACGGGCACGCTTGCGGCCGCCGCCAGGTCTTCCACGTCCTTGTTGGCGAAGGTGCGGATCACGATGCCGTCGACGAAGCGCGACAGCGTGCGGGCGGTGTCCGCGATGCTCTCCGACTTGCGCATCTGCAGTTCTTGCTCGGAGAGGTACAGAGGCATGCCGCCCAACTGATACACCCCCACGCCGAACGACACCCGAGTGCGGGTGGAAGGCTTGGCGAAGATGAGCGCCACCGACTTGCCGGCCAGCGGACTGCCGTGCCCGCTCTTCTTCCAGGTGGACGCGTCGGTGAGTACGCGCTCGAACTCCTCCGCGTTCAGGTCCTCGACTGTGATGAAGTGCCTTGCGACCATGTCGGACCCCCTATGACCCCGAGAAGGCGTTCCCGGGGACTATCTTGGTGCCCAGTCCTGCGTCGTCGGTCATTATCTCCAGCAGGACCGAGTGGGCGATACGACCATCTATGATATGAGCGGCCGCCGCTCCGCCCTCCAGGCTGGTGAGGACGGCCTCGAGCTTGGGGATCATCCCTTTGGAGACCTTGCTGCTCTCCACGAACTCCATCACCTCCGCCGCGCTGCATTCGGATATGACCGAACTTTCGTCCTCCGGATCGGCGAGCAGACCGCCGACGTCGGTGAGGAAGATCACCTTCTCGGCTTTGAGGGCGGCGGCTATGGCACCGGCCACCGTGTCGGCGTTTATGTTGTAGGTCTCACCGTTGGGCCCCATGCCCACAGATGCCACCACAGGCACGTAATCGGCGTCGAGCAGAGCCAGCAGATCGGTGTTGATGTGGGAGACCTCCCCCACCAGTCCCAGATCCAGCCTGGTCCCGTCGGCGCCGCGCTTGAGGAGCGGACGGGCGTGGATAAGGCTCCCGTCGTCGCCGCAGAGACCAACGGCCGGCGCACCCTTGCTGTTGATGAGGCCGACGATCTCCTTGTTGACCTTGCCCACCAGCACCATCTTGGCCACCTCCATGGTGGCCAGGTCGGTCACGCGCAGACCGTCGACGAACTTGACCGGCAGGTCGAGCTTCCGCATCCACTTGCTGACCTCGGCGCCTCCCCCGTGCACGATGATGGGCCTTATCCCCACAAAGCGCAGCATGGCGATGTCGGTGGCGAACTCGTCCTTCAGGTCGGCCGAACTCATGGCGGCGCCGCCGTACTTGATGACCATGGTGCTGCCGCTGAACATGCGGATGTAGGGCAGCGATTCAAGTAGCGTCTCGACCCTCTTGCGGTATATCTCGCGCATGATCGCTCCTACGAATGATATTCAGCGTTGATGGTGATGTATTCATGGCCCAGGTCGGCGAAGTACAGCTCTCCTTCGCCCTGTCCCAGACCCAGATCGAGATCGATCTCGATCTCTCGCTCCTTCATCCCGGCCACGAGACTCTGCCACTCGTCGTCCGGAACCTCCCGGGCGGCTCCATCTTCGACCACCTTCACCGAGCAGAGATGGAGACAGGCGTTGGGCAGCGAACGGCCGGCAAGCCTGGCCCCCGCCGAACTGATGACCCGTCCCCAGTTGGGGTCGCCCCCGTGCATGGCCGTCTTGACCAGTGGTGATTCACCTATGGCTCGGCACACGAAAGCCGCGCTGCGGTCGTCGTCGGCGCCGCGCACTCTTACCCGCATTATCTTTGTCGATCCTTCTCCGTCGGCCACCATCATCAGAGCGAGGCGGTGGAGCAGTGCGCGCAGAGCCTCCGCGAACAGCTGCTTGCCGGCCCCTTGCGGGTGCAGCCCGGAGGCGCCGCTCGGCCAGGAAGAAGACCGCGTCGTTGGTGCTCATCTCCCCATCGACGGTGATCTTGTTGAAGGTCTCCCCCACCGCGCCCGCCAGCAGGCTCTGAGCTTCGTCCGCCTCCAGCAGGGCGTCCGTAGTCACCACGCATAGCATGGTGGCCATGGCCGGGGAGATCATGCCGGCCCCCTTGGCGCAGGCGCCGAGGCGCACCACGCCCTGGGGCAACTGCACCTCGAGAGCGCATTCCTTGGCGAAGCGGTCGGTGGTCATGATGGCCGAGCTGAAAGCGGCACCTGCGTCCGCTGTGACCGCCGCCGCGGCCCTGGCCGTCGCGTCCGCCATGAACGATGCGTCCAGTTGCACGCCGATGATGCCCGTGGAGGCCACGGCCGCACGATCGACGGGGATACCCATGGTGTGGGCGCATGCCTGCTGCATCGCCCGCGCTACCTCCAAGCCGTTCTGCCCCGTGCAGGCGTTGGCGTTGCCGCTGTTGATGGCCACGGCCAGGAGTCCTCCCGGAACCGTCTCCTCGCGCGTGACGACGACGGGCGCCGCCGCGAAGGCGTTGGTAGTGGATACATGTCCGGAGGAAGCCGTTCCCCGCCATTCGGGAGCCACGGCGACGACGCCCATGTCCGGGCGGCCGCTCTGCTTCAGCCCGACCACGATGCCACTGGCCAGGAAGCCCTCCGGAAAGGTGACTCCGGGGGACCTGCCGTCGGGCTCGACGAGATGTACGCCATCGGGCAACGAGAAGAAGCGGGTCTCCAGGGGCGAGACGACGATAGGATGCTCGCTGGTCGTCTCCACGGTCACACCTTCCGCATGAGGCCGGCGCGCTCGTCGAGGCCGAACATGCAGTTCATGTTCTGCACGGCCTGTCCCGAGGCCCCCTTGACCAGGTTGTCGATGACGCTGAAGACCTTGACCACCCCGCCTGCGCGGTCCTCGCGCACGGTGAGGCGGCAGAAGTTGGTGTACGCGACCTCGGAGAGGCCTGGCATAGCGTCGGTGACCTCAACGAAGGGCTCGCCCGCATAGAAGTCACGGTACTTGGCCAGCCAAGCCTCGTTGCCGATGAAGCCGCCCAGCGGGCGGAAGTAGAGTGTGGTCTGGATGCCCCGGTCGACCGGGAGCAGATGAGGCGTGAAGGAGACGGGGATCGCGTGGCCGGCGGCCGCGCTGATCTCCTGGACCATCTCCGGCGTGTGCCGGTGCCCGACCTCTCCGTAGGCCCGAAAATCACCGTGGACCTTGCAGAAGTGCGTCTTCGGCGAAGGCGTCCGCCCCGCCCCGGACACTCCAGATTTCGAGTCGACTATCACGCCCGTGCCGTCGATGTCGGCGGCTACAGGAGCAGCGGCCAGGATGACGCTCGTGGGATAGCAGCCGGGGTTGGCCACCAGGCGCGCGCCCGCCACCCTGTCCCGATACAACTCCGGCGATCCGAAGACGGCCTCGGCCACCAGGTCGGGCCGGGAGTGCTCGAAGCCGTACCACTCTGGGTAGGCCAAAGGGTCCCGCAGTCTGAAGTCGGCGCTCAGATCGACCACGCGGCAGCCGGCATCGATCAACTCGGCCACCACGGGATGGGCCTCGGCGTGCGGGTAGCAGACGAAGGCTACGTCGGAACCGGCCAAGGTATCCGGGGAGTATTCGCAGAAGGTGGCCTTCACTCGAAGGTGGGGAAAGACCTCGGCCACTTGCTGCCCGACGTACGACTTGGTGGTGAGCGCCTGGAGTCGGACCTCGGGGTGCACCGCCAGGATGTCGGTGAGTACCGCCCCCGTGTAGCCCGTCGCCCCTACGATGCTCGCCTTGATCACAGCCGTACCTTTCGTCGCGTGCGGTTTCCCTGCGACGCATAACTATACAGAGCTATGTAAGATAATGCAACACGCACGCGAAGGCGCGCCTTTATGCGCGAAGCTGCGCCCCCAGAGCGGAGGCGACCTTGTCGAGGATCGCTTCCCGAAGCTCGTTGACCTCGGCGTCGTTGAGGGTGCGGTCCGACGCGCGGAAACTCAGGCGCAGAGCAAGGCTCTTCTTACCCTCACCCACCTGGGCGCCCTCATAAACGTCGAATATGACCACATCCTCCAGGAGGTCGCCGCCTGCCGCGCGCAACTGCTCGACGAGGTCCGATGCGGGCACGGCCGCGTCGACCACCAGCGCCAGGTCTTGCTCCACCACTGGATAGGCCAGGAGATCCTTGAATGTAGAGACAGGAGGCGACGCGGCAACAAGCGCATCGAGATCCAACTCCGCGGCTACTACCACGGAGCTGCGAAGATCGTACTCCTGCGCCACCAGGGGATGGACTTCCCCCACCCAACCCAGGCATCGCCCATCGCCGGTGCGGAGCACAGCGCTCTTGCCCGGATGGAGGAAGGGCTCCGACGCAGGCGTGTACTGGAGACGGCAGTTCAGCGCGGCCTCCAAACGCTCCACCAAACCCTTGGCCAGGTAGTAGTCGATGGGCCGCTCGGAGCCCAGCCATGAGTCCTGCTTGGCATCGCCCGACAGGACCAAACCGACCTTGGTCTGCTCTTCCGGCAGCAGAGAACCCGACGGGTGGAAGACGCGACCCACCTCAAAGAGGCGGGCGTCATACTCGCGTACCGCTTGATTGGCCCGAACGGTCTCGAGCAGGCCGGGAAGGAGCATCCTGCGCATCCGCGACTGCTCCACGCTCAGCGGGTTGGAGATGGTGACGGCCTGCCGCCGTTCATCATCAGCGGGCAGGCGTAGCCGGTCGGCCCAACTTTCGTCGCCGAAGCTATAGGTGATGGCCTGGGCCAGTCCGGCTCCCACCAGGAGGTCTTCGATGATGCGTTGCAGCGCTTGGCGCCGGTCGAGGCCTCCCCTGCCCACTCGGCGCGAAGGCAGGGTCGAGGGGATCTGCTCCAGCCCGTGCACGCGGGCGATCTCCTCGATGAGGTCGATCTCCCGCTCGAGATCACGGCGAAAACCGGGCACGGTGACGGTGAGCTCCTTCGCGCCGCCCCCCACCTCGCAACCCAGACGGGCAAGGATGCCGGCCGTCTCGTCAGCGGGCACAGCGAGTCCGAGGACGCGCTCCACCTGGGAAGAGCGCAGGCTAAGAACAGTCTGGGGTAGCGGCGCAGTGCGCACGTCGACGGTGCCCGCAGAGACCTCTCCCCCGCACACTTCCACGAACAGCTTGCAGGCCATGTCGAGCGCCTGCGTGATCATCTCGGGGTCGAGGCCCTTCTCGTAGCGGGTCGATGCTTCGCTGCGCAGACCCAGCGCGCCCGAGGTGCGCATGATGCAGGGTCCCGAGAAGGCGGCGCCCTCGAGAAGGATGTCGGTAGTCTGGTCGGTGACCTCGCTGTCCAGACCGCCCATGATCCCGGCGATGACCGAGGCCCGCTCCGCGTCGGCGATCACCAGCATGTCGTCGGTAAGGACGCGATCCTCGTTGTCGAGCGTGGTGATCTTCTCGCCCGGATACGCGCGCCGCACGATGATGCGACCCCCGCGTATGGTGTGCAGGTCGAAGGCGTGCAGCGGCTGACCCAGGGCCCAGAGCACGTAGTTGGTCACGTCCACGACGTTGTTGACCGGCCGCATGCCCGCCTGGACGATGCGCGCCTTCAGCCACAGGGGCGATTCGGCGATGCGCACGCCGCGGATGACTCGGGCCGCGTAGCGCGGGCATAGATCGGGGTCGAGAACCTCGATGGCGATATCATCGTCCACCGGCCGGTCGCCGGACGGATAGGGGTAGCGCAAACCTTCCTCGAACGGCGCCTGGGTGATGGCCGCTATCTCGCGGGCCATACCACGAACGGAGAGGCAATCGGGGCGGTTGGGGGTGACCTCCACCTCCAGCACCCAGTCGGAGAGCGGGAAGTACGTGGAGAGAGGGGCTCCAGCCTGCCAGTCGCCGGGCAGCTCCATGGTGCCCTCGCTCTTGGCCGCCAGCCCCAACTCCGCCTCCGACATGATCATGCCCGACGACTTGACACCGCGCAGCTTGGCATCCTTGATCTGCATGCCGTTGGGCATGGTGCCGCCCGGAAGCACGACGCCCACCGTCTGCCCGGACGCGACGTTGGGAGCTCCGCACACGATGGTGCGCGGCTCAGCCTCGCCCACGTCGACGATGCACACCGACAGCTTGTCGGCGTCGGGGTGGCGTTGACGATCCAGAACCTTGCCGACCACGAAGCGACTGAGGTTGTCGCCTTCGGGCGACACACCCATCAGAGAGACCCGCTCGACCTCAGTCCCAGTGAGGGCCAGACGTGAAGCGAGCTCGTCCACCGACAGCTCTATGGGCACGAACTCTTGAAGCCAGGATAGAGGAGCTTTCATGATGTCTCCGGTCAGAACTGGCGCAGGAAGCGCAGGTCGTTCTCAAAGAAGAGCCTGAGGTCGTTGACCCCGTGCTTCAGCATGGCGATCCTTTCGATACCCATCCCGAACGCGAAGCCCGAATAGACCTCGGGATCGTAGTCAACGAACCCGAAGACGTTGGGATCGACCATCCCTGCGCCCAGAATCTCGAGCCACCCGCTCTTCTTGCAGAGCCGGCAGCCCATTCCTTCGCAGAACATGCAGGAGACGTCCACCTCCACCGAGGGCTCGGTGAAGGGGAAGAAATGGGGACGTAGGCGAACCTTGCGCTCGGCCCCGAACATGGCGCGGGCAAAGGTCTCCAGAGTGCCCTTGAGATCGGCCAGCGTGACGTGCTCGTCGACCACCAGACCCTCGACCTGGTGGAACATGGGCGTGTGAGTGGCGTCGGAGTCACGGCGATAGGCCGTCCCCGGCACGATGATGTGCACCGGCGGCCGCTGCTTTTCCATCACCCGCACCTGCACGGGCGAGGTGTGGGTACGCAGCACGACCTGGTCGCTCACGAAGAAGGTGTCGTGCAGAGAGCGAGCGGGATGGTCGGCCGGAGTGTTGAGAGCCTCGAAGTTGTAGTACTCGGTCTCCACCTCGGGGCCGTCGGCGATCTCGTAGCCCATGCCGATGAAGATATCCTCGATCTCCCGCTGCGTCTGGGCAACGAGATGGAGATGGCCCAGGGGGAAGGGCCGGCCCGGCAGGCTGATGTCGATGCGCTGCTTCTGCAGTTCGTGCACCAGTTCCTGGGTCTCCAGCGCCGCTCTGCGCACTTCGAGGGTCACCTCGAGTTCGCGCCGGATGAGGTTTCCTATCTTCCCCACTTCGGGCCGCTCGGCCGGCGGAAGCTCAGTGATGGAGCGGAGAAGCAGGGTCAGATCGGCCTTGCGACCGAGGAAGCGAACCCGCACGCCCTCTAGGGCAGCCAGGTCGGCGGCCTCGTCGATGGCGCCCGCACCCTCCGTGTAGATGGCACGAAGATCGGGCCGCGATATCTGTTCCAGGATGCTCTCTTGCGTTGAGATGACTTCTCCTTCCAAGCTCACAATCCTAGCCGACCGGTCGGTGCATTGCCACCAGGCCGTCCGGACAACTCGTAGAGCATGATCGTGCCGGCCATGGCCACATTCAGCGAGTCGAACCGCACCTGGGGGATGTTGACCAGTTGTCGGTCTCTCCACTGTTTGCCGGGGCCCTCCCGCTCCGAGCCCAACACCAGCAGCATTCCGCCCTCGCTGCGGATCTCCCGCACGTCGACGCCCTCGTGCGGGTCGGCCACCAGCACATCGGGCGGCCGGCCTCCGGCGGCCGCCACACTGCCCAGACGGGCCAGCAGATCGGCCGGGGTGACCTCCACGACGATGGGCAGCAGGAACTGAGCCCCCATGCCGGCCCTCATGGCCTTCGGTCCGTACGGATCGGCCGTGCCAGGAGAGACGGCCATGCCCGTGGCGCCAAAGCCTACGCAGCCCCGCACAAGAGTCCCCACGTTCCCGGGATCGCCCACGCCCTCCAGATACAGGCTGAGACCGCGATCCAGGTCGAGGTCTGCCAGGTTCCACGACGGCTGGCGGGCTGTGAAGATCACATCCGCCGACCCACCCAGCGAGCTGGCGTGACCCATGATCTCCTCGGAACAGATCCCGACGTCCAACTCCCCGGCCTGCGCCCGTTGGACCAGCGCAGCCGGCAACTGGGCCACGACGTCTCCCCTGACGAGCACGTCGCCGATCTCCACCCCGGCGTCGACAGCGATGCGCAGCAGGTCGAGCCCTTCGCCCACGAGCAGGCCCCGCTCGCGGCGATGCTTCTTCTTCTGCAGCTTGCAGGCCAGCTTGACACTGTGGTTGTGACGTCCCTCGACGTCCCTGATCACGGTCGCTCCCCTGGTGGAGCCCGTCGGGCGAGGGCGCCTAGCTTGCCGAAAGTGCTTCTTTGGCCCGGGCCGCCATCTGGGCAAAGACCTCGGGCTCGCGCACGGCGAGATCGGCCAGCATCTTGCGATCGATGTCGATCTGGGCTTCTTTGAGCCCGTGCATGAACTGGTTGTAGTTCAGGCCATGCTCGCGGGCGCCGGCGTTGATGCGAGTTATCCACAGGCGGCGGAACTCGCGCTTGCGTGCCCGCCGGTCGCGGTATGCGTACGTGCCGGACTTGAGAAGTTGCTCCTTGGCGCGCCGGTAGGAGGACTTCTTAAGGCCCCAGTAGCCTTTCGCTTCTCCGAGGGCCTTGCGGCGCTTCTTCTGGGCGTTGATGCTGCGTTTGATCCTGGCCATGGTCGCTTCCTCCTACAGGCCCAGGAGAGCGCGGACCTTGCCCGCGTCGCTGGAATTGATGAGTTGGGCCTTCCGGATCTTGCGCTTACGGCCGGCCGACTTCTTCGTCAGCAGGTGGCTGCCGAAGGCCCGCTTCTTCATGAGCTTGCCCGTGGCGCTCAGCTTGATCCGCTTCTTGGTTCCCTTGTGAGTCTTCTGCTTTGCCATCTTTCTTCCCTTCATCACGTGCGAGCAGTAGCAGGGCCTGTCGGTCGACCAGGCCCCACCATGATGCGGCCCTCGGACTGTCTTCGATCTCTAGCGCTTGGGCGCCAGCATCATGACCATGTTCCGTCCGTCGAGATTAGGCTCGGACTCCACCTCGCCTATTTCGGCCAATTCCTCTGCCATCCGGCGGAGCAGGCGCTCTCCCAGATGGGGGTGGACCAATTCTCTACCCCGGAACATGATAGTGAGCTTGACCTTGTCTCCCTTTTTGAGGAAGCGCTCCACGTGACCCTTCTTCGTGTCGAAGTCGTGATCATCGATCTTCGGCCGAAGCTTGATCTCTTTGATGCTGATAGTGGTCTGACGCTTGCGGGCTTCTTTGGCCTTTTGCTCTTGTTCGTACCTGTACTTGCCGTAGTCCATCACTTTGCAGACCGGCGGGTCGGCCATGGGCGCCACTTCAACCAGATCGAGGTTGAGCCTGTCGGCGTAACTCAACGCCTCGGGCACGCTCACGATCCCCACTTGCTCGCCGTTGGGTCCGATAAGGCGGACCTGCTCTGCACGGATCTTCTCATTGATGCGAACGATGTCGGCTATGTTGCCTTACACCTCCCCCGGCTGCGCCGGATAGAGACATCCCAACACGCAAAAAGAGCGGTGTGACCACCGCTCTCCCAACGCAGCCGCAAAGCCCCTACTGGGGCCGTGCACTTCTTATGGCTGGACCTCGGCGCCATCAAGGCACGAGGTGGGAAGGGTGGCTTCCTCTTTATGCAAGCGCGCAGTATAGCACAGTCGTTCTACCATCCCCGTCGCGAGCTCTACCATCCCCTCCTCGCTTATGCTCGCTTCGCTGCGCTAGGCTCGTCGGGGACGGTAGAACTCCTCTGGTTTGAGCAAGAAGGACGCGCGCCGCCCGAGGCCGCACAACCCGCGTGGCTGCAGGCGAAGGATCAGGCTTGCGGCGGCGCCGCCTTGGCGACGAGTTCCTCCAAGGCGTCTTCCAGGGCGAGAGAGGCAGTGTCCTTGCTTCCCCGCGTACGCACGGTGACGGAATGCTCTGCTAGCTCGCGGTCGCCGACCACCAGGAGGTAGGGTACCTTCTGCACCTCGCCGTCGCGGATCTTCTTCGACACCGACTCCGTCCGCAGGTCGGTCTCCACGCGCAGACCCGCGCGCTGAAGGACATCCTTGACCTCGGTCGCGTAGGGCGCGTGCCGGTCGGCGACCGGGATCACGTTCGCCTGCACGGGAGCCAGCCAGGTGGGCAGCGCTCCCCCGTAGTGCTCGATCAGGATGGCCAGGAAGCGCTCGATGCTGCCCAGGACCGTGCGGTGGATCATCACGGGGCGATGGCGCTGGTTGTCCTCGCCCACGTAGTCGAGGTCGAGGCGCTCGGGCATGGCGAAGTCCACCTGGCAGGTGGCGCACTGCCAGGTGCGGCCCATGACGTCCTCGATGTGGAAATCGATCTTGGGGCCGTAGAAGGCGCCGTCTCCCGGGTTCAACACGAAGGGCAGCTCGGCGCGTTCCAGCGCCGCCGCCAGCGCGCCCTCCGCCGTAGCCCACATCTCGTCGCTACCGATGGACTTCTCCGGACGCGTGGACAGCTCCACGTGCACCCGTTCGAAGCCGAACGTCCTATACATCTTGCGGACGAGTTCGATGACTCCCAGAACCTCGTCCTCCACCTGCTCGGGCAGGCAGTAGATGTGGGCGTCGTCTTGGGTGAAGGAGCGCACGCGGAAAAGACCGTGGAGAACCCCCGACATCTCGTGCCTATGCACCAAGCCCAACTCGGCCACACGCATGGGAAAGTCCCGATAGGAGTGCTGCTCGCTCTTGTAGATGAGCGTGCCCCCCGGGCAGTTCATGGGCTTGACGGCGAAATCGACGTCGTCGATGACCGTGAAGTACATGTTGTCCTTGTAGTTGTCCCAATGGCCCGATCGTTCCCAGAGCGTCCGCTCGAGGATGATGGGCGTCTTCGTCTCCTCGTAACCGGCGGCCACATGCTCCTGGCGCCAGTAGTCGAGCAGGGCATTGATGACCCTCATCCCCTTGGGATGGAAGAAGGGGAATCCCGGACCCTCATCGTGGAAGCTGAACAGACCCAGTTCGCGACCCAGGCGGCGATGGTCCCGCTGGCGGGCCATCTCCATGCGCTCCAGATACTCCTGCAGTTCCTTCTTGGAGGGGAAGGCAGTGCCGTAGATGCGCGTGAGCATGGCATTGTCGCTCTTGCCCCGCCAGTAGGCTCCGGCCACGGACAAGAGGGCCACAGCGCCCACGCGACCGCTATCGGGCACGTGCGGGCCCCGGCAGAGGTCGAGGAACTCCCCCTGCTTGTACACGCTGATGGTGGCGTCTTCGGGAAGATCGCGGATGAGTTCCACCTTGTAGGGTTCGTCCTGGAAAAGTTCGAGGGCCTCCTCCGCGCGAGACCTCGCGGCGCTCGAAGGGGAGGCGCGCGGCGACGAGCCGCTCCATCTCAGCCGTGATGGCGCTCAGGTCGTCCTCACCCACGGGCCGCGGGAACTCGAAATCGTAGTAGAAACCGTCTTTGATGGCCGGGCCTATCGCTACCTTGGTTCCGGGATAGAGCCGGATGGCGGCCTCGGCCAACAGGTGGGCGGCCGAGTGACGGATGACGTCCAGACCCTCGGGTGAGGAGGCGGTGATGATGGCCACCTGGTCGCCGTCGGCCAGCGGGGTGCCCAGATCGACCATCTGGTCGCCTATCTTGGCGGCCAGCGCCGCCTTGGCCAGCCGAGGGCCGATACTCTCAGCGACATCGGTGGCGGTCGCCCCCTCGGGCATGACCACATCGGATCCATCCGGGAGCAATACCTTCATGGAGCCTCGCAAGAAAGGTGGGGGGTACCGGGAACAACCAGTGGGCGCTATAGGATTTGAACCTATGGCCTCTTCCGCGTCAAGGAAGCGCTCTCCCCCTGAGCTAAGCGCCCGGCAAGTGCGTCATGATACAGCGGCCCCTGCACCGTGGCAAGGGCGAGCGTCGCCGGCCGCGAGCACCGCCTGGCGGTTCGTTGCTCTAGTAGTAGATGTCCACCCGCGTGCCGATGGGAAGCAGCGGATACAGCCAATCCATGGTCGAAACGGCCACGCGCACGCAACCGTGACTCGCCGGATAGGCCGGCACCGAGTACGAGCCGTGGATGGCGTACCCGCCGTAGAAGTACGACGGTTTGTAGAGGAGTCCGAGATGGCTCTCCCGCCAGTAGGGAAGCTTTCTCTGGATGGAGAAGGTGCCGGTGGGGGTACGAGTTCCTTCAGCCCCGCTGGCGACGGGGATGGTGTATTCGACGCGTCCCGCCTTGACCAGGAACAGAACCTGCTTGGTGAGATCGATCTCCACGCGTATCCCCCCCGCGCTCCTACGGGCGGATGGAGAGACGGCGTCCACAAGTCGCCTTTGCACGGCATCCGTAGCCGTGCCGTTCCGCTGCAGGCGCTCCACCTTCTGGAAGGCCATGACCGCGTCGGCTGTCGCGCTGTCGTAGAGACCGTCGACCGTGCCCGGACGGTAGGAAAGCGCTGCGAGTCTTCGCTCGAGCCAGGCCACCACCGGGCCGGTGGCTCCCTTCTTGAGGGTCGGATAGGCGACCTCCGCCTCCACCGGCGCGGGCAGTTCGCTGATGACCAACTGCATCACGAGCGCCTCATACAGAATACCGGCCGCCTGCGCCCGCGTAAGGCTGAGGAAGGGATAGAAGCGCTGGTCGGCAAAGCCCGAGACGACGCCCGCTCGAAAGGCGTTGGCAACCGCTAACGAGTGGGCCGAGGCGATGGCTCCTCTGTCCCTGAAACCCTGCAGCCACAGGGCGGCCTCAGCCGCGTCGGTCATGAGAGCGAAACTGGGCTCCGCCGGGTCCTCTTCCCCTGTGCCCTCGTCAGGGGCCAGCGTCAGGCGATAGGCGACCGCTCGCATGGTCAGAGCCGCCGCCTGTTGGCGAGAGATCTCGCTTCCCGGTAGGAACGCTCCTCCTGCTCCTCCCTGGGCCACTCCTATCTGGTAGAGAGCCCCGACCGCGCCGGCGAACCATTCGCTGCCGGATACGTCCGTGAAGACCGAGCCGTCCCCGGGCTCGAGATGCAGTACTCCGGCCATCATGGCAGCGAACTGAGCCCGGGTCACAGGGCTGTAGGGGCGGAAAGTCCCATCGGAGTAGCCGCCCAAGGCGCCTTCCGCTGCCAGTGTCTCCACCGCCTCATAGAACCAATCGCTATCCCTGACATCGGAAAAGGCGCCTGCCTGCGCCGCAGCCGTAGGCAGCGAGAAGACCACGACAAGGGCGAGGACCAAGGAGATGATGAGGGCGGCGACGCGGCCGACCGCGCGCGCCTGGGTCGCTCTGCTGGAGGACGTTCTCGGCATGAGGGAGACCCCTTCTCCTCGATTGACAGACCCACCCAGCGTCTGAACGAGTCGACCGCCGGCCGCGTGTGCGGCCGGCGGTCGGGCGATTTCTCAGTGCGAGTAATGTTACCAATCGCTCAACGATCTCAACCGGGCTGTTCACGTCCTGCGTCGAGCCGCGCGGCATGGGTCAGTCCGCCACCAGGCTGCTGAAGGCGTCGAGATGCTTCTCCGACGCGCGCAGCAGGTTGCCGGCCACGCGACGAACGTCGGTGCGCTCCGACGAGGCGATCAAGGCCTCGAGATCCTCGATATCCAGCACTTCGATGTCTACTCCCACCTGATAGGCGGCTCCAGTGAGACTTCGCCCCTCTTTATCAGAGCTCGTAGAGGTTCTGCAGGTCATCGTCGTCGAACTCACCCCTCGTTTCGAGCGTCGAGGAAGTCCAGTCCGTATTTCTCCACGAGTCTCAGAACGCTATTCAAGTGCCGCTGTTCGGATGCCGCGATGTTCGAGAATTCCGCTGCGCCCCACTTCACGTAGAAAGACTCGTAGACGTCACGGGCCAGCTTCTCTTCTTCGAGAAGGATCAGCAACTGGGTCTCCTCAGCCTCAGTCAAGGGCAGAAGCGCGCTGCCGGTCGCAGTACCGCCGCCCGCCCCGTCTTGGGCTCTCCAGCCTCTCCCGCCGGCTCCGGCTGCGAGAGCGACTCCGGCAGAGAGAGACGATCAGCACAAGGGTCAACGCCGGTAGCAGCACCCATTTCCATCGGTTCTTCGTTCTTCTCTCCATGGTGAACACCTTTCGGTGGTCAGGTATGGGCCTTGTGGCTCCACTGAGAAGGATAGGCAGCCCCGGTGAAGCGAGCTTAAGAGCGACGTGAGAAAACGCTTAGGGCCGGGCAGGACCTGCCGGGGCCAGAGGACACGAACGCCGCCCACGAAGCCGAGGGCAAACGGATGATACGAAGACAAGAACCCAGGACCAGCCGGCGAGGGTCGCCCTCTCTCAGCCGGTCGGCTCCGTGCCCTATAGTGGAGCAGTTGCAGGCGTGCGGGTGGCTTGGATTCTATCTATGGGACCGGCGCCGAATCCATCGTAATCGGGGGAAGATGAAGGACAAAAGATGGCCAGGGTGGCCGTAACGATAGTGGGGATAGTCCTCCTTCTCGCGGGCGTGGGTGTTGCCATCGCCCACTATCTTCTTGAGAGCAGCCTCACCACGAAGTACATCACCGTCGCCATCGCCGCTGCTCTTGCGTCGCGGGATTCGCGCTCCTTGATTGGGGCGCGGACGTTTCCCGTCGTTGGGGGTTAGATGAGTGGAAAGGAAGCGGACGGTAGTGCCGCCCTCATTGCGAAGAATCTACTCGGGTCCTTGTCCCACCAGCACATGCGTGGAAGCACCGTCGTCTCGCTGAAGTCACTCCTCGTTAGCTAGGGCCAACGGCTTCTCCTGCACAAACAGGAGCAAGAACTAGGCTACCGCCATCATCGGGGCGAGATAGAGGTAGACCGGCGCGAGGGCGTCGTTGTACGAGGAAATGATCGCGGTCTTCAGAGGCTCCGACATCTGGGCGACACTCGATGGGGTGAGGGAGTTCGGGTCGACGACTCCAGCGGAGCCGGCGCCGATAGGGGGCCAACCTTTCGCCCAGGAGGCTCAGAAGTCGGCTGGCGAACAAGGTGCCGATGACAGCCGAGCCGAGTGTGGCTCCGATCTGCCGGAAGAAGTTGTGGGCGCCGGTAGCGGTACCGACCATGGAGATGGGGAAAGAGTTCTGGACGATGACGATCAGGATCTGGAAGCCGATCCCGGTCCCAACACCACAAACGAAACAGATACAGGCAGATCGTCCACAGCTCTGTGTCGAGAGTTGAGGGTGGAAAGAAGGTATAGGCTCACGACGGTGAAGAACGCGCTCGCGGCCGGCATCCATCTATACCTGCCTGTCCTGCTGACCCAAGCACCGGAACCGACAGAGGCTATGAGGATGCCGGCGGTCAAGGGCACGAGTAACAGGCCGGACTTGGTGGCGCGCTCAGCCCGCTGACCATCTGCAGATAGCTGGGCACGTAGATCACCACTCCCAGAAAGGCTACCGAGCTCAGAAGGCCGCCGGCGGTCACCAGGTTGAAGTTGCGGTCGCGGAACAGGAGCAACGGAACGATCGGTTCGGCGGCCCTTCGCTCCACGACCACGAACAGCGCGCTTCCCACTATCGCTAGGGCCACGAGACCGAGGACGAGGGGTGATCCCCAGGTGTATCTGCGGCCGCCCAGCGAAGCGACGAAGATGATGGCTGTGGTCACGACGGCCAGCGTTGCCATGCCCAGAGTGTCGATCCGCGGGGCTTCCTTCCTGCGCGTGGGGCGTCCTCAAGAAGGACGGAGGCGGTGATAACAGCTAGGATCCCGAGCGGCAGATTGAACCAGAAGGCCCAGCGCCATCCGATAGTATCCACGAACGAACCGCCAAGGATCGGACCGAGCACCGATGCGAAGGCCCAGGCGCCGCCCAGGATGCCGAGGTAGGTAC